>JAWKZS010000004.1:0-304757 GCA_041395845.1 Gammaproteobacteria bacterium
TGCCAGCCTGTTGCAGGATCTGCCAGGGGTGAATCTGTCAGGTGCTGGCGGCGTGTCCAGCCTGCCCGTGATCCACGGCATGGCGGATGACCGCGTGCGTACGCTGGTGAACGGCATGGACCTGACCTCGTCGTGCCCCAATCACATGAATCCGGCGCTGTCTTACCTTGATCCACGCCAGGTAGGTGAGGTGCAGGTCTATGCGGGTGTGACGCCGGTGAGTGTGGGTGGCGACAGCATCGGTGGATCTGTTGTGGTGGAAGCGGAAAAGCCCCGTTTCGCTGCCAAAAACGAAACGCTCACCGAGGCTGAAGTGGGTGGGTTCTATCGCAGTAACGGCCATGCCCGTGGCACCCACGCCAATGCCACCTTTGCCACGGGCCAGGTCAGTGTGCGCTATGACGGCGCCGCATCCGAGTCAGCCAACTATCATGCCGCCGACGATTTTAAAGACTTCACCGAAACCGGTCGGCCTGGTCACACCCTGCCGAAAGACGAAGTGGGTTCCACCGCCTATGAGGCCATCAACCAGTCGCTGAGTCTGGCGCTGCAGCAGGATGTTCATCTGGTGGAGTTGCAGGCATCTCACCAGAACATTCCGTTCGAAAATTTTCCCAACCAGCGCATGGACATGACGGGTAACAAGAGTGACCAGTTCAATCTGCGTTACACCCAGGAACGGGAGTGGGGCCAGTGGCGTGCGCAGGTGTTCCAGGAAAAGACCCGCCATGAAATGGATTTTGGTGACGACAAACGTTTCTGGTATGGCGCGGCGTCGGCGGGTGGCTTTCCATGCTCCCCGATTGGTATGACGTGCGCGTCCGGCATGCCGATGGAAACCGAAGGTGAAACACTGGGCGTCAAGCTGGGTAGTGATATCGCGCTGACGGATCAGGATGTGTTGCGTCTGGGTATGGAGTACGTGGCCTATGACCTCGATGATTTCTGGCCGCCTTCGGGTGGCATGATGTCGCCCGGTACGTTCTGGAATATCCGCGACGGCGAACGTGATCGTTACGCGGTATTCGCCGAGTGGGACGCTACCTTCAGTGAGCAGTGGCAATCCTCCATGGGCCTGCGGCATGAGCTGGTGCGCATGGATGCCGGTGATGCCGAGGGCTATAACACCTCGCCGATGGCCATGGGTAATCAGTATGCCGACATGATGGCGTTCAATGCACGCAACCATCAGCAGACCGATGAAAACTGGGATGCCACCTTCCTGGTGCGCTTCGTGCCCAACGCCAATGCCCGTTACGAAGTCGCCCTGGCGCAGAAAACCCGTTCCCCCAATCTGTATGAGCGCTACACCTGGTCCACCTGGACCATGGCGGCAGTGATGAACAATTTCGTGGGTGACGGTAACGGTTATGTGGGCACGGTCGATCTGGATCCGGAGGAGGCCCGCACCCTGAGTCTGTCCGCCGACTGGCATGATGCTGACCAGAAACGCTGGCAGCTGACGGTCACGCCGTATTCCACCTGGGTGGAAAATTATATCGACGCGGTGTGCAATGGCGTTTGCGTGGAAGATCAGTTCAACGTGTTGCGCTATACCAACCAGACAGCGCGCCTGTACGGTGTGGACGTTTCCGGTCGAGTGGTGCTGGTGGATGCTGCGCAGGCTGGCAGTCTGACCCTGAGCGGGCTGATCGATTACACCCGTGGCAAAAACGAAGACAGCAAGGACGACCTCTACAACATCATGCCGCTGAACGAAAAGCTGATGCTGACCCACAGCCTCGGCGGCTGGAGCAACGTTTTTGAAGCCCAGCATGTCAGCGCCAAGGAGGATGTGTCCGATGTGCGCAACGAGATCGCCACCAAGTCCTACACCTTGTACAACCTGCGCAGCCGCTATGAGTGGCAGCAGGTGCAGCTGGAAGTCGGCGTGGAAAACCTGTTCGACAAGTTCTATAGCTTGCCGCTAGGTGGCGCTTACGTGGGACAGGGCACCACCATGTCGATCAATGGTGTGCCGTGGGGAATCGCGGTGCCCGGTGCCGGGCGCTCGATCTATACCGCGCTGTCGATCAGTATCTGAAAATGAAACAGGCTGCGTGCGCGGGATGGCACGCAGCCCGGTTCAGCTTACTTGCCGCAAACGCGGGCTTTGGCTGCCTTGTATTCTGCCGTCAGCTTGGCAATGAAATCCGCCGCGCTGGTGACTTCCTTGATGGCGCCGATACCCTGGCCCGAGCCCCAGATATCCTTCCACGCCTTGACCTTGGTGTTGCCACCAGAGCCGAAATTCATCGCGCTGGGATCGGATTCCGGCAAGTTGTCCGGGTCCATGCCCGCTGCTTCAATGGAGGAGCGCAGGTAGTTGCCGTGGATGCCGGTGAACAGGTTGGAGTACACGATGTCGCCGGCGTTGCTGGCGACGATAGCCTGTTTGTAGGCTTCCACCGCATTGGCTTCGTGGGTGGCGATAAAGGCCGATCCCATGTACGCCAGATCCGCGCCCAGGGCCTGGGCTGCCAGGATCGCGCTGCCCGAGGCGATGCTGCCGGACAGGATGATCGGGCCATCGAACCATTCCCGGGTTTCCTGCACCAGTGCAAAGGGTGACTGGGTGCCAGCATGACCGCCGGCGCCGGCGCACACCAGAATCAGGCCGTCAGCCCCTTTCTCGATGGCCTTGCGGGCGAATTTCTGGTCGATGACATCGTGCAGCACGATACCGCCGTAGGAATGGATGGCTTCATTCACATCCTGACGGGCGCCCAGTGATGTGATTACGATGGGCACCTTGTACTTCACGCACATTTCCACGTCGTGCTGCAGGCGGTCGTTGGACTTGTGCACGATCTGGTTGACGGCAAACGGCGCCGACGGTGCTTCCGGATGGGCCGCATCGTATTCCGCCAGTTCCCGGGTGATCCGCTCCAGCCACTCTTCCAGCACCGGCCCGGGGCGGGCGTTCAGGGCCGGGAAAGAACCGACGATGCCGGCCTTGCACTGGGCAATCACCAGATCGGGATTGGAAATGATGAACAGCGGGGACCCGATAACGGGCAGACGCAGACGGTCGAAAATTGCAGGTAATGCCATAGCGATACTCCTGGGTTGAAGCCTTAACTCTATGCTGGACTGGTTTAAATTCAAGCAGTTGCCATGTTCCCGGCGCGACACTTTATGCTCTTCGGCGAGCCGATTTTACTTGGCATGTTATGTCGATGGGTTATGCTGTTGATTATGTGCAACAAATAATGAGGTTTGGAATGGCCACAGCAATGCAACGGTTTTTCAAGCTGGAATCGGCAAGCGGCATCCTGCTGATGGTGGCGACGATGCTGGCGCTTTTGCTGGCAAACAGCAATCTAGCCTATGTGTACAACGCCCTGCTGGATACGCCGGTGGCCATTGTGATTGGCAAGCTCAGTATCCACAAGCCCCTGCTGCTCTGGATCAACGACGGTCTGATGGCCGTGTTTTTTTTCACGGTCGGTCTGGAAATCAAACGCGAAGTCCTGCACGGGGAACTGTCATCGCCCAGCAAGGTGGTATTGCCGATTGTGGGCGCCATCGGCGGGATGGCTGCGCCGGCACTGATTTACAGCTATATCAACTGGGGTGATGAAGCGGCGATGCGGGGATGGGCGATTCCCTCTGCTACCGATATCGCGTTCGCGCTGGGCGTGCTGTCCTTGCTGGGCAAGCGGGTGCCACCGGCGCTGAAAGTGTTCCTGCTGACACTGGCGATCACCGATGACCTGGGTGCGATCATCATCATTGCGCTGTTCTACACGACGGATCTGTCCACCCTGTCCCTGACCGTGGCCACCGGTTCCATCCTGGTGTTGCTGCTGATGAACATGCGTGGCGTGCAGGGCGTATCGCCGTACATTCTGGTTGGTCTGGTGCTCTGGACGGCGGTACTGAAGTCCGGGGTGCATGCGACGCTGGCGGGTGTGATTCTGGGCCTGATTATTCCTGCAACCGGCCGGGACGAAAATGGTCGCAACAGTCTGGAACGGCTGGAGCACGAACTGCACGGCCCGGTGTCCTTCGTCATCCTGCCGCTGTTTGCCTTTGCCAATACCGGTCTGTCCCTGGCCGGACTGACGCTCGACAGCCTGCTGCATCCGGTCCCGCTTGGCATCGCGCTGGGCCTGTTTCTGGGTAACCAGTTCGGTGTGTTCACCCTGTGTTTCGTGGCGGTCAAACTGGGCCTCGCCCGTCTTCCCACCGGTGTGGGCTGGAAGGAAATGTACGGTGTGTCCTGCCTGTGCGGTATCGGTTTCACCATGAGTCTTTTCATCAGCTCGCTTGCCTTCACCGAGGGCCAGCACTTTGCGATGAATGATCGCTTGGGGATTCTGACGGGCAGTCTGCTGTCCGCCGTGGTGGGATATTGCCTGCTGAACTGGCTGTTACCCAAGACGCCGGCCGACAGCCGGTAATGGCGGATACCGGCCGGGCGCCGTATCATGGGGCAACGGCCGGACGGCCCAACAATAAAAACGACGGGGGAATGACAATGAAACCATGGTTGATGAGCGGCTTGTTGCTGGTGTCGGCGTTGCTGCTGAGTGGGTGCACCACCTGTGACGTGGCGTTGTGGCTGGGTAATGATGTGTGTGAGATTGGTGGTTACTGAGCAGTATTCAGATCCTGTTCAACAAAAAGGCCGGCCCTGTTATCAGCGCCGGCCTTTTTGTTGGTGAACGTCAGGCTCGACGTTGCTGGACATCGTGTACCGGGCAGCCTGATGGCGCGGCGCTGGCATCGGCAGGTTTGGCAGCGCTGTCCGCGATGGACACCGCTTCGACCGGCTTTGCCTTCGCCGCTTCATAACTGGCAGGCGGCTGTTCATACACCGTCTGATAGCTGCAGTTGACGATGGATTCCGAGGTCTTCGGCAGAATGTAATACATCAGCAGGGCGCCCTTGCCCATGATGCCCAGCTTGCGCTTGTTCTGGGTGATGATCACATCCAGCATCCACTTCACCGCCGTTTCCGGCGACATCACCGGCATGTAATCGTAAATCTTGGTGGGCGCGATCATCGGCGTGCGCACCAGCGGATAATTGATGGTGGAGAAGCGCACGTTGGTATGGGCGAATTCGTTTGCCGCGACCCAGCTCCAGCCTTCCAGTGCCCACTTGGACGACAGATAGGCCGAGAAGCGGGCAGGATTCGCCTGCACACCGACAGTGGACACGTTGATGATGTGACCGTCATTGCGCTCTAGCATGCCGGGCAGCAGATTCATCGCCATGCGAATCGAACCGAAATAGTTCAGCTGCATCGTGCGTTCGTAATCGTGGAAACGGTCGAAGGTGAACTTGATCGAACGGCGGATGGAACGGCCCGCATTGTTGATCAGGATATCCACCCGGCCGTGGTCGCGCTGCGCTTCCTGGCAGATACGATCGCAGTCTTCCATCGAGGTCAGGTTGCCCGGATAGATGAAGGCCTTGCCGCCACGATTGCGGATTTCCTGGGCCAGTTCTTCCAGTTTGTCCTGGTTGCGCGCTACCAGCAGCAGGGTGGCACCGGCAGTGGCCAGCTTGTGGGCCACCTGGGCACCGATACCGGAGCTGGCACCGGTCAGCAGCACCACTTTGCCATTCACCCGCTCATGCAGGGCATCGGTTGGCTTGACGATGCTTTTGACATTCCATACCCAGTGATCCTTCGCGCGTTTGAAATAGGGCAGGATCTTGGGGACTCTGAATTTCACTTGATTGGACATGGTGGTTTCCCGCGTGATTCAAGCGTTGGTTGACAGTTGTCGGACGAAGGCGCGGCTTTTGCGATCCGGATCGAGGTGCTCGCTCCAGTAGTGCCATAGCGTTGCCAGATAATCTTCCAGCAGGGGCGGTGCAATGCCGCTGCCGGCCAGTGCTGCAGCCGTGTTGCTGCGGTCGTACGTGGTTGGATAGGTCACAAAGCCCAGGGCAGAGTGGGGCAGGTCAAGCGCCTTCAGCACTTTCGCCAGCAGTACCTGCACCGGTTTCAGCTGGCCGATCCGGCTCATCAGCTGCAGCGGCCAGCCCTGAATCCAGCGGTTGGGAATCTGCAGTGAAAATGCCGGCGCATCTGCCACTTCCGCCACCAGATTCAGCAGCTCACCCAGCGTGTAATGACGCTCTGCGGTCAGGTGAAAGCACTGGCCATCCAGTCCGGGCTGATGAGCAATGACATCCATGGCCTGCACCACATAATCCACTGGCACGATATTGAACTGACCACCTTCGATACCGATCAGCGGAAACCAGCGTGGCAGTTTGTCGTGCAGCTGCTGCATGATCTTGAACAGGAAATAGGGACCGTCGATCTTGTCCATCGCGCCGGTCTGCGAATGACCCGCCACCATGGGCGGACGATAGAGCCGGAACGGAAGGTTGCATTCCTCGCGCACGCATTTTTCCGCCAGATGTTTGGTGCGGAAATAAGGATCGTCCAGCCCGGTAGCCTGCTCAAACATATTTTCGTTGAAGCGGCCGGGATAGGTGCCTGCCACGGCGATGGAGCTGGTGTGATGGAAACACCCCGCCTGCATGGCTTCTGCCGCCGCGATGGCATTGCGGGTGCCCTGAACATTGGTGCGCTCCTGGGCCACCGCGTCGGTATTTTTTCAGGTCGTAGATGGCGACCAGATGGAAGAAGTGGTCGATGTTGCCCCGCAGTGCGTCAAGGTCCTGTTCGCTGATGCCGAGGCAGGGTTGCGTCAGCATCCCCGTGACCGGCACGACGCGATCGTCTGCAATCTTGCAGTTCCGACGCAATCTGGCGCAGGCGGGCTTCTGACCCCGGCCGTACCAATGCATACACCATTGAATTATCGTGCTTGAGCAGCTCGGCCAGCAGAAAGCGGCCAATGAAGCCGGTAGCCCCGGTGACAAAATAGCGCATGGGAGGCAGTCAAAATAACTAACAAGTGTTAGTTAAATTAATTGTGGATGGCCCTGATGTCAATATACAATGGATAAATATCGCCCAGTATTAGCCGGTTTTTCGCCGCTCGACTGCAAACTTACCGTTCGTTAGATGGAAACATTCCAGGACGCGCCGATGCCCAGTAGCCCTGCCACCCAGCCCCGTTCCCGTGCCGATCGCAAGCAGGACACGCGACGCCGGATTCTGGACGCGGCCCTGCGTCTGGTGGAGGAGGGGCGTTCACCCACGGCGCTGGGTCTGCGCGAGGTCGCCCGGGAAGCGGGTATGGCGGCGCCGTCCATTTACAACCACTTTGCCGACATGGAAGAACTGGGGTTGGCGCTGGTGGATGAATCCCTGATCCGGTTGCGTGCCATCGCCCGTTCCGCCCGCAATGAAATGCACGACAGCAATCTGCAGCAGGTGCTCAAGGTGCTGCTGCGGCAGTTTCTGGTCTACATGAACAAATACGAACCGGTGCTGCGGCTGCTGATCCAGCAGTATTTCAATCCCAATCCGGAATACCGCAAGACCATCCGCCGGGAACTGGCCATCATGCAGGACGATCTGGCGGACAACCTGCGGCAGGCCGCGCAACAGAAAGGCGCTGGCGGGACCGATTATGAAACCGAATCAGAAGCCATTCTGTCGCTGTTGATCGTTTATATACTGGATGCCCTCAATCTGGATAACGATGAGCGGGAAACCCGTCTGGCTCGGCTGGAACGTCAACTGCTGATGCTGGTGGCGGGCAGTCGTGCGCTGGGCGGACAGGACCTGCGCAGCCTCAGGGCACCAGAATGACTTTGCCCGTGTTGCCGCGCGCCTCGACATAGCGGTGCGCGTCGGCGGCTTGCGCGAAGGCAAACACCTTATCCACGTGGGGGCGAATCCAGCCCGCCTCGAAGCCGGCCATGATCGATTCCATCCAGTGGCGTACCTTCTCTTGCTCGCTCCACAGGTGGCCCAGATTCACCCCGAACACGCCTTTGTTGGCATTCATCAGGCCGAACGGGTGAAAGAACGGGGTCCTGACCGCCATTTTGACCAGTGACAGTTTGTTGCCCCGGCCCTCAGACGCGGATGAAATTCCGAACATGCCGAGTCGGCCGGTACTGCGAAGATGCTGGTAACTCTTGCGGAAGTGATCGCCGCCAATCGGGTCGATAATCAGGTCGGCGCCTTTGTTGCCGGTCAGTCGCTGCAGGGCGGGTGCCCAGTCTTCCGTGCGGTAATCGATACCGTGATGCATGCCGCGTTCCTGCAGAAACCCGTGCTTGCGCGCGCTGGCGGTACCAATGATGGTGGCACCAATGTGCGAGGCAATGTCGATGGCGGCCAGGCCCACGCCGCTCCCGGCATTGTGGATTAACAGGGTTTCTCCGGCATTCAGGCTTCCCATCACCACCAGCAGTTGCCAGGCGGTCAGGTAATTCACCGGGAGCGCGGCAGCCTGCTCAAAACTCATGGTGGCCGGCTTGCTGAAGACATGTGCTATGGGCACCACAACCGTATCGGACTGGCCGCCGAAGCGGGTCAGTGCAACGACCTCACCATCCAGCCAGTGCGCATCAGTCTGGCTGCCGACCGCATCGACAATGCCGGCCACTTCATAGCCAACCGTGCAGGGTAATGCGGGGGCATCCGGATACAGCCCTTTACGGGCCATGATGTCCGCAAAATTCAGCCCCGCCGCACGCACCCGGATGCGCACTTCGCCGGGGCCGGGCGAGGGATCTGCGCTTTCTTGTACTTGCAGGACGTCGGGTTTGCCGGTTCGGGTGATCACGATGCGCTTCATGGGAAATGGCTCCAGTTTCCGGGCAGGTTCGGATGTTGAAATTATACGATAGTTTGATAACTGTCAAACTATCGATGGCTGCGGGACTGGCCGGTAGCGGGTGTGACCAATGTCACTAAAGCGATTGTTTTATCCAGTGAATGTGCCTAGTCTTGTTTGATCAACATGAGTTGGCGGGTCCCCTTTGATCTGCCCCCAGGACGCTATTCCATGTACATCCCCGAGCATTTCTCGATCAAGGATCAAGCCACGCTGTACGACTGGATCGAGCGTTGGAGTTTTGGCAATCTGATCACTTCCCATCGTGGCCGGATTGAAGCCAACCAGGTGCCTTTTCTGCTCGATCGCGACAGCAATACCCTGCTGGGACATGTGGCCAAGGCCAATCGTCACTGGATGGCGCTGCTGAATGCCGAAGATCTGCTAGTGCAATTCAATGGGCCCCATGCCTATGTGTCGCCCGACTGGTACAGCCAGCCCGATGGCGTGCCCACCTGGAATTATGTGTCGGTTCAGGTGCGGGGAAAGGCGGAACTGGTGAAAACCGAAAGCGACGCCCTGCAGCTGCTGCGGCGCCTCACCAATACCAACGAAGCCCTTTATGGTCCCGGCTGGCGCATGGAGGACATGGACCAGTCCCGGCTGAAAGGCCTGCTGCAGGCCATCGTCTGCTTTCGCATCCACATCACCGCCATCGAAGGCAAGGCCAAACTGAGCCAGAACCGCAGCAAGATGGACCGGGTTGGGGTCGCCCGTGAACTGTCTGCCAGCGAGGATTCCGGCCAGCAGGAGCTTGCCCGCCTGATGATGCAGGACCTGCGGCAACGCAAGAGTAACCCCGAGCCCCAATAACCCCGTTGCGCCTGCTGGAATAGCTCCGTCAGGCGCGCTTCTGTCGAACCGCCAGACGCTTCCTGCTATCCTATTGCTCCTGAATTATTCCTGTCTGGCTTGTTCTTCGGAGTGCACCATGCCTGCTTACCGTTCCAAAACTTCCACCCAAGGCCGCAACATGGCGGGTGCCCGTGCCCTGTGGCGCGCCACCGGCATGAAAGACGAGGATTTCAAGAAACCGATCATTGCGGTGGCCAACTCCTTCACCCAGTTCGTGCCCGGTCATGTGCACCTGAAGGATCTGGGTCAGCTGGTGTGCCGTGAAATCGAGCGCGCCGGCGGCGTGGCGAAGGAATTCAACACCATCGCCGTGGATGACGGTATCGCCATGGGCCATGACGGCATGCTGTACTCGCTGCCCTCCCGCGAAATCATCGCCGATTCGGTGGAGTACATGGCCAATGCCCATTGTGCTGACGCGCTGGTGTGCATTTCCAACTGTGACAAGATCACCCCGGGGATGCTGATGGCGGCCCTGCGCCTGAACATTCCGGTCATCTTTGTGTCCGGCGGCCCGATGGAAGCCGGCAAGACCAAACTCTCCGACAAGCTGATCAAGCTCGACTTGATCGATGCAATGGTGGCCGCCGCCGATCCCAACGTCAGCGACGAACAGGCGGCGGTGTACGAGCGCAGTGCGTGTCCGACCTGCGGTTCCTGTTCTGGCATGTTCACCGCCAACTCCATGAACTGTCTGACCGAAGCGCTGGGCCTGTCCCTGCCCGGTAACGGCACCACCCTGGCAACCCATGCCGATCGTGAGCAGCTGTTCCTGGAAGCCGGTCGTCGTATTGTCGATCTGACCCAGCGCTACTATCTGCAAGACGATGCTTCGGTGTTGCCACGCAACATCGCCAACGTCAAAGCGTTCGAAAATGCCACCTCGCTGGACATCGCCATGGGTGGTTCCACCAATACCATCCTGCACCTGATGGCAGCAGCCCAGGAAGGCGAAGTGCCGTTCGGCATGAAAGACATCGACCGTCTGTCCCGCAAGGTGCCGCAGCTGTGCAAGGTCGCGCCGAATACCCAGAAATATCATATCGAAGATGTACACCGCGCCGGTGGCATCATGGGCATTCTCGGTGAGCTGGACCGCGCCGGCCTGCTGCACACTGATGTGCCGACCGTGCATTCCGCCACCCTGAAAGAAGCCCTCGACAAGTGGGATATCAAGCGCACCAATGATCCGGCTGTGCACACCTTCTTCAAGGCGGGCCCGGCGGGCATTCCCACGCAGGTGGCGTTCAGCCAGAACTGCCGCTGGGATTCCCTGGACGATGATCGTGCCGAAGGCTGTATCCGCTCGCTGGAACACGCTTTTTCCCGTGAAGGCGGTCTGGCCGTGCTACACGGCAACATCGCCGAGAACGGCTGCGTGGTGAAAACCGCGGGCGTCGACGACAGTATTCTGGTGTTCGAAGGTCCGGCCCGGATTTTCGAAAGTCAGGATGCGGCGGTGAAAGGCATTCTTAGCGACGAAGTGCAGGCGGGCGAAGTCGTCATCATCCGCTACGAAGGCCCCAAGGGCGGCCCCGGCATGCAGGAAATGCTCTATCCCACCAGCTACCTGAAATCCAAGGGACTTGGCAAGGCCTGCGCACTGCTCACTGACGGTCGCTTCTCCGGTGGTACCTCCGGCCTGTCGATTGGTCACGTGTCGCCGGAAGCGGCTGCCGGCGGTGCCATCGCGCTGGTGGAGCAGGGCGATATCATCCGCATCGATATTCCCAATCGCAGCATCGACGTAAAACTCAGCGACGAAGAGCTGGCAAAACGCCGCGCTGCAATGGATGCGAAAGGCAAGGACGGCTGGAAGCCCGCGCAACCGCGTGAGCGCAAAGTCAGTACTGCACTGAAAGCCTATGCCGCGCTGGCCACCAGTGCCGATCGTGGCGGTGTGCGTGATCTGTCACAGCTGGAAAAATAAGGGGCGTTGATGATGGCGAATTTCCAGTCCGGCATTCTGGCGCCGCTGCCATCGGCTGCCCGTTTCCTGTTTTTCACGCACAAGCCCGATACCGATCCGCGCGAAAGTCTGGTGCTGCTGGCACGGCAGGTGGACGGCGATCGTATCGTGGCCGGCCTGGGCCAGAGCCTGTTGCTGCAATGCGGCGCCAACATTCACGGCATGCGTGAAATGCCCAGTCTGAGTGGCACCAGTGTCGAAGTACCGTCTACACCCGCATCACTGATGCTGTGGCTGCGCGGCGAGGATCGCGGCGAATTGGTGAATCTGTCCCGTCATCTGCGCTCCCTGCTGGCGCCGGCCTTTGACGTGCGCGATGCGGTGGATTGCTTCACCTTCCAGCAGAATCGTGATCTGACCGGTTACGAAGACGGTACCGAAAATCCTCAGGACGACGCAGCGGTGCAGGCCGCCATCACCCAGATCGACAAGCCGGGTTTTGCCGGTTCGAGTTTCGTTGCCATCCAGCAATGGCTGCACAATCTCAACCATTTCGAATCGCTGCCGCTGAAAGAACGCGACAACATTTTCGGCCGTCACATTGCCGATAATGAGGAGTTCGAGTCCGCCCCGGAATCTGCCCACGTCAAACGCACTGCACAGGAAAGCTTTTCGCCGCCGGCGTTCATGGTGCGCCGCTCCATGCCGTGGAACGATGCTACCCGTGACGGCCTGGTGTTTGTTTCCTTCGGGCATTCCCTGGATGCATTCGAAACGGTACTGAAGCGGATGGTGGGCCTGGAAGATGGCATTACCGACGGTCTGTTCCGCTTCACCCAGCCCATTACCGGCGCCTATTTTTGGTGTCCGCCCCTGCAGGATGGAAAGCTCGACCTTAGTCTGCTCAAACTCTGAATCATCTCCGCCTGTACACCGGATAGACAATTTGCTTTTAAATTGTTTATCCGGCTGTTAATGTAATCAGCGCAGTTCCAAAAAAACATCACAACAAGAAAACGCTTTCAGGGAGTTGTCCTATGCAAGCTGAACTGACGCTCAACACCAAATGCCCCGCCTGTGGTCACATCAAGCCGAAAACCCTTGCTGCCATCAAAGCCCAGACCGTGGTTGATTGCGATTGTGGTTTCCATGCGGATGTGCTGCAGGCCAAGGCCGTAAAACGTCAGCGCAAGTCGCGGGCTGCTGCCACCGCCTGATCCGGTTTTCGGGCAGCAAAACCCATTCTCACGGGGCTTGCGCCGGGTGGGTTTGCCACCCCTCGAAAAGCCCGTCAGCCGGCGGCCCCGGCGTTTCCATCGCTGCCAACCTGTGTTAGCCTGCTGTCCCCGAAATTGTTGTCTCCGGTAGCCATGTCGCCCACGATTCTCACTGTTTCCGGTGCCGCGTTCGAGCAGTGGCTGGACCCTGTCGCTGCCTTGCGAATCCAGGTATTCCGCGAGTTTCCGTACCTGTACGACGGCACCCTGGACTACGAGAAAACCTACCTGCAGCGCTACATCGAGTCACCCGGCAGCACCCTGGTGCTGGCACTGGACGATGACCAGGTAGTGGGCGCGTCCACGGCACTGCCCATGCGCGATGCCGATGCTGCGTTCCGGCAGCCGTTTCTGGCCCAGGGCTTCGACATCAATCGCATTTACTACTTCGGCGAATCCGTGCTGCAGCGGCAATACCGTGGTTTGGGTATAGGCCACCGCTTTTTTGATGCGCGGGAACAGGCGGCCCGCGAGCAGGGCTGTACGCTTACCACATTCTGCGCGGTCCAGCGTCCGGCAGATCATCCGGCCCGGCCCGCTGACTACCAGTCCCACGACCGCTTCTGGACCCGACGCGGTTATACCGCACGCCCCGACCTCACCTGTGACTACCACTGGTGCGACATCGGCGAAGCGGAAGAATCCCTCAAACCCATGCTGTTCTGGATCAAATCATGCTGAGTTATCGTCACGCCTTTCACGCCGGTAACCATGCCGACATTCTCAAGCACTGGGTGGAAGTCCTCTGCATCGAGTACCTGAAGAAGAAAGACAAACCGTTTTTCTATATTGATACCCATGCCGGTGCGGGGGTGTACGCGCTTTACGAAGGCTACGCCCAGAAAACCAGCGAATACAAAGACGGCATTGGCCGCCTGTGGGGGCAGAAAAATGCGCCGGACGTCTTCCGCGAATTGCTGGGCTGCGTGCGTGCCTGCAACGAAACCACGCTGAAATACTATCCGGGTTCACCTTCCATTGCGGCGCAGCTACTGCGTCCCGACGACCGTTTGCGTCTGGTGGAAATGCACACATCCGATCTGCGTCATCTGGGAAAGAATCTGGGTGATGATCCGCGGGTGCAGGTGATCGATGGCGACGGCTTCGAACAGATCAAGGCGTTGCTGCCGCCACCATCCCGGCGCGGCCTGGTCCTCATTGACCCACCCTACGAGATCAAGGACGATTACCGGCGTGTGCTGTCGGGCCTGCAGGAAGGGCTCAAGCGCTTTGCAACCGGCACCTATCTGGTATGGTATCCGCTGCTCAATGCCAATTATTCCCAGCGTTTTGCCGGTCAGCTGCAGCAGCTGCCCGCGGATAACTGGCTCAACGTTCAATTGCAGGTCACCGAAATGCCTGGCGGTCATGGCATGTATGGCAGCGGCATGTTCGTTATCAATCCGCCCTATGTGCTGCGCGAACAATTGCTGCAAGGGCTGCCCTGGCTGGTGCAACAGCTGGCCCAGGGCGAAGGCGCCGACTACACCCTCGACGTCAGTCCCGGCGCCTGATGGTTTCACATCAACACCACTGTATTGCAACAGGACACACCCATGAATATCGCAAAAGACACCGTTGTGCAGTTCCACTACACCCTGAAAGACGACAAGGGCGAGCTGATCGAATCCACCGAAGGCAAAGACCCGATGGCCTATCTGCACGGCCACAGCAACATCATTCCCGGCCTGGAAAAGGCGCTTGAAGGCAAGGCTGTGGGCGACAGCTTCACGGTGACCGTTGAGCCCCAGGATGGCTACGGCCAGCGCCAGGAAAACGCCATGCAGCGGATTTCCCTCAAGCATCTGCAGGGCGCCCGCAAGTGGAAGCCGGGCATGATGGCGTTTGTCGAAACCGATCAGGGCTACCGCCAGGTGACAGTGGTTAAAGTGGGCAAATTCAACGCTGACGTGGACACCAACCATCCGCTGGCAGGCATGACGCTGGTATTTGACATCCAGATCGCCGATATTCGGGAAGCGAGCGAAGAAGAAAAAGCCCACGGTCACGCCCATGGCGTAGGCGGGCATCATCACTGACAGGAGTTGTAGCGATGCAGAGTAACGATACCCATTCCAAGGTGATCGGTTACATCCTCTGGATCTTTGGATTCATGGGGGCGCACCGGTTCTATTACGGCAAACAGATCACCGGCACCATCTGGTTCTTCACGCTGGGGCTGTTTTTTATCGGCTGGATCGTGGACCTGTTCCTGATCCCCGGCATGGATCGGGACGCGGATCGCAAATACCACGCCGGGCGACTCGATTACACGGTGAGCTGGATCCTGCTGACCTTCCTGGGAATGTTTGGTATCCACCGCTTTTACATGGGCAAGGTCATCACCGGGTTGATCTGGCTGTTTACCGGTGGTTTGTTCCTGGTCGGCTATCTGTACGACTACTGGACCCTCAACGGCCAGATCGACGAGATCAACCGCCAGGGTTGATCCCTTCCTTTATATAGGACTCAGGCGTCATGGCTCATGCCGGCGCCTGAAAGTCATAGCTCACGCCCGTCAGCCGTTCCGATACGTCCCACAGGCGCTGCCACACTTCCTGATTCTGTGAACGGCGGGTGGATGACGCCGGGGCAGGGTAACCATAGGCCTCGTAAAATCCGCCTGGCCCGTAATAGCCACCGCCTTCGGCCTCGTGGCTGGTGGCGGCGTACAGCGTTGGCAGTGCACCCTTGCGTGCGCTTTGTGCCACCAGGGGTGTTAGTACCTGCATTGCCTTGGCCAGCAGGGTCTGGCCGCCCTGTTCGAAACCCGGTACCGCCAGATGGGTGGACGCAACACCGGGATGGGCAGCGATAGACAGCACCGAACTGCCTGCCGCGCTGAGGCGCCGCTGCAGTTCCCGGGCGAACATCAGGTTGGCCAGCTTGCTTTGGGCATAGGCCTTGTGACGCTGGTAACCGCCCTGCAGCCACAGGTCATCAAAATGAATGTTGCCATCCTTGTGGGCAATGCTGCTGATGGTGACGACCCGCGCGCCAGGCGTCTTCAGCAGGGCTGGCAGCAGCAATCCGGTCAGTGCGAAATGCCCCAGGTGATTGGTGCCCAGCTGGGACTCAAAGCCGTCTTCCGTGCGCGATTCCGGTAGCCACATCACGCCGGCGTTATTGATCAGCATGTCCAGCGTGTCGTACTGCTCGAAGAACAGTTCGGCCAGGGCCCGGATCGAGGTCAGGCTGCCCAGATCCAGCGCCATGAACTGCAGATTGGCTCGTGGATAGCGCTCGCGGATCTTCGCCATGGCCTCGAGCGCCTTGGGTTCGCTGCGGCAGGCCAGGATGACCTGGGCGCCCTGTTGGGCCAGCACCCGGGCTGCTTCAAAGCCAATCCCGCTGTTGGCACCGGTGATCAGCACCCGGCGGCCAGTCTGGTCGGGCACACTCTTTTCGGTCCAGCGTCCTGTGGGTTTTGCCATGGTTATGTTGTTCCTTTGTAAAAAAGCGTAGCGGGGATGCTAGCAGGAAGCCGCATTCGCTCCAATCGGCTAGACTTCTGAGACATGAAACCGATCAGTCAATCCTATGAATAAGGCAATCAGGGGTTCCAACCAGCGTCGTCACCTGCGCACACCGTTACGCTGCCAGTTCAAAATCTGGCACGACAGCGTCGGTGAAATGCTCGTCACCACCCGGGATATCTCCGATGGCGGGCTGTTTCTGATCATGGATGAGGTCGTCATTCCGCCCATTGGCACCGTTCTGCGCGGTCAGGTGCAAGGCCTGATGGCGGATGCGCCAGTGGTGGTGATGGAGGTTGTACGCGTTGAACCGGGCGGAATCGGCCTGCGTTTCATCCCCGACCCAAATTAGGGCCAATCTCAAAATAGGGGTTGTCATCGGCCCCAACTCACGATAGTTTTACGCGGCTCCTTACCGGTGGTTACTGGGGGTTTTGCTCGCACCACCGTTTTATAACTTTACTCATTCTTTTCGGAGTGTCAGGTATGTTAGTGGGAATACCCAAGGAAATTTATCCTGGGGAGGATCGCGTTTCCGTGATTCCTTCAGGAATTCAATTCCTTACCAATGCTGGTTTCGACGTCATCGTACAAAACGGTGCCGGCGAAGGGGCGCATTTTGATGACGACGAATACCGTAACGCTGGTGCCAGCATTGCGCCTGACGCGGCCGCACTGTACCAACAGGCGGATCTGGTTCTGAAAGTCCGTCATCCCGTTGGCGATGAAGCCGAACTGCTGAAAGAAGGCTCCACACTGATCTGTATGCTGGATGCCTGGTTCAACAAGCCGCTGGTCAAGCGCCTTGCTGAGCGCAACGTCCGCACCTTCGCGCTTGAATTCATTCCGCGTATTACGCGCGCCCAGAGCATGGACGTATTGAGTTCCATGGCGGCCATTTCCGGTTATCGTGCAGTGTTGTCCGGCGCCATGGCGCTGCCACAGTACTTCCCGATGCTGATGACGGCTGCAGGCACCATCCACCCGGCCAAGGTGTTCATCGTCGGTGCTGGTGTGGCAGGTCTGATGGCCATCTCGACGGCTCGTCGTCTTGGTGCCGTGGTTGAAGCCTACGATACGCGCGTCGAAGTAAAAGAGCAGGTCATGTCGCTCGGCGCCAAATTCGTGGAATTCGATCTGCCCCAGCAGCAGGGCGCCGCTACCGGTGGTTATGCCCAGCAGCAGTCCGAGGAATTCTACCGTCGCCAGCGTGAACAGATGGCCGCCAAGGTTGCCCAGTCTGACCTGGTCATCACCACTGCCGCGATTCCGGGCAAGCCGTCTCCGCGCCTGATTACCGCCGACATGCTGAAGCTGATGAAGAAAGGCTCGGTGGTCGTCGATCTGGCAGCAGAGCGTGGTGGCAACGTCGAAGGCACCGAAGTCAACAAGAAGATCTACAAGGATGGCGTCACCATCATTGGTTACATCGATCATCCTGCCAAGGTGCCGGTACACGCTTCCCAGCTGTTTACCAAAAACATCAATACCTTCCTGCTCAACATGGCGAAGGAAGGCGAACTGCGCATGAACATGGAAGATGAAATCGTTGCGGCCACGCTGGTGACCGAAAACGGCGAAATCAAACACCAGGGTCTGCGCGAACAAATCGAGAAGGAGTCCGCGTAATGGAAATGTTAATCCTGACATTCACCATTTTCGTACTGGCCATCTTTGTTGGTGTCGAGATCATCAACAAGGTTCCCCCTACACTGCACACCCCGTTGATGAGCGGCACCAACGCCATTTCCGGTATCGTCGTAGTGGGCGCCATCATCAGCTCGGGTGCTGGTGAACACACCTCCGGCCTGTCCACTTTTCTGGGCGTGCTCGGCATCGTTCTGGCTACCATCAACATCTTTGGTGGTTTCTTGGTGACCGACCGCATGCTGCAAATGTTCAAGAAGAAAAAGGGTTAACGGGAAAGCGATATGAGCGTATTCATTAATATTTGCTATCTGGTCGCTGCCGTACTGTTCATCTACGGTATCAAGGGCATGACATCGCCCAAGACTGCGGTTCGCGGTAACAAGCTGTCCGCTATCGGTATGTTGATCGCCGTGGTTGCTGCTTTGGTCGACAATAACGTTGTCAGCTATCTGTACATCATCATCGGTCTGATTGTCGGTGCTGCAATTGGTGCCTTCCTGGCCCGTCGCGTACAGATGACTTCCATGCCGGAAATGGTGGCGGCGCTGAACGGTTTTGGTGGTGGTGCCTCCCTGATGGTGGCAGCGGCCAGCTATCTGGAAATGCAGCACCTGGCCAATGCTTCCATCGCCAACGGTGTTCCGTTTGATCATCCTCCGCTGCAGTGGAGCATTGCGCTGATCCTGTCCATCCTGATCGGTGCGGTAACCCTGACCGGTAGCTTCATCGCCGTCGGCAAACTGATGGGCAAGCTGGGTGATACCTCCCAGGTCAAGATGTTCAAAGCGATTGTGAAAGTGTGCTTTGCCCTGCTGATCGCAGGCAGCATCTACTTCTGCTACGGCGACACCATGCATGCCGACACGCTGCTGATCATCATGATCGTGATCTGTCTGCTGCTGGGTGTGGCGCTGGTGATGCCGATCGGTGGAGCGGACATGCCGGTCGTAATCGCGCTGCTGAACTCCTACTCCGGTCTGGCCGGTTCGGCCACCGGTTTCGTACTGGGCAACAATGGTCTGATCATTACCGGTTCTCTGGTAGGTGCGTCCGGTATCATCCTGACCACCATCATGTGTAAGGCGATGAATCGTTCCCTGACCAACGTACTGTTCGGCGGTTCCATGGCTGCCCAGGCGGGCGTCAGCAAGGACGAGAACGATGCGTTCTATGCCGGCAAGGTGAAGATGGCCAGCTCCGAAGAAGTCGCCATGATGCTGGATTCTGCCAGCAAAGTGGTGTTCGTACCGGGTTATGGTCTGGCGGTTGCGCAGGCGCAGCATGCTACCCGTGAACTGGCTTCCATGCTGCAGAAGAAAGGCATCGAAGTGAAATACGCCATTCACCCGGTGGCAGGTCGTATGCCCGGTCACATGAACGTGCTGCTGGCCGAAGCGGAAGTACCTTACGAGCAGCTGGTGGAAATGGATGTGATCAACCCCGAGTTCGCGCAGACTGATGTGGCGATCGTACTGGGTGCCAACGACGTAACCAACCCGGCGGCGTCCAAGGATCCCAACTCTCCGATCTTCGGCATGCCGATTCTGGAAGTGGCCAACGCCAAGTCCGTTGTCATCGTCAAGCGGGGTCTGGCGCCAGGTTTCGCCGGTATCCCCAACGAACTGTTCATCAACGAGAACAGCGTGATGGTGCATGGCGATGCCAAACTGGTGTTGCAGGAAATGATTGCCGCGATGAAAGATCTGTAAGATCTGCTCATCCTGCGCCATCGAAAAGCCCGCGTTGCAGAACGCGGGTTTTTTTATGCCTGTTGGCCGGCCGGGTGGATCAATCCTTCGCGGTATCTTTCAAGTGCGCCAGTTTGCGGTACAGGGTGCGTTCACTGACACCCAGCTTCAGGGCCAGCTCGGTGGTGCTGCCTTCAAACACTTCCTGCACGTGGCGCAGGTAATCCTGTTCGATCTGTTCCAGCGGCAGAATGTTTTCGGCAAAGTGGGTTTTGTCGCGGGGCTGGGTCTGCTGGGCGATTTCCGGTGGCAGGTGTTTGGTCTGGATCACATGATCTTCCGCCAGTAACGACGCACGGATGACGATGTTGCGCAATTCGCGAATGTTGCCAGGGAAGCGGTAGCGGGCCAGCTGGCGAATGACGGCGTTGCTGATGTAAGTGCCTGCAGGCACCGGTGGGCGCGCCAGCATGGCTTCGCACAGCAGAGGCAGATCCTCGCGCCGTTCCCGCAGCGGGGGCAGGTAGATGGGGAAGGTGGCCAGCCGGTAATACAGATCCTCGCGGAAGGTGCCGGCTTCCACCATGGCTTTCAGATTCTTGTGGCTGGCGCAGATCAAACGGAAATCGGTGCGCTCCATCTCGGTGGCGCCGATGGGGCGAAAGGCGCCGGTTTCCAGCAGGCGTAACAGCTTCACCTGCAGCGCCATGGGGATGTCGCCGACTTCATCCAGAAACAGGGTGCCGTTGCTGGCGCTGGCGGCCAGGCCGGTCTTATCACTGCGGGCGCCGGTGAAGGCACCCTTGCGGTAACCAAACAGTTCACTTTCGAACAGGTTTTCGTTGATACCGCTGCACTCCAGCACCACGAATTTGCCCAGCTTGCGGTGGCTGGCGTCGTGGATGGCGCGGGCCACCAGTTCCTTGCCGGTACCGGATTCACCTTCCAGTAGCACGCTCACGTCCGTCGGCGCCACCCGGTACACGGCTTCCATCATCTTCTGGAACGCGGCCGACTCCCCGATCAGGCCCTTGTTGTCTGCCTGCACGCTGGCCGTGTCCACTGCATTCATCAATTCGATGTAGCCCACCACAGCCCCGGATCTGTCTTTCACCGGCAGCATTTCCACCTGGCAGAAATGGCGGTGATCGCGATCATGGTGAATGTGCAGGGCGCGGGCGTTTTTACCAGTCTGCTGGGATTGCAGTAATGGGCAGGATTCGCCGTTGGCATGGCACGGCGAGCTGTAGCCGTGGGATGCCTGAAAGCAGCGGCAATCTGTTTTGGGTACGCCATAGCGCTTCTGGTAGGCCTCGTTGCTGGCGAGGATGCGGTACTGGTTATCGATGAATATGGCAGGCTGGTTGAACAGGGTCACCAGGGAATCAGGTTCGACAGCAATCATGGCAGGCTCGACATAAATGGCAGTGCTTGACTGACAAATATGGCAGGTTGCAGTTCAAAAGCCAACCGTAGCTGCGCCACGCCTGCAGCAATCCCATAAAAATCAATATTTTATAAATGTTACGGGTTGCCCGTTTGATGGCATGGTCAGTGCACTTACCAAGCTGATTAGTCTTGAAATGGATGCACCTGATGGCCAAACGCCCCCTGTCCCTGCGCAAGCATCTGATCTGGATTCTGCTGGTGAAGCTGGTGGTGATCCTGTTGCTGCGCGTGACGTTTTTCCCCCGTCTGCAGGATCAGCATTTGCCCGAAGATCTGTATCCGTCCGCCGTTTCATCTGCGATCAGTAAGGAGTCTTCATGATCGATGCCAGTCTGGTGGAAGTGTCGCGCCTGCAGTTTGCGCTCACGGCCCTGTTTCACTTTCTGTTTGTCCCGCTCACGCTGGGGCTGTCGTTTCTGCTTGCCATCATGGAGTCGGCCTATGTGCTGACCCAGAAAACCATCTACCGGGACATGACCAAGTTCTGGGGCAAGCTGTTCGGCATCAATTTTGCGCTGGGGGTGACCACCGGTATCACGCTGGAATTCCAGTTTGGTACCAACTGGGCTTACTACTCCCATTATGTCGGTGACATCTTCGGCGTACCGCTGGCGATCGAAGGCCTGATGGCGTTCTTCCTTGAAAGCACGCTGATCGGCTTGTTCTTTTTCGGCTGGGACCGGCTCAGTCAGCGCCAGCATCTGGCAGTGACCTGGCTGGTGGCGCTGGGATCGAATCTGTCGGCGCTGTGGATTTTGATTGCCAATGGCTGGATGCAGAATCCGGTGGGTGCGGAATTCAATTATCAGACCATGCGGATGGAAATGACGTCGTTTGCGGATCTGCTGTTCAATCCGGTGGCGCAGGTGAAATTTGTCCATACCGTTGCGTCTGGCTATGTCACCGGTGCGATGTTTGTACTGGGCGTGTCGAGTTATTACCTGCTGCGGCAGCGCGATATTCCGTTTGCCCGGCGATCATTTGCCATTGCGGCCAGTTTTGGTACGGCGTCGATTCTGTCGGTGATCGTGCTGGGGGATGAATCCGGTTACGAGCTGGGTGATGTGCAGCAGGTAAAACTCGCGGCGATCGAAGCGGAGTGGGAAACCCATCCGGCACCGGCGTCTTTCACCCTGTTTGGCTGGCCTGATGATGAAGCACAGAAAACCCACTACGCGGTGAAAATTCCCTATGCGCTGGGCATCATCGCCACCCGCTCGCTGGATGAACCAGTGCTGGGCATTGCGGATCTGAAAAAAATCAACGAACAGCGGATTCGTGAAGGCATTGTTGCTTACGGTCTGCTGGAAAAGCTGCGTAACGGTGACACCAGCGATGAAACCCGTGCCGCGTTCGATCAGGTCAAATCCCACCTGGGTTATGGCCTGTTGCTGAAGAAAACCAATCCTGACGTAGTGGATGCCACCGAGGCCGATATTCAGGCCGCCGTGGATCGCACGATTCCCAAAGTGTGGCCGTTGTTCTGGAGCTTCCGGGTGATGGTGGGCGCCGGCTTCTTCATGCTGCTGGTGTTCGTGCTGGCGTTCTGGCAATCCACTCAGCATCGGGTAGCTGAAAAGAAATGGCTGCTGCGGCTGGCGATGTTTTCGATTCCGTTGCCGTGGATCGCGGCGGAGTGCGGCTGGATCGTGGCGGAATACGGCCGTCAGCCCTGGACCATCGGTGGCATTCTGCCGACGGATCTGTCGGTGTCGACTTTGCAGACCGCCGATGTGTGGAGCAGTCTGATCGCCATCGTGCTGTTCTACGCCGCACTATTCGTTATCGAAATGTTCCTGATGATTTATTTCATCCGCAAGGGGCCCAGCAGTTTGGGCACCGGCCGTTACCACTTCGAAAAAGCTGATGCAGCCACAGGAGCACACGCATGATTGCCGATTACGAAACACTGAAGTTGATCTGGTGGGCGCTGGTGGGCGTATTGCTGATCGGATTTGCCGTTACCGATGGCTTCGACATGGGGGTGGGGACGTTGTTGCCCTGGCTGGGAAAAACCGACAGCGAGCGCCGTGTCATCATCAACAGCGTGGGCCCGCACTGGGAAGGCAATCAGGTGTGGTTCGTCACCGCTGGTGGTGCGCTGTTCGCGGCCTGGCCGATGGTGTATGCCAGTGCGTTTTCCGGTTTGTATACTGCACTGATCATTACTTTGCTGGCGCTGTTTCTGCGCCCGGTGGGATTCGATTACCGCTCCAAACTCGATAATCCGGCGTGGCGTTCCCGCTGGGACTGGGCGCTGTTTGTCGGTTCAGTGGTGCCGCCGATTATTTTCGGTGTCGCGTTCGGAAATCTGTTTCTGGGGCTGCCGTTCGATCTGGATGAATACCTGCGGCCCAGTTACCGGGGTGGCCTGTTCGGTTTGCTGACACCGTTCCCGTTACTGTGTGGTGTGTTGAGTCTGGCGATGCTGGTGATGCACGGTGGCGTGTGGCTGGGGATGAAATCCGAAGGTGAGCTGCGTGCAAGGGCCAATCGTGCCACCGTGATTGCCGGCGCTGTCAGCGCGATCCTGTTTGGCATCGGCGGGATCTGGATAACCACCGGTATTGACGGCATGGTGATTCTGGCGATGGCCGATCCCAACACTGCCCCGGATCCGCTGGCAAAAACCGTGCAGATGATGGAGCAGGGCTGGCTGCAGAATTTTGCGACCTATCCGCTGCTGTCGGCGGTGCCGCTGCTGGGATTGGGTCTGCCTTTTATCACCGCGATACTGGCCAGCCGGCAGCGCGAAGGTTTGGCATTTCTGACCAGTAGTCTGGCGGTGACCAGCATCATCGCCACTGCGGGCATTGCATTGTTCCCGTTCGTGATGCCGTCGAGCCTGAACCCGTCACACAGCCTCACCGTGTGGGATGCCACCTCGAGCGCGCTGACGTTGAACATCATGCTGATGGTGGCCTGTGTGTTCGTGCCGCTGGTGCTCGGTTACACCATTTGGAGTTACGCCAAGATGTGGGGGCGCATCAGCACTGCTCATATCGAACAGCACTCTCATTCAATGTATTAAGGAGCCGTTACCATGTGGTACTTCACCTGGATTCTGGGCGTGTTGCTGGCCTGCTCGTTCGGGATCATCAATGTGCTGTGGCTGGAAATGACGGAAAACCTGGATCGGGAAGACACTGATTCCTGAGCGACAGAAACGCTGGTATTACACCAGCGTTTCCAGTTCCACCTGCAGCGTATCCTGATTGTTGGAAATCCAGATACCGCCATCCTGAATCGTGCACTGCAGCTGCATCGTGCGTTGATACATGGCGGTCAGTGCATCGCTGCAGGTTTTGGGTACGGCGATGATGTTCAGGTTGTCAAAGCGCCCCAGATTCTTTTGGGTCTGTTGCCACCAGATCGGTACGGTGCGACCGCCGTAGGCATAAATAATGACCTTGTCTGCCTTGTGACAGGCTTTGCGAATGCGTTTTTCGTCCGGCGTACCCACTTCGATCCACAGTGTGACGTGATCGGTCAGATCTTTTTCCCACAGGGCGGCTTCTTCCTCGTTGCTCAGGCCCTTGCCGAATTCCAGCTGATCGCTGGCATGCAGCATGAAGGCCAGCAGACGCAGCATCAGACGTTCTTCGGTTTCCGATGGATGTTGCGCCAGCGTCAGGGAATGCTGGGCGTAATAGTGCGTGTCCATGTTGGAAATCTGGACATCGGCTTTGCAGATCGTGGATTTGAGCGCCATGGTTCACTTGTTCGGACAGACGAAAAACCAGCGCAGTATGCGCCGGTTTCCGTGTGGGGAAAAGTCCTGTCAGCCCCGGATGGGTTCGATGTGGGACAGGGGAAACACCATCTTGAAATCCGTCACTTTCATGCAGCTGACAATCTTGCCCTGGCTGAGGTCGGGAAAATACGCCGGATTGAAACGGGCGCTCACCAGTTTGGCGGGCTTCACATGACCTTTGCTGGACGGCGTGTACAGGAACTGTTGACCATCCCGATGCTGGCCCAGGGTGCGCAGACGGGCAGGGATCAGACTGGTCGTTGTCGGCAGGCGCGGCCAGCGGCTGGGGCGGAAGGTCAGCTCAGCAAACGTAGTGCCATCCTCGGCGCGCAGGGCAATCACGTCTTCGCGCTCGCCATACTGCACCTGAAAATCGCAGCGGTCTTTCGGAATCCCCCAGTTGATGTTGCCATTCACCACGGAATCCCAGGTGGATACAAAAATCCGCGTGATGGAGCGGTGATAGCCGTCGCTGAAGCGGAACTGCCCTGGAATGAACAGCAGCTCATGATAGGGCCCCACATCCGACTGGGTGTAATCCACAAACATCATCATCGCCAGCCGGCCCTTGCGGGTGCCCTGCAGGGAATCCGGCACGAACAGCGCGTCGTCGGTCGTGGTGTCGGGCAGGCGGATCGCCACGATGTAGCCGCTGCCGGTGAGTTGCCAGGGCGCTGGCGCCAGTGGCACCTGATGCTGAGGATCTAGAGACGTCATCATGAATTCCTGAAGGTTACTGCGTGAATGATCAGTCACGGCATGGGATTCTACTGAGCCGCCCGGAGCCTGTCATCCCGCCGGTTCTCTTTTGCCGTCAATGCTGCTGTAATGCGTCGCTATCCGGTTGAATCAGCAAGGAATCCATCATGGATCAGCACACCCTCAGCCAGTGGCTGGCCGACACATTCGACGACCTGCGTCTGGACAACAGTGAAAAGCAGTCGCTGCGTGAACTGTCGGCGGCGATCAGTCCCGACCTGCGCCGCTTTGCCCGCAACCGCGCCTTTGATCTGGCCCGCGATGCGCTCACCAGCGGCACCCCGGCGATCAGCGATGTCCTGCGCTGGCTGGAACAGGTGATCAAGACCCTCGACAGTGCCACACCGGAACCGGCCCGCAGCAGCGCCTATTTCAGTCCTGGGGATGCCTGTCGTGGCGCCATCCTCGATTGCCTGCAACAGGCTCGCCGCACGGTGGATATCTGCGTGTTTACCCTGTCCGACGATCGCATTGCCGATGCGGTTCTGAAAACTCACGGACGGGGCGTGGCCGTGCGCATCATCAGCGACGATGACAAAACCAGTGACGCCGGCAGCGACATCGATCATCTGCGCACACAGGGCGTTCCGGTGCGGATCGACCGGACGCCGTATCACATGCATCACAAGTTCGCGCTGTTCGACGGGGAATGGCTGCTCAATGGCAGCTTCAACTGGACTCGCAGCGCATCGGAACAGAACGAAGAAAACATCCTGCTGACCACCGACAGTTATCTGGTGGCAACCTTTGCAAAGCAGTTCGAAGAATTGTGGGAGCGCTTCGCCTGAAGGCTCCCACCGGGTCAGGCAGGTAGGGGCCGCTTACATGTCAGCGGCCACCTCCAGTTCGTGAATACCGTTTTCGATATAGGTGAGCAGTTTCTGCATGGATGGCAGCGTGCGACGGCATGCGGTCAGTCCGAATTCCAGCTGATCCATGTAACTGAGCAGCGTGATGTTCAGCGCAATGCGATCGATGGGAATCGACACCGGATACATGCCTTCCATGCGCGCGCCGTTCCAGTACAGCTGTTTCTTCGGCCCCGGCACGTTGGAAATCACCACGTTGAACGGTGCCCAGCTGGGCAGCAGACCGGTCAGCATGTTGAAACCTGCCGGCGCCATCATCAGCGCGGTGTATTGCAGCGCTTCCTGCGGCGTCATGTGCTTGACGCGATCCTTGGCATCTTTCACCGATGCCTTGATGATTTCAATGCGGATAGCCGGATCTGCCACGTGGGTGCCCAGATTGGCCAGAATCATGGCGATCTGGTTGCCGGCATCGCTGTCGTCACGACGGATCGACATCGGCACCATCGCAATCAGGGGTTTGTCCGGCAGGGCATGCTGGCTGATCAGATAATCCCGCAGCGCGCTGCCGCAGACAGCCAGCACCACATCATTCAAGGTACAGTGGAAGGTCTTGGCGATCTTCTTGAAGCGCTCCGTGGGCCACGACTGTGCGGCAAAACGGCGCGATCCGGTAATGGGTTCATTGAGCAGACAGTGGGGCGCCTGGAATACCGACACAAAATCGGATTTTGCAGAGCGGCGGAAGGTCTTGGCAAATTCTTTCGCGACCGTGGGCAGCGACGACAACTGCTTGCCGGCTTCGGACGTGAACTTCGACAGACCGCTCACCATTTCCGTGGCGGTGGGAATCACCGCAGCCTCGCGCTTGCGCGGTGGCATTGCCCACACCGGCGGCATATCCATTTCGTTGGGATCGGTGCTGAAGGTTCGCAATGTGGTACGCATCGCGGCCACGCCGTCCATCATGCAGTGATGGGCCTTGGAATACACGGCGAAGCGTCGGCCCTGCACGCCTTCGATCAGGTGGAATTCCCACATCGGCCGTTCCCGGTCCATCAGGTTGGAGTGCTCGGCGGATACCAGTGCCAGCAGCTCACGAATCCGCCCTGGCTTTGGCAGTGCTTCATGGCGGAAATGGTGCTCCAGATCGAAATGATCGTCCTCTTCCCAGAAATACTGGCCAAAGCGGTTTACCAGCTTCTGGTTGAACGGGCGTTCCGGTGTCTGAAAGGCCCGTAGTGATTCCGCCAGTTGCGAAACATATTTAGGGCCTGCCCCCTCGGGATAGGAAAACAGCAACAGTGCGCCCACATGCATGGGCTGCTGGCGCTTCTCAAGCCACAGGAACAGCTGATCGGCGGGGCTCAGTGGAGTCATAGGTAAAATCCTTCCCTCATCAATGCGTTATCCCAATATCAATGCCAAGTGTAGTCATTTGAAACGCTGGCGTCTTGACCTTTTATTATCCTGTGGATGGCGTCTGCGGTCCGAACGCTGATTTGTGTCAAAACCCTGTGCGCTGACCTGCGTCAGCATTCCGTTACAATTTGCGTTGGCGCCGCGCTGCGCGCAATGCCAGACTCTTGCAACCACGCGATCGTGTAGTTGGCACATTGGTACAGTATGAACAGATTTGACGATATCCGTCCCTTCCGGGACGACGAAGTTCCTGCAGTCATTGAGCGCCTGCAGAACAGTGACGCACTGATTCACATCCTGATCCAGTTGCAGTATCCCGTCGTATCCCGTTACATCGACAAGCCGTTGGTGCCGCTGGTGCGTCGCCGGATGGCGCGGGTGCTGCGCAACGTCAAAACCATTGCTGACTTTCAGCAATTAATGTTCCAGTTCGTCACTCACGTGATCGAAAAATCCATCACCGAATTCACCTGGTCGGGACTGGATCAGCTGGATGCCAACAAATCCTATTTCTTCATCAGCAATCATCGCGACATCACCCTCGATTCCGCGCTGCTTAATTACGTGCTGATGCAGACCGGCATGCACAGCGCCGAAATCGCCATCGGCGACAATCTGCTGACCAATCCGCTGATCGCCGACCTGATGCGGCTGAACAAAAGTTTTGTGGTGAAGCGATCCGTGCCGGGCCTGAAAGCCAAACTCGCGGCACTGACCGAACTATCGGAATACATCACTGATTCCCGCAAGCGCGGCAATTCCATCTGGATCGCCCAGCGTGAAGGCCGTGCCAAGGATGGTTGTGATCGCACCGATGCTGCCATCATCAAGATGCTGCATATCCACAACCGTCACCAGAAGATTCCGTTCGCTGATTCCATGCGGCAACTCAATATCGTGCCGGTGGCGATTTCCTATGAATACGATCCCTGTGACGTGCTCAAGGCCAGCGAAATGCTGGCGCGCGCTACCGATCATTACGTAAAGCGTGAAAACGAAGACGTGGAAAGCATCCTGCGTGGCATTGCGCTGCCCAAGGGGCGTGTGCACATTCATTTTGGTGCACCGTTGCAGGGCGAGTATCACAATGCAGATGAAGTCGCAGCGGCGCTGGATGAACAGATCGTCGACGGTTATCAGTTGTTCCCGTCGAACATGATCGCGTTTGAACAGCTGTCACCGACCTTGCCGAAGTGGGAAGAGTTCGCCCGTCAGGCGCGTCAGATGATGCCGACCATCGATGCCGCCGAACTCGCACGTACTGCCAACGAATTTTCGGCGCGCCTGTCCAGCTATCCGCAAAAACTCCAGGAACTGATTCTGGAAATGTATGCCAACCCGCTGCTCAGCAAGTGTGAACTGCATGAGCATGGGCCGCACCAGCCAGCCTGAATCGGCACGCGGGATTCACTGGGTCAGCAATGCTGTCTTCAGCGAATCCTGTACCGGATCGTCCCCCAGCCAGATTCCGAACAATACCTGCTTGAATTCAAACTGCGGCAACACCCGCAGCAATTCGCCATTGCGATAAAATTCGGTGCCCTTGCCCGGCACCCAGGTGAAATCAAACTGATCGCCGATCTTCACCTCGAACGTCAGCGCGTCCCACAATTCCTGCAGCATGGGTTCATAGCGGGGGAAATCCGCACCGGCGGACTGGCGGATACCATCCTCGATGGATTCCAGCAAACGGTCGCGGGTAATGCGGGTGGAAATGATTGTCAGCCGGACTGACTGCGGTTCATCGGCCTGCACAATGCGGCGGGCATCCTGTTGCAGCGCGGGCAGATACAGCGCCGCCACATACACATCGACAAAATACTTGCTGCGCACACCGGCCCCGTTCAGTTGCAGCGCCGTGCCATTGACCTGCAGCGACTCCGGTAGCGTCACATCCTCGACCGTGCGCGCCTGGCCTGCCAACGGCAGCAACACACACAACAATAGCAATACATTCCGCATGGCATACTCCTTCCAATAATGCCTGACCAGTCTATTAATCCTGGTGCGGCTGTCATTGTCCGGTTGGACTGCGCGGCGGGCGGATGGGTCAACCTAATAAGGGATAGCCCCTGTGATAGAATGGCGCGCAGACACAACAGGAGCGAACATGCAGGGTTTTGACGTAATTGTGGTGGGTGGTGGCGCGGCCGGGCTGATGTGCGCCGCCATGGCGGGGCAACGGGGCAAACGCGTGGTGGTACTCGAACGTACTGCCAAAGTGGGCAAAAAGATCCTGATGTCCGGCGGCGGGCGCTGCAACTTCACCAATATGGACGTTACCCCGGCCAACTACCTGTCCGCCAACCCCCATTTCTGCAAATCCGCCCTGTCGCGCTATACCCAATGGGATTTCATCGGTCTGGTGGCCCAGTACGGCATTCCCTATCACGAAAAGAAACTCGGCCAGCTGTTCTGCGACGACAGCGCCCGCGACATTCTCGATCTGCTGCTGGCGGAATGCCAGAAAGGCAACGTCACCATCAAAACCAACTGCGATATCCGCCAGATTGACGGCAATGACCGCTTCCGCCTGGACACCAGCCAGGGGCCCTATGAAGCCGATGCCGTGGTCATCGCCACTGGCGGTCTGTCTATCCCCACCATGGGCGTCACCGGCTATGGCTACCAAGTGGCCCAGCAATTCGGCCTGAATATCCTGCCCACCCGCGCCGGCCTGGTGCCGTTTACCTTCAGCGACGCAGTGAAAGACTTGGCCAACCGTTTGAGCGGTTTGTCGCTGGATTGCGTACTCAGCAACGAACAGGCCGCTTTCCGCGAGAACATCCTGTTCACTCATCGGGGCCTGAGCGGGCCGGCGGTACTGCAACTGTCGTCTTACTGGCGCGAAGGTGAAACTTTTCAGGCGGACCTGTTACCCGGTACTCTGGCTATCCAGTGGTTGCTGGACGCCAAAAAGCAGCAACCGAAAAGTCTGCTGCGCACCGTGCTGGTCGACACCCTGCCGCGCAAACTGGTGCTGGAACTCGAACAGCTCTGGTGGAAGGATCACGCTGAAAAGCCGTTGGCGGAATACAGCAACAAGGTGCTGGAAAGTATCGCGATTCAACTGAACGGCTGGACCCTCAAACCTGCCGGTACCGAAGGTTACCGCACCGCCGAAGTCACCCTGGGCGGTGTCGATACCGATGGACTGTCATCCAAAACCATGGAATGCAAAACCCGCTCTGGCCTGTTCTTTATCGGTGAAGTAGTGGATGTGACGGGATGGCTGGGGGGCTACAACTTTCAGTGGGCCTGGTCGTCGGCGTATGCGGCGGCGATGGCGGTTTGACGCTATCATCCGACACTTGCCGGCTATAAAGTAGTGATCCAACGTCCATTTTGCATCACACTGGGCAGCACGCAGATTGCGCAATGTGTTGGTGCAGCCAGGTATGTCGAGTTCAGCAATAATTGAGATAGAAACAAAGCGGGTCTATGAGCAGGCAGATGTCAGGGATGGTTTCAGAATCCTGGTCGATCGGCTGTGGCCACGCGGATTATCCAAACAGGATGCCAAGATTGATTTGTGGTTGAAATCCATAGCGCCATCGAATGAGCTTCGGAAGTGGTATAAACATGACCCTGAAAAATGGCCGGAATTCAAGACACGTTATTTTGCTGAGCTGGATGCAAACAACGAAGCGGCCATTGAGTTGCTGCAGCATGTTAAACGTGGCCGCGTGAGCTTTTTGTATTCGTCAAAAGAGCAGGATCTCAACAATGCGACAGCCTTGAAAGAGTATGTGAACCGTATGCTGAAGGCAGCCCGTTAGGTTTGGCAGGCAGTAAGGTTCCCAGGATTATCTGGGCTGTGCGTCAGATGAATTTTTCAAGGAGCAATTATGTATACCGCCAGTTGTTTATGTGGAGGCGTTGCCTACGAAGTTGATGGCGAACTCGCACCGATTCAGATTTGCCATTGCTCGCAATGTCGCAGAGCGCAGGGTACGCCCTTTGTCACCAATATTCCGGTGTCAACGTCAGCGTTCAGGTTGCTGAAGGGTGGGGAGTTGCTGAATTCGTTCGAGTCGTCACCGGGCAAGCGACGTTATTTCTGCAAGGTCTGTGGCTCGCCGATCTACAGTGCGCGGGCCGATACACCCGAGGTGATGCGAATTCGCGCCGGCTCGCTGGAGGGTGATCTGCAAACCCGGCCTGCAGTACATATTTACTACGAATCCAGGACCAACTGGTTCGATGTGAATGATGATCTGCCAAAGCTTGCCGAGTCGTATGTTGCGAAGAAAGGATCATGAACACCAAACGTATCCTCATTATTCAGGGCCATCCGGATATAGATGAGCAGCACCTGTGCCATCAGCTTGCGCACAGCTATCACCAGGCGGCAGAGTCGGCCGGACATCAGGTGCAGTTGCTGGAAATTGGCAAGCTAGACTTTCCGGTGTTGCGCAGCCGCAAGGAATGGGAAAGCAGTGATGTCTGCGCCGATATTCAGGCAGCCCAGCGGGCGCTTAAAGGAAAGAGTACCCGGATCATTGTCACGATGGGGATGCCGGGCTGGTTTTACTATGGCGTTTATATGGCCCACTCGTTACGGTCGCTGGTGCGAAATATTCTGTCATTTACCGGCTTCGGCCCCAACCGGACCACGGTGTTTGGGCTGGCGGAAGGAATGACGGAGAAGCGTTATCAGCGCTACATGGAAAAAGTAGCCGCGCTGGGGCGCAAAGGAGTTTGAATGATTTCGACGGGTGGCCGATATGGCGGCATCAATGCGTGTCGTTAAGTGGTTAGGAGTAGCCTTTGTCGGTTTGCTTGGGCTGGTCGCGCTTATCTATTTGATTCTTTTCGCTATCAATTTTCAGGACCAACCGCCGTCTGAGTCCAGCGACCAGCTTGACGCAGTCTCGGCATCCATCCCGTCAGTTCCAGATGATCAGAATGGATATGTATATCTGCTTGGTTTTGCGGCCAAGCCGGGTGAGCAACCGGTAAATTTAGGCAAGGAGCGAATTGCCTGGGCGCAGCAGGTCGCCACATATCCACCGCCTGATGAATATCTGGATTTTCCTGGCAATGATTACGCCTTTCGCGAGTACAATGCAGAGACTATTAATCAGCTTCTCGTAGATTGCAAAGTTGTAACACGACAATGTGCTACTGCAATCACTCAGCGACGAGAAGCGCTCACCGATTGGGTTGCGTCTCAGGAATTGTGGTTAGCGCGTTACCAGACGCTTGTTCAATACCCGGGATGGTTCGAGTCCATTCCATTTGATCCTTTTTTACCCTTGCCGCGTTATTCTGATGTGCTGGACGCGCAACTGTTGCTGCATACCCATCTTTGGCTTAACGCAAAAAATGCAGATTCTGCTGAGGTTAAAGCGGTATTGGAAAGGGATCTGCATTTCTGGCGCACTGTGCTGGCCTCGTCCGATATTCTGATTACCAGTATGATCGCGGTTGCAGCAATACGTAATCATTTCAGTTGGGGTAGCTTTATTCTTCAGCAACTTCCAGAGGATCGGATTTCGGCAGCAATTCCCTCGGATTGGCAACGTCCATTCAGTGCGCAGGAGCAATCTCCGCTACGCTGGATGATTGGTGAATGGAAGGCCTCCGCCCGGTTGCTACGGCGTGCAAAGGACTATGGCAGCTACCCGTTTGGCATTGGCAATCCGTCATCTTTAGGTGAGCGTTTCGTTTGGCTTTTTGCCGCGCCATTGCTGCAGCCGCAAGACAGTATCAACCGATATGCCGATTTGCTGCTTGGCGTTGATGCGACGCTGAGCGTGCCATACACAAAGTATCCTGAAGCGGTCGAGCACGCGAAAGCTCAATGGAATCAGAGTGTTTCTGTCCCAATTCCGACCCCGTACAATCCAATCGGCCGCCTGCTGCTGGCCGATATTGATGTCAGCATGATCAACTACCATGCCCGTATTCTGGATCTTGAGGGAGTTAGGCAGCTTACGCTTGCCATCACGGATCTGCATCGTCAGTCGGTCACGCATCTGCAAGCAGGACGCATGTTGTATGAAAGTCGTTACCGAAATCCCTACACAAATGAAGCTTTCGAGTGGGATGAGGAAAGCGGAACCGCGATTTTTCGAGGGCTTGCGACGGGCGACAGGAGTCTGTTTACGTTGGTGTTCTGACATGTCTTCGCCAATATCCATAGGACTGAAAAAAATCCACCACCCCTGTCGAATCCGCCCGCACCCATTCGACTATAAGAAAAACGGAGGGCTCCATTCATGTCAGATACCATTCTGTTGGGTACCCGCAAGGGTACAGTAATTGTGGAACGCATCGGGTCAGGCTGGCAGGCCCGACCCATTGTGCATGAGGGGATTCCGGTCTGTTATGCCGCCCGAGACCCCCGCGATGGCACGTTATGGGCCTGTCTCGATCATGGTCATTGGGGGCCCAAGCTGTCGCGCTCCCGTGATGCGGGTACCACCTGGGAAGATGTGCTGTCGCTGAAGTATCCAGAGGGTGCGCGCCACATCGTCCAGTACCTGCCGACGCCGGATTTCGATCCGCAGGCGCCGGTGGGCGAACCACAGTACAAGGACGCCACCGTCTACAAAATCTGGAATATTGCCTTTGGTTCGGCAGCACAGCCGGGTCGCCTGTATGCGGGCACCATTCCCGGCGGTTTGTTTGTCAGTGACGATGGTGGAGATTCCTGGTCGCTCAACCGGCCGCTGTGGAACCATGAGAGTCGTGGTGGTGATCTGTTCAGCGGTGATGCAATCAGCGAAACCCGCTGGGGCGGAACACCGGCGAGCATTGATTATGGTGTGTTTGAGCCGGGCATTCATTCCATCGTCATTGATCCGCGCAATCCCGATCGCATGCATATTGCAGCATCGTCGGCCGGTATACTGGAAACGATCGATGGCGGAAAAAGTTGGGTAGGCCGCAACAAGGGAATGCGGGTGGATTATCTGCCAAACCCGGAAACGGAGTGGGGCCATGATCCACATTTCATTACCGCCTGTCGCGATCAACCGGATCACTTCTGGCAGCAGAATCATTTTGGTGTCTATTTCAGTAATGACGGTGCCAAGTCCTGGAACAAGGTCAGCGACCTGGAATCCGGCGTGCATTTCGGCTTTCCGATTGCGGCAGATCAACGAGATGGCAACACGGCATGGGTGGTTCCCGCGCGGGCTGATTCCGAGCGCATGGCGATTGGTGGTGGGCTCTTCGTTGCGCGTACCAGCGACGGCGGAAAGTCCTGGCAATCGTTCCGCAAGGGTCTGCCGCAGCAGAATGCTTACGATATCGTATTACGGCATGGACTGGATGCAGCAGAGGATCGTGTGTGCTTTGGCAGCACAACTGGCAATGTTTATCTGTCTGAAGATCGCGGCGAAAGCTGGCAATGCCTGGGCAGCAATTTTCCACCGGTCTATTCCGTACGATTCGGGTAACTGCGATGCCTGACGTCGAAATGACTTCCCATCTTTACCGATTTTTCCCGGCGTTCGAAGGCATCAGGATCAGCGTTGGCGCCGGGTCAGTCGCAGACGTGTTGCGTCAGGTGGACGCCATGGCTGCTGGCTTCACCGATTATGTGCTGGATGAGCGCGGCGCCCTGCGACGGCATGTCAATATCAGTATCAATAACACGCTGGTAGTGGATCGAAAAACACTGTCGGATCATGTTCCTGAGGATGCGACGATTTATATCTTTCAGGCGCTTAGTGGCGGTTGAGTATCGGCTTAACATTTGACGCATCAGTTAAGGAAAGATGATTTCTGTGGTTTGGGGTGCTTGCCAGTTGGGCGTTGTGTATATAGTGTGATGGCAACAAATGCTTCCTCTTGTTACGCCAACAAAGGCCCTGTCTATGCCTAGCCCCAACCGGATCGCCCTGCTCATCGATTGTGATAACGTCAGTCACACTGCCATCGAAGGTGTGATGGAGGAGTTGGCCAAATACGGCATGGTGAATGTGCGGCACGCCCACGGCAACTGGAATAGCCCTTCGCTTTCCGGATGGATCGAGAAGCTCCATCCCAATGCCATCCGACCGATGCAGCAGTTTGCTTATACCAAGGGCAAAAATGCCACCGATGCAGCGATGATCATTGACGCGATGGATCTGCTGTACAGCAAGAACGTTGATGCGTTTGCATTGATGACCAGCGACAGCGACTTTACACCGCTGGTCCTGCGGCTTCTGGAAAGTGGATTCCCTGTTTATGGATTTGGGGAAAGGAAAACTCCACAGCCTTTTGTCGATTCCTGTTCCGTGTTTATTTACACCGAAAATCTGGTGAAGCAGGCTGAAACCCCTGATGCACCCGCCAGCACTCAGAAAAAGACCCGTAATGAACTGCGTGGCGATGCAGGACTTGTCAAGTTGTTGAGGACCGCTGCAGAGCAAACGGCCGAGGACGATGGCTGGTCGAACATGAGCAAGATGGCCAGTTATATCTCGAATAACAGTTCGTTTTCGGTAATCAATTATGGCTACAAGAAAATGAGCGATCTGATTCGTGCGTCGGAGCTTTTTGAAGTCCAGATGCGTAATGACGGTTCTGTGATGTATGTGCGGGATGTCCGTAAGTGACAGCTTTTTCAGCGCGTGCCCAAGCATAGGGAATGGCACGCCCGGCCAGTATTGCGCCGGGGCGCCAACTGTTGTTTTCGCTAGCAGTCGTCTGATTTCGTCACACAGGTGCCAGTCGATGGTGCGCCAGTGTTAGGGTCATAGCTATCCGGGGTGAAATCGCCGCCATATTCTATGCATACTGCAATCAGTTCGTTACAGTCCCCGACGCCCATGCACGAAGTGGTAACGTCTGTTGTATCGTTATCTTTCGAGCCAGATGTGAAGCTGGAATCAATCGCCGGTTTGGCTGTGCCATCTTCATACACATGGCAAGAGTAGCCACCACCATCCACAAGCCCTACGCCGCCACCAAGCAAGTTGCATGCCGCGACGAAGGATTCACAGCATTCCCATTCACAGTCGTTGCATTCAGCGTAGATAGGTTGGTTGGCTTGCTGGATGACGGTAAGTTGGTTGATGCCGTTTTTTGATATGCAGGTTGTTTTCAAAAGTTTCGAATTCAATATGCAGTTTTCTGAAAATGGCGCGCTTTTTTCTGCTTGTTGAAAGTGATTCAGCACGTTTGCAGCATTTTTCACCAGCGATTTTTCGGTGGAGGACAATTCACTGAAATAGTACGGTGTTTTGCTGCGTCCATCGGTTATCGAAACAGGTAGCGTTGCCTCCACAGACGATTTGATGGAGTCTGCAGCCAACGCATACGTAGGTGCCAGAATTGCCACAATGGCAGAAACAAGAGCGAACAGATAGTTCTTCATAGTGCGGTCCTTTGCTGTCAAATGGGTAGTAGTGAAGCATTGACGTGCATTTGACTGCAGGCCTCAAAGACCACGTTTGGCCGCTAAACCCTCAAATGACCCGATTTAGGTTAACAATTCCGATCTGGGTATTCTCAGTGAGATTTGTCATTCACGCTGTGTCAAACTACCACTACGCGACACAGCGGCGTTGCCGGATGAAGGCTGCTGGACATCGAAGGTGAAGGGCTGAATATCGCTGCAATATTGCAGCCGCGAAGGGTGAGTTCGAATGCCTGTGGGTACCCGGAACCGTGATGGAAATGCAGTGGGGTTGGGAGCGAACGCCTGAAGAGGCTCAATTGTCTGGCAAGCCTTCCGGCGGTCGAGAGGACAGGTTGCGCTGGCTCTTTGTGGTGCGCGATCTGACGGAAGCGGGCATATTTGAATCGCAACCGGATGGTTATTATGAATTCACGGAAGCCGGTTGGCGTGTTGTGCATGATCTGGTGGTGGCCGGCGATTGAGTGGGCTGCTTTGGGTTTGTCGACCAGCAATGGCGATAACATATCGCTTGAGTCAGGAATGGGGGATTTATGGCTTATCAAACATGCAACGTCTGTTCAGGTATGTGCTATCTGCCATCGGGGCGCTATGAACGCTGCTATTCCTGCGGCGGGCGAGGCTACGGCGCCAGCACCGATACTCCGTGCATGGCCTGCAGCGGCAGCGGGCAATCCAGTACCGAGATACGTGACACCTGTTGGAATTGTCATGGCAGTGGCACGATCAGTGTGCCGGACAAGGTCTCGCCTTCGCCAACAACCACTCCAACGCAAGCTGGCAGCGGCAAAAGCACACCGTCCTCGCCATCAGCCACAAAGTCCAAGGATGCATTGGGGGATACCATTGGTTGGCTTGCGACTATTGCAGGCTTCGTTGTAGGTCTGGGCTATTATCAGGATCACCCACAGTTTGGTGAGGCGGTGGGTGTTGGTATTGTCGCGGCAATCATGGCTGGCGTTGCACTTTTTCTGCTTTATTACGCCGTCAAGATCGCTATTGCTATTCTCAAGGTGGCGCTGACGCTGGCGTTCTGGGCGTTCATCATTCTTGTGGTTGCAAATGCAATGGAAGCAGAATGGGCGATGCAAATAATGAATAGCCTGTAAAAACTGGCGAACACTCTGCAAGAGGATTCCCCCATAGCCACACTCAAACTCCCCTTCGGTACTGTTCACTATTCGGATCAGGGCGCAGGCCCGCCGGTGGTGTTGCTGCATGCCAATCCCGGCGACAGTCGCGACTTTGCTGCCATCATCCCTGCATTGTCCCGTGACCATCGGGTGCTGGCGCTGGACTGGCCGGGCTATGGACAGTCGGATATGCCGCCGCAACCGCAGGACATTAACCTGCATTTTTTTGACGAAGTACTGCGCCAGTTTCTGACCGCGCTGGCATTGCCCCCGGTAATACTGATCGGCAATTCGCTGGGTGGCAATGTTGCAGCGCGTCTGGCGATTGAATCCCCCGATCAGGTGCGCGGACTGGTACTGGTATCTCCGGGCGGCTTTACGCCACACACGGCGGTGACCCGCACTTTCTGCGCAATGCAGGGGAGCCGGTTTTCCCTTACTCCACTGCGCTGGGCGAGTCTTTATCTCAAGCACGACACGCTGATGACCAGTCAGATGCTGAAGCGCGCACAGGACGAGCAATCCGATCCGCAGCGGATCGCACTGAATCGCGCAGTCTGGCGGAATTTTGCCCGGCCGGAACATGACCTGCGTGAGCAGGCTGGGTGCATTACCGCACCGACCCTGCTGGTATTCGGGGAGCAGGACCCGGCCATTCCCGCGGCCAGGGATGGCAAGGAGGCGGCCCGCTGTATTCCCGACGCGCAGACCGTGGTGTTGCCCTGCGGGCATGCGGCATTCGCCGAAATGCCTGATCGCTTTCTGACCGCTGTGCTACCGTTTCTGGCGACGCACCGCTGAGGGCGTACCGCTGGGCTCAACAGGGCCGCCCAGCCTGTCTTTTTTTCGGGATTAATTCACAAACTAGACCGTTTTGTTTGTGTGCCGCCTGTCTATTGTAGAAAGGCCAACTCCGATTCCTGCAGTGATGAATTCCCACAACGTCAAAGGGCTTTCCCTGGTACATGTCATGGTGCTGATGATGCTCCTCGGCGCGATCCTCGTGTCCGAAGTGCAGACGCGCGACAGCAACAAGGAAACCGAAGCTTTCTATGCTGTCACCGCGCAAACCCACATGGTGCTCAACAGCGCGTTTGGCGAATTCAATCTGAACGGTCGCTGGCCCAATGATGGTGCCGGCAACTGCGAAATCTCACCGGCCGGCTTGCGCAATGCCTGGGGAGCGGAATTGCACTGCGCTCTGGAACCACCGAATGCCGCGACCGTCGCCACGCCTGCCAATGCCTACGGCTATCGTGTGATCCAGTATGTGCCCGCCCACTATGAAACCCGCTTTGCCGCCGAGTTCGTGAGTGATGATCCGCAGAATGCCACCAATCCCGCGCATAATCCGCCGCCCGGTTTTGTCGGTGTGAGCGTGCTGGTGAATCGCAGGGGTGGAGCGGAGCAGGTGGTGGACGTGATGGCGCTGTCGGGATCGGCGAGTAATCCGGCGAGTGCACCGACGCTGGAGTGTCCTGCCAGTTGGACGCGGGAAGCATTTGTGGGGCTGGGGGGGATGGAGGCGCATGTGCATCGAAATGAAATTGTTGAATATGGAACTTTTCCTGGGCTTTTCAATTTGTGTGAGTGGAAAGTTAATGTTGAACCAGATTCTTCGCGATTGGGATTCAGCCTGACGTCTACTCTTTTGGCAACAACCCGCACAGTTAAATATGACATGTTTCGACGTGGATTTAATGCACGCGATGGTCTGGTAATTACGCTGTTTGTTGATGGAGATATTCTGAGGCCTCCTCCAGCTATTGTCAGTAATTCTGTTGAGCTGTCTGATGATAGGTTTTGCGCGGATTTTCCTGGTGATGATCACAGCGACGGCCACAATAACGCCAATCACACCGCTGGCCAGGGGGCCAGCCCAGATCCAATCCCATCCGCACTGTTTCAATACTGTATCGCTCCACCTCCACCCTGATTGCAAATACCAAGACTCACAAGGAGTACCCCTCGAATGAATCGAACCTTACCCTGCGTGCTGCTCGCACTTGCCCTTTCTGCCTGTGGTGGAGGCGGCGGTGGCGGCGGCTCATCATCGCCGGCCAACGTTAATCCCGGCACCGGCAACAATAACGGCGGTGGCACTCAGCAGCCGGATTTGCAAACCGGTGTATTCACCGATGCTCCCGTGGCTGGCCTGCGTTACCGCCAAGGTGCACAGCAGGGCGTTACCAATGCTGAAGGCCAGTTCACTTACGATGCCAACAGCAGCGAAAAAGTGGAGTTTCTGATTGGCAATACCAGCATTGGTTTTGCCACCGGCGCCGCTGCCGTAACGCCCTTTGACCTTCAGTCAGGGCCTGGCAGCCTTAACTATCATCGCGGCATCAACGTGTCGCGCCTGTTGGTCAGTCTGGATGTGGACAGTAATCCGGCCAACGGCATTGAAATGCCAGCTGATATTGCTGGCTTCGCCGGTAGTCTGCCATTTGACATGGAACCGTCGGCGTTCGAACAAGATCCGCAGCTGAACCGTTTGTTGCCGTTGTTCAATGTCACTCAACTGGTGAGCGAAGCGGACGTTCTCGATCACCTGGCGGACAACGATATCGTGGTTACAAAGCTGGATGATGCCCGTTCCCGCCTCGATGCACTTGGCAACGTCACCGTGCGCTGGAATCCGGACCTGGATAGCGCTGGCGTTCTGGCGGATATTGAAGCGGCAAACGGCGAACGGCTGATCATCCTGTTGGGTGATGCGGGCGGTTTGCATGTTGATTCAGTATTGTATTTCGATGCAGCAGGGCGCTATGCATTTTTGAATTATTCGTCTGATGGTGAATCTGTTTCTGGGGATATTGGTGGCTCCATTATTCAAACGTTCACAGTGAACAATTTTCAAAGTCTTGCCGAGCGTCCGTTACTTTTGGACGTCCGCAATTACGTTCCACCTACGAATCGTGTGGTTGTTGATATCGCTTCCAATACTGTGTCGATTTCGGCCCAGTACGAAGCCATAAGCTTAGCTATTAGGGCTGCTCTGGAGAATGTTGTTGAAGCCGGTGTTGGTGGGCGAGGCATGCTGGAACTTGCGGCAATGTTGATGGAGCAGGTCAAGAGTGCCATGTGCAATAGCAGCCAGGGTTGCAGCGATAATTCAAGCCTCTCTTATGGCCTTCAGATAGCACTTGCCGATACGGCTTATGCCGATCAACGTTTTAACTTGTCCGCTGTGGGCGTTGACGTGTTGAACGTTGCAGATCTTTGTCTGCAATCCAGTGCGTTCAATGATGCGGATATCTGTGGTAACGGTGTAGAGCTAGCATTCTTTATCAGCCGTTCCCGGAGCGATGTGGGTGTCGCCCTGTCGCAGTGGGAGGCGAGCAGAGTGAATCCATGGGGATCTGTCATTCTAAATAATCGGTTTAGGTTGACAAGTTCAGAAGGCGCACTTCGCAATTTGCCGAGCGGAATCCCCGTCGGTTCTCCCGATGCCCCAGTTCCTTGGGTGGAAGGTGAAGCGGCGGTTGATATAGCAGCAAAGATTATTCAACTGAGCGACAGGTTTTTCTACACAGAGCTGGAAGTGTTGGCCATTCGAACGCCGCTAAGAATCCGCGATTGTGCGTATGTGGATGACAACAGCGATGGTGTTCTCAACGAGCGTTGTGGTGCGTACACAACATTGACAAACAGTCCGCAGCGACAGGCAGTGCTCGATGCCTTTGTCGATATTTTGGATGTATATACCAACGGAAAGTATCTGAATGCTCAGTTGCGCAGCGATGAGCCTGGCGTATATTTTTACGCACCGCTTGAAATGTTGTTGGATGACAGTTGGATTGACTTTTTTCTAAATGCCTCGCATGAGGATTTAAATTATTTGCATCTTGAAATTATGGGGCCAGTTGCGTCGAAGATTGTTCCTGGGCTAGAACGCTATTACGTGGAACCCTATGTTGACAGAGCAGATAATCCGATTCCTTACGGGGTGCTGGGAGGGTTTACACATAATCTGGTTGTTGATAGTGGATTGAGAAAGGTGACATTTGCAAACAGGGGTGTGTTGGTGGATTCGCGATTTGATTCTGGCTATGCCGGGGTTTCTTTTACCACCCGTGAATAAAGAGTAGCACTTTAACTCGCACCGCCCGGCTCCGTCGGGCGGTCTTTCTTCCGCTGTTAGTTCCCTTTCTTTAGTTTTACCAACCATAAAAGCCGTTCTAACGCTTATTGCTGTTCATCGATATTGCAAATGATTCCGTCTTTTGTGTTTTGTCTGTCTTTCTGTAAAGCGCCTTTTAGTTTTCTTTGGCACTGCTAACTGATTGAAATTCCATCTCAAGGAGTACCCCTCGAATGAATCGAACCTTACCCTGCGTGCTGCTCGCACTTGCCCTTTCTGCCTGTGGCGGAGGCGGCGGTGGTGGCGGCTCATCATCGCCGGCCAACGTTAATCCCGGCCCCGGCAACAATAACGGCGGCGGCAACCAGCAACAGGATTTGCAAACCGGTGTATTCACCGATGCTCCCGTGGCCGGCCTGCGGTACCGCCAGGGCGCCCAGCAGGGCGTCACCAATGCTCAGGGCCAGTTCAGCTACGATGCCAACAGCAGTGAAAAAGTGGAGTTTCTGATTGGCAATACCAGCATTGGTTTTGCAAACGGCGCCGCTGCGGTAACGCCCTTCGATCTGCAGTCAGGGCCCGGCAGCCTGAACTATCATCGCGGTATCAACGTGTCGCGCCTGCTGGTCAGTCTGGATGTGGACAGTAATCCGGCCAATGGCATTGAAATGCCTGGGGATATCGATTCCTTTGTCGGCGATTTTCCGTTTGATCTGCAGCCGTCTTCGTTTGCGCAGGATGAGCAGGTCGTGCGGTTGTTGTCATTGAATGGATTATCGGATCTGGTGAGCGAAGCCGATGTGCTCGATCATCTCGCCGATAATCCCATTGTGGTGCAAAAGCGAAATGCCGCCATCGATCAACTGAATACCCTCGGCAATGTTCGGGTGCGCTGGAATCCCGACCTGGATAATGCTGGCGTGCTGGCTGATATCGAGGCGGCCAATGGCGAGCGATTGATCATTCTGGCCGCAGGCGCAGATGCGCTGCGTGTTGGTGATGTGCTGTATTTCGATGCTGCGGGCCGTTTCGTGATGATCAATTACGACGAACAGGGCTCCCCCAGCGGTATCAATGTTAATAACGCCGTGCTGCGATCGTTGCCGGTCAATAACGAGTGGAGTGTGGCGCAGAGCACTTTGATGCTGGATATCGGCAATTACAACGCTCCGTTAAGCCATGTACTGGTTGATACCGTGTCGGGAAAATTCACCATTCAGCAATCACATCGAGCACGGGTGGATGCAGTGAACAGCGTGATTAGCAGACTGCTGGAAGGCGTCATGTCTGGCACTGATATGCTGAGCCTCGCGTCTGCGCTGATGCTTGATATCAATGAGGTGTTTTGTGCCCGGATAACTGATTGTGGCAGGTACTCGGCACTGGGGTATGCACTTGAGCAGGCGCTTGCGGACAATGCCTACCGTGAAAGCCGATTTGCCCTGATTGCCACAGGCGAAAGCGAACTTTCCGTTGCAAGTCTGTGCATCAATACTGATATCGCGAGTGATGGTGCGGAATGCGGTGCGGGAATCAGGTTGGACAATCTTGTGGTTCAGTTAGGTCAAAGCACTGCAGGACGATTGGCGGCGTGGACGACATCAAGCCTGGTGGATACTGTAGGTGGTACCCATTTTGGGTATTTCGGTTTTAGTGATCGAGAGGACGATGCATGGCCTTATCATTATGATTTGCCACTTGATGCCGCTGTGCCGGATCCGTGGCTTGAGGCGACGGCGCGCTACGAATATCGCGTATCAGTCAACAAGCTGGATGATGATCATTACTTTGTCGACACTATATTGATACGACAGGTGTATGGTTTAAGACTAAGTGATTGCGGGTTTGTTCTGCAGGAAAATGGAGCTAAATACGATGCGCAGTGTCGTAACAGGAGAGACGCAGATGTCAGCATTCCAGAAGATCGTGCAATAGCAGATCTGCTAAATGACTTGCTTAGGGTATCCCGTCGTTACTCGGTTATCATAAGCAGAGATACCTTCAATGGCGTTAAGTTTGTCTCTGACCCATATTATAAACAGGACTTGTCTCTAGCGGTTTATTCTGATGATATCCAGCGGCCTATAGCAGTTAATCTACTGGCTGGACTTGATCGCCATATGGAGTATCAGGCCCTTGAGGAGATGGTTAATCCTGGCGTGGTTCCGAGAAGGTTCTGGTTTGGCGTCGAGATGGACGACACTAACCTTAACGGTGGCATAGCAAATCTCTTTCTTCGTTTCAACGGATGGATAAGCGATTCTCGTTTACGAAAAGGTAGTGGAAGTGTAAGTTTCTTGGTCGCCTGTGATCAACAGCAGGGTTGCCGCAACGGCTGGTAATTGTGCGTGGCCAGAAACTCTTTCAAAAACATTGTTCGCTGACTCCATCAATGGATTACATCAATAGAATGATCGCTCTAAGCTCGATCTTTGGCGTGTGAAGCAGTCATGTAAACACCGCCCGGCCCCGCCGGGCGGTCCCCTCCCCAAAACTTCACCCCGCACTCCACAACCCCCACCTCGCATCTCTCTCTGCCCATCGTTATGATGGTGCCGTCATTCCATCCCAAATCGGAAATCGGAGCACATCCATGAAAACAGTCCTGGTGGTACTTGCAGCGTTTTTGTTGTCGGGTTGTCTTGGCATGCCGGAAAAGGTGACGCCAGTGAGTGGCTTTGAGCTGGATCGCTACCTGGGCAAATGGTACGAGGTGGCGCGGCTGGATCATTCCTTCGAGCGGGGGCTGGAAAACGTGTCGGCGGAATATGCCCTGCGGGATGACGGTGGTGTATCGGTGATTAACCGGGGCTATTCGCCGGAAAAGGGCGAATGGAAAGAGGCGACAGGCAAAGCGTATTTCGTCAATGAACCCTCGGAAGGCTATCTGAAGGTGTCGTTCTTCGGGCCGTTCTATGGCTCCTACGTGGTGTTTGAACTGGACAAGACCAATTACGAACATGCCTTTATTTCCGGGCCGGATACGTCCTATCTGTGGCTGCTGGCGCGGCGGCCGGATGTTGGGCCCGAGGTGATCGAGCGGTTCAGGCAGCAGGCGCAGGCGCGGGGTTTCGACCTCAGCGGGCTGATCTTTGTGAAGCATGCGCAAATGACGCCGCCCGTTGACAATTGATGGCAACACTCTAGCATTTGGCGACGGGCTGCCCGCGGGCAGCCTCCGGCAGTTGGCTGGGCTGCTTCTGTCTTTTCAGGCACATACACGCAGGAACCCCCACTTGGCAGCAGCTAAGAATCTCCATTCCATCAATGGCGACAACACCTTCGACGAAACCCTGTTCGGCCTGATTGCCGATGACCTCGAACGGCAGGGTTACAGCGTGCGGCCGGGGGCGTTGCCCGACACGCTTGCCAATGCGTTGTACGCCCATCAACAGAGCATGCAGGCGAGCAAGTACGTCAGTGCGGGTATCGGCCGGGGTGATGATTATCTGCAGAACGATTTCGTCCGCACCGATGAAATCTGCTGGATCACGGGTAATTCAGAGGCAGGCCAACAGTGGCTGGAGTGGACTGCGGCGTTGCAGCGCTTTTTGAACCGTCGGCTGTTTCTGGGGCTGTTTTCGTTTGAAAGCCATTTCGCCCACTATGCGCCGGGTGATTATTACAAGCGGCATTACGATGCGTTCCGCGGCCAGACCAACCGGGTGTTATCGGTGGTGACTTATCTGAATCCGGGTTGGGCGCCCGGCGAGGGTGGCGAGCTGGTGCTGTACCGGGACGATCACGACCGGGATGGCCTGAAAGTGGTGCCGCTGTTCGGTACGCTGGTGGTGTTCCTGAGCGAAGAATTTCCCCATGAAGTATTGCCCGCCAGTCGCGATCGTTATTCCATTGCGGGCTGGTTCCGGGTCAATACGTCGATCGATGGCAAGATCGATCCACCGCAATAAATGAAAAAAAGGGGGCCTGGTTGTGGCCCCCCTGTTCTGTGCTCCGTTTACGCAGACTTTCTCAGTGCGCTCAGGTTTTCGGATGCGGGGCGCACATTTTTCACGGTCACCCAGACGCCGTCCTTGGGTTCAGTTTGTCCACCTACCAGACGGGGTGTCGGCAGGGTGTCGCTGGTCACGTACGCTTCCTTCGATTCAAAATCCACCCGGCGGGCGATTTCGGCAATGATGATGCGGATCTGCTGACGGGCCTGGGCCATGCCGGCGCAGGCGCGGCGGCCGCCACCGAACGGGAAGAATTCCCAGGGCTTGGGTTTGCAGCTGCCATCGAGCCAGCGTTCCGGGCGGAATTCGTGGGCGTCTTCGCCGTAAATATCCTTGCGACGCTGGGTGAGGTACATGCAGGGAGCGATACAGGTGCCGGCCGGAAACAGCCATTTGCCGAGCTGGGTGTCATGGGTGAGCCAGCGCACGGTGGCCGGTGCCGACGGTGACACGCGCTGGGATTCATTCAGGCAGGCGGTGATGTAGGGCAGTTCACTGATGACCAGCGGATCGAAGCGGCCTTCCTTTTCGATCGAGGCGGCAATTTCCTCACGGATTTTCTGCACCACCTGCGGTTTTTTCAGCATCCATACCATCATCCAGGCAAAGGTTGCGGCACTGGTTTCATGGCCGGCGACCATCAGCGCGATGCTTTCGGAAATGATTTTTTCCATTTCAAGGAATTCGCCGTCGTCGTACTTGGCGCGGGCGAACACCGACAGCAGGTGGGATTCGTTTTCATCCATACGGGCGCGGATGGCGTTGACGTCTTCGATGATCATCTTGGCCAGCTGCACTTTGTAATCCAGCGGCTGTTTCCAGGGCAGCAGGCCTTTTTTCAGATTGCCCATCTTGCCGGCGTCGAGACGCTTCTGATACGCGGCATTCATCTTTGCGCGGAATTTGCGAGCGCCCACCAGCGAGCCGATGGTGAACATGGTGTCGTTGGTCGACGTCACAAGCCAGCCGAGGATCAGTTCCTTGTATTTTTCCTTGCGTGCACCTTCGCGCAGGCCAAACAGCGTGTAGCAGATGATGTCGAGGGTCATGTCACCAACGACACGGGGAAAGTTGAAGGACTCACCCACTTTCCAGGAATCGATGTACTCGGTGATGATCTCGTGCATCACACCGGCGCGGTTTTTCAGCTGGGTGGTGGTCAGCGTCGGGATGATGCGCTTGCGCGAATCCTGGTGGGTCTTGAAATTTTCGAACAGCACGCACTGTTCGCCCACGTCGATGGGGATCTGCACCTTGAACGGATCGTATTCTTCCGGTTTGAGCGCGAAGGTGTCCTTGACCACCTCCGGATCGCCGGTCCACACCATGGGGCCCTGGTTGGGCAGGGTAAGGGTGAAGGAATCGCCGTATTCCGCCTGATACCGATCCAGATTGTTCCAGATATCCAGGCCCAGGCTGAGGGCGTGTTTGACTTTGCCGCCTTTGGGGATGGGGGGGTAACTGAGGGGTGGCAGACATGCGGGGACTCCTTCTGATTGTTTTTGTATACACCGTATACTGAATCGGGGGGAGGGGTGTGGTCAAGATGGTGAATCAACAGGGAGTGTGAAGAAGCGTTCCGGAGCGGCAGCTGACGGCGTTCGCGATCATCCGTTCCCGGCCTGATATACGCATTAGGTCGGGAATGTGGTACTAAGGAGCCACAATAATAAAAACGGATGGGCTCCTGCGATGCTGCGTATCGTACTGTGTGCCTTGATGCTGGCGCTGACCGGGTGCAAGCATCAGGTGGAAATGACCTTTGATTTTTCGGAAGACGCCGGTTTTTATGCCAACGGATTCCCCACCGATCTGCGGGTGGGAGCGGATGGCCTGATCGATTTCACGGGCTTCCCCCGCATGCAGCATCCGCTGACCCGGCAATACGTGAATGCCACCGCGCAGCAGATTCGCGGATACGCACTCAGCATGCCGATCTATTTGCCGTTTACCGGCCCGTTCGACCGGGCGCGTCTGCCGCAACAGGATACGGCCTATCTGGCAGATGATGCGCCGATTCACCTGGTCAACATCGATCCCAATTCCCCGGCGTGGGGTCGGCGTCAGCCGCTGAGTGTGGCGCAGACCTGGCAGCCAGACACCTATCGCCCCCGTCATTTGCTGCAAATACTGCCCACCCTGGGATTGAACCTGCTGCCCAACACCATCTATGCGGTGCTGGTGTATGACCACATGCCGGTGCGTAACGGCGATCTGCTGCAGCAGAACGCACGGCTGGCAGCGTTGCTGGATGAGCCTGCCTCGATGGCTGGTGATGTCACTGACAAACAGCGGCGTGCCCACGAGGTATTCGCGCCACTGCGGGACTACCTGGCCGCCACCGGTATTGATCCGGCCAGCATAGTGGGTGCCACTGTGTGGACCACCGGCGATCCCACTGCGCAACTGTTCGATGCGGCCCGCCAGCTGGCCGAGCGCGATCCCCCGGTGGCCGACCTGTCCGGCCCGGTGGACATCTTTGCGGACTATTGCGTGTTTCATGGACGCATTGACGTGCCGGGTTTTCAGCGCGGCGTGTTGCCCTATCTGGCGCCTTATCAGGGCGGTGATATCGAATGGGATGCGACCGGTGTTCCGCTGACGCAGTATGTCCGTCGGGCGCCTCTCGTCGTGACGGTGCCACGCAGGCCGATGCCGGCAGACGGATTCCCGTTGCTGCTGTACAACCATGGTACTGGCGGCCGTGCAGATGAGGTGTATGTGCGCGGTGCGATTGATGCTAATGGTGTGAAAGACCGTCAGGGCGGGCCGGCGCAGATTGCGGCATTCCGTGGCTGGGGCAGTGCCGGCATGGGTGGGCATCTGGGGGATGAACATCTGCCGGGGCCGCTCGAACTGGAAGGCTACATCGCCTACAACTTTTTCAACCCGGTGGCCTGGCGCGGCAACATGCTGCAGATGGCGCTGGAACGGGTGCTGCTGCGACGTGCGCTGAATGCGCTACAGCTGGATGGGGATGCCTGCCCCGGTGCCACGGCAGACGGAGGTCCGCTGCACTTTGATGCCACGATGCAGGTGGTGATGGGGCAGTCCCTGGGCAGCTATATTGCCGGCATGCAGGCGGCCATTGATCCGGAACCCTACCAGGGTGTCATTCTGACCGGTGCTGGCGGCAGCTGGATTGAATTTGCGTTTGGCCCGACCGATCCGGTGCCCTTGCAGCAGGTGGTAGAGACGCTTGCATTGCAGTTCAGTCCGATCGAACATCTCGATCGTTTTCATCCGATTCCCATGCTGGCAGAAATGCTGGTGGGTGCGGCCAACAATATTCTCTACACCGACCAGCTGTTGCGTTATCCACGCAAAACGCCGCCCCATGTATTGGTAATCGAAGGGCATCAGGATCGTCAGGTGCCGGAAAATATCCAGCGCCCGTTATTGCTGTCGCTGGGGGTGGAACCGGTGGGCGATGATTACGGTGCGACGCAGGATGACAGCGTGTTCTGGTACTTGCAGGAGCAGGGCGCGCAATCCTGGGCGTATCCGGTGGTCGGCAATACGCTGGTGGACGGTTATGGCATGCGGACGGCAGTAGTGGCACGCTATCAGCCGGATTTTGCGCCGGGTACCGATGGCCATCATGTGGCATTCCAGCTGGATGCGCCGAAGCATCAGTATGGCTGTCTGCTGCAGCAGCTGGCCCTGGGACAAACGCCAGTGATCGTCGAAGGCTACGCGGCCGATGGCAATTGCTTCTGACAGCCCCACATAAAACGGACGTAATGGACAGGAGGTGGAAGGTGTCTTCTCATAGCCGATTCAGGCGGGTATTGAAGCTGGTGATGCTACCGCTCACCTGTCTGTGTGCATCGCCGCTGATGGCACAGCAGTGGCCAAGTGCACAGGATTCCGATCCGCAACGCCTGGGCTGGATGCAGGGATTTCCGCCGCCGGCCGACAAACTGATCATGCAGCCGCAATCCAATTATTTCAGTTTTCCCCGCCTGCGCTGGACGGTCTGTCATATCCGCGAACTGATGCCAACCAAAGCCGTGAGCCGTGGACTGGGTGCACCGGCGCCGTTCGACTATGCGCTGGACGACAATATTGATCGCGTGCAATTCAGGCCGCTCGGCAGTGATCAGCCCATGACGTGGCAGGCATCGCTGGACGCCAATTACACCGATGGCATGCTGGTGCTGCATCGGGGAAAAATTGTCTACGAACGTTATTCCGGCTGTCTGGATGCGGCTGGCAAACATACAGCCATGTCGATGACCAAATCCCTGACCGGTCTGTTGGCGGAAATCCTGGTCGCGGAAGGCGCGCTGGATGACGGCCAGAAAGTGGCAGTGCTGGTGCCGGAACTGGCGGCCAGTGCCTTCGGCAGTGCCACGGTGCGTCAGGTGATGGACATGACCACGGCGCTGAAGTACAGCGAGAATTATGCCGATCCCAAGGCTGACATCTGGGCGTATTCCGCCGCGGCGGACCCGCTGCCAAAGCCGCAGGACTACACCGGCCCGGTGGGCTATTTCGAATACCTGCAAACAGTGCAGCAGCAGGGTCGTCATGGAGAGGTGTTTGGCTACAAGACCGTGAACAGCGACGTGCTGGGCTGGATCATCGCCCGGGTCACTGGCAAGGATGTAGCAACGCTGCTGGCCGAACGGATCTGGAGCCGGATGGGCGCGGAGCAGGATGCCTACATGACCGTGGATGCCAAGGGCACGCCGTTTGCGGGCGGCGGCCTGAGTGCGGGGTTGCGCGATCTGGCGCGCGTGGGACAGCTGATGCTCAATGGCGGACGCTGGCAGGGTGAACAGATCTTTCCCGCACCGGTAGTGGCCGCGATTCGCAAGGGTGGTGATCGCAAGGCGTTTCGCAAGGCGGGATACAAAACGTTGCCCGGCGGCAGTTACCGCAGCATGTGGTGGGTGTTCCACAATGCCCATGGTGCGTATGCCGCGCGCGGTGTGCACGGTCAGACGATTTATGTTGATCCGACAGCGGACATGGTGATCGTGCGCTTCGCATCGTTCCCGAAGGCAGGCAATGCATCGATTGATCCCACCTCGTTGCCGGCGTATCAGGCGGTCGCCGATTATCTGCTGAAACGGAAACCCTGATGGGGCGGGGATTACCCCGCCCAGTACAGATATTCCAGTGCCGCCGCCACCTGAATCCGGTTGTCGGCCAGTGGGCGCGGCAGTAATTCCTCTGCGCGTGCCAACCGGCGCAGCAGCGTGTTGCGATGGGTGTGCAGTTGTTCGGCGGCTTCCGTCGCATTGCAGCCACACTGCAGAAATGTCAGCAGCGTTTGCTGCAACACCGGCGCTGCCTGGCCCAGATCGCCCAGCACATAGGTGACGTAGCGCTGGGTGGCTTCCGGGTCACGCGACATGATGGCGGCCAGGCGCATGCGATCGAAACTCACGGCACGGGCAGTGGAGCGCAGGCGGCCCAGTACCCGTTGCGCGGTTAACGCATCCACATGGGCGCGCCGAAAACCGTCGATACCGGCGCCGCCGCTGCCGAAGGTCATGCGCACATCCGGCAGATTGCGGATCGCACTCTGGATGGCGTAGGTGTCCAGCGGATGGTCCGCCGGCGCCCACGCCCACAGTACCGCGCCAGTGATGATGATGCTGAGGGAGCGGCTCTGGCCACTGGCACGCACAAAGGCGTCGGCAGCGGCTTCCAGCACCGCCAGTTCCGTACTGATTTCTTCACTCCAGATGATGGCGCCGTGGTGGCGTCCTTCCAGCGGATAGTCCAGCCGGCGGCTGGCATCCCGCAGATTCACGTTGGTACCGCCCAGAATCCGGGTCACCAGTTCACGCCGCTCCACCAGCAGATCGCGAATCCCCAGTTCCTTTTCATCCCGCAGCTGCGCCTGCATCAGTTCCACATTGCCGTCGACAAAATTGGCGATGGAGCGCGATGACACGTCGAGCAGTTGCTGGAGTTCTTTGGCATCCGTCGTCAGCTGGAAGGCAATGCTCATCCAGCGCTGCCAGGCGACATTCTGCGCGGCGCGGGTGGCATTGAGCATCAATTCCGGAATGCCCAGCCGGAACATTTCCCGTGCGTTATGCATCATGTCGGCGGACACGTGGGGCGACACCGGCTGCTCGGGATGTTCGATGGTGGCGTTGAGCCAGTGGATCAGGCTGGAGCGGGTGGCGCGCCGTGCCGACGCCATCAGTACCGGATCGCTCTGGGCCGGCAGGTGGCTGTGACCCAGCATGCCGGCCTGTTCCATTTCGTCGAGCACGTCGGGCTGGGCGATCAGGATCAGGGCCTGTTCGGCGCCCTGACGCAGCAGTTCGCAGATCCGGGGCGCGGGTGTCTGCCAGGTCTGAAGGGGCAAGTAAGTGTCAGAAGGGGCCATCGGTGCCGGTGCTCTATAACGAATTGGTGATAGTTGCACCATTATAGAGTTGAATAGGGTCGATATGCACATTGGCGGGGGTGGGGCTAGCCCATAGAATCGGTGTTATACCAACCAGAACAAAAAAGGAGCGCCCATGCCCACCCGTATCCCGAACGCCGTGGAACACACCGATGTGCTGATTGTGGGGGCTGGTCTGTCGGGCATTGGCCTGGCCTATTACCTGCAGCGGGATCGTCCTGGCAGCCGCTATGTGATTCTGGAGTCCCGCGGCGCCTCCGGTGGTACCTGGGATCTGTTCCGCTATCCCGGCATCCGCTCCGACTCTGATCTGTTCACCTTCGGCTACGAATTCAAACCGTGGAAAGACGAAAAGGCGATTGCCGATGCGCCGGCGATTCTGTCGTACCTGCGCGAAACCGCTGCCGAAAACCACATCGACAGTCATATCCGCTACCACCGCAAGGTGATCAGCGCCAACTGGCACAGCGCTGAATCCCGCTGGCACGCGCTGATTGAAAATACCGAAACGGGCGAACGTGAAACCATCACCTGCAACTGGCTGTTTTCTGCCGCCGGCTACTACCGTTACGACGAAGGTTTCACGCCACATTTTGAAGGGCGCGAGCGCTTTGAAGGGCAGATCATTCATCCCCAGCACTGGCCCGAAGATCTGGATTACACGGGCAAGCGGGTGTTGGTGATTGGCAGTGGCGCAACGGCCGTGACATTGGTGCCGGCGATGACCGATCGCGCCGCCCACGTCACCATGCTGCAACGCACGCCTACTTATGTCATGAGCCTGCCGGCGAAAGATCCTATCGCAAATGCGATGCGTAAATGGTTGCCGGAAGAAACCGCCTACAACCTGACGCGCAAGAAAAACATCACCATGTCGCGGGCGATCTGGCGATTCTGTCAGCGCTATCCCAACGTGGCGCGCAATCTGATCCGCTACACCAACAAACGTCTGCTGCCGGAAGGCTATCCGGTGGATGAGCATTTCAATCCACCCTACAACCCCTGGGATCAGCGGTTGTGTGCGGTTCCGGACGGCGACCTGTTCAAGATGATCGGCAAGGGCAAGGCATCGGTGGTGACGGATCGCATTCGCACCTTTACCGAGAAAGGCGTGTTGCTGGAATCCGGTCGTGAACTGGAGGCAGACATCATCATCACGGCCACCGGCCTGAATGTGCAGCTGTTCGGCGGTATCGAATTGCAGAATGACGGCGCGCCGATTGATATGGCGAGCAAGGTGGCGTTCAAGGGCATGATGCTGAGTGACATTCCCAATTTTGCCTTTGCGATCGGTTACACCAATTCATCCTGGACGCTGAAGGTCGGGCTGCTGTGTGAACACCTCTGCCGTCTGCTGAATTACATGGATCAGAAAGGTTACAGCAGCTGTTATCCCGCATTGCCGTCTGCCGATATGCCAACGCGGCCGCTGCTGGATTTCGGCGCCGGCTATATCCAGCGTGTGCTGGACAAACTGCCGCGGCAGGGCCCCGGCGAACCCTGGGTTATGTCGATGGATTATCTGGCGGATGTGAAGCGCTGCGCGAAGGCCCGGTGGTGGATCGCCATCTGAAATTCGGTAAGCCGCAGCCGGTGGTTGCCACGCCGAATGATGTGGCATTGGCGCGGGGAGCCTGAGCATGCAGCAGGTTCAGGATCTTTTCTGCACGTCACCGGCGGGATTGCGCATCTGTTATCGCACGTATGGTGAATCTTCTGGTACGCCGTTGATGCTGATTGCCGGGTTAGGCCTGCAATTGATTGCCTGGCCCGCACGGCTGATCGATCAGCTGGTGGCGCAGGGTTATTTTGTGATTACGCTGGATAATCGCGATGCGGGTCGTTCTGATCGTGTGGACGCGCCGCCGCCGTCGGTGATGCAGCAGTTATTGCGTCGCCCTGGCGATGGTTATGAGCTGGGTGACATGGCGCTGGATGCTGTTGCTGTGCTGGATGCGCTGGATATCGAACGCGCCCATGTGGTGGGTATGTCCATGGGTGGCATGATCGCGCAGACCGTTGCCGCCCGCTTCGCGCAACGCACGCAATCACTGACGTCCATTTTTTCCACCACCGGGGCACCCCGTGTTGGTCAGCCGACCATGCCCACCCTGCTGAAACTGGTGGCATCGCCGGCGGCCCGCAGCCGCGATGAAGCCATTAACCGTTACGTGGCGATAACGCGGCACATCGGCCCGACTACCTATCATGTGAGTCACAGCGAACTGCAGGACTATGCCGGTCAAGCCTGGGATCGCGGGCTCGGCACCAAAGACGCGGAAGCTACCGCACGGCAGATTGGCGCCATCATGCGTTCCGGTGATCGCACGGCGGAGCTGGCGAAAGTGAAAGCGCCCACGCTGGTGATTCATGGGCATCGCGATCCGCTGGTGCATCACAGTGGAGGCGTGGCGACGGCGCGTGCCATTAAAGGGGCCGGTCTGATCACTATGCATGGCATGGGACATTATTTGCCGCAGGGCGCGCTGCCCCATCTGGCGGATCTCATTGGCGGTCATACACGGCGCTGCGCCTAGTCTCTTACGCAACGATAATCGCAAAGGACATCAGTCATGAAAACGTTCACGAACAAGACCGTGGTGATCACGGGCGCCGGTTCGGGTATGGGTCGCGCCTACGCCCTGGAATTCGCCCGCCTGGGCGCAAACATTGCCATCACCGATATTGATGCAGCGGGCCTGCAGGAAACGGAGACGCTGGTGAACCAGTTGCCCCGCGCAGCGCTTTATTCTGAAGCATTGGATATTGGTCAGCGCGATGCGGTTTTTGCTTTTTCTGCCAACGTCAAACAGGCGCTGGGCAACGCTCACGTGATCATCAATAACGCCGGTATCGGCGGTGGCGGCGTGCCGGTGTGGGCCATGGATCCCGCGCAGTATGAACGCACATTGCAGGTGAATTTTTTCGCGGTGGTGTATGGCACCCAAGCGTTTCTGCCACAGTTGCTGGAAAACCGTGAAGGTGCGGTGGTGAACGTGTCCAGCGTGTTTGGTCTGGTGGGCACCCCCAATGCGTCGGACTATTGCGCATCGAAATTTGCCGTGCGCGGTTTTACTGAGTCTCTGATGGTGGAGCTACAGGATTCGCCCATTTCGGTGCATCTGGTACATCCCGGAGGCGTGAAAACCAATATTGCCAAAGGTGTCGAGGGCGGCGAGGAATTTACCCGCAAATACCTCAAAACCGATCCTGCCGACATTGCCCGTTTTGTTATTGATGGCATTCGCAGCGGCAAGCAGCGATTGGTGTGTGGTCATCAGTCGTCGTTGTTGTGGCTGGCATCTTGGGCGGCACCGCTGAACTGGCGTAACCGCTTTCTGCATCACGAAATGCAGGACATGTTCGATCCGGTTTATTACGAACGCATCCGGACGATGCGTTGACCTTTCATCCGGGATACTGATCAACGCAGGAGACCATCATGGCACAGGCAGCATTGCAACAACCGCCAATCGAGCCGCGGGAAAATCTGGCATTCGGTCTGGACGAATCGCTTCCCAAATACTGGTTCGACAACGATCCGTTCAAGACCCGTCTGATGGACGGCATGCAGCTCGGATTCCCCGAAGGTGAGCGTTATTTCATTACCAGTGTGCGGGCGTTCCGTGACCGGATTACCGATCCGAAACAGTTACAGGATGTGAAAGACTTTACCCGGCAGGAAGGCCAACATGGCATCGCCCACACGGTATTCAACAAACTGCTGGAAAAGCAGGGTTTGCCGATTGCACGGCTGCTGGCAGAACACAATGCCGTTCTGAAAGGCTACCAGACCCGCTTTTCGCCGGAATTCAATCTCGCGCTGACGGCGGCTTTTGAACACTTCACTGCATTGATGGCAGAGGCGTTTTTTGGTCGGGCCGAAGTGATGGCGGGTGTCGATAAACGGATGAAATCCCTGTTTGCCTGGCATGCCATCGAAGAGATGGAGCATCGCTCGGTGGCCTTTGATGTGATGAAAAGGGTCGCAAAAGTGGGCTATTTCAAACGGGTGGCGGCGATGGTGTACGGTACCTGGCAAACCATGGTAGTGATGCTCGGCAATGCCGACAAGCTACTGGAAGCGGACGGCTTTTCGCGTCAGGAGCGCCGCGCCATGTTCATCAGAAATCTGGGCTGGATGTACGGTCGCAACGGGGTCTTGTCAGCGTTTACACCGCAGCTGCTGGCCTATTTCAGACCAGGCTTCCATCCGGAAGACATCCCGGTCATGCACAACTATGGCGCCTGGGTAGATGCGTATCAGCGCAATCACGATCCGATGGAAGCCTGTGATGCCCTGATGGCAGCAGCGCGTTGAACCTGAGCCGCTGCCTGTATATGCTGTCGCCATCAGGACGTTTTACGCAGGAGAGCAGTTATGGCAGCGGCAACCCCCGCACCTCAAGAAAAGAAGAACAAGCGCGAAGGTCTGAGTCCTAGCACGATCCGCATCGGTAAACGCTATCGGGCAAATCGTTTGCAAGGGCCATATGATGCCGTTGTGGTCGGTTCGGGTATCGGCGGCCTGACCGCTGCAGCGCTGTTGTCACAGGCGGGCAAGAAGGTATTGGTGCTTGAACAGCACTACACTGCCGGTGGCTATACCCACAGTTATGACCGCAATGGTTACGAATGGGATGTGGGCGTTCACTACATCGGCGACATGGGCACCAATACCCTGGCGCGCAAAGTGATGGATCGCATCAGCGGCAATCGTCTGCAATGGGCGCCGATGGAAGCCTGTTATGATCGCGGCTTTTTTGGCGATGAAACGTTTGATTTTGTCGCCGGCAAATCGGCACTGATTGCGCAGCTGGAACAACGCTTTCCGGAAGAGAGAGACGCCATCCATCGCTACATGGCGTTGCTGTCGAAAATCGGCGGGGCCATGCAGTTCGTAACGCTGGAAAAACTCTTGCCACCGGGCGTCAATCGCTGGGTGAAGCCTGCATCCGATAAAGTGTTTCCGCCCGAACTGAATCAGACCACCTATGAAGTGCTGCGGAGTCTCACCAGCAACGAAAAGCTGATTGGTGTGCTGGCCACCCAGTGGGGTGACTACGGCTTGCCGCCGAAAGAATCCAGCTTTCTGATTCATGCACTGGTGGCGCGGCATTATCTGTACGGTGGTTACTATCCCGTGGGCGGCGCTTCGCAGATTGCGGCCACCATCATTCCCGAAATCCAGGCCAGCGGCGGCGAGGTATTTACCTATGCGCGGGTCAAGGAAATCCTGATTGAAAATAATCGTGCCGTTGGCGTGCGCATGGAGGATGGTACCGATATCCATGCACCCATCGTGATCAGTGGCGCCGGGGTCCTGAATACCTTCGAGCGGCTGGTGTCACGGCACGTGGCCATCGCCAACGGTTATGATCAGCTGCTACGTCAGGTGAAACCGTCCTACGGCCATCTGGGTATGTATATTGGTCTGCAGGAAGATGCTGCAAGTCTGGGATTGCCGGGCACCAATTTCTGGGTTTATCCCGATTACGATCATGACAAGAATGTGGCCGCGTTTTTCAAGGATTCTTCGCAGCCGTTTCCCGTCGTGTATATTTCATTTCCGTCCGCCAAAGATCCCACCTTCAGTGAACGCTATCCCGGCCGGGCGACCATCGAGATTGTGGCACCGGTTCCATATGCGGAATTCGCACCCTGGGCCGACAAGATGTGGGGCAAGCGCGGTGATGACTACGAAGCACTGAAAGAAGCTTACGCGCAGCGCATGCTGGCGGTGCTGTATGACAAGGTACCGCAGGTGCGCGGCAAGATTGATTACTACGAAGTGTCGACGCCGCTATCGACGCATTATTTCTGCGAATACCGCTATGGTGAACTGTACGGGCTCAATCATGATCCGCAGCGGTTTGCCCAGTCGTGGCTGCAGGTACAGACCAAAATCAACGGACTCTATCTGACCGGACAGGATGTGCTGTCCTGCGGTGTGGTGGGAGCGATGATGGCGGGAGTGGTCACTGCCATCAAGGTGCTGGGGCTGCGTGGCGCGAAGCTGGGTTATGAGCTGTTTGGGCCAGGCGGCAAGCCGTAACGGATATCCGGTCTGCTGCTATTCCGTCCGGGTGGATGGTTTGCGTATGCCGCGATAAATCATCCGATGCACAAACAGCGGAAACAGCACCCGCTTCACTAATGGTCTGCTGACGCGAACATCGCCTCCGTTCGGCGTGAAAATGCGCATGCCTTCATTCTGCACGCCCAGAATCGAACCCCAGCGATAACGCGCCGGTTTGAAGCGCTTGAGTTTGTGGGGGCGTTGCTGCAGAACGGCGTCGATATTGTGTGCCAGTGTGAGAAAGCCCGCATTGCGCGCCGAGCAACGCAGCGGATCGGTATCAGCAATGTCACCAACCGTGAACACGTTGGCATAGCCGGGTACTCGCAGAAAAGCATCCGCTTTGACGAAGCCTTTCTCATTGAGCATGTCGCGGGGAATAAAAGCGTTGTTGGGTTTCAGCTGGCCTGTCGCCCACAATACCTGATCAGCGGTGAACGCCGATTGCCCGGTGTGCCATTGCACTGGATCGCGGGTCAATGAGTCCGCCCGTCCATGTGTTGGCAGAATCGCCCGGTGTCCGGGATGCAGGTGCACGCCCTGCGCCGCCAGACGTTGCTGAATTTTCCGGCGGGTCGCCGGGTGATAGCCGGGCAGCGGCTGTTCCTGACTGAAGAACAGGTGGACATCGGCGGCGGGATTGGTTTCCTTCAGATTGGAGGCGGTACTCACCCCGGTAGGGCCGCCGCCAATAATGGCAACGGATCTGGCACCCAGCAACGCTTGCGATGTGGTCTGCAGATGGCGCTGGATATCGTCAATGGTTTCGATGTGTGCGGTCCGCCAGAAGCCGTTGCGTACGCCGGACGCGATCACCAGTACATCGTAGCGTTCGATCTGTTCGTCGCCCTGCACATTCTGCAGGGTAACGGTCTGCTGCTGTGGATCAATGGCAGTCACCAGTCCCTGGATGACCGTTACGCCTTGCAGATGCGGGTAGCGCGCATAGTCCATGAGATAATTTTCGCGCCATTGATCCGGTCGCGTCAGCCGTGTACCCAGTTCCTGCCCACTGACAAGGCAGGGCTTGGGTGTGATGCCGACGATCTGGTAACGCTTGCGCAGATGCAGTGCCACCAGCAGGCCGGTATCACCGAATCCGGCAATCACTACCCGTGGTCTGGTCTGCGCTGCTTCGTTCATGGCTTGGGAAACCAGGGCACAATGGCTGACACTTTTTCCATATGCTGGCGGTATTCGGGGCGCCTTTCAGCACTGCGCGTATCCATTAACGGCACGCTGACCAGATAGAACATCAATGTCATCGACACCGCGCCGGGCATTATCCACCACCAGCCCTGCGGATGGGCCGCCAGACCAAACAGCATCAGGCCGATCCAGAAACTCATTTCGCCAAAATAGTTGGGATGACGTGAATAACGCCATAATCCTGTCTGCATGATGTCACCGGGCTTCTTGGTGGCAACAAAGGTATGCAGTTGCAGATCGGCGACCAGTTCAATCAGGATGGCGCCGGCGGTTACCACAAAGGCCACGGCATCCAGCCAGTTCAGTGGGCGCTCACCGACCGACACGGCGGCGTACGCGGGCAGGCAAGCCAGGAACACAATCAGCGTTGGAAACAGATGAATGCCGCCGAAATCCGCCAGCAGTTCCAGGCGGCCGGCCTTTTCACGAATGGGTGCGTAGCGCCAGTCTTCGTGTTTCATACCGGTCCAGTGGGTGGCCCAGTTGGCGGTAAGCCGGATGCCCCACAGCCAGACCAGAATCATGACCATGGCCTGACGTGCGGGATCGACCTGCGGCGATTCGTGGTAGACCATCCAAAAGACGACCATCAGCGGCGGAATCACACTCCAGTAGGCATCGTAAAAGCTGGAATTTTTATAGGCGCGACTGAAGCCGAAAATGATGAGTGTCGCTATGAGGTCGGCCCACAGGGTTACCAGTAGCAGGGAGCCTTCCAGGGTGATCAGTGCAATAACGGCGCCCGCAATGGCAATCCCATAGGCGATGCCAACAGGTATCAGATCCCGAGTCATGAAACATTACCTTTATTATGTTGTGTGGCATGTTGTACCAATTCCAGCAGCGTGAGGTACATGGCCTCGGATTCTTCTGCCGAAAAGGGCGGAATCATTTGCTGGCTGCCGACGAACATCGCATGGGCGAGCCTGCCAATCGTGGCGGCCTGGGGCGTGTCACCAAACAGGCCTTTCGCCATTTCCGTACAGTTGCGGATGCGCAACTCATCCACTTCCTGCACGTATTCCAGCACCATCGGGTCAAGCCGCGCCTGGGCGCGAAACGCGATTTCCAGCTGGGTCTGGTCGGTAAAGCGGTTGCCCAGATCGATCAGCGCGTGCGCCCGCTGTGCCGCGTCACCGATATGGGCGGCCTTGGCCACCACATCCAGCGTCATCTCTTTGCGCCACTGTTTTAACAGTGCCTCGGTCAGGGCCTGACGATTCTTGAAGTGATGGTAAAAGGAGCCATGGGTGACACCCAGTCGTGCCAGCAGGTTCTCCAGCGTCAACTTGGCGAACCCGCCTTCAATCAGCAATTGTCTGGCTGCTGCAAGCCAGTCGTCACGGGTTACTCGTGCCATGGTGTCCTGTCGTTTGCTTTTTGCCGGCCTGTTTGCCTGTTTGCCTGTTTGCCTGTTTGCGTGGCTGCCTGCCGTCTGTCGTATCGGTTCTTGCCCCAGAACATAAACTACCTTATGTTTTTGGGCAAGTGGATTGTGAAGACAGGGAGCAGATACGATGGGTGTGGAATCAAAGAAGATAGCAACAACAGAAACCCGCACGACCTTCTGTCGTATCTGCGAAGCGTCCTGCGGGCTGGTCCTGCATCTGGAAGATGGCCGTGTTCAGCACATAGAGCCCAACAATAACCATATCGGTACCCTGGGGTTCTCGTGCATGAAAGGGCTCCAGCAGCACCGTCTGTACGATACCCCTGACCGGCTCCAGTATCCGCTGAAGCGGGTGGGCGATGAATTCGTACGCATCAGCTGGCAGCAGGCGCTGCAGGAGATCGGCGCCAAGGTCAAATCACTGCGCGCAGTGTCACCGCAGGCCATTTCCATGTATGTAGGGACGGCAGCAGGATTCAGTATTCTGCATCCGATCTTTGCCGAAGGTTTTATGCAGGGTATCGGTTCGCACAATGTGTTTTCATCGGCAACCCAGGATTGTGCGAACCGCTTTGCGTCCGCCACGTCCATGTTCGGCTTTCCGTTTTTTCAGCCGTTTCCCGATCTGGATCACGTCAACTGCCTGTTCATCGTCGGTACCAATCCTGTAGTGTCCAAGTGGACGTTTCTGCAGGTGGCGCACCCGGTCAAACGGCTGAAGCAGATTCGCCAGCGCGGCGGCAGAATCATTGTGGTTGATCCCCGCTTCAATGAAACAGCGAAGGTTGCCGATCAGCACTGTTTTATTCAGCCCAATGCGGACGTGTTTTTCTTCCTGTCGTTTCTGAACGAGATTTTTGCCCGTGATGCGATTGCCTGGGATCGCGTGCACGCGCACATGACGGGTATCGAGGATATTCGGGCGCTGGCGGAACACTGGCCCGCAGAAAAATCCGCACCGCTGACCGATATTGCACCGGATCGGTTGCGCGAACTGGTGAGCGAGTATCTGAATGCCGATGGCGCTGCCATTGTGACAGGAACCGGTGTGGGGATGGGGCGCCACGGAACACTGGCGCACTGGCTGGCTGAGGTCATCAACGCGATCACCGGCAATCTGGATCGCAAAGGGGGAACGCTGGTTGGCCGCGGCATTTTTGACTTCGCGGGCTTTGCCCAGAAAAACAAACTGTTCGATCGTCAGCGCCGGTCCCGCATCGGTGGTTTTCGTGAGTTGAATGGTGGCTTTCCCGGCGGGATACTCGCTGATGAAATTCTTACGCCCGGGCCGGATCAGATCAAGGCGCTGTTCGTGACCGGCGGCAATCCGCTGATGACCATGGCGAACAGCGAGCGGTTGCGTGAAGCGTTGCAGGAACTCGAGCTGCTGGTGGTGACGGATATCTATCTGAACGAAACGGCGAGCCTTGCCCATTACGTGTTGCCGGCAACGTCACCGCTGCAGCGACCGGACTTGCCGTTTATTTTCCCATTGTTCCTGGGCATGCAGTCCATCCCCTATCTGGCTGCGACGGACGCAGTGGTTCCCCCCGACGGTGAGCAACGCGACGAAGCCAGCATCTACTTCGATCTGGCCGAAGCCAGTGGAATCCATCTGTTTAACGAGCGTGGCGTTCAGTTGCTGTTGAAGACCCTGCAGTTTGCCCATCGTGTTGTCCGTGCAGTCAAACGTGACAAGACACCGGCTGTGCCAGGATTACCGCAGCAGTGGTTGCTCGATCTGATCCTGCGACTGGCGAAGAAAGGCAGTTTCAGGCAGCTGGTGGCACAGCCCGACGGTGTTGCCGTTGCCGGTGCAAAAGCGGATGATTTTCTGGGGCAGCGGCCGCTGTTCCCCGATCGCAAGGTCCGCCTGGCGCCCGAGGATCTGATGAGTGCAGCACAGCGTCTGGATGCCATTTTCGAACAGGAACTCGACCTGAAGCAGGGTGGCTATCTGCGCTTGGTGTCCAAACGAGTGCACAGCACCCACAATTCCTGGACGCAGAATATCGAGGAACTGACCCACGGCGAACATGCCAGGACCAATTATCTTTATATACATCCGGATGATGCCTTGCGATTGAACGTGACGGATGGCGCGATCGTCGATGTGCAGTCGGAGACCGGTAAGGTGAGGCTTCCCGCGAAACTGACCGGGGACTTGAAACCCGGTACCGTCGCCATGCAACATGGCTGGGGACACCAGCATGCGCGCGGCTTGTCGGTGGCGCGAGCACTCGGTGGTGTCAATGTGAATATCCTTGCCAGTGATGGTCCGGAAGCGCTTGAGGCAGTGTCTGGTATGGCGCATCTGACCGGCATTCCCGTAAACGTTGCGCCCGCCGTGGAACCGGTGGCAGTGGATAGCTGGTCGGGCGTCGCAGCGGTGTCGTAGTGACAGGGTGTCGACCATATCCGTCGGATGAGGAATCGGCTCCAGCAGAAGAGGAAAACCATGACAGTGTATGAATTACTGAGTTTGGGTGCGGCCCTGGTGTTGCTCGCCGCGCTGCCGAGCAGTTCCGTGGCACTGGTGGTGACACGCGCCGCTACGCGCGGTGTATCCAACGGCGTCGCGGTTGGCATGGGGATTGTGCTGGGTGACCTGATATTTGTACTGCTGGCATTGCTGGGCCTGTCGGCAGCGGCCGAGGCGCTGGGTGGCTTTTTTGCGATTGTGAAAGTGGCCGGCGCAATCTGGTTGATTGGCTATGGCTGGACTCTGTTGCGCAAGCGCGATGCAGTGGCTTCGCCACCGCCAACGCTCAATGCCGGCAGTGGCTGGCTAACCAGCTTTATGGCAGGCTTTTTCCTGACGCTGGGTGACATCAAGGCCATCCTGTTCTATGCCAGTTTTTTTCCACTGTTTGTCGATCCGGCGTCGCTGACGGGCAGCGGAATTGCATTGGTGATGCTGCTGACATTCATCTGCGTCGGTGGCGTGAAAACGGTTTATGCGTTGCTGGCTGTACGCATCGCGAATACGTTTACCGGTCATTCCGTGCGGAACGGGGCGCGTACGCTGGCGGGTACGATGATGATGAGCGCAGGTACCTGGCTGATCATCAAAAACACGTGATGTGAATAGCTGCATGCATGGCCGACACCCGTCCATGCATGCAGTGTTCAGCGGCGATCAGTGCTGTTTGTTCATATCTTTGTTCTTGTGCGGATGGCTGTGCGTGTGTTTATCCCGATACAGCGGCTGCGCCAGGCGAATCTTGAGGAATTCAGTGTTGTCGGATGCCAGTTCGCGACCACCACCATAGGGGAAGTTATTGTCGTTGATCACCAGCAGGGTGCGCGCATCCAGAATCAGCACATCCTCGATGGTCACGAACGGAAAGGTGAACGTGGTGTCGCCGTCCTGGTTAAGATCATGGGGATCCGCGATATTCATCAGATCCACCAGCTCGGTTTTGTTGACGGTACCACCGTTGCCAACATGGCGGATGTCGGCAACAAAGATCTTTTTGAACGGTGTGCCGCTGGTGGCGGTGGCGCCATTGCGTTCAATCACCAGAAAGCGCTGGTCATCGATGGCCGTCATGTCGCCAATGGCAGTGGCACCTTCTGCCAGCGGATAGTAGAACATTACACCTGTGTATTTTTCCTTTTTGATGTCGAACTCGTAGATACGCAGGGTGCCGGCAGGATCACCGTTCACGGTTTTTTCCAGCAGCGGATAAAGCTTGTCGCCCTTTCGGTTGATGGCCATGCCTTCGAAGCCGCCCGATCCACCCAGATTGGCAGTAGCAGTGCCGGCGACTACATCCTTGTGCTGCGGTGCGTATACGCCGGGCAACGGAATTTCGCTACGCAGCACAGTGCCGGAAGCGTCGGTCTTGATCAGGTACGGACCAAATTCATCACCGAACCACAGATTGCCTTTGTAGTCCTCGCGGAACGATTCGATATCAAAATCGGCGCCGGTCAGCAGACGGCCGAATTTGATCGCGGTATCCACCGGTGCGTTGGCTGCGTCATTGTAGTACCAGGTGTAATCCGCCTGAATGGGCACGGTAAGCTTGTGGTTGATGTCATTCAGGGTGATGCGCGAGGTTTCGGTCAGCCGGGCGAGCGCTGTGCCGCTGTTCAGGTTGGTGGCATTGATGGTGCCGCTGCCACCTTTTACGGTTCTGAAATTCGGTTTCACGCTGTACACCCGCAGCAGGGTGTCGGCGGAATTGCCCTGGGCGCCAAAGCCGTTGTCGGTCATCACCCGGAAGCTGCCGTCAACGCCGTGCAGCACGGCCGAAAAACCTTGCACCGGTTGCAGGTCGGTATAGGGCGGCAGGTTGGTGCCGTAATTATTGGGCGAGGAAAACTGGCCCGAGGTGGGGCCATCGGCAAAGGTGTCGGCGGGCTGGATCGCCCAGCCGATCAACGTGTTTTGTCCAGCTGTGGCAGAACCTGCTGTCGCAAGCAAAGCGAGAAAAAGGGATTTTGAAACGTGCTTCATGCTGGTCTCCAGACAAGAAAGATTACGCAGCGCGCTGTGGGGCAACGCTGCTTGAGTAAGCCATCTGAAAACTAGCGTTTCTGTATTGCAGTGATATGCAAAAAGGATTTAGTTTTTGTTGCGTATGCGCCAGCGGCGTACCACTTTGAGTATTTCGCAGAACCACAGGGTGATGCTGGCCATAACGACACAGAGCACCCAATGCTCCATACTCAGGTGAACGGTGCTGAATGCGGCGTTCATCAGCGGCATTTCCACCACTGCAATCTGCAGTGCTACTGCGATCACTACGGCCGCCCAAAGCCAGCGGTTGCTGAACAGATTGTTGAAAGCGCTGGCGGTTTCCGAGCGGGCGTTGAAGGCGTTGAACAGTTGGGAAAATACCAGCACGGTGAAGGCAGCTGTCCGTGCGGTGTCGATGTCGTGATGGCCTGGCAAAAGGCCGCCGGGCAGCAGCCAATCCATGGTCAACAGGGTTGTGAGTGACATGACCAGACCGACCTGCAAAACCGTTGACCACATTTGGCCATCGATGATGCGATCGTGCATCTTGCGTGGTGCACGCTGCATGACATCGTGGCTTTGGGTATCGATTCCCATCGCCAGTGCGGGTGCGGCATCGGTCATCAGGTTGATCCAGAGAATCTGGGTCGCCAGCAATGGCAGGATGACGGCGCCGTCCGGAGCAGTCAGCCCGATCAGGCTGGCGCCGATGATGGCGAGAAACACCGTCAGCACCTCGCCCATGTTGGATGACAGCAGATAGCGCAGGAATTTCCGCATGTTGTCAAGAATTGCACGTCCCTCGCGCACCGCGGTCACGATGGTGGCGAAGTTGTCATCTGCAAGAATCATTTTCGCGGATTCCCTGGTGACCTCGGTGCCGTTGATGCCCATTGCGATGCCGATGTCCGCCGCCTTGAGTGCAGGAGCATCATTGACGCCATCACCGGTCATGGCGACGATCTGTCCGTCTGCCTGCAGGGCATCGACGATACGCAGTTTGTGCGCTGGCGCTACCCTGGCAAAGACGGATGTGTTGCGCACGGCGCCAGTCAATTGTGCATCATCCATGGCGTCGAGCTCGGCACCAGTGATGGCAATGTCTCCGCTGCGGATGATGCCAAGGTCGGCAGCGATGCGGGCTGCTGTACGTGGATGATCGCCGGTAATCATGATGACGCGGATGCCGGCACGATGTGCGGTGGCGATGGCCGTTGCCGCTTCTGCACGGGGTGGATCGATAATGCCGACGGTACCGACAAACACCAGATGCTGTTCCAGCGCAGGACCGGTCATGATGTTTTCATCGGCTGTCAGCGTGCGATAGGCGACGGACAGGGTTCGCAGCGCTGCATCGGACAGGCCATCGACGTCTGCGAGAATGGCTGCCCGTTTGTCGTCGTCGAGTGGAAGCGTTTCCATGCCAACGCGCAGGTGGCTGCACTGATTGAGCAGCACATCCGGAGCGCCTTTGGAAATCACTATACGCTGGTCGTTGTGCTCGTGATCCACGGCGATGACGGACATCATCTTGCGATCAGAGGTAAACGGAATTTCGGCAATGCGTTCAAAGCGGTGCTGGCGCCGCTCGTGAATGGCCAGCTTGCGTTCTGCCACCAGAAACGCCGCTTCGGTCGGGTCACCGTGTACGCACCATTGGCCGTCGTGATCATGCGCCAGATTCGCATTGCCGGCGAGACTGCCACCGCTGAGCAGGACAATCAGCTCGTTGCGCAGTGGTCCATCCTGAAGCGGGCGGCCATCATGCTTGAACTCTCCCTCGGGGTTGTAACCCGTGCCACTGACAGTGACGCAGCCCGATGCAGTTGTGATGCGTTCGATGGTCATTTCGGAGCGTGTGAGTGTACCGGTCTTGTCCGAGCAGATGACGGTGGCAGAACCGAGGGTTTCCACCGATGAGAGTTTTCGGATGATGGCCTGGTGAACTGCCATGCGCTGTACGCCAACGGCGAGTACCAGCGAGAGAATCGCCGGCAGACCTTCAGGTACTGCAGCGACGGCCAGGGAAACACCCAGCAGCAGTACGTCGATGACATCAGTTGCCGTCTGGATGTCCGAAAGAAATAGCACGCTGATGACAACGACCACCGCTATGGTGATCACCGCCTGTCCGAGCATGCGGCCAATCTGGCGCACTTCTTTCTGCAGCGGTGTGGCTTCGTCCTGGGTGGTTTCGAGCAGGTGGGCAATTGAACCCATTTCCGTATTCATGCCGGTGGCGGTAACCACGGCAATGCCCGTTCCCTGTACAACGGCGGTACCCTTGAACACCATGTTACGGCGTTCCGCCAGACTTACCGGTGTGTGCAGCGCTGTGGTGTCCTTGAGCACGGCTTCGCTTTCGCCGGTCAGTGAAGCTTCCTGTACTTTGAGTGCATTCGCCTGTAGCAGGCGTGCGTCCGCGCCGATGCTATCGCCCTCGGATAGCAGAAGAATATCGCCCCGCACCAGCGCTGAAGCCGGCACGCGCAGGGATGCACCGGCACGCAGGACGCTGCAGGTGGTTGTCGTCAGCCGTGCCAGTGCAGCTGCCGCCTGTTGTGAGCGATTTTCCTGGGCGAATCCCAACACTGCATTGAGCAGTACGATGATCAGGATGACGAGTGCATCCACCGGCCAGCCGACAAAGGCTTCAAGCGCCCAGATCGAAAAGGTGACCAGCACGGCCACCAGTAGCAGATAAACCAGAGGGTCGCGAAACTGCGCCAGAAAACGTTGCCACGCCGGCGCTGGGGGATGAGAGACGAGTTCGTTGGGGCCATCCTGTCGCAGGCGGCATTCCGCTTCTTCTGCCGTCAATCCCTGGCGTGGATCGACGCCGAGCTGCATGGCAACCGCCGAACCGTCCAGTTGAGCAGGATCGCTCAAGGCGGCGGGCGCGGTTGTCTGCGCAGTGGCAAATACATGATCCAGATCGACGTGGCCCATGACAGAACCCCCCACAACTGCAATGACAAACCGCTAGTGTGCGACACGTAGATTGCAATTGTTTGATGGCTCGCGGCTGGATCAGCTTCCGATGATGCCGCCGTCTTCTTTGGTGATCAGTACCGTGGTGGAGCGTGGCCGGGTTTTGCCGTCACTGGCCGGATAACTGATGCCCGGATGCTGGACGTTGATCCACAAGGCGCGGTGGTCGGGGGTGAAGGTGATGCCGGTAATTTCACATCCCCGCGGCCCTACCAGAAAACGTCGGACTTCACCGCTGGCGGGATCGGCGCACAGCAGCTGATTGCAACCCATATTGCGATTCTGCGGCTCTTCGTCGTCATAGTCGGTTTCTATCCATAGCCGCCCTCTGGCATCAAACGCCAGGCCGTCCGGTGACGAGAAAATATCACCGTTAATCGTACCGGCAAGCGGGTTGGGCTGGTTTGTCGGACTTTCCCCCGCCAGTAGAAACAGGTTCCAGGTGAAGGTTGTTGCCGCAGGATCGGCGTCGTGTTCATGCCAGCGCAGGATGTGGCCATGCAGATTGTTGGCGCGGGGGTTGGCAGCATCCACTGCCAGCTTGCTGCCGCGTTCATGGTTGTTGGTGCAGGAGACGTAGACCTCGCGGGTGCGCGGGTGTACCGCAACCCATTCCGGACGATCCATCGGCGTGGCACCGACATGATCTGCCGCCAGTCGGGTGTTGAGCAGCACGAAAGCCTGATCGGCAAAACCGTTTTCCGGGGTCAGACCATTCTGGCCGGCCTGCAATGCCAGCCATTGTCCGCTGCCATCGGCGTTGAAGCGGGCAACATACAGCGTGCCGTCATCCAGCAGATCGCGATGGGCGTGCGGTTGTGCAGCAGAGAAACGCTGGCGTGGTACAAACTTGTAGATGTATTCCCCGCGGGTATCATCGCCGGAATAAATGGCCATGCGTCCCTGTTCATCCATGGACACCACCGCGCACTCCCGGCAATAGCGACCCAGTGCGGTGCGTTTTACCGGCACTGAATCCGGATCAAACGGATCGATTTCCACCACCCAGCCGAACCGGTGGGGTTCGTTGACATGGGCGCCGTGTGGTTGATCGGCATCCGGCGTTGCATCGAAGCGCGGATCGACGGATTCCCAGCCGTAGTAGCGGCTGCTGTCACCGTTGCCGACGCCGTAGCGCCAGTGGGACGGGCGACGGGCATGATCGTCTTTGTCGCGATTGACGAAATAGTTGTGCCAGTTTTCTTCACAGGTCAGATAAGTGCCCCAGGGCGTGAAGCCCATCGAGCAGTTGTTCAGTGTACCGATCACTGCTGTTCCGCTTGGGTCACTGGCAGTCTGCATGAACGGATGACCGGCAAGCGGGCCGCTCAGCTGCATGGGTGTCAGTGCGCTGATGCGGCGATTGAAGCGGGAGTGGCCGACCCGTTGCCACTGGCCGCTGCTGTCCTGACGGATTTCGAGAATGCTGACACCGTGGGCGGCCTGTTCTTTGCGAACCTGTTCCAGTGGGCGTTTGCCGTCACGGGTGATCAAGCCATCGGTATGCAGGGTTGGATTGATGTATTCGTGATTGATCACCAGCAGGCCATGACGATTGGGATCATCCGCAAACGGAAAATAATGCATGCCGTCATGATTGTCGCCGGCCTGTTGCAGTTGCGCCTGCCAGTCGTCGCTGGCGTCGGCCTGCCAGGGGGGTGCGTCTGGCAGCACCGGATCACCCCAGCTGAAAAATGGCTGCGCGCGATAGCCGTCTGCCACGATCACACGGTCAAAGCGCGGATCGGTTTGTACCGGAACGGACGTGAATCCCAGCAGCGGTTTTCTGTCACCCGGCATTGATCCGCTACACGCGCTCAGGCTTCCTCCCAGCATACCAAGCAGGGTGCAACCGATGCCGCCCTTGAGCACGTGGCGGCGCGACAGTGCGAGTGTCAGCAGATCCGGTTGCGATGCCGGATTGATGATGGTGTCATCGCAGGCCTGCAGTTGCTGGTGAAAATCGTCGGCGTGAATCGACATGTGCGCGGACCCTATGGTTGTGGTTCTATGCGGTAGTGAAACGTATTGCGTACTCCGGCGACCGCCTGCGGTTGGCCATCCACCAGGCGCGGCTGGTAGCGGAATTCCCGGGCGGCCTCCAGTGACGGCCGGATGAACAGAGGGTGGCATTCCCCGCTGACCTGGGGCGATTCCACTGTACCGCTGGCAGTAACAGTGTATTCCACTGTGCAGTCACCTTCGATACCGCGATCCAGCGCCCGGTCCGGATAGGCCGGTGTGGGTTTCTGCAGTGGCGCGTAGTCGCGGTTGTTGGCGGCATGGCGCTGCGCAGCGGCCTGTTCTGCTGCGGCACGTTCGGCGTCACGTCGTGCCAGTTCGGCCTGCTGTTCCTGTTGCTGGCGTTGCCTTTCCTGTTGCTCTCTTTCCTGGCGCGCTTTTTCTTCTCGCTGTGCTGCCTGCTGTTGCTGACGTCGTTGTGCTTCGGCCGCTGCACGTTGCTGTTCGCGCCGTTGCAACGCGAGGTTGGCATCTTCAAGCGGTGGCGTTGCAGGATGTGTGTCGACCTGGGGCGGGGCAGCGGGAAGTGGCGCGGGTGGCGGAGGCGGGGCAGCCAGCATCACCAGCCGGGTGTGCAGAACCGGTGCGGTTGCCGGTGGCGGGGTGGCCTGCCAGCTGCCAATGAGCACCAGAAACAGCATCAGATGCAGACTCACCGAAACAGCAGCAGCGCCGAGGGTTGAAGGCCAGTCCTGCTTCACTGGCGCAATCTGCACAGTACTGTTTATTGCTGTGGTGCCGGGTAATGCCATTGCCAGGGTACTCATGATTCACGGGGCTTCCGTCAGCAGACCCAGGCGGGTGATGCCGCCCTGCTGCAGAGCGGCCATGCCGGCCACGACCTTGCCGTAGTCGGTATGCTGATCTGCGCGCACGAAAACCTGGGTATCGGGCCGCCGGCTGACGATATCCACGATTTTCGTCGTCATGTCTTGCAGATTGATGGCGCGGTCGGTGATGTCGTCAGGCTGTACGTCCTGCCCTGTGTACCAGTGGAAGCCGCCATCTTCCAGAACGGTGAGGGTGACAACCTGCTGCGGCGCGAGGGACGGCAGTGCTTCGCTGGCAACCTTGGGCAATTCCACCGGCAGGTGTTGCGGCGTCAGCATCGGGGCAGTCACCATGAATATCACCAGCAGCACCAGCATGACATCGATGTAGGGCACCACATTCATCTCGGCTTTGGGTTTGCGGCGGGGACGATAGGATTCCATGGCGCCTCTCAGCGTGAAGCACTGTACAGCTGACGATGCAGTACGGCGATGAATTCGTCAGCGAAAGTGAAATAGCGATTGAGCAGCACATCCGCCCGCGCTGACAGCCGGTTGTAGGCAATCACGGCCGGAATCGCCGCAAACAGGCCGATTGCAGTGGCAATCAGTGCTTCGGCAATGCCGGGCGCTACGGCTGCCAGTGTTGCCTGCTGGGCACCGGACAAACCGATAAAAGAATTCATGATGCCCCAGACGGTACCGAACAGGCCGATGTACGGGCTGGTGGAACCCACGGTTGCCAGAAAGGGCAATGCGTGATCCAGACGTTCTTCTTCCCTGGCGATGGCCATACGTAGCGCCCGTTGGGTGCCGTTGATAATCACCTCAGGTGATACGTCGGTGTTGCGGCACAGATGCTGGTATTCCTGTACCCCTGCCTGGTAAATGCCGGCGACGGCTGATGTGTGCGTCGAATCAATAGCCTGCAACTGGGGCTGTTGCCGAAAATACTGAAGAAACTGTTCCAGTTGCCGGCTGTCGCTGCGCAGACGCCCGCTGCGTTGCAAAATGAAGAACCAGGATACGACCGAAGCGAGTACCAGTATCAGCATGACCGCTTGCACCAGTGGGCTGGCAGCGTTGATCAGGCTCAGAATCGACATGTGTTCAACGGTATTGGGCATGATGGATTCCTCGTGTCAGCGCGTTGCAGGTGCGGTGTTGGCGGGTAATTGCAGTACGTCTGCGATGGGTTGCCAGGGCACCAGTTTGAAATTCTGGGTACCATCCGGCAGCCGCTTGCGGCCATCCTGCACCACCAGCATGCCTTGGGCGTACGGGCCACCCAGATTGACAGACGTGACTTCAAGACCATCGGTTTCCGATGCGCCATCGATACCCGATTCGATGTTGATGCCAACGCGGAATGCGCCGCGCACGGTAAAAGGCGGTTTGCTGTCCAGCACCACGTAGCTGTCGTTACCCTGACTGGATACGATCAACCAGGTCTGATCAACAGCGTGATACAGCGCGAGGCCTTCCACATCCGCGTGCAAGACGTCACCGACTTGCAATACGGGTAACAGGGTTGCTTCGCCATCCGGATTGGCGCTGGTCATCCATACGCCGGTGTCTTCTTCGCCCAGAAACAGGGTGGCACTGATGTCGTCGGCAACGCAGCCTTCCGGCTGACTGCTGACGTTGAATTGGCGCACGGCTTCGCCCGCCAGCTGATCGCCTTTACGGGTGATGCGGTACTGAATGAAGGTGCCATCCTTGTCGTTGGCAAAGGCATACAGCGCATCGCCCGCAGGTTGATACAGGCAGGTGCCGTAAATGTCCTGCAACGGTGTCGCGATATCGCCGACATGACGCAGCTGCAACGTGGACGGATCAATGTCGAACACACTCAGGCTGTTGTGATCACGATGACTGGCGACAGCCAGGTTGCCCCGCACATCCACGTTATTGAGCCGGCCAATCGGCAGACTTTGCAGCAGCGTACCCTGCAGGGAATACACCAGCAGGCCTTCCTGTTTGTTGGTGCCGAGGACAAGGCTGCGTTCCGGTTGCGTCGGATTGATCCAGATTGCCGGATCATCCGCAGCATCGCCAGCGCGCGCTACCGTCGCTGTCTGGGCAGTGGGAAGGACGACAGCCAGTTCGGGCGCGATAGCCGGTTCTGCAAATGGCCACGCTATATTGCCCATCAGTTGGTGATCATTGCTGTCGTCCCGCACCCAGAGGGCTATGCGTCCGGCATCGACGCGGGCCGCCATTTCCTGTGGTTCCGCCATGCCATCCAGTGTTTGCTCAAAGCGGGGTTGCCAGCCATCTGCCGTGCGGACGAATCCATGCAGCGTTTGTGCAGCCTGATCCAGTACCAGCACACCGCCAGGAACCAGTGCCATTGCGTTGGCGCCTTCCTTCAGCGTACCGAACGGGTTGCGCATCGCTACCGGCTCGCGCTGGGTATCCGATTCCGGCCGCGCATCGTAAACCCACAGGCCGGTCGCCGCTTCGTTGATGAACAGTTGCTGGCGCTGATCGTCGATCTGGCAGAACTCTGCCTGCGGAGGAATCGCCAGCTGCCGCACCTGCTGTGCCGACGGCAGCAGTCGATGCTGATGGGCGATCAGCCACTGTTCCCCAGTGCCCTGTTCACCCAGGGTAAACACCGACAACAATCCCTGATTATCGACGCCGAGACACAGACCTTCGATGGCAGTGTTCTGCTGCGGCAGATAATGTTCGGTTTCCCATTGCAGGGTTGCCGTGTTTATCTGCATCAGCAGAACCTGCTGCTGTTGCTTGTCCTGTGTGGCGACGATGATACTGTTGTCGTTGGCGCGCACATCAAGCTGCTCGAAGCGGCCGGGTTTCTGCAGCAGCGTTTTGCCATCCGCATCCAGTAGTGTCAGTCCGGACTGTTCGCTAACGGTAACCATCCTGGCGTTGCCGGTCGCCGCCGGCAAAAAGCGCAGTGACTCTGCGTCAGCAACAGCTACCGGTTGCCAGTCTGCTGCCGGTGGCTGTTGCTCATCCTGCGATTGACAGCCAATCAGGCCCAGGCTTGCCAGCACCAGTGCACTGGCAAGGGTATGTTTTATTGCGATTACATTCATGTTGCGGTTGATCCTTGCAGCGTCCGTCAGAACCGGGTGTAGGTCAGGCCAATCTTGTAGGTCGGGCCGTACTCTTCATACTGCGCGTTGTAGGGCGCACTGTTGACGTAGGCGTAGTATGGTTCGTCGGTGATATTGAGCGCTTCGAATCGCACCTGCAGATCTGGCGTAACAAAATAGTGGCCACTGAAATCGACGATGGTCTGGGCATCGGCATAGGTAATGGATTCGTCAGCCACTTCTGCCAGGTAGTCAGATTTGTAGTTGGCAGACAGGCGCAGACTCAGTCTGTCGTTTTCCCAGCCCAGCATCAGGTTGCCCACTTCGTCGGACTGATTGGGCAGATCAATGGTGTCGGAACCGATTTTTGCTTCGGACTTGCTCAGGGTCAGGTTGGCGCCCAGCAGCAGGCCATTCCATGGCGCTGGCAGGGTGGCGAGTTTCTGCGAATAGGCCAGCTCGATACCATAGAGATCGGCCGAGTCACCGTTGGCAAAGGTGATGGCTTCGTCGTAGCTTTCAAACCCGGATGTGCCGGCAATGTCGGCGGTGTAGATGAAATTGTCGATGTTCTTGTAGAACCCGTACAGCGCTACCATTCCCGCACGCCCCATGAAGTGCTCGATTCCCAGATCGATGTTGGCGGATTCCAGAGGATCAAGATTCGGATTGCCGGCGCTGTATTCGTCGCCATCGATGACAATGCCAGGCGCCAGCTGCTCGAAAGTAGGGCGAACCACGACATTGGTCCAGGCCATGCGCACCTGGGTCTGATCATTCAGCTGATAGCGGGCATGCAGTCCCGGCAGCCAGTGATCATAATCATTGCTGACGTTAACGTTACTGAAGTCACCGTTATCAAGTTGCGTCCCTTCGGCTTCCAGCTCGGTACCTTCGTAACGCACACCGGCTATCAGGTGCCAGGCGCCGATATCGACCGAGTTCATCACATACGCGGCGTCGATGTCTTCGTTGATGGTGAAATCATCGATGCGGGAATCTTCCTCGTTCAGTGCGCCGGAGGCATTCTGCAGAAAACGGTTGACGGCGCTGGCACTGATGGCCGGGCCGAAGCTGCCCAACGCATAGTCCACGCTGCCTGCCGTGAACTGATCCAGATTCAGTTCTGCATCGCTGAAACCGGCATCACCGAAGTCCTCATAATTCCAGACATCCAGATCATTGGTTTTTTCACGCCGGCTGACCTTGCCGCCAAATTTGAGCTGGCTGGCGTTGCCGTTCCAGTCATAGTCCCGGGCCAGATCCAGTTTCAGGTTGTGTTCCTGATCCTCGGTAAACTGCTTTTCCTGTTCCACCGCATCCAGTGTGTAGCTACTGGCCTGATAGAACTCATCGCCGATAGCGATGCGAGGCTTGCGTGTATTGCTGAAGCTGGCGTTGCTGAACGGGTCAATCGAAGCGAATTCCGCCGAGGCAATGTGGCGCGGGGAATCTTCGCTGGCCTCGCTGAAACCGGCCTGGGCGTTGAGCGTCCACAATCCCACCATTTTTTCGCCACCCAACACAATGCTGGTGACTTCCTGGGTTTCTTCGCGGTCTTTCAATTCCCGGACAGCTTCGGCCTCACTGCTTTGCCCAGGGCTGATTGCATCCTCGAATTCAATCACGGCGGCCTGACGGGTTTCTGTGTCGGTATACTGGCTGAACAGCGATCGCAGATAGTAGCGGGTGTCATTGTCGGCCTTGAAATCCAGATTCAGACCAACGCCTGCACGTTTGCGCGTGATCAGATAGTCGCGCAGTTCGAGTTCTTCCAGCGCTGCGCCGCCATCAAAGTCCCAGGCGCCGCCGGTTTCCACGTTGTCGGAACCGAAGTCACGTTCCTGCCAGCTTACTGCCAACGCGATCCCGAGGTTATTGGTGCCGGACCCGACACTGAACTGGTCACTGATGGCGCCGGACAGTTTCGGACTGGTTTCACCAGTGTTGTCGTCGTAGCTGGCTTCGCTGCTTGCAGTGGCGAAAAGGCCATCGTGATCAAACGCAGACAGACTTTCCACTTCGATGGTGCCGCCCAGTGAGTTGGCGTCCATGTCCGGTGTCAGCGACTTCACGACTGACAGGGATTGCACCAGTTCCGATGGCAGCACGTCCAGGGCCACGGCACGGCGATCGGCTTCCGGCGCGGGTACCAGGGTGCCGTTGATGGTAACGCTGTTCAGATCCGGGCCCAGACCGCGCACGCTGACAAAGCGCCCTTCGCCCTGATCCCGCTCCACGGATACGCCGGGAATCCGCTGCAGGGCTTCGGCGGCGTTGTCGTCCGGCAGCTGGGCGATACCGTCGGCATGCACCACGCTTTTGATGGTGTCGGCATTGCGTTGTTCTTTCAGTGCGGCATCAATACTGGCGGCCTGGCCAACGACGGTGATGTGTTCGATGTTGTCATTGGCCGCGGCCAGACTGTGAGTGGCGACAGCAGCGGCCAGCAGGCTCAGGCGAAAGCCCGTCATGCGTGAAACCGGTGTGATTGTTTTCATGAAAGATACTCCGGACAGATCAAGCGAGGTCATCAGGCCAGGGCAGTAGCGCGGCCAACTGGGGGCGCAAGCTAGGTGGGATGCGTGTCAGTTCTGTGACAGGAATGATAGGCGGTGGGCAAATACCCCGGCTTTTGCCCGCTGGCCAGACCATTGTGAGCCGTTGGAACCTGATTGGCGGTGAAGAGAGGCGACCTGGTGTTACCGCGGTTCATGACGTCGGCGGCCGATGCTGTGCTCCATACTCCTCTGCAGGGGATTTTGTTATCGGGATTCGATAACTTGCGTGAGCCAATTGAACCCCCCCAAGCCTGTCAGGTGAGAATTTTCCGCTTGTCACCGGATTGTCATCACGTTCTGTTTCCCTGCCGGCATTGATGACTGTTTGAAGACACCGTGATGGCATATCTGATGCGTTTGCACCGTTTGAAAATCGGAGCCCTGTTGCTGCTGGCCAATGCTGCGCTCATTCTTTATTTATGGGCAGGCGAGCCCAAACCGGCAACCTCCATCGCCTGGACCGATGTGATTGGTGAAGGCGGAACGGCTGTTCTGGCGCTGGCCTGGATTTTTCTGGTGCTGAAAAGTCGCCCGGCAGGCCGGGTGACAACGTTGCTGGTCAGCGGACTGGGATGCCTGTTTTTTTCCTGGTGGGTCGACACGCTGGATGAATTTATTGCCTTGCCTGATGCAGTGAACTGGGATCACTGGCTGGAATCGGTGCCGCTACCTGTTGGCATGCTGTTGCTGACGCTGGGCATTTACCACTGGCATCACGAACAGTTGGCTATCAGCGAACAGATGGCAAAGCGTGAAAAACTGTTCCGCGAGCACCGTCTGTTCGACAAAGTCACCCCGCTGGGTGGTGCGGATTATCTGCGGCAGCAATTGTCTCTGGCGTTGCAGCTGGCGCGGCAGGAACAGCAGCCACTGTCGCTGGTGATGCTGGACCTGAACCATTTTGCCCGCATCAATGACCAGTATGGTTTTACCGAAGGTGACCGCGTGCTGCAGGCCCTGACCCAGCTGCTGTTGCTCAATCTGCGTCGTCATGACCTGCTGTTTCGACTGGCGGGGGACCGGTTTGTCGCGCTGCTGCCCAATACCGGTGAGGCCCAGGCGCGCGGACTTGCGCAGGCGTTGGCAGAAGCGGTGAATCATTTTGCCTACCACAGCCAGCAGCAGGGCGAGCGGATTCCGCTGCAGGCAGTGGCGGCCGTTGTGATGGCAACTGGCGATTCACCCGAATCCCTGCTGCAACGTTTGCACCTGGCACTGGCCCACGCCAAGCAACCACCTCACGTGCGTTGCGCCTGAACCGACAGGATGCCCACGTCATGACGGTGCAGCGCCACTGGTACGAGAATGATAGCCGCTTTATTCCGGCCCACTTTCAGCCCGCGCTGTTGCTGGATCTGGGTCTGATACGGGGTGTTGATTGCCATCGACTGTTACGTGGAACGGCATTGTTCAGTGAGGATATCCTGCAGCAGCGGATAGTCATATCACCCCGACAGTACGCGCAGCTGGGTATCAACCTGCAACGGTTGCTGGATAGCAGCGATACCGCCTTCCTGGTGGGTCAGCGTCTGTTGCCGGGGCATTATGGTGCCTTCAGTGAGGTGCTGCGCCACACCCACAATCTGCATCAGATGCTGGACTATCTGATTGCCTATCGCGCCGTACTGTTTCCATTACTGACACCGCGGCTGGTGCTTGATGATCATCATGCCTATCTGTACTGGATTGATGCGAGCGGAGTGGGCGATCAGGCGCGTTTCTGGCTCGAATGCGCTATGACAGCAGTGCATGCTCTGTCCCGGGCGCGCGCCGGGGAAAAGCTGCCATGGGAATGCTGGTTCAGCTTTCCACAACCGCGCTATGTGGAACAGTACTGGCTGCATCTGGGAGAGCGGGTGCGCTTTGACCGGCATGTCAACCTGATGCGTGTGCCGCGGGAGTATCTGGTGAAACCCTGGACCGGCGGCGTTACCCTGGCAGGGCAGATTGCCCGCAGTGAGGCTGATCAGCAGATGCTGCGCTGGGGCTTGCATGCCGGATTTCTCGATCTGCTGACCGAACAGCTACAATCCCACATTCGCACGGGTGTGCGGCTGGAGCAGGCGGCCCAGTGGTTTGAGATGAGTCCTGCCACTTTCAAACGGATTCTGAAAAAACATGACACCAGTTTTCAGGAGCAGCTTGATAACGTGCGCAAGCATACCGCGCTGTATCTGTTCCAGGTCAAAGGCTTCAGCAATGACGAGGTCGCTGCGTATCTGAATTTTCACGACAGTACCAATTTCCGCCGTTCATTCAAACGCTGGACGGGATGTACGCCCAGCGAGATCCGTCTGGATGTAGCAACAGGCCACTCATCTTAAGGCAGGTTCAGCAGCGGGCCACATCCAGCAGACGCAGGTGCAGTAGCTTGCCATTGCTGGGCCACTCGATGCGGTCACCGGTTTTCAGGCCCAGCAGTGCCGCGCCCGCCGGGCTCAGGATGGATATGGTGCTGGCGCTACTGGCCTTGGGTGGCATTACCAGGGTCATTTCGTAGGTCTTGTTGTTGTCTTCATTGAAGAACGTGACCTTGCTGTCCAGCGAAACGACGTTGGCGGGCATTTTTTCGGTTTCGAGAAAATTGGCCCGCTCCAGTTCTTCATAAAGATGATCGACCACTTCGTCGTCACCGCGATGGTGATCCAGCAGGCGATACAGGCGCTCACGGTCCTGAATGGAAAGGGTAATAGCTGGCCGTTTTGGCATGGCGAACTCCAGTTAAATTCGGTGTGTGTTAAGGCTGAGGGAGTGCGGAGCGCCGAGCCCCTGTGCAAATCAGTGAAGGCTCGGCGTCAGAAATGGAAGGCGATGGACGCCCCTGGTATTGCGCCGGCGGCGCCCCCAGTGGAAAAAGGAGTTCGGGACAGGACGCCGGAGCGTCGCGGGTTGGAAAGAATGTACATTCACTCAGCATAACAGCTTTTGGTGATCAGATTCCAATGGTGGAATGACAGGCGTCATTGTCACGAGGACCGGGGGAATGATATTATTAAATGATAATAGTTATTATTTGTAGTGGGCGGTAATGGGCTGGAATGACCGGCAGGGCGTAGTGGTGCGCTGGTGGAAGCCGGCAGCGGTTTTCGTGGCAGTGTCGCTGGCGCATGTCGGGCTGTTCGCCGGTGTGGTGTGGTTGCATGATCCGGTTCCCCCCAAGACTGAATTACCCACTATCACCGGGATTCTAGTGAAGGCGCCTCCGGCAGAAGTGGTCAAGCCTCCTGCAGCTGTGACGCCGCCTCCGCAACCCGTGAAGCCGCCGGAGCCGGTCAGGCCGCCCGAGCCGGTAAAATCACCGCCACCGCCCAAGCCGAAACCCAAGCCCAAGCCGCTGCCCGCGCCGGCACCGCAACCGGAACCAGCCAGGCCGGTGCCGACACCTGCGCCCCAACCGCAACCGGCCACACCCGCGCCGACCGCCGCCCCCGCCGCCCAGCCCAGCGAAGTTGCGGCGCCGGTCGTGCCGCCCCGGGTGGATGCCAGTGCACTGAACAATCCCAAGCCTGCCTATCCGTCCATGTCGCGACGGCGGGGTGAAGAGGGCACCGTGATGCTGGAATTGCTGGTTCTGAAGGATGGCAGTGTAGGGGACATCCGCGTCGAGGAATCCAGCGGCTATCCCCGTCTCGACCGTTCCGCGCTGGAGGCGGTGCGACGCTGGCGCTACACCCCGGCACAGCAGGGCGGCAAGCCCATCGAATATCGCTACCTGCAGCCGATCACCTTCGGCCTGCGGGATCGCTGACCGACTATCTGAATGTGAGGACAACCTATGGACCCCAACGTATACGGCATTGAAAACCTCTGGGCCCAGGCCGATCTGGTCATCAAATCGGTGGCGGTCCTGCTGCTGATCATGTCCGTGCTGTCGTGGAGCGTGATCGTGCTGCGGACCTGGAACCTGCTGTCACTGCGGCGCAGTGTGCGTGCGGCCCAGGACTTCTGGCACGCCCGCAGCATGGCCGAAGGGTTGCACCTGCTGGGCCGCGACGGTCAGCACAATCCATTCCGGCAACTGGCGGAAGTCGGCATGGCAGCGGCGGATCATCATCAGACTCATCAGAGTGATCTGCACGGCCGCCTGCCGATGGCCGACTGGCTGACTTCCTGTCTGCGCGGTTCTATCGACGAAAGTGCCGAGCGGCTGCAGCGGGGTCTGTCGATTCTGGCGTCGGTGGGTTCAACGGCGCCGTTCGTAGGGCTGTTTGGTACAGTGTGGGGAATCTATCATGCGCTGGTCAGCATCGGCATGGCAGGGCAGGCGAGTATCGACAAGGTAGCTGGCCCGGTGGGCGAAGCGCTGATCATGACCGCCTTCGGCCTGGTAGTGGCGATTCCGGCGGTGCTGGGGTACAACGCGCTGACCCGGCAGAACAAGCAGATTCTGGGCAAGCTCAACCGCTTTGCCCATCAGCTGCATGCGTATTTCCTCACGGGTGCGCCGCTCAAGCGCAGTGATGCGGGCGCCAAGGTGCGCCCCTTGAAACCGGCCCAGGGGGAAAAATAACATGGCATTCGGCGGCGGGCTCGACGACGAAGAAGTAATGAGTGAAATCAACATGACGCCGCTGGTGGACGTCATGCTGGTATTGCTGATCATCTTTATCCTGACAGTGCCGGTGCTCACCCATGTGGTGAAGATCGATCTGCCCCAGGCGGACAACGTACCCAACGAAGTCAAGCCGAAAACGATTGAGCTGTCGGTATCAGCCGATGCCGCCATTCACTGGAATGACGAAGTGATTAGTGTCGAAGAACTGGATCTGCGCCTGCAGGATGTGGCACAGCAGCAGCCGCAACCGGAAATCCATCTGCGCGGCGACAAAGCGGTGGCCTACGAACATGTGGTGACGGTGATGGCGGCAGCCCAGCGCGCCGGCGTGGAAAAACTCGGTTTTGTCACCGAGCCGGAACGCTAGGTCTGCCGCATCGGTTTACTGGAATCGATTGGCGTACAGACTGTCTTCGGCCCCATTCGACTGAGCCCAGACTGCCGTGATCCGGCCACCGCCATCCACCGCCAGTGCGGCCCCGGCGTTCAGGGTTTCGGTGCTGGATTCGATGGCTTCTGCAGCGCTCCAGCCGGTGTCTGCCACATAGCGATTGGCCATCAGGTTCAGGGTGCCGCTGCCATCGTTTTCGACCCAGACGGCAACACCATTACCGTTGCCATCGACGACAACGCTGGCAGTATCGGAACTGACGGTATCTTCCGTTTCCAACAGCTCGGCGTTGCCCCAGCCCGCAATATTGTCGTAACGGTTGGCCCAGACGTTGTAGCGGGTGCCGTCGTACTGATACCACACCGCCAGCGCATCGCCATCAGGTGTCATGGCTATTTTGGGATCGTAGCCGTTCTGGTTGAGGGCGCTGATGGCGGCGGCTGTGCCCCAGCCGCTACCGGGCACATACCGGTTACTCATGACGTCGAGCACGCTGCCATCGCTCTGGTACCACACGGCGAGGGCGTTGCCGCTGGCGTCGATGGCGACTCGCGGTGACTGGACGTCGCCGCTGCCATTTTCCAGGCTGGCCACCGCCTGCCAGGTATCCGTTCCGGCATCGTAGTAACGCCCAGCGGCATTGCTGCGGGCGCCATCGGACTGCACCCAGATGGCCATCGCGTCACCGCTCTCGGTCATGGCGACGTGGGGATAGACGGCCGTGTTGTTGTCCGATTCCAGCAGCGTTGCCGTGCCCCAGACGCCGGCCTCAAACCGGTTGGTCCACACATTGTGACGAACGCTGTCGTACTGGTGCCATACTGCAATCACATTGCCATCACCATCGATGGCGATTTCCGGTTCATTGGCGTCGCCGGTGTCATCGGTTTCCAGCAGTTCGGCGTTGCCCCAGCCGCTGCCAGTTTCATAGCGGCGTGACCACAGACTGTAGCGCCCTGCATTTTCCTGAATCCACACCACCGTGATGTTGCCAGCGGCATCGATGACAACCCGTGCCTTGTCGCTGTTTCGGGTCAGGTCGGTCTGGACCGTTTCGGCTCCTTGCCAGCCAGTGCCGGGAACGTAGCGGTTGACCGTCATCAGATAATGTATGCCATCGGACTGCACCCAGGCGGCGGCGACATGGCCGGCCGCATTGGCTGCGACGCGGGGGGCGTAGGCCTGGCCCGCATCATCGGTTTCCAGCAGGGCTTCGCTACCCCAGCTGCCATCGGCAGTGGTGAATGACCAGGCGTAGGCGGTCGCCAGCGCATTGCCGACTTCGTCGGTGATAGAGGTACTCAGGGTCGCCGTGATGCTGGACAGCAGCGGCAGCGATGGTGCAGCAGCAAACCGTGCAGTCTCGTCGCCACTGGCCAGGCTGACTTCGCCCGCAATCGGTCTGCCGTTAGTGAGGGTGAAACTGGTATCGGTGACGCTGCTGTTGAGCAGGGTGTCTGAGAAAGTGGCACTCACCAGTGTGTCAGTGGCGACACCGGCGGCACCGTCTGCCGGGCTTACCGACAGCACAGTCGGCGCTGTTACATCGCGAAAGCGCCGGCTGTCGGAATCATCATCGCAGCCACTCAGCACCAGCGCGGTGGACATCATTCCCAGGGAAACCAGAAGCCTGCTCGGGGGTGTTCTCATTAATACTTCTCCATTCGGTGACGTGGCCAGCGCTGCTAAGTCGCTGAATTTTAAGTGTAGATTAAAACGTCGCAGATGCGTCGTGAAAAAAACGTTTGCTTACCGGATGAGAATGATTATTATTAAATGATAATCATTCGCAACAAGGAGAATGGCGATGCGCTTCCTCTGTCTCAAGCACGAACGGGCCTACTACCACCTGTCAGACGAGCATCTGGTGGAGCAATGGGTGAGCTGGATGCACTCTGCTGGCGTCTGTTATCAGCATCACGACTGGCAGAAGGCGATGTCCTTTGCCGGCAGCGCCTATGATCTGGCGCGGATTCGACTGGATAAGTGTCTGGATAATCGTGCCGACGGGATGGCACAGATCACGCTGTCCGCCATCTATCTGGCCAACATCTTCCAGCATCTGGGGCAGCTGTGTGAGGCGCGCAATACGCTGCTGCTGGCGGGTGAATGTCTGCAGTGTTTCGAATGTACCCGGGATGCTGATACCGCTGGCGAAATGCTTGCCTGTCTGCAGCGCTCGGATCTGCGCGATCAGTTGATCGGGCGTTTCCTGAATCTGCCGTACCGGCCTTTCGCGAGTGAATTTCGCGCCGCCCTGCATTGACGGCATTTTTTTTAAATATAATAATGCTTCTCATTAAGATTAGCGTTTGTGTTTGTGTGCTTCTCCGGGAATTATGGGGTAAACGTAGTATGCGTAGAGCGTGGGCGTCTCTGTTGATGCTGGTGGCTATCGAAAGTATGGCGGTCCAGACCCTGGATACGGTGGTCGTAACGGGTACCCGCACGGAACGCCTGTCGCGGGAATCGCCGGTGCGTACCGAAGTGGTCAGCCGCGATGACATTGAGGTGATTCACGCCCGCGATCTGAAGGAAGCGCTGCAATATGTTCCTGGCCTGCAGCTGCGCGAAATTCATGGCAAATCCGGCAGCGAAGTCTGGATGCAGGGGCTCAACGCCGATCGCGTGCTGATACTGGTGGACGGCATGCCGGTATCGCCCACCACCGGTTCCTCGGTGGATGTCACCCAGCTGTCGCTGCTGGATGTGGAGCGGGTGGAAGTGGTGAAAGGTGCCACGTCGGCCCTGTATGGCAGCGCGGCCATGGGCGGTATGGTCAACATCATCACCCGCAGGATTCCCCGGGGTGTCGAGCTGCAGGGCGTGATCGATGGCGGCACCTACGGAGAGCAGAATCCCGATGGTGACGAGCGTTTTGGTACCCAGCACGGCCGGCTGCAGGCCAGTGCCGGTGGCGAGCAGTGGCGGGGGCGGCTGGCGCTGGATGAAAACGCCAGTGAAGGTATTGATCCTGATCCATCGAGCTGGGCACAGCCGGGGGATGAATTCACACGCCGTTCCGGCGAAGGGCGGCTGGAGTGGCACGGCAACGATGAGCGCAGTCTGGTGTATGCGCAGGTATCACGCTTTGAAGAAGACACCGAAAGCCGTACCCAGTCGGATCTGAATGCGGACAATCTGCCGGACAACCTGACCAAGGTTGGTGAACTGTCGCGGGAGCGGCGTTCCGGTGGTGTGCACTGGCGCAGTGAATCCGGCGTGCGCTGGACCCTGGACGGTGTCAGCGAAGACATGCGCGAAGCAACCGTCAAACAGGTGGAAGGTCTGCAATTCGATTTTCGCGATGCCGAGTATGGAGTGTCGCGTTATTCCACCCGCCTGGAATTGCCTTTCATCGGCCAGCATCAGTGGCTGTTCGGATTCGATTACACGCCGGAAAACCTCAATCAGTACAAGGATGGCGAAAGTGAATTGCAGTGTGGTATCGACTGCGAGGATGCCGAGCGCGATGCCTACGAATTCTATCTGCAGGATGCCTGGAAACTGCATCCTGACTGGGAAGTGCTGCTGGGCGCCCGCTATCAGAACGATTCCGATTTTGGTGATCACGTCAGTCCCAAACTCAATGTGCGTTATCAGTGGCTGCAGCAGGCCGATCTGGATGTGTTTGCGCGGGCTGGTGTGGGCAGCGGCTTTCGCGTGCCCAATCTGAAAGAACGTTATTACGTGTTTGATCACAGCAGCCTGGGTTACATGGTGCTGGGCAACCCGGCGCTGGAACCGGAATCCTCCGTGAGCTGGCAGGCGGGACTCGGGCTGCTGTGGCAGCAGAATCTCAGTGTCGATTTCAATCTTTACTACAACGATCTGGACGATCTGATCCAGACCGATTTCGACAGCCTGCAAAACGGCATCGTGTATTACCGCTATCTGAATATTGACCGTGCCCGCACCTGGGGCGCCGAGTTGACCACGCGGGTATGGCTGCATGACAGCGTGCAGTTGAACGGTGGTTATACCTGGCTACGTTCTGAAGACAAAGCCACGGGCGAAGAACTCACACGCCGGCCCCGTCACCAGATCACCGCCGCCATCGACTGGATGCCCGCGCAGTACGACTGGATGGCCAGCCTGCGCTGGCGCGCCCAGAGCGATGAGCTGGTCAGCACCGAATCCGGTACGCGCTCGCCGGGCTGGGGTGTGCTGGATCTGAAACTCAATGTGGATGTGACCGATCAGCTGCGCCTGTTCGGTGGCATCGACAACCTGTTCGACCGGCAGCGGGATTTCACCCGGGCGGGCGAAGACTTTGCACCCATTGCCGGCCGTTATCCCTATGTGGGCATACGGGTGGCATTGGGATCCTGATGACCTTGACCAGACAACATCCTTGGGGAGTGTTATGAAAAATACATCTTACAAAATCGCTGGCCTTGCGCTGGCACTGATGCTGGCCGGCTGCGGTGGCGGCGGTGGTTCCGACAGTGGCAGCAACAGCGACGATACGCCTGCCAATCTGCAGGATCAATTTGCCCAGGCGACGATCGATGCGACCAGCAATACCGCTTACACCTATTTCAATCTGACCACCGGTGAAACAGTTGCCATCAGTGATGCCGAAGCCGAAACATCCACCGACTGGCACATCGCGTTCCGCCGCTACAACGTCAAACTCAACAGCGGTGCATCCGGCCCCGGCAATGTGAAAGGCGCCGTGGTGGCACCGCAGGATGACTTTTACACCAGCGCTGGCGATCCTGATGCGAACGTGTTTCTGAATGTCACACCCGACAGTGAGCTGGAGCATCTGCTGGCAACCTACACGGCTCCCACCACGCTGGTGGATGAAGCGATCAACACCGTGCTGGAAGGCAGTGGCGCGCAGGTCGGCATGATGTTCGATTTTGGCTGGTACTGGTACAACCTGACCAATCACAGCCTGAGTGCCAATGATGAAAATGGCTGGTTGTTGCGTTCCGGTGAAGGCAACAGTTATGCGCGCATGCGCGCGACTGATCTGGTTTACGGCAGAACGACGGGGCTTGAGGTTGCCTTCGAATTCGATGTGCAGCCAGCGGGTGCCAGCCAGTTTGAATCCACCGCAACCTTTGTCGCCAGCATCCCGGCAGGTGATGGTGAAGTCTGCTTTGATTTCGACACGGATGCGAATGTGGCGTGCAGCGGTACGGACTGGGATCTGAAAGTCGGTGTGGCAGGCCGCAGCTTCTATCTGCGCAGCAATGGCGGTGCGAGTGGCAGCGGCAACGGTGCCGCCTTTGGTCCATTTGAGTGGGAAGGCGATCTGGATCAGTACACCAGTGCGACCACCGATCCGTCCGGTGCGGCGATCAGTTTCCTGTATTCCCAGGATTCCACCGGTGGCGTTTTTGTTGAATCCGACTGGTACGCCTATGGACTGGATGGCAATCACAAGCTGCATCCCAACTATCGCGTTTACTGGATCGATACCGACAGCACCGATACCACGGCAGCCAAATATGCAATGCAGATCGTCAGTTACTACAACGTTGCCGGTGCATCGGGGTACATCACCCTGCGCTGGGTTGATGCCGCCAACTAATCTGGGAGCCCGTCATGAATCAGTCCGTCAATGTACAACAGGATCAGCTGCAGGAATTGCGTCACGCCTGGGCTGAATTGAAACAACAGGATCCGCACCTGCGCATTCGCAACGCGGCCGAACAACTTAACGTCAGCGAGATGGAATTGCTGCTGACCCAGGAAGCCGGCCGGGTGGTGCGGCTGGATGTGCCCATGGGGAAACTCATGCAGGCGCTGGAAAGTCTGGGCCCGGTGATGACCCTGGCCCGCAACGACCAGATGGTGCACGAAACCAAGGGCCGGGTGGAAAATTTCAAGGTGATGGCAGAAGGCAAAATGGGATTGTGTCTGGGTGCGATCGATCTGCGCACGTTCCTGTCCCACTGGCACCACGGCTTTGCAGTGAGCGAAGCCCAGTCCGAGGGTGGTGATCGTCTCAGCATCCAGATTTTTTCCGCCTGCGGTGATGCGATTTTCAAGATCTACGCGATTGATGCTACCGATCGATCCGCCTGGCAGGCGCTGATCCAGCAGCATCAGGCAGCGGAGCAGCGGCCCGTGCTGCAGTTGCAGGCCAGAGCGTCGATCCAGCGCAAAGCCGATCCCGCCTTTGGCTGGGCGGCACTGGAAGCGGATTGGTCGCAGCTGAAGGATGTGCACGATTTTCACGACCTGCTGAAAAAGCATAACGTGGATCGCCGCAGTGCGCTGGATCATATCAGTGAACGCTGGGCCGTACGCCTGCAACCCGACAGCCTGGAAAAAGTGCTGCAGCGCAGCGCCGAAACAGCCACACCCATCATGGCCTTCGTGGGCAATCCCGGTGTCGTGCAGATCTATACCGGGCCGGTAAACAAGCTGCTGCGCACCGGCCCCTGGTTCAACGTGCTGGACCCCACCTTCAACCTGCATGCGAATACCGAGCAGTTGGAATCCGTGTGGCAGGTGGTGCGGCCGTCGGAAGATGGCGACATCACTTCGCTGGAATGTTTCAATCATCAGGGTGAACTGGTGTTGACGCTGTTCGGTGAACGCAAGCCCGGCAAGCCGGAACTTGAAAGCTGGCGTGCCCGTATGGCGGAACTGGAGCGGTTATGAAACTGCGCAAATGTCTGACCTTGTGCGTTGCCGTATGCGCCAGCCTTTGGGTGTCGGTGGGCGTTGCGCAAACGCCCCAGCGCATCGTAGCGGTGGATGGTGCCATCACCGAGATCATCTATGCCCTGGGCGCGGAATCACTGCTGGTGGGCGTGGATACCACCAGTATTTTTCCCGCTGCAGCGAGGGATCTGCCATCGGTCGGGTATCGGCGCATACTGACGGCAGAAGGCCTGCTGGCACTGCAACCGGATCTGATTCTGGCAACCGCGGAATCCGGCCCGAAAGCGACGCTGGAACATCTGGCCAGCGTGGGTGTGAAAATCGTGACGGTGCCGGATGTGCATCGACCCGACGATGTGCTGCAGCGGGTGGCGCAGATTGCCGCCGTGCTGGATCGTCCGCAACAGGGCGAGCAGTTGCAGCAAAAACTGCAGCAGCAGATTGACGGCCTGCAGCGGCTGTTACCTGTGCCCGATCCGAAACCTGTGCTGTTTCTGCTGGCGGCGGGCACTCACGGTGTGATGCTGGCGGGGCAGGACACCCAGGCACAAATGGTGCTGGATGTCCTGCAGTTGCCGAATGCCGTTGCCAATGTCGAGAGTTACAAACCGTTCAATGCAGAAGCGGCGCTGGCGTTGCAGCCCGAGTTGATTGTGGTGGCGGAAACCCAGCCCGGTGCATTCAATCTGGCGTCACTGCCCGCATTGGCGGCCACGCCGGCAGCGCAGCACAACCGGGTGCTGGTGCTTGACAGTATGTACCTGCTGAGCGGCGGCCCGCGTTGGCCTGCCGCGCTGCTGGATGTGCTGCAGTTTGCCCAAGGTAACGGTGAGCTTGCCCGTGTCGACCATTAGCACGCTGACCGCGCCCGTTGCCCGCATGCGCTGGCTGGAGCCGCGCATCGGGCTGACCCTGGTGGCGTTGTTTATCCTGCTGCTGGTATTGGTTGTAATGGGCATTCAGTCCGGCCCGGTGGCGCTGACCTGGCAACAGGTGTGGCAGACATTGCTGGATCCGGCGGCGGCCACCGTGCAGGAGCGGGTGGTGGTGTGGGAATTGCGGCTGCCGCGGCTGGTGCTGGGTATGCTGGTGGGCAGTGCGCTGGCGGTATCCGGTGCGGCGTTGCAGGGACTGTTTCGCAATCCGCTGGCCGATCCTGGATTGCTGGGGGTGGCCAGTGGTGCGGCGCTCGGCGCCGTCGCCTGTATTGTGCTGGCCGGATCCGTGCTGGCGCCGTTACATGACGCGCTGGGGCGGCACGCGCTGCCCGTCATGGCGTTTGCCGGTGGCGCCATTGCCACCCTGCTGGCCTGGCAGGTGGCACGGCAGAGCGGTGTCACATCGATTGCCACGTTGTTGTTGGCGGGCATTGCCATCAACACGATTGCCGGTGCCGCGACCGGCGTGCTCACCTTCCTTGCCAGCGATACCGAACTGCGTTCCCTGACTTTCTGGACCATGGGCAGTCTGGCGTTCGCCAACTGGCAGGATGTGAAGATAGTCGCGCTGTGGATACTGTCGGGTACTGCACTGATGCTGCCGCTGGCCAAACCGCTCAACGCGCTGCTGCTGGGGGAACAGGTGGCGGGGCATCTGGGTTATCGGGTGGAGCAGATCAAGATCGCGCTGGTATTGCTGTCGGCGCTGGTGGTCGGTGCATCGGTGGCGATGGCCGGCCCGATCGGTTTTGTCGGCCTGCTGGTACCGCACCTGATTCGCACGGTGGTGGGTGCCAATCATCAATGGCTGTTGCCACTGTCAGCACTGAGTGGTGCGTTGCTGGTGGTGCTGGCCGACACCCTGTGCCGGACACTGCTGGCACCGGCGGAATTACCCATCGGACTGGTGATGGCGCTGATCGGCGGCCCGTTCTTTCTGCTGCTGCTGAGGAAAACCCTGTATGGGCATGGCTGAATTTCTGCCGCCACAGACCTTGTCGGCGACCACGACACCGACGTTGCTGCAGGTGCAGGACCTGACCTGTTGCATGAGTGGCAAGCGCCTGTTCGACGCGGTGAGTTTTGCTATTCGTGCCGGTGAATCGGTGGCACTGCTGGGCCCCAACGGTGCGGGAAAATCCAGTCTGCTGCGTGCATTGGCCGGTGAATTGACGCCAGCGTCCGGCAACATACAACTGCATGAGCGTCGCCTGGCGGATTGGCGGAGTCGGGATCTGGCCCGTTGTCGTGCCGTGATGCCGCAGCAGGTGACGCTGAGTTTTCCGCTGACCGTGACAGAAGTGGTCGCGCTGGGATTGCACGGTCGCGAACGCGGTCACACCCGGCATCCGCTGGTAATGGAACTGCTCAACTGGCTGGGCGTCGCGCATCTGGCGCAGCGACGCTATCCGACCTTGTCCGGCGGTGAACAGCAACGGGTGCAGCTCGCACGGGTGCTGGTGCAGATCTGGCAGGCGCCGCAGGCACCGTTGCTGTTGCTGGATGAATGCACATCGGCGCTGGACCCGCGCTGGCAGCATCAGGTGTTGCACCGCCTGCATGAATGCCGGCAACGCCAGTTCGGCCTGCTGTGGACGGTGCATGATCTCAACATGGCGGCGCGTTACGCTGACAGAATTCTGCTACTGCAGGAAGGCAAACTGGTCGCCAGTGGCACGCCGGCGCAGGTATTGACGTCGCAGCGGCTGGCTGCCGTCTACGGCATTGATGTGCAGATTATTGATGTACAGGGCATTCCCCAGGTAGTGCAGCTGGGTTTTGTCAGCGATAGATAATATCGCCGCGCATCGGTGCCAGTTTTGCCAGCAGTTTGTTCTGGGTACGGTGCGCTACCCCGGTCTTGTTCATCGCATTGATCAGCAGGTCTACCGTGCGGTTGAATTCCCCTTCGGTAATCTGCATTTTGGTATGGACATCCACCATGCTGTCGCCGCTGTAGTCGCAAGGGCCGCCACTTTCAAAGCAGATCTTCTCGATGAATTTCTCGCGATAGCGCTCGATTTTGGTGTCCTGGAAATGCTTGAGAATCTGCGGATCGAAACCGATTTCCTCGATGAAGTTGTCGGTGATGCGTTCGATCACCGGCATGCCGCCGAGTTCATCATACAGGCTTGATGATGGCGTGACGGACTGGCAGCCAGTGCCCAGTGCCAGCAGCAGAACGGTGAGAAGCGTGGGGAATTTCATGCGTGTCGTCATGGCGTGATCACCACAGGTAGCCGGTCAGGGACAGATAGGGGCCGCGCTGGTTTTCCGCACCGGCAATGGTGCCCAGATCCACCCAGGCCGCTGTCAGATTGAACTGTTTGTTGGGGATGTAGGCGACGAACACATCCATGGCATCTTCTTCCTCAAGGCCGGGCAGATTATCGGGCTTCTGCCGGTATTCCAGGCCCAGCGCCAGTTGGCGACTCAGCAGCACCGCCACCGAACCTTCGGCCATGATCTGGTAGCTGTCATTGTTGTCGCCACCGAAACCCAGCAGGCCGAACTGGTTGGCTTTGGTGGCGCGCAGGGTCAGATCCCAGAACAGGTTGTAGCCGAACAGCGCACCCAGATGGGCCTTGCTGGCCGCCAGATAGATATCAGTGCCGTCGTCGCTGTCTGTCGCGCCCAGCGCTTCAGCAAGGGTCGTATCGAGCAGCACCTTGTGCTGTACGCCGAGGCTCACCTGCGGCCAGCTTGAGTAGATCACGTCGCCGTACAGCCGTGCCTTGGCGCCGATGACGTTCTGATTGATTTCAAACGGTGTATCCAGCAGATCAAAGGTGTGACGCGCAATCGACAGTTCGACCCGGTCGTACAGACTGATCGCCGCGCCGAACGCATTCAGCCGGTAATCATCCACGCTCACCCGGGTGGTGAATACACTCGCCGACATTTCCTCTCGGCTGTCATAGCCTGCCAGTACCGCCCAGGGTACCAGGCCGCCACCGGCGCTGCCTTCAATCTGGGTGACGCCGGCGGTTTCCTGCAATTTGCCCTCGCCGGCGAGTGCGGGTGTCAGTGGCAACAGTGCAAGTGAACAGGCTGTCAACAGATGGGCTGATAAACGCATGATCCGATCCGCAATGAATTCATGAATGAATTGCAGTATAGAACAGATCGGCAGATGCGAAAGCGACAGAAAAAGTGTGTCTATGAAGACTGGGCCTGAACGACCTGCTGGCTGAATGACTGCACCCAGGGCAGCACGTCGGAGGCGGGCAGGGGCCGGCTGAAGTGGTAACCCTGTACCCAGTCCACACCCCACTGCTGCAACAGATTCAGCGCGATAGCGTTTTCCACGCCTTCGGCAACGATCTCCAGTTCAAAACTGTGGGCCAGATCGATGGTGGAACGCACGATGATCTGATCGTCTTCCATCTTGTCCAGCTGCATCACGAAGCTTCGATCGATCTTCAGTTCGGTCACCGGCATGTTTTTCAGTTGCGAAAGCGATGAGTAGCCGGTACCGAAATCATCAATCGCCAGCTTGAAGCCCTGGGTGCGGAAGGTATTCAGCAGTGCAATCGCCTTGTCCGCATCGCGCATGACTTCGCTTTCGGTGATTTCAAACGACACCGCGTCCGGCGCCACCGCGTGCAATTGCAGCAAACGGTTGATGTGATCCAGCAGATTGGTGCGGGACAGATCCTGTGCCGACAGGTTCACCGCCACCTGCGCCTGGAACGATTGCTGCTGCCACAGGCTGATCTGCTTGATGACCGCTTCGACAATCCAGTCGGTGAGGTTGTTGATCAGGCCCGCCTGTTCCGCCAGCGGAATGAATTTGTCGGGCGGTATAAAGCCCTGCTGCGGATGAATCCAGCGAATCAGCGCTTCGAAACGGTTGGCATTCAGGGTTCGGGCGCAGACCTTGGGCTGGTAGTACATGCGCAACTGGCCATCGTCTGCTGCCAGCGCCTGTTTCAGATCTGCCAGCAGGGTCAGGCGCTGGCGGTGCATTTCTTCCACCTTGCGTTCGTAGTGGGCAACGGCAAGATGACTGCGCCTGGCCATGTCCAGGGCAATGCTGGCTTTCTGGATCAGATCGGCCGCGTTGTTGGCATCCGCCGGCCACAGGGCCACACCCAGTACGAAGTCCAGTGTGACATCCAGATCCTGCACGGCATACGGCGCTTTCAGCATCTGCTGCACCTGCTCCGGCGTGATGTCGGCGTGTTCCGGTGCCGGCAGTACCAGCAGAAATTCATCGCCTACCAGACGTGCGGTCAGCTGGAAATCGTGGGCAATATGCAGCAGCCGTTCGCTGATCATGCGCAGACACTGATCGCCGACCCAGTGTCCAAAGCTGTCGTTCACCACACGAAAGCCCGATACGTTCAGCACAATGATCTGCAACGATGGTTGCAGCTGTTTCTGGATCGCAATATCGATCAGCTCAATCGCACGTTCGCGATTCACAAGCCCGGTCAGGGAATCGTGACGGGCGTTGAAAGTGATGCGGGCCTCCCGTTCGCTCAGGTCTTCCTGCATGCGATTGAAGGCTGTCACCAGCTGGCCGATTTCCGCTACGTTGCGATTGACGGTGTCGATGCGGCGGTAATAGCCGGTGGCAATGTCGTCCGCCAGATTGGCCAAGGCCTGCAGCGGATCGGTCAGCTTGCGCGAAAACACCATGCCGGCAATCAGGGTTGCACACAGCGCCACGATCGCGATGATCAGGATTTCCAGTTGCAGGACATCGAAACCGCCATAGGCGCTGGCGAGCGACGCTGACAAATAAACGGTGACCGGGTTGGCACCGGTCAGTGGCAAGGCTTCAGTGCGATAGGGGGCCTTGTCCAGGAACGGCAGACGCAGTGTTGAGTCTGCTGTCTGCCGCTGCAGTGCCTGCATCCGCTGATCAGGTGGCAGCGTCGAAATCGTCAGCGGTGCAGCGCCGTTCTGTTCGCTGACGAACGATACGTCCAGCGATGTCAGCTGCTTCAGTTCATCCGCCAGCGCCTGGTTCAGCTGAAAGCCGATCACGGCAATGCCGACCGGAATGGGAATCCGTACGGGAATGACCATGATCTGGTAAAGATCCTGCCCGAGCGCAATGAACGCGATCTGGTTGCCATCACGCAATGCCTGTTCGAGCACGACAGTATTCGGGAAGCGCTCCTGCACGTTCAGGTCTGCGCTGGAGGAGGCGATGGTGAGTCCCTGCAGGGACACCAGCGCCATCAGATCGGCGTCGATACGGGCACCGTGATTCAGCAGCGCACTTTCGATGGTGGCGCTATCCTGCGAAGCCACCGCCTGTTTGAAACCGAAATCTGCTGTCAGCACTTCGGCCGAGCCCAGCAGCAGCTGTTGGCGGGTTTGCAGCAGTTGCTGCAATACTTCGCGACCGACTGCCAGATCCTGCTGAACCTTTTCGCGCACATAGGTATTGGTGGCCAGCCACACCGCCACCATGATCGCGGCCACCAGCACCAGCAGGGTCCCGGATATCAGACGCAACAGATGCTGGCGCAGGTTCTTACTGGTCATGGTGTTTCTTGAAACGGTTGCCGAAAGTGGCCGCTGCCGGTGCGGCAGTGGGCTGCTGCACGTTCAGGGTCAGTGTGCGCTGGCCGGTGGAATCCGCCAGGGGCAACGGCAGGGTCACCGGAGCCGGATATTGGCTTGCCAGTAGCGGGTGCCAGATCCGAATGGTCGGGGGCAGGTCGTCCACTGTGAGGCGAATGCGGCCATCGCCATTGCTGACGCCGGTGAGTGGCGTGTCAGCCACCACGATGTAGCCCACCATGTTGTCGTGTATGTTGCAGCCGAGTACCACAATGCCTGCGGTATCGAACGCAATGGGCGCTTCCGGGGTACCGGCGTACAATTTGATTTCAAAAGCTTTGGCGGGCGAGAACGAATAAACGTGATGACGCATATTGTCACTGTTAGGAAACACCACCTGCTGACCGCGCTGGATCACCAGTACATGGGGAACAAATGTCTTGTTGACCTGGTCCATCACGGCGACAGACGAGGGTGGTGTGCTGATCTGACCTGGCAGCAGCACCACGGCGTTTTCCAGTGGCTCTCCCCGGCTGTTGACAATCTGCAGGTCGAGCGAGTCTGCCCTGGCAGGCAATGTCAGGCTGACAGCAATGCAGATGAGCATTGCCAGACAATGGTAACGAACGCGGAACGACGGCAAAACGTTCTCCCAAGCAGAATCTCGCCTCTGGCGGGCAAGCATGAATTCAGTATAGCAGTGGCTTGCGGGGCTGCCCGGACCTGCTAGTATCCGTGAAACCTTTTACTTAAGAATCAGATAGCTATGTGGTTATTTGCGCAGTTGCGCTGGTATTTCCGCGGCCAATGGCGGCGTTACGCCGTGGCGATGGTCCTGCTCACCCTGGTGGCATTGCTGAACCTGTTGCCGCCCTGGATCACCGGGCGCGTGGTAGATGCGGTGGCGGCCGGCACCCTGACCTGGGACGGCCTGTTGCGCCAGCTGGCCATCATCGTCGTGGTGGCTGCGCTGGTGTACGTATTCCGGTATCTGTGGCGGCTTTCCCTGTACAGTGCGTCCTATCAGCTGGGTGCGTTGCTGCGCCGTCGTCTGTACGAGCATCTATTGCGTCAGCCCCCGGCCTTCTTTCAGCGTCACAAGACCGGCGATCTGATGGCGCGGGCGACCAACGACGTCAGTGCGGTGGAAATGTTTGCCGGCGAAGCCATGCTGGCGCTGTTCGACGGGGTGCTCACCGGCATCGTGGTGCTGGGCGTACTGCTGTTTGCGATCGACTGGCGCCTGACCCTGGTGGCGCTGTTGCCCTGGCCGCTGATGGCCTACCTGTTCTGGCGGATCAACAATGAACTGCATGACGGATTCACCCATGCCCAGGCCCGTTTCAGCGACCTCAACGACCGGGTGCAGGAATCCATCACCGGCATTCGCATGGTCAAGGCCTACGGACTGGAACAGCGTGCCATCGACGGCTTCGACCAGTCCGCCCTGGCCGCCAGTGATGCCAACATGACGGTGGCCCGTTCCGAAGCCAAATACGATCCGGTGATTTTCCTGACGGTGGGTGCGTCGTTCCTGCTGGCAGTGGCCTGTGGTGCCTGGCTGATTCATCTGGGCCAACTGACGGTGGGCCAGCTCACATCGTTCACCCTGTACCTGGGCTTTCTGATCTGGCCGATGTTCGCCTATGGCTGGCTGCTCAACCTGATGGAGCGCGGGTCGGTGGCCTATCGCCGGCTGGACGAAATCATGCAGACCGAACCGGACATTGCCGATACCGGTACCGGTGAACTGGCGGAACAGGCGGTGCTGCGCTGGGACATTCGCGCCTTCCGTTATCCGCAGCAGCAACAGGTGGTGCTGGCGAATTTTTCCGGCGAACTGCTGCCGGGCAACACGCTGGGCATTGTCGGTGCCACGGCATCCGGCAAATCGACCTTTGTGCGTCTGCTGCTGCGCCATTACGAACAGGACAGTGCGCAGATCAGTTTCGATCAGCAGCCACTGACGGACTATCCTCTGGCGAGTTTGCGCGAGCACATTGTGGTGGTACCACAGGAATCCTTCCTGTTTTCCACCACCATTGCCGCCAATATCGCGTTGGGCAAACCGGACGCCAGTGAAGCAGACATCATGGAAGCCGCGCGGCTGGCCAATGTGCACGACGACATCCTGGCCTTCCCCGACGGCTATCAGACTCTGGTAGGCGAGAAGGGCATTACGCTGTCCGGAGGTCAGAAACAGCGTCTGGCGATTGCCCGTGCGCTGCTGATGGATGCACCACTGCTGATTCTGGATGACGCCCTGTCGGCCGTGGACGTAGCTACCGAACAGCAGATCCTGCATCACCTGCGCCAGGCGCGGCATCAGCGCACCACCATCATCATCTGTCATCGTCTGACGGCAGTGGAGCAGGCCGATCACATTGTGGTGCTCAGCCATGGTGAACCGGTCGAGCAGGGGCGTCACCGCCAGCTGCTCGCCGCCAACGGCTGGTATGCGGACATGTATCGTTACCAGCAGATCGAACAGGCAGTGGAGGAAGGCCGATGAACAGCATTCGCGGCACATTTCCCCGGCTGTTACGTTATACCTTGCAGCATCGCAGTGTGCTGGTACGCGCAATCATCCTGCTGTTGCTCGCCACCGCAGCCGATGTCGCCGGCCCGCTGCTGATCAAATGGTTTATCGATGATTATCTGATGCCTGGCCACTGGGTGCTGCCCGACCTGGTGATGCTGGTAGCGCTGTACATCACCGCCAGTATCAGCGCAGCGGTACTGGGTTACCGGCAGACCTTGCTATGGAATTACATCGCCCAGCAGGTGGTGCGCACCCTGCGTCACCAGATCTTTGCCCGGGTGGTGGCGTTGCCGCTGAAACGGTTTGATTACACACCCACCGGCAGCCTGATTTCCCGCATCACCAACGACACCGAATCAGTGAAAGAACTGTTCGTCGGCGTGCTGGGTGTGTACATCCAGAATATCGTGCGCGTGCTGGGGATTTTCATCGCCATGGCGATTCTGAACTGGCAGCTGATGCTGGTGTGTCTGCTGTTCATTCCTGCGGTCATTATTGTGATGACCGCCTATCGCCGCCTGAGTACGCCGGTGTTTCAGCGGGCGCGGGAATTGCTGTCGGACATCAACGCCCGCATGAACGAAATGATTCAGGGTGTGGCAGTGATTCAGCTGTTCCGGCAGGAGCAGTATTTCGCCCGCCAGTACGGCGCCACCACGCACGCCCATTTCAAGACCCGCCGTCGCACCATGCAGATGGACGCATTGCTGCTGCGGCCGATGGTGGATCTGCTGCATCTGCTGACCCTGGCCGGCCTGCTGTATCTGTTTGCCAGTGAGGCACTGGATTCGACCACGGCGGCGATCGAAGTCGGGGTGATCTACGCCTTCCTCAGCTATCTGGGCCGTTTCACCGAACCGCTGATTGAAATGACCCAGCGGCTGAACCTGTTCCAGCAGGCCATCGTGTCTGCCAGCCGGGTGTTTGCCTGGATCGACGAAGCGGAAGAATCCCGCAGCCAGCGTCAGACTCTGATGAGAGGTCGCGGCGATATCCGTTTCGACGACGTGCAGTTCAGTTATGACGGCATCAAGCCCGTACTGAAGCACGTTTCCTTTGCGGCGAATGCCGGGGAATTCATCGGCATCGTCGGCCACACCGGCAGTGGCAAGAGCACCATCGCCAGTCTGCTGCTGCGCTTCTATCGGCCGGATGCGGGGCAGGTATTGCTGGATGGGCAGGATCTGGCGGATCTGTCCCAGGCGGATCTGCGTACCCATTTCGCCATCGTGCAGCAGGACAGCTTTGTGCTGGCGGCCAGTGTGGCGGATAACATTGCGATCGGTCGCCCGCTCAGTCGGTCTGACATCGAAGCAGCTGCGATTGCCGTGGGGCTGCATCGTCATGTGCAGGCCATGCCCGACCGTTACGATACGTTGCTGGACGAAAAAGGGCAGTCACTCTCGTTGGGGCAACGGCAGTTGCTGTCACTGGCTCGGGCAGTGGCGGGCAAACCCCGGGTGCTGGTGCTGGATGAAGCCACCGCCAACGTGGACTCGGCCACCGAAGCCGAAGTACAGCGTTCCTTGCTGGCACTGAAGGGGCAGGTGACGTTGATCGTGATTGCCCACCGTCTGTCCACTATTACCCAGGCAGACCGCATTCTGGTGATGCACCAGGGGGAAATCATGCAGCAGGGCAGTCACCGTGCACTGCTGGAACAGGATGGCCTGTACCGGCATCTTTACGAATTGCAGCGGGTAACACGAGAGGAGCAGCACGCGTGATGACAGGTCACCCGACTTTGGCGTCACCGGGTTATGCATTACGATCGGTTCGCGCAATCCATCATTCGCGGCGGAGGCTGCATGAACCAACATGAACGTCTGGAGCGGCGCGCGTTTCTCGCGCTGCTGATGCTGGTGTCGATCCTGTTTCTGTTTGTCCTCAAACCGTTTTTTGGGGCCATTTTCTGGGCCGTGGCCATTGCGCTGATCTTCTCGCCGCTGCAGCAGGCGTTGACCCGTCGCTGGGGCAACAAACCCAATCGAACTGCCCTGGTGACCTTGCTGAGCTGTCTGGTATTGCTGGTGATTCCGGCCACCTTCGTGACGGTGTCACTGCTGGCCGAGGCCGTGCAGCTTTACCAGCGCATCGAAGCCGGCAAGTTCAATCCCGGCCAGTATCTGGAGCAGATCCGCCAGGGCTTTCCGGCGATACAGTCCCTGCTGGAGCGTTTTGATATCGACTTCGACGCCCTGCGCCAGCGTATCGGCGAAGCCGCCGTCGGTGGCAGTAAACTGGTGGCCACCCAGGCCCTGTCACTGGGCCAGAACACTTTTTATCTGCTGCTCAATGCCACGCTCACCCTGTATCTGGCGTTTTTTCTGCTGCGGGACGGTGACAAGCTGGTGAACCTGCTGATTCGGGCGCTACCTATCGGCGATGAGCGCGAGCGACTGCTGTTTGCCAAGTTTGCGGAAGTCACCCGTGCCACCATCAAGGGCAGCCTGGTGGTCGCCATCGTGCAGGGCGCATTGGGTGGGCTGATTTTCTGGATCCTGGATATTTCCGGCGCGTTGCTCTGGGGAGTGGTGATGGTGGTTGTGTCACTGATTCCGGCAGTGGGCGCGGCCCTGATCTGGGCGCCAGTGGCGGTCTATCAGGTCGCGACCGGGGACTGGGTGTCGGGCCTGATTCTTACAGCGTTCGGCATGGGGGTGATCGGTCTGGTGGACAACCTGTTGCGTCCCATCCTGGTCGGGCGGGATACCAAGATTCCCGACTACGTGGTGCTGCTGTCGTCGTTGGGGGGATTGAGCCTGTTCGGCGTGAACGGCCTGGTGGTGGGGCCGCTGGTGGCGGCGCTGTTCATCGCCTTCTGGGAAATCTTCATGCGGGAATTCAATCCCGATCCGGCATCGCCCGGCACTGCTGAATAACCGGGCCCGGCAGCCGTCTGTCAGGGCAGGGCAGCAAGGCTCGCCCTGACAGTCCGTGGCATCACTCGTAGGTGCACAGATAGGCGGTATCGATAGCCACCTTCAGCTGGAACGATGCATTCGCCGGCACATCAAACGCCGAACCGGCTTCAAACGTTTGCCAGTCGCTGCTGCCCGGCAGCAATACGGTCAGGGCGCCGCTCACCACGGTCATCACTTCTTTCTGGGAGGTGGAAAAGGTGTACTCGCCAGGCGCCATGACGCCTACGGTTGCAGGCAGGGTGGCCGTCTGGAAGCCGATGGATTTCACTTTGCCATCAAAGTATTCGTTCACTTTCAGCATCTTGGTGCTCCACGTAAAAGGGGCTGAAGTATATCACCCGGACACACGGGACACAGCGGACACCGACGAATTGACTTGCTGTCAAGATCTGCGATAGTTTCACAACTATCGAACTGTTCATCAGACAACCTGTGGAGTCGCCCTGTGAATCCTGCCGCAACCCTTGCCCAGCCTCTGACCCTGGCCAATGGCACTGTCATCAAGAACCGTATTGCCAAGTCCGCCATGAGCGAGGCGTTGGGCACCACCGACAACCGGGTCACCGACCGGTTACCCACCCTGTATGACGCCTGGGCAAAGGGCGGCGTGGGACTGCTGATCACCGGCAATGTGATGATCGACCGGCGGGCCCTGGGGGAACCCAACAACGTGGCGCTGGAAGACGAGCGCGATCTGACTCTGCTGCAGGAATGGGCGCGCCGTGGTACGGCCAACGGCACCCAGCTGTGGATGCAGCTGAACCATCCCGGCAAGCAGTCTCCCAAGCTGGTGTCCAAGGCCCAGCCGGTGGCACCGTCGGCGATTCCGCTGGCGCCCAAATTCAAATCCTATTTCAACGATCCCCGCGAACTGTCGGACGCGGACATCCGTGACATCATCCAGCGCTTTGCCACGGCGGCCAGAATTGCAAAAAAGGCCGGTTTTACCGGCGTGCAGATCCACGGCGCCCACGGTTATCTGGTCAGCCAGTTCCTGTCACCGCTGCATAACCAGCGCAAGGATCAGTGGGGCGGCAGCATCGAAAACCGCGCCCGTTTCGTGCTGGAAATTCTCTATGCGATCCGCAACGAAACCGGGGCGGATTTTCCGGTGTCCATCAAGATGAATTCGGCGGATTTCCAGCGCGGCGGCTTCACCGAAGACGAATCCATGATCGTGGCAGAAATGCTGGCGGATGCTGGCATCGATCTGATCGAGATTTCCGGCGGCACTTACGAAACACCCACCATGACCGGCAAGGACGTGAAGGATTCCACCAAGGCGCGGGAAGCCTATTTCCTCGAATACGCGGAACAGATTCGCGCGCGGGTCAACACGCCGCTGATGGTCACGGGCGGATTCCGTACTGCCACCGGTATGGCGGAGGCGATTGCCAGTGGCGCCACCGATCTGATTGGCATGGCCCGCCCGCTGGCGGTGTTTCCCAATCTGCCCAACGATCTGCTGCAGGGCCGGCTGGAGCGTTGCGATATCAAACCGCGCAACACCGGTATCAAACTGGTGGATGACATGGCGATGATGGAGCTGGCCTGGTACGCGCAGCAGATGGAACGCATCGCCCATGGCAAGCCGCCCAAGCCAAACCGCCATCCGCTGGTGGGGCTGCTGCAATATGCCTATACCAGTGCCCTGCGCGGTTTCAAAACCCAGCGGTTGCGCGCTGGCTGAACCCGCGCGGCGGATTGGTAATACTTGCGTTTTTCTCGGTGGGCGGTTCATTTACAGTAGCGTCACGCTGTTAAACCGACTCAAAGGGAATTCTGTTCAGCATGAATACGCGCATCTGGAGTTGTCTGGCTGGCGGCCTGTTCGCCACATCGGCCTGGAGCGATCCGGGCACCTTTCATCAGGTTGAGGTCATCAGCTCAGCCGAACCCGTGGCCGAGTACGCCCGCATGGCGGAAACCGGCCACAAGCTCTGCAACATCTCCATGACGGCCATGGGCGGCGGGGCCGAAGTGCCGTTTCCGACCTTGCCGTCTCCGCTGGTGGTGGAGCGAATCTGGACCATCAGTGATGGCCGTGATTTCGTGATGCGCAAGCGCCAGACCGATTTCGAAGTGGGTCAGCCCGAGGAAGGTTGCGCTACCCGACTGGTCTGGAACGAGCACACGGTGATTCATCGCCAGGGGCGCACGGTCGCGGTCTTTCGCGACAGCACCGGCCACAGTGATATTCAGCAGGAATATTCGGTAGGGCCCTGGGATCCGCCGTACACGGCACCGCTGGGAGCATCAGAGCGAATCGTGGAACAGGATGGCATGCGTCTGCGCTGCAACGATCCGGCAAGTGCCGGTGGCAACCTGCTGGCACCGTTGGCGGCGGCCACCGAAACCTGCACGGTCATGCCCCCGGTGCGTTTCCGGGATGAATTCGGCCACGATCTCGTCGTGCAATCGCAGGTGAATGTGGAACTATTCGATGGTCGTGGCGGCAGTTACCGCGTGGTGCAGCGGCCCCAGGGATTCAGCGTTTCCCAGCCAGCGGCGTCGGTGTGGGACCCGCAAACCTACTTGCGGGACTGATGGGCCTTTAACAGCGGATCGATGCTGCTAACAGCGGGCACCGCATGTAACACAGACGCGATGCCCGTGATTTTCACGATGCGCTGAACGGCGGCACGATGGGCCGTAATTCCTCGAACTCCGGCGCCTGCTTCTGCTGCTGCGCCACGAACACTTTCATCATGTCCTCGGGGCGGAACATGCCGGCTTGCCAGGTGGCGATGTATTTCAGGCTGTCTGCTACCGTGTGATCGCGGGTGTAGTTGATCATTTCCTTGCAGCCCGCCACCGCCATCGGGGAACGACTGGCAATTTCCTTCGCAATCTTCATCACGCCTTCCAGCATCGACGCCTGATCCGGAAAGACCTCATTCACCAGGCCGATTTCTTTTGCCCGCTGGGCCGGCAGCTTGGCGCCGGTGTAGGCCAGTTCACGGATCATGCCTTGCGGAATCAGGTGGGGCAGACGCTGCAGCGTGCCGACGTCGGCAGTCATGCCCAGATCGGTTTCCTTGATGCAGAAGAAGGCATCGGCGGTGCAGTAACGGCAGTCCGCCGCGCTGATCATGTCCACGCCGCCGCCGATGCAGCCGCCCTGGATCGCCACCAGTACCGGCATGCGCACGGTTTCCAGCACGTTGAAGGCATCCTGCAGCTGCAGTACCAGCCGGCGCAGATTCTCGCTGGCGCGGGCCGGGTCGCCCTGCATGCTGATGTTGTTGGGATTGGTGAACACACCCAGATCCATCCCGGCAGTGAAATGCTTGCCGGTCGAGGAAATCACGATCACCCGCGCCGCCGCCTGTTCATCGATACTGCGGATGGCCTGGGGCAGTTCGCGCCAGAACGCCGCGTTCATCGTGTTCATTTCAGCAGGGCGGTTCAGAACAACATGGGCAATCTTGTCGGTGATGGTGACGGTCAGCGTGGAATAGGACATGGCAACCTCCGATTGGGAATCGCCCGAGTATGGAAAAACCGGTTTGACCCGGTCAAGGTGGATTGTTACTGTGTCGCGCGAGCCGCACCCCGGGGTGCACGAATTGTCAATCGAAGTTACTCAGGCGGGGACGTCATGCTGGGAACCGTATCGAAACTCAAATCCGCGCTGGACGCACCGGTGCAGTATGGCCTGCCGCTGGGCGATGAGGTCATGGATCTGAATCCGTTGCTGGGGCAGTCGCTGAAACTGCGGTATACCGGGCGGATTTTCTGCGTGCATTGCGGGCGCAAGACCAGCAAGAGTTTCGATCAGGGTTACTGCTTTCCCTGCTTCCGTTCCCTGGCCCAGTGCGACACCTGTATCGTCAAGCCGGAGCAGTGTCATTTCGATCAGGGCACCTGCCGCGAGCCGGACTGGGCCCAGCAATTCTGTTTTCGTCCCCACGTGGTGTATCTGGCAAATTCCTCGGGCCTGAAAGTGGGTATCACCCGCGACAATCAGGTGCCCACCCGCTGGATCGATCAGGGCGCGATTCAGGCGCTGCCCATTTTTCAGGTACATTCCCGTTTGCATTCCGGCCTGGTGGAAATCACCCTGGGCAAATACGTGGCAGACAAGACCCAGTGGCAGGCGATGCTGAAGAATCAGGTGACGCCGATGGATCTGAAAGCCGAGCGGGATGCGTTACTGGAAAAATGCCGGCTGGAACTGGATGCATTGACGGACCGCCTGGGCGGCGATGCGATTCTGCCCCTTAGCGATGCCGACGTCGTCACCATTGCATACCCCGTCGTGGAATATCCCACCAAAGTCAGCAGTTTCAATCTGGACAAGACGCCCCAGATCGAGGGCCGCCTGATGGGCATCAAGGGCCAGTACCTGATGTTCGACAGCGGCGTGATCAATATCCGCAAATACTCCGGTTACGAACTCGAAGTAATGGTTTGATTCGTATCACCAATCCAGCGGTTTGATCCCGGCACAATCCCCCGGTAGCGTCTACGCTTATGAAAAGTGCGCATGTTTTCAATGCGCTCATTACTTTCTGTCATAAGAGAATCGCTGGTTATTTCGGGAGATCAATTTTGCAGTTCCTGCTCAACCTGCCTTTGCGCTACAAATTCTGGTTGGTCAACGGCGTCAGCTTCGTTGGCATGCTGGTGTTGACGCTGTTTGCCATCATCGATCACCGCTATGCGCTGATTGACATGTCACAGGAGCAGGCTCGCCAGATACTGGAGGCGCAGGCAGCGACGAATTCAGTTCCTGAGGGTGATGCCCGGACCTTCCGCATCGATCAGGGCGTCGTTAAATGGCAAGGTGGCAATGGAGTCACCGCCGTGCAACTGCAGCAGCGACTGGCGATGGTGCCTGCCAGCCCGGGTTTCCATTGGCATGACAGCCAAAGCGGTGGCTGGGTGGCAGATTTTTTCGGCGCCGAACCACTGCGCTATGTTGCGTTGTGGCGACGTGCTGATGATACGGCGGTTGGCCAGATTTATCCGATTCCAACGCTGTTCGATTTGTGGCTGGACAAGGCACCATATTATGCCGTCGTGGTATTCCTGATGATGCTGCTGGTGCTGTTTGCGTCACAGATGCTGATCGTGTTTGTGTCACGACCGATGAACCTGCTGCGCGCTGCCATGATGAAAGTGCACGAGCAGGGCGATCTGTCGGTGCGGGTGTCCACTGATTCCAGCGACGAAGTCGGTCAGATGACGCTCGCGTTCAACCAGATGGTGAAAGACTTGGCCCGCATCGTGACAGAAATCCGCGCCGCCGCCATGACCATGGATTCCATGTCGGATCATCTGGTGAAAGAGGCGCGCAATAATGTCCAGAGCATCCAGAACCAGCAATCCGAAACCGAACAGCTGGCAGCCGCGATCACTGAAATGGCCTGCACCAGTCAGGATGTGCAGCGCAACGCCACTGAGAATAATCAGCATTCCTTGCAGTCGGTCAGTGTGGCGCAGAGTGGCAATCAGCAGGTGGATTTTGTGGTGCAGGCGATCACGCGGCTGGCGGACGATATCCGCTCCGGTGCCCAGGTGGTGCACAAGCTGGCGGACGAAACCACGTCGATCGGATCGGCGCTGGATGTGATCCGTTCCATCGCGGAACAGACCAATCTGCTGGCACTGAATGCCGCCATTGAAGCGGCCCGTGCCGGTGAGCAGGGGCGCGGTTTTGCGGTGGTGGCAGATGAAGTCCGCAGTCTGGCCCAGCGGGTGCAGGATTCCACCGACCAGATCAAACGCATGCTGGATCAGTTGCAGCGCAGCTCGGAAGAAGCGGTATCCGTGATGAATGCCCGCTCCGATGAAGCGAGTAAATGTGTGCAGCAGGCGCAGGAAGCCGGCTCGGTGATTCATGCCATCGCTGATCATTCCCGGCAGATCAATGATGCCAACGGCCAGATTGCGGTCAGCATCACCCAGCAGAGTGAAACCGTGGAAAGCGTCAACCGCAATGTCATCCAGTTGCGCGATGAAATGGAAGCGGTTTACACCAGCGTCAAACGCAATGCGGAAGCTGCTCGCACGCTGGCGGAATTGTCGTCGCGCATGTCCCGTTCCATCGAACATCTCAAGCTCTGAATCCACCCGTCTCCGGTCACTACGCAGACGCACCATAATGGTGTAGTCTGCGTACTCCATTGCAAAGGAGACGCGCATGAAACCTGAAACCATCGCCATTCATGGCGGCTTTGCCGGTGATCCGGAAACCCACGCCGTTGCGGTGCCGGTGTACCAGACCACCAGTTACTATTTCGATAATACCCAGCACGGGGCGGATCTGTTCGATCTGAAGGTGCCGGGCAATATCTACTCCCGCATCATGAATCCCACCAACGCGGTACTCGAACAGCGGGTAGCGGAGCTGGAAGGCGGTATCGGCGCCCTGGCCATGGCATCCGGCATGGCGGCGATCACTGCCACGATCCAGACCCTGGCACGCGCCGGCGACAATATTGTTTCGGTGAGCCAGCTTTATGGTGGTACCTACAATTTCTTCGCCCATACCTTGCCCCAGCAGGGCATCGAGGTGCGTATGGCACCGGGTGAAGATCCTGCCGCCATCGAAAAGCTGATCGACGCGAAGACCAAAGCGGTGTTCTGCGAATCCATCGGTAATCCGGCCGGCAATATTGTCGACCTGCAGGCGCTGGCGGATGTTGCCCACAAGCACGGTGTACCGCTGGTGGTGGACAACACGGTGGCCACGCCGATTCTGTGCCGACCGTTTGATTTCGGCGCGGATATCGTGGTGCATGCACTGACCAAATACATGGGCGGCCACGGCACCACCATCGCGGGCATCATTGTGGATTCCGGCAAATTCCCGTGGAAGGGCAATCCGCGTTTCCCCCAGTTCAATGAACCCGATCCCAGCTATCACGGCGTGGTGTATGCCGATGCACTGGGCCCCGCAGCGTTCATTGGCCGCGCCCGGGTCGTGCCGTTGCGCAACATGGGCGCTGCACTGAGCCCGTTCAATGCGTTCCTGATTCTGCAGGGGATTGAAACCCTGTCATTGCGGATGGAGCGTCACTGCGAAAATGCGCAGAAAGCGGCGGAATTCCTCGAGCAGCATCCCAAGGTGAAGTGGGTGAATTTCGCGGGCCTGGAAAAGAACCGTTACTACCCGCTGGCCCAGCGCTACATGGGTGGCAAGGCATCCGCGATTCTGAGTTTCGGTATCGAAGGCGGGCGCGATGCCGGTGGCCGTTTCATCGATGCGCTGCAGCTGTTCAAGCGTCTGGTGAATATCGGTGATGCCAAATCACTGGCCTGCCATCCGGCAACGACTACCCACCGTCAGCTGAATGCCAAGGAAATGGCGAAGGCCGGTGTGTCGGAAGACATGGTGCGCCTGTCGATCGGCATCGAGCATATCGACGACATTCTTGCGGATATCCGCCAGGCGCTGGAGCAGGCATAAACGGATCGCGCTGATGGACGGTGACCATTGCCGTCCATGCAGCGGCGCCACTATTGCGACTGCGCCTGAATCGCCGTCAGCGCGATGGTGTAGATGATGTCATCCACACTCGCTCCTCGTGACAGGTCGTTCACCGGTTTTTTCAGGCCCTGCAGCATGGGGCCGATACTGACCACCTGGGCGCTGCGCTGCACGGCCTTGTAAGTGGTGTTGCCGGTATTCAGATCCGGGAAGATCAGTACGGTAGCGCGTCCTGCGACGGCACTGCCCGGCGCCTTCTTCTCTCCCACCGACGGAATCATTGCAGCATCGTACTGCAGGGGGCCGTCGATCAGCAGATCCGGGCGCTTTTCCTGCACGATACGGGTGGCTTCGCGCACCTTGTCCACATCACTGCCACTGCCGGATTCCAGCGTGCTGTAACTGATCATGGCAATCCGCGGCGTCACACCGAAGGCTTTGGCGGATTCCGCGCTGGCAATGGCAATGTCGGCAAGCCCTTCGGCATCCGGATCGGGATTGATGGCGCAGTCTCCGAAGATCAGTACCTGTTCCGGCATGCACATGAAGAATATCGATGACACGATGCGGATACCCGGGCGAGTGCGGATCAGCTGCAGTGCAGGGCGGATCGTGTTGGCGGTGGTGTGGACCGCGCCGGACACCAGCCCATCCACTTCCCCCCGGTACAGCATCAGGGTTCCCAGCACCACATTGTCTTCCAGTTCCTGGGCGGCCCGTTCTTCGGTCAGGCCTTTGTGGCGGCGCAGCTCGAGCAGCATCGCCAGGTACTGATTGCGCACGCTGGCCGGGTTCAGGATTTCCAGTTCCGCGGGCAAGTCGATGGCGTTGGCCCGTGCCACGTCGCGGACGCGCTGGGGATCACCCATCAGAATGCAGCGGGCAATCTTGCGGTGATGACAGGTAACGGCAGCTTTCAGGGTGCGGGGCTCGTCGCCTTCCGGCAGGATAATGGTCTTGCATTGCTGGCGTGCCCGCTGCACCAGGCTGTAACGGAACGCGGCAGGGGACAGGCGGGGTTCCCGTTCGCTGGCGATCAGTTTTACCAGCCAGTCCTTGTCCAGATTCTGTGCCACGGTTTCCATGATATGGCGGGCGCGCACTTCATCATCAACCGGCACCTTGTTGTCGAATTCCGGCAGCAGGTTGGTCATCTGGTAGCAGTCCTGCTGCAGCTGCAGTACCGGCAACCCCCGCTCCAGTGCCTGCTGGCAGAACGCCAGCGCATTCGATTGCAGCGACGTTGCCTGCGCGAACAGGATGCCGGCCAGTGCCACACCTTTCATCTGGGCCATGGCGGCAGCAATCACGATGTCATCGCGATCGGCCGACGTGACGACGAGGGTGCCCGGATGCAGCTGATCGAGCAGATTACCCACCTGCTGGGTGGCGATGATGACGCGCAGGACGCGCCGGGTTTTGACTTCGCCCATCTGCAGGATCGAGGCGCCGAGAAATTGTGCCACGTCCCAGGTGCGTGGCGCGGTGAGATCCGGGTTCCAGGGAATCGCACCCGCCAGATGGAAGTCGTTGCGCTGCAGCAGCGTGAGTTCACGACGGATGGTATCCAGCGACAACGCGGTATTGAATGACGGTTGCAGGATATCCGGACGAATGCGGCCGTGCCGGTCCAGCGGCGCGTTGAGCATGTTGAGAATGCAGCCGCCCACCCGGTGGGCGTTGATACCGCCGAACAGGTTGGCAGTCGCCTCCAGGCGCTGGTTCAGTTCGGCCACCGGCTGGCTTTGCGGTGTGGTGACCAGAATCACCTGGGCGTCCAGTGCCCGTGCCATCAGCGCATTCAGCGGTGCCAGCAGATGATCGTCTGCACTGGCGTTGATGCCCTCAAGAATCAGTACATCCGGCCCCTGGGCATCCAGTACCTGCTGGCGCTGGGCAATGATTTCTTCCATCAGCAGATCGGCCTGGTTGCGGGCCAGCAGATCACTCGCCCTTACACAGGACACCGGCTGCGGGGGCTGCAGAGCCGTGTAGTGGCGGATCAGTTGCACTGAGCGGTCTTCGCCCTGCTGGTTGAGATGGCCCACGGGTTTGCAGAACGCCACTCGCAGACCTTTCTGATCCAGCGCGTGCAGCATGCCCAGGCAGATGGTGGTGAGTCCGACGCCGGATTCCGTGGGGGCCAGCAGCAGTGTTTTCATGGGTGGGCTCCTTGTGTTTCCAGCAGCAGGGCGGATTGTCGGGCGATCAGCCATTCTTCGCGGGCCGGGATCACCAGAATCGGCGGCGTGCCGGGAACGGCGATATTGCGGTCGTGTGATGCGGGTTGCTGATTGGCGTCGTGATCCAGCCGGAAGCCCAGACCGTGCAGCAGTGTGATGACCCGCGCCCGGATCGGCGCAGCATGCTCGCCGATACCCGCGGTGAACACGATGGTATCAATGGCGCCCAGCGGCACGATATAGCCGGCGATGTGCTTTGCCAGCCGGTAGCAGAACAGTTCCACCGCCAGTTGGGCCTGGGGGTGGCCGTCGTCGGCGGCCTGCAGGCACTGGCGCATGTCGCTGCCGACACCGGATACGCCTTTCAGGCCGGCTTCCTTGTTCAGCAGACCGGTGAGGGTGCGAATATCGATGTTGAGGCGGTCACACAGGTATTCGTGCAACCCGGGGTCCAGGTCGCCACAGCGACTGCCCATCATCAGGCCTTCCAGCGGCGTGAAGCCCATGCTGGTGTCGACACTGATGGCACCCTTGATCGCACACAGGCTGCAGCCGTTGCCCAGATGGGCGGATACGGCGCGCACCTGATCCACCGGCTGTTGCAGCAGCACCGGCAGTCGCTTGGAAATGTAGTGATGGTTGATGCCGTGAAAGCCATAGCGGCGCACGCCCCAGTCCCGGTGCCAGGCCTCGGGGACCGCATAGTGATAGGCCTCCGGCGGCAGGGTGCTGTGGAAAGCCGTATCAAACACGGCGACCTGGGGAATCCCGGGCAGATGCTGCTGGCAGAGGCGAATTCCCAGCAGATTGACGGGATTATGCAGCGGCGCATAGGCGCCAAAATGCTCGATGGCGGCTTCGACGGCCGGTGTCACCAGTGCCGGTGCACGGAACTGGTCGCCACCGTGAACGACCCGATGCCCCACGGCCTGCACCCGGCCCAGCCAGCCCTGCTCACGCAGTTGTGCCGCGATGGAGGCAATCGCCTGCCGGTGGTCGCCAGAGCCCGGCAGTGGCTGATCGTGGTGCCGTTCGCCGCTACGCCAGCGCAGATGGCCCTGACCCGGTTCGTTGACCCGGCTGGCCATCCCTTCACACAGAGCGTCGGTACCCTGACTGTCGCTGGCAAACAGGGCGAATTTCACCGATGCGCTGCCACAGTTCAGTACCAGAATCAAATCCATGCCTTGCGTTCCTTGAATCCTGCAGTGACCGGCAGTGTATCAGATTCTGTCGCAGATCCCTGTTATCGGCGCCGGGTTCATACAGCTGTCATACGCCAACGCTATCGTTCCCATCGCCAACTACAATAACACCTGACTTTAATCTGTCGCGTCGTTTGCCGGGGAATGCAACATTCCCCGGCGTTTTCTTTTGGGTTATTGATCGATGACGTTGAATCGTGATCAGCCTGTCGATAATCTAATTGGATGATGTATCACCCGACAGGACGTGACCTTGACTTCCAGGATCATTCACACCGGTAACACTGCCGGCGCGCAGCGCGCGCTATGCATCGACGGAAAGCGTATTCGTACAGCAGACTGTTACCACTGTGTCATTCGCAAAAAAATGCTGTTTTCCGACGTTGATCTGGAGCAGATAGATTCGCTATTGCGCCCGATCAGCAATCTGCTGGTGAAACCGGGCACCGTGTTGTATCAGCAGGGTGAGCCCGGTCTTTCCCTTTATTCGGTGCGCAAGGGATTGGTGAAGCTGGTGCAGTCATTGCCCAACGGTTTCGAACGCATTGTGCATATTGCCGGGCCTGGCGCCTGCATCGGCATGGAAGGCTTTTTGAATAATGAATATGGTCAGCGGGCAGAAGCGCTGACCGAAGCTGACGTATGTGCCATTCCGGTGGAATCAGCACGAAGAATTTCCGAACAGCAGACGCTGCTGTTTGATGGTCTGATGGCGCGCTGGCAAAGTCAGTTTGAACTGGCCGGGCGCTGGATGCTGGAATTATCCCAGGGGACCGTGCGGCAAAAGCTGGCGCGACTGCTGTTGATGCTCGATGAAATCGGCCATACCCATGGCCAGATCCGGTTGCTGAACAATCAGGACAGTGCGGGGATTGTTGGCAGTACCGTTGAAACGGTCAGTCGCAACATAGCGGACTTCAAGCGGGAAGGCTTTTTGCAAAAGATGGCGCCGGCACTCTACGCGATTGACCGCGACCTCTTGCAGAATATTGCGGTAACGCTTGAGTAGCGACTTTGACGCTTGGTAGTGACTTGAAAGAAACGGCAAACAAACTGAACGAGCCCGATCTTTGGTTCGGGCCCGTTCACCTGAGTAATAATGCCTTCAGCCAGCCTTTATTGCTTGTGCTTTTTGTGGGCGTCCTGCCAGACAAACACTGCAACCGCACCCAGAAATACCAGAGTGCCACCCACTGTAATCAAGCCTGCAAGTACAACGTCATCTAGAAACATGGTTTATTCCTCCACAAAACACAGTGCCAGATTAGCACCCATGTTTTGTGGGGAATTGACTTGGGTCAGGGTTCTGGAACCAGCTGTACCGCATCCGCGACACAAGTGCCATTGGCATTGATGTTGGTCAATTCTATGGTGGCAGGCCCCGCCGCAAACCAGTACACACCCAGATCCATCCACTGATTGCCGTTCTGCTGCTGGTTCATGATCACGCTGTTGCTGAGGGTGACGCCGGACACGGGATCCTGATGTTGCACGCGATACGTAGCGTTACTGGCGAAATTGGGACCCTGCGGCCAGCGGGCGTAAGCGCGATAGAAACCTGCCTTATTCACATAGGGCGACCAGGTGTAGATTTTTTCCGGGTCGGCATTGGTCGCATAGCGGTAGGAGCCACCGTAGTAACCGCTGCGATAAATGGACGGCCACCATTTGCCAACGTAATCGGTCTGGCTGCTGTCGTTGTCCACTACGATGCTGGCCTGGATTCTCAGTAGATCGTTCTGCTGGGTGACGGAATCCCAGCCCGAATTGATTTCGTAAGTGAAGTGACCGTGGGGAACGGTCCATTCGGCGGAGTAGATGCCATCGCCTGCAATGTGGTCGGCACCCATGCCATCATCGAGCAACGTAATGATGTCACCCGTCGGACTGACTTGCGCCTGCAGATGGGTGTCGTTGCCGGGCGCTGCGCAATTGAAATTCTGCAGTTCGATCTGCAGCGTCTCGCCGGGCAGAGCAACCATGTTATCGGCCTGCGGCTGCTGACGTCGACGGAATACCTGATTATTGCAGGTCAGTGCGCCCTGGCCGTTGGCGTCGGCCAGTCGTGCCAGCGATCCAGCAACGGATTTATCCCGCGCCGCCGCAAGCGGTTTGCCGCTGGCCAGCAGCAGGCGGCGAATTGATTTTGCATCCAGGTGGGCCGTAGACGCATTTGCACGCAACAATGCCACGATGCCGCTGACATACGCAGTTGCCTGTGACGATCCATCACTGACGACGAAATCGGCGTTGGCGGTATCCATCAGCGGGTAGCGGGGACTGGTGCTGAGGATGCTTTCGCCCGGTGCAAACAGGTCGACACTCCAGCGGCCATAACTGCTACCGCTCCACAGATTGCCCTGATTGTTGATGGCGCCGACGGCGATGATGTTTTCATTGCCAAACGCGGCAGGAAAATACGCGCGTTCTTCAGGGACGATATCGATGCTCCAGGAAAAATTGCCGGCTGCGGCAACGACCACAATGTCCGCCTGTTCCAGTTCATCTGCCAGCTGATACATGGCGGGCGTATTCAACAGATAGGTGTCGCGCACCAGCGGATACATCAGGTTGCTCAGGTTGACGTGCTTCGACATGCCACCGGACGCATTGATCACGGCAATGTTCACGCCGCGCCGCTTCAGATCGAGAAAATAGTTGAGACAGCCACGGATGGCGGTTTCTGTCACGGCGGGAACGGTAACGCCGGGAATCAGGGGAAAAATATCCGATGCGAGCGTGCCGGATTTGCAGGTGGCGATGCGGATGCGGCTTTCGATACCGGCCACACCAACCACACCGCCATGATAGCCGGCATTCTGATTGTTGCCGGTTGCGGCCATCACGCCCGCCATATTGGTACCATGACCGATTTCATCATCGATGGGATCACCGGCTACCGGATTGAGCGAGCCATCGGCGTTGGTTCGCGCCACCATGGAGTTGATGCCATGACAATCGTTGAGATAGCCGTTGTTGTCACCGTCAATGGCGTCTTCACAACCGTCGTCGATGCCATTGGCATTGTTGTCAGTGCCGAGCGCTTCGCCCGGATTGAGCCATATTTTTCCCTGCAGATCCGGGTGGCCATAATCGATACCGGTGTCGATCAGCGCGATAACCACTTCATTCTGCGTCAGCGTTGGTGATGGCGAGTACAGGGCCCAGCCTTCCGGTGCGTTGATGTCGATGTCTTCTGTGCCGGTGGCGGTGAATTCCGTACAGCTGTACTGGTTGGTAGAAATCTCGGGTTTGGTATCGCACGTGCCAAGCGATGTGTAATCAGTGGTCGTTACGGTGGCGGGTGTGTTCTGGGCGGTGCGGGGCACATTGTTCAGACCCCATTGTTCGTTGATCAGCAGATCGTTGGGCAATGCAAATGCAACGCTGGTCGTGCAGGCAAAGCCTGCGAGCACCAGCCGAGCCGGTTTTGACATGGACATACTACAACCCCATCAAGATAAGTCCAGCAACGACCAGTGGAAACAGGCAGGTACCGCCGGTCGTTATCTATCTTGCGAACCAGTGTTACAGCGAGGCTTCGGCCATCGCGCCGGTGGCGCTAACGTCCCTGTAGTAATGTAAACAGACAGATTCACCGAGGTTGTGCGGAGTTGGTGATGTGCACAACCTCTAGTAAAAGGGTAGACCCGGTTCAAAAAATTTAAAGAAAAGATGGAAAATTTAACGAAAGCATCACAAAACGAAAACGCGCGCCCGGGTCACGGGCGCGGTTTGAAGGCAGGGCGAACCAACTCTTGCTCTGGTTCAGGTTCTTCAATGGGGGCCAGCGACAACTCGCTCAGTTTGGGGGCAGGCCTGGTTTCCGCTGCAGGCGCTGGTGCCGGTTCCGCGGCGGGCCCAGTCGCTTGCGCGACGGCTTGCTTGCTTGCTGTTGCCGGATTTTCTTCCAGCGTAATACGCAAACGTAAATTGTTTTTGGAATCAGCATTTTTCAGCGCTTCATCCATGCTGATCTTGCCTTCCTTGTAGAGTTTGTAGAGCGCGGTGTCGAAGGTCTGCATGCCCTGGGCTTCCGATTTCAGCATGGTTTCCTTGATTTCATCGACCTTGCCCTGCTTGATCAGATCGCACACTCGTGGCGTCCCCAGCAGAATCTCGATGGCCGCACAACGCTTGCCATCCACGGTGGGAATCAGTCGTTGCGACACGATGCCACGCATGTTCAGCGACAGATCGAGGAACAGCTGCTTGTGACGTTCTTCCGGGAAAAAGTTGATGATGCGATCCAGCGCCTGGTTGGCGTTGTTGGCGTGCAGGGTGGAAATACACAGGTGACCGGTTTCGGCAAAGGCGATGGCCTGTTCCATTTGTTCCTGGGTGCGGATCTCGCCGATCAGGATCACGTCCGGCGCCTGGCGCAGCGTGTTTTCCAGCGCGTCATCGTAGCAGTTGGTGTCCATGCCCACTTCGCGCTGATTCACAATGGACATCTTGTGCCGGTGCACGAATTCCACCGGGTCTTCGATGGTGATGATGTGCCCCGCACTGTTGGAATTGCGGTAATCGATTAACGCCGCCAGTGAGGTGGATTTGCCGGAGCCGGTGCCACCCACGAACAGGATCAGGCCGCGTTTCTGCATTACCAATTTGGGCAGGATTTCCGGCAGGCCCAGATCGCGATAATTGGGAATGTCGGTTTTTATCGCCCGGCAGACCATGGAAATCTGGTTGCGCTGCTTGAAGATATTGACGCGGAAACGGCCAACGCCCGGCTCGGAGATCGCCAGGTTCATTTCGGGCTTGTGCTCGAATTCCTTGATCTGGTCTGGTGTCATGATGCCGTAGGCGATTTCTTTGACCCGGCCAGGCGGCAGCGGATCTTTGTCGATCGGTTCCAGCTTGCCGTAGAATTTGGCGCTGGGTGGGGCACCGGTGGACAGATACAGGTCAGAGCCATCGCGCTCAGCGAAATATTTCAGGTAATCAATGAATTCCATTGGGGGTTTTCCTGACGCAAAGATAAAAACAGCTTCTTGAGTATAGCCAAGCATTCCTGGCTGGCAGGGTGAGTTGCCGTCGCCCGTTAATCCTGTCGGCTATATGCGCGCGCATATTCAGACGCAACTGTTGTTAAATGGGCATTGACAACGGCGCCGCAACTTCTACAATTCGCGCCAGATTTCATTCGCGTATTGCTTTGAGGAGGTTCGAAAGTGGCACAACCGGTATTCAGCAGCACACACTGACCGCTTTCGAACATGGATTCGGGAGCGCAAGATCATATAGCTCCCGAGTCAGGCTCACAGAACCCTGACTTGCCCGGCAGTCAGGGTTTTTTTATGCCTGTGCGTCGGTAGTGGAGCCTTTTGGAGACAAGAACATGCCTGTCAGACAGGAAATCAATAAAGGGCGGGTGCCGGTGAAAATCTTCACGGATGACATCGAACCGCAAGCGTTTCAGCAGTTGCTGAACATTGCCAGCATGCCGATCGTGCATGGCCATGTCGCAGCAATGCCGGACGTGCATCTGGGCAAGGGCGCCACGGTGGGATCGGTGATTCCCACCCTGCATGCCATCATTCCCGCTGCGGTGGGGGTGGATATCGGTTGCGGCATGAATGCAGTGCGGCTGTCGCTGAAAGCCCATCAGTTGCCGGACAATCTGCGGCATCTGCGTGGCGCACTGGAGGATCGCATTCCGGTGGGGTTCATGATGCACAAGTGGGATAACAGTCGTGACCGGGCCTGCAAGGCGCTGGCTGGCGGACTGGATCAGATTCTGGCGCGCCATCCGGACAGCGGGCGCATGGTCAAAAATATCGGCAAGACCTGGGTGTGCCAGATGGGCACGCTCGGTTCCGGCAATCATTTCATCGAGCTGTGTCTGGATGAAAACCAGGATGTGTGGGTGATGCTGCATTCCGGCAGCCGCGGTATCGGCAACAATATCGGCCAGTACTTCATTGCACTGGCCCGCAAGGATATCGGCAGGCATCTGCATCAGTTACCGGACAAGGATCTGGCGTATTTCAGCGAAGGTAATCCGCATTTCGACGACTACGTGTTTGCGGTGCACTGGGCCCAGGACTACGCCATGCAGAACCGGCGCGAAATGATGAAGCTGGTGATCGAAGGCTTGCAGGATTTTCTGCCGCCGTTCCAGATCACCTCCGAGGCGATCAACTGCCATCACAATTATGTGGCAGTGGAATCCCACCTGGGCCAGCGTCTGTATATCACCCGCAAGGGTGCGATCCGGGCAGGCGAGGGTGACCTTGGCATCATTCCCGGTAGCATGGGCGCCAGATCCTATATCGTGCGTGGCAAGGGGAACGGTGAAAGCTTCTGTTCCTGCGCCCACGGCGCGGGCCGTCGCATGAGCCGGGAGCAGGCGAAAAAGCGTTTCCGCCGCGAGGATCTGGAACAGCAGACCCAGGGGGTGGAATGTCGCAAGGACAAGGGCGTGATCGACGAGATTCCGGCAGCCTACAAGGATATCGAGTCGGTCATGGCTAACCAGACGGATCTGGTAGACGTAGTACACACACTCAAACAGGTGCTTTGCATCAAGGGGTAAACAGTGAAACAGAATCACAGCAGAAGGAAACAGCGTAATCCGCTGGCTTTGGACCCGCTGTTGAAGAAAGGCGGCGCCCACGGCAAGAGTCACAAGGCCGAGCGTGCTTCGCTCAAGCAGCAAACCCGTAAACTGGCGATGAATCGCGGCAGCGATTCGTCGCCCGACCTCCGCATGGCGCTGGCCTGATTCCCTCCACCCCAACCCGATACGTTCTCGCCCCTGCACGTCTCATTGTGACGGCCTGTGTTACACTCTGCTGAATAACTGCTACGCGTCCAGCCGAGCCCATGGAAAAAACCCTGCCGGATTTCATTGCCGACGAACTCATTGCCCGCATTTATATTGGTGACCTGAAGCCAGGTGACCGGCTGCCGGCAGAACGTCAGCTGGCTGAGCAAATGAACGTTGATCGCACGTCATTACGTATGGCACTGCGTACCCTCAACCGCATGAACCTGATCCGTTCCGTACGTGGTTCCGGTATCACTGTCATGGACTTTCGCAAGCAGGCGGGGCTGGATTTTCTCGCGGCCATTCTGGATATCCCCGAACTGGAACTGGGTTCGGACATCAAGCTGGAATCCGTTGATGCCTTCAACAGCATCATGTCGGGTCTGATTCACCAGCAGGTGTCCGGGCCGCTGGATGCCGCCTGGGTGACGAAGATACGTGATTTGCTGCTCTATCAGCTGGAACTGCTCGACAACGAGCCCTGGTCGGAAGCACTGTCGCGCCGGCTGGCCGATCTCGATATGCAGTTGCAGGACATTCTGCTGTATCAGCGGGGTGGTCTGCTGGTAGAACTCATGGCCAATTCATCACGGCCGCTGCGGTCTGCGATGCTGCGGGAATTATTCGCGGTGATCGATGTGCGTGCGTATCTTAACTTTCATCTGGATCTGATCATGCAGATCGGCACCGGCGCGTTGCCGGTCGGCGAGGTCGGCGCAACCTATCTGCGTTACGCCATCCAGTCCACTGAACCACTCAAGCACCATTACCGCCATCATCCGCAGTCACCGCGTCTGCGGGCGTCGCCGCTGCAGGCCGGATTGCAGCGGCAGGCCGACAGCTGATCATTTCCAGTCGCCGCGCAGTGCTTGCACCTTGTCCTGCAGCAGTGCCGGTTTGGCCTGATCCGGTGCCACGGCGTCACCCGCCACCAGTTCCACCTTCGACCAGAAGCGGCGCGGCAGACGGGTCATGGCAGAGCTGTCCTTGTGACTGAAGAAACTGCCCCACAGTCCCCGCAGTGCCATCGGTACTACTGGCACCGGATCTGCCGCCAGAATCTTGTCGACACCGTTTTTGAATTCGTCGATGTCACCGGTTGTGGTGAGCTTGCCTTCCGGAAAGATGCACACTACCTCGCCATCGCGCAGTTCCTGTGAAATACGGGCAAACGCATTCTCATAGGTAGCGGGATCGGCTTTCTTGGAGTGAATGGGAATCGCCTTGCCGGTACGGAAAATGAAATTCAGCACCGGCATGTCATAGATCGGTTTGAACATCACGAAGCGCACCGGACGGCGACAGGCACCGGCGATGATCAGTGCATCCATGTAGGACACGTGATTACACACCAGCAGGGCCGGGCCGGTGTCGGGAATCTTGTTCAGGTTGGTGTGCTTGACCCGGTACATGGTGTGGGTGATCACCCAGATCAGGAAGCGCATGAAGAATTCGGGGATCAGCGAGTAGATGAAACCCGCGACGACCAGGTTCATCAGTGCCAGTACCATAAAGAATTCCGGAATACCCAGATCCATCACACCCAGGAACAGCATGGCCGCAATGCCGGACACCACCATGAACAGCGCATTCATGATATTGATGGCGGCAATGATGCGGGCGCGATGATGTTCCTCGGAACGCTCCTGCACCATCGCGTACAGGGGTACGGAATAGAAACCACCGAACACACCGATCAGCATGAAATCCAGCAGCACGCGATAGCTCTGGGGCTGCTGCAGGAAGGCGCCAATCCCCATCAGTTCGTCGCCCACCGGTGGCTGGGTGTGGAAATACAGATCCAGACCGAACAGAGTCAATCCGATGGAACCCAGTGGCACCAGGCCCAGTTCGATCTTGTGACCGGAAAAGCGTTCGCACAGCAGGGAGCCCAGGGCAATGCCGACGGAAAAGGTGGCCAGCAATCCTGTCACTACCGACGTATCGCCGTGCAGATCCACCTTGGTGTAGTTGTAGATCTGGGTCAGGTAGGACGCACCCAGAAACCAGAACCAGGAAATACCCATGATCGCCAGATACACCGCGCGGTTTTCCCGGGCAAACGACAGGGTGTGCAGGGTTTCCTTCCAGATATTGAAACTCACCTTCAGTTCCGGACTGGGCGGCAAACCTTCGGGAATTTTTGTGCTGGTGAACCAGCCGACGATGGCAAACAGGATAACCAGTACCCCCAGTACCAGCGGCCCCTGTTCCCACTGGCTCACCACGCCAGCGGTGACGGTCCCGATCAGAATCGCGACAAAGGTGCCGGATTCCACCAGCGCGTTCCCGCCCACCAGTTCGCCGGATTTCAGGTGCTGCGGAATGATGGAATATTTTACCGGTCCGAACAGGGTGGACTGGGCGCCCATCAGGAACAGCAGCAGCATCAGGCCCCACACCATGTGGTAATAGAAACAGATCGCCCCCAGGATCATGATGCCGATTTCCAGCAGTTTCACGTAACGAATCAGGCGCGACTTTTCGTATTTGTCAGCCAGCTGGCCGGCGAGGGCAGAGAACAGGAAAAACGGCAGGATGAACGCCACTGCGCCGATGTTGTTGACCGTGTCCTGGTTGACGCCGGTCTGGAACATGGCGTTGTAGGTGACCAGCGCCAGCAGGCCGTTCTTGAACACGTTGTCGTTGAACGCCCCCATGAACTGGGTAAGAAAAAACGGCAGAAACCGGCGTTTGCGCAGCAGGGCAAACTGGGAGCGGGTTTCCTGTTGGTCGATGTTGTCCATTAACGTTTTCCTTCACTTGCCCAGGAATGCAGATAGTGTTTGACCAGCGAATGCAGTAACGATCGCGGTGATGCAATGTGGTCGGAATAAAGCTTGTCGCCGGTGTGCAGGATACAGATTCCGTGCACGCCGCTCCACAGGGTTCTGGCAGCGCCCTGAATGGCCTGACGGTTACGCTTGGGGGCCAGCCCCCGCACCCCGTTTTCCACCAGCGCAAACAGGGCATCGATGCGGGCCTGGTACCAGTCCGGCATCACATAGCCCTTGGGCAGGGAATGTCGGAACACCGCCGCCCACTGGGCCTGATGGGTATTGGCAAACTGCAGGTAAGCATCCGCCAGCCTGACCATCCGTTGCAGGGGATCGCGGCTGCCCATATACGCCATCTCCAGGTCCCCCAGCATTTCCGACAGGGTGAAGGCATTGGCGTGCAGAACCAGATCATGAATATTTTCAAAGGCTTGGTACAGGGTTCCCACGGTGTAGCCGATGTCCTGTGCCACCTTGCGGGCGCTGACGCCTTCGATGCCTTCCCGCGCGATGATGCTGCGGGTGGCGTCGATGGCCATGCTTTGCAATTCTTCCCGGGTGTGATCGTTGCGACGTGCCATACTGAATAGGTCTTGTAAGGGTGGTTGCGTCGGGACTGCTCTTCTGTCAGCATAATTAAACAATGTTTAATATTCAAGGAAGTGGCAGGTAGAAATTCTATGCAGTCGGAAACCGTGGTGTTGTTGCATGGTTTGGGGCGCAGTCCGCTGGCCATGGCCGGGCTGGCGCGGTTCCTGCGCAGGCAGGGTTATCAGGTCATAAATCAGGGTTACCCCTCGCGTCTGCACTCGATTCCCGAATTGTGCCGGCAGTTGTTGCATGATCTGTTGCCACAACTGGCCAGTGCCAGTCGAATTCATTTTGTCACCCATTCCCTTGGCGGCATTCTGCTGCGCTATGGCCTGCAACACTGGCAGCTGCCCCGGCACAAACTCGGGCGTGCGGTGATGCTGGCGCCGCCCAATCAGGGTAGCGAGGTGGTGGATCAGCTGCGGCGCTGGCCACTGATTCCCCGGTTGATGGGGCCGGCCTTCCTGCAGCTGGGGACCGATCCGCAGAGTATTCCCCTGCAGCTGCTGCAACGGGAAAGCGATCGCCTGCCCATCGAGGTGGGAGTGATTGCCGGCACCCGCTCCATCGATCCCTGGAGCCAGTACTGGCTGCCCGAAGAAAACGACGGCAAGGTGACGGTCAGTCGCAGCCAGCATCCGGCCATGAAGGATTTTTGCGTGCTGGCAGTGAATCATACCTTTATCATGAACGACCACGACGTCCGCCAGCAGATCGTGCAGTTTCTGCGGCAGGGCGCCTTCAACCATCAGGGTGTTCATGCATGAGTGTGGAAATCGAACGCAAGTTTCTGGTGAAAGACGACAGCTGGCGCACCGATGCTCACGGCCAGCGCATCGCCGGCATTCCGTTCCGACAGGGCTATCTGCCCACTGCCGATGCCACCACGGTGCGGGTGCGACTGGAAGGGGCCACCGCCAAGCTCACCATCAAGGGCAAGACCGAAGGTTTTTCCCGGCTGGAATTCGAATACACCATTCCGCTGCAGGATGCCCAGCAGATGCTGGATACCCTGTGCGAAAAGCCGCTGATCGAAAAAGTGCGTTACTGCCGCAGCGAGCAGGGTTATATCTGGGAAATCGACGAATTTGCCGGTGACAACCAGGGCCTGATCGTAGCGGAAATCGAGCTGGAGTCGGAAGACGAACAGCCGCCGCTGCCGGACTGGGTGGGTGCGGAAGTCACCGGCGACGCGCGCTACTTCAACGCGGCGCTGGTGAAGCATCCGTTCAAGGACTGGTGACGGTTAGAGCACGTCGATGGACGGCAGATCCAGCTCCGCCAGGCAGTTCAGACCGCGCAGGCCATCGTGATTGTTGGGATAGAGGCGAATCTTGAACGGCGCAATCAGCAGGGCCTTGCCGTCCACCAGGCCCACATAGCCGGCGGAATGGGTGGTGACACAGCGTTCGCCGTCAAAGCCGATGCGCACATCGTCCCCCAGCGCGCAGAACGACAGCAGGCCGTTGCCGAGCGGGTCACCAATCGCCCCGTGGTTGCGGTAACAGGCCAGGGCGGCGGGGGTAAGGGCGATGACCATGCCGTTGTGCAGGTGCAGCAGCTGGGCCGGGTCCTGGCGCAATCTTTCACAGCTGGTGTGGGCAATGATACTATCCATCGGATTTCCAATTGGCCTGAATTGACGAAAGTGCGACCCATTATACTGACTCTGACGTCGCCTCTGCATCCCGGGATACCGCTTCGAGATGACCATCGAACATTACCACATTGCCATTGAACTGATTGAAGCCATCGGCGAGTACATCAAAAGCCGGGGCCATGACGCGGATGCGTTCTTCGCCGCCCAGGGCGTGGCGCTGGATAACGAAGACAATGAAGGCTTTGTGGAATTCCGCGAATTCTCCCGCCTGTTCGATGCTGCCGAAGTCTTTACCGGTGAGCGCTGCATTGGCCTGCAGGTAGGCGCGAATTTTCTGACCCGCCACTGGGGCCGGCTGGGCTACCTGATCATGGCGGGGGAAAACGGCCTCGAAGGCGTGCAGTACATCCAGCGCTTTGCCCGCATCGTTACCAACGGTCTGGAGATGCACTGGAACTGGAACAACAACCTGCTGGACTGCCAGTTCACCCTGCTGGAAGCCGAGTGCAGCCATCATGTGGCGGATTACTTTGTTGCCAGCAGTCTGGCGCTGGCCAAGGCCACCAACAGCGAACGGTTTGGTTTTCAGGAAGTGCATTTCCAGCACGACAGCTTCGGGCTGGAGGCGGACTATGAAAAAGCGCTGGGCTGCAAATGCGTGTTCAATGCAACGCAGAATCGCATTCTGGTGGATATCGCCAGCCTAAGCCGCGAATCCCAGTTCCGCGATCCACGGCTGAAAAGAATTCTCGAAGAGCATGCCCAGCAGGTGCTGCAGAATCTGGAATCCGGTGACGAACTGCTGGCGCGGGTGCGCAAGTTCGTGCTGGGGGAACTGCCCAACGGAGTGCCCTCGCTGAAATCCGTGTGTGATCTCGTGGGGCAGAACGAGCGGACCTTCCAGCGTACCCTGGCGAAGATGGGGCTGAGTTTTCAGGATCTGGTGGATGAATTGCGGATGAATCTGGCGCTGGAATACATCCGCAATGATTACAACTTTCTGGATATTGCGATGATGCTGGGTTATTCCGAGCAGAGCGCCTTTCACCGCGCGTTCAAACGCTGGACCGGTATGCCACCATCGCGCTACAAGAAAACCATGGTGCAGACGGAAAACAAAAACGGCGACATCTAGTCGCCGTTTTCATATCGGGAGTGAAGCCCTCGATCAGGCTTGCTTCACCGGCTTCAGGGTGCAGGGGAAGCCATCTTTCGGCATCGCCAGCGGTACGACCTGGAACGGCAGTTCGTAACCGGGCTTGATTGTCACTTCGAAGCGACGCAGGAAGTGATACAGGAACACCTTGGACTGGATTTCCGCAAAGTTCAGACCCAGGCACTTGTGGTGACCACCACCGAACGGCACCCACTGATAGAAATGCTTCTTGTGCTCGGCACGTTCCGGGCTGAAACGCTCGGGGTCGAACTGGTACGGATTGGGCCAGTATTCCGGCATGAAGTGGGTGTGCAGCGGCACCACGCCAACAGCAGCGTTTTTCGGAATCTTGAAGCCTTTGAATTCCACCTCGCGAATCGCACGGCGCGGAATGGTCGGCAGCGGCGGATGCATGCGCAGCGTTTCGCGGAACACCAGTGCGGTCTGCTCCATTTTTTCCAGATCGTCGTAATCCACGTGTTCCTTGCCGATGGCGTTGAACTCTTCACGCAGTTTTTGCTGCCACTCGGGATGTTTGGCCAGACGGTACACCAGCGAGGTCAGGGTGCTGGTGGTGGTATCGTGGGCGGCAAACAGCAGGAAGATCATGTGATCGATCACTTCCTTGTCGGTCAGCACTTCACCGCTGTCACCCTTGGCCTGACAGATCTGGGTGAAGAAATCGTTGCTGGTGCTGTTACGCTTTTGCGGAATCATTTCGCCGATGAATTTTTCCAGGAACTTCCGACCTTTCAGGCCGCGTCCCCAGGTGGTGCCGGGAATCGGCAGACGCAGAACGGCAAGTGACGCGTCTACTGCAGCGATAAAGGATTCATTCACTTTTTTCGATTCGGGGCCCAGCTTGGTGCCCAGGAACAGTTGCGCGCCACCGGACAGCAACAGCTCTTTAATGCAGTCGAAGAAATGGATTTCCTTGTTCACTTTCCAGCTGGGCAGATCCTGGGCGAAGATGGCGCTCATGCGATCTACGTAACCTTCCATGACGTTCTTTTTGAACGCGCCCTGGAGAATTTTGCGATGCAGTTTGTGATCGTCGAAATCTTTCAGCATCAGACCGTTCGGGAAGATTTCTTCCAGTACGACGTCCCATGCGAGCTTGCTGGAAAAGTTGTGGTCGGAATCTTTCAGCACAAATTCATTGGCATCGGGACCCAGCAGGGTAATCACGTCCTGCATGATCGCGCGATAGCGGAAGACTTCGCCGTAACGGGCGGCCATCTTGTTGACCAGTCCGGGGAAATCCTTGAGGAATTCGAAGGTGTAGCCCACGATGGGCAAGCCGTTGTCACCGGGAATGTGGGAAACCTTGTTGGTGGGTTTCTTGGGCAATGATGCGGTGATTTCTGCTGCTGTCGCCATGTTCAATCTGCCTCGTAGCCTGATTATTCGTTGTTGTCATCGTCTTGTGACGAGTCAGTCACATGATTTGATTACAGCATAATCAGACAAGGGTGTTTTGACAGGTGCACGGCAGGCGCTGGCGGGTGCCGTCAATTTTGTTCCCGGCAAGCCCGGCAGGGGGCCGGAATATTGAGCCAGATCAGGATTTTGCCGGTTCCGCAGCGGTGTCGTCGCCCGGTTCGCCGGCCCGTTCGCGAATCTGCTGTTCCAGCATGTCCACCAGCTGCTCCAGCAGGGTTTTGCTGTCGGCCTCTTCGGCCGGTGTCTGTTCCAGGCGTGCCATGAAATCGTTGCGCAGCTGGGTCAGGCGATCCATGAAGGCTTCCAGCTGGTTCTGGGGTTCAGGCGGCGTGGCGGGATCTTCCGGCACGAACTGGGCATTGCCGAAGTCGGCGACAAATGCCGCTTCCGCGTCGGTGTCGCGCCGGGTCAAATCCACCTGCTGCACGGTGCCTACGACGCCGTCTTCCCGTACGAAAAAGCCGGTGCTGCGGATGATGCCGAGTTCCTGGGTGGACTGACCACGCAGGATCAGCGGCGTGTCGGCACTGTCCAGGCCGATGGCGCCGATGCCCAGTTCGCTCAAGCGCTGCAGGCGATCATTGCCGTTTTCATCCCGCGACCAGAATTGCAGTTGCTGGAAGATGGCGTCAGCCTCATCGATGAATCCGTTGCCATCGTCGTCGAATTGCGCCAGTTCGGCAAAGCCGTTGCCGGTGCGGGTGCCGAACAGTTCGCGGCCATCGTTGATGGCGCCATCGCCATTGCGATCAAACGCAATGAAACCGCTGCCGCCGGTGGCCAGGGACACGGATTCGGTCTGGCCGTCGCCGTCCAGGTCAAAGGTGAACGCGGCATCGGTCAGCTGGGTGGCACCGCCTTGCAGATTGAGGATCAAGGGATCGGTGCGCAGGGCCGCGCGGGCAAATTCGCCGCTGCCGCTTTCGAACAGCAGACGGTTGTCGAGCCGGGTATGCAATACGAAATCCACGCTGCGGTTGTCCGCCAGATCAAGCCGGCCTTCGATGGTCAGGGTGGACTGCTGCTCGCTTTCATAGCGGTAGGACTGGCCGAACGACACATTGGCCTGGGTTGCCACTGCCGGCCCGGTGCCGCGCCAGTCGCTGGCGCTGCTGTCCAGCCGGGTGAGGCTGCTGATGCGCAGGTCGCGGCTGAAGGCGTGGGATACCATGGATTGCAGCAGGGTTTCCTGGCTCACGACCTGCACCGCGTCGGGTTTGCCGGCATGGCTGATCTGGCTGCGGCTGTACAGGTAGGCGGACTGGCTGCTTTCCAGGCGCACGTTTTCGCGGTGGGCGTAGGTGTGCTCAAGGGCTACCGGACGGCCACTGCTCGCAGAACTGATGCTGGCGGAGGCACTTTTCTGCCACTGCTCCCGTTCGTGCTGGCGATGGCCGCTGACAAGCCGCAGCGTGGCGTTTTCAATTTTCATCGCAACTACTCTGCCTTGGTATGACCTGAACGTCGTTGGCCGCCCACGCGCAGGTTGGGTCAGGCCTTTGTCAGTGTGTCGGCGGCAGGAGACTGAACTTGAGGGCTTCTGGACGAAATGGCCACCAGGCAAGGTCATTGCGTGCACAGAACCCATCCGCTAAGGTCTCGACTGGCTGTGGTGGATACGAATCGAGATGACGTCCTTACTTACTGATTTTGCTCAGGGTTTTCCTGTGGGGCAGGCGGTGCCACTGGGTGAGCGCCTGTTTGTTCTGAGCCTGCCGATGAAATTCCATCCGGGTCACGTGAACGCTTATATTCTGCGTGATGACGATGGCCTGACGATCGTTGATACCGGTAATGGTCGCGCGGATACCCGCACACAGTGGCAGGCGTTTCTGGCTTCGGATCTGGCGCGCCAGGGTGTGCGCCGGGTGATGTTGACCCATGGCCACCCCGATCACAGTGGCCACGCCGAGTGGTTATGCCAGCAGACCGGTGCGGAACTCTGGGCGACCGCCGCCGAGGTGGACGCCATCCGTCGGCTATGGCGGGGCACCCCTCTGAATTATCCGTCGGTAGAGGCATTCTTCTGTCAGTGGGGGCTACCCGCCGATCAGTTCGACGCCGTGCGTGGCTTGATGGACAGTTTTCGCGACGATACCAGTGATCTGGATCTGCCGATCCGCGAATTGCAGGATGGCGAAACGCTGTTCCTGGGGGGGCAGTCCTGGCAGGTGAAATGCGGCTATGGTCACACACCTGCCAACGCCACCCTGTGGCAGCAGGCATCCGGCCTGCTCATCACCGGCGATCATCTGTTGCCCCGCATCGTGCCCAATATCAGCATCTGGTGGGGGAGCAGTCTGAACCCGCTGGGGGAATACCTGGCGTCTATCCGTACCTTCCTGGGTATGGGGCCGCTGGTGGGATTGCCTTCTCACGGCAGCCCGTTCGATGAGCTTGATCTCCGCATTCACCAGATCATCCAGTTTCACCGTAAGCGCTTGGTGCGGGCGCTGCAATTTTGCCTGGCTCAGCCGCGTACCGCCTACGAATGCATCCGGCCCGTGCTCGGTAAAACGGAAGGTGGGGCACTGATTTCTCTGATCATCGGCCAGGTGTTCGCGATTCTGGCGTATCTGGAGGCGGAAGGCCTGCTGGTACGTACCGATGACGGGGTGTTCCGCTTTCAGGCCGTACCGGATGCGCTGGAGCGTCTGCACGGCCTGTCGGTACTGGACAGGGCGTAGCCAAACATCCTACCTTAGGCCTCCAGTAAGGATTACGATGACAACAATAATAAGCGGGGGTCACCATGAAGGAGTCAGCTTGGGGCAAGCGTGTTCGTGGATGGGCAGGCTGTGTGGGGCTCGTGTTTGCCGCCACTGCGCAGGCTGCGCCGGGAAACTGGGACCAGTTGCCGGTGGATCGGCTGATCGTCAAATTCAAACCGCAGGCGACCCAGGCCGTTGCCCGGTCCCTGCAGGATAAAACCCTTCCTGCCGCGTTGCAGCGGCTGGATTCCCTTCATCAGGTCAAAAGCCGGCTGATCCGCCGGGTCGCCACCGGGGCCCATGTGGTGCGTCTGGAGCAGAGCCGCTCCCTGGGTGAGCTTGACACCGTGCTGCGTGATCTGATCAACGATCCCGACGTGGAATTTGTTGAACCGGATCTGCGGGTATTCCCGGCCCTGGTACCGAACGACCCGCTGTACGCCAGCCAATGGTCGCTGCAGGAACTGGCCGGCGGGATTCGCGCCGATCTGGCCTGGGATAGCACTCTGGGTGCGGGCGTGGTGGTGGCGGTGCTGGATACCGGTATCCGGCCGCACTCGGATCTGCTAGCGAACCTGTTGCCCGGCTACGACTTTGTGTCTGACACCTTTATGGGTAATGACGGCAATGGCCGGGATGCCGATCCGTCCGATCCCGGTGACGGTGTCGCTGCCGGTGGTTGCGGCAGTGGTGTTCCCAGCGAGGATGAAGCCAGCAGCTGGCACGGTACCCACGTCGCCGGCATTGTCGCCGCCCGGGGCCTGAATGGTCAGGGCATTGCCGGCGTGGCGCCGGAAGCGGGCATTCTGCCGCTGCGGGTTCTGGGTCGCTGTGGCGGCTATACGTCGGACGTCACCGACGCGATCTATTGGGCGGCCGGTTATGCGGTGGCCGGTGTGCCAAACAATCCGAATCCGGCCCGGGTGATCAACCTGAGCCTCAGCAGCAGCGCGCAGGCCAGCTGCAGCCAGACCTACGCCAACGCCATCGATCAGGCGCGGGCTGCAGGTGCGGTGGTGGTCACCGCAGCGGGCAACCGGAATGCGAACGCTGATCTTTACCCGCCGGGTAACTGTCCCAACGCGTTTACCGTCGCGGCCAGCAACCGCAATGGGGGCCGGGCCGATTATTCCAACTACGGTTCCCTGGTGGATGTGGCGGCCCCGGGTGGCTCCATGCGTTTCCTGGATGATCCGGGCGGCATTCTGTCCACTGCCAACAACGGTACCCAGGCGCCAGCCGGGGACAGCTTTGTGTTCTACCAGGGCACCAGCATGGCTGCGCCCCATGTGGCCGGGGTGGCAGCACTGCTGTTTGCCGCCAAACCGGCAGCCCTCGCCGAAGAAGTCGAGGACTTGCTGCGGGCCAGTGCACGGCCATTTCCGGCGGCCTGCAATGGCTGTGGTGCAGGCATCGTCAATGCAGATCTTGCGGTGGGGGTGATCAGTGGTCAGGTGGCAACCTCACTGCCCGCTGATCTGGCGCTGGTGTTCAAAGGCACCAACGGCAAGTTCGTGAAGGATGCCAATGTTCCCGGCGAGGGCACGATCAGCTATCGGGCGGAAATTTCCAATACTGGCCCGGAAACCGCTACCGACGTGGAATTCAGCAACCTGCTGCCGCTTGGCGTGACCGTGGAATCCATCCAGCCCAGCCAGGGAAGTTGCAGCGCTGACGGCGCCGCCTGCGCGCTGGGGGACCTGAGCCTGGGCGAGACGGCTACGGTGTCTGTGGTAGTCCGTACCACCAATGATCAGAAAATGGACTTTCAGGGCCAGGTGGGGTCGGCGCTGTACGATCCTGACCTGACCAATAACTTTGTCATCAAGCGTATGGGTGGATCACTGGGGCTGTCACTGCTGGTGATGTTGTTGCTACTGGCAGGGCGTCGGTTTGGTATCAGAAGGTTCTGATTTTTCAGCGTTTCTGTCCTGAAAGATTGACGGTCTGGGGAATGGGCCGTCAATCATCCGCATTAAATATTGGATTACATTTTTGTCTACCGTTTGTCAGAAATAGTCCAATAGGACGTTTGGTGGACGTTGGTTCCATATTATCCTGTCAGGGCTCAAAAGGCGTCTACCGCAACAGTCTGTAGTATGGGGCGGCAGGGGAACACTCATCCTTATCCATCAAAAATAATCATAAGGAATACAACACTATGCTCTTCCGACAAATCATCAGGCGCAGCCTGCTGGTACTGCTGGTGCTGGGGCTGGCGGCGTGCAAAAAGTATGAAATCATCGAGCCGGTGAACGACTCGCTTCATACGGCGGCACCTGCGCAGTTCACCGTCAAGTACAAAACCCAACCGACTACCCTGCCGGGGATGACTCTTAACGGCTTCAATGTGGAATCCCACTTTACTGCGGGTGCCACCGAAGCTACTGCATCGGGCGCCGTTCTGGCCTCGTACCTGAAGGAAGGTTACAACATCTTCCAGGTGGACCCTCCGCTGGGCCCGCAGGTCAAGTTCCTGTACGACACCAAAGGCCCGAACGTCGTGGTACTGGGTGCCACCGAGGAAGGCAATAACATCACCATCGATGGTCGTGCAGTGGACGAAATGGGGTATGCGTCCGGTACGGTCAACGGGGTTGCGCTGACTTTTGATGAGACGGGTGCTTTCAACGTTACCCTGCCAAAGGAAGACGTTTACACCTACCAGATGGAAGACACGCTGGGTCACACCAACACGGTGCATTATGCTGACCTGAGCCTGCAATACGATCCTTCCCTGACCGTGCGCATCACCCAGCAGGGTCTGGATTTTGCCATGGGCCAGATCGTGAATGCCCTGAATGGCGCGGATCTGAATTCCCTGATCGCCGGCACCATGCTGTATGACAGCACCTGGAAAGGCCTGTTCGGTGAAACCTACGGCGCCGACGGTTTCGTCCGTACTGTGTCGCTGTCTGCCAACTCTTTCGGTATGGGTCTGCAGGCCGGTAACCAGGCGACCTTTGATGGCAGCATCAGCAACGTGCATATCGGTCTGACCCTGCGTATGCACAACGGCTTCCTGCCGCCTACCATCATCAATCTGGGCGCTGCGGTTGGCCCGCTGGATCTGGGTGGTCTGCTGCAACTGGGTGTGGTTGATCACGCTCCGAGCATCAGCATCAGCAACTTCGATTACAACATCGGCAATATCGTGATCGACGATGTTCCGCCGGTGTTCCGTGAGATCCTGTCTGGTGTATCCGCCGGTATTGCCAACCTGCTGAGCGGCCCGATTTCCAACCTGCTGCAGGGTGTGCTGAACGATGCCATTCCTGAGATGCTGGGCGGCCTGATCATGGACAGCTACACGCTGCGCATCCAGGACGACGCACAGACCAATTTCGATATGGCCATGGCGCTGAACATCGAAGCGCTGCAGACCACCAGCGACACCCTGTTCGTGTCCACCTCGGGCAGTGTGATTCCGATCAATCCGAACCTGAACATTCCGCAGCCGCTGGCTGGAACCCTGTTCACGTTTGATCAGCTGCCGCCAGCAGAACTGAACGGCAATGATTTCGCCCTGTCACTGAACAGCAACGTGATCAACCAGACGCTGGCTTCTGCCCATTCCGTCGGCCTGACCCACATGAGCATGATCGGTGGTGGTGAAACCTTCGCCCTGCAGCTGGGCCTGCCCCGTGATGACAATTTCGGTCCGGAAGACGCCACTCACCGCATTCTGGTGAACATGGGCGCCCCTGCCAGCCTGAAAGTGCAAGACGTTGATGGCAAGGCTGAGCCGACCCTGAGCGTGTATGGTCTGGAAATCCATGGCCAGTCCAAGAAGAACGGTTCCGACGTTTACACCAATGACGTCAGTGCCCGTGTCAGTGCCGAAGTTGCCCTGACCTTTGGCCTGGGTGTGGATAACAACCTGTCGGTGGAATTCCGTCAGGCGCCGGTCGTGAAGCTGGAAGGCGTACGTCTGGGTGAAGGTGCCTGGTCTGGCCCGGTTATCAACGCGGCTGCCAATACCCTGGTGGCGTCTGCCATCGGCGCGGTGATGAAAGAACTGTCCCGTCCGATTGAAAACATCAAGCTGCCGACCTTTGCCTGCATGGCGTTCGATAGCGTCAATATCACCGCTGTGGGCGAAGAGGGCGGCCACCTGAACGTGTCCGGTACCCTGACCCAGGTGAGCGACGAGTGTCAGAACGAAGTGACCCCGCCGCCGGCCGTTGCCTATGGCCGTGGTGCTGGCGTACCGATGTCCTGTGCGTCCGGACAGGAATACGATGCCGGCCTGTGCTACGAGCAGTGTGCTGAAGGCTACAACGGTGTTGGCCCTGTGTGCTGGAAGGAAGACGCTTCCTATGGCCGTGGCGTGGGCACCATTCCCAACCTGTGTGCTGCTGGTCAGGAACTGGATGCCGGCTTGTGCTATCCGGTTTGTGCACAAGGCTATAACGGCGTAGGTCCTGTGTGCTGGTCAACCCGTCCGCTGTCTTATGGCCGTGGTGCGGGCACCATTCCGAGCAACATCTGGACCGGTGAATGTCCGGCAGGCAAGGAAAACGATGCTGGCCTGTGCTACTGGTACTGCGAATCTGGCTACACCGGCGTAGGCCCTGTGTGCTGGCTGGATAACGCGTCCTACGGCCGTGGCGTTGGCACCATTCCGAAGAACTGTCCGGCAGGTCAGGAAAACGATGCTGGCCTGTGCTACCCGGTCTGCGCCGAGGGCTATCACGGTGTCGGTCCTGTGTGCTGGACCAACTCCGCCCTGTCCTACGGCCGTGGTGTCGGCACCATTCCGAACACCTGCCACGATGGCTGGGAGCGGGATGGCCTGCTGTGCTACGAGCAGTGCCAGGAAAACTACAACGGTATCGGCCCGGTCTGCTGGCCGGAGCAGTAATCATCAGGCCTGAGTCAGCGCTGTCCTGGCGACAGTGCTGATTCGCTCAGCCTGACGGTAGTAACGTTGCAAGAGTTACAAATGCTACAAAAACGAACGCCCCGCTGGTCGGGGCGTTTGCTTTTTCTGCGCGGGACTACGAGTGCGCTGCAGTCTGTTCCACGTCAGCCGTTGGGTGGCATGCCTGGCACCCAGGTACTCCACAATTCCCAGGTCACCATGAAGGCGTCGCTGTCGGTACTGATGTCGAAGCGCCAGCCCATCGGTTCCGATCCAAATACCGTAAACACGAATTCCACGGTCGACGCCGGCAGGATAATGGAGTGCTTGACCTGTCCGCTTTGCTCTCGAATGCGGATGGTAGTGCCCAGCACGTTGGTGTTGCGGATCTTGAGCCACATGCCCTGACCGCCGCGGATCGCCAGGGTGGTGTTGCTGTTCCAGGCACCGGATGACAACAGGCGGAAATTCTCGGGGTTGCTCGGCGCTTCCATCGCAATGGGGCGGCCGATGAACTGGGAAAAACTCTGCGCTACTGCCGAATGCATCCAGGCTGGTGGATTGCGCAGGTAAGCCACATACACCGGTGCATCGATCCGCATTTCCTGGCGCGCCAGGGTGGATTGCTTTTCGACGAACTGGCGGTAGGTTTCGGTGTACTGGGAACCGCGGTTGGACGGGCGGAAACTGGTCATGCCTTGTTCCCACGGATCGTTGATATGCACCAGGGTGCCGTCCGGGCTGCCATCACCCTGCATGCCGGTGACCACGCGGATGTGCGGGCCGGGTTCGGCGCTGGCGACCCACAGGGGGCCACGGCTGCGCAGCAGGTTGGCAAAGCCCTCGACGGTCAGGGTTTGCAGCGGGGCCGGTTCGAAGCCCCAGACATTCATCACGGTGACGTCTTCGGGGTTCAGGCCGGTCTGGTACTGGGCCCAGTAACCGGTGGCGCGGGCGATTTCCGACGGATCGATACTCATCTGCTCGGCCCAGCCCACGATCATCGCAAAGCCGGCGGCCCAGCAGGACATGCCGGTCTGTTGTGGTACCAGCTGGACGTTGTAGCGCACGTCGATGGCGTTGAGGGCTCGGGCCCGCTGGTTCGCCGCCAGTGCTGCAGTGTAGTCCATGCTAAGGCTACGAGTGCGAACGGCGGGGGGAGCGCTCAGGGCGCGAGCTGGTGCGCGGTAGGCCGACGGGCTGCGGCCCAGGGACAGGGCGCGCTGTTCGCTGCGGGCATCGCTTTGCCAGTGCACGACCTGGATGCGCATGTAACCGGTGCGTATGACCTCTTCCTCGTACTTGGGAATGAACACGGCAATGCTTTCTTCGTAGCGACGGCCGTTGCCGGGATCAACGATTTTGAAGTGCGTGTTTTCGGCGGTGCCATCACCCTGGATGCCGGTAATGATGCGGGCATGGATGGCCCAGGCAGCGCCGGGTTGTTCATCGGTGGTCACCCAGATCGGGCCGTAGTTGCGCAGCAGGTTTTCCCAACCTTCGATGCTGTAGCTTTGTGGCGGCTCTGCCACCAGGCCGGCGGCGGCGATGAAGGTTGGTTTGTCTTCACCCGAGAGGCCGCTGTTGGAATTGTAGATGTCCACCCAGCGCTGTCCGACGGCGCCAAGGGCTTGCGGAATGGTCATTTCCCGCTGGCTGCGCCAGGACTTCAGCATGGTGAACACGGTGGCCCAGCAGGCCATGCTGGAGGGTTGCTGCAGCACCCAGAAATTGCCTGGCACGTCGTAGCTGATCGCAGTGAAGGCGCGGGCGCTCGCGGCCCGGCTGCGGCGGTGGGCCAGCGCGATACCTTGCCACTGAGCCCCTGTGCCCGCGGTTCCTGGCTGGCGGGGGCGGGTGGCAATGCGGGAGCAGGTGCGGGCGCAGGACGCCGCTGTGGCTGCATGCGTTCCAGCGCGCTGCGCATCTTGTCCTGCCGGGCCGGCTTTTTGCGGGACGCCGCGCGGCGTTCCAGATGTTGTTCCAGATCAGCCAATCGGTTTGTCATGGTCTTCACCTGCTGTGTTTTCGGTTTGATTTTGCGGTGTTGGTGTGGGAGCGGCAGCCGGTTGTTCGGCGCCGATTTCCGCCAGTTCGGCCACCAGATCGAAATCATCGAGGCTCATGGGCTCGACAAACGGGTCGACGAAGGGATTGGCGGGTGGAGTCGCCGGCCGGGGTGCCGGTTGTTCCAGATCCTGTTCAAACTGCCGGAAGCGTTCGCTGAGATTGACGTTGCCCAGATTGAAGCTGTTGGCGTAGCGCATGCCCAAACCCATCTGGTCAAAAATGTCGTGGCCGGGATGGGCGGGCGGTGCCTGTTCCGGCGTTGTGGCAGCCGGTGCCGGGGCAGGCGCGGGCGGTGCCGGCAGTTGCTGGGCGGGGGCATTGGCAAACAGGGGATCCTGTTTGGGGGCCGGTGTGGTCGACTGCCCCAGAATGCTGGCCAGTTCCCGTTCGAAATCGTCCTTGGCCAGCGCCAGATCGCCATCGAGAGCGTTGCGGCTGGCGCTGCTGATCTGCTCCGGCTGTTCACTCTGGGCCTGGGTCAGCCAGCCGGTGGCATCGTCTTCGACCAACCTGGGCTGGGTGGCCGACGGTGCCAGTACGGCTCGTTGTGGTGATGCTGAAATCGGGGCGACGGCAACCGGTGAGGCAATGGCCGGAGTGGGCGAGGGCGCTGTACTGACGGCGGTGTCAGCCCGAAAGATGGATTCCGGGTCCAGCGGAGCGGAAAACGGTTCCACCTGGAAGCGTCCGGTATCCGGTGCGGAAAACTCCGGTGCGTAGGGGGCCGCCGTTGCGGCAGGCAGCGTTGGCCGCGACCAGCCGGTATGGGGTGGTGCAGTGAGTGCATTGGCTACCGCCCGCACGGGTTCTGCTGGCGGAGGTACCTGGCCGTTATCCAGACGCTGGGTGGTGCGACGGGGTTCTTGTGTTGCGGGAGTGCGCCCCAGCACCCGATCTTCCAGCGCGCGAAGACTGCGGGTGGGCTCTGCTACCCGGCGTCCACGAATCACATCGATCTGTTCCTGCAACTGGCTTGGCGCCAGCGGCGACGGCGTGATCTGTGCGTGCGCCAGTGCCCGCCCTTCGGGCGCCGCGGTTTGCCGGTACTGGCGCGAGCGACGTCGTGTTTTGGCCGGCTTGGCGGGCTTGCCCAGTGACTGTTCCAGTGATCGCAGACTTCTTGCCATGGATGCGTTCCTTGTCGGATGTCATTCAGTTCAGGATTGCAGGTTCAGCTGCATCACCGCGTACGGGTCCAGCGCGATGGCCAGGGCGTTGCTGCCGCTTTTCAGCACATCGCGGGGGACTTTCAGACGCAGTTCGCCCGCGTCCGCATGCAGGATTTCTGCACGCTGGTTGTTGACGGTGGCAGCCGGATAACTGGTGCTCTGCTGCAACACAAAATTCTGCCCGCGCAGGGTGAGTTCAATATCCTGCTCTTTTTCCGCCGCAATCAGGTTGGATAATTGCGGTGACAGTTTGCGCCGGCGCGCCTTGTTGATCAGGTTGGCCAGATCGCTGTAATCCAGCTGTTTTTCCCCGCCGGTTTTTTCCTTCACGACTTTTTCGATATTCACGTTGCGGCGATCAAGTTTTTCCAGATCGCGGGTCGACGTGACACCCACCTTGCGCAGACTCTCTTTCACCTCTTCGTCTACTTCATCCAGCGAGTCCAGTTCCAGATCATCCTTGTTGGGTGGCTCGTTGGCGTTTTCGCGAATCTGCCGGTCGGTAATCGATCCGAGCTGGAACGAAATGCGCGAACCGCCGGTTTCCCCCGGCTTGGCCATCTGGAATTTCACTTTGCCGTCTTCCAGCACCGGGAAAATATTCAGATCCAGCCCCACATCCTTCACCGTGTAAGTGAGCTTGCGCGTGAGCCCTTTCAGCGCCAGCGTATCCTGCGCTTTATCCAGTTCGAGGATCAGCGAATCCAGGAACTGCTCAAGATTCCAGGCTTTGGTTTCGCGACTCGTCATCATCCAGCTCCAGGGTGACACGCAAACGGTGCAGTACCGGTTGCACCGAGGTTTCAATCCATTGGGTGGGCGGTGCAGTGCCCAGGGTCAGACGGTTGTCGGCATCGCGCAGGGTCTGCAGTTCCAGCGGCAGATCCAGCGCCAGCCGTTCCACAAACAGGCCGAACTGCCGATCCGGTTGCAGCGGGTCTGGTTCCAGTGCCAGTTGGGGCGTCAGCAGATCCTCCAGCAGTTCCGCCAGACCGGGAAAACGGTCGTCCTCGTCGATCGGATTGCGTTCGATAAACGTGGTCATGATGGCTTGCGCACCGACTGCAGACTGCGCGCCCGGCTGCGACGGGGCCGTTCGTCCTGTTCAACCTGCACGGGGAACAGGGTGACCTTGTCATCGAATTCGATTTCGACGCCTTCGAACTGGGCGGAAATATCGTCTTCCGCCAGCGCGCGAACGGGGCGATAAGGATACTGGTTCATGACTGTTTCACTCCTACGAAATGCAGCAGCGCCGGCATCGGGAAGGTGACCCGCTCTTCGCCGAGTGCGCCGATGTTGCCGTTGTCGTCCACCTGATCGGCACGCACCAGCACCAGCGTCTGCAGTTTGAATTCGGGATAGACCCAGATGGCGGCGGATTCGCCGGGCCGGCCGCGGATCTGGCCCTGATGCTGCGCACACTGGTTGAAGCGTTCGACAAAATCCCCGTTACCGAGCGCCTGCAGAATGCGATCGTCCAGCGGTTTGGTGTCAGGTGCGAGCCTTGTCAGCAGATGATTCAGCGCGAACAGGCTGTACTCGTAACCGCTGCGCAGACGGATCTTGTCGCGGGCGCCACTTTGCTCACTGCGGATGTCGGAATCCAGCCGCGCATTGCGGTTGCGTTCCGGATTCAGCGTCAGATAGTAGCGGGACTGGACATCAACGCGGCGGGTTTCGCTGTCGAACGGTGCCTCGAAAATCTGGTGCCAGTAATCGCGCCAGGTGGAGCGGTTGGACAGCGGCATCAGTTCGCCGTCTTCTTCGACACGGTCGAAGCGGTATTCCTGCATCAGGCTGATGCTGTGCTGGATCGAGGTTCCACGCAGTTGCCGCTGCTTGTTTTTCCACAGCAGGGTAAGGACGACGATGTAATCTTTCTGCGCCGACAGTGACTGGGTGACACTGGCTTCGATGCGCGGAATCAGTTCCAGCGGACCATTGCTGACATCACCCACCGGTTCGCTGGATTCGTGCACCAGACGCAGATTATCGGCCTGTTTGATCTGTACCATGACTTCGGCGTCGGTGATGGTCTGCGGGGTTTCCACACTCAGGGGAAACTGCCATGCCACCCCATGCTGGTAGAGGGCGACTTCACGGCCCATGACGATCTGGGTTTTTACTTCATCCAGTTGCAGGCGTACGCTGCTGACGCGTTTGTAATTGCGTCCGCGCCGTGCGGCCATTCCCAGGCTGAGGCTGGCCAGCAGTTGATGCAGGTTCTGATCATCGACGCCGGGATTAAGCGCGCGCAGGTGTTCGTTGAGTTGCTGGTCGGCCTGCAGGCCAAGGCGGGCAAAATCGGTGATGCCGTTGATGATCTGCCCGGTCATTCGTTGCGGCGCTTCCACGATGGATTGCACGGTTTGCGGGCTGAGCACCTGTTGCAGCAGGGGCATCAGTGCAGGCAGTGCCGCCAGCAGGGCAGGGGCAACCTGGGCCTGGCTGTAGCGGGACAGGCTATGGGCGGTCGCCGGAGCTGCCGCGGGCGCCGCTGCCGGTGCAGGGGCCGCCGCTGCAGGTGCCGCATTGGCGCCGGCCTGGATCAGTTGCAGGATCTGGCGCATGTTGTCGGGGGTCAGAATCTGTTGCGCTGCAGGGCCCAGTGCCCGCAGGGCCTGTTCCGCCAGGGTGCCAATCTGGGACACCGCCGTCGCGGCGCCGCTATCCCTTGTTGCCCCGCTACCGCCACCGCCGCCCGCACCGGACAGTGACCGGATCAGCTGGCCTGCCACCTGTCCTACGGCCGGTGCAACGCCCGACACAAAGGAACCAATGGCCGGTGCCAGCATGGGTAACAGGCTGGGCAGGGCGCCCACGATGGCTTCCAGAAACAGGGGCCGGCTCAGGGGGCGTTCCCGCAGCCGGAAAGGTGCGTTATCGACCTGATGCGCAAATGCGCGAGACTCCGCAATCATGTGTCCATCCTTCATTCGATTCTGCGCCAGGGCCAGTCCTGCCGGTGGCGGCAGATCAGGCTCCGTGCGCGACACTTCCGTTATCGGTATCGTGGTCACTGCCGACATCGCAGGCCCGTTACCCTCGGCGTCCCGGTAACTGAACACCTGCAGCCAGCGGGTGTCGCGGTTCACCAGCCCGACGGGCAGGGTGAACTCGCCGCGGCCCCGCGTTTCCGGACGCAACGGCCCGATCAGTTGCGAGCGTTCGCGCACCGTTGCCAGCGCCGGCAGGCCGTTGCGGGTGATGGTTTCCTCTTCACCCAGCTGCCAGCGCAGGTAACGGTTTTTGCCGATGTCGAACCGGACCCTGATGCCATCCGGCTGATGCTCCAGCGCCAGAATCAGCGCCAATGCCATGGCTTACCGCCCTGGTACCGGTGGCGCCACCGGCGCCGGCATACCTGGAGCAGGAGCGGCACCTGGTGCCGCCGGCTGCACTACCTGTTGTGAAGGGCCGAGCCGTGCACCACCATCCATGCCGCCCTGATACAACGCCGCAAAGTTATCCAGTTTGAAATAGTCAGACTTGAACGTGATATCGACCGATCCCGCCACCTTGGCGGCCAGCTCGGTATTCGACACGCTCTTCGCGCTGGAAACGGAAATCTTCGATTTGCGCGTGCTGGAGGTATGGCCGCCTTTCGGGCCACCGAAAATGGCACCGATCAAGCCACCACTGGCACTGACACTGCTACTGGACGATTTCAGTTCCTGCAGCGCCGCCTTGTCGGATTTCTGAACCTGTTCGGTGGCCTTGATATCGAACAATACCGACGCCTTCACGTTTCCTTTTTCGACCACCAGACGGGTGATGCCCATCAGAATGGTTTCCCGCAGCATGGCGCGCTGTTCTTTTGCCATCTGGATTTTGGCATCCATGATGCGCGCCTTGACCTGGTTGTCGCCCAGATCCACCGGCTCACCGCTGCTGTCGGTGAGTTGCAGTTTGCGGGAACCGTCATCGTTTTCTTCGTCGCTGAAGGCCAGGCCGAATTCATCGCTGTTGTTTTCTGCCAGATAGCCGAACGATGCTGCATCGTCGATCGCGTTGATGAATTTCGATACCGACTGGGTCGCGGCTTTCAGCAGTTTCTGGTACGACTCCATCTGGGCCAGTGTTACCTCCAGGTTGGCGTCGAACACTCCCTTCAGCAAGTCTTTGACAAAGCCGGGAAAATCCACCTCGTCGATAAATCCACCGGCGAGCTCACCGGCCTGATCGATACGCTTGTTGGTATGGCGGCTGTCATCGATCATGTCGCTGGCCTTTTTCGGGCCGGCCATGGCCTGGCTTTGCTGGCGTGAGTGACCGTTGTTGGCATCCGCCAGCTGCTGGTAATTTTGCCGGTACACATCCAGGTACAACGCTTTCTGGTCATCGACGCCAAGCTGATGAAACGTGGCCGACTGGGCCAGTGTGCGACGCGTGTATTCGCGGGCAAGATCCTTGATCGCTTGATTGCTCATTCGAATGGGCTCCCTGCTGGTTCGCGGTTAAAAATCATCACTGTCGGAATCGGCGAATTCTTCTTCCTCAAACATTTCTTCATCGTCTTCCAGTTCCATGTCTTCGCCGGAAGCATTGCTGAAGTTGAGGATGTAAGATTCGGCCGCCTGCAGGAAACTGACGAAGTCTTCTTGCCGTACGGAGACTTCATTGAAGTTGGCAATCCACACGAAAATCTTGTTACCGTCTACAGCCAGGGAACGATGGGCCGCGATGTTGGGTGATGCGCCAAATTCCTCTTTCGACAGCCGTTCGATCACGGTCCACAGGCTCTTGCGCCGGTTGCCGCCGAAGTACGCAAGGATTTCGTCGTCCTTCAGAATGTCGAAGCATTCCTGTAGCTGGGCGTAGAATTCCCGCGCCTGCACATGGGCCATGCCGGTGCAGTATTCGGTCAGGTTGTATTGCAGTTCGCGGGTGGCCTGATAGATGCGCGAACGGGAAACCGGCGAGGTTTCACCGATGCCCTGATCGACGCGCTCGGTCTTGTCGATGTATTCCGCGACTTCGGCCATCAGGTTGTGCCACAGCTGCGGGAAGGGTTCGTTCACCACCATGCGGGACAGCACATCGGTGTTACCCTTGTTGATCACCCGGCGATAGACCATGCCGCGTTCTTCATTCGAGGCGCGCTCTTCCCGCAGCTTCCAGTAGCGGTACAGCCGGGCCGCTGCCGGGCCTTCCACCACGTCGATGGAGCCGGCGGCCCAGTTCAGCACCAGCGCATCCACCAGCTTGAATACGCCCAGACGCTCGCCGAACTCGAAGATGTAATCCAGTGCGCCGGCCGCCAGGATGTTTTCCTTGATGATGCCCTGTTCTTCCACTTCGGAAAAATCATCGACCTCGAAATTCCATTGGCCAACGCCACGGCCACCACCCTTGCGGCGGGCCGCATCCAGCGGATCATCCTGACCACTGGCAACGTTCAGAGCGTAGTCATAGGCCAGGGCGAAATGTTCGTCGTAGTCACCGGCCTTGAGTTTTTCCACGTCATCGATCTGTACGCCGCGATCCAGCAGATAATCGATCATCGCGGCTTTGACATCCGGGGTGAATCGGGTGGTATCGATTTCCGCTCTTTCGATGTAGATTTCCAGCAGCGCCGGCAACTGGCCTTGCTCATTGACCGAGTTGATCAGCTTGAGTACCGCCGCCTCAAGTGCGCCGGGGGAGAGTGAGATTTTGATATTGCTTGGCATGGTCGGCATCCTGTTTCGCAATTACAGGCCAGCGCGGACTTGATGGGCAATCAGGTCACGCAGTACGTTGTCTTCGGTGAAATTGATGCGGTGTTTGGCGCCTACCAGCTTCACCACTTCCTGGGCGAATTTGTCCAGCGGGCCATTTTCCCGTTCCAGCTCGAACAGCACGGCATCGATAAATCCGATTTCGTCTTTCACTTCCTTGTCCGCTTCGTTGCAGGACAGCAGGGTGTTGAGCAGATTGGGATACACGGCAGCCAGCACCACCCGTTTGTTTTCACTGATGCGCATGGCATTGAGACGTTTGATGACGCGATCCAGCTCGGTGGCCCAGCCCTTGCGATTGATCAGCTTGCGCAGGGCGGATTCGTTCACCGAAAAGGTCTGCTTGACCTTGGCCAGCGCCAGCTCGGCAATCGGATCAAGTTTGGAAATCCGGGTGGTGACTTTCAGCAGATTGCTTTCCGCATCCGGTCGCTTCTGGTCGATCAGTTTGCCCCATACGGGCTTCAGATCGCCGAAATCCAGTGCCTTGTCCACCTGCACGTCACTGGTGCCGACGTTGCCGGATTCCACACGTTTTTTTTCATCGGTAGTTGCCATGTCCGTCTCTCCCTTGGCTGAGCTTGAAATCGAGATAGCGCATTGCATCGGCCAGATTCAGTCGTCCGTAGCCGGCCTTGCGGTGTTTGAAATTGCGATCCACTTTGTCGCTGGTGTGCTTGAGTACATGTTTGACCTGGGTATCCGTGAGCCGGTGACCCTGCTTGCGGGCGTAGGATTTCATCAGCGCCACTGCGCCGGTGACGAAGGGCGCGGCATGGGATGTCCCGGTGGAAAAAGCGTAATCGTTGTTGAGGGATGTGCTGTAGACATCCACACCTGGCGCGATGAAAGACACCTGGTCACCGTAGGTGGAAAAATCAGCGACGTTGCCTTCCGCATCCATGGCGCCCACCGCAATTACGCTGTCGAACGCGCCGGGATAGTACATTTCCTGCTGACCATCGTTGCCTGATGCGGCGACGATGGTAACCCCCTTGCGGCGCGCGTAATCGATCACTTCCTTGTGGGGAAGCCCGCCGCCTTCATGTTTGACGCCGAGTGACATATTGATCACGTCAGCACCCTGATCGACCGCATACTTCACGCCGGCGTTGATATTTTCGATCAGCCCCGCACCCATTCTGCGGCCCTGCTTTTCCATCGCTGCCAGTACCCGTACCGGAATGATCTTGCATTTCGGCGCCACACCGCGGGGCATGCTGCTGCCTTTGCCGGCGACGATGCCGGCCACGTGGGTGCCATGCCCGACTTCATCATCCGCCACGGAATCGGCTTCCAGGTAATCTCCGATGAAATCGTCCGCGCCGTCGAGAATATGCACGAAATCAAAACCTTCCTGCAGTGAGTGGCGCAATTCAGCATGATCAAGATCGATGCCGGTATCCAGCACGGCAACGGTGATGCCGGCGTCGCCCAGTGAGAAGGCCTGACCTTCGTCGAGATAGATGGCGTCGCGGGAAGCGCGATCAGTGCGAACGCTGAAGGCGTTGCTGCGGGGTTGCAGATCCATACGGCCGATGCTGCCTGGACTTGCTTGTTCGACGGCGGGAATCAGCTGCAGATCATCGATCAGCGCTTGCGGTACGCGACCATCGCGCATTAATACCAGGCGGTAGACCCGATCCATGCCGCTGGCGACTTCGTCGGATGACCAGCCTTCACTAGCAGGCTGATATTCACGGGTCGCAAGAAAGGGTTGCCGGTGGCGCTGGAATACCCGATCCACGTCGGGCAGAAAATGTTCGCGCTCAAGGCGGCGATCAGCCAGCAGCGATTGCCAGTGAGGCAAATGCTCCAGCGGCAGCGGCTGACGCAACACGATGCGCACGTGATCCTTCATTCGATGATTTGCCTTCCAATAGACATGCCGAAAGACAAAGCAATCCCTATTCCATTTTGCCGGGGAATTGTGCAGCAGCCTGCGCGCCAGCAGTGGCAAGGTGTCAGCAGAAAAATCATTGACTTGCGTGAATTTTCGACGGGTTGTTCGTGACCCGGTGATTTGGCAAACATTGAACGCTTGTTAAGCAGTGATGTGATGGATGCGGGCGAAAAACGAGGGGGATATCTGAAGAATCAGAACAAAAATTCAGCGGGTTAATCGGTGGCAGATAGTGGGTAAAATTCTACCCGCATTGGACAATAAAAAAGCGCGAGGGAAATCGCGCTCATTCATTCTTATGATTGGTACAGAAACAGGTTGCGTAGTGGTGTGTTCAGGTCAGGTTGTATTTCTTGACCAGACGGCCAAAGGCACGCCGTTCCTTGCCGGCGCGGCGTGCAGCCTGGGTGATATTGCCGTGGGTCAGTTGCAGCAGGCTGGCGACATAATGCTTTTCGAATTCCTGCAGCACCTGGGCCTTGGCCTGGGTCAGCTTCATCTGCAGCGCTCCCTCGCGAGCGATCCGCTCCAATACATCAAGTCCTAGTGCGTGGCTTGATGTGGTGGCCGCAGTCAGCGATGAGGGCAGCTGACCGAACAGCCAGCGCAGAATGACATTTTCCAGTTCGCGGACATTGCCGGGCCAGTGATAGTTCAGCAGCCATTTTTCGAACGCAGGTACCAGCTCGGGTATCCTCACACGGTACTGACTGGAAAATCGATCGGCGAAATACTGCACCAGCAACAGAATGTCTTCCCGTCGTTCACGCAGCGGCGGCAGTTCGATACGTAATACATCCAGACGATAGAACAGATCCTCGCGAAAGCGGCCGTCCTGCACCCGTTCTGCCAGATCGCAGTGGGTTGCCGCAATTACGCGCACGTTGGCCACGGATTCCCGCTTGCCGCCCAGCCGGCGATAACGGCGATCCTGCAGGAACCGCAGCAGCACCACTTGCGCATGTGGCGAAAGACTGTCCACTTCATCGAGAAACAGGGTGCCATTTTCGGCCAGTGTCACCAGTCCATCCTGACGGGCAATGGCACCGGTAAACGCGCCCCGCTCGTGACCGAATAATTCATTCAGAATCAGATCGTTGGGATAAGCACCACAGTTCACGGCGACAAATGGATGTCGTTGTCGCGCGCTGGCACCATGCAGCGCACGGGCTACCAGTTCCTTGCCGGTACCGGTTTCGCCGTAAATGAAAACAGGTGCGTCATGACTGCCATAGTTCAGCAGTTGCTGACGAATCCGCTGGATGGCAGCGGATTCACCTTGAATATTTTCTGTGCAGTAATGGGGTGCTGAAGCAAGTTCCGGAAGGGTTGAGCCACGATCATCTGGATCTGATCTCATTGACGCATCCTTTGCTGTTTTTGTGCTTTTGTGCCGGCGCGACGGTAGTGTGACAACAGTACAGTCGCGTGATCGCAATCGCGTTACAGCATTTTTAACGATGCGCGCTGGTTGGCTTCCTGGCCGAGAGTGAATGTTTTATGCAAAGAACCGGTAGTTGTCAAAGTGAGTATTACGCAGACTTGATAAACGACAATACTGTCAGCAAAAAAATACACAGCAAATTCAGATAGAAGCCGCAACGCATCATGATTCGCTGGGGTACCAGGCCAGACCCGAACACGATGGCATTGGGTGGGGTGGCGACGGGCAGCATGAACGCACAGGAAGCGGCAATGGCCACCAGTACGGCGATGATGTGGGCTGGTACGCCGAAGTAGCTGGCAACGGGAACCAGCAGCGGAATCAGTAACGCGGCACTGGCAGTGTTGCTGACCATTTCGGTCAGAAATACTACAAATGCGGTGATGATCAGCAGCGCGATCAGGGTGGGGGCGTGCTCCAGTGCCAGTTTCAGATGATTGGCAATGAAGGCACTGGTGCCGGTGGTGTCGAGGATGCTGCTCAGAGTCATGCCGCCGCCAAACAGCAGCAGAATGCCCCAGTTGGTTTTTTCCTCGACATCACGCCAGCTGATCACGCCACAGGTGCCCAGCAGCACAATGCCGGTGATGGCGATCCAGGCATCAAGATCCTTGCTGATGCCCAGAATGGCGCCCAGCGGTGAACTGAATATCCAGCCGAGAACCACCAGTGCAAAAATGGTCAGGGTCAGTTTTCGTTGTCGTGGTGAGGTGGCCGCGCTGGCTGCAACGATAGACGCGATTGGCTGCTCCATCGGTTTGAGCGTGAGGGAGGGTTTCAGCAGGTATTGCAGCAGCACCACCATCAAGGGCATCAGGATCAGCGTGACGGGCAGACCAAACTGCATCCATTGCTGAAACGACAGGTTCTGGTGGCTGGCCGCGATTGCGTTGGGGGGACTGCCAACCAGGGTTGCAATTCCGCCGATGCTCGCGGAATAGGCCGTTCCCAGCAGCAGGAACAGATGGGTGCGGTGTTGTGGGTCTTCGAAGCGCGACGCAATACCCAGAGCCACCGGCAGCATCATCGCGGCAGTGGCCGTATTGCTGATCCACATCGATAGAAAGGCGGTCGCGGCAAACAGCAGATAGATCGCCCGCACGGGATGGGTTCCGGCCACGCTCAGTACCGCCGCACCAATGCTGCGATCAATGCCATGACGGGCCAGGGCGGATGCCAGCGCGAAGCCGCCCAGAAACAGGAAAATGATCGGATTGGCGAAATCCGCAAACGCCTGTCGGACCGGCATCACATCCGTCAACACCGCCAGCAATGGAATCAGCAGTGCGGTGAAGCTCAGATGAATGGCTTCCGTCAGCCACAGGATGCCCGCCACCAGAAAGATGGCAAGTCCGGCGCGAAGGGTTTGTTCCAGTGGGGCAAAGCAATACAGGGATACGGCCGCGACGAGCGCAATGCCGACCGGTAGCCAGCGGACCGGTTTCTGCTCGACGGCAACGGTGGATTCAGACACAGCAACAACCTGTTCAGACAGACTGCCAATTACTCTATCAGGCTGGATCGATGGGGGGAACCGCGTTGGTCGCCCGTGTGATTGGGGTCTGGTGAAACAGCCAGCCGTCCAGCGCTAGCAGCAGATGGGGCAGCATCAGCAGGTCGAACAGCAGCGCCAGTGAAATGATGCTGGCCATCAGCTGTGCCGTGGTCTGATTGGGGCCAAAAATCGACAGCGTCAGGATCAGCATGCCCAATCCGAGCACGACGGTTGTCAGCAGCAGTGCGGGGCCCACCTGGGCGAAGGTGCGCTCCAGTGCGTGCTCCGGCGCGTAGCCGTCACGTCGAAATCCGGTGTAGCGTTTCAGGATGTGGATGGTGTCATCCACCACGATACCCAAACTGATGCTCAGGGTGCCGGCTGCTGCAATATCGATGACGCCAACGGTGAGGCCCCAGATGCCGAAAATGGTGGCGGCAGGTAACACGTTGGGAATCAGGCTGATGATACCCAGGCGAATGTTGCCCAGAAACAGCCCGATCAGCAGTGAGATCAGCAGGGCGGAAACCAGCGCACCAAACACCATGTTATGGGTAAGTTCCTTGCCGATGCTGGCAAACAGCAGACCATGGCCGGAAACGCTGACCTGGTATTGTGCTGCGTTGCGGGAAAACCATTGCTGGATGTCCGCCTCCAGCGCTATCAATTCGCTGCTGGCGAGACGCGGCAGTCCGAGTCGGATCATCGCCCGCCGAAACTCCCCATCAAGACCCAATGACTGGGGCGTAGCATCACGGCTGGCCATTTCGTAAACGCTCCACAGATCAGCGACTGTCTGCTGATCTGCAGGCGGCGTTGCCCACCGGGCATTGTATTCGTGCACATGTTGCTGCAGTAGTTGCAGCGTATCGAGATAGCCCGTCTGCTGGCTGATGCGTGAATCTGCTGCCAGCCAGTTCTGGAATGCGCTGACGGTTCTGACAAAATCAGTGGTAAAAATGCCGTCCGGCATTTTGCTGTCGATGACCACACTCAGCGGATGATGCACCGCGAAATGCTGTTCGGACGCAGCGCTGGCAATGCGGATGGGGGAGTCGTCCTCAAAATAATCCAGCGGATCGTTGTGGAAGTGGTTCAGTAATGTGGCACCACAGAGTACCGCAACCATGACGTAAAAAAGCGTACGTAAACCCTTGCGAGTGGACAGCCGTGTCCTGCTGAATCGTGTCATCAGACGTGTGAAGATATCACTATGAGATGAAGTTCCCGGATTGATCAGTACGGCCAGCACTGGTGTCACCGTTATCGCCGTGGCAAATGCCAACGCCACGCCCATCGCTGCGATGTTGCCGAAGGTGGCAAATACCGGTGAACTGCTACCGTTCAGACTCAAGAATCCGATGGTGGTGGTAAGACTGGTCAAAAACAGGGATGGCAGATTCTGTTGCAGACTGTTTGCCATGGCTTGCCAGTTGCTGTTCGCCTGTTGCTGGTGACGGTAGCTCATTAATAGATGAATGATGTCCGCGAGCGCGATAATGAACGTGATGCCAAAAGCCAGTGCCGACGTCTGATTGATCCATAATCCCAGCAATCCTGCCAGTTCGCCGGTGAGCAACAATGCGACAACAATGGATGCTGCTCCGGAAAACACCAGCCACCACGAACGCAGGAACCACCACAAAATCCCAAGCCCGGTTATCAGTACCAGTGGCATTAGATAGATGCCATCGTGGAGCAGCGCCTGGTGCAGCGCCTGCTTGATCTCGACTGGCCCCAGCAGGTGATAGGCGCTGAATGTGTTGCGTGCGTGTGCGCTGTCGAGCACTGCGCGAATCGCTTCATACTGCTGGTGAATCGCTGCTTCATCAGTAAAGTGAATCTGCATGGCGGCCAGTTGCTGGTCTGGGGCCAGCGCCATGCCGGTACGCTGAATGGCGTCTGCAAGCTGTGAGCTGCCGCCTTCCGGAAGCTGGTGTTCCGTGCGCAACCATTCCCGCGCCGAACGGGTTTGCTGCAAGGCATCGGAAACAGGCGTGCCAAGCATCGACTCGACCTGACGAATGCCGGGCAGCTGCTTCAGGTTTTCCTCCAGCTCGTACAGTTTTTGAAGCTGGGATGGCAGCAGGAACGAAGGTTCTGCCGATTGCAGCAAAAGGACCAGGCTCTGCTGAAAACCGAACTGCTGTTCCAGCGCCTGAAAAGCCATAACCCGTTTGTCGTCAGGGCGAAAGTAATCGGTTATCTCGCTGCGATAGTGAATGTTGCCCAGCTGGGAAGAAAACACGGCTGCGAGAACTATCAGGATCAGGCTGGCTGCAACGAGTGCTTGATGTGAGATTCGGAACATGGTTTTTTATTGTTATTCTCGCGTGATAATGCGTGCGCTCATCGCAGTGAGTCTAAACAGCCAGATCAGAGGTCTGCAATGATTTTCAGTAAAAATAAGTCAATGGTGTGTTATCACCCACAACCGGATGCAGCGCTGCGGCTGGTGTGTTTTCCCTGCGCGGGCGCGGGCGCTTCCATGTATCGGCGCTGGGGAATGTTATTGCCAAATATTGAAGTGTGGTCGGTGAATTATCCCGGTCGCGAATCGCTGCACGCCATGCCGTTGGCCGATTCGATGACTGATATTGTCTCGTTGCTGATGTCGGACGCGACGTTCTGGTCGGACAGAAAACTGGTCCTGTATGGCCACAGCTTTGGTGCGTTGGTGTCATTCTGGACCGGTTTGCGCTTGCAGCAAGACGGACTATCCGTGCAGGGGTTGCTGGTCAGCGCGCGGCGTGCACCTCATCTTGCATCTGTGGAATCGTATCAGGGCTTATCGGACAATCAGTTGGTCGCTCGGCTGGATCGCTTTGGTGGCATTCCGGCCGCGATTCGTCATGATGCCGATATGATGGGATTCTATCTGCCTGTTATCAAAGCGGATCTGTTAGTGAATGACGCTGCGCAGACGCAGCCTGATGATGTTATAGATGCCCCGGTTTATCTGTATTCCGGCACCGGTGATGATGTCGCATCGGCCGAAGAGCTGGTGGCCTGGCAGCGATGCACGCGGCGCGGATTCACGCACCGCCAGTTCAATGGTGGCCATTTCTTTATTCAGGAACAGCAGGATGCGTTTGTGGCTGCAATTCGCACGGCTATTTCTGCACTGTCGTCCGAAGACGAAGAAGAGCTGATTGCCTTCTAATACAAATCCCTTCACATCGCTTACGAACTGTCACTGAATTGGCCGGATCTTACAAGTCTTGTGTACAGCCCGGTCATTACACTCGACTCAACCAATGGGATGTGCTGATAACAACAATAACGATAAATGAAGTAACAACAATACGATTACTCGACAGCCAATGGATTGGACTGGTTTTGCTTCAAGGAAATACGTCGAAGGTATTGCGCACGCCATTTATACGATTAGCACGCCTGTGTCTTGATAACGGCATAAAGACAAGAGGTGGAGGTCTGTATGAAAGGGTTCCCGCAGTTCAAGAATCTGGTGGAGATGGCGTCAACGCAGGCAGCGCGACGCGGTGAAAGTGATCTGACCACGTTCCTGGGTGAAAGTGGTGTGCCAGAGGGAACACTGACGTTCGCAGGGCTGGATCGGGCGGCACGCAATATTGCTGCTCACCTGACCGAAAAGGGCCTCGCCAACAAAAATCTGATGCTGCTTTATACGCCGGGACTTGATTATATCAAGGCCTTTTTTGGCTGCTTGTATGCAGGCTCGGTTCCGGTGCCGGCGTACCCGCCGATGGGTGCAAGGGATATTGATCGTCTCAAACGCATCGTGCTGGATTGCGATGCAGCCGCCATCCTGTCTTCCAGCATGCTGCGTCCGATGATCGAGGCGTGGATCTCCAATCCTTCCAATGGTATTTCAATTCCCTGTATACCCACTGATGCAGCGGCGGATGTGGACGCAGCAGGTTTTGTCGGCGCTGATCTCGATCCCGAAGCCATTGCCTTTCTCCAGTACACGTCGGGTTCCACCGGGCATCCCAAAGGCGTTATGGTCAGTCATCGCAACCTGCTGGAAAATTTCCAGCAGATCGTCTGGACCTTTGCGCATACGTCTGACCTCGAGGTTGTGGCAGAGCATTATAAAACGGTGATCTGGTTACCCCCTTTTCATGACATGGGGCTGATCGGTGGTGTGCTGACGCCGGTTTATGCCGGCGCACGGGTGACGCTGATGTCGCCGCTGACGTTTCTGAAAAATCCGTTTGTCTGGCTCAAGGCCATCACCGACGAAAACGCCAAAGTGTCCGGTGGACCGAATTTTTCCTACCAGTATTGCGTGCGCAAAGTCACAGATGAACAGCTGGCGCAGTTGGATCTGTCCAGCTGGGACGTTGCATTCAATGGTGCGGAAGCGATTCAGGTGGATGCCTTGAATGCCTTCACGGAACGCTTTGCGCCTGCCGGGTTTGATCGGCGCGCGTTTCTGCCTTGCTATGGTCTTGCTGAGGCAACGCTGTTTGTAGCCGGTTCTCCGGCGGGACGAGGGCCGCTGGTGCGGGATGCAGCATTAACTGGTCTGGCGAAAGGCGAATTCGTTGCACTGGAATCCGGTGCGCCGGAAGAAACGACAGCGCTGGTCAGTTCCGGGGTCATCGCCCAGGGCGCGGATGTTCGCATTGTGGATCCGAATTCCCATGAAGAATGCGCCGACGGCAAGGTAGGTGAAATCTGGGTGAACAGTCCATCAGTGGCGCAAGGTTACTGGAACAAGCCGAGTTTCTCTGGCAGCGTGTTTCGCGCCACCATCAAGGCACAGGGCGATACCCATTACATGCGTACCGGTGATCTGGGTTTCAAGCTCGAGAACGAGCTGTTCGTAACCGGCAGGATCAAGGAAATGATCATCGTCGCCGGGCGCAATCATTATCCGCAGGATATTGAATTTTCGCTGCAGTCATGCAATCCGGCTTTCCGCAAAGGTTGTGGTGCGGCCTTTGCGATTGCCGATCACGGCAAGGAGCAGTTGGTGGTAATGCAGGAGTTGAGCAACACACAACTGCAGCCTTCCGATTACCAACAGCTGGCACTACAGGCGGCACGGGCCATTGGCTTCCGTCACGGCATTTCACCCCGCGCACTGGTCTTCATCGCGCCGGGTAATCTGCCGAAGACCTCCAGCGGCAAGATCCAGCGCACCGAAGCGCGCAAAATCTATGAAGCGGGCAACATCACCACGCTCTACACCTGGGACAACACGGCAGGTCAGATTGCGAAGCCTAGCGAGGCGCGGGATCATGCCCAGCCGGTATTCACCGACTGGCAAAGCGAGTTGTATGTGCAGATGCAGACCTGGGTCAGTGACAAGCTCAATATCGAGGCCCATCACGTGGATCTTGATGTGACGTTCTCGGAACTTGGTGTGGATTCCATTGAAGCCATCGAACTGGTGGATCGTTTGCAGGACACCATCCAGCGAACGATTCCGGCGACTGAACTCATGCGCTACCCAACCGTGAAATCCCTGATCGAGCACTTCGCTACCGAACTGGCGGAGCGGGATGTTCAATCCCGTGATAGCAGCGATACGGAACAGAAGCCGTTAACCGGTAATGCCGACAGGCGACACAAAAGTACGGCCTGATCGCTACCGTTTCCAATCATTTATTCCATCTCAGCAGTGAGCATTCAAGACTCTCGGGGTTACTATGTCTAATTATAACAACAACGATACTGCTACGTTACTCAAGCAGGCACTCAAAGAACTGAAAAAGTCCAAGGATTCCGTGACGCGCCTGGAAAAGGAGCGGCATGAGCCCATCGCCGTGATCGGGATGGGATGTCGGTTGCCCGGCAGCGCCAACAGCCCGGAAAAATTATGGGAACTGTTGCAGAACGGAGTCGATGCGATCACCGATATGGTGGATCAGCGCTGGAACAACGATGAGATCTATGATCCAAACCCCGAAGCAGTGGGCAAGCTGTATACCCGTGGTAATGGTCTGGTGGACGATGTCGATCTGTTCGACGCGGAGTTTTTTGGCATTGCGCCGGTGGAAGCCAAGCTGATGGAACCCCAGCAGCGCCTGCTGCTGGAAACCACCTGGGATGCACTGGAGCATGCTGGTATCGCAGCGGATTCGCTGATGGGATCGAAGACCGGGGTTTATGTCGGCATCTGCCATATGGGCTACTCCCACATGCAGGCCAAGTACTGCGGGCCTGAATCCATTTCACCTTATGATGGCACCGGTAATGCCCACTCGGTGGCGTCAGGTCGGCTTAGTTATCTGCTGGGCTTGCAGGGGCCGAGTATTTCCGTTGATACGGCCTGTTCGTCGTCGCTGGTGGCGATTCATCTGGCGGTACAGAGCCTGCGCAAAGGTGAGTCCGACATGGCGTTGGCTGGCGGCGTGAACCTGATTCTTGAACCCACTACGTCGATGATTTTTGCCCGTGCGGGCATGCTGGCCAAGGACGGCCGCTGCAAAACATTTGATGCGTCGGCGGATGGTTATGTTCGCGGTGAAGGTTGTGGCGTCATCGTACTAAAGCGTCTGTCCGATGCGGTGCGTGATGGCGATAACGTGCTGGCAGTAATTCGTGGCTCGGCAGTCAATCAGGATGGCAAGAGCCAGGGCATTACCGCACCCAACGAGCTGGCACAGGAAAAAGTGCTGCGTGCGGCACTGCAGGACGCCCGACTGCAACCGAAGGATGTCACCTATGTGGAAGCCCATGGCACCGGAACATCACTGGGCGATCCGATTGAACTGGCGGCGCTGAATACGGTGTATGGCCAGGGACGCGATGACAAATTGATAGTCGGTTCCATCAAAACCAATATGGGTCATCTCGAGGCTGCAGCGGGGGTTGCCGGCTTTATCAAGCTGGTGCTGTCGCTTCAGCATCAGACCATTCCCCGACACCTGCATTTCACCAAGCCGAATCCGTATATCGACTGGACCACCATCGCGATCGATGTACCTGCCGAGCAGCGCCCCTGGCAGGCTCCGGTGCGCATTGGCGGGCTGAGTTCGTTCGGTTTCAGTGGCACCAATTGTCATATCATTGTGGAACAGGCGCCGATTCAGGGTGAAACGGCCACCGCACCGGCAGCAATTTCGGATGCCACGTTTGCGCCCGCACTGTTGACGGTTGCGGCAAAGACCAAAGAAGCGCTGCAGGCCTATCTGGATCAATACCAGCAAGCGCTGCGGATGCCTGCGCTGCAACACGCGGACTGGCGCGATGTGTGTTTTACCGCATTGACAGGGCGTCAGCATTTCCGCAACCGTGCCAGCATTCTGGCCAGTTCAGCCACGGAAGCCGCTGACAATATCGGCATTGCTGAATCAGGGTACTGCCGATGGTGTCCTGGTGTCCGATGTCGGCACGTCACCGGCCAAAGTGGCATTCATGTTCACCGGGCAGGGTGCCCAGTTTGCCGGCATGGGCAGGGACCTGTATGCAACCTTCCCGGTATTCCGCGATGCGCTGGACAGTGTCGCCGCGCTGATGAGTAAAGCTCGATCAGCCGTTACTGTCGATCATGTGGGGTGACAATAGCCATCTGCTGGATCAAACCCAGTACACCCAGCCTGCCATTTTTGCGTTGCAATATGCGCTGACCCAGCTGTGGACGTCGCTCGGTGTGCAGGCTGCCTGCGTCACAGGTCATTCCATCGGTGAATACTGTGCCGCCGTGTATGCCGGTGTGATGACGCTGGAAGAGGCAGTTCATCTGATCTGTGCCCGTGGTCATCTGATGGCGACGCTGTGCGATAAAGGTGCCATGGCCGCCGTCTTTGCCAGCGCCGAGGAAACCCGCAACGTTATCGATACGATCGATAGTGTCATCGATATCGCCGCCGTAAATGGACTGCGTAACTGCGTGATTTCCGGTGAACAGCATGCGGTGGATCAGGCGGTTGCGCTGTTGACGGATAACAGGATAAAGGCCAAATCTTTGTCGGTGTCCCATGCGTTTCACTCGCCGATGATGCAGGCGATGCTGGATGCGTTCAATCGTGAAGTGGAATCGGTTGCATTGAAGGCACCGCGTATCCGTTTTATTTCCAGCAAGACCGGCAAGACTGCTACCCAGGATGTGAAGCGTACCGAGTATTGGGTCGAGCATGTCCGTGATGCCGTGCTGTTTCTCGATGCTGCCAGGGAATTGGGTGCACAGAAAATCAATGCCTGTGTCGAGATTGGTCCAGGTGCCAATCTGGTGAAACTGGCGCCCCAGTGCATTGAATCCACGACACCGGTGACCTATCTGCACAGTGTCGAACGCGATGGCAGTGAAGCGGCGCATCTCACTGCGACCATTGCGGGTCTTTACAATGCTGGTGTTGCCATCCAGTGGAATAAGCTTTTTGTCGGTGGCAGGCACGCCCGCGTTACGTTGCCCACTTACCCGTATCAGAAGCAGAGTTACTGGGTCGATGAAATCCGGATCGGCAATTACAGCCAGCAATCTGGCATGTCATTTGCGCGCATGCTGTATAACACGGTTTGGCAATCGGCGAGCCTGCCGGAATCCGCTGGGTTGAATTTCGAAGACCTGGTGGTGATCGGACCAAAAACATCCTGGCTGGATGCCCTGGAATCTCGCCATTCCAATCTGTTGGTCTTGAACTCGAACAGTAGCGTCGATGCGATCAAGACGGCGCTGGCACCACTGCAGGACAAAGCCAATACCAATGGCAAGGTGTTACCTGTGCTGTTGACAACACCGCGGATGCCAGAGGCCATTGATCAATTGCCAGCGTTGGCGGAAGCGTCGGTACAGCCAGCCATGGCAGTGGCACGCGCACTGATTGCTGGCAGTGATTCCACCAATCCGGTACGGGTGTGGTGTGTCAGTGAAAATGCCTTTAACCGTGATTCGCTTAATCTGGCCGCCTATCCGCTACTCGGTTTTGCCAAAGGTCTTGCGCTGGAAGCAGGTGAGTTATGGGGTGGCATAGTTGATCTGAGCGGTGACGCAGCGACACAGGCACAGGTATTGCTGGCGGAACTAGGCAGTGGTGCCGCCGAAGATGTGGTGAAATATGCGGGTGCGGAACGCTCGGTCCTGCGCCTGCAGGTGGATCGTCCTTCTCAAAGCACCGTTTCCAGACTGAATCCCGAAGCATCCTATCTGGTGACGGGAGGCCTGGGTGGTCTGGGCATCTATGTGGCAGAAGCACTGGCGCTGGCGGGTGCCCGCCATATGGTATTGATGAGTCGTCGTGGCAGTCTGGAATCCTTGTCGACGGATGCCCGTGAACGTATTGCAAAGCTGCAGGAAAAAGGCGTCAACGTTCGTGTTGTCAATGTGGATGTCTCGGATGCGGCGTTGCAGACACTGGTGGACGAACTGGCGCAGGCTGAACACGCCTTGCAAGGTGTGGTTCATGCCGCTGGCGTCAGCGGTGTTGTTCCTGTACACGAAATGCAGGCTGAACAGTGGCATGCCGTTACAGCGTCCAAAATTCAGGGCGGCTGGAACCTGCATCAGGTTACTGCCAGCCTGAAACTGGATTTCTTCGTGGTGTTTTCATCCATTGCGTCGGTATGGGGTTCGGGCGGCATGGCGCATTATGCTGCCGCCAACCACTTCCTTGATGCACTGGTGGATTACCGTGTGGCCAAGGGGCTGCCTGCTTCCGGATTCAACTGGGGCCCGTGGGGCGGTGCCGGTATGGCGGCAGGTGAAGCAGCAGAAGAAGCCGAGCGCCGTGGCTTGCGTCCATTCGATCCGCAATCTGCGATTGAATTGCTGAGCAAATCCTGGATCGGCGGCAAGGCCCATCAGGTGATGGTGGATGTGGCGTGGGATCGCTTCCGTGAAATTCTGGAAATGCGCCGGCCCCATCCGATGTTCGGTGCGCTGGGCCGCAGCCTGTCCACCGCATCCGGTGTTACTGGTGAAAAGTCCGCGTTTTTCAAATCCCTGACTCCGCTGGAACCGGCAGAGCGGGCCGAAAAAATTGTCAGCTACATGCAGACTCATTTGGGTCGTATCGTAGGCAAAGCAGAAGGCGAACTGGTTGATCCTGAAATGCCGCTGATGGATCTGGGTATCGACTCCATCATGGCGCTGGAAATCAAGAAGCAGCTGGAAGCGGATACCGGCCAGGCTATGCGGGCGACGCTGATATTCGATTACCCGACCATCAACAAAATTGCTGAATATTTCAGTGTGGCGTTGTATGGAGAGGAAGAAGGTGCAGCAGATGTTGCCACGTCCAGTTTCCATGGCGAACCAATTGCGATTGTCGGAATCGGCTGCAAGATGCCGATGGCGCCCAACGGCCCTGGGGATTTCTGGCGGCTGTTGAGCAACGGCGAGTGCGGCATCAACGATGCACCGTCACAGCGCTGGGATCTGGATAAATATCTGGACAAGAATCCGGATGCGCCGGGCAAGACCTACACGCTGTCTGCCGGCCTGGTAGACGATATCGAATCGTTCGACGGCAAGCTGTTTGGTATCGCACCGCGGGAACTGGAAAGCATGGAACCGCAACAGCGCCTGGTGCTGGAACATGCCTGGACTGCACTGGAAAACGCCGGTTATGCACCCACTGCGATGAATGGCACCCGTACCGGCGTGTTTGTGGGTGTTGGCGCCAATGAATACATTCGTGCCTGTGCCACCGGTGCGCGGGAAGAAGACATCATGTTCATTCCCACCGGTAACGCGCTGAACGTGATTGCCGGCCGGGTGGCGTTCAATCTGGGTCTGCAAGGCCCCTGTATGACCATCGATACTGCCTGTTCATCCTCGGCAGTGGCGACCCATCTGGCGGTGCAGAGCTTGCGCAACGGTGAATGCGACATGGCGCTGGCCGGCGGTGTGAACGCCATGGTGATGCCGGAAACCTTCGTCGCGCTGTCGAAGGCACACATGCTGTCGAAAGAAGGCCGCTGCAAGACCTTCGACGAAAGTGCCGATGGTTACGTGCGTGGTGAAGGCGTGGGCATGCTGGCGCTGAAGCGCCTGTCCGATGCCGAGCGTGATGGCGACAATATCATTGCGGTCATCAAAGGTTCCGCGGTGAATCAGGATGGTCGCAGCAGCAGCCTGACAGCACCCAATGGTCCGCAACAGCAGGCGGTTATCCGCGCCGCCCTCGCTAACGCCGGCCTGAAAGCCGACGATGTTGACTGGGTTGAAACCCATGGTACCGCCACTCCGCTGGGTGATCCTATCGAAGTGCAATCCCTCGAAGCCGTGTACTGCGGACAGCGCAGCAGTGAGAATCCGCTGATCATCAGCTCGGTGAAAACCAATGTGGGCCACCTGGAATCAGCTGCCGGCGTGTCCAGCATCATGAAGGCTGCGCTATCGTTGCAGCATGGTGTCATCCCTCAGCATCTGCACTTCCAGAAATTCAATCGGCATATTGCCGTGGATGCATCGAAGTTCTTCATCCCTACCGAGAAGATGGAATGGAAGGGTGGTGAACGCAAGCGTCGCGTCGGTATCAGCTCGTTCGGTTTCAGCGGCACCAATGTGCACATGATTCTGGAAGAGGCGCCGGTGCGCAAGGAAGTCATCAACGCCACCGAGCGCACCAGCCATGTCCTGAGTTTCTCGGCCAAATCAGAAGCATCGTTGGTTGGACTGGCGAAACGCTATGCGGAATTCCTTGAATATGACCAGCTGAACGGCAGGCCAGCTGCGCTGGCAGATATTGCCTTTACCGCCAACACGGCACGTGCCCAGCTGGAATATCGTGCTGCAGTGGTGGCGAACGACGCTGCCTCCGCCGCCGACAAGCTCAAGCAGCTGGCGGAAGGATTGACCAGCGCAGGCACGTTCAAAGGCGATGCCAAACCGGTGACCGGCACGGCTTGGCTGTTTACGGGACAAGGTTCCCAGTATGCCGGCATGGCCAAGGAACTGTATGACACCCATCCCGCTTTCAAACAGAAACTGGACGCCTGTGAAAAGCTGTTTGATGCAGAGACCGGTGAATCGCTGCTGAGCATTCTGTGGGGCGAAAGAACGGCTGACATCGATAACACCCGCTATACCCAGCCCGCGATATTCGCACTGGAATATGCGCTGGCCAGTCATTGGCAGTCACTGGGCGTCAAGCCGGCAATGATGGTCGGACACAGCGTTGGCGAGTACGCGGCTGCCGTGATTGCTGGCATCATGAGCCTCGAAGACGCGATGAAACTGATCGTGGCCCGTGGACGGTTGATGGTCGAGTTGTGCGAGCAGGGCGATATGGCTGCGATTCTGGCGCCCCGCGATCAAGTGGAAGCACTGGTCGTTGGCATGGATGACGTTCAGATCGCAGCCTGTAATGCACCGGGCAATACCGTGATTTCAGGCACCACCCAAGGTATTGAACGTGTAATTGAAAAGGCCAAGGCTAGTGACATTGACGCTCGCTTGCTCACCGTGTCCCATGCATTCCATTCCAACATGATGCAACCGATGCTGGAGGCGTTTCGCACGGTGGCGGAATCCATTAGCTATCAGCCCGCGACGTTGTCCATCGTGTCAACGGTGAGCGGTGTTGCCAACCAGGGCGAAATGTCCACTGCATCCTACTGGGTGGAGCATGTCAAACGCCCTGTGCTGTTCGTTGATGCGGTCAAGCAACTGCCGGCACTGAAAATCAATGTGTGTCTGGAAGTCGGGCCTGGCTCGACGCTTACCGGGTTGGCGCAGCAGATACTTGGCCAGGATGGTATCACCTACGTTCACAGCCTCCGTGCCAAGCAGGATGCCTGTCGCCAGTTCAACATGGCGATCGCGCAGCTGTACGCGCGGGGCGTGGATATTAACTGGAAGCAGTTCGACAGCGCGTATGCCCGTCAGCGTGTTGCCGTTCCGTCCTACGCGTTCGATCGCAAGCGTTATTGGCTCGGTGATAATGATAACGGCATGATTGCGACCGGTGGTGGCAACATGGGCCAGGTCACCGACAACGTGATGCTGATGATGCGTTCGCCCATGAGTGACGATTTCTTTTTCGAGAACTCCTTCAGCCAGTCGCAGCCCTTCAATCTCGACGATCATCGTCTGTACGAGGTGGTGGTGGCACCCGGTGCCTTCCACGTGGCCAATACCATCCTCTGTGCCCGGGATGCCTTTGGTGAAAAGCCGGTGAAACTCGACGATGTAGTATTCCCCAATCCGCTGATCGTGGAAGAAGGCAAGAAGCGTCGACTCCACTATGGCTTCAAGAAGCTGTCAGCCAAGGAAGGCAATGATCAGTATGAAGTGAAAGGTTTCAGTCGTCCCGATGAGAAGGGCAGTGAAAGCGACTGGACCATGCACTGCAGCATGAATGTGGAGTTGTGCGACAACCCGGATTCTGAACAGAAGCTGACGCCTGACGATATTGAGCAGATCCAGAAGCGGGCAACTCATGAATTCGATGGCAGCCTGTTCTATGACGAAATGTGGAAGGTCGGTTACCAGCTTGGTTCCCAGTTCCGCTGGATTTCCAAGTTCTGGCGCCGCCCGGGCGAAACCCTGACGCAATTGCGGCTGCCGGTTTCAGCGCTGGAGCAGGGCAAATACATGATCCATCCGGGATTGATGGATTCCTGCTTCCAGAGTTCTGCCCTGGCCACCATGCATGCGGATTTCGATTCATCCAAGGTGGATGCGATCTATATTCCATTCGCGCTGGAAAACCTGCGCTTCTTCCGCAAACCGACAACCACGCTGTGGTGTCACGTCAAGATCAAGAACCCACCGACAAATCCCGAAGAAATTGTCGAAAGTTTTTCGCACACCATTCAGGTGTATGACGAGGATGGCAATATTCTGATTGACGTGGAAACCCTGCACAGCAAGCGCGCACCCAAAGAAGCCTTGCTGCGGGCGTTGCGCAAGGATGCGTTTGAAAGCCATTACGACGTGTACTGGAAGACACAAACGATTCCGGCGGATCAGGAAGTCAAACCGCTTGCCGGCACCTATCTGGTGATTGGTGAGCAGTCGTCACTGTCCCAGGCGATCGTGCGCGAACTGCAGGCCAAATCGGTTACAGCGTTGCAGGTAATCTGCCAGGCTGGTGCCAGCTTCAGCAATGACAATGGTGTGGTTACCCTGAGCCCGGAAGACGGCGGTCAGTGGATGACATTGCTGCAGGCTGTTGGCGGCATCGCCAAGGTGAGTGGCTTGGTGTATGTGGCACCGGATCAGCAGCTGGATGCTGATACCGACATCATGGATCTGGAACTGCGCATGTTCTCGCCGATACTGAACATGCTGAAAGCATTGCAGTTGGTGAGCGGATCGTCTTCTCCCCGCCTGTGGTGCGTCACTGAATCGGCCGTCGCTGCGCAGCGCAGCGACACGGATCTGAATCCGGCGCAAACCGCGTTACTCGGTTTCGGCAAAGTGCTGGATATGGAGCACGCTGAATATTCCGCAGTGCTGATCGACGTGGATGCGGAAAGCGACGAGCGTGCAGCACGCGCTATCGTGACTGAGATGCAGCAACCGGCAAAGGAAAAGCAGGTCGCCTATCGTCGTGGCAGCCGTCTGGTTGCCCGTCTGGCACGCAGTGGTATTGCTGCCCAGGGCATGCCGATTCCGGCTGCACCGTATCGGCTGATCATCGAGAAAAAAGGTACCTTCGAAGATCTTAAATTCGTGCAGTTCAAACCGCGGGAACTGGGTTCCACTCAAGTTGCGGTGAAAGTCTTGAGTGCTGGTCTTAACTTCCGCGATGTCATGGGCGTTCTGAACGTCTATCCCGGCGAAGCGGGCCCGCTGGGTGGTGAATGTATCGGTGAGATCACCGAACTCGGTACTAACGTCACCAAGTACAAGGTTGGTGACGTGGTGATGATTCCGTTGACGGAATCCTGTATGAGCACCCAGACCATTGCTGAAGAAGCGCTGATCTGCCGCGTGCCCACCAATCTGTCGCTCAACGAGGCTTCCACTCTGCCGGTGGTGTACTGCACCGCGCTGCACGGCCTGAAAAACCTGGCGCAGCTGAAGAAGGGCGAGCGTGTGCTCATTCATGCCGGTGCCGGTGGTGTCGGCCTGGCGGCCATCTATATCGCCAAGCACATCGGCGCCGAGGTTTTCGCCACCGCCAGTGAAAAGAAACGCGATTATCTGCGCAAGATCGGTGTCGAGCATGTATTCGATTCCCGCTCGCTGGATTTTGCCCAGGAAATTCGCCGCGTGACCAATGGCGAAGGTGTGGATGTGGTGCTCAACTCTCTGGCCGGTGATTTCATTACCACCAGCATGGCGTTGCTCAATCCCGGTGGCCGCTTTATCGAGATCGGCAAGGCGGATATCTGGACCCAGGATCGGGTGAAAGCCTTCCGCGACGATATCAGCTACGAAGCGTTCGATCTGGTGATTGTCACTCTGCAGAACCCGCTGGCGCTGAAGGCGTTGATGGATGAGATCGTCGACAACGTAGAAGCGGGCCACTATAAACCGCTGCCGTACACGGTGTTCAAGCACAAGGAAGCAATGGAAGCGTTCCGCTACATGGCGCAGGGTAAACACATTGGCAAGATCCTCATCAATCCGGATGATCAGCCTGTCACCATCAAGCGTGATCGTTCCTACCTGATTACCGGTGCCACCGGTGGCCTTGGCATGCTGTTTGCGAAATGGCTGGCAGAACAGGGCGCCGGGGAAGTGGTATTGGCTGCGCGGCGTGATGTGCGTGAGGTTGATGCCGCCGGTGTTGCCGCCATCGAAGCGCTGGGCGCCAAAGTCACGACTGTGAAAGCGGACACCGCAGATCAGGCGTCGGTCAACGCGATGATGGCTGTTGTACAGGCGAACTCTTTGCCGCTGGATGGCGTTATTCATGCTGCCGGTGTGCTGGCCGATGCGTTCATCGTCAATCAGGATGCGAATGCGTTCCGCAAGGTCATGGGCCCGAAACTTGCGGGTGCCTGGTATCTGCATCAGGCTACGCAGGATCTGCCACTGTCGATGTTCGTGTTGTTCTCTTCCCTGTCATCCATGCTGGGTGCGCCGGGGCAAGCCAACTACTCTGCGTCGAATGCGTTCCTCGATGGATTGGCCTATTACCGGCGTGCAAAAGGGCTGCCGGCAATTGCCATCAACTGGGGGCCATGGGCCGAAGTGGGCATGGCCGCAAACAGTCAGGTGGAAGCCAACGCCAAGGCCAGCGGCGTACACCTGATTCCGCCGCAGGACGGTCTGGACTGGTTTGCACAGGTACTGGACTCCAATCCGGTGCAGCGCGGCCTGATGGTGATCGACTGGAATGCGCTGGCGACCATGTCCGGCAGCGTTCCTGCCTTCCTGTCCGAGCTGGATGTGAAAGCGTCCAGTGGCCTGGATGAGAACCTGCAGAAGATGGCGGACGAGTTCCGCAAGAACCTGGCAGAAGCGCCTATCGACGAACGTACGCCGATGCTGATCGACAAGATCTGCGAACAGATCAAGCGGGTAATGGGTCTGGATGAATCCGACACCATCAATCCGAATCAGCCATTGCAGGAACTTGGGCTTGATTCATTGATGGCGGTGGAGCTGCGCAACATTCTGTGTGCGCTGATTGGCAAGCAGTTGCCCGCCACCCTGATGTTCAAGTATCCGACGGTGGCCAGTCTGAGTACGTTCCTGATTCAGGACATGTTCCCGGATGAAGTGGCAGTTGAAGCGCCGGCCGCAGCCGTACAACAACAAGAAGAACAGGCAACGGAAGAAGACGATCAGCTGGATGATCTTTCCCAGGACGAACTGGCCGCGATGCTGGCCGCCGAACTGGAAAATGACGACGACTGAGCGTTTCCGACAGGTGTGACATGACAGACAGCCAAAAAAAATCGGCGCAGGATCTGATGCTGAATGCCCTGAAGGAAATCAAGGCACTCAAACGGCAGTTGGCCGGTTATGAAAAAGCGGCGCATGAACCCATCGCGGTCATCGGGATGGGATGCCGCCTTCCGGGACAATCCGTCAATCCGCAGGTGTTCTGGGAACACCTGCGCAATGGCAAGGATTGCATTACCCAGCAGACCAACAATGAACGCTGGAACATGGACGACCTGTACGATCCGGATCCCGATGTCCCCGGCAAGATCTACTCGAAAGGGCTGGGGATCATCGAGCGTCCGGATATGTTCGATACCGAGTTTTTCGGCATATCGCCCCGGGAAGCGGAAGATATTGACCCGCAGCACCGGATTTTTCTGGAGGTCTGTTTTGAAGCGATGGAAGATGCCGGTTATGCGCCGTCCCGGTTGAACGGCAGTCGTACCGGCGTGTTTGCGGGTATTGCGTCTGCCGACTATGCCCACCTGGGCAGTATGTTTGGCACCGCCGACAAGCTAACGCCATGGCAGGGCATTGGTAATGCCGCCAGTGCCGCACCCTGCCGCATTTCCTATCTTTACAATTTCAAGGGACCGGCCCTCGGCTTTGATACGGCCTGTTCATCATCACTGGTAGCGTTGCACTACGCCTGCCAGAGTCTGCGCAATCACGAGTGCGAGGCCGCGTTGAGTGGTGGTGTGCATCTGGTATTGAATCCTGCGATTTCCATTGTGTTTGCCAAAGCGCGGATGTTATCTGCGGACGGCTTGTGCAAGACGTTTGATGCGGCAGCCGATGGTTATGTGCGCTCGGAAGGCGCCGGTGCCGTTATGCTGAAGCGTTTGTCCGATGCCCAGCGCGACGGCGACAATATCCTTGCGGTCATCCGGGGCAGTGCGATCAACCAGGATGGCAAGTCGCAGGGTTTTACCGCACCCAATGAATCGGCGCAGGAAGACGTCATTCGCGCAGCGTTGCAGCAGGCGCGTTTGCAACCCAATCAGGTGAGCTACGTCGAAGCCCATGGCACGGGAACGCCGCTGGGTGATCCCATTGAACTGGGCGCTCTGAATGCTGTGTACTGTAAAGACCAGAACCGGTCTCATCCGCTGCTGGTGGGCTCTGCGAAGACCAATATGGGCCACAGCGAAGCGGCGGCGGGCATAGCCGGTTTCATCAAGCTGGTACTGTCACTGCAGCATCGTACCATTCCGCCCCATCTGCACTTCAAAACCCCGAATCCTTACATTCCGTGGAACCGGATGGCCATCAAGGTCGCTGACGAACTGACCGACTGGAATCGATTCGCAGCGCCGGATGGCAAGCTGCGAGGCGGGGTGAGCGCTTTTGCGTTTACCGGTACCAACGCCCATGTCATCGTCGAGGAATACCAGACCGAACCAACACTGGCAGCGAACACACCGTGGGTGCCGCCGCTGATCTTAACCTCTGCCAAACAGCCCCTGGCAGCGGTGCAGTTGCAGGACGCGCTCAAGGCTCACATGGATGTGAACTCTGCGCTGTCGCTGGCGCAGATTGCCCGCACCTGTGCGGCTGGGCGTGATCATTACAAGCACCGGACGGCGTTCCTGCCGCAGTCGCGGGAACACCTGCAGCAGCTGCTCATCGACAGGAAGGGTGGTGCGGTACTGCATGGCAGCAAGCAGAAACCGAAATACAAGATTGGCTTTCTGTTTTCCGGTCAGGGCGCCCAGTTTGCAGGAATGGGGCAGACGTTCCATGCCAATGTGCCAGCGTTCCGTGAATACTTCGACGAAGTCGCCGAGCTGATCAATCCTCAGTTGGCATATCCGCTCCACCAACTTCTGTGGGGTGAGCACAGTGACAAACTGGATCAGACCTGTTTTACGCAACCCGCGTTGTTTGCACTGGAAATCGCGCTGGCCAGAACCTGGATGCAGTGGGGAATAAAACCGGATTGTGTTGCGGGTCATAGCGTTGGTGAAATTGCTGCAGCCTGTCTGGCGGGTGTGTTCAGTCTGGCAGATGCCTGCAAGCTGGTGTGTCACCGGGCACGACTAATGGGGGAAACGCCCAACGGCGCGATGCTGGTGGTATTTGCCAGTGAAGCCTACACACGTGTTCTGCTGGAGCAGCATCCGCATCTGGACATCTGTGCGGTCAACGGGCCGGAAAATACCGTGGTGGGCGGCGATGCAGCCGCCATCACAACGTTGGAGACCGTGCTGAAAGCCCGCGACGTGCAATGCCGTCGCCTGCCGGTGCAGCATGCGTTCCACACTGCCAGCATGGAATCTGCGCTCGCACCGTTTGCCGACTGTCTGACCGATATCGCCTTTGCCGTTCCCCGCATGCGCCTGTTTTCCAATCTCGATGGCGAGCATATCGGCAAAGCTATGGCGCAGGCGGATTACTGGGTGCAGCAGATTCGCAAGCCGGTCAGGTTTCTGGAATGTGCCCGCAATATGCTGGCGACGGACTGCGATATTGTATTGGAAATCGGCCCCGGGTCGGCGCTGATTTCCATGCTGCAGGACATTGCAGGAACCGAGCAGAAGCCTGTCGTAGCGGTTAGCAGCCTGCAGAAAAAAGGTGACTCGCTGGAAGGGCTTACGCGCGCGCTGGCACAGTTGTATGTGGCCGGACTGGACCTGGATTGGACGCAGGTCATGCCCACCAAACAGCTGCCGCCCGTGCAACTGCCGACCTATCCATTCCAGCGCAAAAGTTTCTGGAACGAAACCCTGCGCGCCCATCTGGAACAGCAGGCGTTGCCGGACAAGGCACGCAACTGGTTGTACCGGGTGGACTGGCAGCCTGCTGTACCTGTCCCCGTGCCAGCAATATCGGAGCAGCCGTGGTTGTTGTTGTTCCCGACACTGGCGTTGGCCGAAGAGTTTTCCACTCGACTGCAGCAAGTGGATCGCGCTGCCGTACGTTGTGGTCATTATGAGCTGGGTTCTGAAGCGGTGCTGTTGCTCGACGGTGAATCCATCGCGCTCGGCAACCACGGTGAATCGCAACGGATGTTGCGCGACAAGCTGCAGCCGGGTACGCGGTTGGTAGTGTCGTTTGCCTGTTTGAACGCCGACGCCTCTGCGGCAACTCTGCGCGGACTCACCGCCCTGATGCTGTCGCTGGCCAAAACGGTTCAGCAGTCCTCTGGCTGTGAATGGTGGATGATGACCGAAGCTGCACAGCAAGTGGGTGAGCAGGCCGTACCGGTGCGGCCGGAACAGGCGCTGGTGCTGGGTTTTGCAAAAAACCTGGTGCTTGAGCTGGCAGACAAATTCCGGGGCGTTATCGACGTCGACATCTGGAATGAAGCGGCGGTCGACCAGGTCGCAACGGGTATCGCCGGCGGATTTTCCGCACCCTGGATCAGTCTGCGGCAGCAGCAATTCCTGCAGCCGCAACTGGCCCGTGTCAACGGTGAACGGCTGAGCCGGAAAGTCATCAAACTCGACCCGCACGCGCACTATGTGATTGCCGGCGGCACCGGTTCAATCGGATTGGCTGTAGCGAAGTGGCTCATCGAAAAAGGCGCGCGCCAGCTGGCGCTGCTCAGTCGCCGCGGCATGCTGACGGCAGACTCGGATGCTGCGCTGGCGCAATGGCAGCAGAAAGGTGTTTCTATCCAGTTGTGCGCAGTTGATCTGGCAGACCGCCAAGCGGTTGCGGGTTGCCTTGAGCGCTTGCGGCAGCAGCATCCGATCAAAGGTGTGATTCATGCGGCCGGCCAATTTGAACTCTGTGCGCTGCAGGAACTGGATACCGAACGTTGTGAATCACTGATGGCGAACAAGACACTGGGGCTGCAGTGGCTGGATGAATGTTCACGTGCTGATGCGCTGGATTTCTTCGCGGCATTTTCCTCGATCGCATCGACGTGGGGTTCCGCTGGCAATTTTCATTATGCGGCAGCGAATCAGGTGGTGGACGCTATCATGCAACGGCGTCATCAACAGGGGCTGCCAGCGCTCGTCATCAACTGGGGGCCTTGGGCGCAATCCGGGATGCTCAGCGACACATCAGCAGAGCAGGCAAGTCGGCGCGGATTGCAGGTCATGGATATGAGCATCGGCGTGCAGACCTTTGGCCGCCTGCTCAACAGTGACGAGCACCAGCTTGTCGTGGCGGATGTGCAGTGGAGCCGGTTCCGCCCACTGATGGACATGCTGGCGATCGGTCGTGTGTTTGGGGATATCCAGGATGTGGATGCCGTTACCGTGGCAGATGCACCGGTGGAACTCAATCAGGAAGACCTGGCGTTCAAGACCGAACTGGCGGAATGCCCGGCCCACGAGCGTGCGGACCGGTTGCTGGATTACCTGCGTCAGCAGCTGGCGCGTGCGATGCAGCTGGACCAGCAGGAAATTGACGACACCCAGCCACTGATCGATATGGGGATCGATTCTCTGCTGGCAGTGGAATTCAAGAACCGGGTGACCCAGGTGACCGAGGTAGAGTTGCCGGTGGTACGTCTGCTGGGCGGTGCCAGTCTGCGCGACGTGGCGACATGGATGGCAGATGGCTATGCGGAGCGGCAGGATCATCCCCAGGAAGGCGATGCGGCCGATGCCGACGAGTTGCTGGTGGAAGGTGTGCTATGACATCGGCGCAACCGATCCATCTGCTATTGCAGCCCTATCTGCAGCAGGGGCTGTCCCTGTGGCTGGAAAGTGGAATGTTGCGCTTCAAGGCCGGCAAGGAACTGATGACGCCGGCGCTGATGCATCTGCTCAAGCAGAACAAGCAGGCCATCATCGACTGGCTGCAACAGGACACCAATGATGAACAGCCCGAGCCGAGCGTGCAGGACGAATTTCCGCTGGCATCCACCCAGGGTGCCATCTGGATGCTGTATCGGTTCGCACCCAACAGTCCGGCTTATAACACAACGTTCGCCTGCACACTGAACGGTGAGTTGGACGAAGCAGCAGTACGGCAGGCGTTTCACGCATTGCTGATCCGTCATCCCATGTTACGCACCACCTTCGATGATACCGACATGGGGCCTCGGCAACGGGTATGGAGCCACCTTCCGGTACCGTTGCAGATCGTGGATGGCAGCGAGTGGAGCGCAGACGCGCTGGATCATTGGCTGCAACAGGAAGCGGATGCGCCGTTCGATCTGACGCTGCAATCCTGTCTGCGGGTGAAGGTTGTGCGCAACAGTGTGCGTGGCAACGTGCTGATTGCTACCGTGCATCATGTGGGCGCGGATCTGTGGGCGTTGCTGATTATCGCCCAGGACATCAAGACATATTATCAGCGCGCGGTGCGTGGCGAGGTACTTTCTCTGACGGCGCCCGCCCATTGCTACCGTGATCATGTGGAGTGGCAACAAGAGTTTCTGCACTCCGACGCCGGTCGTGCCATGAAGCGCTTCTGGCAGCGTCAGCTGCAGGGTGCGCCCATGCAGGTTAGTTTTCCCGCTGACCGGCCCCGGCCACCGGTGCTGGAACTGAAAACCTGTGTGCATGCTGTCACGACCAGCCAGCAGCAGTACCAGCAGATCAAGGCAGCCTGTCGACAGGCCGGCGTCACACCTTTTGTGTTTCTGCAAACGGCGCTGCAGCTGCTGACGGCCCGCACCACGGCGGCAAACGACTTTCTGATTGGCACGCCTACCATGGGCCGCAATCAGAAAGGCATGGAGCAGATTGTCGGTGACTTCGCCAATCCGGTGGTGCTGCGCGCGCGACTGCAACCAGCGATGACGGTTCAGCAACTGTTGCAGCAGGTCAAGACAACCGTGCTGCGCGCCATGGCGCATCAGGATTATCCATTTCCCGCAGTAGTGCAGGATTGCAATCCACCACGGGACAGCAGTCGCACACCGCTATTTCAGATTCTGTTTGTCTGGCATCAGGGCAATGCGGATCTGCTGGCGCAGGACGACTGGATTGGCGAAGTGCTGCCAGTATCGGGTCCACGGGGCGCGCCATACGACATCATGCTGGCGGTCAGCGATCTGGCTGATCATTTCGAACTGAACTGGACGTACCAGCAAAGCCTGTATGCTGCGGATACCATCCAGCGCTGGGCCGGCGAATTCCTGCAACTGGTTGAATGGATGCTGACACATCCGCAGTCCAGCATCATCGACAACGTGCCCGCACTGGCGACCCGCGCCGAGACATCGCCACAACTGAATCATGCGCAGATGCAGCAGGATCTCGCCAGCGCAGGACTGACGGCTGAGGATGTCGTTGTCATTCACCGGCGACAGCTCGTGCCCACGGCCGACAGGGCGGAGCTGGAACAGTTTCTCTCTGGCACCCGGACTATGTCCAAAGGCAAAGCAGTGGATCTCGCCGCGCGTCCGGAGGCGTACCTGCAGGGCGTACCGCTGGCGTTGCCTGCGGATGTGCCAGCGCATCTGTTCACCGCGCTTTGCCAAACAGCTGCACGATTTCCCCAGCGCGGCCTGACGCTCTATTCCGATCAGCGCCAGTCTTATCATTACTGCTACGCTGCGCTGGTGGAGGATGCACGACGTGTCGCAGCGGCGTTGCGTCGGCAGGACATATCAGCGGGAACCATTCTGCTGTTGCAGATGCGGTACGATCAACGTTTCTTTGCAGTCTGGTGGGGTGCATTGCTGGCAGGGCTGCGTCCACTCAACGTGGCAATGCCCGATCACTACAGTCAGCGTAATGGCGTCGCCCAGAAGCTGTATAACGTGGCACATAATTACGCTGATCTTGTCGTCGCGGCAGAACGCGATCGCGTACCGCCCACCCGGGAATGGCTCGGTGATGGCAAAGCGGTCATCGATGCAGACTTGCTGCTGGCATCGACCGAGCGTTATGAAGGTGCGCCCGGCGATGATCCGGTGGCCTTCCTGCAGCTGACGTCGGGCAGTACGGGAACGCCCAAGGCCATTCAGATAACCCATCACGGCATTCTGCACCACATCTACGGCTCCGCGGCGCATAATGATTACGCCGATACGGATGTGACACTCAACTGGCTGCCCTTCGATCACGTGGTGCCGATGCTGACAACCCACATCAAGGATTGTGTACTGGGTATCGAACAGGTACAGCTGACAACCGCCAGCGTACTGGCCGATCCGCTCTGGTGGCTGGAATCGATGGCCGCACATCGTGTGACCCACAGCTGGGCGCCCAATTTTGCGTTTCAGCGTGTCGTGGATGTCTTGGCACCGCTTGCAGAGCCGCCCGCTTGGCAACTGCACAGCATACGTTTTCTGATGAATGCAGGGGAACAGGTGCTGGCACCGGTTGTTTGCGCGTTTCAGTCCGCCTGCGCGCCTATGGGGTTGCGTGCCAATGCCGTGCAACCTGCGTTCGGCATGGCGGAAGCCTGTACCTGTATCACCTATAACAACCAGGCCGACAGACTACTGTCGGTACACTTCAATACCACGCCACAGGACAATGTCTGCGATATCACGGATGCCCAGAATGCATCCCATGGTTTTGTGGATCTGGGCGACATCATTCCCGGCGTGGAAATCCGTATCACCAACGAACGCAACGAACCGGTGAAAGAAGGCGTGATTGGCAGGATGCAGATTCGTGGCCCGGTCGTGACGCCTGGTTACCTGGCCAATCCGGACGCCAATGCGGAAGCCTTTGTGGGTGATGGCTGGTTCAATTCCGGTGATCTTGGCTTCATCTGGAACGGTCGCCTTGTTCTGACCGGTCGCGAGAAAGAGATGATCGTGGTCAATGGCGCCAATCTCTACTGCTTCGAGCTGGAGCAGGCTGCCACGGTGCCGGGCGTCGTACCAACCTTTGTGGCAGCGACCGGCGTTGCGCTGACAGCCGGTAGCAACAGCGATACCCTGGTACTGTTCTATGTCAGCGATGGCAGCATCGACGATGTGACACTGGAACGCGACATCAGCGCACGGGTCAGCGAAACCCATGGCGTCGTGCCGGCGTATGTCATTCCGGTTGAGCAGGATGATTTTTTCAAGACGACCAGTGGCAAGATCCAGCGTAATCAGTTCCGCAAGGAATTCGAGAAGGGGCGCTATCAGCAGGCAGTGGAAGCCTGGCAGTTGCGCCATCGCAAGCACGGCGATTACGCCAACACGCTGTTCACATTGCAGTGGCAGACCGCGCGCAGATCGCAGCCCGCGTTGATGACGGCGCTGAAACTGTGGGTTGCGGAAAGTTGCGAGACGTTTGCGGATCAGCTTACGGCAGATGAGCGACTGGAACGTCATGTGCTGGACTGGCAGCGCTGGGGTGGGCAAGTAAAGCATGGTAACAGGGTACAGTCCCACATCCTGCTGCTGGGTCAGGTGCCGGATCAATGCAGTGCATCGCCAGCGGAAATCTCCGATGCATTACGTGCCTTTGCAGCAGAGCTGGCCCATCTCAAGCAGATCCTGGTGTCGCTTGATCACGCGACGTTGCCCACGTTGACGGTGGCAGTAATCGGACAGCAGCCGTCGGATGTGCTGGTCGTGCAACCGCTGCTGGAGACCCTGCGCCACGAGACCGGCTTTACCCGCTTGCGTGGCTGCGTCATTGATCGGACGAGCAGGCATCTGGTATTTGATTTCAGTGAAGATGCTGTACGTCAGGTATGCTGGCTCGAGCATGACAGCGCTCGTTATCCAGCTTTGCAGGCAGTCGATGCGGCTACTGATCTGCCGACATCGATCGTGCACAAAGGTGTTTACGTGATTGTCGGTGGCTTGTCGGGGTTGGCTGAACCTTTATGTCAGTATCTGGTGCAGCGCCACCACTGTCGCCTGATCCTGCTGGGGCGTGTAGCGCTGTCGGAAAGTCCCCGTCATCGGCATCAATTCTCCCGCCTGCAGTCCTTGCTTGGTAACGACGCCATCGCCTACGAGCAGATTCGTTTCACCGATGCGCAGACGATGCACCGGTTGTTGCAACCCAGCTTCGCTGCCTGGGGTGTCTCCCGCATCGATGGCGTTTTCAATCTTGCCGGACAGTTGGCAATGGCTCCGCTGGAAGCGATGCACGAATCCCACTGGCACGCACTGGTGCATCCCAAGTTCGACCTTGGTGTGCTGCTTGTGGATTATCTGCAACAGTTTTCTCCCAACGGTATTCTGGTGCAGTACGGGTCGCTCAACGGATTCTTCGGTGGTCAGCAGGCGGGCGGCTACAGCGCTGCCAATGCCCTGCAGGCACTGCTGACGGAAAGCGCCAACGCGGCAGGAGTTCGCACCTGGTGCCTGCACTGGAGTCTGTGGCACCAGACCGGCATGGCACGGCATATTTCGGCGGCAGAGCAGCAACTGTCACGCAATAAAGGGCTGTTGTCACTGGACAAAGGCCGCGATCTTTTCTGGCTGGATCTGGCACTGCGCTTGCCGGCGGGAAATTACTATGCCGGTATCGATCAGAATGCCGATGCAATGCAGGAATGGCTCGGGGCACCCGTTCATTATCGCGATCATTTCGACATTTATGTTCGCGGTGACCAGGCATCGCGTCTGTCCGCTGCCCGCTGGATTGAGCAACCAATGCCACGTATTGATGACCTGCAGGTCCAGCAGCATGACTGGAAGGGTGACTGGCCACGCACGGCATCAGGTCACATTGATCAGCAGCGTCTGCTGGCATCGGCCGCAGCTGTGCGCGCTGGCGTACCGGCGGCTACTGCCCTTGAACGTGCACTCGCCGACATTTGGACACAGGTATTGGATCAGCCGGTCGATGACGTGACGCGAACGTTCTTCGAGTACGGCGGCCATTCCATTAACGCGACCCAGCTGGTTGCGCTGGTCAACCGTAATCTCGAACGGACCATGAGTGTTGCGCAGTTGTTCCAGTACCCCACGATCCGTGGGTTGGCGCAACACCTGTCTGCCGGTGATACAACCAGTGCGATCACACTGCCATTGGGGCTGCAGGATTTTATCCTACGGGCAGACGGTTACCGCATGGATTGCCTCAACCCAGGCGTGCAAGCCAGCAAAGCGCTGGTTTTTCTGCCAACCGCCAGTGGCATGCCCAGCGGTTATCTGACGTTGATCAGCCAGCTCGCTGATGTCCCGATGTATGTACTGTCCATGCCCGCGGTCCAGCAACCGACAGCAACACTGGAAGACGTGGCTGATGAGCTTGTCAGACTGATCGTGCAATCAGGTCTTTCTTTGGATCAGCTAACGCTGGTGGGATGGTCCATGGGCGGCGTCATCGGCTATGAAATGCTGCGACAACTGCAATCTCGAAAAGCACAGTTGCCATCGCTGTTGATGCTGGACAGCGGCTTTGCGCAAGGCCTGCATCCGGTCACCTATGAAGCATCGTTCCAGCAGCTCATGTTTGCGGTTGAATTAGGCCTTGATCAGGAAAACTTTGCCACATTTAACCAGTATCAGTCCGAGTCAGAAAAGCTCTTATGGCTGCAACAATATCTAGCAAAAAACGCCATTGAAGTTGCGCAAAATAACTTGCTACAGTGGTGTCGAAGCTACTGCGATCGTCTGAATTTTCTTGCAACCTATCAGGCAGATAGCAGTGATCTGACTGCGGATATCACCCTCATGAAAGCAGACTGGCACAGTCATGGTCAGCCTTATCTTGGCTGGGGTGAAGCTAACAGGAATATAAAGTGGTTGAGCGTCGCGGCAGATCATCAAGGCATCGTGCGTCATCAGGATGTGGTGACCTGGCTGCGTCAGCATTGCCAATGACAACAATGATAAAGACGTGCAAATGAGATTCTACGAGACCAGGCAACAGAGAGTATCGGCGGCCATGAAAACAGCATCTTCCAGATACCGTTCACGCTGCGTCAGATTGTTTTGCGCGGTCATGATACTCTGGCTGCCGGGCCTTGCCAGCGCAGCCGGCATTTCGGTGGCATCGTCCTGCAATCCGGTAGCCCAGAAAGCCTGCGCCCTGCCGTTCCCCAGCGATCTGTTCCGCAATCTGACGGGAACCTACAACTACAGTGACAATATTCTCGACCGGGATGTCAGCGGTGTAACCCGACAATACCTGACCATCAAATCCCAGTATCCTGAATCTTTCCGGCCCAGTCGCATCATCAATAATTCCGATGGCTTCTCTGCCTTGGGTCCGGTGCTGTTTGAGCTGCCGGCGTTTCCTGCGCACGACATCCCGGCAGATGGTGACGGCCACTTGCTGGTGATCGACATGGAAACCGACGCCCGAATTCCGATGGTGGTGTCACTCAGCCGCGCGGCACAGCCGAAGCGGGATTTCCGTGAAGCGCGCCCCGTCATTATCGGATGGCCGCGCAGTCGCTTTGAATTCGGGCATCAATACATGGCGGTCCTGCTCAAGCAGTCTTTTGATCAGGGGATTGGCAATACCACTACCTTTGTACCCAGTATCGGTATGCAGCGGGTGCTGGAAGGCCGGGCCGGGCTCATAGTCAACAACGCGTACAGCAATGCCTTGCAGGTGCTGGATCGCAACGGAATCGCGCGCAATGATGTGCTGGCGCTGACCTGGTTTACCGTGCGCAGTGAAGAAGCCGTGACAATGCCCCTGCGCACGATGGTTCAGAAAGCATTGGAACGCGGCAGCATCATGACCGGGTTGCGCAAAGTGGACACCTTGGGCGATGCCGAATGGGAAGCGGCCACGCTGAAAGGTGATTTGTCGCTGGTGAATTTTCGCAGCGCTGACGGCGGTGTGTATCCCCCTTACGATCGCATTATTGATAACCAGCGTGAGCGGGTCGAATTCGTCTTGACGCTGCCCAAGTGGAACGATCCGGCACCAGTGCCCGTGTCGATCTGGGGCCATGGATTGGGTAATTTCAAGGAATTGACACGGTCCGGATATCGTATGGGTGATCGTCTTGGCATGGCGACGCTTGCAATCGATCATCCCAATCATGGCAGTCGCGTCATTGAAGCGGGATTGAAAGAATTACCGATCGCGGCTGCGGTGCAGTCGCCCCTGACCATCATGCAGCTACTGGGCATGTTCGTGCAGGGAACGGTTGATCAGGCCGTCGTGGCCAAGCATGCCCGGGATGCGTTACCACAGGCAGTAGCCAACCTGAGTTCATCCATCCTGGCGGAAAAGCCGCTGATCGATGGATCCCGCGTCATGTTCGACGGTATGTCGCTGGGTGCCATGGTCGGTACGGCGGTGGGTGTCGTTGCTCCTGATCTGGATGGTGCCTATCTGGTGAATGGTGCCGGCAGCCTGATGCACGTACTCACGGAATCCACCTTTTGGGATGACATGACCAGTCATGTGGTGCCCATGGATGCCAACGGTGCGGAACTGACCTTCATCGTTGCAATGATGCAGCACTATCTGGATATCGCCGACGGCAACAACTTTGCGCAATACTATCGTCAGCCGCCACCGGGTCAGGATGCCCGGCCGCTGGGCATGCACTATTCCCTGGGTGATGGCAGCATGCCAAACGCGGCAACCCGTGCGACCGCAGAGCTGGCCGATCTTCCGCTGCTGAAAGAGATCATCGAGCCGGAACCTTATCTGCGCGCCGGCGATGTCGGGCTGGATCATTTTGAAGACGGATATGGCCTGGTGCAAAGTGGCTACGGCCTTGAACAGGCAGAGCAGATAAAGGAGCAGATCAAACAATTCGATCCGGAGCGTCTGCTAGGACTGGATCAGTCGGGCCTGCTGGGTGAACTCAACCAGCTGGATCTGGGCGACGGCATCCTGGGCGATCTCGGCAACGAACTGCTGGAAAACCTCGGCAGCGCCAGTGAAGTCGACAGTTTTGATGCATTGATCGACGAAATCTACCAGGGTGATCTGGAGGATTTTCTCACTCACTTCAATCGTGGCACAGTGGAAGCCGTGCAGAAGTCCATTCGCTGGCGTTGCGAGTTGTTCCAGTTATCCCAGAGCCGTTGTGACATGGCGGTTGCCAAGGTTGCCGACGACCAGGCCAATGGTAATCCGGTCGGTGGTGGGGACCTGGGTGGTGATAACGGGCCTGGTGATCAGCTGAACGATCTGGTGGATCGTGGACTTTCCAATATCCAGGTTACCGAAGGCAGTGCAGGTGCGCTGTCGCCCTGGTTGCTGGTTTGCCTGATATTGATGCTCTCAGTGCCGCATTGGCGTCAGCGACAGGAAGGGCGAGCATGATGCAATTCGCCCGCTCGCCATTTACCCGCGTCGTCGTTGCCGCGCTATTGTCGGCCATCACCTGGTTCGCCTGGGCGTGGTGGGCCAACCGTGCTGTTCCGGCGCAGGCGTTGCTGTCGGGGCTGTCGCAGGGGGCGGTCAGTTTCACCACGACTGCCATTGGCAGCACATTGCTGGAGTGGTTTTTTCTGCGGATGGGTCACCTGCTGGTAGGGCGCGTTCTCAGTGTAGTACTCGTATGCATGCTGTCGCTGGCGTTGATGCTGACGGCACACCTGTCTGCCGGCACGCCCAATATTGTCCTGACCATTCTGCCCGTTTTTACCGTTGTCGTGCTGTATTGCAGCAGCTATATCCTGGGTCTACAAAAACTAAAACAAAAACATGACATTCAAGCAGTGGAATCGGCGGCGGCCTGATAAGCGTACCGGATGGATCGTGGCATTGTGGCTTGTGACAGGCGTGCATCCGGCAGTATTCGCAGCAGAGTTGTCGGGTTGGCTCAATGGCCAGACCCGTTACTATGGCCAGACCGGCGAACAGGTCGATGAACAGACCTATCCTTCCATCGGTGCGCAATTCGATGTAGCACAGGCGCTGGGTGAGCGTGACCAGTTCAGCGCCAGCGTATTCCTGCGGGGCGACAGTGTCGACAGCGAACGTAATGGTGCCGACATCCGTGAGCTGCTCTGGCTGCGGGAAGAAGAAGCCTACCAGCTGCGTGCGGGCATCGGTCAGGTGGGGTGGGGTGTCAACGAACTGTTCAAGATTACCGATCTGATCAACCAGAAGGATCGGGCAGAATTACCGTTCAACCGCAAACTGGGTCAGCCGCTGGCATCCCCGTCGTTCTATTGGGGTGAAGACCTGATTGAGTTGTACACTCTCTACGGCTTGCGACCCGCATGGTTTCCCGGTGAAGATGGCCGTCTGCGTTATCCGCTGCTGGTCGCAAATGACGAGGAAGAATATGACTGGGGTGCCACCGGGCGCTGGGATTTCGCTGCACGCTGGAAGACCCGCATTGGTGAGATGGACATTGCGCTGTCCCACTTTTACGGCATGACCCGCGATCCCTATTTTATCTTCAATTATGATTTCAGTGATCCCTACCTGATACCCGTGTATGAAAAGGTCAACCAGACGTCACTGGAGTGGCAGTATCTGATTGAGGATGTGTTGCTACGTGCAGAGTTCACCTATCAGACCGGATCGCTGGAGCGGTTTGAATCCGTCGCCGGCGGCCTGGAATATACTTTTGGTGGGTTGTTCGGCAGCGATGTCGATCTGACCTGGATGATCGAAGGCATCTGGGACAGCCGTGATCATATCTATGGCACCCTGTTTGACCGGGATATCGGTATCGCAGGGCGCATCGCCTTGAATGACGAGCGGGACAGCAACCTGATCGTTGCCCTGATCGCAGACACCCGTTACGACGAGTGGTTTGGTACCCTGTTCTGGAGTAATACCATCGGGCAGGCCTGGTCACTGAATGTGACGGGACAGTATTTTCACGCCAATGATGACCGCTACAGCAGCGACGATATCATTCCTTTTCTTCGAGCAGCTGGTGACTGAGAACCCGGCATCGGAAGCGTCCATCGAGCAGTTTCTGCTACTGCTGGACGACGTCACCATCAGCACTGTCCAGTTTGAACGCATAGAACAGTTCATCGAGGATTTGCAGCAACCGGATTACTGGAACGGTATCGATACTGCAAGAACGCCGCAAACCCTGTTCGATCTGCTGCGCATTTCCGACAACAGCCAGAAAATGAATCTGATCGAGCGCGACAGCTACGTCCAGATTGATATCTACTACCATTTTTGAGGAACGCCCCTATGTGGAAGTCTCTGCTCGCAGCAGTGCTGATAGCGCTGCCACCCTTCGCCACAGCCGAGGTGCCGGATGCCAATACGATCATTGAGCGGGCCCGGCAGAACAGTGCCGGCTTCAGCGACATGATTCACGAAGTGCGCATGATTCTGATTGATGCCAATGGCGAGCGTTCGGAACGGGAAATGCTGCTCAAGGCCCGCTCTGATGAACATGGCAATTCAAGCAGTCTGTCGATTTTTACCGCGCCGCAGCGGGAAAAAGGTATTGCCCTGCTGACCCACAGTAAAAAAGGCGGGGACGATGAACAGTGGCTGTATCTGCCGTCCACCAAGCGGCTCAAGCGCATCGCCGGAACGGCGCGTACATCATCGTTTCGTGGCAGCGAGTTTACTTTCGAGGATCTGGCCGATCAGAATCCCGTCCAGTACCGCTTCGAAACGGTAGCGGCTGAAGCCTGTGATGCCCAGCAGTGCTTTGTACTGGATCGCTTTCCAGCGCCATCCCTCGAGTCGAGCTACAGCAAGACCCGACTCTGGATTGACCAGGAACATTACCGGGTGATCAAGGCGGATTTCTATGACGCTGATGGCAAGCGGTTCAAGTCCATGCAGACGTATGATTACCGGCTTTACGACAAGCGTCTCTGGAATCCCGCTCGCATCGTCATGAGCAATCTGGTAACCGGAAAGGCGACCGAAATGGTGTCTGTCAACCTGCAGATGAATACCGGACTGAAACCCAGCGAATTCACTGAATTGGCGATACGAGCCTGGCGCTGAAAGCGTCAGGACGTGACGCTATCCAGGTCAAAGGTGTCGCTGTCAGTGACGTCGTCGTTGAAATCACGATAACCATCCAGTGCATGTTTCTTCTTGAATTCCCGTGGTGATTCTCCGGTCCATTTCTTGAAAGCCTTGCTGAAGGCAGAGGAATCGCAGAATCCCAGCATCAGCGCAATTTCGGTGATGCATTTATCACTTTTGGTCAGGTAGCTGATTGCGAATTCCCGCCGCAACAGATCCAGCTCATTCTGGAAATTGGTACCCAGGCTGTTGAGTTGGCGGCGCAACGTACGGCCACTCATGCCGAGTTTGCGGGCGGCAGTTTCCAGGGAAGGGAAGGCACCCATGCTCTGCATCAGCACCAGGCGCAATTTCTTCGGCAGGTAATTGAGATTGATGCTGGGCAGAGACTTGAGAAAGTCCTGTTCAGCCATCCGCGCGATACCCTTGTTTGCCAGCAGTAATTCCCGATGTGCCAGCTGACGCGATACCACGAACTCGTGATGATCTGCGTTGAAGCGGATCTTGCAGTTGAAATAGCGCTGATACACATTCAGATAGGACGGCTCCGGATGCGCAAAGGCAATGTACTCCGGTTCATATTCGTCGCCCAGCAGAAAGTGCAGAATGTTGTAGAAGTTGACGGCGACGGATTCGATAAAGAAATGGGATACCGGCGCCAGCGACATGCATTCAATGATGCGCAATCCAACTGTGGTTGGCGTTTCAAAGTATTCCATGGCGAACGGCGGAAAGGCCTTCTCACACAGCCGGCTGGCGGCCTGCAGGCACTCAGCGTAGGTAGGTTGAGCCATGGCGGATACGCCTGCCATGCCATGAATGGTCAAGCGCATCTGCTTGCCCATGGCCAATCCCAGATACGGCATCTTGAACAGGTCATAACAGGCCGTCAGCATCTGGGTGGTCTGGTTTATCGAGAGCGCTGCAGGGTTGCGTTTGAAATGAGGGTAATCAAGCCCGATGCGGTGGGATATATCATTCGGATTGAAACCGAGTCGTTCCATGCACTCGGCGTAGCTTAGAACATAATCAGGCAGAATAAGAGGAGTGTCGCGATCCATAGTGATGTCCACATTATTGTTTTTATGGGATCCGTCGTCGGGATTATAGGCAGTAAATTCACGCGACTGAATCCCTATTTTGTAGTCATACGTTAACGGTTTCTCTGCCTGTCTTTATGCATTTGTTTTTTGCGGGAAAAAATATTGCTGACAATACTATCAGTCGTAATGGCGTTTTATTGATGGCCGCTTAGATCATTAACTTGTCCCCCTGATACAAGAATGCTGTTCCTGCCCTCCCTAGACTGTGATCGTTGTTTCGTGTTGGTTGGCGAAGCGCTCGTAAAACAATAATCACTAACAAGACATCAAAGGAACACGTTATGAAAAGGCTTCATTTATGGTTGTCTGCGGCGGCGTTTGCGCTGGCGTCATTGGTGCTTGCGCCGGTTGCCAGTGCCAGCACTTATTCCCAAACAAAATATCCCATCGTAATGGTGCATGGTGCGTTTGGTTTCGACAGTATTCTTGGGGTTGTGGATTACTGGTATTTCATTACCAACAACATGCGGCGTCGTGGTGCGGAAGTCTATGTTGTCAACATGAGTTCAGCCGCGCTGCACGAGCGTCGTGGTGAAGAATTGCGGGATGATATCCGGCAGATTCTGGCGATCAGCGGCGCGCAAAAGGTGAATTTGATAGCCCATAGCCAGGGCGCGACCGCGGCCCGTTACGTAGCGGCGCTGGAGCCGCAGTGGATCGCATCGGTCAGTTGCTCTCACTGCATGAACGAAGGTACGCAGTTCGCTGACGGTTTCATTAATACATTGAATGCTATTGGAATTGGCGGACCTATTGTGGATGGTGCGGTGACGATGCTGCTCAATCTGCTCGAGCTGATTTCTGGTGTGGGTTCCGATGGTGACTACAACAGTAATCTCAATGTTGATCAGTCCATGCTGGATCTTGCCGCTGCATCCCAGCACGATCCATCTTACGTTCAGTTCAATGCCACTTATCCGGACGCCATGCCCAGTTACAAGTGCTGGAATGATAACGCAGGCCGTAACGGACCCGGTGCTACCCTGTCGCGCGCCAGTGGTGCATCAGTTGCCAACGGCATTCGCTGGTATTCGTGGGGTGGCAACGATCCCATCACCGCGTGGCTCGATCCTTTCGACAGTATCGTGATTCCGCTGGCTCGTGAATTTACCGGTTCGGCGCCACTGAAGTGGGATGGTCTGGTGCCGACCTGTGGTATGGCGTTGGGTCAGGCGCTGCGTCTGAATTATAAAGCCAACCACTTTGATGCCATCAATCACGCGCTGGCGATCACTGCTTTCGGCATGAATATTCCCAGCATTTATTACACGCATGCCAATCGTTTGAAAAAAGCAGGCCTGTGAAATCGGATACCGCTGAGTAATAACCTGGACAGGACACACGGACACGCTGTGTCCTGTCCCCGTCGTATAAGAGGTGTAAGCCCATGACAAAAAAGCTGATGCTGGCTTCGGTTGCGCTGGTTGCCGTTGGTCTAATTCTTGCCGGATTTTCGTTGCTGAATGGTTATCGTGATGGTGATTCTTCAGCATCCCGCGTGACGGCTATTGAAGCACCCACTGAGGTTTTGAATCGTGATCCGTTGGCCCTGCGACCGGCTGCCGCGTTGAAACGCGTGGACAAGCCAAGTCCAGACGTTTTGCGGCAACGTTACGAAGCGTTCATGGCCAATCGGCCCCTGTATCTGGCTGATACGGATCTGCCAGCCCAATACAACGTGGACGGGGATGGCAATCTGGTGGTTGATGGCAACGTCAAGGATCTGCTGGATTATTTTCGTTGACGATCGGTGATCTGCCGTTTGATCAGATCTACGATCTTATCGCCGGCAACATGATTGCCTCGCTGCAGGAACCTGCACTGAGTCAGGCACTCGCGGTGCTCGATAAATATTTTGCCTACATTGATGCCTACGATCAGTGGGAGTCGTCGTTTGATAAAAGCTACGTCATGGAAAACGATCCTGCCGGGATGCGCGATCGCCTGGCGGAACTGGAGAATCTGCGTCGCCAGTATCTGGGTGACGAGGCTTACGACGCATTTTTTGCCGAGCTGGATCAGACCAACAACGCCTATCTCGAAGCACAGCTTGCCTTGCAGCAGCCTGGTCTTTCCGATCAGCAGCGTACGGTTATCATCGATCAGCTCAAGGCAGCATTGCCTGAACCGGTGCGGCAGGCGCAGGAAGCCGCCATGACGCAGGTTAACCTGGCTGAATATACCGAAACGCTGCGCAAGCAGGGCGCCACTGATGCCCAGATCTATCAGGCCAGGGTGGACATGGTGGGCGAGGATGCTGCCAAGCGTTTGGCCCAGGTGGATGAAGAGAAACGCCAGTGGCAGAGCAAGCGTGAACAGTATAAAGCCCTGCTGAGTGAATCCGGACATCTGGATGGCCTTGCCACCGCAGACCGCAATGCCTACATCGGCGATCTTGCGCAGCGTGAACTGGGATTAACCAGCAATGAAATCAAGCGCATGCAAGCGCTTGATCGCATCGAGGCGGCTGAAAGCATCCAGTAAGCCTGTAATTTTCCTGCTCGTGGGCGTAGCGGCCATGCATGGTGTTGTGCTGGCCGCTTTGCCCTGTCGACACTCACTTCATGATCCGTGACAAGATTTTTACCAGCGCAAGTTTGTTATGCTCCTCCACCACAATAACAAGAGAGGCGCGCCATGGAACGCTTGTCGGCAACGGATAACCTTTTTTTATGGCTTGAGCGGCGCCATCAGCCGCTGCATGTGGCTGGATTGCAGATCTATCGGTTTCCTGAAGATGCTGGTCCTCAATTTATTCGTGAGCTTGCCGATTATCTTCGCCAGTTCCAGCAACCAACACCACCTTTTGACCGGCGACTTGTGACGCGCTGGACCGGCTATCATTGGGATCATGATCAACGCTTCGATGTCGAGCATCACTTCCGTCATGTCGCCTTGCCCAAGCCGGGTGGTCCGAAGGAGTTGCTGAGTTTTATTTCGGCTGAGCACAGTAATCTGCTGGATCGCAGTCGTCCGCTGTGGGAAACCTACCTGATCGAGGCCATGCATGGCCGGCATTTTGCGCTGTACACCAAGATCCATCATGCGCTGGTGGATGGCGTCTCGGCCATGCGGCTTGGCATGCAGATGCTGTGCACAGATCCGCAGCAGCAGAACATGCCGCCCATCTGGCAGCTTCCGCCGCGTCAACGCAATGGGCATCACGGCGAATCCGCTGGCGCTCTCTCGCAGTTTTCGGCAATCGCCCGTCTGGTCGGCAATCAGGTCAGTGCGGTGCCGGCGGTGGTCAGTGCGCTGGTGAAGACAGTGCAGCATGCACGTCAGAATCCCGAGCTGGCCCATGTGTTCACCGCCCCCGTGTGCAAACTGTCGCAACCGATCACCGGTTCGCGCCGCTTTTCGGCCCAGTCATTTCCACTCGCTCGGCTGAAGGCGTTGGCGACGGCACTGGATGGCACGGTGAATGATGTGATTCTGGCCATGTGCGGCAGTGCCTTGCGTACCTATCTGGATTATCACAACGAACTGCCGGAGCGGCCGCTGGTGGCCATGGTGCCCATGTCGCTGCGCAAGGATGACAGCGTGGGAGGCAACCAGGTGGCGGTGATTCTGGCGAATCTGGCGACCCACGTGAACGATCCACTTACCCGTTTCCGTGTGATCCAGAATTCCGTCAATGAAGGCAAAGCGCGCTTCGCCAGCATGACACCGGAGCAGATCGTCGATTACACCGCGCTGACCCTGGCACCCACCGGACTTGCCGTGCTGACGGGCAGCATGCCGCAGTGGCTGGCGTTCAATGTGGTGATTTCCAATGTGCCGGGTCCCCGCGAGCAGTGTTACTGGAATGGCGCCCGGCTTGAACACATGTTCCCGGTATCCGCCATCGCCAATCACATGGCGCTCAACATCACCATCATTAGCTATCAGGACAAGCTGGAATTTGGCGTAGTGGGGTGCCGGCGCACGCTGCCCAGCCTGCAACGTTTGCTGACGCACATGGAGCAGGCGTTGGAAGAGCTTGAGCAGGCCGCGGGGCTGCTGTGGAACGGCACAGAGGTTTCGCGGGTACGCAATGTCTGAAGGTGGTAATTGTGTCCGGTTGTAAACTGTTGTTTCGCCGTTGTTTTGCCAAGATTGTATGGAAAAACACGGCGTTAATTGATAACTATCAATTTCGGCGGACTTGTTTTTTAGCAGATTGCTAGCCATCATAGTGTACATGTGTGCACTTGATTGTGGAGCAGCAATCATGGAACAATCCGAACAAAATCCCATGCCGGCGTGGTCCGGTCCAGTGGTCCAGCATGGCTGGTCATCACTGAAATGGCTGGTAGGTCTGCTGAGTCTGGCGCTGCGTTCCGGCGGTGAGCTGGCGCAGTTGGCTGGTCGTATGCACCACACCATTGCCCAGGTTCCCCCGGTAGTTGATCCCGCGTTATTGGGCCTGGCGTTCGTCGGCGGATCATCACACGATCCCGAAAACCTATGCGCTGGTGCGATTGCTGCTGACGCAGGGCGCCGATCAACTGCATCGGGCGATCGCGCATCTGCCGTCCCAGGATCATCTGCCAGTGCCGTTGCGGCGTGTGCATAGCGGCATGAATGGCGTGTTTGCGACAAGCTGCAGGAGTGGCGACACCCGCTGGCGTTGTCCATGGAGGTGGTGGATGAGCAGGGGCGGGTGCAATCCTGCCGGAACTGCAGGCGCGTCACCGTCGCGGAGTGCTGCTGTTTGTCCATGGCCTCGTCTGAGCGAACAGGACTGGCAGACTGCATCGCATCAGCGCTTCGTGGCGCAAGTTCAGCAGCAGGATATCGGTGTGGCCTGGCTGCGCTACAACAGCGGTCTGCCGATCTGGGTAAACGGCATTGCGCTGTCGCAACTGCTGGCCGAGCACTGGCAGCCGGCAGAAGATCAATCCCTGATGCTGGCAGGGCATAGCATGGGCGGTCTGATCATTCGCAGCGCTTTGCATCATGGCGAGCATGTGCATGCCAGTGACTGGATTCACTCGGTCACACATGCGGCCTATCTGGCGTCACACCATGCGGGTGCACCACTGGAAAAAATTGGCAACTTCGCCAACTCGCTGCTGGGTGTGTCGCCGTATTCGCGGCCACTGATGGCGCTGGGCAATATTCGCAGTCGTGGTATTCGCAGTCTGCGTCATGGCGCGGTGGTTGAAGCGCAGGATGAGCATCGCGATGCAGTGTCGGTTCCATTTAACGACCGCATGCGCCATCTGTTGCTGGCGGCGCGGATGGGTGATGATCCCGCCAAGCGCTGGCTGGGCGATGGTCTGGTGCCGCTGGCCAGCGCCATGGGCGAAGGCCACTTTCCACTGCAGCATGCGCAGATCGAGCGCGTCGTGCTGGATGATGTGGGCCATATCCGGCTGCTGGCAGATGATCGTCTGTATGCCGCGCTTGGTCAGTGGCTGAATCTGCCACCGCTGGACTGATCAGGCAAAATCAAAGGCATATTGCCGGACGCTGGCATGATTGCGTTCGGCAAAGCGCACACCCACGCCCAGCAGGCGCACAGACATGCCCTTGCGCTGGAAGGCTTCATCACACAGCGACTTGTAAACCGGCAGCGACGGTTCCCGCACGCAGCATTCCATGGTGGTGCTGGTAAAGTCCGCAAACTTGATTTTCACGAATGCCTTCTTGATCACCTGATCCCGCTGCGAACGACGCAGGCGCTGCTCCAGGCGATCCTGCAAATCCGGAATCTGACGCAGACAGCTGTCCAGATCCGGCAGATCCTGGGCATAGGTGTGTTCGACGCTCAGGGATTTGCGATCGTCACGGGTTTCCACTGGGCGTTCATCGTGGCCATGGGCCAGCCGATACAGATACTCACCGAACGAACCGACCTTTTCCACAAACTGGAAATGATCGTGGGCGCGGATGTCGGCGCAGGTGCGAATGCCCATGCGATGCAATCGTTCCGCAGTGACCTTGCCAACGCCATGGAGCTTTTCCACCGGCAGCTGTGCAACAAAGTCATCCACCTGTTCCGGCCGCAGCACAAACAGGCCATCCGGCTTGTTCCATTCGCTGGCGATCTTGGCCAGAAACTTGTTGGGTGCCACCCCGGCAGACACGGTAATGCCCACCTGTGATCGCACCTGCTTGCGAATCGCCTCGGCCATCAGTGTGGCGCTGCCCTGAAAGTGTGGCTGACCGGTGACATCCAGAAAGGCTTCATCCAGCGACAGCGGCTCGATCCGATCCGTGTACTGGCGCAGGATGCGCATGATCTGCTGGGACACTTCCTTGTAGTAGCTGATGCGGTGGGGAAGGATGATCAGTTGCGGGCACAATCGTTTGGCATAGGCCGACGCCATGGCTGAACGCACGCCGTACTGGCGCGCTTCATAATTGCAGGTGGAAATCACGCCGCGCTTGCCTGGATCACCGCCCACCGCAATGGGGCGGTTGCGCAGGCTCGGGTCATCCCGCATTTCTACGGCGGCATAAAAGCAATCGCAATCGATATGAATGATTTTGCGCTGCATGGCGGACGTTCGCGAAAAGGATTTGCCAGAGACAGCTAAATGATATACTGTATTTATATACAGTTAAAGGTGGGTCGAAAGTTTTTCTCGCGCAGTAAAATCGTCACCCAACGTTTACTGCCTCACAGGCTGCAGGTTCCCACCCGCAGCCTTTTTTTATGCTGTTACATGACAAATGCCGCCACCAGGGCCACCAGGCCAATGACCACGCCGGCAATGCCCAGCAGTTTGCCGCTGCCGGCGCCGCTCACCTGCTGTGCCGCCTGTTCCGCGATGGCGTCTTTCAGATTCATCAGTTCCTGCTGCACCACATCCTGGGCGATTGCCTGGGTGGTGTCGCGGGCTGTGTCCTTGGCCGCTTCGCCAGCGGTCGCTGCCGCCGTGAACTGGGCAATCTTTTTCACTTCTTCGATCAGTTCCGGTGACGCACGGCGGGTGGCGTCCAGTGCCGTTTCCAGTGCACCAAGATTGTTGGAAATCTGGGTCTCCATGTGCCGGTTGACCGCTTCGAATTTTTCGTCGAACAGACTGGTAGCCACCTTGTTGCTGACATTGGTGCTGATCTGGTTGATCTTGCTGTCCAGGCTGCTGCCAAATTCATGGCGCAGGCTCTGCTTGGCCCGCTCGATCTCTTCCTGCATTTCCTGGCGCAGGCCGTCGCGAATGGAATCCGCCAGGGCCTTCTGGAACGCGTCGAATTTTTCTTCCAGGATCTTGCGGGCGATGTTTTCCACCACCCGGGTGCTGACACCGGTCGCAGAAGGCGCCGTGACAGGCTTGGCATCGCTGACGGTATCTGCGCTCGGCTGGCTGGTGACACTGCTGTCCAGTTTGCTCAGGATCGCCAGCAGGGTCGCCGGTGGGGCCGGCTTGGTCAGAATCGCGTGGGCGCCAATGGCCAGCGCCTGTTCGCCGTAATCAGAGCCTTCCTTCGAGGTGCACATGATCACCGGAATGTCCCGGGTGTCCGGATTCGACTTGATGGCCTTGGTGGCTTCGAACCCGTCCATGCCCGGCATCAGGTGATCCATGAAAATGATGTCGGGCGTGTTGGTGGACAGGTAATTCAGGGCATCACCGGCGGATTCCGCGAAGTCGGTCTTGATGCCTTGCTGTTGCAGCAGTTTCTTGAGGGAAAAGCGGGCGGATTTGGAATCGTCCACTACCAGAGCAGTCTTGATAGCCATGGGCACTTCTTCTGTAGAGCGTGATCGTAATATCTAAGATTGGCAGCATAAATCCATTGCCGCCAATCTGCCGCGAGATGACTCGTTAACCATATGTTAAGTATGACAAACTTTTCGCGGATTTGCCGAGAATATGTCGGTCACGCCGGGTGGGACGCTACCAGATCCAGTAGCCGCCCAGTGCCGTCAGCATGCCCAGGGCAACCCAGAACGGCAGCAGATACCAGCGTTCCCGCAGTACCGCCGGGATCCGCTGCCAGGGGGAAGGGCCACGGGCCGGCACCGCCCGCTGCAGGCGCAGGTCCATTTCCTGCAGCAGTTCGGCGCGCAGATCCTGCTGCTGCAGCGCCAGGTCCTGGCCCAGCACATCCAGCTTGGCGGAAAGGTGGTGGCGCAACTCCAGGTTGAGCTGGTGCAGCTTGGAGTCGGTAATGGAATGGATCAGCGACGAAAGGCCATTGCCGGGATAGGCGGACGGGGTCTGCTGTTGCTGCTCCAGGGTGTGCAGACGCTGCTCGAAATGGTCCCGCAGGTCCTCGCAGATACGCTGGATCTGCTGTTCCATGGTGAAGCTCAGGTGATCCCGTAGCGACGAAAGCTGCTGGTCGATATTGGCCGCCAGTTCGTCGTTCATGATCTGGCGTTGCTGCACCACCGTGTCCAGTACCTGCGACAGTTTGTTCCAGGTAGCGGGTTTGGGAATGATGTCCATTGCACCGCTGGCGAGGGCCTGCTGCAGGTAGTCCTCTTCCTGGTGGCTGGTGTACATCACCACGGGAATGGAAGCGGTTGCCGGGTCCTGGCGGATGGCGCGGATCGCATCAAGCCCCGTCATGCCGGGCATGCTGTGATCCATGAAAATCAGATCGGGCTTGTGGGTTTTCAGATAATCCAGCGCCTGCGGGCCGGATTCGGATTGATCGACATGAACGCCTTTGCGTTCCAGCAGGCGTTTCAGGACAGTGCGCGCGGATGGGGAGTCATCCACCACCAGGGTTTGGAGTGCTGACATGGTTTACCGCCGTTGTTTTTGTTATTGAGGCGTAGCGCCAATTTACTGCACTTCTATTGAGTATGTCTATGTCCGGGCATTGTGCAAGTTGCTGGCATTCTGTTGCGAACGGAGGGCATCAAGCAGCAATTTCACGTTCTTCTTGTTCGATCTGAAACTAGCGTCCAACAAGTCTCCGATCAGGGGTACGGCGCCGGCAACGAAGTCGATGCCCACATTCAGCAGCATCCGCGCAATTACCCGCTTGCGTACCCGGTATTTGAATGCGCCCACCAGAATATACAGCGAAGCCAGGGCGGTCAGCAGGTCACCGGCCACCGGAATCAGGCCAATGATGAAATCCCAGCCCACCCGGATATTCAGCACGGGCAGGCGGAAGCGATCGTCCATCAGGGACGCAAAGCGTTCGAGGTTCTGCAGGGAGTAGGGACCGGAGACAGGAGGGTGCATGGGGAATCCTTTGCGAAATGCCTGCGGTGATTCTACCATCTGGCTGAATTTGCTGGGAAAGGTAATGCAATGAGTGAATCAGTGGTGCAGGGGACCTGTGCGTCGGCCTTTGAACGGGTACGGCGCGAATTCGAACAGTTGCTGCAGCAGCCGTCGGAACGCGGCGCGGGCGTCAGCGTCTACCGGCGTGGTGAGCTGGTGGTGAATCTGTGGGGTGGCACGCGCGACAAGGCGGCCACCCAGCCCTGGCAGCAGGACACCCTGGTCAACATTTTTTCTACCAGCAAGGCAGTGGCGGCGCTGGCGGTGCAGCGGGCGGTGGATCAGGGCCTGCTGAACCTGGAAAAGCCGATTGGCTGGTATTGGCCCGAGTACGCAGTTGAGGGCAAGCGCGATACGCTGGTGGGCTGGATTCTCAATCATCGTAGTGGTCAGCCGGCCCTGCGCACGCCGCTGCCGGATGAAGCGCTGTTTGACTGGGAACGCATGACCACTACGCTGGCCCGGGAGCAGCCCTGGTGGCAACCGGGGCGCCAGCATGGCTATCACCCGGTGACCTATGGCTGGTTGCTGGGGGAAGTCTTCCGCCGCGCCGCCGGCATCACGCTGGGACAGTATCTGGCGGAAGAAATTGCGGGGCCCCTGCAGCTTGATCTGCATCTGGGTGTGAATCCGGCGGACTGGGGCCGTATCGCCGATATGGCTGCGGCACGTGAGTTTCCCGCAGAAGGGCGGCTTTACCTGTTCGACAGTGTGCTCAAAGAACCGGAGTCCATGACGGCGCGGGCGTTTACCAATCCCAAATCCCTGATGACCAGTTCCAATTCGCCGCTGTGGCGGGGAATGGAATTGCCGTCGGCCAACATTCACGCCACGGCCGCCGCCATCGCCACGCTGTTTGGCAAGGCGGCGTGCCGGGAAGGTCTGATATCGGATGCGGCATTGCAGCGCTGTCAGCGTGAAGAAAGTGCCGGTGAAGACCCGGTGTTGCGCACCCATACCCGGTTCGGCCCTGGCTTCATGCTGCAGCAGGCGGGCAGTCGCGAAGCCGGGTTTGGCCCGGGCCTGCAGTCGTTCGGACATGCCGGTTCCGGCGGCTCGTTTGCCTTTGCCGATCCGGAGCAGGAAATGGGCTTTGCTTTCGTGATGAACCAGATGGGGCCGTATGTGCTGGTCGATCCGCGGGCGCGGCGCCTGATCGATGCAGTGTATGCCTGTCTGTAACGATGCTCAGGTGTTGCGGTGCTGCAGGGGCTGATGGCTCCTGCCGTCGCACACCATGCCTTCCTGGCTGTGTTTGCAGGTGCAGAAAAAGATGATTTCATCCTTGCGCGCGGTGAAGATCACCGGCGTAAAAGCAGTGCCCGCATGGCTGTTGTCGCAGAAGGGTTGCTGTTGGCTCAGGCCACAACTGCACCACTGATAGGTCTGGCCCTTGCTGACACGAACTGGAGCGGGCAGGGTGCCCGCCACCCTGGGCAGCGGGCCGTCGTGTGAATCAGGCACGGGACATGAATTTGCCGGTTTCCGTGTTCACCCTGACCACTTCGCCGGTTTCCATGTATTCGGGCACCTGGATTTCGATGCCGGTGGACAGGCGTGCGGGTTTGGTGCGTCCGGTGGCGCTGGCACCTTTCACATAGGGCGCGGTTTCTACGATTTCCAGATAGACCGACTGCGGCAGTTCGATGCCAACACAACGGTCTTCCACAAACAGCGCCATGATGCCTTCGAGATTGTCGATCAGAAAGGGAATCTGGTCTTCCAGCAGGTCTTCATCCAGGCCGTGCTGGCTGTAGTCTTCCTTGTCCATGAAGATGTAGCTGTTTTCGTCCTTGTACAGGTACTGCACTTCCCGGCGGGAAAAATCCGCTTCTTTCAGAAAATCGTCGCCGGTGAAGGTTTCGTCCAGCTTCTGCCCGGTCTGGGCGTGGTTGAAGCGGATTTTGTAGAGGGTCGATGCGCCGCGGGCAGAAGGGCTGCGTACCTCGATGTTCTTGATGATATAGGGCTGGTCGTTGACGTAGACAACGGCACCGCGTTTCAGATCACAGGCTTTTGGCATAGGTTTAGTGGACGCTGGCAGGTAGCAGAACGGGTTCGATCAATACTTGTGAGGTGATCGAGTTGGCGATAAAGCATTTGTTATGGGCTTCGTCGTGCATCTCGCTGAGGGTGCCGGCATCGGCGCTGGCATCATCCAGCTCCACCTGGGGTTGCAGCAGAACCCGGGTGACGGCGATCTTGCCGTTGCGGTTCTTTTCCAGCACGCCGGTAGCGGTATCCAGATAGCGCTGGACGTTGATGCCGCGCTTGGCTGCGACGGCCATGAACGACAGCATGTGACAGCTGGCCAGTGCGGCGACAAAGGCGGATTCCGGCTCCATCAGTCCCGGCACCATGGCGCCGGCGCGATCGGCTTTCAGTACCACGCCGTTATCGAATTGCCAGGTGTAGGACTCGTTGCCATCGGGCTGTTTTTCCCAGCGGATTTTGAAAACGTATTTGGCCATGATGCGTTCAGTCGAAACAGATCAGAAATAAAGTAGCGACCACTGTAATCCCCCGAGCGCCGCGCCGACAACAATGCCGGTACAGGTGCCAATGATGGCAAGCGGATCCAGGGTCCATTTCATTTGTTGAAAGAATAGCTGATCGGGCAGCTTTTCGATGCGGCTGTAGAGAAATTCTTCCAGCGCCTTGCCGCGCTCGTGGTTGAACCGTTCGTCTTCAAACGGATCCAGGAACGACTCGGTCAGTTTGTCCACCATGGACTGTTTGAGGTTGACGTAACCGATGGGGCCGACGGTCAGCTGTGCGACGGTGCGCACGTCGAATTCCTCTACCAGCGGGGCCACCCGGCGTTTAATGATGTTGTGGGCGTGACGCGCCTTGCCGCCCAATACCAGTGCACGGGCGATGTTGTTGGGTGACAGGACTGTCTGCGCCAGGTAGGCGGCCAGCTCGCGATCCTGGCGCGCACGCAGGCGATTGACCAGGCTGCGTAATGTGAAAGGGCCCAGCGGTGTGGGAACCGGCGGCGTATGGACGCGGCGCTGACACAGCCAGAAGAAGCCGATACCGATGGCGGCGCCTGACAAGGACCAGTACAGCAGCTGTTGGGAGTTGAGCAGCCAGCCAACGGCCAGCTGGATCAGGCCTGCCGCAAAACCGGTCATGGCGCAATAGATGGCAAGCCGGTTGAATGCGCGCCGGGTCAGAACATCGTAGAGGCCCTGCAGTGTGCCGGGTTTGTCCTGTTCGGCGAAATGCAGCAGCTGCGGATAGGACACCAGGCGGCGCACGCCATCCCCCAGGTCCTCGACAATGTCGTCAATGATGCGCGGCAGCATGCGGTGGGCGCGGGCGTAGAAGCGGTTTTTCATCAGGATCGGCAGGTTTTCCCACAGCACCTGGTTGCGGGCGTTCATCACTTCATCGATGAAACTGTCCACCTGCGGACGCAGGCGGCTGAGCTGGTGGGAAACGATTTTTTCCGGCCCCACGTGTTCAAAGATCTGGTCCAGCGAGCCGAGTTTTTCCAGCAGGCCGCGGCTCCAGTGGGTGACATAGAGTTCAAGATGGGAATACAGATAGCCTTGCCAGCCCAGATAGGGCGGGATGCCGACAAACCTGCGCGGCAATACGGCGGACCATTGAGCGATGCGCAAGCTGAGCCAGCCGGTGAAAGCCATCAGCAGCGGAAGCAGTACAGGAACCACTCCAATCCATCGATCAGAGGACAGCGCATCGATCATGCAGCCTCAATGCCCTCTCGCAGCATGTGTACTCTCCCCGTGAAACTGTGTGCATGCATCAATGATATGACGACGCGCCTTGTTGTTGTCAGTGTGGGCGCACAGGTTGTTTGGCTATCCTGTCATTTTAAGCGGGATGGTGAGCGCTGCCGTTGGCCCTGGGGTATCCGGCAGCGGTCTGTATGATCAATACCTAGACGCTGGCACCGGCAAACATGAACAGCAGCTGCCCCACACCCGCCAGCAGGCCCAGAACACCACCCAGCGCGATGAGAATCCATTCGTCTTCTTCGAAGGCCGGACGCAGCAGCGCCTGAAATTCTTGCGCCGACATGGCTTGCATGCGTTCGCGGAACATCTTTTCCACGACCTTGCCCCGCTCCCTAGTGAACACAGGATCATCGAAGGAAGCCAAGGAAATTTCAATGGTTTTTTCTTCGATTGTGCGCTTGAGCTCAACGAAGCCCTCGGGGCCCACCGTTAATTGCGCCACTGTCTTGACGACGCCGCCGTCGATGACCGGCCGCATGTGGCGCTTCATCATGGCCTTGGCGCGGTCGGAGCGGGGGCCGCGGAAGATCTCGTTCATGATATGGCCGATGGTGAGGATCTCGCTGGTGACGATACGGCAAAAGACCTCTGACACCGCGTTCTGCCGCCGCAGGAACAGGCCCTGCAGCGTGATCGGGCCGATCTTGATCGGGTTCAAGGGGCGGAAAATCAGGTTCAGTGCCAGCCAGTTGGTGGCGGTACCCACGATCAGGCCAAACACGGGCATGACCCAGTCGGCCTGATGGAACCACCAGAAAAACATCTGGAGCACCCCAAACAGACCACCGAACCAGAACCCGGAATTGATAACAAATTTAAACTCGGTTTCCCCGCACTCCCAGAATACCCGGTTCAGCAGCTCCTTGTTCTCGGAAAGCTTCTTGATTATCAGCTCTTTGGGGTCTATCAGGTCTTCGATGTTGGCATGCATGTCCTCCATCAGATTGTCGAGCATCTGTGGCATCTGGCGCCGGACCCTGGCATAGGCGCGGTTCTTGAGGACGTTGGGCAGGTTTTCCCACAGCACCGCATTGCGTTCCGACATGATGTCGTCGGTGATTTCCTCGATGCGGGAGTCGGCGATCTTGATGACGTGGTGGGCAATCTTTTCCGGTTCGAACTCGTCAAAGATCTCCTGCATGGTGCTGATTTTGTCGAGGGTGTTTTCCACGGTGATGGCGGCCATCTTGCGGCCCTTGCGCGGAATGATACCCTGCCAGCCCAGATAAGGGGGAATCCCGATGAACTTGACGGGGTAAAAGGTCAGCTGGATGGCGACCCAGTTGGTTCCCCAGCCTACGATGGCGGCGACCAGCGGGATGCTCATGTACTTCCAGAAATCGGGGTGGTTTACAAACTCGTTGTAAAACTCAAGCATCGAGTGAAGATCCCTAGTTTGTTATTTTGGCGGGTTCGCATTTGCCAGGCTGCCCCGGGCAGGAACCATGCGCGCGCATTTCCCTTGCAGAGTGTTGTGACGCCAACAGCAGGATGCTTACAAAAAGGCCACAAATCGTTCCAATACTCGTCCGGAAGGACCCAAAAAGACGGGCTATTATAACTTGCTTAAAAAAGAATTCCTGAGATTTTTGCAAGTGCTGGTGGTAAATTTCGTAACCTGAATTTACGCCCGACAACAATAACAAGGTGGCCGGCGACCATGGCAATCGAAACCAATGAATCGATGATCCGCTATCTGGTGCTTGAAGTGGTCGAGGCAGCCATCAATCTGGCATTGTCTTATGAGCCCGAAGCGCTTGAACGGCTGCGTGATCATAACGGCCGTGTGGTCAGGATCAAGACGACTGCCCCCGACTGGATGTTTTTTGTCGCCATTTGTCACGATGGCGTGCAGCTGTTTGCAGAATATGAAGAAACGGTCGACGCGAGGCTGACGCTGCCGACCGCGCTGCTGGCCCAGTACATTCTGGGGTCGGATAACGGCGACGTGCAGGGCGCCGAAGGGGTTCGGGTCAGCGGTGATCTGCTGTTGCTGTCAGAACTGCTGCGCATCATGCAGGAATTCAGTATCTGGGCGGTGTGTAAACGGATTCTCAATAATTGGCTACCGGATTTCGAAGGTTTCAGCGGCCTGATCGAAGCCCTGAAGAATCACGATCCGGCCTGGATTGTGCGGCTTGAGCACTTGCCCCAGCTGGCGAATGAAACGTTGCTGACCGTGCGCATGCAGGGTGAAATCCAGCAGCAGCAGATGGAGGAGATTCGTGCCATCCGGCGTCAGCTCGACGCCGACCGGCGGGCGAGCCAGATCAGCACTGTAATTGGCTTCTGCCTGATTGTGGTGGCGTTCCTGGCCCACAATGGTTATCTGCAGGTCCCGGTCATCGAGGGCATGTCGCTGGATACGGTGTTGCTGCTGATCCTGTCCATGGTACTGCTGATCCCGCGACTGCTGGGGCGGCGCTGATCCGGCGCGTCAGTCGTCATCCAGCGGCGTTCCGCTGGGCCGGCGCGGGCGTGGGCGGGTGGCGATCTTCAGTCCGTCGCCGACGATATCCAGTCCTGTTTTGGCGATGGTGCGGGTGGTGTCGCGGAGTACTTCGCGGGTCGGCAGGGATTTGATGCCATCCACCACGCCCTGTTTCACCCTGGCTTCGATTTCCGGTCCCACTTCAGCTTTAAAGCGCTCAATGGCGTCGGCGAGGGTTTGTTCATAGCGGGGTTTGGCGTAGCGGCGAAAATAATGAATCGCTACCAGCAGGGTGACAATGCTGGACAGCAGGGCGGTGGCGATGACGGTGAGTATGGTGTTCACGATGGCGCGCTACTTGTCGAGTTCGTGGGACATTTGTTCGATGGCCGCCGCCAGACGGTCAATCTTGTCATGCAGCAGATCCAGATCAGATTTGCGGCTGATACCCAGGCGTCCCAGTGCGGATGAAACCCGCAGGTCGAAGGCTCGCTCGATGCGGTCCATGGTCTGGTTGGCGCGGCTTTTCAGTTCATCCAGTTTGGAATCGCCCAGCACCGGCGTCACCTGGGCGCTGTTTTCTTTCTCCAGTTCCAGGCCTTTTTCTACCAGACGTTCAAACGTATCGCGCCCCTGTTCATCCATCATGGCGTAGGCGCCCAGGCCAGCCAGCCAGATCTTGTGGGAGTTGCGTTTGATTTCGTCCGATCTGCTCATGGAAAAGTCCTTGTAATTCTCGTTATGTGGCCGCTAGTGGACAAGCTTAACACCCGAATCCGGTTGGCGCTAAATTGCCCAGCCATCCGGGAAAGTATACGAAATGCGAGCTGCCATTAACCTATTGGCAAAGCCTAGTCAGGTCAAGGTGATAGCGGCAATTTCCTTATGGCGTTAGGTTGGCTGGTTACGAAGGATGCAATTGTGGTGGTAATCCTGCTTTGGACGCAAAGCCAGCGCCATTCCTGCCGGGGAAAGACAAGACAGATCCTGATGTGTTCTATAAACTGTGCGCAGTTTTACTGAACGCAGCACAGGGGAAGGATCATGCGTCGAGTGGTATTCAATCAGAAAGGTGGCGTGGGCAAATCCAGCATCGCATCCAATCTGGCCGCCATCAGTGCGGCTCGCGGGCTGAAAACGTTGCTGATTGATCTCGATCCCCAGTGCAATTCCACCCAGTATCTGCTGGGGCGGGATTTTCAGACCGGTGAGCGCGACATCGGGATTTTCTTTGCCGAGTCGCTGACCTTCAAGCTGCGCAACAACCGCACGCTGGAGGACTTCATCACGCCGTCGCGCTACGACAATCTGCATGTGATCGCGGCCAATCCGGAACTGGGTGAAATCATGTCCCAGCTGGAAGCCAAGCACAAAATCTTCAAGCTGCGGGATGCACTGGCCCGCATCCGTGATTACGATGCCATCTATATCGACACGCCTCCGGCCTACAACTTCTACACTCTGTCTGCGCTGATCGCTGCAGACGCCTGCCTGATTCCGTTTGATTGCGACGAGTTTTCCCGTCAGGCCCTGTACAACCTGATCGAAAATGTCGAAGAGACCCGCCAGGATCATAATGAAGCCCTGGAAGTGGAAGGCATTGTGGTGAACCAGTTCCAGCCCCGCGCTAGTTTGCCCAATCGCATGGTGGATGAATTGAAGGAAGAGGGCCTGCCGATTCTGGATACCTATATTTCGTCGTCGGTGAAAATGCGTGAATCCCACGATGTGGGGGTGCCGCTGATTTATATGGCGCCGAAACACAAACTGACGCAGGAATTTGTCGATCTGTTCGAGTTGCTGCATCCGGGGTTTGGTGTCGGAAAAAAGACGGAGGCGGAGTCGACGGCTGAGCCGGTGTGACTTCGCCTGGCAGCATTGATCGGGAATGACGCAAGAGGATCGCACGTGCGATCCTTTTTTTGTGCGCGGCGGTTAGCGAATCTGGCGCAGGCGGCGACGGTGACTCCAGCGCAGTAGCAGTACGCCCACCGCACCCAATACCAGTGTGGCGGGCAACATGCGCAGCAGGGCTTCGCCAAAGGATGGCGGACGGGCACTGACCAGCAGCGGTTCCAGCGGCAGATGATTGCGCAGGGTGGCATTCACCCGCGCGGCATCCATTTGCTGCAGACGTTCCACCAGATCCGGCATGCTGCCCCGGTCACGGATGATATGGCGGAAATGGCGATAGGTCTGGGCCAGTTCGTTGTTGTCCCGCTGTTTGCTTTCGAATTCCAGAATCAGCTTGTGGCGCAGCCGCTCCACATCGGCGGCGGGAATGCCGTCGTGGCGCAGTTGCTGGTAGGTGGTGTGGAATAATTCGGCGACCTGGTCGTGAAACTGGTCGAGGGTCTTGGTGGCGGCGCGCAGGAATCCGAACTGGCTGTTGCTGTCGGTATAGGCGTGGGGTGTGTAGGCCAGGCCTTTCTCGCCACGTACGGTATAAAAGAGTTTTTCACCCAGATACTCGGCCGCGATATCGAAGGCGGCAAAGTCAGGATGGGTGGTGCCGGGAACGCGCACGTACAGGGCCATGTCGACTTCCGGGTCCATCAGGCTTTTTTGCGCGACTACGGGATCAGCATCCATCGCGCTGAAACGAATGGGAGTGCGGGTCGGTTTGGGGGCCGCAGGCAGTTTGGCCAGGGTATTTTCCAGCGCCTGGTCGATGCGGGTGTCGTCGAAGTGGCCGATGATCAGCAGCGTCATGTTGCTGGCGACATAGTATTGTCCGAACACGTCCTTCAGCCGTTGCAGTGAAATGCCGTCCGGGATGGTGTAGTCAGGACACTCGAGCAGGCTGCCACCATAGACCCTCGCCTTCGCCATCCGGTGCAGATCTTTTTTGCCGGAGGCAGCCTGGTGCAGCATGTTGCTGCTGGTACCCTGCTCGGCGTGAATGACCTGGCGGGACGATTCCACATGCTCTGGCAGGAACAGGGACTCCGTCATCATCGAATGCAGGTTTTCCAGCGCGATTTCCGGATAGTCGGAATGGAGTTCGAGGGTGTAGTGGGTGTATTCCTCGGTGGTGAAGCCGTTGTGCTTGCCGCCATGGTCGCGCACCCGCTGACGCAGGGCCTGGCGATCGAAGCGGGTGGTGCCTTCGAACAGCATGTGTTCCAGCAGGTGGGGCAGCTGCTGTTCGTCGCAGTCGAAGTCCTGCAGCCCCACGTCCACGACCAGTTGCGCAGTAAAGGTATCGCTGATGTCCCGATGATGACGAATGACGTGCAGACCGTTAGGCAGCACTTGCGACGACACCTGGAACAGTTCGCGGGTGACAGAGCTGTCGGCATGAACCATCGGTGCTGTCAGTGCCAGCACCAGCATCCACCACGCGCGCATCATTGAAATGCCTGCAGGCCGGTTTGCGCGCGCCCAAGAATCAGGGCATGAATATCATGGGTGCCTTCGTAGGTGTTCACGGTTTCCAGGTTGATGGCGTGACGCAGCACCGGATATTCGTCGCTGATGCCGTTGGCGCCGTGCATGTCACGTGCAGTGCGGGCGATGTCCAGGGCCTTGCCGCAGTTGTTGCGCTTCATCAGCGAGATCAGTTCCGGTGCGCACTGGTTATCGTCCAGCAGGCGTCCCATGCGCAGGGCGCCGTTCAGGCCCAGGGCGATTTCGGTCTGCATGTCGGCGAGCTTCTTCTGGATCAGCTGGTTGGCGGCCAGCGGTTTGCCGAACTGGGTGCGTTGCAGGGTGTAGTTACGGGCGGCATGCCAGCAGCATTCTGCCGCGCCCATCACGCCCCAGCTGATGCCGTAGCGTGCCTTGTTGAGGCAGGCGAAGGGGCCGCCCAGACCTTTGGCGTTGGGTAGCAGGGCGGTGTCGGGTACGTCCACATCCTGCATGACGATACCGCCGGTGACCGAGGCACGCAGCGACAGTTTGCCTTCGATTGTCGGCGTGGACAGTCCTTTCATGCCGCGCTCCAGAATGAAACCGCGAATCACGCCATCCAGCTTGGCCCAGACCACGAAGACGTCGGCAATGGGGCTGCTGGTGATCCAGAGTTTTTCGCCGTTGAGGCGGAAACCGCTGGCGGTTTGTTCCGCCCGGGTCTGCATGCTGCCGGGATCAGAGCCGTGATCCGGTTCGGTCAGCCCAAAGCTGCCCACCCATTCGCCGCTGGCGAGGCGCGGCAGATAATGCTGGCGCTGGGCCTCGGTGCCGAACTGATAGATCGGATACATGACCAGCGACGACTGCACGCTCATGGCGGAACGGTAGGCGCTGTCCACGCTTTCGATGGCGCGGGCAATCAGGCCGTAGGCAACATGATTGACACCGGCGCAGCCGTATTCCACTGGCAGGGTACAGCCCAGCAGTCCCAGCGCACCCATTTCGTGATAGATGGCGCGATCGAAGGATTCATGGCGATTGGCGTGGACGATGCGGGGTTGCAGTTGATCCTGTGCGTACTGGCGGGCGCTGTGCTGGATGGCGCGTTCGTCATCGGTGAGCGCCTGATCCAGCAGAAAGGGATCGTCCCAGGTGAAGGCTGTCTTCATGCGGTGTCCGTTTTTGTTATGACTGCAAGATGTCTTTCAGCTTAACACGGACTGGAAAAAGCGAAACCCGGCGTTGGCAGGCCGGGCCGGGTTTGCAGTAAACGGATCAGAACGGTTTGGTGACGGCCAGGAAAATGGCAGCGGGCATGAAGATGGTAATCAGCGGCGTGCTGATCTTGAGAAAGCGCCAGTGCATCTGGATGGCCTTTTCGTACTGCTCCGGCAGATTGCGCTTGCGCAGTTTTTCCTTGTTGCCGCCGAAATGCGACAGCCAGTAGTCCGCCACTTCCATTGGCACGAAGACCAGAATCACGATCGCCAGCTTGGCCACCATCCAGCCGAACGAGAGGTTCCACGGGCCAATGAAATAGAGCAGGGGGCCGGTAATCAGAATGATGGGAAAGGCGACATGTTCCAGCACAACGCCCTTGTCGAACTGCTCGATGGCCCAGTTGCGGCGCTGGATCAGCTGGGGATCGGACGGGGAGCGTTCCCAGCGCAGAAAAGCGCCTTTCACGTACCAGCTGTAGGCCACGGCCGTACTCCAGCTCCAGATCATCACGAAAAACACGTGGATGAACTTGATGTACAGGTAGGCGGGGGCGAGCAATTCGCGCAGTGATTCCAGCATGTAACAGACTCCAGATCAGTTTCTGGTCACATGGTGCCGGGGTTTGGTTTATATGTCAATATGATTGACAATAAAATCAGTGCGAATTACAGTCACGCCGCAATTGCAGTAGACATTAAAAGGGGAAATCGACCATGTGGCTGACCGGGCTGGAATGGGTGTTGGGTGTATTTTTTCTGGTGGCGGGGCTGATGAAGCTGTTTGCCCACGATCATATGGTGCGGGAATTCCGCCGTTTCCAGTTTCCGTTCTGGCTGATGCGGCTGGCGGGCGGGATCGAGGTGGTTGCAGCGCCGGGATTGTTGCTGGGTTTATGGTTACCCTGGTACAGCCTGCTGGGGGCGCTGCTGCTGTGTGGCGTGATGGTGGGGGCGACCTACACCAACTTCGTGAAGCGGCCGCCGGCGTTTGGCTGGGGCACCCTGGTGATTCTGGGACTGTGTGGCGCGGTGGTGCTGGCGCGGCGGGATCTGGTCAGCCCCTGGATTTGAGCGTTGCAGGTCGCAGCCAGCGGCTCAGGCCCCAGTAACCGGCTACCAGCAGGATCAGCGCCAGTCCTACCCACAGGGCCGCAATCAGGCCGAACAGGTCTGGCGCTTTCATCAGGGTGGTCATCAGGGAATCCTGCCAATAGAAGAACCACTCGTGTTCCGGCGGAAAGATCTGGATGTGGAGCCAGTAGAACACCTCGGTGGGGCCGACGATCAGCAGTATCAGACTGCTGATCCCCACCAGCACCGCGAGTCCAATCAGCAGTTGTTTGATGCCCGGCGCCGGCAGCTGGCGCAGTTTCATTGCGCCTACCGTTACCAGTAGCAGGGCAATCGCACCCCAGGCCACTTTGTCGAACAGGTTGATGAGCCTGGCCACGTCCTGCAGATGAATCACTTCCGCTTCCCGCAGCAGTAAATGGCGCCGACCGTCCGGCGTGGTGTAGAACAGATTGCGCAGCCCCTCACCATCGTTCTGGATGGCCTTCACGATGCCGCTGAACAGGCGTTTCTGCTCCGCTGCCGACGTAGTGGCGAAACCTTTGCGATAACGGTTCTGCGGGCCGTATTGCTGGACATGCTGGTCGATATCCATGACCTGATAAGCGAATCCGTAGCCGAAATCCATTGGCACCAGTGCCTGCCACGCCAGCCAGAACGCCACGATGAGGCAGCTGATGGCCAGACAGAAGCCGGAAACAACGGGCAGGTAGCGATGGGCAGGCATGTGGGCAGACAGTCCTTGGTGGCAGAAGAACGCAGTCTACTGGATTGGTCACACATGACAAGGCAGCCGATATGGACGCCGAAGAGACGATTGGGTACGCTCGTACCTCCTGATTATAAATAAAACAATGCTGCCATGATGACGATCCGCTCTGCTGTACTTTTCCTGCTGTTGGGACTGCTTTCTTCGGTTGCCCAGGCCGCGTTCTGGCACAAGCCGCCGGGGCGGCCGGACACCGGTTATGGTTCCGTGGAACGCCATATCACCGATGCCTATACCGAGTACCGTTTCGGCGCCGCCAGTGATGGCGATCAGACCTGGTATTACGTGCCCAACCAGCTGAAATACGGTGATCATGCGCCGGTGGTGGTGTTCCTGCACGGCTTTGCGGCGCTGTATCCGTCGTTCTATCAGTCCCACATCGAGCATCTGCTGGCGCAGGGCAACATCGTCATTTTCCCACAGTTTCAGAAAGCGACGCTGACCGGTTTCCTGAGCGAAGCCGGACTGGGTCAGGCAGCGGATCAGAACCTGTGGGCACGGCGAGCGGTGGAAACGACGGCAGAAGCGCTGGATCTGCTGGGCGATGCTGCAGATCGTGATGAAATTTATCTGTACGGACACTCACTGGGCGGCCTGATCACGCTGGCGTGGCAAGCCAACGGTGGCGTGCCGGTGCAGGCGCTGGTGTTGAGTCACCCGCAAGTGAACTCGCAGGAAGGCATTCCGCCATTCGTGCAGTCGTTTCTGAAAATCATCGAGATTCCCTGGCGTGACTATGCGGCGTCGATCAACGTGCCGGTGATCATTCTGAACGGTGATGAAGATATCATCGCGCCGGTGAGCCAGAGTGAAGAAATTCTGTCGCTGGTGACGGCCGCGCCCTCGGCGGTGCTGTATGTGGCGCAGCGGGATCGTTACGGTTATCCCTTCATTTCCCCTAACCACGGTGCGCCGCTGGATGCCATCCCCGGGCTTCCGCCCCACCTGAAAGTGTCGGGCGTTTCTGCAGAGCTGGATGTATTGGACTGGCGTTTCTATTTCGCCGGTCTGGATGCGGTGATGGACGGCTACCGCAGCGGGCTGCCGTTTGATCTGGGCAACTGGAGCAACGGTCGGCCGGTGAAGCCCGTGCTGGAAAGGACTGCGCTGGATCAACAATGACACGGTCAGGGGTTGCTTCGCTGATCCGCGTACCCCTACCATGGCGATCCGAATTCCTGAGGCGAGCACTGATCATGAAACGAATGTCCTGGCTGGTTCTGCTGTTGACGATCGTCGGTTCTGCCGGCTGCGCGGCCAACGCGCCGGTGCAGCCGCTGTCCATTGGCCAGCAGGTGGATTTCAGCCTGCTGGAAGACCAGCGCGGTAACGCCTTCGCACACCAGCAGGCCATGAAGCTGGTGCTGTATGTGGACGGCATGAAAGCCAAGAATCTGGTGCGCGATGCGCTGGTGGATGTGGATCAGGCCTGTCTGAATGAAGGCCGGGTGGTGTACCTGGCGGATATCAGCGGCATGCCGAGCCTGATTTCCTCGCTGATTGCGATTCCGCGCATGCGCAATTATGCCTATCCAATCTGGCTGGATCGCAGCGGACTGGCCACCGAGGCCCTGCCGGTACAGGATGATGCGGTGACAGTGCTGACGCTCGATGCCCAGGCCATCACAGCGGTGGATTTTGTTGCTGACACCCCGAGTCTGCTGCAGCGGTTGCGCACCGAGTGTGGCCCCGCTTCCCAGCAAATGGCGCATGCCGGGGACTGATCGTTGTTGCGTGTAACCCTGTTGTGCGCGCTGCTGGTGCTGGGTAGCGCGGGCGTACTGGTATCCTGTTCCAGCGGCCAGTTGTGGGTGGTCAACACCCTGGCCCGCAATGGCGATTATCTGGTGCAGGCGGATATTCCCTATGGCACTGATCCTCGTCAGCGCCTGGACCTGTATCAGCCTGTCGCGTCGGTTCGCTCTGCCCGCATGACTCTGGTATTCGTGCCCGGTGGTTGCTGGGGTGCCTGCGACACCTTTCCCAAGGACGACTACCGTTTCATCGCTGATACCTTTACCGCCCACGGCTATACCGGTGATTCCCAATTATCGTCTGTTTCCCGCCCATGGATTTGCCGACATCATTGCCGATGTGGCAGCTGCGGTTGAATTTATCGCTCAGCAGGGCGGGGCGCTGGGTATCGACAATCAGCGGCTGGTGCTGAGCGGACATTCGGCGGGTGGGCAGATGGTGGCACTGCTGGCACTGGATGAACGCTATCTGCAGCCAGGCACCCGCCAGCAGCTGACCAGCTGGATCGGTTTGGCAGGGCCCTACGATTTCCTTCCGTTTACCGAGGATTACCAGCCGGCCCTGTTCGCACCGGAAAGCCGTTATCCGGATTCCCAGCCGGTCAATTTCGTGGATGGCGGCGAGCCGCCGGCACTGCTGCTGTATGGCCGCGATGACGTGCGGGTGAAGCCGCGCAATATCCTCAGCCTCAGTGCCCGGCTGCAGGCGCAGGGGGTACCCCATCAGGCGCTGTGCTATGACGGCATCGATCATGCAGGGATCATTGGCGCGTTGTCCCGGCCCCTGCGGGATACCCGGCCGGTGCTGGCGGATATGCTGCGCTTTCTGCAGCAGCTGGAACAGGGGCCGCCGGACACCCGGCTGGCGGAAGTTTCCTGCCGGCAGTAGGGGGTTGACGGTTTAAGCGGTCACCCCGGCTGTGGTACTTTACGCGCAAATTCCAGCCACCCCCCAGTTTCCATTCCGAGGGCCCGCAGTGAACGGCAACGGCACCCTACTTTCCATTCGAGGCCTGTCCAAATCCTTTGGCAGCGACACCATCCTGAAGACCCTGGATCTGGATATCCGCGACGGCGAGTTTTTCACGATTCTGGGGCCATCGGGCTGCGGCAAGACCACCATCCTGCGCATGATTGCCGGGCTGGAACAACCGGATACGGGCAGCATGGCCCTGGCGGGCACCGAGCTGGTGCAGTTGCCACCCAACCAGCGGCCGCTCAACACCGTGTTCCAGCGCTATGCACTGTTCCCTCATATGACGGTGTTCGAGAATGTGGCGTTTGGCCTGCGCATGAACAATGTGCCCGCGGCCGATATCGCTCCCCGGGTGCACGAGGCCCTCACCATGGTGAAGCTGGATGGCTATGCCCAGCGCAAACCCCATCAACTGTCCGGTGGGCAGCAGCAGCGGGTGGCGATCGCCCGTGCGGTGGTGAACAAGCCGCGTCTGCTGTTGCTGGATGAAAGCCTGAGCGCCCTCGATCACAAACTGCGGCAGGCCATGCAGGTGGAACTCAAGCAGCTGCAGCGCAAACTCGGCATTACGTTTGTGTATGTCACCCACGATCAGGAAGAAGCCCTGTCCATGTCCGACCGGGTGATGGTGATGAATCAGGGCGTAGTGCAGCAGATCGGGACTCCCCGGGAAATCTATGAAACGCCTGCCAATCTGTTCGTGGCGGAATTCATCGGCGAGATCAACCGCTTTGACGCCACCGTGACCCAGGCCAATGGCGCCGACAGTTTCGAAGTGGAAATTCTCGAGCGCCGGGTGCCGATCAAGACCCGGCAGGCCTTGCAGGTGGGTGACAGGGTGCATGTACTGCTGCGACCCGAAGACCTGCGCATCGAATACATCAAGGACGCGCCGCCGAATCACGGCCTGCTGGGCTCGGTGCAGGAACGCAATTACAAGGGCAAGACCCTCGACAGCGTCATCGCCTTGCGCAACGGCCAGATGGTGCTGGCCAGCGAGTTCTTTGACGAGGACGATCCGGATTTCGATTACCGGATCAATGAAAAGGTCGTCGTCACCTGGGTGAACGGCTGGGAAGTGGTACTGCCCCATGAAGCAGACTGAAGTCTTCCGCTGGGTCACCATTGTTCCGGTCACGGTGTGGCTGTGGCTGTGGGTACTGCTGCCCACCCTGATGGTGCTGGCGGTCAGTTTTGCCACCCGCGAACCGGATCAGCTGGTGGACTGGACCTTTTCCCTCGACAGTTACCGGCGCCTGCTGGACCCGCTGTACCTGCAGGTATTCTGGGATTCGTTCTGGCTGGCGGGGATCACGGCCATCATCTGCCTGCTGGCGGGATTCCCGTTCGCCTGGTGGCTGGCACGACTGACACCACGCTGGCGTGCGCTGGCGCTGTTCCTGATCATCATCCCGTTCTGGACCAACTCGCTGATCCGCACCTACGCCATCAAACTGATTCTGGGCAAGCAGGGGATCATCAACACGGTACTGAAAAGCATCGGCCTGATCGAGGCGCCGCTCGATATGCTGTATACCCCGGGCGCAGTGATCTGCGGGCTGGTGTATATCCTGTTTCCGTTTATGGTGTTGCCGCTGTACAGCAACCTGGAGAAACTCGATGACAGCCTGATGGAAGCCGCCCGTGATCTGGGCGCCACCCGTTTGCAGGTGCTGCGCAAGATCATCATTCCGCTGACCATGCCGGGGATCGTGGCGGGCACGCTGATCGTGTTTCTCCCGGCCATGGGCATGTTCTATATCTCGGATCTGCTCGGTGGCGCCAAGAACCTGCTGCTGGGCAATATCATCAGGAACCAGTTCCTGTCGTCGATGGACTGGCCGTTCGGTTCTGCCATCAGCATTGCCATGATCCTGCTGATGGGGCTGCTGATGCTGGCGTATTTCCAGGCATCCCGCCGGATCAATCGCACGGGAGGCATCCATGACTCGACTCTCTAGCCTCGCGAAATGGCTGCTCATCGGCGGCGTGTTCCTGTATCTGTACCTGCCGATTGCGGTGCTGGTGGTGAACGGTTTCAACGCCAGCAAATATGGCACCCAGTGGGGTGGGTTCACGTTCAAATGGTTTGAAAAACTCTGGAGCAACGCCAACCTGATGGACGCCGCCTGGCATTCCCTGGTGGTGGCATCCACCTCCGCCACGCTCGCCACGCTGCTGGGTGCGCTGGGGCGATTGCACTGTATCGCACGGTTCCGCGGCAAGCGCTTTTCTGGTGGCCTGGTATTTGTGGAGATGATGGCGCCGGATATCGTGCTGGCGATCGCATTTCTGCTGATCTTCATGACGCTGGGTGTCACGTTGGGATTCTGGTCGCTGCTGATCGCCCATACCACGTTCTGTCTGCCGTTTACCCTGATCACCGTGTACAGCCGGCTCAACAATTTCGATGTGTCGGTGCTGGATGCCGCCCGCGACCTGGGGGCAACCGAATGGACTGCCGTGCGCAAGATCCTGGTGCCGATGACCATGCCGGCGCTGCTATCCGGCTGGCTGCTGAGCTTCACCCTGTCGCTGGATGACGTTATCATCAGTTCGTTCGTCAGCGGCCCCGGCTATGAAATCCTGCCCATCCGGGTGTTTTCGATGGTGAAAGTGGGCATCTCACCGGAAATCAACGTGCTGGCAACCCTGTTGCTGGTGCTGTCCCTGACCCTGGTTCTGTTGTCACAATGGATCTCACGAAGGAATTAATCCCATGAACATGAAGAAATGGTGGCTCCCCATCGCATTGGTCGGCATTGCCGGCGTCGCACAGGCGGGCGAACAGGTCGTGGTGTACAACTGGTCGGAATACATTCCGGAAGACACGCTGGAAAAATTCAAGAAGGAAACCGGCATCGAAGTGGTGTATTCCACTTACGAAAGCAATGAAACCCTTTATACCAAACTGAAATTGATGAAGGGTGAAGGTTACGACGTGGTGGTGCCATCCACCTATTACGTCAGCAAGATGGCCAAAGAAGGCCTGCTGCAGAAAGTCGACAAATCCAAGCTCGACAATTTCAAGAATCTTGATACGGATCTGCTGAACAAATCCTTCGATCCCAATAACGAATACAGCGTGCCCTATCTGTGGGGCAGCACCGGCATCGGTATCAATGCTGCCGATATTCCGGTGGACAGCATCACCGGCTGGCAGGATTTCTGGAATCCAAAATTCAAGAACCAGCTGCTGCTGACCGACGACGTGCGGGAAGTGTTCCATATGGCGTTGCGGATCAAAGGCTATTCCGCCAACACCACGGATGAAGCGCAGATCAAGGAAGCCTACGAATACCTGAAGGAACTGATGCCCAACGTGCGGGTGTTCAATTCCGATGCGCCGCGGGAACCCTTCCTGTCCGGCGACGTCAGTCTGGGCATGATCTGGAATGGCTCGGTGGTGCAGGCCCAGGAAGACAACGACGACATCCAGTATATCTACCCGAAAGAAGGCGCGGTATTCTGGATGGACAGCTTCGTCATTCCCGCTGGTGCCAAGCATGTCGAGAACGCCCACAAATTCATCAACTTCATGCTCAAGGCCGAGATCGCAAAAGACTGCGTGGAATACGTTGGCTATGCCACCCCCAACAAGGCGGGCAAGGCGCTGCTGGATGATGAGACTGCCAGCGATCCGACCATCTTCCCGGATGCCGAAACCCTGGCGGCCGGTGAGTTCCACACCGACGTTGGCGATGCGGTGCTGATTTACGACAAGTACTGGCAGCTGCTGAAAGCTGGCAAGTAATCCGCCCACACACCCGCCGTTCCGGTTGCGTCTGGCAGCCGGAACGCGGTTGATCCTGCTGTCCGTCATAAAGTGCACTCATACCAGCGCACTGCTTGTTTGCCCTCCCGCTTGTCCCGTTCCATGATTGGTGTTTCGCTGAATACCTAAGTCACTTCCGATTCCCTTTGGTCGCGGTTCTGCTCAAGCGTTTGTCACGTCATGGCCTATAGTGAAAGCTACCCATTGTCGTTGTGGATTTGTCATGCAGAACCGAATGGACCCAGAGCTGGCCGCCCGGGTACTGGAAGGACTGATGCGCTATTCCAGTGCCGTGATGTTCGTGAAAGATCGCGATGGTCGCTACCTGGCGGTCAGTGATGGCTGGCAGGCGGTGACTGGCGTGTCTGCGGATCAGGCCCTGCTGCGCCATGATCTGGAGGTGTTTGGCCCGGAGGTGGGCGGACGATTCAGTGAGGCGGATACGCGTGTCATGCTGTCCGGCCAGATGATGCAGCTGCAAGAGTCACTGATCGATGAGCGTGGCGAACAATACTTCATCACCACCAAGTTTCCGCTGCTGGATGAAAATGCGCAGGTGCTTGGTGTGTGTGGTGTTGCGACCGATATTACCGCAATGCGCAAAACCCAGATGGCGATCCGCTCGGTGGTGTCGGCGGCGGCCAGCGCCAGTGGCGTTGAGCTGCTCGAGGCGCTGGTGTCGGAACTGGCGTCCATCGTGTCGGCGGATTTCTGTTTTGTTGGCAGGATCAACGAATCCCGTGATGCCTGCAGTACGTTGTCACTAAGGATTCATGGCCAGCCTGCCGAAAACTTTACCTACAACCTCCGCAACACGCCTTGCGCGAATGTGGTCGACGGCGGTTCGTGCTTCTATCCGCGGGATATCCGTCGTCTGTTTCCCAATGATCACATTCTGCAATCGATGAGTGTCCAGGCCTATGTGGGGCGGGCGGTGCACAACAGCAAGGGTGAAGTGATCGGGCTGTTGGTGGCACTGTTTGAACGGCCGCTGGCGGAGCCGGAATTCATCGACGACCTGTTTGGCCTGGTCAGCGGCCGGATTGGTGCCGAGATGGAACGTCTGGAGCGCGAAGCTGACATCATCCGCCTCAATGCGGATCTGGAAAAGCGGGTGGAAAAGCGCACCCGTGAACTGCAGCATGCTTTGCAGGAAGTGGAAACCTTCAATTACTGCGTGTCCCACGATCTGAAGGCGCCGCTGCGGGCGATCAAGGGTTTCAGCCAGATCCTTCTGGAAGATGAAGTTGATCGGCTCAGCGACGAAGGGCAGCGCGTACTGCAACGGGTCATCAACGCCGCCAGCCAGATGCAGGGCCAGATCGATGCGCTCAATGCCCTGGTCAAACTGGACAGCACGCCGGTGAAACGGCGCAAGGTGGATGTGTCCGCCCTGGCAAAGCGGTTGGCCGATACCCTGCTGGCCAACGATGGGGAAACCCGTTTCAGTGTGCGGATCGAGCCGGGTATGCAGGCGGTGTGTGATCCCGGGCTGGCGGAAATAGTGCTGGTTCAGCTGCTGGAAAATGCCATCAAGTATTCCCGCCATCGCCCCCAGCCCCTGATCGAAATATTCACCACCCAGCGGGCAGGGCGTAGCTACTTTGTGATGGCTGACAATGGCGTAGGGTTCAGCATGGACTATGCCGAAAAACTGTTCGCGCCGTTCCAGCGTCTGCACAGTGCCCAGCATTACGACGGCGTCGGCATCGGGCTGGCCAGTGTGGCGCGGATCATTTACCGCCACGACGGCGACCTGTGGGCCGAGGGGGAACCGGACAAGGGTGCCCGGTTCGGCTTCTGCTTCAACGGCGATGAATAGCCCCCAGCCCCTTGACGTCTCCTGACTGATCAACCACTCTACCGGACTCTTTTACATGACAGGTCTGATTCCATGTCCGTACCCATTCCATCTGCTACCGTGGTGCTGTTGCGCGATACGCCCAGCGGCATGAAAGTCCTGCTGCTGCGCCGCAATTCGGATATTGCCTACGGTGGCAGCTGGGTGTTTCCCGGTGGCCGCATCGATCCCCACGAATTCGAAGCGGCGGGCGAGGATGCCTTGCGTGCGGCGCAGCTCGCGGCCGTGCGTGAAACCGCCGAGGAAGCGAACGTCACGATCACGGTGGATGATCTGGTGTATTTTTCCCACTGGACCACGCCGGTGATCCGGCCCAAGCGTTTTTCCACCTGGTTCTTTCTGGCGTCGGTCACCGACAAGGCCGTGCAGATCGATGGTGGCGAGATTCATGATTTCGAATGGCAGACGCCGGTGAACGGACTGGCGGCCCAGGCGGAAGGGCGGATCGAACTGCCGCCACCTACCTTCGTGACCCTGACCCTGCTGGCGCCCTTCACGAAGGTTGCCGACGCACTCGCGCATTTCCGCGCGGTGCCAGCGCTGGAAATCCAGCCAAACGTGGTGAGAACCGAGTCCGCCTTTGTGTACCTGTACAACGGCGACGCCGGCCACGCCAGCCAGAATCCGGATGCGGAAGGGCCGCGCCATCGCCTGCTGCAACCCAAATCCGGTCCCTGGCAGTACATCCGCGAACTCTGATAGTCCAACCCTGTTGAGTACCCGTATGGCGTCGATGAAACATTTGCTGTTGCTGCCGCGTCTGGCCGAAAAACTCGATCAGTTGCTGGACCGGGTGCAACCCCTGTTGCCGGTGCTGCCCAAGCCGGTGGACTGGGCCGAAGTGCCGGCGGCCATCTGGCAGCGGCGGAACGGCCGGGGCTGTCTGGAACCGGTACGCGCGACGCCGGCCAATACGCTGGATGATGTTCTGGGGGTGGATCGCCAGAAAATGCAGGTGGTGAAAAACACCGAACAGTTCGTGCGGGGGCTGCCGGCCAACAATGTGCTGCTGACCGGTTCCCGCGGCACCGGCAAATCCTCGCTGATCCAGGCGTTGCTCAACGAATACCGCAGCGAGCGTCTGCGGGTGATCCAGGTGGACAAGACCGATCTGGCGGATCTGCTGCATATCGTCGGTGCCGTGCAGCACGAGCCTTACCGCTTCCTCCTGTTCTGCGATGATCTGTCGTTCGAGGCCCACGACGAAGGCTACAAAGCCCTCAAGAGTGCGCTGGATGGCGGGGTGTATTCGCCGCCGGACAATATCCTGATCTATGCGACGTCCAATCGCCGTCACCTGATGCCGGATTATCACGCTGACAATGAAGGCGCCCATGTGGTCGACACCGAGATTCATCATGCCGAGGCGGTGGAAGAAAAAGTGTCCCTGTCGGACCGCTTCGGCCTGTGGGTGACGTTCTATCCGATCAACCAGGATACCTACCTGGAAATCGCCCGGCACTGGCTGGCCCAGCTGGGGGAACGTCACAACGCCCCCGTGGAGTGGAATGATGAAGTACGTCTGCTGTGTCTGCGCTGGGCCGGCAATCGGGGCAATCGCAGCGGACGCACGGCTTACCAGTTTGCCCGCCACTGGGTGGGGCAGTTGTTACTGGCGCAGCATTAACCTGATTGAGTCAGTGGTTACACACCGTGGAACATGCAATCTTCTGTTGCATCATGCACAGGCTTGACCATTGCCTGGGGATAGTGTCACCAAGTTGACACTTTATGTGGATAGCGCTGTCGGCTTCGCTAAGCTGCTGAAAATAAAGTCACGACAAGCAGGTTAAAAATTGATCGCTTTGTGTCGGCGAGCCATTTTACTGGCATCCTGGCGGTTTGCCCCAAATCAATCCCCAAACTTATCCACAGAAATTGTGGAAAAAGCCACAGCGCAGGGATTGGTCAGCGGCTATAGTGCTATGATTAAATGATAACCGGTTTTGACTTGCCGGTTTTCCTGATACAACGACAACAAGAACCATCGAGAACTTGTCATCTGGGCGTGGTCTAATCGGCCCGTCAGAACAAGTGGAGCAAAGGACGATATGACATCCAGCGTTGTGCACCGTGCGCACATGAAATGGCTGGCTACACTGCAGGCGAACGGGCGAGTGGATACACCCATCATTCTGGACATTGAAGCATCGGGATTCGGATCGGGCAGCTACCCGATCGAAATCGGTGTGGCGATGCCGGACGGGTCGTTGCATGCCTGGCTGATTCGCCCCCTCAAGGACTGGACCCACTGGCAGGATTCTGCCGAAGAAATCCATGGCATTTCCCGTGCGCGTTTGCAGGACGAGGGCATGAGCCCCCGTGAAGTATGCGATGAGTTGAACGCGCTGCTGGCGGGCAGAACCGTGTTCAGTGATGGCTGGGGTGTTGATCGCAGCTGGCTGGCCAAGCTGTTCTATGAAGCCGTCGTTATTCAGGCGTTCAAGCTGGATTCCATCTATTCCCTGCTGGATGAAGCGCAGATGGAACACTGGCATCAGACCCGCGAAGCAGTGCTCAAGGAAACCGGCATGGTGCCCCATCGCGCCGGCACCGACGCGCTGATCATCCAGAAAACCTACCTGTTTGCGGTACTGCCGAAAGAGCAGCGCAAATCCGGCAAAAAGGGTGTGGCCTGAAACAGCCCACACCCGGTTGTCGCTAGCCCCGCGGCGTCACGATCGGGAACGCCTCGTCCGGACCCTGTAACAATCCCAGCAGTTCCAGCAGGCTGAGCTTGCTGCCTTCCAGCTGAAGATCCTCGTTGCCCAGCAGATCCTGCAGGCCTGCCTCGCGGCCGATCAGTTTTACCCAGAGTTCACGGGTCAGGTGCAGGGTAAAGTCTGCTTCGACAGCCTGTCCCGTGCGGTGATGCAGCACGGCGTTTTCAATCCACACGACATACTGTTCATTCACATCGGTGAAGTTGAAATTGGCGGTCAGCCGGGTGTCGGCAGCCTTGGGGCCGTTGAGCAGGGTGGCGATGGCGTTGAAATACTGGGGCAGGGGAATTTGCGCCAGGATACCGTTGCGATCAGGGCTGACGCCGCCACGCTGGATACCCTTGCGCAGTTCGAGTGCGCCGGACAGATATTCGTCGCGCCAGGGGCCGGATTCCGCCTGATAACCCAGCTGGTCGTAGCAGCGGGCCAGCCATTCCCGTGCTTCTGCATGATCCGGATCGCTATAGACCGCATGGTTGAGCAGTTCGGCGGCCCAGCGGTAGTCACCGTCGGCGAATGCAGCCTGGGCCTTTTGCAGCACGGCTGTCATGCCTCCCATGGCATCCATATAGCGGCTGGCACTGACCGAGGCGGGCAGCGGATTGAGGTGGGCCGGATTGCTGTCGTACCAGCCGAAATAAAACTGATACACCGCCTTTGCGTTGTGGCGCACGGTGCCGTAGTAACCACGGTTGTAGAACGGCCGGGCCAGGCTGTCGGGCAGTTGCAGCTGTTCGGCGATTTCGTCGGCGGTGTGGCCCTGGCCAGCCAGCCGCAGGGTCTGGTCGTGGATGTATTTGTACAGGTCCCGCTGGTGTTTCAGGTAGGCCTGCACCTGGTCGTTGCCCCATACCGGCCAGTGGTGGCTGTTGATGATGATATCGCTGCGCTCACCGAACAGATCGAGCGCCTGCTGGATGTAGTCCGACCATTTCAGTCCGTCCCGTACCTTGGCCCCCCGCAGGGTGTACAGGTTGTGAAGATTGCGTGACACCAGTTCGGCACCGCACCAGATGCGCCACTGCGGCAGGTAGAAGGTGAGTTCGGCCGGCGCTTCGGAGTGGGGTACCGACTGGAATTCAAAGGTCACGCCATCGATCGTCAGGGTCTGGCCGGTGTGGTCGATGATGTCGGTGGGTTGCAGCAGCGCCAGCTGTCCTAATGCGGGCTGTTTGCCCAGTCCCGATCCCACATGCCCGCGCTCGCTGCGGGGCAGGTAGGCGCCGTACATGTAACCGGCACGGCGGACCATGACATTGCCCGCAAGTATGTTCTCGCTGATCGCTTCTTCCATGAAACCGGCAGGCGCAATGATGCGGGGTGCATCCAGTTGCTGGGTAATGGCCTGCAGGATGCCGTTGATGCCACCAAAATGATCGACATGACTGTGCGTGAACAGGATGGCACTGATGGGGCGCTGACCCAGTTCCCGTTCCACCAGCGCCAGGGCCGCCCGCGCGGTTTCGGTGGCGGTCAGGGGGTCTATCAGAATGCGGCCCTGGTCGCCTTCGATGATGGTCATGTTCGCCAGGTCGTAGCCACGCACCTGGAATATGCGGTCGCTGACCTTGAACAGGCCATGCAGGTTATTGAGTTTTTCCTGGCGCCACAGGCTGGGATTCACGCTGGCGGGTGCCGCGTCTTTGACAAAGGCGTAATCGGCGGGGCGCCACAGTGACTGTCCTGCAGCGTTGCGAATATCCAGCCCCTCGTCGCGAGCGATAAACCCGCGCATTGCATCGGCGAAGTCCCGCTCGTCATCCAGGTTCACCTTACCGGCAACGGATTGATTGGCAGCTGCGGTTGAGGGGGTGGGGGCAGAGAAACCGTGGCTGTCTGCATCGGTACTTTGCACCGTCTGCATGTCGGGAGTGGAATCATTGCAGCCGAACAGCAGCAGGCTGATGCACAGTGAAAGGGTGGTGGCTAGCGGTTTCATGTGGGGCCCGTCGCAGGTTGATCAGAGTGGCGTTCTTTGACTCTAGCAGAACGTCACCCTGATGCCTGGCTTAGTGCGCCCTGGGCTGGAACAGGCGCAACCGGTTGGCGTTGCTGACCACGGTGACGGATGACAGCGCCATGGCCGCGCCCGCAATGACCGGATTGAGCAGCATCCCGGTGAAGGGATAAAGCACGCCGGCGGCCACTGGAATCCCCGCCACGTTGTAGATGAAGGCTCCCAGCAGGTTCTGGCGGATATTGCGCAGGGTGGCCTTGCTCACGGCGATAGCATCGGCAATGCCGTGCAGCGAACCGCGCATCAGGGTGATGTCGGCGCTTTCGATGGCGACATCGGTGCCGGTGCCGATGGCAAAGCCCACATTGGCCTGGGCCAGTGCCGGTGCGTCATTGATCCCATCGCCGGTCATGCCGACTACGGCGCCGCCGGCCTGCAGTTCCTTCACCTTGTCGGCCTTGTGTTCCGGCAGGACTTCCGCCAGGAATTCGGTGATGCCCACCTGACTGGCAATGGCGCGGGCGGTGGCCTTGTTGTCGCCGGTCAGCATGATCACGCGGATGCCCTGCTGTTGCAGACGGGCGATGGCCTCTATCGAGTCGGCCTTGAGTGGATCGGCAATGGCGAGGATGCCAGCCAGTGCACCATCGATCGCACAGAACACCGGGGTCTGGCCTTTGCTGGCCATGGCGTCGGCGATAGTGGTGTGTTCACGATTGATGGAAATACCATGATCGGCCAGCAGTGCCTGATTACCCAGCAGGATGGCGCGCTGCTGCACCGTGCCGCTGATGCCTTTGCCCGGAATGGCGCGGAACTGTTCTGCTGCCGTCAGTGACAGCTGGCGGGATTTTGCCGCGTCGGTGATGGCGATGGCCAGGGCATGTTCCGATCCGGCCTCGAGGCTGGCGATCTTCTGCAGCAGGTCGTTTTCATCAGCGCCATTCACACAGCGGATGTCCGCCAGCGCCGGTTTGCCTTCGGTGATGGTGCCGGTTTTGTCGAGCACCATCACGTCGAGTTTGGCAGCAGTCTGCAGCGCTTCGCCGTTGCGGATCAGGATGCCGTGTTCCGCTGCCTTGCCCACACCGACCATGATGGACATGGGCGTGGCGAGCCCCAGCGCGCAGGGGCAGGCGATGATCAGTACGGTAGTGGCGGATACCAGTGCAAAAGACAGCGCCGGTTGCGGACCGACGATCAGCCACACGATGGCGCTGACGATCGCAATCACAATCACCACCGGGACAAACACGCTGGCGATGGCGTCGGCGAGGCGGCCGATGGCAGGCTTGGAGCTTTGCGCCTGTTTCACCATGTCGATGATGCGGGCCAGCGCAGTGTCCTTGCCCACCCGGGTGGCGCTGAAAATCAGGGTGCCGGTTTTGTTCAGGGTGCCTGCCGCTATGTCGTCGCCCACGGTTTTTTCCACCGGCATCGGCTCACCGGTGAGCATGGATTCGTCGACGCTGCTGTGACCCTCGACAATGCGGCCATCCACCGGCATTTTTTCGCCGGGGCGCACCCGCACCTGATCATTCCGTTGCACCTGCGCCAGCGGAATATCGATTTCCTCGCCGTTGCGAATGACGCGCGCCGTTTTCACCTGCAACCCGATCAGTCGTTTGATCGCTTGCGAGGTCTTGCCACGGGCGCGGATTTCCAGTGCCAGGCCCAGGTTGATCAGACCGATGATCATGGCGCTGGCTTCGAAATACACATGGCGGGCCTGTTCTGGAAACACGCCGGGAAATAATGCCACCGCCATGGAATACAGCCACGCGGTGCCGGTGCCCAGGGCGATGAGCGTGTCCATGGTGGCAGTGCGATTGCGCAGGGATGCCACAGCACCCACAAAAAAATGCCGGCCGGGAAAGACAAGTACCAGCAGGGTGAGGACACCGACGATGATCCAGCCGATCTGCTGCGCGGTGGTGTGAATCATCATGTCGCCGCCCAGAACGCCGTACAGCATCAGCGGTGCGCCCAAAGCCAGCGCCAGTATCATGTCGCGCAGGCGGACGCGATAGTGGGCAGCATCGGCCTGTTCGCTTTCACTCAGGGCATCGGCTTCGTTGTCGCTGGTGATCACCGTGGCGGAATAGCCAATCTGGGTAATGGCCTGTACCAGCGCGTCCGGGTCGGCGCCGCCATCGACACTGGCGCTGCGTTGCGCAAGGTTCATGCTGGCTTGCTGAACACCGGGGACATTTTTGAGCGCGGTTTCGATCTTGCCGACACAGCTGGCGCATTTGGCGCCTTCGATCAGTAACTCGGTATGAGGCATGGCTGTCATGTGTGAGCCCTCCGTTGTTCATCAGTGTGGCAAAGGATAAACCCTGGAGTATGGGCACGAGTCAACAGTTCCGGTTGATCGTTTCAATTGTGCGCCGTTTGCGCGGCAAAAAACACGCTGATTTCATCGCGCCAGAAATGCAGCACGTAGTCAGTCAAGGCTGCCGCCAGCGCCTGTTCGTTGTCGTAGCGGCCATCCATCCACAGGCCCGCGTAGCATTCGAACAGCGCAAATGCGCCATCCATGAACAGCTGCAGCCGCAACTGGTTGGCAGGGGAATCCGGCACCAGGCCGATATCCACCAGTACCTGCGCCCAGCTGGCTTTGATTTGCTGGAACAGGTCGCGCAGGCGACCACCGAAGTGGGACACCGGCTGCTCCCGTTCCGCCCACACCATGCGCACCAGCGCCTGCTGGGATTTCACCACGGCAAACGCCATCAGAAACAGCCGCTCCAGCAGCGGGCGGGCGTCGGCCTGCTGCAGCTGCTTCACCGCACCCAGCACAGACTGCTGGATCGGTTTCAGATACTGCAGCAGCAGATCGTCCGCCAGAGCATCCAGCAGCTGGTCGGTGTTTTCGAAGTGGGCGTAAAAACTCGGCTGGGCGATGCCGGCGCGCTTGGCCACCTTGTTCATGCTGAAGCCGGGATAGCCTTCTTCGATCAATACGTCGATGGCCGCGTGCAGCAGGCGGTCACGGGTCTGGGCTTTGCTGGCGCGGCGGCGATCGGGGGTGGCAGCGGGTCGGGACAAGGGGAATTCCTGCAGGGTACATTGACAGCGCATTTTACCTATAAGATTATAGTTAAAAAACTATAACGTTATAGGCAAGTGGCCCGAGGAGCGAACATGGTACTGCAGGGGGAATTTCATCCGGATTTTGGCAAGGTGGCAGAAACCCTGATCGGGATGCTGCCCCGCAAGGGCGCCGGCGGCATGGCGCTGTGCATCTATCACCAGGGCGAAAAGGTGGTGGATATCTGGGGTGGCACCCGCGACCGGTTCGGCAACCCGTGGGAGCGGGACACCATCGTGATTTCCGCGTCTACCACCAAGGGCGTGACGTCCACCGTACTGCATACCCTGATCGATCAGGGGCTGGCCCACTACGATGATCTGGTGGCAAAACACTGGCCGGCCTTCGGCTGCAACGGCAAGGAATCCATCACCATCCGCCAGTTGATGTCCCATCAGGCGGGCCTTTACAACGTGGCGGATCAGGGCTTCGACAAAGACAGCTTTCACGATTGGCCCCGTGCATTACAGGTGATCGAACAGGCGACGCCTGTTCACACGCCCGGCCTCACCAGTGGCTATCATGCCCTCAACTACGGCCACCTGGTGGGTGGACTGGTGGAAAAAATCAGCGGCAAACCGTTTCAGCAGGTGATGAAGGAAAACATCGCCGATCCGCTGGCGCTGGACGGCCTGTTTATCGGTGTCCCCGACGAAGAGATGCATCGGCTGGCCAAGCTGATTTCCTTTGATGGAGAACTTGGCCGCGCCATTACCCGGCTGGAACGGCTACCGCAACGGTTACGGCAGGTGCTTGCGCGACTGGCCCAGCTGTTCGGTTTTGATTTTTCCCATCTGGCCAAGGCGCTGATGCCGGACTTCATTACCGATGTGAATTTCAATCATCCGTCTGCCATGCAGGCGATCGTACCGGCGGCAAACGGTGCGTTTACGGCCCGCTCGCTGGCGCGCATGTACGCAGCACTGGCCAATGGTGGCGAGCTGGATGGCAAGCGCATTCTTTCAGCGCAACGGATTGAAGAAATGAGTCAGCAGCAGACCCGTGGGCGCGATCGCGTGGTGAATTTCCCTATGGGTTGGCGCCTGGGTTATCACCAGATTTACACCACCGGTAAACGCATTCCGCAGGCCTTTGGTCATTTTGGTCTGGGCGGTTCTGGCGCCTGGTGCGATCCGTCCCGCAAGCTGTCGATGGCGATGACGCTCAACACCGGTGTCGGTACGCCGTTCGGTGATCTGCGCACGGTGAAAATTTCCGGCGACGTGATCCGCTGTGCCGACCGTCGCATGGATTGGCCGAAGGTGGCGGTGACACCGGTCGCGCTGTGACAGACGCGCCGGCTTCACAGCGTTGGCGTTATCCTGCATAGTGTTCGCCAACGCAGTCATCGCACCGGCACCATGCATCAAGAACTGGTTTTTTCCGTCGATTATTCCCGTATTCTGGCCTCGGTGCTCAATCTGGGGCCGAACGATATTGCGCGACTGATTGCGGGTACCAGCCTGACCCCCGCGCGCTTTCTGGAAATGGAAGGCTACCTGTCCTGGCCCGACCAGCATCGCATCATCAGTAATGCGTTGGCGCTGGCGGACGGTCCAGGCCTGGGGCTGATCGCGGGCGAACGCTATTCGCCCCTGTCCCACGGCTTGCTGGGGGTGGCGACCATGGCCAGTCCCACCGTGCTGGACGCCTTGCAGATCAACCAGCGCTTTCATCCCACCCGCGCCCAGTTCACCCGGCTGGCGCTGGAACAGACTCCCCAGCAACTGATCCTGACCTTTGAAATCACGGTTGAACCGGACCCGGTGGCGACCTTTCTGATGGAAGCCCTGCTGGTGTCGCTTACCAGTACCCTGCGTTTTCTGGTGGGGGACAACGTCCGCCAGGTGGCACTGGAACTGGCGATTCCCGAACCGGAATATGTGGACCTGTATCGGGAGCGGCTGCCATTTCCGCTGCGCTTCGATTGCCCGGCCAATCGCTTCATTCTGCCCGCGGCATTCGGTCAGCTGGCCATTCCCACCCACGATTCCCAGTTGCAGCGCTGGGCCACCCAGCAGATCGAGCAGCAGTTCGAACGGCTGCACCTGAGTACCCGGTTCGGTGCTCGCGTCCTGGCCATCCTGCGCCAGACACCCGGGCAGTCGTTCAGTCAGGAGCAGGTGGCCTTCATGCTCAACGTGTCCCCCCGGACCCTGGTGCGCCGGCTGAAAGAGGAGGGCACCAGCTACAAGCAGCTGCTGGACGACGAGCAGAAGCGGCTGGCGCAGTATTATCTGGAACATACTGACCTGACCGCAGAAGCCATCGCCGAGCAGACCGGGTATCACGATCTGTCCAGCTTTCGGCGGGCTTTCAAGCGCTGGTTCGGCATGGCGCCGTCACAGTATCCCCGCAAGCCGGTTACATAACCCCCACCAAGTTGGCGTGAAATGTCCCCCCGCGTGGGCGGGGCGGTCCTCCTGCCGGTAAACGCGCTGTTTTATCCTGACCGTGGCTACTCAGTCAGGAGAACAACAACATGAATGCCGCTGCAAAACCTGTTATGTCACCGGCCGAAAAGACGGCGATTGGTGAATTGCGCAAGAAACCCCTGGTGGCGTGGCCCACCGTGATATTGCTGTGGTCCTCGCAGATTGCCGTAGGGCTGGTCTGGTACGGGGTGCTCACCGGTCAGCTGTCCCTGTGGCTGGGGTGCGTGATCAACGTGGTGGCCTATTACGCCCTGTTCACGCCGGCCCATGATTCCATGCACAAGGCGGTGTCCCGCAAAGGCTGGATCAACGATCTGGTGCTGTACCAGACGTCCTTTGGCTACCTGCCGTTCACCAGCGGCAAGCTGCTGGGGCTGATGCACATGCAGCATCACCGTTTTGCCAACGACCGGCTCGATCCCGACCACGATCTGGTGAAACACTGGAGCAATGCGCTGTTCCTGTGGTTCTTCTGGGATTTCCGCTATCTGTATGTGTATCTGAAAAACCGCGCCGACTACCCGCCCACCAATGTGGCCCGCGCGGTGATCGAATTGATCGTGGGTCTTTCCATCATGGGCGTAGTGGCCTGGTACTTCCCGATTGAAACTCTGGTGCTGTGGTTCATTCCCACCCGCATCATGGTGTGGCTGATCTGTCTGGTGTTCATGTACCTGCCCCACGTGCCGCACACGGTGAAGGACAGCGAGGCTCCCTATCAGGCGACCCTGATGCGGGAAGGCTGGGGCTGGCTGCTGACACCGCTGATGATGTATCAGAATTATCATCTGGTGCATCACCTGTATCCCACCGTGCCGTTCTATCGCTACAAGAAAGTGTGGGACGCGGCTGGGACTTTTCATGAATCTCAGCGTCCGGCCAAGGTGAAGGCGTTTGGTTTGCAGCCGTACAATCTGGCATCGCTGAGCAGTAAGACCGGCCACCAATGATGTACTGAAGCGGCATGAAAAAGGCGGATCGGCTGTCATGGCTGATCCGCCTTTTTGGTTGAGGGAGTATTAATGCCTGCGGGTGGAATTACACCTGATGCAATTCGAAATCCTTCAACCCCGCACCTTCCCAGGCGCCCTTGTGGGTGATCACTGCCTGACTGGCTCTGGCCGGTTGCAGATAGGTTTCCGCCACCCGTTTCAGATCGGCGACCGTGGTGGCCAGCACCCGCTCGCGGAAACGTTTCTGGAAATCATCATCGCGGCCAAAGTAGCGGCTCTGGAACGCCTGCTTGGCTTCGCCGGCCGGTGAGGCCGGTTTGTCCAGCGCGCCGATCACGCCAAGAATCGCTTCCTCCAGCGACTGGTAGCCATGTTCGCGACCCAGCAGCCAGTCAATGGACGCATCAAAATCCTGCAGGGTTTCCGCCAGTCGCGGATCACGGTAAGAGAAGAAACGGAACGCCGCGATGTTGGATTCCTGCGAGGCGCCACCGCCATAGGCACCACCCTGTTCGCGGATGGCGCGATGCAGATAGCCGTTACGCAGGAAGCCGCCCAGCACGGTCAGTACCGGTGCATCCGGATGATCCGACGGTACGGTGGGATAGGCCTTGGCGCAGAAATTCACCTGGGTGTTGGTGAGCCACACCTGCTGCACCTGCTGGCGGATTTCGTCCAGCGTCAGCGCCTGATAGTCGGCGCCAGCCTGGGGTTGCCAGCGGGAATCCAGATAGCGGGCGGTCGCTTCGGTAGCATCCTGTTCCGCCACCACCAGAAACTGGCGCTTGCCGGATTTCAGCAGCTGCGCCATCTGTGCCAGTTGAGCGCTGAAGTCCGCCAGTTTTCCGGGGCCGGACAAGGCGTGATCCAGCTGCTTGATGGCGCGAATGCCCGCCAGTCCACCCACCTGATGGGAAATGCGCGCCGCCGGGTTCATGCCGCTGCTGGCGGCGACCATCGCCAGGGCATGACCTTGTCCGGTGATACTCTGTTCGAGTCGGGCACGCTGCTGCGCCACCAGCTCCTTCAGGCGTTCGTGTTCGTCGAAGCGGGGTTGCTCGATGATCTGGTGCATCAGATCCGCCAGGGCATTGGCATTGCGTTTGAGCGCCTTGCCGGAATAACCCATCAGACCTTTCACCGCCTGCTCGTTGTCGATCAGACCGCGCATCACGCTAAAGCCGTGAATGCCACCGCTCACCGCCGTCATGCGCTCCTGAATGGTCAGGTAATCGTCGGTGCCGGCGCCCAGTTCGCCGACAAAATGATTGAACAGCGGCAGCAGTTGCAGCTGTTCGTCCTGCAGTGTCGGCAATTCATAAAACACCTGCTGGTAGACGAGGCCGTTGGTGCCGCGGGCGTACAGGCTGTGCTGGCCGGACGGCAGATCCAGCGTTGTGAATGGCGGCATCGGCGTCTGCGCGGGTACATCTTCCAGCCCGACCTTGGGCAGCAGGGATTCGTCTTCTTCCCGCTGCTGACGGGCCTGCAGGGCTTCTGCCTGCTCGATCAGCTGTTGTTTCTGCTGTTCGCTCAGACTGGCTTTCACTTTTGCCAGCTGCTTTTTCACTTGGGCTTCGCGGCGATCTTCCAGTTCGGCGTCCGGTTTCATCACCACCCGCACCCGGTGGGGATTATCCAGCAGCCATTCCTTCACCAGGGTCTGGATATAGCCGGGTTGCTTGATGTCTTCGTGGAGTTTTTGCAGCACCGGGTCCAGGTTCAGCAGCTTGACCGGATCACCGCGATGAATCGCCGTGGACACTGCGGCCATCATCAGCTGCAGGCCATAGGGATAATGATCGCCACCGATTTCGCGCTGGCTCAATTCCAGCTGGTGCAGGGCGGCTTCCAGACGCGCCTGGGGCACGCCGTTCTCTGCCACGTCCTGCAATACCACCAGTACTTTCTGCTCCAGTTCATCGGCCTTGGCAGGGGAGCTGCCTTCAATGCCGCACATGAAGGTCATTTCCCGGTTGGAATCTTCCAGCCCGCACAATGGCGAGGGCGCTGCTCCCAGATTACCGGTTTCCAGCAGTTTGCGCAGGGGCGCCGCGCTGTTGTCCAGAAGCACGTCGTTCATCAGGTGCGCTTTGAGTTGCGATTCCAGATCCGTGCTCGATCCCAGCAGCCAGCCCAGTACGATGTGGGTCTTGCTGTCTACCGCTGTGTCGATGGTTTCGTCTTCTTCCGGCTGATGGCTATAAGCGGTTTCCACTTTCAGCGGTGCGCTGTAACGCTTTTCATCCGGCACTTCGATATGGCGGTTGAGTTTCTGGAACCGAAACAGCGCCTTGTCGTGGAATTCCTGCTGCAATTCATGCGCCGGAATGTTTCCATAGGTCATGAACACGGCATTGCTGGGGTGATAATGGGTGTCGTAAAAGGCTTTCAGCTGTTCGTAGGACAGATCCGGAATCGCCTCGGGATCACCACCACTGTTGAAGTGATAGGTGGTGGTGGGGAATACGTAACGGGTCACCTGATCCCACAGCACGCTGGTGGGTGAACTCATGGCGCCTTTCATTTCGTTGTACACCACACCCTTATATACCAGTTCGGAATCCGGATTGTGCGGTTCGGCAAACTCCAGCCGATGGCCTTCCTGGGCAAAATCCAGCGGGTCCAAGCTCGAGAAAAACACCGCATCCAGATACACGCCCAGCAGGTTATCGAAATCCTTGCGGTTCTTGCTGGCAAACGGATAGGCGGTCCAGTCACTGCTGGTCATCGCATTCATGAAGGTATTGAGCGAACGGCGGATCATCATGAAAAACGGATCGCGCACCGGGTACTTTTCGCTGCCGCACAGGGCCGTGTGTTCCAGAATGTGGGCCACGCCGGTGGAATCGGTGGGGATAGTGCGCAGGGCCACCATGAACACGTTTTCGTCGCTGTCCGACGCCAGATGGTAATGCATGGCGCCGGTGACCTTGTGGCGGTATTCGGACACCAGAATGTGCAGGGATTCAATGGCTTCGGTACGCAGCCATTCGAAGCTGGAGTGACAGCGTTTCTGTTGTTCCGGATGGATGAAACTGCTCATGATTGCTTGGTTTTCCACATGAAATTGCAGGGATAATGTAAGGATAGTATTGCAGTGCCACTTTAAAAGCCAACCTGCCCTGATTGGTTATTTCTATTGCCGTGATACAGCGGGGCGATCAGTGCGCCAGCGGGAATTTTTTGCACGGTCCTGCTGGCGTTTCCGGCTTCCATGATATGATGGGCGGCCTTTTCGGCAATTCCCTTTTCCCTCTTTTTCCTCAGGTAAAACACTCCTATGTTGCGTATCGTGATCATGGTTATGGTGGCGGTGCTTGGTTCTGGCTGTGCCCAAATGCTGACAGATGTTCAACAGGCTGCCCAGACCCGCCTGCAGCAGCTGTTGGCCAACAAGTTCGTCGACAAACTGACGGAAGGCATTGATTTTGTGGTGGGTGAGCTGGCGGTGGAAGGCGGCTTCCTGGATGACCCGCTGGTGCGCATCCTGCTGCCGCCGCCACTGGGACTGGTGATTGATGTGGCCCGGGATATCAACGCCGATCCCCAGGCCGCGCTGCTGGAAACCCTGATGAACCGGGCGGCAGAAAATGCCATTCCGGTGGCGGGGCCCATCCTCAAGGAAGTGCTGGTGAATACGGACACCGAAACCTTGCAGGAACTGCTGAATTCGCCCCGTACCGCTGCTTCCGCGTATCTGGAAGAGAAGGGTGGGGCAGTGATTCGGGAAGCCCTGTTGCCGGGAATTGCCCGCAATCTGGAAGCTAACGGTGCCGTCGAACTGTATGGAGACCTGCTGTCGGCCCATCACGAAGCCAATGTGGCGGCCACCGCGGTGGAAACTGCTGCTGGTGATGTGGCAGTCGTGGATTCAGTGGCGCCGGAGCAGCTGAGCACCTACGTAGCCGAACAGGCCATGGGTGGTCTGTTCAAGAAAATGGCGGTGAAGGAAATGGCCATCCGCGATTCCCTCGACAGCATGGTGGAAAGCCCGCTGTAAAGCTCGAAATTCCACTACGTACAGAATTTCTAGCCTGGCATTCAGCGCCAGCAAACCAGGCCTGGCTTGCTGGCAGGCCTGGTCGCTCGCTGTAGGGCGCAGCGTTAAACGTAGTGTTCGTTGGTGCCTACTTCAATCGCATCAAAATCCGGCTGCTGCAGCGGTGACCGGGTGGCATACGCATCTGCTGGTTGGGCAGGCGTCAGGCAGGCTTTGATCTGGGCATAGTGCTTGTCCAGCCAGACCCGAGTGCGGCGGCGTTCCGCCAGGGTCATGTTTTCATTGTTTGCTGCGTTCCAGAAGCTGGCATTGTTGAAATCGATCTTGCGTGCCAGTCCGGACTGCAATTCCTGCAGTGGCAAAAACGCCGCGCCGCGCTGTATCGCCTTCTGATACACAGGCGATTGTTCGAAGTGTGCGAAATCTTTGCCACGGCCCTGATTCAGAACCACGACCAGCTTCAATTCCGATTGCGGATAAGTTGCCATCAGTTTTTCCAGCAGGAATAGTGAATCGGCGCCATCGTCCATGACATGCCACAGATAGATTGAATAGCCGATGCTCCGGAAAATGTCTTCGACATCGCTGTCCTGAAACCATTTCTTCAGCGGTTTGAAGGTTTGCGCTGCCAGATCAACGATGATCTGGTGGTTGGAGTTGGCTTCGGCAAACTCGATGATATGGTCCAGGCTGTCAAAATCGTCAATCTGAATCGAGGTGGTAAAGTCACGATAGAAGCGCGAAAACGTGCTGTGGGATTCGTCCGTATCAAAACCAGCGACCGGCAGTTGATGATCGATGAAATACTGTGTCAGCAGGCGCGCAGTAAACGATTTGCCGACACCGCCTTTCTCGCCGCCTATGAAATGCAAACTACCCATAATGAAACCCTCGTGTTTTAGGAGTCTTTCTGCAGCACCAATGCCTCGCAGGCGAACGATAGGCGTTTTGTGTTTCAAAGAAAAACAGTTTTCTGGAATTTCTCAAAATAATTTAATTCACGGGTAGATTGAGCCAATGTGGTGCGATTTTTCTGAAATAAGAAAATGGTGCGCCTTTTTTAAGTCGTGACAATGCAAGCATGAACAGGGTGTGCACCAGGATTGGGCCACTTTGGGTGGTTGCGGCGGCTGCGATGCGGTCAGGTAGGGTAGAGCCGGTGTTGGCATGCGCTCGAGTTGGCGCCAGGCATCCCGGCGCCGGTTGCCGGTCGCGAAGCAATGCGATCTGGCCCATTCGATACTGCAACCGGTTAGACGTCACCGGGCAAACAGATTACCCTTGGCGCTTCCGTTTCCCGCGAATGTGTCAGGACAGCATGGTACCGAGTCGTGTCTGGGCAGTGTCGGATATTCACATCGACTACCAGGAAAACTTCAATATTCTCACGGACTTTGCCCGGCGTGGTCACCGGCTGGATGCCCTGATCATTGCCGGCGATGTTACCGACCGGCTTGATCGCCTGCAGCAGTTGTTCGAAATTGTCGTGCCCTGTTTTCACCGGGTGCTGTTCGTGCCGGGCAATCATGAACTGTGGATCCGGCGTTCGGATTTTGTCGATTCCCTGCAGAAATTCGCCGCATTACAGGAGCTTTGCCGGCACCAGGGCGTGCAGATGGAGCCGGTGAAAATCGGCCAGTTCCGGCAGGTGTGGCTGGTGCCGCTGCTGTCCTGGTACGACGACAAGCAGCACCCCGAGCACACCCTGTTTCTGGAAAAAAACACTGAAGACCGTACCGACCAGATGTGGGGGGATTTTTTTCATACCCGCTGGCCGGACACGCTGGACGTGCCGATTGCCGAACATTTTTCCCGGCTGAATGAGCGGGTGTTCGAGTGGCAGTTCGATGCCCCGGTGATCAGCTTCAGTCATTTTCTGCCGCGCCAGGAACTGATTTTCAACCGCCAGTACACCGAGGCGGAACTTGCCAATATCGTCAAACAGTACGATCCCTATCCGGAATTCAATTTCAGTCGCGTCGCGGGCTCAACCCGCATTCTGGAACAGGTGCGACGTCTGGGCAGTCAGGTGCATGTGTACGGCCACCAGCATCGCAACCGGGTGCGGGTGCTCGATGGCGTGACCTACGTGTCCCACTGCATGGGCTACCCCAAGGAACGCATGCTGGGTTACGTCCACGCGGATGCCATGACGCCACGCTGTATCTGGCGCGAAGACACCGGGTTTTGCCAGTGACCGTTCGTGCCGCGCTGTTGCTGCTGGCCGACAGCCAGTTGCTGTTTCGCCCGTCTGCCGTACCCCAGGCTGCCCGTCATCTGGCCGGGCGCCCGCTGCAGGCCGCCTACCTGGGAGCGGCCAATGGCAATCAGGTGGAATTCTTCGAGCTGGCCTGTGCCGGGCTGGCATCGTTGCTGGGCTGCGAAGCGCCGTGCCGGCATATCATTACCGCCGATGATGTGAACGGCCCACTGCCGTCTGTAGTAATCCTGGCTGGCGGCAGCGTATCGGCTGGCTGGGACTTTATCCATCAATCTGTGGTGCGACACTGGCTGCAGCGAATCAGCGATAACCCCAATGCCCTGGTCATAGGCGTGTCCGCCGGCGCCATTCATCTGGGGCGCGGCTGTGATCCTGAACAGATGAATCCGTTGGCGCAGCCGTATCTCGACTGGCTCCCGCATTTCGTGGCAGTACACGAAGAGCAGCAGGGCTGGCCCAGCCGGCAGGTCTGGCAAGCAGGCGGTCAGCAGGGGGATTTTCTCGGAATTCCTTTCGGCGGTGGGCTGTGGATGCAGGGTGACCGCCGGGAATCAGTGAGTCGGCCCTGTCTGCAGCAGACAGGGCGTCAGTGCCGGGATCAGTAACTGTCCGGCAGTTTCTTCAGAATGCGGAACTGCTTCTTCTCGATTTCGATATAGCCGCCGGTGGACAGATCCTTGAGGATGCGCGCCACCATTTCCCGTGAAGAACCGATACGGTTGGCGATGTCCTGCTGGGTCAGTTTTTCTTCGATGAAGGTCTCGCCATCCTTTTCCTGCGACAGATCCATCAGGATCTTGCGGATGCGGCCATAAACGTCCTGCAGTGCCAGGGTCTTCACGTTTTCGGTCAGCTGGCGGATGCGCTGGGTCAGATTGCGCAGCAGCGACAGGGCGAGATTCGGATTGTTCACGATGACCTTGGTGAAGTCGTCCTTGTACAGGATGGTGAAGGTCGACTTGTCGGTGGTCATCACCGAGGCGGAGCGGGTTTCATCGTCCAGCAGCGACAGTTCGCCAAAATATTCGCCTTCACCCATGGTGTTGAGAATGAACTCCCGGCCATTCTCGTCGCTGACAAATACCTTCACCTTGCCGGTGTTGCAGATGAACATGGCATTGGCCTGATCACCTTCATTGATGATCACGGTATTCTTCGGGTAGGTGCGGGTAATGCAAAGGTCTTGGAGCGCGGCCAGCTCGGCTTCCGGCAGGCCCTGGAAGATGGAAATATGACTGAGATCGGACATGCAAAACACCCTGTTTAGGCGATTTTTTGCTCAATTTTTGGTTGAGCATGCGAGCTATCGTTATTATGTTGCCTGTGCATTGTAGTGAGTTCGCGAGTGTAAAGAAAGTCTACACCTGCACCGCCGGCACGGCGCAAATGCGCGCGTGATCTTTCCTGCAAGCCTGATAAACTTCCCGTCCTGATTATTGCCATTACAAGTATATTCACGATGAAATTCGTCTCGTTCAACGTTAACGGCATCCGCGTCCGCCTGCATCAGATTGAAGCATTGCTGCAGCAGCACGCCCCCGATGTGATCGGCCTGCAGGAGATCAAGGTCGAGGATGAACAGTTTCCCCTGCAGGAATTGCAGGCCATGGGGCTGCACGCCGAGTATTTCGGCCAGAAGGGCCACTACGGTGTGGCGCTGCTGTCCCGGCAAAAGCCGCTGCGGGTGCACAAGGGCATCAATGCCGGCAGTGATGAGCAGCGCCGTTTGATTCAGGCGGATTACGCCCTGCCCAATGGCAAGACGGTGACCGTCCTCAACGGCTATTTTCCCCAGGGTGAAAGCCGGGATCACCCGGAAAAATTCCCCAACAAGGCCCGCTTCTATCAGGACCTGCTGGGACTGTTGCAGCAGCGTTCTCCTGACCAGCCGCTGATTGTGATGGGGGATATGAACGTTGCGCCGGTGGACAACGATATCGGTATCGGTGCCGACAATGCCAAACGCTGGCTGCGTACCGGCAAATGCTGTTTTCTGCCGGAAGAACGGGAATGGCTGCAGGCCCTGCTGCAATGGGGGTTGAAAGACACTTTCCGTGAACTCCATCCCGACACCGACGACCTGTTCAGCTGGTTCGATTACCGCAGCAAAGGCTTCGAGCGGGAGCCGCGACGGGGCCTGCGCATCGATCTGGTATTGGCCACGGCTGCGCTCACGCAAACGCTGCAGGGCGCGGGCATCTGCTATGACATCCGCGCCATGGAGCGGCCGTCGGATCACTGTCCGGTGTGGGCGGAATTTGCGGTCTGACCGGTGACCGACGCCCTGCATGAACAGTCCGGCTTTCTGCTGACCCGTCAGTGGCGCGAGCAGGACGACGGGCTGACCTTTCTCTACTGGATCAGTACCCCGAACGGGCCGCGCCAGCTGTGTGTCAGCGGGCGGGAAGCCGTGTGCTTTTTTCCTGCCGATCAGCTGGCCGCACTGCAGCAGACCCTGGTGGCAGTAACTGGTTGGCGCACCCGGGCACTTGAACTCAACTCGTTCGACAATCAGCCTGTGGCCGGTCTGTACTGTCGCACCGTTCGTGTCTTGCAGCGTTGTCGCGATCTGCTGGCAGAGGCGGGTATTCCCCTGTGGGAAGCCGATATCCGCCCGGTGGACCGCTACCTGAGCGAGCGCTTCATCAACGGTGAAATCACCGTGCAGGTGCCGGCGCAGGAGCAGAGCCGTACCCAGTGGCTCAATCCACGTTTGCTGCGGGGCGAACGCAGTGTGCCGGCGCTGAAGATGGTGTCGCTGGATATCGAAACCGCGCTGGACGGTTCCCAGCTGTATTCCATCGCTGTTTATGGTGAACACTGCCAGCGTATCTGGATGCTGGGCGAACCGCAGGCCACGCCGGATCTCGACATTCTCTGGTTCGATACCGAGCGTGCATTGCTGGAAAGTTTCATTCAATGGCTGCAACGGGATGATCCGGACATTCTGATTGGCTGGAGCGTGGTGAATTTCGATCTGAAATTCCTCCAGCAGCGCTGTGATGCCTTACGGGTGCGCTTTGCCATTGGTCGCGATGGTGAAACCCCTGAATGGCGCCAGGCCCGCGACGAAAGCCAGCACCTGTTCATCCTGATTCCGGGGCGGGTGGTGCTCGATGGTATCGATACACTCAAGGCGGCCACCTGGAACTTCGAATCGTTTTCGCTGGAATATGTCGCACGGGAATTGCTGCAGCGCGGCAAGCTGATTCACGATGTCGATAATCGTGGCAGCGAAATCACCCGCCTGTTCCAGCAGGACAAACTCGCGCTGGCGCGCTACAACCTGGAAGACTGCGCACTGGTGTGGGACATCTTCGCCGCTGCCGATCTGCTGGCGTTTGCACTGGAACGTTCCCGCCTGACCGGCCTGCCGCTGGACAAGGTGGGTGGCTCGGTGGCGGCCTTTGAAAACCTCTATCTGCCGCGTCTGCATCGGGCCGGTTATGTGGCGCCGAACATTGGTGAGCTGCAGAGCGATATTGCCGCGCCAGGCGGCTACGTGATGGAGTCCCGCCCTGGCCTGTACGAGCATGTGCTGGTGCTGGATTTCAAGAGTCTGTACCCCAGCATCATTCGCACTTTTCGCATCGATCCGCTGTCACTGGTGAAAGGCTTGCACGACAGTGATATCGAACCGGGTGAGCCGGTGATTTTCCGGCGCCCGAAACGCCTGCCGACCACCGCAGACAGCCCCAGGATTCCCGGTTTCAACGGTGCCGTCTTCAGCAAGCAGGATCATCTGCTGCCCGACATCATCGCCCAACTGTGGCAGGCCCGGGACGCAGCCAAACAAGCCCGCAACCAGCCACTGTCGCAAGCCATCAAGATCATCATGAACTCGTTCTATGGTGTGCTGGGAACGCCCTTGTGCCGGTTCTTCGATCCGCGCCTGTCCAGCTCCATCACGCTGCGCGGTCACGACATCATGCAGCAGACCCGTGCCCTGATCGAACAGCGTGGCTATCCGGTGATTTATGGCGACACAGACTCGGTGTTCGTGTGGTTGCAGGGATTGCAGGATGCGGCGCAGGCGGACGCCATCGGCAGCGATCTGGCCCGTTATCTGAACCTCTGGTGGCGCGATACCTTGCAACAGGTCTTCGGACTCGAATCCTGCCTGGAATTGCAGTATGAAACCCACTATCGCCGCTTTTTCATGCCCACCATGCGGGGCTCCGATGCGGGCAGCAAAAAGCGCTACGCCGGCCTGATCCGCAAGGGCGATGACGAAAAGCTGGTTTTCAAGGGACTGGAAAACGTGCGTACCGACTGGACGCCGCTGGCGCGCCGGGTGCAGTACGATGTGTTCTGGCGGATTTTTCATAACGAGGATGTGCAGGGCTATCTGCAGGACGTGGTGCAGCAGATGCGCAACGGCCAACTGGATGAACAGCTGGTGTATCGCAAACGGATTCGACGCAAGCTGGCGGATTATCGCAAAAACGTGCCGCCCCACGCCCAGGCTGCCAAAAAGGCCGATGCGTGGCTGGTGGAACAGGGCAAGGCCCCGCGCTATGCCCGTGGTGGCTGGGTCAGTTACTACATTACGGTGAACGGCCCGGAGCCGCTGGAGTGCGTGGCATCGCGGCTCGACTACGATCACTACCTGCATCGGCAACTGGCGCCGGCTGTGGATGGCATTCTGCAATCGCAGCATCTGTCGCTGGAAGGGCTGATGCAGTCGCAGATGACGCTGTTCTAAATATTCAGATGGCCGGTTGCGCGGAAGGTGTGATTCCAGACGCTCTGCGACATGGATGTCGCGGAGCAGCCCCAGGAATGGGTTCACGGCGTGTCAGGAATCACAGCTTCCGCGCAACCGGATTTACGTTTACTTCCGCACCCGCATCAACCCCTCCTGACACACCGACGCCACCAGTTTTCCATTCTGGTAAATCTGCCCCCGGGTAAAGGCGCGGGCATTCATCGCGGCAGGGCTTTCCATGTCATACAGCAGCCACTCATCGGCGCGGAACGGATGATGGAACCACATGGTGTGATCCAGACTGGCCGCCTGCACGGTTGGATCTGCGAACGACAGCCCGTGGGGCATCATGCCGGTGCCCAGCAAGCCAAAGTCTGATGCGTAGGTTAGCAATGCCTGGTGGGTGGCCAGATCATCCCCGAGTGGACCATCGGCACGGAACCACACCTGCTTGCGTGGCGCGCGGGGTTCCGGCTTGAGGAAGTTGATCGGGTCAATCGGCCGGATATCGATGGGGCGACGCTGGGTCAGTACGGGCCGCAAGCGCTCGGGCAGCTGCTGGGCCAGGCGCTGGCGGATGTCGTACTCCGATTCCAGCGACTCCGGCGCCGGGACATCCGGTGGCGTGGCCGCCTGATGCTCGAAACCGCGCTCGATCACCTGGAATGATGCCGACAGATTGAAAATTGCTTCACCGTTCTGGATGGCCACCACGCGGCGTGTGGTAAAGCTGCCACCGTCGCGAATCCGGTCCACTTCGTACACGATGGGAATGTTGATATCCCCAGGACGCAGGAAATAGGCGTGCAGGGAATGGCATTGGCGCTTTTCCGCCTGAGTGTGGTACGCCGCCATCAATGCCTGCGCCAGTACCTGGCCGCCGAACACACTGCGGCCACCCACATCCCGGCTTTCGCCGCGAAACAGGTTCACTTCGATGGTTTCCAGATTCAGCAGTTTGACCAGTTCTTCAACCAGATTACTCATGCAGGCGCCTCCGGCATGGCTCAACAGAAAGACAAAAGGCAGCCGAAGCTGCCTTTCACGCGGCGACAGATGGGACTGATTATAACAGTCTGTTGTAAACCAGCGGACCAAAGGCCACGATGATCAGTGAAATGCTCATAACCGTCAGCGGCAGCACATAGCGTTCATAGCGTGCCCAGAAGTTGCCACCGCGCGATTCTTCGATGGCTTTCTCGATTTCCTCCTCTCCGACAATTTGCCGGGTGAGCAGGTGGTTCAGCGCTACCGGTGGGCTCAGATAACCCAGCTCAAAGGCCACCAATACGATCATCCAGAAGTGCAGCGGATCGATGCCCTGCTGATAGGCTGCCTGTGCTACGGTGCCGGACACCAGAATGATGGCACCGAACGGATCCATGATCATGCCCAGGATGACCAGCAGAATGACCAGCGCCAGCATTGCGGTCCAGATGCTCTCGAAAATATTGCCCTGATCGGTGACCGACTGGATGATGCCGGAATCTTCGATCACACCACCCGAGGTCAGACCCAGTGCCATCAGCATGGTCAGCGCACCGATATGCACAGTGGCGTTGGTTGTGGCAGAGCGCACGGAGCCTTCGAGGGTGGCGGCACGTTCACTGTCATGATAGTCGTCGTTCACTTCCACCGGGCTTTTCACCCAGCGTTCATAAGCCAGCATGCCCAGCAGAATCACCGGCAGCAGGTAGGGTGCCGAATGCTCGTCCAGATGAGCATTCAGGCCAAAAGCGTAGACCAGGGCGACGCCAGCAAACACCAGCATGTAGGGCAGCAGGGGGATAAATGCACGCAGGCTGGGCTGCAGCGCTTCAGAAATTGGCGCAACCCGCAGCGGACTCTGTTTCGCTACCAGGGAAACCAGGAAGAACAGGCTCGCGGTGAGCAGGAAGATCTTCGAGCCCCACTCATACATCACGTCGGTGGTGACTTCCTTGTTGAGCACCGCAATCAGCAATACCAGCAGACAGGGGCGCAGCACCACGCCCAGGCTGCCGCTCATGGCGGTGGCTGCCAGCGCCAGCTGCCGGCGGGCGCCAACGCGACGCAATTCAGTATACACCACCGCACCCATGGCGATGATGATGATACCGGACGCGCCGGTATAAGCAGTCGGCACTGCCATTACTACAACCGCAACAAAGGCCAGCAGTTCCGGCGGCAGACGCCAGGGCTTGAAAATGCGGAACAGGTATTCACCCAGGAACGTCTGCTTCAGCAGCATGCCCACCCAGATGTACAGACCAACCGCCAGGTAGATGGACGAGGTGTCCATGATCTTGTCCACGAACAGCACCATGCCCTGGGGGTTGTCGTGGGACAGGATGTAGAAATTGGCCGAACTGAACCCCATGTAGCAGTACAGCGGCACTGACAGCAGGGCTTTGCCGAAGGAGCCGCCGGGCTGGGCGCTGGCCGGAACACGGAAGAACTGGACCAGCGTCACCAGCGACAGCGCACCGAAACCAAACAGATACGACCAGCGTATGTGCTCGTTGAGAATCACGGTTCCCGATGCCCAGCCATTGATCAGGTAGTGATAGGCGGAATAGGTAAGGGCAGCATTTGCAATAACCTGGGCGAGCGCACCTACCCTGTGTTCCAGCACCGTCTGCATCGGCCTCAGACCGACATGATGGTAGGTCAGGGTGGCAGTGAGCGCGCAGATGAATAGCATTGTCACCAGCATCGTGCTCTGGTTGTCGCGACTGAACTGTGACAGCCATGACAAGGCGCGATCAACACTGCGGAAGGCGAGCACTTCGTCCGACATCTGGGCCTGAACCCGTTCCACTTCTGCGTGTTTCTGCTGACAGATGGCCTGTTCGTTGAGAACAGACTGCCGGGTGGCTTCCGGATCGGGTGCGGAGAACAGATCGCCGAACGGATCGTCGGAAGAAGCGTTGAGGATTTCGTTGACCCGGGCATCCACATCCACATTCGGGTCACAGGTGGGTTTTGCCAGGTCCAGCCGCAGCAGATGATAATCTGACCAGATGAAGTTACCCAGGCGATTGATCTGCGCGTTGATGTTTTCGCCGACGCTGAGTAACAGCACCAACATCAGGATCACAAAGATGGGGAATGAGGAAACCCATTCACGCAGATTGCGGCTAAAAATGGTTACGTTCATTGCTCACCACGTTTTAATTGTTGTAATGCATATTCTTGTCATCGTCGGGATACGTGTTGGTGTTTCCCCGATAAACCGTCTAGTCCAAATTTGGGTTGCATTTAGAAAATTGAGTATCAGCTCGCCCAAAGCGGTTGAATTATAAATTTGTAAATCCTGCTGTGCTACAGATCACAGATGGTTTATTTGCAGCATTATGTAACCGCGGGTACGGCCGTTTTATACAGGTAATTTACAGGCATAAAAAAAGCAGGCCCTGGGCCTGCTTTTTCGCGTTTTTGTTTACTCGCGATCTTTGGCTGTGCACTCTGCCAGTGCTGCATCTTTCTGGCAGCGCACCTTGCTGAGGAAGCTCAGCATCTTGCCATCGTAGTAGCCGTCATTGCGCAGTTTGATGCGGGACTGACGGAACATTTCCATGTAGCCGATCTTGTCTTTTTCAGGCAATTCAAGCCAGTAGGTCGGCTTGATGTTCTTGGTGGAGGAGTTGATGTACTCCATGAAGCGGTCGTACTGGCTCCAGACGAATTCCCGTGATTTCTGGCCGTAGCCTGCGGGGAAACGGTCGTGACGGATGATGACCTGAACCGTCAGCTGGATCAGCGCGAAATTGACGATGGCACCGTTTTCACCCAGACCTTTGTAAAGTTCGAGCGCGTCATAGGCAACAGCGGGTGCACCGATGATATCGACGCTGCCGTTGTTGAACATGGAGCCGAAGTTGGTGATGGAAGCCGTTACCGGCGCCATGCCCACAGATTCCGCCATGATGGCCTGGGTCTTGTCGAAATCCAGTACTGCCATCTTCTTGCCCGCCAGTTCGGCGACGGTGTCGATGGTGCGATCCTTGGTGAACAGGTAGGCAGCGCCGGCGGGACCGATACCAGCGACTTCGTATTCGCCATTGATCATCAGCTTGGCCAGCTTGGGATCGGCCATGTACTGCAGTACGGTTTTCATGTGGTCATCGGTCGGAATCGCACCAATGGAATCCAGTGTGCCGGTGAAAGCGTTGAATGAACGGCCACGCAGACCGGTGATGCCTACCGCATCGCAAATGCCGGCCTTGAAATCTTCGGCTGCGATTTTTTCATCGGTGTAGACCTTCATTTCAAGGTCCGCGCCCCATTTGGTGGCTTCGAGGCGGTAGTCTTCCATCTGGGTATAAACGGGGCCGTTCTTGCCCACGATATCCCAGATGCAGAAAGTCTGCTTTCCGGCAGCTTCGGCGCTGATGGAGAAGGCCAGAGTGGTTGCAGTGAGTGACCCGGCGACGGTTTTCAAAAGTTTTTTCATGGCTTGTTCCAAAAAAGGCTCGGTTCAAAAATCCTTGGACCCACCGATCATGGCTGCCGTTCCCTGCGCAGCATGACCGGCACGTTTTCAGGCGTTACAGCAGATCATCGATCAGGTTCTGGTCCAGTTTCTTTTCTTCTTTTTTGTCGTCCCAGAAGGTGCCGTAGGCACCGATCGGTGTACGCGTACCGGTATTCTGCATCCACATACGATCGGAAATCTGCAGCAGCTGATCAGCTGCCAGCAGGTCTACCAGACGGTATTCCTTGTTGGCTGCAGTGGATTTCACGGAGTTGGCGTGTTCACGCAACACCCTGCGTACGCGTTCGTTGTTGCTGGCATTGTTGGATACCAGGGCATCCAGGGCGGAGGCGAACCGTACGCCTTCGTTCATGCCGATCTGGCGGGCCTTGTCCAGCTCAGCCCAAGGGTCCATACCTTTGGGAGTAATGCCTGGCACGATGGTCCAGAGCGCGGCGCGAATCGCCTTGGGCAGACCCCACCAGCGCTTGTTGCCTTCTGCGGTGTCCAGGCATGCGGCAGCGCGTTCAGCCTTGGGCGCAACGCTGAAAGGAACACCAACCTGCATGTTGGATTGCACGTCGCTCATGGCGGACTGCAGACCCAGGCCTGCGCCCATCAGCCAGATCAGCTGCTGGAATTCGGAATCAAACATCGGACATTCGCCGCCGGGTTCACCCAGGGCGCGCACCAGTGACTGATAGCCGGAATATTGACGGGATGCCGCGATGGCATGCCAGCGTTTCGACTGGATGCGTTCATCCTGGGCAGCCGTGATGTTCTTGTCGCGGGAATGGCGGATGAATTGCAGTTCATGGTCAAAGGCGCGATTGGTGGCACAGGCACCGCCGACCATCGACATGAGTACGGCCAGTTCGTCCGGCGGCGTGGTCACGGTAGAGAAGGACAGCAGCAGCGGAGTGAGTGCCTCGCCTGACGCACAGGCAATGTAGGTGTCATCGGTGGTAAGCAGGTACGGCAGCATCACGTCCTGACCGATGTTGTTCATGGTGTCCCCAGTCACCTTGTAGATCGCGGTGCTACAACCGGTAAGGGCCAATGTAGTCGCAGTCACAACAGTAGCAAGGCCGCGCGCGAGGGCTCGGCTCAAACGAAAATCCATTGAGAAACTCCTTGGAATTTACAATTTTATTATTTTGCCGGAGGTTTTTATTCTGAAGCGAGGCATACGGTACATCTATGGCCCAGCCTAGGCAAGGTTCCAGATACAAATAACCAGCAAAGATCTCACGCGAGAAACATTTGCTCCGGAATTGTTTGCCAGATGGAAAAAAATGCCTGAAAACATGAGCTTTTTTGCCACTGCGTGTGCGGATTTCCGGCACCTGTTTCTGATAGCGCTAACAGCATTGCGCTCGCCGGCGATTCCCGCTGCGCTGACGGCCAGATCGCGGAACGGTAGTGTAGAATATCCGGTTTGCATATGTGTACAGGCCGCGTTTCATGCTTACGGATGTCGTCAAACAACAAATCCAGTCCGCCTACAGCGAGTTTCTCAGTCGCAAGCAGCTGAAGCCGCGCTATGGCCAGCGCCTGATGATCGCCGAGATTGCCAAATGTCTGGGTGGCATCACGATGGATCCGGAGGGCAAGCGCACCAGTGACAACCACGTTTGCGTGGTGGAGGCGGGCACCGGCACCGGCAAGACCCTGGGCTATCTGATCGCCGTCATGCCGCTGGCGAGGGCGCTGGAAAAGAAGGTGGTGCTGGCGACGGCTACCGTTGCGCTGCAGGACCAGATCGTCAACAAGGACATTCCCGATCTGCTGCGCAACATTGATCTGTCGTTCACCTACGCCTTGGCCAAAGGCCGTGGCCGTTATCTGTGCCTGAGCAAGCTCGATCGCCTGATGACGCCGGGATCGGACGTGGGCAGTACCCTGGCGCTGTGGGAAGACCTGCAGAGTTTCGCGGTGGACAAGCACGAAGCTGAACTGTATCGCGCCATGGACAAGGCCATCGAAACCCGCCAGTGGGATGGTGACCGGGACAACTGGCCCGACGGCATTGACGATTTCACCTGGCGCCGCGTCACCAACGATCATCGGGGTTGCACCGGCCGGAATTGCGGATTCTACGAGGACTGTCCGTTCTATTTTGCCCGTAACGATATCTATCGTTCCGACCTGATCGTGGCCAACCATGATCTGGTGCTGGCGGATCTGGCGCTGGGCGGCGGCATGGTATTGCCCGCACCCGAGGACACCATCTACATCTTCGACGAAGGCCATCATCTGCCGGACAAGGCGTTGTCCCACTTTGCCTGTTCCAGCCAGCTGCGGGCCGGTCAGCACTGGCTGGGTGAACTGGTGAAAATGCTGGAGTCCCTGGTGACCTCGGCCGGTGGCGATTGCATGGGGGCCGCCGCGCTGATGCAGATCCAGGCGGTGCAGGGCGATCTGGCCGAACAGCTGGGTCTGCTGCAGATGGCGCTGAGTCCGCTGGCGGACCAGACCGAGCAGATGGAAACCGACAACGGCCGCCTGGTGTATCGCTTCAAGGATGGCGTGGTGCCGCTGGAGGTGCGGGACCAGGTCGCGCTTCTGGAGCCGCTGACCCAGATGATCGTCAAACAGCTGCAGCTGGTGGTGGACTGGCTGGCAGAAGGCATGGAAGGCAAGCGTTCGGATATTACCAAGCCCGATGCCGAAGCCTGGTCACCGTTGATGGCGACCCAGCTGGCCCGGGCCGAAGCGATGCTGACGGTCTGGCAGCGTTACCAGCAGGAGGAAGACGATAGTCGCGCGCCGGTAGCCCGCTGGCTGACGTTTTCGGAAAGCGGGCAGGGGGCCGATGTGGAACTGGCGGCCTGTCCGGTGCTGGCCAGCGACGTGCTGGCCCGCTATCTGTGGAACCGGGCGTTCGCGGCGATCGTGACCAGTGCGACCCTGATGGCGTTGGGTAATTTCGAGCGCTTCCGTTTCCGTTCCGGGGTGCCGGCTCATTCCGTCAGTGTGGCTGTGCCCAGTCCGTTCGATTATCGGGCCGCCGGACGCATCCGGGTGCCTCGACAGGCCTGCGATCCCACGGACTACAGCCGGCATACCGGCGCCATTCTCGATTACCTGGAACGCACCTGGGCCACGACGCCGGGGGTGCTGGTGCTGTTCAGTTCGCGGCGCCAGATGGAGGACGTGTTCGATCAGCTGCCGGAAGAACACCGTTCCGCAGTGCTGATGCAGGGGCGGCTCGGCAAGGGCGAAATTGTCCGTCGTCACAAGGCAGCGGTGGATGGCGGGGACGCCAGTGTCATCTTCGGCCTGGCAAGTTTTGCCGAAGGCATCGATCTGCCGGGGGAATATTGCAGCCGGGTGGTGATTGCGCGGCTGCCGTTCTCGGTACCGGAAGATCCGGTGGAAGCAACCCTGGCCGAGTGGATTCAGAAGCGGGGTGGCAATCCGTTCATGCAGATTTCGGTGCCGGATGCGGCCATCAAGCTCAAGCAGGCGGCGGGGCGTCTGTTGCGTACGGAGTCAGATCGGGGGGAGGTGGTGATTCTGGATCGGCGCCTGATCGACAAGCGTTACGGCAAGCTGTTGCTGGACAGCCTGCCGCCGTTTCCCCTGGTCAGGGACTGAGGGGAATCAGAACTTCAGATAATACTGCGCGGTGTGATTCACGTAGGCGCCCAGCGGCACCGGCTCCAGCTTCTTCACTACCTTGTGAATGACCGCGTGGGATGCCTGACGCACGCCTTCGACACCCAGATTCAGCATCTTGCGGGTGACCATACCCATGTCGACAAAGGCGGCGGGGCCAAGAAAGAACTGGTCGATGATCACGTTCATCAGCTGGTCATACTTGTTTGCCATATCTTCGATGTCGCTGGGAACAAAGTCTTCACGCTCGCCTTTTTCTTCCAGCAGCTTGTCCAGTGCAGTGGCCAGTTGGCTGTCGATGGGGCTCGCCAGATACCAGTTGGCATCGTGGCCGGGTTGGTCGCTCTTCATCAGCCCTTGCCAGAAGCTGGCGACTTTCTGCATCTCGGCCAGCTTGGCGCCCTTGTAGATCTTGGCCGACAGCATGGAAGAGGCCTTGCTGCAGGTGGTGGCGCACATGTTCACCACCTTCATGGCCACCGGTGACAGATTGGCATTGGCCAGGGTCTGCATCAGCAGGGCGTCGAGGACTTCGTCACTCAGCTGGATGATCACTTCGTAGTAAAGCTCCCCTGCGCGTTTGTCGTTGGCCGCGATGCTTTCCAGAAACCGGTTGGACTTGCTTTTCAGCGCTTCGCTCAGGGGAAAGGCAACATGGGGAACGGCGGTGTGGGGCATGCGGGTGTCTCTTGTTAAGGAAGTGAACAATTGTCCGACAATTGGCCGGAACCGATGGTGGAGCCGGTTATAGCACAGGAAGTTCAGGATGCAAGGAAAAAACTTTTCCACAAAAGCTGTGGATAACTTTGTGGGTAAGCGTTTCAAAACTCCATCCGTATCCCATGATTCCGTCATCTGACACGGATTGTCTAAAAATTATCCCAAACACTCAAAATCATAATAAAAACAATCAGTTAATTAATTTTGCAAGCAGTTTGTATTTTTTGCCGGGTTTTTGACAGACGGTTATTGCCAATGGGCAGCCATGTGTGCATAAACGCATTAGGTTGGTGCAAAAAACGTTGCCCGGGGCAGTGTAGTGGACTCCCCGGGGGATCAACGTAGCACGCCGTTCAGCGCGCTTACTGATAGGTGCGCAGCAGGTCGTCGAGTCGGTGTGACGGTTCAATGAAGCAAAAGCCGCCGTCGAACAGGCCACCGCTGTCGTCCTCCTGACACCATCGACATTCAGCGTTCATGTCGATGGTCTTCAGATGATCGATGGTGGTGATGTCCTCGAGCGCGAGCCGGTAGCGTCCGCTGGCCAGCATTGGTTTATCGCTGGTAATCAGCATGCCGTGGCGGGAGATGTCGACGACGTGCCCAAACAGGTTGTGGGTGTCGCGATCGAATACGCGCAGGTAGTAGATCAGGTGGGTGCGTTGTTCCTTGCGCTGGTCGTCCATGGGGGTGCTCCATTGTGCACGGGGTCCTTTAGAAAAGTAGATGGCGGTCCGGACCCGGTCAAATTGCACCCACAGCCTTGTGGAGGACGTAAGTGAGGGTTAATCTGGAATTTCATGTCCTTGCATTGAGTTGATGGTTCCCGGCTTGTTACGACTGCTAATCCTGCGTCTGCTGTCCCCTCTGGTCTGCCTGATGGCTGCCCTGGCGGTTATGTCGTGGCTGCCTGCTGCGGCCATGGCCCAGTCGCGCCTGGTGGATGTGGCGGCCGTGTCCAGTCATGATGGGGTATCGGTGTATCTGGATTATGTGGAGCAGGGCGCGTCCAGCTATACCATCGAGGACATGCTGGAAGACCAGCGCCAGAACCGCATACCCTGGCAGGAAAACCATGCCGGAAATCCGGGGTTCGGCTTCGATCAGCATCCTTTCTGGTTCCGCATGCGGGTTGTCAACCCGGAGCAGAAACCGCTGGATCGTCTGCTCGAGATCCGCAATCCGGTGCTGGATGAGGTGCTGTTCTACCAGGTCGATGCCGAGGGCTTCATCGTCAATCTGGCGCAGACCGGTGACCGTGAGCCAACCTCTGAGCGACCCTTTTTTCACCATAATCTGATTCTGCCGTTCCGGGTGCCGGCAGGGGAAACCCACATGCTGTTTTTCCGGGTGACTACCAGTGGCGCCATGGAGTTTCCGTTAGAAATGTGGACGCCCCGTGCGTTTCAGGAACGGGATCAGTTTCAGCTGCTGTTGTTCGGCGGATTGTTTGGTGTCCTGCTGGTGATGGGCGCGTACAACTTCTTTGTCTACACCCTGTTCCGGGACGTAAGCCTGCTGTATTACGGCGGTTATGCGGTGGGCCTGATGCTGTTTCTGGCCACCATGTACGGTTTTTCCAATCAGTACTTCTGGCCCGACAGTCTGTGGTGGCGCGAGCACGCTCTGTTGCTGATCATCCCGTTGACCCTGTTCTGCGCCATCATGTTCACTGCGAGTTTTTTGCAGCTGGAGCGGGCCTATCCCTACCTTACTATTCTGATTCGCGCGGGCGCGTCGGTGTGCATCCTGCTGGCCTTGCTGGCGCCGGTGGTTGATTATGCGGTGCTGATCCGTCTGCTGGCAGCGCTGATCTTTCCCGTGTGCATGCTGGCGATCGCGCTGGGGGTGCATCGCTGGCGCAATGGTTACCAGCCGGCGCGTTATTTCATTCTGGCGTGGACGGTGTTCCTGCTGGCGATTTCCTACTACTCGCTGGCCAAGTTCGGAATCTTTGAACTGTCGCCGCTGTCCGAGCATGCCGTGCAATGGGGCGCGGTGCTGGAGATGGTGCTGTTCGCCTTTGCGCTAGCCGATCGCCTCGACAGTCAGCGCCGTGGTTTTGTAAAAGCGCAGAACAAGGCGCTGGAATTGCAGCGGATTGTCAATGAACAGCTCGAGCATCGGGTGGAAGAGCGCACCCTGGAGTTGCGCGGCGCGATGGATGAGTTGGAGCAGGCCAATCAGCGGCTGCAGGCCCTGACCATGCAGGACGGTTTGACCGGTATCTACAACCGGCGCTATTTCGATGACAAGTTGCTGGCGGAATGGCAGCGGGCCGTGCGCAACCGGGAGTCACTGGCGCTGCTGCTGATCGATATTGATCACTTCAAGGACTTCAATGATCGGCATGGCCATCTGGCCGGAGATGAATGCCTGCGACGGGTAGCGCAGGTCATCAGAAGCACCATTACGCGGCCTTCGGATGCGGCGGCCCGTTACGGTGGTGAGGAGTTTGTGGTGATCCTGCCGGACACGACAGCGGAGGGCGCGGTTCACGTTGCCGAAAATATCCGCCAGTCTTTGCAACAGGTGCGTATCAATCTGGAAAGCGGCGTCACCCAGGTGTCCGTCAGTATTGGCGCCGCCGCGGTTGTGCCAAGCGAAGCGCGGTCGCCGCAGGATCTGGTTGCCAGTGCGGACTCAGCGCTCTATCAGGCGAAAGCGGCCGGGCGTAACCGGACCGTGTGCGCAGCAGATCAGTTGTAACCCAGTACGTAATTTTCCGCTTCTTTTTCCTGCGCCAGGGCGTATTTCAGCTTGGACGTGTAGAAATGCTGGATATCTGCATAGCTCTGGCTGTTGCGGATGGCGTTAATCGCTTTTGCCGGTTTGCGGGTACGGGGTTTGGCTGCTGTTTTTTTGTCCTGTTGCATAACGGATGCCTCCCTGATGTGGCTGCCTTGTCTTTTCGTTTGACTATGGATCAGGGAAGAGTTCCGCGCAAATAACCAGTAGTAACAACCCATGTGCAATTGTAACCAAGGTTGTATTGCGGGTTATTTGCCGCTGCGTTCGTGCCAGAGCCGGAACAGGAAAGCGACGTCCTGACGCAGGTCCCGCTCATCGCTGAGGGTCCAGGCGTAAACCGTGCCAATGGTGAGATTCATCAGCAGTTCCAACAGGGTGGCATTGGGAATGTCGGGGATCATGCCTTCACTTTTCATGGCGTCGAAAAACGCATCGGCAAACGCCTGGTTTTCGTCCACTACGGTTTTGTGAATGCGCTGGATTTCGGGCATGAACTCACCGGCTTCGCGCACCACCACCTTGGAGAAGTTGCGGTTTTCATTGAGGTATTCGGCGATGGCCATGCAGGTTTTTTCGAACCGCTGCAGGGGGTGACCGGCGCCGATCAGCTGGCGCAGGGCAATGTCGCGGATGCAGCGAAAGTTTTCCTGCACCAGATTCAGCAGCAGGTCTTCCTTGCTTTCGAAATGTTTGTAGATGGTGGCCTTGCCGACGCCGGCGCGGGTGGCAATGGTCTTCACTTCCGCGTTGCGGAAGCCTTCACTGGCAAAGACATCGCGGGCGGCGTTGAGGATGCGTTGACGGCGTTCGGGATTTTCTTTCATGGTTGAGTTTCAGCGGCTGCGGCGTGGGGGTGAACATACCACAGCTGGTGTTGGAAACCGATACAAAGCCCTGATTGCGCAGGGCTTGTGTGTCAGGCTGGTTTGCCGAGCACGGCTTCGCGGATGATCAGTCCCAGCTCAACCCGGGCGGCTGGATCTTTGGGAATGGTGCCCACTTTTTCGGCGTACGCCAGGATGGGGGCGAGCCCCTGATTGTTGGCGATCTGGATTGCCAGCCCCGGACGGGCATTGAGCTCGAGCATCATCGGCCCCAATTCCCTATCCAGCACGATATCGACCCCGAGGTAACCCAGAGGTGCCAGATCGTAGCAGCTGGCGGCCAGATGCAGGATGCGGGGCCAGTTGGGGATATCCAGGCCGGAGATCGGGGTGCCGGTGTCCGGGTGGATGTCGATGGGACGGGAGGACATGACGCCACGGATGGTTTTGCCTGTGGCCAGATCGATACCGGCACCGACCGCACCCTGGTGCAGGTTGGCGCGGCCGTCGGAATTACGGGTGGGCAGGCGCACCATGGCGAACACGGGCACCCCACGGAATACGATAATGCGCAGGTCTGGGACGCCCTTGTAGCTGACGTGTTCGAAACAGGGGTCGAACTTCACCCGGTATTCGATGATGCAGCTATCCGTGTCACCGCCCAGACTGTACATGCCGCTGAGGATGTTGGACACGTGGTGCTTGATGTCGCTGATGCTGATCAGGGCATCGTTAGCCTTGCGAAAGTAGCCGCCTGGCGTTTTGCCGGCGATGACCATGATGCCGTTGCCGCCGCTGCCGTTGGCCGGTTTGATAACGAAGTCTTCGTGCTTGGCCAGAATTTCCGGCAGGTGGGAAATCTGGTGTTCCGACTCAATGCTGCAATACAGTTTCGGAACCGGAATGCCGCGTTTGATGGCGCGGGCTTTGGTCAGCAGTTTGTTGTCCACCAGCGGATAATACTTCCGCTGGTTGTAGGGCATGATGTATTGGGCGTTGCGCTGGTTCATGCCCACGATGCCCAGCTCGCGCAGGCGGGTCCATGGCATCTTCATGGCTTGTCGGCATCCTTCATCAGGCCACGGAAACGCCACAGTTCCATCAGACGATAGCCGGTATAACGGCCGACCAGCATGGTCATCGCCAGTACCACCAGCAGCAGTTCAGGGAACACGAAGATCAGGTGGCCGAGGATCTCGTTGGTCATGACGAGGTAACCGATGATGGCGGCCACCAGGCTGCCGAAGCCCAGTTTGAACGCTTCCTTGGAGCCGGTTTCTTCCAGTACGATCGACATGCGCTCAATGGTCATGGCCAGGATGACTACCGGGAACAGGGCGACAGACAGGCCCCGCTCCATATCCAGCCGTACGCTGATGATGCTGAAGGCGGCGATGAGCATGATCACAATGGTCAGGACTGCGGCCAGTCGCGGCACCAGCAACAGGTGCAGATTTTCCAGGAAACTTCGCAGGATCAGTCCCACTGATACCAGGGTGGTGAACATGATTACGCCCCACATCAGTGAGGTTTCCCTGAACGCCATGGCAACCAGCACCGGCATGAAAGTACCGAATGTGGCCAGGCCGATCAGGTTGCGCAGTACCACAATGACCAGCGCGCCCAGGGGCACCATCAGGATGATGCGATAGACGTTCTGTGTCTGCACCGGCAGGGCGAACAGGGAAAAGTCCATGAGGGCAGAGTTGGTCTTGCGGGCCCACTGTTCAGCCACCGACACCTGTGAGTGGGACTGGCGCGACATGGAAAAATCGACTTCGGCGGGCTTGCCGCCATGGATGGTGACCAGCGGATCGTCGCCGGTCCGCCAGACCAGAATGTCGTCGCGGAAGCCCTGCTGACCGGTCACCGGATCAAAAGCAATCCATTCGAAATCATTGTGGACTTCGATCCAGGGGATCAGCTGACCGTGCTTGACCAGGTCCTGCAATGGCAGGACATAGACGATACGGGCGGGAATGCGGGCGGTGGCCAGGATGTTGACCAGCTGCCGTACCCACTCCACTGAGCCATGGCCGACCTTGTTGATCAGCGAGATGTTCTGGTCGGGATTGGTGTTGTTCAGGCGTACCAGCAGTTCACGGGTAAAGGTGGCGATGTCGGCGGAGTGGGCGCGCACATCATTGAGCACGGCATTGATGGCGGCCTGCATGGTGTCATCGTGGACCGGCGCCTGGGGATAGGTTGGGCGGGGCAGGGTCCGCGCTTTGACATTGCCGCTGTCCCGGGTGAATTCCATCCGGTAGTACAGTACCTGCTTGCCTTTGGCACGGCGCACGGCCCATTCGGCCTTGCGGTTTTCGCCGGCCAGGTTGGTCGCCAGCCCGTAGTTGCTGGAAATGAAATCTTCATTCAGACGTACGAATCCGGGGGGATCGTTGGGAATGTAGAACGCGGCCTTGGCGGGGCCGCCGCTGGCCTGAAACTGCAGCTTGGCCTCGACGACCCAGACATCGGACTGCTGGGACGGAATGAGCGGCATGCCCAGTTTGGTGACCTTGTAGTACATCAGACTTCCGCTGATCAGGAACAGGATCAGCGCAATGGTATAGATTCGGGCCTTTTTCACTGGGTATCGCTCTTGTCGGCAGCGTTGTTGTTATCGGTTTTGGCTTCCTGTCCGGCGGCATCAGTCTTGTCCTTGTCCTCTACCGGCGGTTTTTCCTTGTCGGCCTGTTTTTCTTTCTTCTTCGGGGCAGGCGGCGACGTTCTCAGGTACGTATGGGCGGGATCCACCAGGGCGGTGTGCTCAAGGAAACGGCGCCCCAGCAGCACGGGATAGATGAAGCGGCTGCGATCGGTCAGGGTGAATTCGGCTTCGTACTCCCGGCCGTCGAGCATGAATTTGTGCAGGATCACCGGGCGCTCGGCGCTGGGCCGCTTGTGCTGCTTGATCAGGGTGCTGCGGTACACCGGCGCTTCGATGGTGACGAAGTTCTTGGTCTTGCCTTCGGCCATGCGCTTGCCGGACAGTTTGGTGTTGGGTGAAAAATGGAAGCGCACCCAGTCCTTGCCATCCTTTTCGAACCACTCGATGTTTTTGGCGTGCAGGGATGAAGTCTTGGCGCCAGTATCCAGTTTGGCCTTGGCCGGAATCATCGAAGGCTCCACCTGAACCCACTCGACCCAACCGTAGATGACACGTTCATCCACGTCGGATTCCGCCAGCAGTGTCGGGGTGTTGGTTGCCACCAGTGTCAAAACGGCCCACCTTAATATGCGACTTAACAACATAGTGTTCGGGAACAACGTATCGAAGGTTAATGGGATTCAGTATAGCGATCATTGGTGACCGGCGCGGCGCATGATTGTAAAGCGCGCGCCAGTGAAACGCATCAGGATTCCGGGGCGGACTCTTTAAAAATTCTTCGGAATGTGAGGTTGATTCTTGGCCCGCACTGTGTTTTGGCCTTGGGAATCTGATGCAACCAGTGGTGCTGCAAGGCACCTTTCATGATCAGCAGGTCTCCGTTTTCGAGACTGAGTTTGAGCTTTTGTTCCGGATGATTGCGGTGTTTGAGAACGAAGTCACGGCTTTCCCCCAGTGACAGAGACGCGATGACCGGATTTTCGCCCAGCTCGGGCTCGTCGTCGGCATGCCAGCCAACGCTGTCGTTCTCGTCCCGGTACAGGTTGGCCAGCAGGCTGTTGAAGTGGGTGTCGCTGTAGGCTTCGATGCGCTGTTTGACCTGGGCGAGGGTCGGGCTCCAGGGAGTGGGTTGCAGGGTAAGGCCGGAGTAGGTGTAACTCATGCCGGGGTCGCCGAACCAGGCTTGCAGGCGCGGGATGGGAGTATCCTTGCCAGCAATGCGGATACTGTCCTGGCGCCAGGGAATGTCGTTATGCAGGGTCTGCATCAGCTGGTTTGCTTCCCGGGGAGGCAGGAAGCGGCGCACCCACAGGATATCGCCATCGGTGAGTTCGATGAGCTCGACGCTTTGCAGGGGCAGATCGCCCAGGGTAAAGAGGTCGGATTGGGTCATGGGCGCTCAGTGCCGTATGTACGCGTTGTGCCAACAGTGTTGGTCAAAACGGTACCCCAGAAACCACCTCGGTGTCATGACCTGTAACAGGGTGTCGAAAAGAAAGCCGATGGGCGTGCAGCAACAGGCGGGGGCTCATGGCCAGGACATCCGCCGGTGCGTACAGGTTGTCCCCCAGCAGTGGCAGTCCGATCGCCATGCAGTGGACCCGCAGTTGATGGGAGCGGCCGGTGACGGGAATCAGGCGCAGGCGAACCTGTCCATGGTTCCGCTGCAGAACCTCATAGCGGGTCAATGATGGCTTGCCGTGTTCGTAGCAGATCATCTGGCGTGGCCGGTTGGGCCAGTCGGTAATCAGCGGGAAGTCGATCTCGCCAGTGTCCGCAGCGCAGTCGCCAAAACCGACCGCGATGTATTCCTTGTCGGTTTCGCGATCGCGAAACTGGCGATTGAGTTCGGACTGGGCTGCTTTGGTTTTGGCCAGCACCATGACTCCACTGGTGGAGCAGTCGAGGCGGTGCACTACGTGGATTTCCGGATAGTGCTTGGCGGCGCGGCTGGCGATGGAGTCCTGATTGTCGGGCCCCCGGCCGGGGACGGACAGCAACTCGGCGGGCTTGTCGACCACCAGGATGTGTTCGTCCTCCAGCAGGATGATCAGGTCGCTGTTCATCCGACCGCGATCATGATGCGCAGGGCATCGAGGCGCACTGCCGTGTTGTCCCTGAGGACTCTGCGGCCCTGTTCCAGTTTGTGTTTGACGGCTTCCAGCTGGTTGGTGATGTCACCCTGGTGCTGCATTGACTGCAGCCGGCGGGCTTCGTTTTCCCAGTAGGCATCGAACTGTTGCAGCGCTGTGTTGCGCAGTTGCTGCAGGCGTTCCGCCATCAGGCCTTCGCCCTTGGCCAGCATCTGGTTCACCGGTTCCTGGATTTCTTTCAGCATGGGGGCGGCCAGGTCGTTCTTGATGCGCTTGAGCTGTTTGTCCAGTGCGGCGGTATCGACGGCGGCAGACAGGTCACGGCCCTTGGGATCGATCAGCAGGCGTACCGGAGTGGGGGGCAGTACCTGGCTGATGTGGAGTTCCGCCGGCGCGGGGCATTCGACGATGTACAGCGCTTCCACCAGTACGGTGCCTTCCTTTATTTGCTTGTTCTTGAGCAGGCTTACCACCGAGCTGCCTTTGCCGCTGGTGAGCACCATATCCATGGCGTTACGTACCATGGGGTGATCCCAGGACAGGAATTCGATGTCTTCCCGGCCCAGTGCCACGGCCCGCTGGTAGGTGGCGCTGACACCGTCTTCCGGCAGGGCGGGGAAGCTGTTGTGTTCCAGGCTGGCGCTGGGGCGGACCAGGATGATGGTGTCGGACAGGTCTTCTTCTTCCACGCCATAGGCGCTGAATACCTGCTCCATGTAGTCCTTGAGGAGCGGATCGTTGTCGCTGTCGGCCACATCGTCCAGCAGTTCCTGCACGCTGCCGTCGCCCTTGGAGTGGATTTCCAGCAGACGGTTGCGGCCGTGCATGAAGCGTTCGTGCAGTTCGGCGATCTGGGCCTGGGTGGTCTTGATCAGACGGTCGAGGGCGTTGTCGTCCTGGGACAGGGTGGCCAGGAAATTCTCGAAACGGGATTCGAACACGACGCTGTGGCTGGCTTCGGTTTTGGTGAACGCGCCGAAGCCTTCGTCGAACCATTCCAGCAGTTTCTGTTGCCAGGTATCGCCCAGATATGGCGTGTAGATTTCGATGTCTTTTTTCTGGCCGATGCGGTCGAGACGGCCGATGCGCTGCTCCAGCTGATCGATGGAGGGCGGCAGATCGAACATCACCAGATTGCTGCAGAACTGGAAGTTGCGGCCTTCAGAGCCGATTTCGGAGCAGATCAGGGCCTGGGCGCCGTCTTCGTGGGAGGCGAACCAGGCGGCGCTGCGATCGCGCTCGATCAGGGTTAAATCCTCGTGGAAAGCGCTGCACTGGATGCCACCCTTGAAATGCAGGTGGGCCTGTAACGCGCAGGCGGTGTCCTTGTGATGACAGATGATCAGGAATTTTTCGCTGCGACGTTTCTTCAGGGTTTCCAGCAGCCAGTTCACACGCGGGTCCTGCGCCAGCCATTGACCTTCGTTGGTATCGATTTCCGGATAGAGCGCATCTTCCAGCCGGTTCACTTTCAGATCGTCGTAGCAGGCCGGGTTGGGCAGGCGTACACGGGTGAGTTTGCGCTGGGGGAAACCGCTGATGCTGGCGCGGGTATTGCGGAACAGGGCGCGTCCGGTGCCGTGCTGGTCCAGCAGTCGGGTGGCCAGGGTACGGGCGGCGAGGGCTTCGCCTGCCTTGTCGCCGGTGTCCGCCTGCAGCAGGGTGATCAGGCGATGGCTGTCGGCGTCGGATAGCAGCACTTTAAGCTGTTCCAGCTGGGCCGGCTGCAGTTTGTCATGATCGATCAGGTGTTCGGCGATCAGGGCGATTTCGTTGAACCGGTTCTGTTGCTCGATAAAGGCGGGCAGGTCGGCGTAGCGCAATGGGTCCAGCAGGTGCAGCTGGGCGAAATGGCTTTCCGGGCCTTCCTTTTCCGGGGTGGCGGTGAGCAGCAGCAGGCCCTTGGCCCGGCGCGAGAACTGTTCCACCAGGGTGTAGGCAGGGCTGGCATTGCCCGGTTCCCAGGCCAGGTGATGGGCTTCGTCCACGATCAGCAGGTCCCAGGGGGAATCCAGGGCTGCTTCGGCCCATTGCTGACGCTTGAGCAGAAACTGGATCGAGCACAGGACTAGCTGTTCGAACAGGAAGGGGTTATCGGTCTGTTCCTGTTCACACAGGGCTTCGCACTGCTCGTCATCCAGCACCCGTACCGGCAGGTTGAAGCGGCGGCGCATTTCCACCAGCCACTGATGTACCAGGGAATCGGGCACCAGTATCAGGACCCGTTTGATCTTGCCGCTGATCAGCTGTTGATGGGCGATCAGGCCCGCTTCGATGGTTTTGCCCAGGCCTACTTCGTCCGCGAGCATCACCCGTGGGGCAGTGCGGGCCGCAACGGTACTGGCAATGTGAAACTGGTGCGGGATCAGGTCGACGCGGGCGCCCATGAAACCTTTGGCGGGGTGGCGATCGTAGTTCGATTGCAGTTCCCAGGTTTTCAGCCGCATGCCAAAGGTACGGTAGTCGTCCAGCTGGCCAAGCAGCAGACGTTTCAGGGCTTCGGGAATCTGGCTGCTGCCCTGGACCTGGGTTTCGCACAGGGTTTTCGGTTCGCCATCTTCACCCTGGGCTTCGTAAAAGAACAGGCCGTCCTGTTCGGTGCGGGACAGTACGGTATAGCGGGTGCCATCCTGGGTTTCGATGGTGTCGCGGGGATGGAATTCAATGCGGGTCAGTGGTGCGTTCAGCTTGGCGTAGTTACGCAGTTCTTCGGCGGCCGGGAAGAACAGGGTAATCGTGCGTTCGTTGACCTGTGTGACGATGCCGATACCCAGTTCCGTTTCGGCCGTATTGGCCCAACGCTGACCTACATTGAAAATCTGTTTGCTCATCTGACGGTGAGTCCCCTGATGCGTGAGCGGCGTATTCTATCAGACTGCGCCTGAAGTGGAGTGGCCGTAATGGTGCGGTTGCAGTGTCAGGGTTGTCAGCGGGCGGAGAATGCGCGCATGAACAGATCAACCACGTCTTCGACATGTTGCCGGGCTATTTGCACATCGGGTGGCTCACCGATGCCTGCCAGTAGCCGCAGGTTGTGGCCGCCCTTGATCATGCTCAGGAAGTGTTCCGCAGCTGCCCGGGGCTGGGGCACATCCAGCTGGCGTGACCCGTGGGCGGCCTGCAGCAGCTGTTCCATGGCATCCAGCACCCGCCGTGGTCCGGCGTCATAGAACAGTTGCGAGACCCGGGGATTCTGGCTGGCCTGGGCAATGATCAGGCGATGCAGTGCCAGGGCTTCTTCGCTGTTGACCAGATTGTAGAAGCCCAGCCCGATGGTGAGCAGAGCCTGACGAATCGGTGTGTCTTCACTGAACTGAAAGAAAACAGGCGGTAACTGTTCTTCGCACTTACACTTTACGGCAGTAGTGAAGAGGGCGTCCTTGTCAGCAAAGTGGCTGTAGAGGGTCAGTTTGGAAACGCCTGCGGCCGCAGCGATCGCGGCCATGCTGCTGGCACCATAGCCTTTCTCGATGAACAGCTGTTTGGCGGCGTTGAGGATCGCCGCGTACTTGGCGGGATCCTTGGGGCGGCCGGCGGTGGAGGGGGGCTTCGAACGTCGGGTCATCAATGCACGTTTATACTGGACTCGTGGGTTTACTATTTAATACTATACCGGCAAGTACAATTATGAGAAACCTTGCTGTGAAAAGGTCCCCCGCATGAAAGCCAATACCCTTGTGTTGCGTATCCTTGCTGTCGCGTTTGCCTGCTGGCTGGCCGCCTGTAGCGAACAGGCGCCCCCGGCGGCGGTCATCCGGCCTGCCATTGTTGTGCAGCCCGAGCCTGCCAACGATGCCATGAGTGTTTACCCCGGCGAAGTGCGGGCCCGTTTCGAGCCCGATCTGGCATTCCGGATCGGCGGCAAGGTCACCCGGCGCCTGGTGGATGCCGGCTCCCGGGTCAAGCAGGATCAGCCGCTGGCGGAGCTGGACCCCCAGGACGTGAAGCTGCAGCTGGAGGCAGCCCGCGCGCAGGTGGCCGCAGCGGAAGCCAATCTCAATCTGGCCAAGGGTGAGCTGGAGCGCTACAAAACCCTGCTCCAGCGCCAGATGATCAGCCGTTCCCAGTACGACAGCGTCGAAAACCAGTACCGGGCCAGTGAGGCCCGTCTGCAGCAGATCCGCGCGGAATATGACGTGGCCAGCAACCAGGCCGGCTATGCGGTGCTGCGGGCGCCTCAGGCCGGGGTGATTGCTCGCCGGCTGGTAGAAGTGGGCCAGGTGGTTGCAGCCGGTCAGACGGTCTTTACGCTGGCGGCAGACGGCGAGCGTGAAGTGCTGATCGGTGTGCCGGAACAGTTCGTTGACCGCTTCCGCATCGGTCAGGAAGTCGCGGTCGAGGTCTGGTCACAGCCGGGCAAGGTCTTCAGGGGACGCATTCGCGAGGTGTCACCGGCTGCTGATCCGCAATCCAGAACCTTTGCTACCCGGGTGGCCTTTGATACCGAAGAGGTCCCGGTGGAAGTCGGACAGAGTGCGCGGGTCCATATGCGCACGGCTGATCAGGTGTCTCTGTCGCTGCCCCTGTCCGCTGTCACGTCCGATAACGACCAGGCCTACGTCTGGGTGGTTGATCCAGCCACCTCCACGGTGCAGCGCAGGCTGGTGCGGGTAGGTAACTACGGCCAGCGCCTGGCTACCCTGCAGGAAGGCCTGACCCAGCAGGATTGGGTGGTGGCTGCCGGTGTGCATCTGCTGCAGGAAGGACAGAAAGTACGTCCGGTGGACCGCAACAACCGTCCGCTGACCCTGGCGGCAGGGGAATAGACCGATGTCGTTCAACCTGTCTGAATGGGCGCTGAAAAACCGCCAGATCGTATTGTTCATGATGATCGTGGTGGCGATCGTCGGGTCCATGTCCTATTCCCGCCTGGGCCAGAGCGAAGATCCGCCGTTCACCTTCAAGGGTATGGTGATCCGCACCGACTGGCCAGGCGCCAGTGCCGAGGAAGTAGCCCGCCAGGTTACCGAACGCATCGAAAAGAAAGTGATGGAGACGGGTGAATACCAGTACGTGAATTCCTATTCGCGGCCGGGTGAATCCGTGGTGATTTTTGTGGCCAGGGATTCGCTGGGTGCGAAACATGTGCCGGAATTGTGGTACCAGATCCGCAAGAAGATCGGCGACATCCGCCACACTCTGCCGCCGGGTGTCATCGGGCCGTTTTTCAACGATGAATTCGGTACCACGTTTGGCAATATCTATGCGCTGACGGGCAAGGGATTTGATTATGCTGTCCTGAAAGATTATGCGGACCGCCTGCAGCTGCAGTTCCAGCGGGTGAAGGATGTCGGCAAGGTGGAGCTGATCGGTCTGCAGGATGAAAAGATCTGGATCGAATTGTCGAACGTGAAATCCGCCACGCTGGGACTGCCGCTGTCGGCGGTGCAGCAGGCACTGGAGCAGCAGAACGCGGTATCGTCTGCCGGCTTTTACGAAACCGCATCGGACCGGGTGCAGCTGCGGGTGTCCGGCCGGTTTGAATCGCCGGAACAGATCCGGGATTTTCCTATTCGCGTAGGCGATCGTACCTTCCGTCTTGGCGATGTGGCCGAGATTCGCCGCGGCTTCAATGATCCACCGGCGCCGCGCATGCGCTTCATGGGGGAAGACGCCATCGGCATTGCCGTTTCGATGAATCCGGGCGGCGATATCATTGCGCTCGGTGAAACGTTGCGAAAGGAATCGGCGCGTCTGCAGGACACTCTGCCGATCGGTATGGAATTGCGCAGCGTGTCGGATCAGCCGGCCGCGGTGAAAGACAGCGTGGATGAATTTGTGAAGGTGCTGATCGAGGCCGTGGTGATCGTGCTGCTGGTGAGCTTCGTTTCACTGGGGCTGCGCACCGGTCTGGTAGTGGCGCTGTCGATTCCGCTGGTGATGGCGATGACCTTCGCCCTGATGAAATATTTCGATATTGGTCTGCACAAGATTTCACTTGGGGCGCTGGTGCTGGCGTTGGGTCTGCTGGTGGATGACGCGATCATCGCGGTGGAAATGATGGCGGTGAAAATGGAGCAGGGCTTCAGCCGTCTGAAGGCTGCCAGTTATGCCTGGACCTCCACGGCGTTTCCGATGCTCACTGGAACCCTGATCACAGCGGCCGGTTTTCTGCCGATTGCCACCGCGCAATCCGGTACCGGCGAATATACCCGTTCCATTTTTCAGGTGGTGACTATTGCGCTGCTGGTGTCGTGGTTTGCCGCGGTGATTTTTGTGCCCTATCTGGGCGAGCGGCTGTTGCCGGACATGGCGAAACAACATGGCGGCCAGCCTCACGATCCGTACTCCACGCGTTTTTACCAGCGCCTCCGTGTGGTGGTGGAGTGGTGTCTGCGTCATCGTGGCCTGGTGATTGTGGCCACGCTGGTAATTTTTGTCGGCTCGATCATGCTGTTCAAATTCGTGCCCAAACAGTTCTTTCCGTTCTCGGGCCGTCTCGAACTGGTGGTGGATCTGAAGCTGGCGGAAGGTGCGTCCCTCAAAGCCACGGAAGAACAGTATCGCCGCCTGGAAGACATGCTCAAAACCCAGCCTGGTATCGATAACTATGTTGGCTATGTCGGTTCCGGTTCACCACGATTCTACCTGTCGCTGGATCAGCAGCTGCCGCAGACCCGCTTTGCCCAGTTCGTGATTCGTGCCAAGACCATTCCCGATCGCGAAGCCATTCGCAGCTGGCTGATTCATACCCTGAACGAAGAATTTCCGACAGTGGTGACACGGGTGTCGCGGCTGGAGAATGGCCCGCCGGTCGGTTATCCGATCCAGCTGCGCGTGTCCGGCGAGCACATCGACATCGTGCGCAATCTGGCGCGGGAAGTGGCGGACAAGATGCGGGAAAATCCCTATGTTTCCAGCGTGCATCTGAACTGGGAAGAACCCACCAAGATGATCTACCTGAGCATCGATCAGGATCGCGCCCGGGCGTTGGGTGTCACGACTGCATCGCTGTCGCAATTCCTGCAGAGTGCGCTGTCCGGCACCCGCGTCAATCTGTACCGCGAGGAAAACGAACTGATCGAAATCCTGCTGCGCGGCCCCGAGCGGGAGCGTCAGCGCCTGGAGCTGTTACCCAGTCTGGCGGTGCCGACCGCCAGCGGTGGCCGGGTGCCGCTGTCACAGATTGCAACCCTGGAATACGGCTTCGAGGAAGGGGTGGTCTGGCATCGTGACCGGCTGCCAACGGTTACGGTGTATGGCGACATTTATGGTACCCAGCAGCCGGTGGATCTGGTGAACCAGATTCTGCCGACACTGGATGCCATTCGCGCGAAAATGCCGGATGGCTATCTGCTCGAAGCGGGTGGCACTGTGGAAGATTCAGCCCGTGGCCAGCAATCCGTGCTGGCTGGCATTCCGCTGTTCATCGTGGTGGTGATGTCGCTGCTGATGCTGCAGCTGAAGAATATTCCCCGTGCGGTGCTGGTGTTTCTGACGGCGCCGCTGGGCATGATTGGTGTGAGTATCTTCCTGCTGGCATTCCAGCAGCCGTTCGGATTTATTGCCATGCTGGGTACGATCGCGCTGAGCGGCATGATCATGCGCAACTCGGTGATTCTGGTGGATCAGATCCAGCAGGATGTGGCATCCGGTGTGAGCGAATGGCAGGCCATCATTGGTGCCACGGTGCGACGGTTCCGCCCCATTGTGTTGACCGCACTGGCTGCAGTGCTGGCGATGATTCCACTGTCGCGCAGTATTTTCTTTGGCCCGATGGCGGTGGCGATCATGGGTGGCCTGATTGTCGCCACCGCCTTGACCCTGTTGTTCCTGCCGGCACTGTATGCGGCCTGGTTCAGGGTCAAGGAGCAGGACTGAAAACTACAGCACGCCCTCCCACAGGGGGCGTTCCTGTTCCAGCGGATCTTCCTGCAGTTTGATGGTCTCGTCGAAGCACAGGGTAGCGCGGGTGTTGGTGTTGAATGCCGGCCAGCGGCCAACACGATCCGTTGCCGGATTACCGGAGCGGGCAAAGGCGATCCAGCAACCCTGCACCGCTTCACTCAGTTTGCGTGCACTTTCACCACCGCCCGTCAGGAATTGTCCAACACCGTTATCCGCACAGCCGAACACAAAGGGAATATCGCTGGCATGACAGGCGCCCAGCAATCCCTTGTCCCAGTTGAACTGGGCCAGGTATACGTGCTTGCTGTGAGCGCTTTGCAATTCCGCCATCCGTAATGCCGGAATGCGGAACACCCTATCACTTTCAAACGCGCTGAAAATGTCGCTGTACTTGGCGGACGGGTTGCGCTCCTTCACCAGTTTTTCATACAGATTGGCCGCGCGCTCACCCATGCCGGGCAGATTCTTTTCGCACAGCTTGATCAGGCCGGGTTTACCCTCGTTGCCCAGGTTGTCGTTAAGCATGATTTTTTCGGCGCCGGGCATGCGCAGGAACAGGTTCCATTCATCGCGGGTGTAGGTGATCAACAACGGAATGTGTGCCGCTTCGCCTTGCTGCAGCGCCCGCAGGGGTGATTGGGGCAGCAAGTGGCCATCCATGACAGGGACCAGGGTCATGCCGCTCTGGGGAACCGCCTGGGCGTAGATGCCGCGATTGAAACTCATGCGGGTGCATTCGCGCTGGGCCTTGATGATCTGTTGCGGAGTGAGTTGCCAGAGTTTGTCTGGCTGGGATGGATTGATGTCGGTGACTTCAAGAAAGCGGCGGGCGATGTTGGTGGCTTCGTCGCGGGTCAGCACCTGGTCGGCAGAACCGCTCTGCAGAATCGCCCGCTGGAACAGGCCGCGGGCGGCGGGGCAGGCGAGCAGAGTGGCAATCGCCATGGCGCCGGCAGACTCGCCGAACAGGGTGACATCTTCCGGGTCGCCGCCGAACTGACTGATATTCTGGCGAATCCAGCGCAGCGCTTCGATCTGGTCCAGCAGACCATTGTTGGCGCCGACGCCATAACGCTCGGGAATCAGTTCATTCAGGTACAGAAAACCCAACGCACCCAGGCGATAGTTGATCGTCACCACCACGACGTCGCCCCGTACTGCCAGATGGCCGCCGCGATAAATCAGCTGGGCGCCGGACCCGGTCTGATAACCACCACCGTGAATCCACACCATTACCGGACGTTTGCGGTTGTCGCAGGCCGGCGTCCACAGGTTCAGGTACAGGCAGTCCTCGCTCGTCTGGCTGATGCCGAACATGGATACTTCTTCCTGCGGGCAGGCATCCGAAAAGTGGTCTGCCTGGATGGGGCCGTCCGGTAACAGGGGTTCCGGTTCCTTGAACCGTTTGACACCGATGGGTTGTTCCGCATAGGGAATGCCGCGAAATTCAACGTGATCGTCGCGCTGGATACCGGTAATTTCCCCACAGGGGGTGGTGACAGTGACGGCCATGACGTGTCCTTGTTGATGGAAGATGGATGAAGAGTGCCACGGCCCATCGTAACCGACAATATCTGCCCAAAATTTGACAGTTACAGCCTTTCTCATGGACCTTTCCGTCATCCACAATGGCTGTCATTCCCCCCATCGACTGCAGTTGAGTAGCATTCATGAGCCAGATTGATCTGAGTCCCCTGTTTACGCCCTTCAAATACAAGTCCCTGGAACTGAAAAACCGCTTTGTGATGGCGCCGATGACGCGCAACTTTTCTCCCAATTACATTCCCGGGGATGATGTGGTGGCCTACTATCGCCGGCGTGCCGAAAACGAGGTGGGTCTGATCATTACCGAAGGTACCACCGTGCCGCACAAGGCCGCGAACGGCTACGAAGGTGTGCCGGCGTTCCACGGTGATGCCTTGCAGGGCTGGAAGAAAGTGGTGGATGCCGTGCACGGCGCTGGTGGCAAGATCATGCCGCAGCTGTGGCACGTGGGCACGGTGCGCAAGGCCGGTGTCGGCCCCGACAAGGATGTGCCGGGCATGGGTCCGTCGGGCATTACGTCCGCCGGCAAGCGCAAGGGTCACGAGATGACGCTGGAGGATATCCAGGAGTGCATCGAGGCGTTCGCCCAGGCCGCAGCCAACGCTGAAGAGGTCGGCATGGACGGTGTGGAAATCCACGGCGCCCACGGCTACCTGATCGACCAGTTCTTCTGGGACGTCACCAACGAGCGCACGGATCAGTACGGTGGTTCACTGGAAAAGCGTGCGCAGTTTGCCATCGATATCGTGAAGGCGGTGCGTGCCAAAGTCAGTGCGGATTTCCCGGTGATTCTGCGCTTTTCCCAATGGAAACAGCAGGATTACACGGCGCGCCTGGTGCAGAATCCGGAGGAGCTGGGCCGCTTCCTCAAGCCGCTGGCGGACGCGGGCGTTGATATTTTCCATGCCAGCAACCGTCGTTTCTGGGAGCCGGAATTCGACGGTTCCAACCTGAACCTGGCGGGCTGGACCAAGGAAATCACCGGCCTTCCCACCATCACCGTGGGCAGCGTGGGCCTGGATGTGGATTTCATCGAATCCAACTTCAACATGAAGCATTCCGGCAAGGCCGGACTCAACGGCCTTGATGATCTGGTGCAGCGTTTCAATCGTGGCGAATTCGATCTGGTAGCGGTGGGGCGTGCGCTGCTGCAGGACCCCGAGTGGGTACGCAAGATCCGCGACGGCCGTTTTGATGAATTGTCACCTTACGACAGAGCATCCATCGCCAAGCTGTACTAAATTAGCAGGACCGCTTCCACACGACGTTTTCCTGCATGTCCGAACCTCTTCCGGCGGCCAGTGCGCTGACACCTGCACTGCGCCGCCGCGCGCAATTGCTGATCTTCTTTGCCATCATGGCCACGGGGCTGGGTCAGACCGTGGTGTTTGCGGTGCTGGGTCCTCTCGGCCGCGAAGTGGCGCTTAACGAATTGCAGATCGGCACCATCATCACCTGCTCGTCCATCGTGTTTTCGCTCTTCAGTCCCATGTGGGGGCGACGCAGCGATCGTACAGGTCGACCGGCCACCATGGTCACGGGGCTGCTGGGTTATACCGCCGGTACTGTGCTGTTTGCCACCACGTTCTGGGTCGGGCTACAAGGCTGGCTGGCAGGGTTGGCGCTGTTCGGCGCTCTGATCGTGGCCCGTTGCCTGCAGTCGCTGGTCATGTCCGCCACCTCGCCGGCGGCCACCGCCTATATGGCAGACATTACCGATATCAGTCAGCGCACCAGTGGTATGGGGATCATCGCATCAGCACACAGTATCGGTACCATCCTGGGTCCGGCCTGTGCGTCGCTGGCGTTTCTGGGGTTGCTGGCACCGCTGTATTTTGCTGCCCTGATGACCCTGGTTGCGGCCTTCTTCGTCTGGAAAGGTCTGCCACGCCTGCCGCTGCAGATTACCCACGATGGTCCGGCGCGGGAGCGTCTGCGCCTGTATGACAAACGCATCCTGCCGTTCATTCTGGTGGGCGTGAGTCTGTTCACCGGCTTTTCCATGGTGCAGCAGACCCTGGGTTATTACGTGCAGGATGTGTTGCAGCTGCCAGCCGCCGATACCGTGCAGAAAGTGGGGCTGGCGATGATGGCATCGGCGTTTTCAGCGCTGTTTGCGCAGCTGGTGCTGGTGCAGAAACTCAAACTGCATCCGGTGATTCTGCTGCGATTGGGATTGCCGATGGTCATGGCAGGTTTTTTTCTGCTGACCCAGGTGGACAGTCTGTCATTGCTGGTGCTGGATTTCATTCTGGTGGGCATGGGAATGGGCTTGTGCGGGCCGGGATTCAGCGCGCTGGCGTCACTGGCGGTGGATGCCCGTGAGCAGGGTTCGGTAGCAGGCCTGATCAGTGCCTGCCCCGCATTGGGCTTTATCGTTGGGCCGGTATTGGGCGGCGCGCTCTATCAGTGGGACATGCATGCGCCAGCGTTACTGGCCGCTGTACTGTTCGTGCCGCTGGTGCTGTTCACCTGGATCAAAGTCAGGCGTTGACCGGTGGGCGTCGCGTGTGCGTTGCTTTCACCGGAATCGAAATAAAGAAGCTGGCGCCCTTGCCGGGTTCGCTTTCTGCCCAGATGCGGCCGCCATGCAGTGTCATGATCTTGCGTGTCAGCGCGAGTCCGACACCGAATCCCGGGAACGCATCCTGGGAGTGCAGGCGCTGGAAAATCTGGAACAGGTTGTCTGCATAGCGGGCGTCGAATCCGACACCGTTATCCCTGATTTCCAGCATCCATTCCGCCGACGTGCTGTGATCGATGAACTGCACCACGGGCTTGTCTGCAGTGGCGGAAAATTTCACCGCGTTATCGAGCAAATGCTGCAACACCACCCGCAACATGATGCGATCGGCGAACACGTTGTCGATGGGTGGAATCACAATGCTGGTCCGGTCTTTCACGGTTTTGGGAAACTGGTCAACGATGTAGCCGAGCAGATCGTTGATGTTCACATTGGTGGGCGCCAATGCCTCGCGGTTCAGTTCGGAGTAAGCGTGCAGGCTGGCGATCATTTCGCGCATGCGTTTGAGTGCGTTGTTGCTGCGCCGCAGCAGATCACGGACGTCGGCACTGGCATCCGCAGGCAGTTCGTCGGCAATCGCTTCCAGAAAGCCGCTGGCCTGCCGCACCGGCGCCTTCAGATCGTGGGAAACCGCATAGTTGAACGTCTCCAGATCCCGGACGGCATTGCGCAGTTCGGTGGTGCGTTCTTCCACCTGGTGTTCGAGCGACTGGTTGAGGGCCTGCAGCTGGGCTTCGGCTTTCTTCAATGCAGAAATATCCAGGATGACACCTTCGCGCTCCTCCTCGCCGGTTTCCGGATTGTGCACGATGCGACCGTGCTCGAGCACCCAGTGTTCCTTGCCGGCTTTATCACGAATGCGGTATTCCAGCACGTACGGTTGGGAATCCGGCCTGTAATCGCGTAACTGTTCATTCACCAGCATCCGGTCATCTGCGGGCACGATACTGGAAAAGGCCCGCGCCTTGTTGTCGATAAAATCCGCCACTGGCCAACCCGTGAACTGCTCGAAGACCGGGCTGGCAAACAGCAGGCTCCAGTCGCCGTCCCGTCGACAGCGAAACACGATGCCGGGAATGTTGTCCACCAGGGTGCGATAGTGCTGCTCGCTGCGTGCGAGTTGTCGCTGCATGGTCGCCAGATCGTTGTACTGGGCGCGGGAGCGGTGATGGCTCCAGGCCAGAATGGCGGTGGCTATGATCAGTTCGGCAATCAGTGCGAGTAGGGCGATGTTACGCAGGTTGTCGAAAGAGCTGTCGATACGGTTTGAAATCGGCGGGATCGGAATGGCATTCAGCAGAAACCAGTTCTGCTGGGGAATGTGGGCAACAAATACTTCGTGGTCGAGTACGCGCATGCGCTGGAACGGCTGTTCGCTGATATGCGGGCGCGCCTGGGCCAGTGCCTGACTCAGGACAGAATTGTCGAGCTCCCCCAGTGTCAGCTTGCCGCCACTGGACTTGATGCGATCGGCATAGCGTGCAGACGCGACCACCGTTTCATTGCCGGTGACCAGTGCGAAGAAACTCCCTTCGCTCTGGCGCAGCAGCTGGGTTCGCTGCAGCAGGTTTTCCAGCGGCAGATCGTGGCCGGCCGAGCCGATCCACTCGTTGCCCCAGTAGACCGGGGCGACGGACGAGGTCATCCATACTTCGCCCACCGGATCGAATACCAGGGGCGTCCAGCTCGGCTTGCGCTGCGGGTTCTGTTGTGGACTGGACAGGGTGACCCATACGGTGTCGAGATAGTTGGTTTCCGGCGTGGTGTCGAATACGAAATCCGGTTCGGCGGGCCAGAAAATGTTTATCCCGCCCAGCGTCGGCAGCACCCAACTGTTCACAAACGGTTGACCCACGGCACCGAGCCCGTACAGGTCGGTTACCTGCTTGGCCTGGAGCAGGAATTCCTGCAGTTGCTGGTTGGCTGCCGCTTTGGGTGGGATCCAGATGCCGGATTCACTGGCAGGCTGGTAGCTTCCTGCGCGGCTGCGGATTGAGCCATCCGGGTCGGCCTCGGTAACGGCTGCCAGGCGGGACTCGAGCTCATTGGGCGTCAAACGTTGCTCAAGGCGCTGACTGATCAGGCTGGCATAGCGGGCGATGGATGCCTCGGTCTGCTGGATCGCCCCGTTCATTCCATCGGCCACCAGACGGGCGATGGTGCTGCGCTGACCAATCACCTGCTCGACCCGGTCGTTGATCAGCTTTTCCTGTTCTTTCAGTCCCACCAGAAACAGTACCGTGAGCACCACCGCAACACTGAGGGCGGGAATGAAAATCGGAATGGGCGTGCGAAAGGCTGATTGCTGGGGCATGGCAAACTCTCTGGTCAATCGATTCAGTATACCCGTTTAGCTGGACGGGGCGGGGCCGTGTCAGGGTTTTGGAGGATACAAAAGGCGGTTCCCATTGGGGTGGTCTATCAGGCATAATGCGCACCTGGCGGTTATTTCGCCTATTCAATTTAGCGCGTTCCACCCGGGTGGTTGGCAATCTGTGCCCCCCACGTGGCTGGAATCCGTCTACGCTTAGTAAAGTGGCTGTGCAGAATCTGTGTCGGTCATTGCCTTATAAGAATTCCTACAACAGGCTCGGTCAGGTCATCGACAATGGCTCGGTGGCTGTTTTGTGCGCGGGTGAGTGGGTGCGGAAGCGCGCGCCTGCGGTGAGGGAGGTTCCGGCGAAAGGCACCTGTTTTTCGCGGAAGTTTTGTGAATCCCTGAGTATTTGCTATAAATTCATTAATATTCAGGAATTTGCATACAGCTAGTGATTAAATCTTGTGTCAACGCTTTCTGGAATGGTGCGATGAAACTGCGAACCCTTGTTTTTGCCGGTATCACCGGTCTGCTGGTCAGCGGCCCGCTGCTGGCTTCGTTTCAGTATGAAGGCGAACGGAACGCTTTCAACCGCTTCCATGGACAGGGCAAGTTCACGTCAACCCAGGGCGTGGTGTACGAAGGCAGTTGGGTGGACGGTCGCCGTGAGGGGCAGGGTGTCGAAACCAAGCCTGACGGCGAACGCTATGAAGGCACCTGGAGCAACAACCGCGAGAATGGCCAGGGCAAGAAGACCTGGCCCAATGGTGATACTTACCAGGGTGAATGGCTGGCGGGCAAAATGCAGGGCCAGGGCACTTTCGTGAAGTCCACTGGCGAACGTTACCAGGGTGGTTTTGCGAACGACGAACGCAATGGCAAAGGTATCCTGACCCTGCCCAATGGCGATGTTTATGAAGGTACCTGGAAAACAGGCAAGCGCGCCGGGGAATTCAAGGTCAAACTCAAAGACGGAACAGTTGCCACCGGATTGTGGGCCGATGACAGGGCGCCCGCCACCGCAGTGGTCGATCTGCCCGATGGCACCCGCTATACCGGTTCCGTGCGCGCGGGTGCTGTTCCCAACGGCAAAGGCACCTGTGCCAAGGCCGGCAAGACCAGCCCCTGCGAGTATCGCGAAGGCAGAGCGGTCGAGGTCGCTGTCGTGGCCCCACCCAAGCCGGAGATCAAACCCGAGCCCAAGCCTGCGCCCAAACCGGTTGTGAAAGCGGAACCCAAGGTGGTGGCTCCGGTTGCTGTGGCGCCGAAACCGGAAGACCTCAAACCGGCTGAGCCGACGAAGCCGAAAGACCCTCGCACCCTGCGTGGCGTGCGTGCCAATGGCAGCCAGTTCTTCTTCAGACATGATTTTGGCGGTGCAGCTGTCAGCGATAACCTGACCACACTGAAAGTCGAAAAAGACCTGAACGAATTTGGTGCCATGCGCATTACTGCCAGCGGCGGTGATTTCGAACTGACCATGGTGGTGGATGAATACGTGGGCGCCGGCACCTATGAGCTCAAGTACTTCAAGGCCAGTATCCAGAAGAGCGGTGGTTCCGCCTACCGTACCTCTGGCGATGAACCCGGCAAGCTGATCGTGCTGAAAGACGATGGCAAGCAGATGATCGGCCTGTTCTCGTTCAATGCCTACCCGAATGGCACCAAGGGTGCTGAACGGCATGTGGTGTCCGAGGGTGAGTTTGCTATCCCGTATTGAGCCGGATGCCGTAATCCTTCTATCCGAAGCCCGCTGTCATGGCGGGCTTTTTTTTGTCTGAAATTTCTCTCAGCGGGGAACTTTTCTGCATTTTTAAAACATAATGTGGTTGATAATAGTTATCGTTTAAATTAGCATCTGCTTCGAATTCTTGCGGGTTAAGGGTTGGGGTGAGTGATGTTGTCGGGATTTGCCGGGGTGCTTGCGCAGGGCGGCTTTGTGGTTGCCGTATTGATCCTGTTGTCAGTGGTTGCGCTGACCGTGGTGCTGGTCAAGCTTTGGCAGGCATGGCAGTGGCGGGCGCTTAGCGGTGACACCGTTGAGCAGGCGATCCGTCATTGGGACAAGGGCGAGCGTGCCCAGGCGCTGTTGCTGGTCAAGAACCAGCGTAATCCCCGTGCCCGGGTGCTGGCGCATCTGTTGTCCCTGGCACAAGGCGCACTGGCCCTGCCGGCGCTGAAGGAAGAAGCGCTTCGGGTTGCACGGACCGCCGTTGCCGATCGGGCCAGCTACCTGCGGATACTGGATGTGGTGGCGACCATAGCGCCGCTGCTCGGCTTGTTCGGCACCGTGCTGGGCATGATCGAGGCCTTCCAGGCCATGGAAGCGGCGGGTAGCAAAGTCAATCCTGCGGTGCTGTCCGGTGGTATCTGGGTGGCGCTGCTGACCACGGCAGTCGGTCTGGCGGTCGCCATTCCGGTATCCATGGTCAATAGCTTCTTCGAGCGTCGGGTTGAAACCGAAGCGCTGGGCCTGCAAGACATTATTGAACGTATCTGTACGATCGAAGCCGCGCGTCACGTGGGCAAGGCCGGCATCCGTGCCGAGAAAGAAAAGCCTGTCGCGGAACCGGCCTGATGTTTGCCAGCGATCTAATTCCCGCGAGTCGGCGTCGCCGCATCAGCCTGACGGCACTGATCGATGTGGTGTTCATCCTGCTCATGTTCTTCATGCTGACGTCCACGTTCACCCAGTGGCGTGCGGTGGATTTCACTGCACATGTGGCCAGTGTGGACAGCAGTGTTGCTGCGCCGAAGCTGCTGATACTCGCGGCGGATGGTGCGCTGCATCTGCATGGCGGGGATTGGCAGGTCAGCCATATTGATCAGCTTGATGTGGCGGCAGTTGCGCGTCTTGATGCCGATGCCAGCTTTGTCCTGTTGCCAAAAGGTGATGTAACGGTGCAATTGATCGTGGCAGCGCTGGAACAATGCCAACAGTCAGGATTGCAGCGGATCACGCTGGGAAATGCTTTGCCGGCAGACCGTAGTGTGGGTGTCCAGCCATGAACAGTCTGATGCAGCCGCGCGGGCGGGATCGCAGCGATGACAACCTGATCCCGCTGATCAACATCGTTTTCCTGTTGCTGATTTTTTTCATGATTGCCGGCCAGATCAGCCAGATCGCTGCCGATGACATTGAGCCACCCGAATCCGTGAGCGATGCACCGGTGGAGCCACAGGCGTATGTGCTCACCATGTCCCGCGCGGGACAGCTGGCACTCAACGGCGATCCTGTGATGCTTGAACAGTTGGTTGCGCAAATTGGCCATTTGGAAGGCAATCCTGCGGTGGCATTCAAGGCAGACAGGCACTTGACCGCTGCGGATATCGATCCGGTGTTTGCGGCACTGCGATCTGCCGGTGTCGTCACCATTACGTTGTTCGCGCAACGGGCGGATGTGGCGCCATGAACCGGATGCAGTGGTCAATCGCGTTCGTGCTGGCCTGTCTGATCCATGCCGGTGTGGCATTCAGTCTGTCGAGTGCGCCACTGGAGGGTACGGCCACGGCAGCCGATGAAGGTGAGAACGGCATCGAAATCGGTCTGGGAATGGAAGGTGCGTATCAGGATCAGCTGGAACAGAAAGCACCGGTGCCAGAACCGGAAGTGGTCAGCGAGCCTGAGCCTGTACCTGAACCGCCCGAGCCGGTGGTAAAGAAAATCAAACCGGCACCCGTGCCGCCGGTTGCTGCCGTAAAGGCACCTGAACCAACCGTCGCGCCCGTGGTGGTGCCGCCGGCGCCGGAAAAGCCGCCGGAACAGGTAGTGCTGCCTCAACCGGAATCGGTTGCGACAGTGCAGGAAACCGCTGCCGCACCGCAACAGGATGCGGCAGAAAAAAGCCATGAAAAAGCGCCCACCAAAGCCATGGTGAAAGCGAGTGGTCAGCGCAGCGAGCGCACGGCGGGCGGCAGGAAAGGCCAAGCCAAGAACTATTTTTCCACGCTGAAGGCGTGGCTGAACCAGCATAAGGATTACCCGGCAGACCTGAAAAAAGACAAGAAGCAGGGCGTGGTGGTGATTCATTTCACCATCGCCAAGTCGGGCGAGGTGATGGCATCGGGTATCAAGAAAAGCTCGGGCCATCCTGAACTGGATAAGGCGGCGCTGGATATGCTTGCAAAAGCCAATCCGCTGCCCCCGATTCCGGACGCGCTGGAGCGCGAGCACCTGTCACTGAGCATACCCATTGAGTATTCGCTGATAACCAAATAGCTTCACCAGGAGTCAATCATGACGGACACGTCCAAGCACGTACTGCGCCCGCTGAGCCTGCGCGCGCCAATGGAACAACCCAGATCGTTCGCCCACAAAAGTGCACTGGCACTGAGTGTATCTGCGCTCATGCTGAGCCCGCTGGTCATGGCGGAAGAAGACGAGACCATCGAGCTCGATACGCTGCAGATTGAAGATCGCACCATCGATACCAATCCCTATGCAGAACCGGGTGCACCTTACAAGGCACGTGTATCGGGTGATGAGCGTCATGTGAAACCGCTGGCAGAAACACCGCAGACGATCAACGTGGTTACCAAAGCCCAGATTCAGGATTCCGGCCGCTCCGATCTGAAAGAAATCCTGCAGATGCAACCGGGCGTGACGATCGGAACTGGTGAAAACGGTAACGCCTTCGGTGATCGCTACATCATTCGCGGGCAGGAAGCGCGCAGTGACGTGTTCGTGGATGGCTTACGCGATCCGGGCATGACCACGCGGGAAAGTTTTGCAACCGAGCAGGTCGAAATCACCAAGGGCCCCAGCTCTACCTTTGCCGGCCGTGGTACTGCCGGTGGTGCGGTTAACAGCGTGACCAAGCAGGCCAGCACGGAATACAACTTTACCGAACTGCAGGGTGGCATTGGTACTGATAATTACCACCGCGTTACCGTGGATTCCAACCAGGTGCTCAGTGATACCGTTGCTGTTCGTGCCAATCTGCTGGAAGCGAAAGAAGATGTGGCGGATCGTGATCCAGCGGATCGTGAACGTCAGGGCGCGGCGTTGTCAGCCTCATTTGATGTCACTGAAAAGCTGAAAGTGGTTGCCGACTATTACTACCTGGATGCACAGGACAAGCCGGATCTGGGTACCTACATCAAGCCCAATGGCGGTCGTCCGGTAAAAGATATTCCTGTTTATGTGCAGGACGAGGATTTTCTTGAGTCGGAAATCAATACCGCAACGGTTCGGGTATCGTATGCGTTCTCCAATGACTTCCGCGTGCAGAATGCAACACGTTACGGCACCACTGAAAACGGCTATCTGACCACTGGTGCCCGTGGTGGTGCAGTGCGTGATGCGACGGATCCGGTTGCGCCAGGTGCCGAAACCATCACGCTGAGCACCCACAATGGCTGGCAGGAAGTGGAATACTTTGCCAATCATCTGAATTTCTTTGTCGACAAGAAAGATTCCATCGGCAATCTGCACCAGATGGTTTTCAGCGTCGAGTATTCGGATCAGAAAGTCGCAAACGGTTTGTATGAGTATCTGGCAGGGGCCACCAACTGTATCACGGTTGGGCGTAACAACACTCCGACGGGCAACTACTGTATTCTGGACGGCGATGGCAACGAAGTTGCCAATATCGGCTCGGTAATGAACCGCACGGTTGGCAAAGGCCCGCGGGATTCCGACTGGAATGTTGAAACCGTATCCTATGCCTTCATGGACACCATCGATCTGCGCGATGATCTGTCCGTGTTCTTCGGTATTCGCTATGACGATTTCGACTATCGCAACTATCTGACGCCCTATAGCAGACAGGTTGTTGATGGAACCTATGAACTGCGTGAGGCTGATGTCCTGTTGTTCGAGTATTCCGATGGTTACTGGAACGGCCATATGGGCGTGGTGTATGACATAGCCACCAATGGTAACGTCTACTTCACCTGGAGCACGGCATCCGAAATCAACGGTGGTGAGTCTGATGTGGGTGGCAGCTGCGGCTATGGGGGCGCGTGTGGCGAAGCCGGTGGCAAGCCCGAGAAAATCCGCAATCTCGAGCTGGGAAGCAAGTGGAATCTGCTGGATCAGAAGCTGCTGGCAACCGCCGCAGTCTTCCAGATCACCAAGGATGACGTAATGGAAAATGTGGGTAGTGACTATGAGACGCTTGGTACAGTGAACACTGGCAAGAACCGCGTCGAAGGTATCGAGCTTTCGCTGGCAGGGAACGTCACCCAGCAGCTGAGCGCAGTCGGTGGTTTGACCGTCATGGAGTCCGAGGTGCTCGAATCCTACGATACCGAGTCAGTAGGGCGTATGCTCAGCAACTTTGCTGAACAGAGTGCATTCCTGCAGCTGCGTTATCAGCTGTTTGATGATGTTGCCTTCGGTGGTGTCGCCACCTATCGCGGTGAAGTGTTTGCCGGTCAGCCGGATACCGCTGCTGGCTGGAATACGACTTTGGATCAATACGCCTACCGCGTACCCAGCTACACCACCTTCGATCTGTTTGCATCCTATGACATTACGGACAAGCTGAACGCGCGTCTGAATGTGCTGAATGCAACCGACAAGGACTTCTACCTGGCGGCCTACCGCAGCGGTGCGTTTACCTATATCGGTGATGCCCGCCGTACCATGCTGACCTTTACTTACCAACTGTAATTGCAGTCCGCGAAAAAGGCCCGTACCTTTATGGTATGGGCTTTTTTTATGAGGAAAAATCATGCCTGGATCATCGGCGCCGTTGCCAGCCCTAGACGCCATTCCACCGGATATTGTCAGCGCTGCTGATTACGAACGACACGCGCCAAAGCACGTGACGGCGGGTGCGCTGGCCTACATTGCCGGCGGCAGTGGCCGTGAGCAAACCCTGCAGGCAAATGCCCTGGCATTCGATCGCGTCACTATTCTGAATCGGCTGCTGGTGGATTGCTGTCAAGGCAGTACCCGGCTGTCGTTGCTTGGGCATGAATTGCGCCACCCAATACTGCTGGCACCGGTTGCCTATCAAAAACTGGCGCATCCGCAGGGCGAGCTGGCCACTGCCCACGCTGCCGAAGCACTGGATACCCTGATGGTGGCGAGCACGTTGGCGTCCTGTTCGCTCGAAGATATCGCTAATAGCACGAGCGGTGACAAATGGTTTCAGCTTTATTGGCAACCTGCTCGTGAAGTGACGCTGGATCTGGTGCGCCGCGCCGAAGCGGCGGGTTACACCGCAGTGATGGTAACGCTGGATGCACCGCTGCAAAGTGGCAGCCGGCGCGCACGTCAGGCGGGCTTTGTGTTACCGACGGATGTGCAGGCGGTCAATCTGCGGGATTATCCTGTACCGGCACAGGTTGCGCTGTCGCCGGAGCAGAGCATTATTTTTCAGGGCATGATGTCGGAGGCGCCGCAGTGGTCGGATCTTGAATGGCTGATCAGTAATACCCGCTTGCCCGCATCAAAGGCGTGCTGCATCCTGCCGATGCAGTGCGGCTATTGCAATGCGGTGTCAGTGGAATCGTTGTGTCCAATCATGGTGGGCGTTCGCTGGATGGTGTGCCAGCGTCCATAACGGTGTTGCCTTCTATTCGCGCTGCGGTAGGAAATGCCTTCCCGCTGCTGCTGGACAGTGGCGTGCGCAGTGGCAGCGATGTGTTCAAGGCGATAGCACTTGGCGCCAATGCCGTCATGATCGGGCGGCCACAGGTCTATGCCCTTGCCGTGGCAGGCGCGCTCGGCGTTGCCCACCTGTTGCGTATAATGCGTGACGAACTGGAATTCTGCATGGCGCTGGCCGGCTGTCCGACCATCGACAGCATCGGTTCCCATGTGTTGTTTGAACCGGCACAGCCTGAGGTGAAATGAATTATGTTGATGGTGATCGAGCAGGTGTTGGGTGCCGAGGAAGTGACGCAGTTTCGCCAGCATCTGGACAATACCGACTGGGAAGATGGCCAGCGCAGCGCAGGGGCGCTGGCCAGCCGCGTCAAGGACAATGAACAACTCAATGAACATTCCGAACTGGCGATTTCGCTTGGCAATCACATCCTGAAGATTCTTGGCAATCACCCGCAGTTTATTTCGGCGGCATTGCCACAGCGCATCTATCCACCACGTTTCAATCGCTATCGCGGTGGCGGTCGTTACGGCGTTCACGTGGATGGTGCGGTGATGCCGATTCCCGGTACCCGTGATGTGCTGCGTTCCGATCTGTCGATGACGCTGTTCCTGTGTGATCCCGATGAGTACGACGGCGGTGAACTGGTCATCGAAGGCAAGTTTGGCGCACAGGCGGTCAAACTCAAGGCCGGTGACATGGTGCTGTATCCGTCGTCGAGTCTGCATCAGGTACTACCGGTAACGCGGGGTGAGCGGGTGTGTTCGTTCTTCTGGTTGCAGAGTATGGTGCGGGATGACGGCGAGCGTGAGCTGCTGTTCGATCTGGATCAGAGCATCCAGGCGCTGACGCAACAGGTTGGCCACGACAGCCCGGAAGTGGTGCGGCTGTCGGGTGTTTATCATAATTTGCTGCGGCGCTGGGCCAATCCGTAGCAGGCTGCGTTACGCCACCAGCAGCTGCCGCGTTTCGTCCAGCTGGGATTTGGCTTCTTCCATGATCTGTACCAGCTGTTTCGCGGACATGTCGGTGGGGAACAGGCGACGGAACGCCGGTACTTTTTCCAGCTGCGCGGCTTTTTCTTCGTTCGCCATCAGTTGATGCAGATGGGCGACGATGACCAGATCGGCAAAGTCCACTTCACCGTCGTGCTGGTAGCGCCAGTTTTCGGAATGCTGTGCGGCTACTACCATCTCTTCATTGAAATTCCAGCGTTTCAGAATCACCGGGCCAAGTTCGGTTTTCAGATCCTTGATGGTTTTTTCCAGCAGGCGCGGATCGTTGACCAGTGTCGGGTATTCTTCGGCGTACATCAGGATCGGTACCACCCCGATGTCGTGCAGCAGGCCGGCCAGCAGGCCCTGATCCGGATCGAGTCCGCGGGTATGGCGAGCCAGCACAAAACAGATCGACGCGATTTCGATGCTGTGTTGCCACAGGACATCCATGCGTTTTTTCAGCACATTGGATTTCACCTTGAACAGTTCTTTCACCGTAAAACTGGTGACCAGCTGCTTGGTGGTCTGCATGCCCAGACGCACGATGGCCTGGGAACTGGTTTCGAATTCCTTGGTGCCGCGGAACAGCGGGCTGTTGGCAGCCTTGATCAGCTTGGCGGCAATCGCCGGGTCAGTATTCACGGCCTGGGAAATTTTCTTGGCGCTGTTGGTGCCTTCGTCGATCAGGCGGCGGATACGTACCGCCACTTCCGGCAGTGACGGCAGAATCAGCTTGTTGTTGCGCAGGTCGGCATAGATATCCAGCAGCAGCTGCTTGTCTTCCGGCTGGTCTTCCCGCAGGGCCTTGCGCACTTCGTAACTGTCGGTGGGGGCTTCGCGCAGCAGGTTTTTCAGCGCGTCGAGTTCTATCTTGAGCACGGCAGCAGCGGAGTGGGCTGTCACGCTCACAGGGCGGGGCCGTTCGCGCACCAGTGCCTGCAACGCTTCCGGACTGTTGGCGGTCATGGTGTGGACCGGGTAGCCTTCGGCCGGAACCAGATCCACTTCGCCGGCCAGCAGGAAATATTCCCAGCTGTCCTTGTCGCCGGCCTTGATCAAGGTGTCCCCGGGTTTGAGTTTTCTGATTTCCCCTGCGTTGACCAGCAGGATCAATTGTTCATCTGTCAGGTGACGGAGAAATTCGAATTTTTTGAGTTCGGCGATATCCATGGCGCTTCGTGTACCGGCAAGGAGGTGCAGTTGCCTTTAAGTATAGGAAGCGATTGGGAAAAGGCCGCATGCGGCGGGGGGAATGTGAAGCGGATCGCGCTGGCGGGGCCTGACCGGTGGTCTGGTCAGGCCTGATCAGCCTAATCGATATAGTGGCTGAGGATGTCGAAGCCGCGCAATTCCGCTTTGAGCACGGACATGAAGGTGTAGGCGCCCATGATCTTGCGCACCAGGAACATCAGCTCCCGCGGGGGAACGGTGAAATGGTTTGCGGCTCCAGCGGCAGACATGCCGGCCTGGGCGCTGAGTCGCCCCGGCAGGTTGCTGTCGGCCCAGCGGTATTCCAGCTGCTCGGTCAGCAGTTCCGGCGGGGGCGGGAAGCGGGCCGGGTCGGCAAAGGGTTCGATGGCCATAAAGCACAGCTTGGTCAGGGAGCGCTTGGCGTTCACCGGGGTGTCCGGCTGCACCATTTTCAGCTGTTCCAGGCCGCGAAACAGCAGTTCCTCGTCGTGCTGGAACGCCGCCTTCACGATCATTCGGCCCGGGCCGATGGTCTTCTCGGAAAACTCCCGCACGGCGCCGAAATCCAGCAGGACGATGCGGTCGGGAATATCGGCGCCGTTGCCCAGGCGGACAAAATAGTTGCCGAAGTTGGGGTCGGTCTGCATTTCTCCCCACTTGAACACTTCCATCCAGCACAGGTCCAGCGCGGCTTCACAAATGGCGTTGCGACGCTGCTGGGACAGGGCTTTGGTGGCGGGGGAATCGATATTGACGCCCGGCTCGAACGAGGTGGCAATCACGCGCCGGGTGCAGTATTCCGGATGCACCTTGGGCACCACAAAGCGCGGGTCGTCCTTCAGGCGTTCCCGGAACAGGGTGGTTTTGGTGGCTTCGTTTACGTAATCCACTTCGCGGTACATCATTTCGCGGATTTCCTGGAACCACTGCTGGAATTCCTCGGTGATGGGTACCACTTTCAGCATGCGCAGCAGTGATTCCACGGCGCTCAGGTCGCTGTCCACCGCTTCGGCCACGCCGGGGTACTGGATCTTCAGACAGATCTGTTCGCCGGTGGTCTTGATAACGGCCTTGTGTACCTGACCGATAGAGGCGCAGCCCAGGGGGGATTCTTCGATCTCGAGTTCCGCCAAGCGGTCGTCGCCCAGTTCGTCACGCAGTTCAGCGTGGATGGTATTCCACTCCAGGGCGGCAGTGTCGTCTTCCAGGGTGTGCAGGGCTTCGGTGACTTCCTTGGGCAGGAAATGCTCGCCATACAGGGCCATCATCTGGCCGATCTTGACGATGCTGCCCTTGAGTTTGCCGATTTCTTCGGCCAGGTAATGGGCCTGTTTTGACAGGATCTGGCTCTGGCGGCCGGCGCGGTCTTCCTTGCGGGTAAACAGGTTGCCGGCGGACTGGGCGGCCAGCATGGTACCTGCGACGAAGCCTGCCTTGGCCATACTGAAGCGGCGCTCGAAGGCGCCGGTCTTGACGCGCTTGAGCGTGGTTTTCGGTTTGTCTGACATGGGTCACCCGTGACGTGGAAGCAAATCGGCTTCCGATTACTGATCATTACGCCTATTGGTTGGCGGGCGATAGTAGCGCAATTCGCCGGTCATTACATTCACCGGAACGACGATCCCACAGGCTATTCGCGCTAACGTCTTGCCACTGCTGGCGGGATTTGCCACCCTGTGCCGGGCGGGTTCTTTGTAAGGAAAAATGTTGTGGCAGATGACGATGAAAACGTGGTGGATCTGAAAGCGGCACGCCAGCGGCTGGAGCCGGTACGCAAGGAAAAGGCCGCCAAGGAATTGCGTCAGCAGTTCCAGAAAGCCATGGGCTGGAACAGCTGGCCCAAGAGCAAAAAAACCACCGGCAGTAAAGGCCCCACCCCAGGGGGTAAAGGCAAGGGCGGCGGAAAAGGCGGCAAGGGCAAGAAGAAGTAACCCGGCTCAGGCTACCCAGCGCTCCAGTGTTCCAGCGATAAAGCGCGCCACATTGTCAGCGGTCAGGTCGATCAGGCGCTGGCGGGCCTCGCGGCTGGCCCAGGCACAATGGGGTGTCACGATCAGGTTGGGCAGCTGCAGATCCAGCAGTACATTGCCGTTCACCGGCGGTTCCTGGGTCAGCACATCGAATCCGGCGCCAGCGATCCTGCCTGCGGTCAGCGCGTCCGCCATGGCGGATTCATTTACGAGTCCGCCCCGGGCGGTATTGATCAGCAGGGCAGTGGGTTTCATCAGTGCCAGTTCGCGGGCATCGATCAGGTTGCGGGTTTCGGCGCTGAGCAGGCAGTGCAGGCTCAACACGTCCACCTGGGGCAGCAGTTCATCCAGCGGCACCCGGTCGGCCTGTGCCGGTTGGCCCGGGCGCTGGGCGATCAATACCTGCATGCCGAAGGCGCGCCCCATCTGCGCGACGCCCTGGCCCAGATCGCCATAGCCGATAATCCCCAGGGTTTTGCCTTCCAGTTCCATGATCGGGTGATCCATCAGGCAGAAATTGCTGGCGCGATGCCAGAGGCCTGCTTTCACATCCTGCTGGTAGCGGTGCAGATTGCCGGCCAGCGTCAGTATCAGCATGAAGGTGTGCTGCACCAGCGAGGCCCGGCCATAGCGGATCACGTTGCACACTCGCATTCCACGCTGCCGGGCCGCCTCCAGATCGACGTTGTTGGTGCCGGTGGCGGTGACCGCAATCATTTTCAGGGTTGGGCAGGCCGCCATCACATCGGCGCCATCGATCACCGTCTTGTTGACGATGGCGATGCTGGCGCCCTGCAAGTCGCGGAATGATCTGTTCCGCTGCGGTGAAATCGAATGACGCCATCCCCGGCGCCGCCCGTTGCAGACTGTCCAGTGAAATGTCGTTGCCCAGACTGGCAGCATCAAGAATCACGCTACGCATGGTTCAGCCGGCAATCCGCCACAGATCGTTGTCCTGGTGCACTCGCTGTTCCTTCTCCAGTTTCAGCAGATGGGCGAGCAATGACATCTGGGCCAGGCCATGCAGAAATGCCGGCACTTCGTCATACACCGACGGGGTCAGGGTTGCCAGGGTGCACGGACCCAGTTGCTGCATTTTTTCCAGGGTCTTGTTTTCGCGCATGGTGCGGTGCCAGATCAGCGCTTCGATCATCTGCAGCGGATTATCAATGCGGTTGCCGTGGGCGGGGGCCAGATGCTTGAGTTCGAGCTGTTTCAGATCGCGCAGGGAATTCATATAGTCCAGCATGTCGCCATCCGGTGGCGCGATCACCACGGTGGAGCCTTCCATGATGTGATCGCCGGTGAACAGGGTCTGTTCTTCCTCCAGATAAAAACACAGATGATTGGAGGCGTGGCCGGGCGTGTGAACGGCACGCAGGGTGAACTCATCAGTCTGGATAAAGTCCCCATGTTGCCAGTGGTGATCCGGTGCGAATGACGGATCCTGTCCCTTGGGAAATTGTGCCTGCTGACCGATCACCACGGCATCGGTGGCATCCCGCAGCAGATTGGCGCCCGGGGAGTGATCCAGGTGGGTGTGGGTGCACAGAATCCAGCGGATCGGTGCGCGCATGTCGCTGGCGGTTTTCAGAATGGCATCAATGTGTTCGGCCAGTGCGGGGCCAGGGTCGATCACCGCCAGTTCGGCATTGCCGACCAGATAGGTATTGGTGCCCGGCCCCGTCATCATGCCGGGATTGGGCGCGGTGATGCGACGTATCTGCTGGCTGAGAACCACTGCTTCGCCGGGTCTGAAACTGGACATGCTGTTCCTCTGGGGGTGCCTGAGTCCTTAGTTTACCGTGATTTTACCCGGGCCGCCTGTCTAAGGTTGTTGTCGTACCCGCATGCCCGCATAATACCGGCGCTTTTAACAGATGATGGGGTGGTGTGGTCATGGTGAACACGCGCAAGATGATGATGGTATTGCTGGCCGGTTTGTTTGCGCTGGCAGGTATGCCGGTGATGGCAGCGGTTGGTGGCGTCAATCTGACGGATTCCATGGTCGGAGGGATCGCGCTGACGATTTTCATACTGGCCTACGCGCTGGTGATTGCAGAAGAAAAACTGCATCTGCGCAAATCCAAACCGGTGCTGGTGGCGGCAGGTCTGATCTGGGGCATGATCGGCTATGTCTACGTCGGCGAGGGCATGTCCAAGGAATCCGAAAATGCCTTCCGCCATACCCTGCTGGAATTCAGCGAACTGATGCTGTTTCTGCTGGTGGCGATGACCTACATCAACGCGATGGAAGAGCGCCGCGTCTTCGATGCACTGCGGTCCTGGCTGATTCGCAAGGGTTTCAGTTACCGCACGCTGTTCTGGATCACCGGTTGGCTTGCCTTCTTCATTTCTCCGGTCGCTGATAACCTGACCACAGCGCTGCTGATGTGCGCCGTGGTGCTGAAAGTCGCGGAAGGCGACAAGCGCTTCATCAACGTTGCCTGTATCAATATTGTTATTGCCGCGAATGCGGGTGGCGCGTTCAGTCCCTTCGGCGACATCACCACCCTGATGGTGTGGCAGGCCGGCGTGGTGAAATTCCAGGAATTCTTTGTACTGTTCATTCCGTCGGTGGTGAACTTCCTGGTGCCAGCGGTGCTGATGAGTCTGTTTATCGAGAACCGTGCGCCAGTGCATAGTGGTGACAGTGAAACGGTGGAACTGAAGCGGGGTGCGCGCCGGATCATCGCGCTGTTCCTGCTGACCATCGTGACCGCGGTGGCCTGCCACAGCTTCCTGCATTTGCCGCCGGTGCTGGGCATGATGACTGGTCTGGGTTACCTGCAGTTCTTCGGCTATTTCCTGCGGGTGACGCTGCCAAAATCCCTCGAACGCAAGCGTGCACTGGCACTCCAGCGTGGCGATCAGCAGGCGCTGGAGCGGCTGGGCAGTGTGGTGCCGTTTGATGTCTTCAACAAGATTGCCCGTTCGGAGTGGGACACGCTGCTGTTCTTCTACGGTGTGGTGATGTGTGTGGGCGGTCTGGGCTTCATGGGCTATCTGGCGATGGTGTCCGAAGTCATGTACAGCCAGTGGAACCCGACCTATGCCAACATGCTGGTGGGCGTGCTGTCGGCCATTGTCGATAACATTCCGGTGATGTTTGCGGTGTTGAGCATGTCGCCCGAAATGTCCCACGGTGACTGGTTGCTGGTGACGCTGACGGCAGGAGTGGGCGGTAGCATGCTGTCGATCGGTTCTGCCGCTGGCGTCGCCCTGATGGGGCAGGCGCGGGGCTATTACACCTTCTTTGGCCACCTGAAGTGGACGCCGGCCATCGCCCTGGGTTACCTGGTCAGCATTTACGCTCATATCTGGCTGAATGCGGCCAGCTTCGACAGGCTGTGATCAACGAGCGCCACCTTCGGGTGGCGTTTTCATATCGGCATAGGGCCGGGATTGGCGTTCAGCCGCACTTGGCGTCGATATGATTGCCCAGACGGTGCAGCAGGGTTGCGACATCCTCGTAGCCGGCCAGCTGGCGCAGCGTTGCAATCGTCGGCAGTACCATCAGCCACTCACCATGCTGCACATGCTGCAGAGCCTTTTCCGGGGTGATCCAGCAGGTATTCACCACTTCATGGGTATCCTGTTCCGCCTGCTGGCCCGCGGGTGCCGGCGCCAGAAAAAAACGGGTGTCATAACGGCGGGGCAGACCTTCGGGGGTGATCCAGCGACTCAGGTAGCGCACCGCATCGGTCTGCAGCTGCAGTTCATGTTGCTGACAGAATTCCAGAAAGCGGTTTGGTTCTTCCTGCAGCAGCCGTTGTACCGAATTGACCAGCGTGGCGGGAATGGCAGCGCCGTTCTGGCTGGCCAGCAGCAGTCCGGCTTCCTCAGCCGTTTCCCGCAGTGCTGCAATCCAGTAGGCCAGTCCCCCGGCGTCGACGCCGAGCAGGCGGTTGGCGCGATCTTCCGTGATATCCACGTGCTCGAGCCATGCCGGTGCGTGGTCGGCCAGATCCACCTTGCCTCCGGGAAATACCCAGGCACCACCGACAAAGGTCGCTCCCGGGTGGCGTTGCTGCATCAGGACCTCAGGTCCGGTAGCGCTGTCCCGCAGCAGGATCAGGGTGGCAGCGGCTTCGACGGTAACAGTTTGTTTGGACACGGAAAATTTCTCAGGGGTATGACAGTTGGATGATTTCTCTACACTGTAGCAGAAATAGGTGGCTGACAAAAAACCGGTGTATTTTCAGCTGCTTTCGGCGTCTCTTGCGGGGGATGGCCGAGGCGGCGAATTTGCGGGATGGTAGATCTGTTGTTACGCTTTTAAAAACAGCTGTCAGGTCATATACGCCTTATGTCCGTCTGGTCCAAGTTGATTCAAGGCCATCTCTCGGTGCTCGAAAGCTCCTGCAGTAACGAGGTCATTGACTTCATGCTGCTGGAAAGCGGGTTGAGCCGGGACAAGCAGGGCGTGATCGTGGCGGATTCCTTTGCCGACCTGAACCGTTATCTGGATACCCTCGAAAACTACCTGGGTCTGCTCTATCGGGAGCGGGCCGAGAAAATCTTTAATGACGTCATCGAACGGGGCTGGCAGGAAACCGCCTCGCAACCCCAGGTTGACGACAATATCAAGGCAGAACTGGAACAGAAGGTTTCCCTGGCAAAGAAGCTGGAAAGCCTTAACCGGGATCTGCTGCATGCCAAGGAAACCGCCGAGATGGCTTCGCGGGCAAAATCGGTCTTCCTCGCCAACATGAGCCATGAAATCCGCACCCCCATGAACGGCGTTATCGCCAGCGTGCAATTGCTGCAGGACACCAAACTCAACAAGGAACAGAAGGAGCTGATCAGTCTGATCAATCGCTCTTCGAACTCGCTGATGAACATCATCAACGATATTCTGGACCTGTCGAAGATCGAGGCGGGCTACCTGCAGTTGAGCCGTGAACCGTTCAACCTGCAGCAGTTGATCCGTGATGCCTGCGATCTCAATCGTGCGGTGGCGGAAGAAAAACAGGTCGACCTGGATATCCAGATTGAAGATGGTACGCCGGATTACGTGGAAGGCGACCCGGTACGGGTGCGGCAGATCGTGATCAATCTGGTGTCCAATGCCATCAAGTTCACCCGCGAAGGCTCAGTGACCGTTGAAGTGGGTTATGACAAGATCGACGACACCCGTTACAACATCATTCTCGAAATCAGTGATACCGGTATTGGCATTCCCAAGGACCGCATCGACAAGATTTTTGAATCCTTCGAGCAGGGCGATACCAGTATCGGCCGCAACTATGGCGGTACCGGTCTGGGTCTGACCATCTGCAAGAACCTGGTAGACCTGATGGATGGCTACCTGGAAGTGGAAAGCGATGCCGGCAAGGGTGCCTCGTTCATCATCACGCTGCCGCTCAGGCTGGCCGAGGCCCCCAAGGAAGAGCGCGAAACGGTTGACCCGTCCACCAAGAACTATCGCAAGAAGGTGCTGGTGGCTGAAGACAATGTGGTGAATCAGCGGGTGGCCCAGAAGATGCTGAACAAGGTGGGTATCGACGCGGACATCGTGTTCGACGGCGGAGCCGCCATCGAGGCCGCCAACAACCGCCAGTACGACCTGATCATGATGGATATCGAAATGCCAGTGGTGGACGGCATCGAAGCCACCCGGGTGATCCAGGCGGGGAATGGTCCCAACAAGAAAACCCCCATACTGGCCCTGACGGCCAGCGTGCTTGAAGAAGATCGCAAGCGGGTGCTGGATGCCGGGATGCAGGGCTTCATCGGCAAGCCAGTGCGACTCAACCAGCTGACCCAGGAACTGGACCGGCTCTTCAACTGATACAGGAATTTGACCTGGTTGGCGAATTCGCTGTCCACAATTGCATAAAAAACAACAAATCCGCAGCGAATATTTGCGTTTGCGCAACTGGCAGATACCTTTATAAGGAACCAGTATCAGGTGTCATGCCATGGCCATCCGCCTACCTCTTACAGTGACGTCAATGCCTGTAACCGACAACGAGCTGCAAAATGTCCAGCTTTTCAGTGGTGTAGAGCTCGATCGTATCCGGCCACTGCTGGACCAGTGTCACCGTGCCTGCCTTGCTCCGGGCGAAGTGCTGCTGCGCCCTGAATTCAGCAACAGCAACATGTACCTTGTGCTCAAGGGCCAGGTCACCATTCATCTGGAAAGTCTGGATAATCCACCCTTACTGATTTTGTCGGCAGGTGAGTGCGTGGGCGAAATGTCCGTCTTCGATGGGCGCAATCCGTCTGCCTACGTGCGAGCGAGCGACCGGGTGGAAGTCCTGGTGATCGAAAGCGATATCCTGTGGAAGCTGATCGATGCCTCCCACAGTCTGTCGCGCAATCTGCTCCACCTGCTGGCCCATCGCCTGCGCTCCGGCAATGCGATCGTGACCGACAGCCAATCCCGTCAGCGGGAGACTGAACAGGCAGCCAACAGTGATGCGCTGACAGGCCTGCATAACCGGCGCTGGCTGGAAGAAATGATGGTCAGACTGAAAGGCAAGGCGCTGGAAGACATTCTGCCGGCGGCAGTGCTGATGCTGGACGTCGATCACTTCAAACGTTTCAACGATACGTTCGGCCACAAAGCGGGTGATCTGGTATTGCAGATGGTCGGAGCCATGATGCGGCGGCGCTTGCGTCCGTCCGATCTGGTGGCCCGTTATGGTGGCGAGGAATTCATGATCCTGCTGCCGCACACAGCGCCAGCGGAAGCCAGCATGGTGGCAGAACGGCTGCGGGCCGGGATTGCCTCTACCGCCATTACCGCAGAGCAGGGCATGGCGCTGCCATCGGTTACCGTGTCCATCGGTATTGCGTCATGGCGTCCGGGCGATGGTTTGGAAACCATGCTCGAAGCCGCCGACAAGGCACTCTATCGTGCCAAGGAAAAAGGTCGTAACCGGGTAGAAACCCGCGAGGCTTGAAGTGCTTCAGCGTCCGCGCCGGGGTTTCATGATCTGCTTCATCACCCACAGCAGCCAGTTGCGCGGCAGCACCCGTGGCAGCAGGCTGTAGAACAGACTCAGCCAGCCGTGCACCACTACGCCCTTGCGCTTGTGCATGGCGGCGATGGAGGCACGTGCCACCTGGGCTGATCCCATCACCGGCATGTACCGCAAAAAGCCGACTTCAGACGTGCCGGAGACCTGATGAAACTCCGATGACGTGGGCCCAGGGCAACTGACGGTCACGCTGACGCCGGTACCTTTCAACTCTGCCCGCAGCGCTTCGCTGAATTCGATGATGTAGGCCTTGGTGGCACCGTACACGGCCATGTAAGGCCAGGGCGTAAAGCCGGACAGTGATGCAATGTTGAGAATCTTGCCCAGACCACGGCGCACCATGTCGACAGCGAATTTCTTGGTCATGTAGGTGGTGGCCAGCACATTCACCTGGATCTGCTGGATTTCGGTATTCCGGTCGTCAGCGGTGAGCGGACCCCAGGAACCCAGTCCGGCGTTGTTCACCAGAATGTCCACCGGAATGCTCTGTTCCTTCAGGTAATCGAAAATGCGGTCGATTTCACTGGTTTTGGTGAGGTCTGCGGCAATCACGGTAACGGAAATGTTGAAGTCTTTTTCCAGATACTGGGCCAGCTGCTTGAGGCGTTCTTCCCGGCGGGCAACGAGCACCAGATCGTGTCCTTCTTCCGCCAGTACTTTACTGATCTCATAACCAATGCCACTGGAAGCTCCAGTAACCAATGCGGTGGTCAGTGCCATTACAGCCGTCCTTTTTTCCACAGAAACCACTATGTTATAGGCTTTTAAGGCAATAGCAAACGACCGCAGCGCAACAGCGTTGGAATGCGGCAGGATTCATCGTAATCTATCAAACCTTGACCACCTTGCCTGACCGGAATCATGTCCGAATCATCCACCCTGCGTTCCGAAATCGCCATGCCGCTGATTCGCACCGTGCTGGGCTGCCTGCTGCGGCAGGGGCATGATCCTGATCAGTTCCTGCGGGAACTGCAGCTGGAGCACACGCCGCTGCATGACTTGAACCGGCGTATCGATCTGTCGATCTATGACCAGGTGCAGGAACGTGCGATGGCGCTGCTGGATGACCCCGCCCTGGGTCTGCACATGGGTGAGCAGACCTCGCCCAGCAATCTTGGCTTGCTGGGACATCTGCTGATGAGTGCGCCCACGCTCGGGGATGCGATCCGTCAGTGGATGCATTATCACCGGCTGGTAAATGACGCCGAGCCGTCACAATTGCGCGTGGAAGGCGAGCAGGCCACGTTCATTTACCAGTTCCCCCGTTCCACTGCGAATTGCAACCGCATTCGCGCCGAGTTCGGGCTGGTGCAACTGGTCAAGCTGGCGGGCCTGATGCTGGGTGGTGACTTGCCGATCCAGCAGGTGCAGTTCGAACATCCTTCGCCGGATTACGTAGCGGAATATGAGCGAATTTTCATGGCGCCAATCCGTTTTGGTTGCGAACATACGGCGATTCTGTTTCCCGCCAGTCTGTTACGCCGTGCGTTGCCGTCGGCTCACACCGGTGTGTTTCAGCTGCTGAAGGATGAAGCCGATCGCCAGCTGGTGAATCTGGACGACACGGCGACACTGGCGGAAAAAGTCGAACACTTTCTTCACACGGCACTGCAGCAGGGCAAGCCCACCATTGTCGAGGTGGCTGAACATTTCGGCATGAATGAACGCACCCTGCGGCGCAAGCTGGAAGGGCACGACACCACCTTCTCGGAACTGCTGGGGCAGGTGCAGCTGAAACAGGCACGAAGGCTACTGGAAAATCCCGCGATTCCCATCGACAGCATTGCCGAGCGGCTGGGATTTTCCGAAGCCAGTGCCTTTCATCGGGCTTTCAAGCGCTGGACCGGCAAGACACCCAGCGAATATCGCGATCAGGATTCTCCGTCGAACTCGCCATGACGTCCGATGCCTGAGTGGAAGCGCTTGGCGCCTTCCAGGGTTTCGCCGCTGCGGATGACGGTCATGCCGCGTTCAAATTCATTGGCCAAAGCGGCGTCCAGACTCATATCCCACTGTTCATAGGCGCTCATGCGGTCGCTGCGCATGCACAGGGCAGGGAACCGGCTGATCTCCAGGGCCAGCTGCTCCGCCACCGCGCGTGCCTGACCTGGCGCGGCAAGGCGGTTGACCAGGCCGATCTGCAAGGCTTCGGCTGCGTCCACGGCGCGTCCGGTCAGCATCAGATCCAGCGCCCGGCTCATGCCGATCAGGCGGGGCAGGCGTACGGTACCGCCATCGATCAGGGGCACGCCAAACCGTCGGCAGAACACCCCCAGCACGGCATCCTCTGCGGCGACCCGCAGATCGCACCACAGCGCCAGTTCCAGGCCGCCCGCCACCGCATGACCCTCTATGGCCGCAATCACCGGTTTGTTCAACAGCATCCGGCTGGGGCCCATGGGGCCATCGCCCTCGTTGTCCAGGCGATTGGTAGTACCGCCGCTGGCCAGCGCTTTCAGGTCGGCACCGGCGCAGAAGTTGCCATTGCCGCATAGCACGGCCACGGCAGCGCTATCGTCGGCGTCGAAGGCCCGGAAGGCGTCAGCCAGTGCCTGGGCCGTAGGGCCGTCCACGGCATTGCGGACATCGGGCCGATCCAGAATCATGGTGGTCACCGGGCCTTTGCGCTCTATCAATACGGACATCGGACATCTCTCCAGACGGGGAGTGTCGAGTCCAACAAAATCCTTCCCCTCTGTAAAGCCCCACGCCGTTCCGCTGCCGGCGCCAAGCTGTTCACATTTGGCAAAACATGGGCGTGAAAATTACCGGCACAAACGCTGTCTCAAGGTCTAGACTGACAAACAGGACAGCCGTTTTGCATGCCGTTCGGGCGCCGTGCCCGATGCAGTTGTCGTAACACCGGAGGCCGACTATGCACATACAAGAACTGATTCAGCATTGGGAAAATGCCAGTCGTGGCGAGCGCACCCAGCGCGAGTTTTCCATCCATCTGCCGCTGAAAGAAGCGGCCCAGGTACTGGCACTGAAAGAGATGTTTCCGGACTGTAGTGAAGAACAGCTGCTTACTGATCTGTTGTGTTTTGCATTGCAGCAGTTGCGCGAGTCGTTCCCGTATGAACAGGGCAGCCGCCAGATTGCGGTGGACGAGTACGGTGATCCGATCTTCGAAGACGCCGGCAAGACGCCGCGTTTCATCCAGCTGGCGCAGAAATACCGCCAGTCCCTGGAAATGGAAGGTCACCGCGGCGAACCCAACTGATCGTCCGGGTTTTGTAAACTGAATTTCCTTTCTTCTGCTGGAAGCAGGCCCGGTGCGCTGTTAAACAGGCCCCGGCGCCCTGACTCCAGCGTCCCGACTGACCTCTGCCGACACTTCAGCTGACGTTTCCTGCCGACGACATCGACCTTGGGCCCATGGTACTATTTGTGACCTTTTGGTCATAACAACGAGTACTACGTGAGAGGGGACCATGAACGAGATGCTGAACCTGCCCCTGCGGGCGCAACCCAGTGCAGAAGAACGCTGGGCGGAATTCACACCCATCGTTACCGGTGAGGACTACGTCAACAGCCTGCGCGGTCGCGATCTGGATGTGTATCTGTTCGGCGAAAAGATTGCCGAGCCCACCGACCATCCCATGATCTGGCCGTCGATCAATGCGCTCAAGGAAACCTACGAACTGGCCCAGCGCGAACCGGAACTGGCCAGCGCCACCAGTCATCTGAGCGGCAAGCCGATCAACCGGTTCCTGCACATTCCTCACAGCCCGAAGGATCTGGTGCTGAAGAACCGCATGCAGCGCAAGATGGGCCAGCTCACGGGTACCTGCTTCCAGCGCTGTGCCGGCCTCGACGCGATCAGCGTGATGCATTCCATCACCTACGACATCGATCAGGCCCACGGTACCGAATACCACCAACGCTTCATCAATTTCCTGACCAAACTGCAGGAACACAACCAGATCATCGCCGCAGGCATGACCGATCCGAAAGGCGATCGCAGCAAGGCGCCCCACGAGCAGGAAGATCCCGATCTGTTCATGCATGTGACCCATCGCAATGAGCGCGGCCTGTTTGTATCCGGCGCCAAGGCGCACATGACCGGTGGCCTGAACTCCCACTGGATGATGGTGCTGCCCACCATGCGTCTGAGCGAGCAGGACAAGGAATTCGCCGTGATCGGTGTGGTGCCGCTCACCGCCGAAGGCCTGACCTATATTTACGGCCGTCAGTCCTGCGACACCCGCTCCATGGAAGAAGGCAAGATCGACCAGGGCAATGCCCAGTTCGCCGGCCAGGAAGTGCTCGCGGTGTTCGATAACGTGTTCATTCCCTGGGAACATGTGTTCATGGATGGCGAATACGAATTTGCCGCGCCCATGGTCGAGCGCTTCACCAACTATCACCGCGCCAGCTACGTGTGCAAGACCGGTCTGGGTGATGTGATGGTCGGTGCCGCTGCCACCATCGCCGAATACAACGGTCTGGACAAGGTGTCCCACATCCGCGACAAGCTGGTGGAAATGACCCACCTGAACGAGACCATCTATTCCTCGTCCATTGCCTCTGCCCACGAATCCCAACAGTTGCCGTCCGGCGCCTGGATCAACGACGGCATGCTGGCTAACGTGTGCAAGCACAACGTTACTCGTTTCCCCTATGAAATCTCGCGCCTGGCCCAGGATCTGGCCGGTGGCCTGATGGTAACCCTGCCGTCGGAAAAGGATTTCAATGCCGAGGAAACCGGTGAGCTGCTGAAGAAATACTTCAAGGGGCGCGCCGACATTTCGGTGGAAGATCGTGTCAAAATGTTGCGCCTGATTGAGAACATGACCCTGGGCCGCAATGCGGTGGGATATCTGACCGAGTCCATGCACGGCGCCGGCTCACCCCAGGCCCAGCGTATCCAGATTCTGCGCGGCATGAATGTCGAACAGAAAAAATGGTACGCGAAAAAACTTGCCGGCATTGTTCAGGTCGAAAATTAATCAATTTCGTAACGCCAACCATTCAGGGCCAGACGCACCAATCTGGCTCTTTTTTTTGCCTGTACGTAGAGAAATATGACAAACCTCGTTAGTATGCACTTCACCAATAGGTACCAAGGAGCTCAACAATGAAACGCGTATTGCTTCCCCTCAGCGTCTGTATTCTGGCTACACCGGCTTTCGCAGAAAGCAAAGTGGGCCAGGTATCCATCAACCCCTTCGTTGGCTACTCCGTTCAGGACAGCAAGCGCGAACTGAACGATGGCGTTGCTTACGGCATCAACGGCGAATTCCGTGCCACCGAGAACTGGGCGACCCGCCTGTTCTACGTTGAAGCGGGCACTGAAAATGAAGGCGTTGCCGGCCAGTCCGACAACAGCGTCGATTACACGCGTTATGGCTTTGACGCCCTGTATTACTTCATGCCGGAATCCGCCGTGCAGCCTTACCTGCTGGCTGGTATCGGCAATGGCGAGTACGAAACTGACAACGAAACCCAGCTGAACTTTGGTGCTGGCGTGCGTTATTTCCTGTCTCAGGCCCTGTCTGTGAACGGCGAACTGAAAATGTCCCACAGTGCTGATGACGACCTGGACGATGGTCTGGTCAGCGTTGGCGTGGCGTACGCATTTGGTGGCTCCAAGGCCAAGCCTGCTCCGGCACCGGTTGCCGCTGCTCCGGCTGACAGCGATGGTGACGGCGTGATCGACGCCAACGACAAGTGCCCTGGCACCCCTGCTGGTGTAACCGTTGACGCCAACGGCTGCGAACTGGATTCCGACCGTGACGGCGTGGTTGACAGCAAGGACGCCTGCCCTGGCACCCCCGCTGGTACCAAGGTTGATGCCCGTGGTTGCGTTCCCAAGAAAGCCACTGTCGAAACCATCAAACTGAACATCCTGTTCGCCACCAATTCTGACGTGGTAACCGAGCAATATCAGAGCGAAGTGAAGCGCGTTGCCGACTTCCTGAACTCCTACCAGGACGTGACTGTGGAAATCGAAGGTCACACCGATGCTCAGGGCGCTGACGCTTACAACCAGGCCCTGTCACAGCGTCGTGCTGACTCTGTGAAGAATGCTCTGGTAACCCGTTACGGCATCGCTGCCGAGCGCGTCAAGGCCATCGGTTACGGTGAAAGCCGTCCGGTTGCCAGCAATGACACTGCCGCAGGTCGCGCGGAAAACCGTCGCGTAGTAGCGGTCATGCAGAAAGAAATCCTGGAGTAATCCAGTCTGTACCCTGCCGGCGAACTCCCGCCGGCAGGGTTTGTTTTTTTCAAGGAGCACAAGAATGAACAAACTTTCTCCCCTGGCGGCGCTCATTGCCGCTGCTGTCATCACTCCCGCTGTTGCTGAAGAAGCCGCGTCCGACAAGCTCTGGACCGGTGAAGTTACCCTGAACTACTCCGAAAGCTCGGGCAACACTGAATCCTCACTGTTTTCCGGCAAAAGCAAGGCCGTGCGTGAGGGCCTGCAGTGGCGCAACACCTTCAAGCTGGAAGGCGATAACGAAACTGCAGAAGATGCTGACGGTGTTGAAACCCGTACCGCGGAAAAATATTTCGCCTCTGCCAAGGCCGATTACAAGGTCACCCAGAAGTCGTTCCTGTTCGGCTTGCTGGAATACACCGATGACCGTTTCAGCGGTTACGATTATGAAACCAGCGTCACCTTCGGTTATGGTCGTCAGCTGATTGATACGCCTGCCCACAACCTCAAGGCAGACATCGGTCCTGGTTATCGTCGCAGTGAAGTGGAAGATACCGGTGATGTGCAGGAAGAAGGATTGGTGCGTGTTGGTGCCCAGTATGTCTGGACCATCAACGAAAATGCGACCTTTGATGAAGACTTCAGCTCTGAAGTGGGTGAGGACAAGACTGTCACCAAGTCCCTGACCCGTCTGAAAGTCAAAATCAACGGCAATCTGTGGGGCTCGATTTCCTACGAAATCAAGCATACGGATGAAGTGCCCCCGGGCATCAAAAATTCCGACCGCAAAACCCTTCTGGGTCTGAATTACACGTTCTGAACCCTGTCAGGTGCCGCCCCCAAGCGTGCGGGTGGCGCCTGAATTCCTTCCTGTGATGCCCCTCGTACAGAACGGTCAAATATGCCTGAAAATAGGTCTGACTTTTCAGTCACTTATAGCTTCGATTGATTCATGCTGATGCACTCGCAATAATCTGCCCCCACGGCCGATCAACAGTGAGGAGGCATTATGCCGCAGTACAAAGCGCCCATCCGCGATATGCAGTTCCTGATCCACGAAGTCTTCAATGCCGAGCAGCAGTATCAGGCGTTGGGTTACAGTGACGTCAACCGGGATCTGATCGATGCCATCCTGACCGAAGGCGCGAAATTCACCGAAAATGAACTGGCGCCTCTGCGCACCAGCGGTGATGAGCACGGCGTTACCTGGGATGATGGCAAGGTCACCGTGCCGCCGGGATTCAAGGCGGCGTTTGATTCTTTCCGCGACAATGGCTGGGCCACCATTTCCATCGACCAGCAGTGGGGTGGGCAGGGGTTGCCGCACAGCCTGAACATCATCTTCCACGAAATGTGCTTCACCGCGAATATCGCCTGGGGCAACATCGTGACCCTGACCCATGGCGCCATCCGCGCCATCGAAGCGCATGCCTCCGACGAACTCAAGCAGCTGTACCTGCCGAAGATGGGCGCAGCCGAGTGGACCGGCACCATGTGTCTGACCGAGCCCCATGCCGGCAGCGACGTGGGCCTGGTGAAGACCAAGGCGGAACCGCAGGCCGATGGCAGCTATGCCATTACCGGCACCAAGATCTTCATTACCCAGGGCGAAAACGATTACGCCGACAACATCATTCATCTGGTGCTGGCCCGTTTGCCTGGCGCACCCAAAGGCCCCAAGGGCATCAGTCTGTTCCTGGTGCCAAAACTCCTGCCGGATGCGAACGGCAATCCCGGTGCGCGCAATACCCTCAGCTGTGCCTCGGTGGAAAAGAAAATGGGCCTCAAAGGTGCCCCTGCCTGTGTGATGAATTTTGATGGCGCCAAGGGCTGGCTGGTAGGGCAACCGAACGCCGGTCTGGCCTGTATGTTCACCATGATGAATGCAGCGCGCCTCGACGTTGGGATTGAAGGTCTGGCGGCTTCTGAACTGGCATTCCAGGGCGCCGTTGAATACGCCCGCGATCGCCTGCAGATGCGCGCGCCTACCGGGCCGGTGTCACCGGACAAGGATGCCGATCCCATCATTCATCACCCTGACGTGCGCCGCATGCTGATGACCCAGAAAGCCCTGACCGAAGGCTGTCGCGCGCTGGCGTATCACATCGCACTGCAGCTGGATGTGGAAAGTCACGGTGATGAGGCTGCCCGCAAGGCTGCGGCTGACCGGGTGGCATTGCTGACTCCCATCAACAAGGCGTTCCTGACCGATCGCGGCCTGGAGTGCGCCAACCTCGGCGTACAGGTTTACGGCGGCCACGGCTACATCCGCGAGCACGGCATGGAGCAGATCGTGCGCGACGTGCGTATTGCACTGCTGTATGAAGGCACCAATGGTATCCAGGCCAACGACCTTGTAGGGCGCAAACTGGTTGCCAATCAGGGACGTCTGCTGCGGGCATTCCTGGATGAAGTGGATACGCTGTGCGCTGCGGGTTCAGCCGATCCGCAAGTGAGCACATGGCTGCAGACGTTGGCCGGCTATTCCCGCGAGTGGTGGCAGCTGGCCCAGGAGTTGATGGCACGGGCGAGCAAGGACCCCAACAGCCTGTACGGTGCTGCAGTGGAATTCCAGGATTACGCCGGTTACGTCACCCTGGCCTATTTCTGGGCTGTCATGGCGCAGAAGGCTGCGGACCAGCTGGCGAACGGGCAGGGCGACGCGGCTTACTACACCGCCAAGCTCAAGACCGCACGCTTCTACTTCGAGCGTCTGCTGCCCCGCACCCGCGGTCTGGTGGAAACCATTCGCGCCAGCGCCGACGCCATGATGGATATGCGCCCGGAAGAATTCATCCTCTGATTCCTGCCCTTGATCCCCGCCGTGATTTGCCATTCTGGTGAATCACGGCAAATCCCGCCCAATGTGTGACGCAGCTCACAAAAGTCATTGTCCTACAACCTAATTTAATTTGTTTGTCAGGATTAACTGATATATCGTTGTAATTGTTGTGAAAATGATCAATTCGGGCTATACATAGTCAGATATAACAAAAATCTGGCTGTTTTATTGGCAAATGCAACATCTTGAGGGGGAATAAAAATGGAAACGGTGGAATCCCGGACGGTGCAAAATCAACAGACGGCCGCAAGCTTTCCTTTACTGGTTGAACAAATCGTTGGTGAGATCCGGGAGCCAGGGACCTTCCCGAAATCAGCTATCTGATGGGCCGCCTTCTGGGCGCAAAGCATCTGGTTGATTTCACATCAATGACGTCAGAACAGGTCGCGCGGGTGCGTGAGCTGATCCAGCCATTGGCAGAAAACTCCTTCACGCTGTCGTGGGCGTTGCGCAAGCCCTATGGTTATGCGGGGGATTTTTTTGCGTTGGAGACGCTGTACGACAACCAGGTCAGCCCTTCCAGTACACCATTGGGCCAAATGCTGGATCGTTGGTTCCTTGATACGCAGCTGGCAACAGGGGTTCGTGCTCGCAAGGATATGTTGCGTGCGTTCATTGAAAAGAAAGTGCGCGCACATGCAGCGGTAACTGATGAGCCATTCAGGTTACTGTCGGTCGCGTCCGGATCTGCGCGAGAGTTGCGCGATCTTCCAGAAGATCTGCTCCAAAAAATAGAGATAACGTTGGTGGATCAGGATCCGCGTTCTCTGGAATTTGCCATGAGTCATTTGCCAGACAGCGTTTCCGGAATGCAGCGCAACGCATTGCGACTGAAGCCTGACTCATTTCCACACACATTTGACCTGGTTTATTCCTTCGGCTTTTTCGATTATTTGAGCGACGATCTGATCATCCACAATCTCAAGCTTTGCCGTTCGGTATTGTCTGCTGGTGGATCTGTTGTATTCCCGCTGAAAATGAACAGCAAGTACCGCCACTGGTTTTATGATGTGTTCATGGATTGGCGCTTCGTGGAGCGTGAGCTTGAGGACGGTTTGCGCCTGGCGACGAAAGCCGGCCTCAGTGTAGTTGAGCTGCTCGAAACCGAGAACGAGAGCGTAATTTTCTACCACTGCGTACCACAAGATAACTGACGATTAATGCAAAAATTTACCGTCCTGTTATTAGCGGTTTTTGTAGCCAGTTTCGGCTGGCTACAGCAGTATTCTCCAGCCATCTATGATGGCGAGGTCCGTATGTATGAAGATCGGGACGGTCGATTTGATATTGCGAACGCTGTGAATCTGCCCTGGCAAGCGCAACCGCTTTCACCGGTTAATCTTGGATTTCGCGATTCTTTTGTATGGTTTTATATTCCGCTGCCATCAACGCTGTTTGGTGGAAGTGTATCCCGAGTTCTTGAGATTGATTTTCCCACCATTGATCGACTGGAATTCTATCGGGTCAATGCGCAGGGTGAGGTGGTTCAGCGATATCTGACGGGAACCGACTTACCTTTTGCGTCTCGTCCTTTCTGGGATGATGACTGGGTTTTCCCATTGGAAAGCGTTCAGCCGGGTGATCGGCTTTTTCTTCGTGCGGCAACCTCAAATTCCCTGCAAATGCCGATCCGGTTTTATGAGTATGACGATTTTTTGCGGCAGGACATGCTGGGCTTGATGTGCTGGGGTGGCATGTATGGCTTGCTGTTGATAATGGCCATGTACAGCTTCCTGAACGGTTTGGTCATTCGCGACCGGATGTATATATTTTATGGTGGTTATGTCATGGCATCCGGGTTGACCAGCGCTGCGCTGAATGGCCACGGCTTTGCCTATTTGTGGCCTGATGCCCCTGCAGTCAATGCGGTCTCGCTCTCGGTTTTTCCTCCTCTTGTGATCTGCTTTGGCGTCGCGTTTGCACTCGAATATCTGGATTTCGTGCGGGGACGGGCCAAAGAACGCTGGCTTGGATACCTGTTGATCGCGGCGGCCTTTTTAACAGCAGTAACATCCTGGCTTACCGAGCTGGATTTGTCATTTTGGGCTGCAGTCGAAATCTTTGTATTTTCTGTCGTGATGTTTGCGTTTGGTGTGAAAGCCATCAGGCGTGGCCATTACCTGGGATGGTATTTCCTCGTGGGCTGGTCCGTTTTTCTGGTGGGGGCCAGTATGTTTGCCCTCAACGTCCTAGGCCTGCTGCCTTTCAACATTATCACCGTGCACAGCAAGGAAGTGGGCTCCGCGTTCGAGATCATCATGCTGTCGCTGGGCATGTCAGCGATCTACAGCCATGAGAAGGAAGAGCGCTCGCGCATTGATAGTGCCATCGACGCGATGAATCAGCGGTTGCGCCGTCGGTTGAATCTGATCAACAGCAAGAACGGCGTGCTGGAAATTCCCCAGTTGAGCAGTCATCTGCAGGATATTCGCAATCTGGACCGGCGCATCCATGATGAAATGGGGCGCTTGCTGGTGGTGGCAGTTCAGGTGATTGACCGGGTGGTGGGGCGGCCGGATTATATTGCCCAGGGTGATTGTCTGCGGGGACTGTTCAACAGTCGGGTAACGGTGTTTCCCTTCAATACCACCCGGGAAGGGTTGCAGGGTGAGGTCACCGTGCTGCTGTTCCCGTTGCACAATAAATTTGAAGCCGAGCCGATTCTTGAGCGGGTGGAGCAGTGGCGCCAGTCCCTCGGTGAGCAGTACGATCTGCACTTTGGTTATGCGATTTCGCACCTGACCGAAAAGTACGACGTCGATTATATCGATGAGTCGTTACACTATCTGGAAGAAGCGATTGCCCGTCACGCGGTGTCCTATTCCATCGACGATACGCTGGGCTTTGCTGCCCGTCAGCAGACTGCCTGACACCCAGCCCAGTCAATTCCAGCGCATGTGTTTGGAAAAACCCGTCTGCAGGAAATTCATCTGATCCGCCAGAATGTGGCGATTGGCCAGCGCCAGGTACTCCATTTTGTTGGGCTTGAAGGGGATGGCCAGCAGTGGCATGCCGGCTTCTTCCGGGGTGCGATTGCCCTTGCGCTGGTTGCAGCGCCGGCAGGCAGTCACCAGATTGGTCCATTTTTCGGAGCCACCCCGTGAGCGGGGCTGAATGTGATCGCGGGTCAGCAGATCGGGGGTGAATTTGTCGCCGCAATAAAGGCACAGATTGCAGTCGCGCCGGAACAGCAGGCGATTGCAGACCGCAGGCACATGCTGATCGCTGTACTTGAGTTCGCCTTCGGTGGCCATGATGGGGGGCAGGATCAGCTCGGAGCGAACTCCGTAACGGTTGATGCCGCCACGAATACGGATGTCGCTATCGCCCAGTGACCATAGCACCAGGCCTTTGACCAGAAGGGTTGCGGCTTCTTCCCGCGTTAGCCATTGCAAGGGTAGTCCGGCCTTGTTGAGTCGGAGTATCCGGGGTTGCATTGTCGTCTCCACACCTGGATTGGGTATGTTGTCTGATGGCAGCGTTTTTCTGCTTTTGGCGACTGCACGCTGCGCAGGCATATCAAGATAGTGAACCAGTTTTCCGCCATTTTCCAGACGCTTATAAGAATAATCGAGGTAAATGTCAGTTGTTTTGCGGCCAGATTGGCGGTTGAGCGGGGTGATGGCGGGTTCAGGCGGTATCGCTGCGCAGGGAAAGGCCGTCCAGCAGCGCAGGCAACCAGTGTCCGGCCGGGCCGATCAGTTCGATGTCCGCCAGGTGGCTGGCGTCGCTGGGTTGGGTGTTGACGATGAGGATGCTGGCGTGACGGCGCCGCGCCAGGTGGATCAGGCCCGCTGCCGGGTAGACACTGGCACTGGTGCCGACCACCAGCAGGCATTCGCAGTGGGCCACCAGGGCTTCGGCCTGTTGCCAGGCTGCCTCGGGGAGGGTTTCGCCGAACCAGACCACGTCAGGCCGCATCCAGCCATCGCAGCGTGGGCAGCTGCGTAACGGCGGTGGGCTGGCAAGATTCACGGGTTCCCGGTAGCCGCAGCGGTCGTTGCAGCGGTCGTGGGTGATGTCGCCGTGCAGATGGATGACGTTCGACGCCTGGCAGCCTGCCTGTTCCAGCAGGTTGTCCACGTTCTGGGTAATCTGGATCAGCCCCGGTTGTCCGGCCAGGGCGGTATGACCGGGATTGGGGCGGGTGGTAGCCAGGGTCTGGCGCCGCCAGTTATACCATTCAATGACCCGCTGCGGGTCTTCGGCAAAGCCTTCCGGCGAGGCCAGTTTCATCGGGTCGAAGCGGGACCATAATGCGTGGGTTTCGGTGTCCCTAAAGGTGGAAATGCCGGACTCGGCGCTGAGACCTGCACCGGAGAAACAGGCCACCCGGGTGGCACTGGTCAGCAGCGCGCGGGCTTCGTCGATATGGTTGTCGGCCATAAACCGGTTATTGCGGGTTGATGGAAATTTCGATGCGCTGATTGCGGGTGGCAACGGCATTCCAGCGGGCGGCGTCCATGTCGGGATCGGGCTGGGGATAGCGTGCCGCCGGACGGCGATCACCGGCCGTGGACAGGGTTATGCGGATGTTGTCACCAAACTCGGCATCGAAGGCGTTGAGGAATGCCGCAAACCCGGCGGTCTGCTCATTCCCGGTGGTTTCGATGAGGGCGGGGTCAAACACGGTCACTTCGCAGCTGTTCATCGGCTGGCCGGCTTCCGGCAGTACGGTCTCGCCGGCATCGGAGGTCTGGGTGCAGAATCTTCCCAGGTGACTGCGCACCTGTATTTCACCCTGGAAACCGACGCTGTTCAGGTTGTCCGCCAGCCGTGCCAGGGTATCCGCCAGTTTGTCGTTGAAAGGCTTTTCGCCAAAGGCAAACCGGCCTTCCTGATTGAGTGCCCATTCCAGGCTTTCGTAGAAACGGCGGTTGGTCTCTTCGCTCTGACTGGATACATCGGTCAGACGGGATTCGAGCTGGGACTGAATGTTCTGCGACAGGGAGTTCTGTTCCTGCAGGTTCTGCTTCAGGGTGGCGTTTTCGAGCCGCATCTCGTTGAGCTGGCGGCTGATCTGGTTGTTGTACATCAGCAGAATGCCGATCATGACGATACACAGGGCCAGGCCAAAAAACTGCAGGCGGTAACTGCGGTTGGCGGCACGGCGCTCCACCGGGCGGCTGTTCAGGTTCTGCAGCTGCTCGGTCAATGCCTGCAGGCGGGATTCCAGATCCTGCAGTTCGGTGTGTTTGGTTTCATTGCTGCGCGCTTCTGCCGGTTGCGGTTCGCGGCGGGGAGCGGGTGCCGGTTCTTCGGCCGCACCGGTTTCCACGATCACGACATCATTGGCTGCGCTGCGATTGATGGCCACCACATTGGCGGCTGCCACGGGCTTCTGACCGGGCAGCAGATTCTGCTTTTCGAGTACCTTGGCCAGCTGCAGGGGTTTCAGGGTCTTGGGGATCACGTCCACAGCGCCGAGGGCGCGGGCCTGGCTTTCGTAGACTTCGCCTTCCTTCGAGGTGTACATGATGATGGGGATGGCGGAGGTGTGTGGATCGTTCTTGATGGCGCGCAGGGTCTGGAAGCCGTCCATGCCGGGCATGGTGTGGTCCATGAAGATCATGGTGGGCTTTTTGCTGCAGAGATATCCCAGGGCTTCTTCGCCGGATTCCACCGTGTCCACATCGATGCCCTGTTCCTTGAGCATCTTGCTCAACATGTGCCGGGCCATGCGGGAGTCGTCTACGACCAGTGCCAGGGTGGAAGTCATGGGAGGGATGAACGTCCGTTTGTTATCGTTATTAATACTCAAAAATATATCAAAGCAATTTAGGTTGCACCATGTTTTTGTGGCTTTTCTGTGATGCTGTTGGTGCCAAGGTGTACCCGCGCAAAGCCATGCAAATGCAGGGTTTCCGCCATTTTTCTCGCCGCGGTCGTATCGGCGGTAAATAAAAATTCATTATCGCTCAGGGTCGTGGGCGACGGGGTGATGTCCTGCAGTAGCGAGACAGCCCGGCGGGCAATGGCTTCACCGCTGTCGATGAGCCGGGTGCCTGGCGGCAGGTGTCGGGTGATTTCGTCCCGCAGAAAGGGAAAGTGGGTGCAACCCAGCACGACCACATCCGGTGTCGGTTGCGCGGTGCCGAACGGCGCGAGCGCCTGGGCGATGACGGCGTCGTCTACCGGCAGTCCGCGCAGTTTGTTTTCCGCTTCGTGCACCAGTTCCGACGAACCCACCTTGGTGACCGTGCAGTGACTGGCAAAGCTATCAATGAGTTTCTGCACGTATTGGCGTTTGACGGTGCCGGCGGTTGCCAGCAGACCGATGTGCTGGTTCTGGCTCAGTTGGGCTGCCGGTTTGATGGCGGGTACGACACCGATAATGGGGGTGCGGGTCTGCTGGCGCAGCGGTTCCAGCACCACGGTGCTGGCGGTGTTGCAGGCGATCACGATCAGGTCCGGCCGTGCATAGACTTCCAGAAACGGCAGCAGGTCCAGCAGGCGCTGGATCAGTACGGATTCTTCCTGGATGCCGTAGGGGAAAATGGCGTTGTCCGCCACGTAGAAGATCCGGCTTACCGGAATGCGCGCGCGGATTTCGTCGGCAATGCTGAGGCCGCCGATACCGGAGTCGAAAATCAGGAGGGTGGGAAGGATATCTGTCATCGACTGATTATAAGTCAGCGCCCCGGAACGCAAGAAGAGGGGCGCGTAAATCTTCTGGCTGGCGTGCGATGCGCGGTCGCCAGTGGATCGGGAACAGGTTGCGGTAGTCGCTACGGGTGAAGCGGTCGTCCGCCAGAATGACGATGCCGCGGTCGGTGTTGTTGCGGATCAGGCGCCCGGCGGACTGGATCACCCGGTTGAAACCCGGATAGCGGAACGCAAAATCGAAGCCGTTAAGCCCTGTAGCGTCGAACTGTTGCTGGATCAGTTCCCGTGGCAGGGAAGGGGGCGGCATGCAGGTACCGATGACGATCACTCCGTCCAGCAGGTTGTCCGGCAGATCCAGACCTTCGGCGTAGCTGCCGCCGGCGATCACCAGTGCGAAACAGGGTTGAGCCGCCAGCTGCGTCACGAAGGTTGTGGTATCGGCGCTGTCCTGCTGCGACAGCAGGGGCAAATCCGGGTGGTGTAGCTGCAGATGCTGTTGCAGGGCCTGCAGATAGTGATAGGACGGAAAACTCACCAGATAGCGCCCCGGTGCGGTTTGCCAGACCGTGTTCAGCAAGGCTGCCAGCAGTGGGATGGACCGTTCACGGGCGTCGTAGCGGGTATTGATAGGCACGATCAGGGTCAGCTGCTGTTGTGGTTCAAAGGGCGATGGCAGATCCAGGGTCTGATCGAATGGCTGCTGGCTGATGGCACGGGCGAAGAAATCCAGCGGCTGCAGGCTGCCGGAAAAATACAGCACGGCATGAAAACGCCGGGTGAGGGCATCCAGTTGTGGCGCCGGATCGGTACAGAAGATGTCGAGCGTGGCCGATGGTTTTTCCTGTTGGTTCAGCAGCCGATCTTCCGCCTGCCAGCGTTGCAGGCGCTGGGCAAAACGGACCCATTGCATCAGGCATTCAAACAGATCCTGCGGATATACCAGCCATTGTTGCTGGCCAAACCATTCCAGCCACTGCTCGCTCAGGGTAGTGGCGTCCTGGATCAGTTTTGCCGGCGGTTCGGGTGAAACGGTGGGTAGCGTTTCCGGGTTGAACCAGTGACGGGCAAAGCGCTGCAGGCGTCGTTGCAAGGCTTTGTCGGTGATGAGGGGGATGGCCTGCTGCACTGCATGGCGCTGCAGCGTGGCACTGAACATGTCGCGGGCGCGATCGGGCAGGTTGTGGGCCTCGTCCACCAGCAGGGCAATCTGTTTGGCGTGACTGTCGAGATAATCTGCCAACCGCACGGTGGGATCGAACACGTAGTTGTAATCAGCGATCACCAGATCGGCCCACGGCAGGCATTCCAGTGCCAGTTGGTGGGGGCAGAGTGAATATTCGCTGGCCTTGTTGCGCAGCCATTCCGGCGACCAGTGGGAACAGGCCTGAATGTCGGTGCGGATTGCTTGCCAGCGATCGTAGAAACCGCGCTGCAAGGTGCAATCGATGGGCTGGCTGTCGCAGAAGCAGACCCGTTCACGCGCGCTGAGTTGCAATACACGCAAGGGTTGATCGGCGGTGTGTCCCAGCAGATCCAGGGCCTGCTGTACGCTGCGTTGGCCGCTGTTTTTGGCGGTCAGATACCAGAGTTGGCGCGCCCGGTCTTCACCCAGCACTTTCAGTGCCGGGAACAGTACGCCACTGGTTTTGCCGAGACCGGTGGCGGCCTGATAGAGGCTGCGCTGACCATCACGCAGATCACGATAGGCCTGTACCGACAGGGCGCGTTGACCTTGCCGGTAACCGGTGAAAGGAAACGTGATGCCCTGCAGCCAGGTGTTGCGACGCTGCCAGTGTTCGCATTGCTGCTGCAGCCAGAATTCGAAGGTCTGACGACAATTTTGATAAAACCCATCCAGTTCTACGCGATCGAGCGTGGCATCGAAACTGAATTCATCAGTATCATCGAGTTTCAGATAGGTCAGACGCAGATGCAGCTGGTTGCTGTCATGGGCCGCTGCGTAAAGCGCGCCGTACAGTTGCAGCTGCGCCCAGTGCACGGCTTGCTGCTGTTCTGGCAGGCTGGTGCGATCACAGTAGGTGGTCTTGATTTCTTCCAGTGTGGTGATGTCGTCTTCCTGCACGCCATCGATGCGGCCGCTGAGTTGACACACGAACAGTGAATGTTGCCATTCATCGCTGACCGCTATTTCCTTGCGGTAATGGGCGGGGCGTGCGGCCTGCAGGGTGCGTTGTCCCTGCTGGCCTTCCTGCGCCGTGGGGGAGCGTTGCAGACCCAGGCCAACATCACCGCGACGGCAGCAGAATTCTGCCAGCTCGGATACGCTGATGCGAAACCGGCAGGATTCAATCATCGTTGGTTTCCTGCCAGCGTATATTCAGCAGACGTGCAGGAATCCCCGCATCGGCAAAGCGTCGAAACCAGCGCCGCTGATTCGGTTGCAGGCGGTCATTGGGGGCTTTTACTTCAATCAGCTGGTAGCCATCGTCGACAAAATGAATCAGGTCGGGAAAGCCGTTGCTGTACAGGCCGGGATGTTTGGCCAGTTGGCGAAAGATGCATTGCAGATGCGCAACCGGAATGGCGGCAAGGGCGCGTTCCAGCAAGTCGGCGGTCAGCACTTCCCACACCACAAACGGATTGGCGATGCCCTGGCGACTCGACCAGATGTCCCAGAGTCGTGATTGCCAGCCGGTGTGTTCCATATCGTGCAGACGCTGTTCAATGGCGTCTGCACGATCGGCATAAAAATATTCGGAGCGCAGATGTTTGGGGCTGTGCTGGAAGGGGTGAAAAAAGGCACCGGGCACCGGTGCGAAAATGATGTCCCAGAACAGCAGGCCGAACAGGCCGCAGAACAGGGTGTTTTCCACGTAGTAGCAGGGCGATTCGTCACGGGTCAATGCCGCTGCTGCCAGATATTCGACCGCCATGTCCTGTGGTGGCAGCAGCATTTCGTTAGTGATGATGTCGGGGGCTGCAGGCTTTATCACCGGTTGCCGGCGTTTGCGCAATAGCTGGGCACTGAACTGTTCGGCGAATTCCTGGGCTTCGGGATGAGGGCTGTGCTGCAGCTGGTGGCAGAGGCTCAGCGCTTCATCCAGCTGATCCTGTTTGGCAAGGATGCGGGCCTGACGTTCGCCGCTGGGGTGCAGTTCGGTGGCTCGGTAAATGTGCAGGGCTGCATCGAGCGCATCAAGACGTTCCAGCTGGCGGGCGATGGTCACCGCCAGTTTGTCGAAGCGCCGCTGCAACTCCGGCTGCTGACGGTGATGTGGCAATTGCGCGAACAGATCTTGCAGCAGCTGCGAATCCTGCAGCACATCGGGGTCTTCCAGTTGCTCGCGGGCCAGCAGATAGGCTTGCAGCGTTTCAATATCACCACGACAGGAAAAATAGCGGGTCGATCGGTCGACGCGATAGTTTTCATAGCGCACATGGCCAAGCTCGGTGATGACGAATTCACTCAGATCCTGGCGACCGTTACCAAAAAACAGCAGCAGCACAAGCTCGAACCAGTCACGCTGCAGTGCCATTACCAACGGCTGCTGTGTGGTGATCATGTTGTGGATCTGTTCTGCGGTAAATTGCGCCTGAATACTTTCTGTCAGCGCGGATTTTTTTTCGGCCGTTTTTCCTGCGTTGCCGAACCATGTCTGCAAATCGCTGCGGGTCTGCAACGCCAGCAGGGTGGATGGTTCCAGGGGCGGATTCAGCACGGCAAATCCGCTGTCCAGAAGCGCACGTAACGCGGCGTCAGTGTCGGGAATTTCGTCGTAATGCAGTGATGCTACCGGCACCACCGGCCGCGTACGGGTAACCAGACGCAGATACAGGCTTTGTGCCGGATTCGGCATGCGGTGAAATTGCGCGAAGCAGTCCTGTTCCGCGGTTGTCAGCAGATCGGCGTAAAGATGATTGACCCACTGGGCCACCTGCCTGAAGTTGCGCAGCAGGTAGCCGGCGGCAAGGGGAGCAGGACTGGAAACACTCATGGAAGGCAACACGATCCGGCGCAGTTCATGTGGGCAATGTGGCCGGATTGGCCCCGAATGGCAAGCAGAAAAAGGGCCGGCAGAGCCAGCCCTTGCGGGATCACAATGCCTGGATGGTACCGGACATGTGCGGCTTCTGGCCGTTCTGGTCTTTCAGGCGGAACTCGAGGTTGTCGCCGGTGTTGCAGTACTGCAGCTGGACCTTGTTGGGCAGGAACACCGGCAGCTTGAAGGCCACGCTGACCTTGAAGGGAGCCTTCGGCAGCTGGGCATCCAGGGCGCCGAGGGCGCGGGCCTTGCTCCACATGCCGTGAGCGATGGCACGGGGGAAACCGAACAGCTTGGCGGTGATGGCATGAATGTGAATCAGGTTGGAATCGCCGGATACCTTGGCATATCGGCGGCCGATGTTTTCCGGCACACTCCAGAAATCGATGTGATCCGGCGCAAAGCTGTCTTCCTTCTTTTCTTCCTTCTTGTCGCCACCGTCCACCTTGGTGCGGAACAGGTTGGTGCTGACGCTTTCCCAGACCAGCTTGCCGTCAACTTTCACCTTGGTCACGATGTCGAACTCCAGCCCTTTGGCCGCTTTCTGCGGGCCGACCAGTGAGCACTCGATGTCCAGTGTGTCCTGATTGCCGATGGCGCGGTACTGGGTGATTTCATTGCGCACATGCACCAAGCCCAGCAGCGGGAACGGAAACTGGGGATTCACCAGGATTTCCATATGCAGCGGAAACGCCAGGATATGGGGATAGGTGACCGGCATGCTGCCACTCAGGGGGAAGCCACAGACCTTGCGGTACTCGTTCAGCTTGCGGATGTCAGCCTTGACGTTCTTCAGGCAGATGGTGATTGGCGGCAGTTGCTCGCCCTGCAGGCGGCCGGCTTTTTTGGCAGTGGCGGCACGGACATACAGATTCAGGGTGGAGGGGGCGTGAGCGAGTTCAATCGTTGCTGCCATGTTACAGATCCTTCGACGCTTTCATCGGGGTTGGGGCCGCTGGGGCCGGAAAGTGGGCAAAGTATAAAGGAATCAAAGGGCTCGGCAATTGCCGTTGTACCGCTAATGGCGCGGCTTTGCAGTCAATCGGCTCTATTGTCAATATGGTGCGGGCTGTCTATCATAAGAAGATTCTTGCCGGAAATTTCCGGAATTTCATGCAGTTAAATCCTGATTTTCCATTCACCCCATGATGCCAACAGCAGGTCGTCAATGAGCGGATTCACCGATGCAGGCGTTTTGATCCGGCTTGCCTACCAGGCCATGCAGGATATGGGCGTTGATGCGTTCGAGGTGTTGCGCCGGATTGGCCTGAAGCAGGAGCAGCTGGCAGAAAAGGATCTGCGTACGCCGCATTCCGCCCAGAGCCTGTTCTGGAACGTGATCGAGGATGTCACCGGCGATTCTGATATCGGCCTGCATCTGGGTGAAAACATTCCCGTATTCAAGGGGCAGGTGCTGGAGTATCTGTTCCTCAGCAGTGAAACCTTTGGTGAGGGCCTCAAGCGCGCACTCAATTACCAGCGTCTGCTCAGTGATGCGGTGAATGCCACGCTGGATCAGGACGACAAGGGTTATTACGTTGGCAATATCACCTTCAGCGGTGGCATCCGTCATTTGAGCGAATGTGTCGTCATCGGCGTGCTGAAGTTTTTTGCCTACGTCACCGAAGGCGCATTCCAGCCGCTCGAAATCCACTTCGAACATGCTCCGGGTTCCAACCCTGCCGAATACCAGCGGGTGTTCCCCTGTCCGGTACTGTTCAACCAGAAGGGCAACCGGATCTATTTTTCACCTGCCATCATGAGTATTCCGTCGAGCCATGCCGAGCCGGAACTGCTGCGGCTGCACGAACAGCTGGCGAACGAACATGTGGCGAAACTGGAAAAGCAGGATTTCATTGCCAAGGTGAACCGGCTTATCGGTGAGCTGCTGGAATCCGGTAATGCGGATCTGGAAACCGTGGCAGAGCGTCTGGGTATCAAGCCCCGCAGCCTGCGCACCAAACTCGCCGAGGTGGAAACCAATTTCAATCAGCTGCTGGCGGATTATCGCTGCAATCTGGCGAAGAAACTGCTGGCCCGCACGGACGAATCCAT
>JAWKZS010000005.1:0-239031 GCA_041395845.1 Gammaproteobacteria bacterium
AGCACTTTTTCGAAGGCGTGGACATGGCCAAGCAGCACCGCATGCAAAAGGGCTTTCTGACCTTTGCCTTCGGCGGACCCGCCAACTACTCCGGCAAGGGCATGGAAGCAGCCCACCGCAAGCTGGTGAATGACCTGGGCCTGAACGACAGTCATTTCGATGCGGTCATGGAAGATCTGGGCGCCACCCTGGTGGAACTGGGTGTACCGGGTGAACTGATTGCCGAAGCCGCGGGCATTGCTGAAAGCGTGCGGGATGCAGTACTGGGCCGCGCCAGCTGATCCGTCGCTGTGGTTTGCAGTGGCACCGGCTGCAAACCACTCCCCCCTCTTGCTCACCCCCTCCGCTAATTTCGCCCTCCCCTACCTTTGTACGGCGCTGGCCTTGCCGCGATCAGGTTTAATGACCACACCCTGCCGTCTCTCTGGCGTACCTGCGCACGTTCATTTCGGCAATAACAACAACGACACCGGAACAACCCGATCAAAGGTATAGGTCTATGATGCGTACACAACTTGCCGCTGCCCTGCTGCTCCCCACGCTGCTCCTGACTGGTTGCGGCGGCTCCGAAGCGCCCCGCTCCACCAGCAACAGTCCCGACCTCACCGGTCTGTGGCGCCTGAATCTGGACAGCGCACAGAGCAACCTGAAAGCCCAGTCCAACATCAGCTTTACCCTGGTGGAAACCGCCAATGGCCTGACCATGACCGGCTGTGACGGTCGCCCCGTCATCAGCCTGGACAAGGATGGCAATCAGATCGACGGTCTGCCCGCTGGCACCGTGAACATCGTCAACAACGACACCATGAATTCCAGCAGTGAAATGGGCGAAGGCAGCGCCAGCAAGATGGCCACCAATCCCCGCTTCGACATGGGCAGCCTGCAGATGAGCGCTACCAGCCTGGGCAGCCTGAGCTTCTCTGACCTGTGCGTACTGACCACGGATGCCCGCGTACTCGGCGTCACCGCGCAGGACACCATTGCCGCGTCCACGGTTTACAAGGGCAAGCCTTTGCTGCTGGAAGTGCAGTTGCTGGGCAACCTGAAGAAAGGCACCTTCAGCCTGGCGAAAGACCCGGAACTGGGTCAGGCCCTGCTGCGCCTGGAGTCCGAAGCCCTTAAAGATGCGCTGAACCGCAGCGAAGTCCTGCTGGACAACGGCACGCTGACCATCACCGAAGACGGCACCGTTCGCATGAAGGGCAGCTTCAGCGGCACTATGCCGAATGGCGAGCTGCTGGCCGGCAACTTCGACTTCGAAAAACCCTGATTAGCCGCCCCGCAAAAAAAGCCCGGACGATCATCGATCGCCGGGCTTTTTCATGTCCGTTGCAAGGCCGCCTGCCGTCACCGCATTGCGTCAGCGACCAGAACCAGTGCCATCCACCAGATGCATTTCCTGCGCCTTGAGTACCGCCTCGGTCCGGTTGCGCGCTTCCAGCTTGCTGAAAATATTCTGCAGATGCCATTTCACCGTGGTCAGCGCAATGCTGGCACGATGGGCGATTTTCTTGTTGCACAAGCCTTCCGCCAGCAGGGTGAGAATTTCGATTTCCTTTTCGGTCAGGCTCAGCAGACGATCGCACCAGGCAGCCGGCTGGCAACGGATTTCGGCGCCGCAAGTGACGGATTAGCCAGCTGCAAATCCTCGTGCACCGATTGCAGGAACGCCAGGGTCAGCTGCGGCAGAAAACTGCGCTGCTGACGCATCTGCAGCCACAGATCCCACAAGCCTGCACCGTCATCCACCAGCACCCGCCGATAACCGGCGTTCTGGCACAACAGCAGCGCCTGATTGAAACTGTCGACCGCATCAGACTCACGCTGCAGACGCTTTTCTGCCAGCGCCTTGAACAGATAGAACGTCACCAGATGGCGCCGGCAATTCAGCCCCATGCTCTTGATCACACCCTTGAGTGCCAACTCAGATGCGGCGGCAGCATCATCATCCATCAGACAGGCCACCAGCTTGCCCTTGAGCCAGTACAGGTGCTCTTCCTGATAGGTATCCTGGAACAGGGTTTCCACCCGCACGCAGCGGGAATGCAGATCGTAATGGGCAATCAGATCGTCGGCGCGTCTGCCGGCCCGCCAGCGCGCCCGCATCCGTTCATAACACAGGATCGCGCGGATACGCGGGTTACGCTGCGAATCGGGCAATACATCCAGCGCACCCAGCAACGCTTCACAACCAGCAATGTCATCCCGGTCCAGATAGAGTTTGGCCTGGGTGATTGCCGCGAGCAATTTCGGCAGCCCCAGCTCGGTGCCCACCAGAATCTGGCGCGACTGACTCAGCAGGGTCTGCGCTTCCTGAATCTGGTTGGCTTCGTAACACAGATAGGCCTGACAACCCTGATGAATGGCGCGGGCGATCATCAGCGCCGGATCAGTGGGGTCGACCGCACGATCACAGCGGCGCTGCAACGCTTCGGCATCGAACTGCAGCTGCAGCCAGGCGGCCAGCGCATTGCCCAGCATGAATTGCGCCGCCATCATCCAGCCCCGGGCCAGCTGATACTGCACCAGATTGCCCAGCGCTTCCGCACTGGCAGCCGACCGCTCCGCACTGCACCGGGTGATCTCGACATTTCCGCTGGAATACTGCAGAACCGCATACTGGTTCAGCAGCATCGGCTGCAGAATCGTCGGCGCTTCCATGCAGCGTTCCAAACGCTCAAGCCGCAGGGCGCGCGGCATCTCCAGATCGCGATAATAGTTAAGCCACATGCGCAGGGCACGGACGGTGGCATCCGGTTCCGGCAACGGCAACACCGGGTCCTGGATCCAGGCAACACCATCCAGCTGATTGAGCCAGTCTTCGGCCAGATCGAACTGCTGCTGCATGATCAACGCCCAGATGGCGCAGCATTGCAGATTGGCGCAGCGTAAATGCCGCAGGGAAACACAGCCCACCAGCAGATTCCACACCCGGGCCGGATCGTGCAGCTGCAGCCAGCGCCGGCACATGCGCCCTGCCACCAGAATCGCCCACAAGGGCGGCGAAGCGACCTGCAAGGCGTCGCGAGTCCACTGCTCGAGCGGCGACTCATCCAGAAACGATTGCGAACGGCGATAGATTTCCGGCAACAGCCAGGCATTCACGGACAGCAGATGCTCCAGCGCAGATGCACGGGCAGCGTCCTGCCATTCGAAGCGCAACCAGCCCGGGGCTGGCAGAATGCGCAGCTGCACGGCGCCCTGTTGCGCCAACTCGCGCAACTGACGCTCGGCGTCTGCCATCGGGCAGCCAAGCAGCGCCGCCGCCTGCTGACAGTCACCGGCTGGCAGCAATGCCAGCGCCGACTCGCTGCGGGGCCAGAGGTTGGATTCAGAATCAATCCCAAGCACTTGATTCTGAGTCGTGTGATTTACCTGTGTCTTACCCATGTATTAAATCGAAGGGATTACACCCACAAAAAATAACGCGATGTTTTTGTTGTTGTGTTTATTTCTTTGTTTTTCAAACACGCAGACAAATTGAAGCAATTGACTGAAAAATTGCGGCAAAACTGCGCGAAAACCTGCACTCAAGAGAACCAGATTTCCACTTAAGTCTCAAGCAACATTTTCAAATCCTGTTACACATTAAGCAAAACCGACGCCACTGTTTTCTCCCCCTCCACCCCCTACCTATGTACGGCGATGCCATGCGGTCAAGTCGCTATCCTGCGCAAGACTGCCGGCATGCGCCTGCGCGCCTGTCAGACTTTTCATAAAAAAAAGAACCTTGAGTGGAGCAAACATGAGTGCTTATGCGAAATGGTGGGTCTTCGGTCCACTGATCGGATTGCTAACGCTGGCAAATATCCGCTGCCAACTGTTCGAGAACAACCTGTTCGACACCTATGCAGAAGGCGAATGGCCGACCGTCTCGTGCGGTCCGGATGACCTGATCTACCGCAGTGCTGACGGCCGCTGTAACGATCTGGATCTGCCCGCCATGGGGATGGCCGGCGTACGCATGGGCCGTAACATCCAGCCCGATTACAGCTGGCAGGATACCGGCAACCTGCTGAACCCGAATCCCCGCACGGTTTCCGAGGAATTGCTCACCCGCGATGAAGGCATCCAGGAAGTACCGTTCCTCAACTATCTGGCCGCTGCCTGGATCCAGTTCCAGATCCACGACTGGTTCGAGCACGGCGATCGCGATCACAGCGATCCGATCCGCGTGCCGGTTGCCGGTGGAGACACTCATGACAGCGGCGACGGCACCATGCCGATCGGCCGCACGCCGGCTGACCCGACCAAGGATCCTGCCGACGGCCGCCCTGCCACCTTCCTGAACGAAAACACCGCCTGGTGGGATGGCTCGCAGATTTACGGCAGCAACCAGGACAAACAGAACCAGCTGCGTACCTTTGTCGACGGCAAGATGATTCTGGAAAACGACATGCTGCCACGGGAAGCCAACGGCCTGCCGCTGACCGGTTTCAACAAGAACTGGTGGGTGGGTCTGGAAATCATGCACACCCTGTTCGTCAAAGAACACAACCAGATCGCCGACATGCTCAAGTCCAACAATCCGGACTGGGATGACGAGCGCCTGTTCCAGACTGCCCGTCTGATCAACGCTGCCCAGATCGCCAAGATCCACACCGTGGACTGGACCCCGGCCATCCTGAAGAACAGCATCCTGCGTGACGCCATGTTCTCCAACTGGCGCGGCATCCTGCCGCTCTCCTTCCCGCGCCTGGGCAATCCGGCAACCGACGGCATCATCGGAGGCAAGACCCTGCTGGAAGGCGTACCGTTCAGCCTGACCGAAGAATTCACCGCGGTTTATCGCATGCACCCGCTGCTGCGTGACTCGCTGGAAGTGCGCAATTACGTCGACGGCAGCCTGATCAACGAAAGCCTGCTGCAGGCCCATTCGTTCCAGGGATCTGGCCAGCTGATGAACCAGGCCGGCCTGACCAACCTGTTCTACTCCTTCGGTCACACCCATCCCGGTCTGCTGCAGCTGAACAACTATCCGCAGATGCTGCAGAACTTCACCCGCGAACCGGGCGTTGCCATGACCGACCTGGGCGCGGTCGACATCCTGCGTGACCGTGAGCGCGGCATTCCCCGCTACAACGAATTCCGTCGTCAGATTGGCCTGAAAGCAGTAACCGATTTCACCGACATCACGCCGGACACCGAATTGGCCGAGAAACTGCGCGAAGTCTACAACGATGACATCGAAGCCCTGGATGTGATGATCGGTTCCTACGCCGAAGGTTACCGTCCGCCCGGTTACGGCTTTGGTGAAACCTCGTTCCAGATCTTCATCGCGATGGCATCACGCCGCCTGATGGCCGATCGTTTCTTCACCGTGGATTACCGCCCGGAAATCTACACCCAGGAAGGTCTGGACTGGATCGACAACACCACCTTTACCCGCGTACTGGTGCGCAACATGCCGGAACTGAGCGATCAGCTGGCCAATGTTGAAAACGGTTTCTTCCCCTGGGATGAAGAAAACGAATGGTACGAACTCAAGGTGCGCAAATAAGCGCACCTCCCCTTTCACGTATCGCTGACAATAAAAAGTGAACGCCATGAACAAGACTGAACTGCAAAACGTGGGCACTGCGCCCACCACCATGTCCCGCAAAACCTTTCTGCGCCTGACCCTGGGCACCGCCGCTGCGGTCAGCTTCGCGCCGCTCACCGGCTGCAGCAAGCCCGGCCGCAAGCTGCGCTTTGCCAGCATCGATGACGCGCTGGCTGAAACCGCGCTGATCGAAACCAATCTGGCTACCGTGCAGATGCAGCAGCCCTGGTCCCTGTACAAGGTACTGGAGCACATGGCCCAGAGCATGGAATATTCCATGACCGGCTACCCGCAGATGGAATCCGGCGCGCTGATGACGGCGGGCCGCTTCGTGTTCTTCAACGTGTTCAAGCCGCAGGGCTACATGTCCCACGATCTGGGCGCGCCGGTTCCCGGGGCTCCGGACATTGCCGACGACGGCCCGCTGGAAGAAGCGTTCCTGCGCTATCGCAACGCCTGCAACGATTTCCAGAATTTCACAGGCGCGGTGATGCCGCACTTCACCTACGGTGAACTGAGCTATGAAGACTGGGTATTGGCCCACGCCTTCCACGCAGCGGATCATTACTCCAGCCTGACCTACGAAACGGTGAGCGAAGACCTGGGCGAAACGGTTCCTGCCTGATTCGCGAAACGGTGTACACTCCATCCGGTGACGGCACTCAAGCCGTCACCGTTTTTCCGGATGGACCTCTCATGCAAATTGCCCAAGATCACGTCGTAGCATTCCACTTCACCCTGAGCAATGCCGAGGGCGACCTGATTGACAGTTCGCGCGGCCAGCTGCCGTTCATCTATCTGCATGGTCATGGCAATCTGGTTAGCGGACTGGAGCAGGCACTGGAAGGCCACCAGAAAGGTGACAGCCTCGAAGTCATCGTGCCGCCGGAACTCGGCTATGGCGACCCTGACCCGGGCCTGATCCAGACCCTGCCCCGCGCGATGCTACCGGCCGATGCCGACATTGCCATTGGCATGACCCTGCAGGCCGACACCGATGATGGCCCGCTTCCGGTGCGCATCACGGCGCTGGACGACGACACCATCACCGTGGACGGCAACCATCATCTGGCCGGTGAAACCCTGCATTTTTCCATCGAAGTCCGCAATGTACGCCCGGCCAGCGCCGAAGAAATCGCCCAGGGCTACCCCGATCCATAACGAAAAAACCCCGTCCCATTTCCATGGACGGGGTTAACCGGAAGTCGGCACCGATGGAGATTGAATGCAGCCAGCGGACTCAGGACACCAGCAATGGCTGGCCGTAAATGATGCGGTTGGTCATGCGGGTGATGGCGCCAGCCTGATGGCCTTGCAGACGCTGCTGCGCTTCCAGATAGGGCGGCAGGTATTTCACATGATCCGGCGCATAGCGCATCACATTGCGGATCAGTTTCACATCGAAATCGAATTTCGCCTGATTCTTCGCTGATTTTTCCGGCAGACGGAATTCCGCCCGCAGGCGCTCGGGCAGCAGAATCGCCGTGTGAATCTTGTGCCGGTTCAGCAGCGGCACCAGGTAGGGCTTCATGCTGAAGATATATTCCACCAGCTGGCGTCCCACATCCCCCACGGCAAGCTCATCGGAATCGATCACCCGCTGGAAATAGGCCAGGAAATCTTCCCAGGTATCGGGAATCGCCTCATCGGGAATTCCGAACAGGTACGCAAACAGTTTGGATTCCGCATAATACTGGTCACGCTCGGCCTTGCTCAGGGCACCGTGAAACAGTTCGTGCATCTGCAGGCCGGTGATCCACAGGGTGGCGTGCACCCACAGCATCGCGCCAATCTGGTTGGCAAAGTACTCACTGCCCTTCTTGGTGCTGCCAGTGGATTCCGACGCTTTGCCGGTGATAGTGGCGTGAATGTTGTGGACGCGCAGCGACGCATCCAGCACCTGATCCAGACTGCCGAAGACCATGGAATGGACATTCAGGAAGGTACGACGCAGGCGGCCGAACGGATCGGTCTGGGTCTTGGAGTGCTGGTCGATGGCCTGGGTTACCCAGGGATGGGCCAGCTGCAGCAGGTTGGCGCAGCCGGCGCCGAACATGACGTCAGTGTGGCGATTGACCTTCCAGGCCATGGAGCGGGGGCCATAGATGCCCTCACGGGGATTCATGACCCGCTGGGCCATGTCTTCAAGGCGGGCCTGCAGATCATCTTTGGTGATCGCTTTTTTGAGTACGGGCGCCGCGGTGGTTTTATTATCGGTCGCGCTTGCTTGCTGATTCATGTGGTTCCCCCTGGGTGTCGGTCCGCTCCACTATTGCTGATTCGCCTTCGTGAAACAATGATACATATCAGTCTTTTTGTATCCTTGCACTTACAAAAAAGGAGGGTATTACCCCTCCTTACTGGTGCGGCGTGCTGTTTCAGGCCGAGCGCTGGCGCAACTCCGCTGCCCGTTCCAGCAAGGCCTGCTGGCCCAGGCGACGCAGCACGTCTTCCTGCTCGTCAAAGGCTTTCCAGTCACCCATGGCCGCGTAGACCTGCATCAGGTACAGGCGCAGATCGGCCCGACCGGGACGCTTGGAAATTTCGGTGAGGATCACGTTGAGCGCCTTCTGGTACTGGCTGTAAACGAGGTACAGATCGATCATCTGCTTGAGATCGTCACGCCCTTCGCTGGGGTCCACTGCGGTGGCGGCCGCCTGATCGCGGTCGAAACTGGTGGCCTTTTCGCGGATCTGCTCAACCGCCTTGCGCAGCTGTTCGGGGGATTCGGCACGGGTGCGGTCGCGGCGGGCGCCAAACACCAGATCATGCAGATCTTCATCCTTGACCTGCTCGGTACGGCGAATCTGCTGGACCCGGTGGGAACGCATGCCCATCAGCACCACCAGCAAACCGAGCGGCACCATGGCAATCAGATACCACAGGCTGGAACCGGCACCACTGAGCAGGCTGTTGGTCAGCCGCGGGGTTGGCGCCAGGACATCGTGCCCTGCCTGATGGACGGCAACAGAAGGGGATTCGGGCTGCACCACCCCACCATTCATCAGATCCCGCAGACGCACGTCCGCGGTGGTCAACTCGGGTGCCGGCGCCTGGGCAGCAGGGGCAACCGCCGGTTCCGTACGGGCGCTGTCTACAGCTGTTTCCGCGGGTGGTTCAGGCACCGCTGCTACCGGCGCGGGGGCAACAGCGGGGGTTTCAGCGACACCGGCGCCGGCCAGCTGCCGTTGTGCCTGCAGCATGGCATCGGTCGCGACAACCCGCTGTTCGAGCACCGTTGCCATGTCCGCTTTGATCTGGGCCTGATAGGCCTGCAGTGCAAGTTTTTCGGCCTGCAGGCGCGCAATGGCCGTCTTGATGTCGTCCAGGGTTTCCGGCAAGGCCTCGACCCGGGTCTGCTGGGCGCTGGCGAGTTCGGCCTCGATATCCAGCCGTGGCCGGGTGATCGCTACCGGCTGGGCCGGTGACGCAGCGACCGGCGATGCCGGCGCCTGCACCTTGGCAGGAGGCGGGGACTGACGGGCAATCTGCTGTTCCGGCGCCACAGACGACGCAGGCAGACGCAGGGTCGCTCCCAGCTTGAGCCGATCCCGGTCACCGCCGACAAAGGCATCCGGATTGGCCTGGTAGAGGGCCTGCATCAGGGCATGCACCGATTGTCCTTCGTCACTGCGCAGATTGCGGGCAATCTTCCACAGGGAATCCCCGTGCCGCACCACATAGCGTTCATCCAACAGGGTCACCGGCGTTGCCGGTACCGGCGCGGTACGGGCTTGTGTCAGCGCGATGGCCCGGGGTTCTGCCACCGGCACCTTGTTCTGCCAGCGCTGGGCGTAGGCCGGTGGGTCCAGCAGCACGTTGTACCGGCGATAGCTGGTACCGGCAGGCCAGCTCAACTCCACCACGATATCCAGATACGGTTCAATCACCCGCTTGCGGCTGGACGCCACGACGCTGATGCCGCCCTGCCCATCCTCACGCACCTCAAAGTCGATGTCGCCATGGAAAGGCTCGTAGCGCGCGCCCATGCGGGCATACACATCCTGCCGCGCGATGCGCACGCGAATGTCGTCGCGATTGTAGGCACCGGGGGAAAACAGTGGCACTTCTGCCCGCAGCGGTGTGCCAAGATACGATTGCAGGTTGAAGTCACCCAACCCCATTGCCTGAACTGCACCAGCCTGGGTCAACAACCCCGCCAGCATCCATGAACGATACTGCATGGCAATCTTCAATCCTGTCTGACTACTAAATAGGAGGAATGTGCGTCGAACACCGTCACACTTGGGCTGCTCAACACTTCTGTAAACTGTAGACCAAAAATTCGCCAGCACAGTTGACCGAAAACAATTCCTCACGATTCAACCAACAATTGATGCAAATGCCCCGGGCGTTATTTCGCATGCTTATAATCGATGCGCTAACCTGAAGTCTGGCGGCATAAAAAACGGGTCTTCACGCATGGAACATTGGGATGAAGGGGTGTACGTCTTTCGCAGCAAAGGCGAACAGGATGCAACACCATTGATCGTGTCGGCGGGCGTCCACGGTGACGAGACCGCTCCGGCAGGCATACTGGAACAACTGTGCCAGGATCTTGAACGGCGGCGCCTGATTCCGCGCCGCGCCTGCCTGCTGATTCTCGCCAATCCGCCAGCATTGCTGGAGCGCAAACGCTTTCTGCGCGTCAACATGAACCGCCTGTTCGGTGCACCGGTACGGCCACCGGGATATGAAGGCCAGCGTTCACTGACCCTGGAACAGCATTGCCGGGAATTTGCCGAGTTATACGGTATTGGCTGGCATCTGGATCTGCATGCCACCATCAAGCCATCGCTGCATGAACATTTTGCGCTGATGCCGGCGTGCGTGCGCGATTACGACGACAGCTGGGCACCCTTGCTGGCGGCCCATGGTGTCAGCGCACTGGTCAAACAGAAAAGTCCGGCCCACACGTTTTCCCATTTCACCTGCGCGCAACTGGGCTATGAAAGTTTCACGCTGGAATGTGGTGCGGTCGGTGCGGATGCGCAGACACTGGAAGGCGTGTTGACGCCGCTGTTGCGTGCCCTGCTGGAAGATGCCCCATTTTCGCAACGGCCCGCGGCTGCATTGCAGCGCTACCGGGTGATTCAGGACCTGCGCAAAACCAGCGCCGATTTTCGTTTTCAGGTGGACGAACAGTGCGCCAACTTCACCCGGTTTGCTGCCGGCACGCTACTGGCGCAGGATGGCGATCACTGCATTGACGTGCCCCGCGATGATTGTGCGCTGCTGTTTGCCAACAGCGCAGTGCCGGTGGGGGATCAGGCCGGATTACTGTTGCAGCCCTGCTGATGGCAGCGTGATAAATCGTCACGCTGCCTGGCGCTGACGCCGCTTGATGCGCCACTGGCTGGGCGTGGTTTTCGGTGCCAGCGAGTAGCGATCCAGCCCTGCCAGATGAACATTGCCGAGATAAGCCTGCCAGTGCACTGCCTGCGGATCTACCGGAAACAGTGCGCGATCCACCTCTCCCATTCGCTCTGCCAGCGCCAGCAACGCCTTGTTGCTGAAGGTGTAATCCGGCCGGGTATAAAACGAAAAAATCAGCGCCAGTTTCAGCGTGGTTTCCACGCTGGCCTGCCGTGCACTCGCGGCGTTGCTGCTGCGTAACAGTTTCGTTTTCAGCCACAGCCCCGCGCACAATGTGGCAATCATCAGACGAAACAACGCGTTCGGCACCATCATGAAGGGACGCCGCGGCCGGCGCGGAAACAGATGCGGATACGCTGCGTGCCGATGCATGCCGGCATCCTGTACCGCATCGATGACCTGGCAGATGCGCAGCGGATTACGCTGGCTGCTGCAGCATTGATAAACCCGCAACGCGCGCTCACTGGTCATGGCTTCGGCCGCACTGAGAATGATGCTGTTGGCCACCAGATCCGCCGGAATGATATCGATGATCGCGTTGGGCTGGCCGGGAAAAAACGTTACCTTTTCCCGCGCATAAGCGAGGATGATCGCATCCGCCACCTTCACACCTTCGATCCAGCCGGGCACCGGTTCCTGCAACGTGCTTTCGACAATGGACGGCCGCAGGATGGTCAGTCCGTTGTACTGCAAGCGTGCCAGCAGCAGTTGCTCGCCCAGCCATTTGGTGAAGGTGTAGGTATCGTTCCAGCCATAGCGGCGGGCCTGCGCCAGCCCCAGTTCGATCAGGGCCTGGGCGCGGGCTTTCGGCTCACTCACCTGGACGCACACGGCATCCACCTGCTGCTGCAAGCTGGCGATCACCGGCTCCACATCGTAATAGCCTGCAGACATCTGGCGGATACCACCCTGTTGCGGTGGACCCACCTGTTCGGCAATGTCACCGCTGTTGAAGCCATTCACGTAGCAGGTGGACACATGCACGACCGGAATCTTTCTGATCAGTGCCAGATCGGCAATAGTGTGCAGGCATAGTGTGTTGGTATTGAGCGCATCCGACAGCGGCTCACGAAAATCCACGCTGGCTGCTGCATTGATGATCAGATCCACATCCTGTCCCAACTGGCGGAAGGCGCTTTCACTCAAACCAAAACGCGATTCCGTCAACTCGCCAGTGATACAGCGGATCGTATGCCGGCAATGGTGATCGAACAATTCCGGCTGCTGTTCGCGCAACTGATCAAAAATGGATGAGGTGGCGACTTCGTTGACGAAGCGTTCGCGGGCCGATGGCCAGCTGCGGTTGCCGCGAATCAGGACATAAATGCGGCCAACACCGGTCACGGTGCGCAACAGTTTTTCCAGCACCACTTTGCCTACAAAACCGGTGGTACCGGTGATCAGAATGCGTTTGTTGGAAAAGGCCTTGAGCGTCGCTGACTGGGTGAAATCCATTTCCCTGCTCCCTGTGATGATCGGCGGATGTAAAACATGCACGTAGGGTGGACAGCAAGAATCTCACCAAGTGCAGTGATACAGAAAAAGATTGCAAACATGCGACAGGCGTCGCACGGCTTCTTCCGTGAAGCGGCAGGCATTATAACGAGTTAACGCCGAAAGGCTGAGATTGGCGCCGAGAATATTTTGCTATAGCGGATACAGAAAATGACACTAACGCGCACCATTGCTGCACAGAGGCAGCATCAATGCGCACGCGTTGTGCAAACAATTTCAGTGCGGTTGTGCAGGAATCATTCGCCGGCAACCTCGGCCCAGCACAGACTGTACACATCGGCGCTGCGGCACGCCGTGTCAATGACCACCGGTCGGGCATGCCATTGCTGACGCGCATCCAGACGCAACGGCAGCAATCCCACCTGAACACCGGCCCACCCGCGCAGAAACGTTCCCCAGGCCAGCATCGGTTGCGTCAGTGCAGTAACGGTTGCCGTGGTGGCATCCTGCAGCCATTGCTGGGCTGCATGGTCGGAACAACGGGCTGCTTCCAGTACGGCGGCGATGCGAATGTTGCCGCCACGGGGCTGCAGACACAGATCCGGCCGTTCCCGATTGTGCCATCGACCAGTGTCATCGACATACCAGTGCTGGTGTCGCGTTACCCGGCAGCGATGTAACTCCACCGCGAGCGTGGTGTCATCCGGCGCGTAATGCCGCAATCCCAGACACAGATCCTGACTGTGCAACTGGACATACGACCGGGCTGCTTCGGTGGTGAACTGCCAGCGATAACCCTCCAGTCCCAGAATGCTGTTGCCTTCGTCGTCGAGAATCGCGCCGCTCAACTGCACCTCATAGCGGGTTTCCGGCAACAGGGTTTCATTCGGACGGAAGTACAGCATGTTGGCGTTGGCGACATCGTCGCGGGGATCGGCAAACAGCCCGATCCGGCCGCTCACCCGGTGACCGGATTCATCCGTCACGATGAAGCTGTCGGCGCTCACCGACGCGGGAATCAGATAGCGATCAAACGTGATGCTGATCTGGATATCGGTGTTGCGTTTGTCGATGGCCACGTTCACTGCATCCGCCACCGGCAGATGGGTGAGCGCCGCCCGCGCCGGTAACGGCTGATCATTCAGCCGGCGCCACAGGTAATGCCAGAAATTGGCCACCACCTTGCCGCCGAATTCCACGCCACCGGGATAGCGCACATAGTTGCGACTGCCCCAGGGCATCTGCGCCTTGAAATGGTGATACAGCGCCGGCGCAGCAATCCGTTCACCGATATTGCCCAGCCGCGAAATCCCCGCTGCAGTAATGATCTGCTTGCGATTGGCTTCCGCCTCGCTGAATCCCATCCGCCGGTAAACGCCTTCGAGCACGTCCACCGGTGTGTACCACTGGCGCGGCACAAACGCGCGCCGATCGTGTTCCTGCAGCAGGATCATGTCGATGCCGGTGTCGGTGGTTTCCTGGCCGCGATGATCCACTTCGGTGACCTTGGGAATGAACAGGGAATCAAATACCTGATCCTGCATCCCATGGGCGGCCGCGCCAAGAAAATGCGCCGCCAGCCGGCCACAGTCCGGATCACTGAGATAGCGCCCCAGACATTGGGCCTTCACGGCAGTCAGGTATTCCAGAATGAACGGCGCCCAGTGGCTGGCTTCGCCCCAGACATGACTGGGCTGACCCAAAAAGCCTGGGGAGTAACCGGCATCCGGATACTGGGTGCCGCTGATCCAGGCTTCCCGGTGGACGGTGAGCAGCTGTTGCAGATCCGGATCTTCGATACGTTCGAGCGCTTTCTCGCTCTGGAACATGTGAATGGCCATGCCGCCCGCCCACAGGGGCATGGGCAGGGCCAGCAGACAGGTGAGCAGCAGGGTACGCAGTGTCATCACGACAGACCTCGGTTATTTTTATTATTGATGCACCATCGTACCAATTTGTGACGGTTTTGCGAGGTTGAAGGGTGACCGGGTGTTCCTTAAATGGCAGCGCAGAAAGCTCGCCATGGCGCAACCGGTAACCAAACTGCGATATAAACTGCTATAGTTCAGTTTCCAATTATCCAGTTAGCAGGAATATTGATTCTTAAAATATCATTATAAACATATAGTTATCGATTTAGTCACACGACTTTAACTGATACCAAAACTGATATAAAAACCAGTAGAAAAACCCAGGAGACCAGCACCGTCATGAGTTTCTGTCCCGATATGGAACCGATGATCCCCTCGGATAACGTTATCGAAGGATCCGCCTTGCCTGAACTGGCCCTGGAACTCGAACGGCGATCCGCCCGTCTGGCCGGCCAGATTGCGCCAGCAACTGCCGACGCCATCGAGGCACACATGCGGGTCATCAACTCCTACTATTCGAATCTTATCGAGGGCAACCGAACCCATCCCCGCGACATCCGGCGTGCGATGGCCGGGGATTACAGCGAAGACCCGGCGAAGCGTGATTTGCAGCTGAGTCCGTCGCCCACATCGACGTGCAAAGGCAGCTGGCCATGCAACCGATAGCACCGCACGCGCTGACCGCCATGCAGTACACCACCGCCGATTCACGCCCTGTTTTACGAGCAACTGCCCGAGACGCTGCGCCAGGTTCACACCCCCAGCGGCGATCGCACGCTGAAAGTGACACCGGGCGTTTTTCGAAAAAGGCGAAGAAGTCGCTGTGGGTCAACACCTGCCTCCCTGGGCGACAAACTGCCCGACTATCTCGGGCGGTTTACAGGCTTATCGTCTCGACAGACTGCAGGGCCAGAAACGGGTCATCGCTGCAATGGCCGCCCACCATCGACTGGCCTGGATTCACCCGTTTCGATGGCAATGGCCGGGTGACACGCTCGCACACCGACGCCTTTCTCAAAGCCATTGGCCTGGTGCCTGCGGCGTCTGGAGCCTGAGCCGAGGCCTGGCACGCAACAGCATCGAATACAAGGCGCGACTGGCGCGGGCCGATGAACCGCCGGGGCGATCGGGATGGCCGGGGAGCGCTGAGCGAAAGCGGACTGGTCGACTTTGTCGACTACATGCTGCGCACGGCACTGGATCAGGTGAACTACATGGATACGCTGCTGAATCTGACCGGCATGATGCAACGGATCCGCACCTATGTGGCTGCCGTGGCGATGGCCTGATTCCGGGGATGGGCCTCTTGAGAAGCGAAGCGGGCCGCATCCTGGAACGCGCATTCCTGATGGGGGAACTGCAGCGTCAGGAAGCGTATGAGGTTTCCGGGCTGAGCGAGAGCGTCACCCGCAAACTGCTCCAGCAACTGAAGGAAGAGGGGTTAAGCGGTCGAAACCACCACCGTTCACCCTTGCGCTGGGCCATTCCCGAGCATGCAGAAGCGTATTACTTTCTGAACTGACGCCGGCGTGATACTGAACGATCACCGGCTCGCGCCCAATCCCAACAACACCGCCACCTGCTCCACCGCTGCTTGCAGCTGCTCGCACAGTGACCAGTCCCGCAGATCCTCCAGGGTGAGGCGGTCCGGGTAAGTCTGCTGATATGGGCCACCAGCGCACGGTAGTGGCCGCCGGTCAGCAGCGCACGCCCCGCAGAGCCAACTGTTCGGCGTCTTTCAGGATGATCCGCAGCCGCAGACAGGCCGGACCACCGCCATTGCGCATGCTCTGCCGCACATCCACCACCATGGCGCGATCGACAAAGCCGCTGTCCACCAGTTGCTGTTGCACGTACTGGCGTACCGCGGGGTTTTCCTCGCACTCCACCGGCATAACCAGCAGCGTCGTGCCGTCCGGCAATGACAGGATCTGGCTGTTGAACAGATAGGTGTTCACGGCCGTCTCCAGGGGAATATCGCGGGCTTTTACTTCGTGAATTTTCAGCGGCTGTTGCGGCAGGCGACGACGGAAGGCGTCGAGCACCGCCGGTTGATCGACGAACGCCTGTTCATGCACCAGCAGATGTTGATGATTGGACACTGCCACCACGTCATTGTGAAAGGCACCCGCATCAATGGCGTCGGGCAGTTGCTGCACGAACAGGACACGATCGCTGTCGAGGGCATTGAGTCGCGCAATCGCCTGGCAGGCCTGCAGGGTCTGGCGAGCAGGAAAGGTGCGAGTTGGCGACGGCAGGTGATGATCCCGGCCATACACAAACACCTGCAGCCCAGGCTGATCCGGTGCCCCAAGGCGCAGATGATTGGCCGCGCCCTCATCGGCAAACGCAGCAACGGGTGGCAGCGGATCATGGACGATGAACGACGGACTGTCGCCCACGATCGCACGCAAGCGGTTCGCCGTGTGATCAGCTTCGATACTGCGATGAAAATGACTCAGCAGATTGGCAGGTGTGAAATGCACACGCTGATCCAGGGTGTCGATGGAGGGTGCCACCGTCGCCGCATTGGCCGCCCACATCGCCGACGCCGAGCAGCAGGCCGCAAACAGATCCGGCGCAGTTTTCCAGGCCTGATCCAGCACCTGTTGCGGGGAACCGGCAAACCCCAGCCGCCGCAGCGTAGCCAGATCCGGCCGACGCTGCGGCGGTAACACCGCTTGCGGCACTCCCGCATCCGCCAGCCGTTTCATTTTAGCGAGACCTTCCAGCGCAGCAGCGCGGGGATTGGATTCGGCACTGCGATTGCGCCCGGACGCCAGATTACCCACCGACAGTCCGGCGTAATTGTGGGTCGGACCTACCAGGCCATCAAAATTCACTTCCCGAGACATGCAGGCAATCCTGGTGGCAACGCAGCGGGGAATCCCACCTGATCGGCAAACAGGGTCGCCACCGGATAGGCACAATAATCCGCTGCGTAAAACGCACTGGGGCGATGATTGCCACTGGCACCGATGCCACCAAACGGCGCCTCGCTGCTGGCACCGGTGAGCGGCTTGTTGAAGTTGACGATACCGGCGCGCAACTGGCGTTCGTAATCGGCAAACGCTGTCACATCGTCGCTGATCACCCCGGCGGCCAGACCAAAGCGGGTGGCATTGGCGAGCGCAATGGCGTGGGCGCGATCGCGATAACGCTGGATCTGCAACACCGGCCCGAAAATTTCCGCGTCCGGCAGATCATGCACGGCCGTCACATCGATCAACGCCGGCGTCAGTAATGTCTGCTGCGGATTCAGGATATCCATGGGTAACAACACACCGCCGCCGCGCTGCTGCAGATCCTGCACCGCCTGCTGGATATGCCGTGCTGCGTTACTGGAAATCACCGCCCCCATGAATGGTTGTGGCTCACTGAGGCCCGGTGCCACGCGCAATTCGGCGCAGCGCGAAATCAGTTGCTGCACCAACTGTTCACCCCAGGCTGTGTCGGGCACCAGCAGGCGGCGGGCGCAAGTGCAGCGCTGGCCGCTGCTGACAAAGGCCGAAAAAATAATGGTGAACAGTGCAGCGTGCAGATCCTGCACCGGCTCGACGATCAGTGGATTATTGCCACCCATTTCCAGTGCGAGGATTTTTTGCGGCTGCCCGGCCCAGGCCTGATGCAACGCCTGCCCCGCTACGGCACTGCCGGTAAACAACAGGCCATCCAGCTGCGGATGCTGCACCAGTGCGCGCCCGACCTGATGATCACCCTGCAGCAAATTGATCACGCCGTGGGGAATACCCGCGGTCTGCCAGCATTCCATCAGAAATTGCGCCACCGCCGGCGTCTGCTCACTGGGTTTGAACACCACACAGTTGCCCGCCAGCAGTGCCGGCACGATATGGCCATTGGGCAAGTGCGCAGGAAAATTGAACGGCCCCAGCACGGCGACGACACCGTGCGGTTTGTGGCGCACCCGTAGCTGACCCGCCACGGTGGTTTTTTCGAAACTGCCGGTGCGTTGCTGATAGGCCTGAATCGAAATCGCGATTTTGCCGAGGGTCGCGGCCACTTCGGTTTGCGCATCCCAGCGCGGTTTGCCATTTTCGCGGCTGATCAATTCCACCAGTTCCGCCTGTCGCTGTTGCACCACCGCGCCGAACCGCTGCAGCAGGGTAATGCGATCGTCCAGCGCCGTATCGCGCCAGCCGGCAAACGCAGCACGGGCCGCCAGCACTGCCTGCTCCACTTGCGCGGCGCTGGCAGTTTTGCCCTGCCATATCACTTCACCACTGGTAGGATCGGTGGAACGCAGCACATCGCCTTCACCGCTTTGCCACAGACCGTTGATAAGGAGTGCCTTGTGCATCATCGCGCTTTGACCTCAGGCTGCCGGATACAGCGCAACGGCGCGGGCCGGCTGATCCGGCGCCAGTTGCAGCGCCTGCCACACCAGCATGACATCATCACAGTAATCATTTTTGCCGGCAGGATCATACAGCGTGCAGCGAAACTGTTGCCGCGCCGGATTGGCCACCAGCCAGCGGGCCTGTGCACACTGCTGCAATTCCGCGGGCAGCAGCAGACGACTGTCCTGCAGCGCACGAATCTGGTCGGTATAGGTTTCCACCGTGGGGCCCGCATCAAAAATATCGACGTAACCTTCGTAGCGGAAACCTTCCTGCTCCAGCATGCGGCGCGCAGGCGTGGTGTCGCGATGTTCGCAACCAATCACTGCCTGGGCATCCGCCGGCAGCAGATGGGTGTAGAATGGATAACGCGGCATCAGTTCGGCGATGAACTGTTTGTTGCTCACCGCCGACAGATAATCCGCATCGGAAAAATCCATTTCAAAAAAATGCCGGCCCAGACTTTCCCAGAACGGCGACACACCCTGACGATTGATCACACCGCGCAATTCCGCAATGGTTTTATCTGCGAACAGATTGCGCTGCTGCGCCATAAACAGAAAGCGCGCTTTCGACAGCAAGGCACCCGCTTGAAAACGGCGGTAATCCGGATGCAGAAACAGCGAACACAATTCCGAACAGCCGGTGTGATCGTTGGTAAGAAACAGGGTGGGATAACGGTGATGGATATTCAGCTCGGTGGAAGCATGCACGATCAGGCCGACGCTGTAGGTGTACCAGGGCTGAGTAAGGCCGACGGCGGTTTCAATGCCGCTGACACCGACGACTTTTCCGCTACGGACGTCTTCCAGCACAAACAGGAACAGGCCGTCGTCGTTACCTTGCAGAGTGCGCCAGGTGGTGTCCGCCCGCTGCAGTTTGCGCGCCAGCACCTCCCGGTCCAGTGGCAGCGTGGTCAGGCCGCCGCCGGATGAGTGGGCCAGCGCTTCCAGTGCCGGCAGGTCTTCGGGGTGTGCGATTCGAACGATCAGCATATCTCAATGATAGGCCAGATCCGTGCGCTCCACTGTCAGCTGGCGGCGGTCGGTCTGGCCCTGTGCGTCCACCACTACGATTTCATACCGCCCGGCGGTGGCAAAACGATGACGCAGGGTCTGGCCGGCCTTGCTGCGATGGTGCCAGCGGCCGTTGACGTACCACTGCAATTCCCCCACCCCGCCACTGGCGCTGAGGCTGATGTCCGGCAACTGGCCGGACTGGGGCGACGGCAGCAAGCGGGCGCCGTCCTCGAGCCCTTCGATACGCGGCGGCGCCAGCAGCAGGGCCAGATCTTCGTGACAGCGGGGGTCCAGCGGCGGAATCCGGTTACTGCGCCGCTGCTGGCCGGGCAGCCAGGGTTCCAGCGCCGCCGGCCACAGGGCAACGGAACGCTGCTGTACATCCGCACCGGCACACAGGGGGGTCACCCGCAGGCCGGTATGGACATCCACCCACAGGGACAGGGGATTGCGACCACTGCCCAGCGTGGGCGGCACCGTAGCGTTCACCACCCAGGCCACACGCTGCTGCTCGCAGTGTTCGGGATGCTGGCCCACCGCCGTGCCCAAGGGCCAGCAGATCGCCGTCTGCGCCACGTTGGCCGGTTGCGCCGGTGCCACCCCGATATCCGGCAGCTGGGCAAAGATATCGAACATCAGCGGCGCGGCGGTTTCCGCCCCGTAATGCCCAGGCATCGGGGTACCATCCGGGCGGCCGACCCACACCCCCACGGTGTAATGGGCGCTCACCCCGATCGACCAGGCATCGCGAAAACCGTAACTGGTGCCGGTCTTCCAGGCGATGGGCGGGCGCTGGCGGGTCTGCTGCAGGGTGTGCAGGCGATCCGGCCGCGGCGTGGCCTGCAGCATCTGCCAGGTGATCCAGGCGGCGCCGGGATCGAGCAGATAGCGGTTACGCAGATGGTCATCGGCACGGTAACGCAGCGGCGCTGCCTGGCCGTTCCGTGCCAGGGCACTGTAGGCGCTCACCAGCTGCTCCAGATTGACACCGGCACCGCCCAGGATCACCGCCAGCCCTGCCGGCTTGTCCCCCGGCAGGGTCAGCGGCAGGCCACCCTGAGCCAGACGGGCGGCAAAACGGCAGCGGACCAAACTGTTCCAGCAGGGCCACCGCCGGCACGTTCAGGGAACGCTGCAATGCATCGGACACCGCCACCGGCCCGGAAAACCCACCGGAGAAATTCCCCGGCCGGTAGTCACTGCCACTTCGGGGTACATCCGCCAGCAGGGATTCGGAATGGATCAGGCCGTCTTCCAGCGCCATGCCATACAGAAACGGCTTCAGCGTCGAGCCGGGGAACGCTGGGCCTGCACCATGTCCAGATAACCGAAACGTTCCTGATTGCCGAAATCCGCAGCACCGATGTACGCCCGCACCCCCATGTCCCGGTTGTCCACCACCAGCACCGCCATGGAACTGTGCTGGGGCAGGCGGTTGCGGTAACGGCCGATATAGTCTTCCAGATTGCGTTGCAGATCGCCGTTCACGGTGGAATGGATCAGGCTGGCATCCGGATGACGCTGCACCAGGGTACTGGCCAGCAGGGGCGCCGCCTGGGGTGGCCGCAGCGCGCTGGCCTGCACGGTTTCCTGCATGGCATCGTCCACCGTGCGCTGATCCCACACCCCCAGCGTCGCCATGCGCTTGAGCACCTTGTCCCGCGCCACCTGCGCACGCTGGGGATTGCGATCGGGCCGGATGCGGGTCGGTGATTGCGGCAGTACCGCCAGCAACGCCGCTTCGCCGTGGCTGAGTGCACTGGCGGGCTTGTCCAGATAGGCATAGGCCGCCGCCTGCACGCCTTCCACCGTGCCGCCAAACGGCGCGATGTTCAGATACAGCTGCAGGATCTCGCGCTTGTCCAGATGCCATTCCAGTTGCAGCGCCCGCGCCAGCTGATACAGCTTGCCCGGCACGGTGCGGGCATGGGGATGCAGCAGCCGCGCCACCTGCATGGTGATGGTGGAACCGCCGCTGACCACATGGCCATTGAACAGGGCCTGCGCCAGCGCCCGGCCGAACGCCAGCGGATCGAAGCCCGGATGCACCCAGAAATTCCGATCCTCGTAATTCAGCAGCGCCTCGACATACAGCGGCGACACCTCATCCAGCGCAATCGGATAACGCCACACGCCGTTGCCATCGGGAAACGCCCGCAACGGTCGCCCGCTGCTGTCGGTCACCACCCGCGCAAACAGCTCGGCATCGGCCGGCAGACGCAACGGAAACAGCCGGTCCAGCGTCCATGCCAGCAGCACCACCGCCAGCACGGCCACTGCCGTGACTTAGCATCCGTTTGCGCAGCGGCACCGACCTCATGGCAACACCTCAGCGCGGCACAATGTGCGTGATTTTTTCGCTGCTGCCGATACCGCGCCGCTCCGCCCGGTACATATCCTCCACATAGGGTGGCGGCACCACGAATTCACCTGGCGTCACCGCCCGCATCAGATAGAACAGGTGCGAGCGGCCCCAGCGCATATCCAGCGCTGCCACGTAACGGTCGTCACGGTATTCCTGATGCAGCACTTTGGTGGCCTGCTGCAGCTGCTCAATGGTTTTACCATCGATGCGGAAGTCCTCCAGTTTTACCGCGTGCTGCAGATTCTGGTTTTCCAGTTCAAATCCGGCGGGAATGAAATCGATCACCAGGGAATCCGGCGCACTGTCGCGGGAATCCACTTCCAGATGCACGATCACCAGATCACCGGTTTTCACCTGCGCCAATGTCAGTGGCGAACCATCTGCCGCAAAATACTGGCGATTGATCTGGTAGTGTTCGGACAACGGTTGCGGTGGCACCAGCGGATAGCCGGACACTTGCGCCGACAGATACAGCCGGCTGTTGCCGGTATTGGTCACCTGCACCAGTTGTTGCAGTGTATCCGCCTGCAGGGTGCGATAGGCCAGCCCCGCCTGCGCCAGGGTTTCGGCTGCATCACCGCGCTGCAGTTGCGCCTGCCACTGTTCACTGGCGCTGGATTCCAGCATCACGCCGGCCATGAACAGCGAATTGCGTTCCTGGGTACTGAGCCAGTGCTGATCGCGCAGGGAGTTTGCCAGCTGGAAACTCAATGCCAGGGCATGCTCGGGGTGGACCATGTGTTTCAGCAGCAGATAGATCATCATCGCCTGATCGCGCACCGGGCTGCCGTAATCCCCCAGATAGGTTTTTTCACCGCGCACTTTCACCAGCGCTTCCTTGATGGCCTGATCGGCACGGGCCTGATCGCCGGCCATCTGCAACGCCAGCGCCAGCTGCAGCAGCGGCAAACCGGATTCCGCCTGATGGCGATACTGATCGTGCAGCGTGCGCAACGATGCCAGCGACACCTGGTTCACCCGCGCCAGTACATAACCGGCATAGGCCTTGTAGGCAAACCGGTAGTGATCCATATCCTCGCTGTAGCGCTGTTCGAACAGGCTGCCACTGCGATTGACGTATTCCTTCAGACGTTCGAATGTGCGTTCCTGCAACGTCTGCGGCACCGCAAAACCCTGCTCCTGCACATTCAGCATGAAATCCGCCACGTACGCGGTGAGCCAGTGTTCCTCGGCGGCATCGTCATCCCACAAACCAAAACCACCGCTGCTCAACTGCAAACCGGCAATCCGGGTGAACGCTGCGGCAATGCGTTCGGCGCGCTGCTGTGCGCTCACCGGATTCATCTGGAAGCGCGCCTGATTCTGTTCACTGGCCAGCGCATAGGGATAGGCGCCACTGCTGGTCTGTTCCAGACAGCCGTAGGGATAATGCAGCAGATCGCGGATATGCACCGGCAGATTCAGATTGGCGCGATTGCCCAATGCCAGTCGCGCCTGTGCACTGGAGGCGTGCAGGCCTTTCAGCAGCGCCGGCGGCAAGGCCACCACGGCACCCGGCTCCAGCACCTGATCGAACGCGCGCACATCAGCCGGATAAGCCGGGCGAATACCGATCTGCCACGAGCGTTGCAACGGCGTGAATCCATCGCCTTCGACGCGGACATCAACGCGGCCCTGCTGCAACTGTTCCGCCTGCAGGGTAAACGGCAGCGCGGTTTTGCCATCCTGCGCCAGCGCAACGGTCCGGGATTCCGTGTGTGCCGCCAGTCCTGCGCCGGTCGTGATGGTGACTTTCAGTTGCTGATCACTGCCACTCAGGTTATGCAGATCCAGCACCGCGCGGCCCTGATCCCCCAGCGCCAGAAAACGCGGCATACCCAGCTGCGTTACCAATGGCGCGGCAATCACGGTTTCCTGTTCGGCACTGCCAAAACGGGATTCACCGAACGCCAGCGCCATCAGCCGCACCTTGCCGTTGAAATAGGGCAGTGGCAGCGCCACGCTGGCTTCGCCGTTGGCATCCAGTTTCACCGGCGTGCGGAACAGCGACACGATCTGTACGTCCGATTGCGGTTCCTTGCCGCCACGGGCCAGATCCGCATCGCCACCAAAACGGATACGCGCTTTCTGGAAACTGTTCAGTTCGATGATCCTGCCGTAGGCATCACGCACATCAACGCCATAACGGCGCACACCAAAGAAACCATCAAACGGATCGGGCGTCTGGAATTCACTGATATTCAGCACACCGACATCCACCGCCGCCAGGGTGACATAACCGTCCGCAAACGGCGCGCCGTTCTGGTCCAGCACCTGCAGGCGGGTTTACAGATCGGTTTCCGGCTGAACTTTTTCCGGCGCTGTCAGTGTTACCTGCAAGCGGCGCGGTTCCCGCTGCAGCGGCAGATGAATCAGACCAAAAGCGCGATTGGGTGTGACCTGCTCACGCTGGCTGGCGGGTCGCAGCACAATCACCGACACGTAAATATCGTGGCGATTCCACTCCGCATTCACCGGGATTTCCACAGTGGCCTGCGGCTTGTCCAGGCGCACCCGCTGCAGCCACAGGGGCTGATCTGCTTCCACCAGCACCAGCGCTTCGCCGGCGTGGGGACTGTTGATCTGCAGTTGCGCAACATCACCGGCCGCATAGGCGCCCTTGTCCAGCGCCAGGGTTACCGCATCGGGGCGAATCGAACGTTCCGCATTCCGGCTTTCCTGCCACCAGGCATACCAGTCTTCACCGGCATGGAAACGCACCGTGGTAACCACACCGCTATCCACATCTTTCACTTCCAGCCGGTAACGGCCCCAGCTCACATCAAACGCCACCCTGTTGCCGCCCTGCGCCTGCAGATCAACGGTCTGGGAACGTTCGACAAATTCCTTTTCGGTGAATTCGTAATGCCAGCCTTCCTGATCGTTGTATTCCCAGTAGTACTGGCGATCTTCCCGCACCAGATTCACCTGCACACCGCGCACGGCACGCAGTTCACCGCTGCGGTTGGCGCTGATCAGATCGAACTCCACCATGGAATCCGCATCGGGATTCTTGTCACCAAAGGAAGGCCGCACACCGAACTGGAAATCACCGGGCCACACCTGGGCACGATAACTGCGCACTACCGGGCGGCCACCGCTTTCGTACAGACTCGCCAGCACCTGCACCTGCAGGGGTGAACGCACAGCGCTCCAGCGCGAATCGATATTCAGCACCGTGTTGCCGGCGTCATCCAGAAACTGATCCGTCAGATCGAACGTCTGGCTGGCATCAGCTTCTTTTTCGTTGCCGAAGCGAAAACCCTTGAACTGCTCCAGCGGCTCGCGCAGCAAACCTACCCGCACCGATGTACTCAGGCGGTTGCCGGCCGCCGGGGCGCCGTACAGATACATGCCATTGACGGGGATACGCACCGCCTCGCCGGTACCGAACTGCAGTGGCTGCTGTTTGCCGTCGTTGAATTGCAACGCCATGCGCTCGGGCAGGAATTCTTCCACCTTGAACGGATAGCTGGCCGTGGTGCCCGCGATATTGGTGACATCGAAACGCCAGTTACCGGTGGCGGCGCTGGCGGGAATGGCAAAGCGCCAGTAGTAATAGGCCATGTCCTGGGGCGTCAGCACCGCCTGCTGCACCTGCTGGCCATCGGGCTGGTACACGGCGACATTCAGGGTCTGGCCCTGGGTCAGATAGCCGTCGCCATCCCGCAGCAGAATATTGAAATCCACCACTTCGCCAGGCCGGTACAGATCGCGGGGCGTGTAAATGAAACTTTCCTGCGGTGCCTGGGGCCGCTGCCCCAGCTCGAACTCCGACAGATCCAGCGCCGCGCCACTCAATTCCAGCAGGGCAATCTGGTCGCCATCGCTGGCCAGTACAAAGCGCCCGTCCCGGGGCCGGCCATCAAAGCGCACATCACCTTGCGGCGATGTCCGGCGTTCCTGCAACGCATTGCCCTGGGCGTCCATCAGCGTCACGGTGACGCCAGACAGCGCCTTGCCACTGGCCAGCGACTGCACGCTTACCAGCAGCGCATCGGTATACACCCGGGCATGCAGGCCCAGGTCGGTCACCACAAAATGGGTGGTATCGCGGCGATAGTCGTAACTGCCGGCCTCATCCATCACCGCCAGGTACAGGCCCGGCTGCTGCAGTGGCTTGATGTCCTCCACCGCGATGGCCTGTTTCTGCACCGTATTGGCCGGGGGATTGAGGGCGAAGCGGCCGCTGTAGACCAGCTCGGCCCAGTTTTTCAGCTGATCGTAACGGTAGAAACGCTGGTTATAACTGTCCGCCAACGTCTGCAGAAAGATGCCGATCTTGTCCTGGTCGATGCGGTGGAAATCGATATTCACTTCATCCACGTTCACCACGGTGACAGGAATGCCGTTGCTGAGTTTTGCCGGCAGGATCGAACCGCGACTGGCAAAGCTCACCGCCGGGTTCACGTTGCGGGTAGTCAGGGTTGCCGTCACCCGTTCCGCAACGGTTTTGCCATTGAGGCCCGGCAGGCCGGGGTGCACCACCACGTCATAGGCGGTTTGCGGTTCGGTGGCGGTGAAATACAAGACCCGGTAATCCTCAGACAGAATCCACGCCCCTTCCACCCGGCTGCCACCGGCCCCGTTCACGTCCAGATGGGGCTGCAGATTACTTTTCGGGTCCAGCGGTGCCGACAGGGTAATGGCGATGGCATTCTTGCCCTGCCACTCCCGCTCGCTGATATCCAGCACCGTGAGTGCCGTATCGCGATAACGCTCGGCCAGGGTTTCCAGGGATTCCGGCGCGGTGGCCGGCTCCGGCGTGGGTGGCGCCTCGTCGCTGCAGGCCGCCAGCCACAGGGTCACAAACAGCAACACGAGTCGAAGTGATTTCACGATACGCTCCTTGCGCAAACACAATCCCTTACATGATATCCAACTCTGCGCACCGGATTGTGGCAAATAGTGGCAGCGCCACGATGGATTATGCCGTGGCAATGGGCCTTTGCTTGACAGCCCCACCGCAGGCTCTACCATAGCCCCAACTTCCCTCCGGCCCTGATTGTCCTTGATGAAACGGCTCCGTTCCCTGTATTTGCTGAGCATCCCCATCCTGCTGCTGGGCGCCGTGTTCCTGTTGTATGGATTGCTGTCCCTGTTCGTGTTCGAAGACCAGGTTCACATTGCCTTCTTCGAACTGGCGGCCGGCGCACTGATCGCCGGGTCCCTGGGCCTGCTGGGCATTCCCCGCTCCATCGGCAATATCGGTTACCGGGAATCCCTGCTGTTCGTCACCCTGACCTGGAGCGCCGCCGGCCTGCTGGGCGGACTACCCTTTGTCCTCATCAATGACCTGAGCTTCACCGATGCCACCTTCGAGGCGATTTCGGGCCTGACCACCACCGGCGCCACGGTGATGACCGGGCTGGACGCCATGCCCAAAACCCTGCTGCTGTACCGCCAGTTCCTGCAATGGATGGGGGGCCTGGGGGTTATCATTCTGGTGGTGGCGATCATGCCGATGCTGAACATCGGCGGCATGCGCCTGTACAAGGCGGAAACCCCCGGCCCGGTGAAAGGGGAAAAGCTCGCACCACGGATTTCCCATACCGCCCGTTACCTGTGGTACGTCTATCTGGTACTGACCGTCGGCTGCGCGTTCAGTTACTGGCTGGCGGGCATGGATGCCTATGACGCCATCGCCCACAGCTTTGCCACCGTCGCCACCGGCGGCTTTTCCACCAAGGATGCCAGCATCGGCTACTACGACAGTATCGCCATCGAATCCGTGGCCAACATCTTCATGCTGCTGGGCGCCATCAACTTCGGCCTGCACTTTCTGGTGTTCAACGGCCGCCGGCCGTGGCTGTACTGGCGCGACGAAGAGACCCGCTGGTTCATCATGATCGTGGCAACGGCGGCTATCGCTATCGGACTGAGCCTGTGGCTGGCGGGCAGTTTCGATGATGCCGGCACCAGTCTGCGTCACGGCGTCTTTCAGGTGATTTCATTCATTACCAGCACCGGCTTTGCCTCCACCGGCTTTGCCGAATGGCCGGCCGCCAGCCTGCTGCTGCTGATCATCCTGGCCTATATCGGCGGCTGCGCCGGTTCTACGGCCGGTGGCAACAAGGTGGTGCGCAACGTCATCACCATCAAGGCAATCCTGCAGGAAATCAAATACCTGATTCATCCCCGTGGCGTGTTCACCCTGAAATTCAACCGCCGCCCCATCGCCCGGGATGTCATGGACTCGGTCAAGGGTTACATGTTCCTGGCGGCGGCACTCACGATCATCCTGACGCTGATCCTGATGATGACCGGGCTGGACTTTCTGTCGGCCCTGTCCGCCGTATCCGCCTGCATCAACGTGAATGGCCCGGCCTTCGGTGTGCTGGGCAGCAACTTTGCCCCCGTGAGCGACATCGGCACCTGGATTCTGAGCATCACCATGATCCTCGGGCGACTGGAGTTTTTCACTGTCCTGGCCCTGTTCCACCCCGCTTTCTGGCAGCGCTGATTTCCTGTCCGCTGTCCATACCTCTGAAGATATCCGACCAACGTCGACTGGCGTTTTGGCTATTGCCGCATATCATTGAATTGACCAGGCTGCATCATCAGAATCAGTCTGCGTTTGTACCCGTCCGCAGTCTGCAGGAAGCCAATCCATGTCAGCAGCCCTAATCGCCATCAGCGTCGTTTTTGTGGTCGGCTATCTGGCCATCGCCACCGAACACAACATCAAGATCGACAAAACCGCCTCTGCCATCCTCACCGGCGTATTGTGCTGGACACTTTATATCCTGAATGCGGAAACGCTGGTGGATATCAGCACGATTCCAGCCTGGTTCACCGACACCATGGCCGGCAAGCCCGAACAGGAACTGCTGCTGAGCTGGGTGGGACATCACCAGCTGCTGCATTTTCTGGGCGAGATTTCCAGCATCCTGTTCTTCCTGCTGGGAGCCATGACCATTGTGGAACTGGTGGATTCCTACGGCGGTTTCACCATCATCACCCGCCACATCCATTCCCACAACATGGTGAAGCTGCTGTGGCTGATCAGCTTTATCGCCTTCTTCATGTCCGCCGCACTGGACAACCTGACCACCACCATCGTGATGATCTCGCTGATCCGCAAACTGATTGCCGATTCCGGTGATCGCTGGTTCTTTGCCAGCATCGTGGTGGTGGCCGCCAATGCCGGCGGTGCCTGGTCGCCCATCGGTGACGTGACCACCACCATGCTGTGGATCGGCGGGCAGATCACCACCCTGAACATCATCGAATCCGTATTCCTGCCATCCATTGCCTGTCTGGTGATTCCGCTGCTGTACCTGAGCTGGCGTCTGAAAGGCAAGACCATCACCTCCCCGGTGGGCAATGGCGACGAAGAAGAGTTCGGCGTCACCCCGCTGCAGCGCAACGTGATTTTCACCGTGGGTATGCTGGGGCTGCTGTTCGTGCCGGTGTTCAAGACCTTCACCCACCTGCCGCCGTTTATGGGCATGCTGCTGAGCCTGTCGGTGCTGTGGATCATCAGCGAACTGATGCACGACGATCGCGATCAGGCCATCGATACCGGCCTGCACATTCTGGTGGTACTGAAACGCATCGATACGCCGAGCGTGCTGTTCTTCCTGGGCATTCTGGTGGCCGTGGCATCGCTGGAAGCCACCGGCATTCTTGGCATGGTCGCCACCGGCCTGAATGAGAACGTCGGCAACATCAATGTGATCGTGTTCCTGATCGGCCTGCTGTCGGCCATCGTGGATAACGTGCCACTGGTGGCCGCCGCCATGGGCATGTACGACCTGAACACCTATCCCACCGATTCCACCATGTGGGAATATCTGGCATTTGCCGCCGGCACCGGGGGCAGCTGTCTGATCATCGGTTCTGCCGCCGGCGTCGCCGCCATGGGCATGGAGCGCATCAACTTCTTCTGGTATGTGAAGAACATCAGCGGACTGGCACTGATGGGCTATGTGGGGGGAACCGCGGTGTATTTTCTGATGATTTGAATGGCGCGGTCAGCAGTACAGGGAATGGGGATGCGGGTCATCCCCATTTTTGTTTCTGGTGCGGACATCTGAAGGGCGAAGGCCGCGCTGTGAACACGCCGCATGGTGTCTCGATTACCGACCGTTATGCACCAAGGGCGGTGCACGGCGTTCTGAGCGCCATCGACCGTGCCCGGAACACCGTTGACCGTGCCGGCAGCACGGCGCGGGGCGTCTGGAGCACCGACGATGGTGCTCCGGGCACGGTACAGGGTGTTGGCAGCGGGGTTGAAGATGCCCCGAGGACGGCAGACGGTGAATCAGACAGGAAGGATGGTGATTGGAACAGGGGCGACTCAGCTTTCTGCTTTCAGCAGTATGAAATGCTCGATCAGCCGGATCATCAGTTCTTTCTGATCGGGCTGGCTTTCGGCCACCAGCAGTGCCAGCGCCACCAGGGTGTTGTCATTGATCAGCTGCTCTACCGATTTCGCCAACAAGTGCTGGTTGATGCGCAGGTACCATAAAAACAGGAAGGAACCGCTGCGCTTGTTGCCATCGGCCAAAGGGTGGTTCTTGATCACGAAGTAGAGCAGGTGCGCCGCCCGGCTGGCCACGTTGGGGTAAAACAGCTCGTCACCAAAGCCCTGCTCAATGGTGGCCAACGCCGAGGCCAGGCCATCACCGCGCAGCTGCCCGAACAGCACAGTCGCCTCGCCCTTGGCGATCAGCGCTTTTTTCAGCTCGGCAATCGCATCCAGCGCATCATCCAGCGCCAGCGCTCGCATGCTGGCTTGCCGATTGGGCAGCGCATTCAGGCTTTGCTCGTCATAGCGCTGCAACAGGCTCCAGCTGCGGGCGTAATCGCTGATGACGGAAAGCACCGCCTCGCCTTCGGGGTTGATCAACTGTCGGTTGGACAGCGTGCGCGACAGCAGGCTGACGGCCTGTTCGAACTCGGTGCCACGTTCCTGCAGGCGGCGCTGGTTCAGCGTGTAGCCTTCCACCAGATGCTGCTTCAGGGTGTGGGTGGCCCACTGGCGGAACTGCACGCCGCGCTGGGACTTGACCCGATAGCCCACGGAAATGATCACATCCAGGGAATAGAACACCACCGGCTTGTCGGAACCAGCAATATGCATTTTTTGCATATTGCTTTCCTCCGGCAGTTCACCGTCCTTGAATACATTGCGGATGTGTCGGGACAACACCGATTGGTCGCGCCCGAACAGCTCCACCATCTGCAGTTGGGACAGCCACACAGTGTCGTGATCGAGAGCCACTTTCAGCTGCACCTGGCCATCGTCGGACTGATAGATTTCGATGCTATTGGTCATTGGAACCTCTGCTACCCGGTGTTACGGATAATATCGCTAAGGATAGTCATTAGAACAGGGGCCACCGTGTACAGCCCCGGAAGGAACGTGAAGGTCTCGTGCTATGGATATAGACGGCATGCGGGTAAAGAAACGTCAGATTTTTACTTCGCTTCTGAACAGGTTGTAAAACCAGAACCAGAACAGGGTATTGACCAGATGCACGAACAGCGAGGCGTGGTCCTGTATCAGGTCTACGCCAATGCGGCCCCAGCAATACAGGCAGGCGATGGACAGTACGAGGTTGCCGATAGTGTTTAGCATGGTGGGGGTTCCACTTTAAGAATCAGGCCTGCATAATTTGATTTCAACTCACAAAATATCACAAAAATCGAAAAGCCGTGGTATCCTCCCGTGTTATTTCTAACACCGGACCATTAGATAGAGGCACTGCCATGATCCGCTGCCATCTCGCCCGCATGATGGGCGAACACAAGATGCGTATTGCCGATGTCGCCCGCGAAACAGGCTTAAGCCGCGCCACGGTTACGCTGCTCTATAAAGAAACCGCGCAAAAGGTGGATCTGGATGCCATCGAAAAGCTGTGCCTGCTGTTTAAATGTGACGTAGGCGATCTGCTTGAGCTGACACAGCAATAACAACGCTGCCGCCATGATTGAGCATCCGCAGGCAAAAACTTTCACAACACGCAGTTAACGAACGTAATCAGGAACAAACATGACAAGCACACAACAACGCGCCGCCCTGCAACGCCAGATCTGGGCCATTGCCAACGATGTCCGCGGCGCTGTGGACGGCTGGGACTTCAAGCAGTACGTGCTGGGCGCCCTGTTCTACCGTTTTATCAGCGAAAACTTTGCCAGCTACATCGAAGACGGCGACGACAGCGTCAACTATGCCGAACTGGCCGACAGCGTGATCACACCCGACATCAAAGACGACGCCATCAAGACCAAAGGCTACTTCATTTATCCCAGCCAGCTGTTTGTCAACGTCGCCAAAAACGCCAACACCAATGAAAGCCTCAATACCGACCTGGCAGCCATCTTTGCTGCCATCGAAGCCTCGGCCAGCGGTTATCCGTCTGAAGGCGACATCAAGGGCCTGTTTGCCGACTTCGACACCACCAGCAACCGCCTGGGCAATACCGTCAAAGATAAAAATGCCCGCCTGGCCGCTGTACTGAAGGGCGTGGCTGGTCTGGACTTCGGCAACTTCGATGATGCACATATTGATTTGTTCGGCGATGCCTACGAATTCCTGATTTCCAATTACGCTGCCAACGCCGGAAAATCCGGTGGCGAGTTCTTTACCCCACAGCATGTGTCAAAGCTGATTGCCCAACTGGCCATGCACAAGCAAAAAAGCGTCAACAAGATCTACGACCCAGCCGCCGGTTCCGGCTCGCTGCTGCTGCAGGCAAAAAAACATTTCGACGCCCACATTATCGAAGAAGGCTTCTTCGGCCAGGAGATCAACCACACCACCTACAACCTGGCCCGGATGAACATGTTTCTGCACAACATCAACTACGACAAGTTCAATATCCAGCTGGGCAACACTCTGATCGATCCGCACTTTGGCGATGAAAAGCCCTTCGACGCCATCGTATCCAACCCGCCCTATTCGGTGAAATGGATCGGTAGCGACGACCCGACCCTGATCAACGACGATCGCTTTGCCCCGGCCGGCGTGCTTGCACCCAAATCCAAGGCCGACTTTGCCTTTGTGCTGCATGCCCTCAGCTACCTGTCCAGCAAGGGCCGCGCTGCCATTGTCTGCTTCCCCGGCATTTTCTACCGAGGCGGTGCCGAGCAGAAAATCCGCCAGTACCTGGTGGACAACAATTACGTGGAAACCGTGATCTCGCTTGCACCCAATCTGTTCTACGGCACTACCATTGCCGTGAATATTCTTGTGCTGGCCAAAAACAAAACCAGTACCGATACCCAGTTTATTGATGCCAGCGGCCTGTTCAAGAAGGAAACCAACAACAACATCCTGCTGGATTCCCACATTGAGCAAATCATGCAGGTGTTCGACAGCAAGGCCAATGTCGATCACTTCGCCCGCTCGGTACCGTTCGAGCAGGTGGCCGCCAATGATTACAACCTGTCGGTCAGCTCTTATGTGGAAGCCAAAGACAACCGCGAAGTGGTGGATATTGCCGAGCTTAATGCCGAGCTGAAAACTACCGTTGCCCGAATTGACCAGCTGCGTGCCGAGATTGATGCCATCGTCGCGGAGATCGAAGGAGCCGGAACAGAAGGAGAAAGGGCATGATCCTGGAAAACAAACTGGGCATCACCGATCAGGTCGAACTGGCCAGAGCCGAAGAAAAAATCAGCAAACAAAAGGCCCGGCAACTGTTTGATTCTGGCGACATTAACAAAGCAGAAGTCGGCAATTTTGCCGGGCTGGCGTTTATCCACGGCTACTTGTTTGGTGATATTGATGACTTTGCCGGTAAAATCCGCGATGTGAATATCGCCAAGGGCGACACCGCCTTTGCGCGTGTTATGTACCTGGATGTCTCGTTAAAAAATATCGAAAGAATGCCACAAAGCACCTTCGATGAGATCATCGAAAAATACGTCGAGATGAACATGGCGCACCCCTTTCGGGAAGGCAATGGCCGCGCCACCCGCATCTGGCTTGACCTGATTCTCAAGAAAGAAATCCAGCGCGTGGTCGACTGGAACCAGGTGGATAAAGAGGAATACCTTTCTGCCATGCAGCGCAGCGTGGTGAAAGACCTGGAAATCAAGGCCCTGCTGAAATCGGCACTCACCGAAAAGATTCACGATCGCGCCCTGTTTATGAAAGGTATTGATGTGAGTTATTTCTATGAAGGCTATAGCGAATTCAAGACCGAGGAGCTGTAGTCGTGGCGAATACAGGTTTTATGGAAAAGCTGCTGGATGGGGTTGCGGTGGAGTGGAAGCCGCTTGACGATGTTGGAGAGTTCCTGCGAGGCAAGCGATTCGTGAAAGCAGATATGATGTCTGAAGGAGTCCCATGGCTGCGCACACAAGAAGTTGATTTTGGAGAAATTTGGGATACGGGCGTAAAAATTACAGAGACAGGACTAAAAGCTCAAGCGCCAATTGGATACCAGAAAACTGTGTGATTGTTGCAATGTACGGAGCAACTGTCGGAAAAATAGGGATCAACAAAATCCCTATGACGACGAACCAAGCTTGCGCAAACATACAACTTGACGCTGGTATAGCGAACTACCGATATGTTTTCCATTTCTTGCTAAGCCAGTACGAATATATCAAGTCGCTCGGTGCAGGCTCTCAGACAAACATCAATGCGGGGATTGTGAAAAAGCTCCAGATCCCCATCCCATGCCCCGAAAACCCCAAAAAATCCCTTGAAATACAGGCCGAAATCGTCCGCATTCTGGACGCATTTACCGCCCATACCGCCGAGCTTACCGCCGAGCTTACCGCCGAGCTTACCGCCCGCAAAAAACAATACCACTACTATCGCGACAAGCTGTTGAGCTTTGAAGAAGGGGAAGTGGAGTGGAAGACGTTGGGGGACGTTTGTGAGATTGGAGACGGGAACCATTCATCAAAGTACCCGAGAGCTGATGAAATGGTTGAGTTTGGCGTGCCATTTATACGTGGAACAAACATGGTAAATGGCACCATCTCTGATCAGGACATGAAATTTATTTCCGAAGAAAAGCACCGTGAACTAAAAAAGGGCATTTGCAAGCGTTTGATGTGCTTATGGCTAATAGAGGTGAGGTCGGTAAAGTTGCTTACGTGCCCAAAAAACATGCAGGGTCAAACCTAAACTCTCAGTTGGCATGGCTGCGAGCAAAACCCCAGTTCATTTTGCCTAGATTCTTATACTTTGTTCTCACATCAACCGGAGTTCAGAGTCGAATTTCAGGGAAGGCGGGGCCTTACAGCAACTCACGATCAAAAATATTAAACTACTGCGCATTCCGGTTCCAACCCTGCAGGAACAAGAGCGTATCGTCGCCATCCTCGACAAATTCGACACGATAGCCAACTCCATCAGCGAAGGCTTACCCCGCGAAATCGAATTGCGCCAGCAGCAATACGAATACTACCGCGACCTGTTGCTGAGCTTCCCCAAGCCCAACGAGGCGGCCGCCTGAGATGGCACGTCGCCTGACGCCCGCGCACCACGCACAGACACCCGGCACGGAATGCCGGGTTTACCACCGCACCCTGCAACAAGGAGGTTGCCATGACCAATAGCATCGAGATCTACCAGTCCGAAGATGGCCAGGTTCAGCTGGCGCTGCGGCTGGAGCAGGAAAGCCTGTGGCTGACCCAGGCCCAGATCGCCGAACTGTTTCAGGTCAAGCCGCAAAACATCACCATGCACCTGAAAAATGTCTTTGCTGATGGGGAGTTAGAAGAAGCGGCAACCTGTAAGGATTTCTTACAGGTTCAGGCGGAGGGCGGCAGGGAGGTCAAGCGCAAACGGAAGTTCTATAACCTTGATGCCGTCATCTCGGTCGGCTATCGGGTCAACTCGGCCCGCGCCACCCAGTTCCGAATCTGGGCCACCCGCACCCTGAAACAGCACCTCGTAGAGGGCTACACCCTCAACCAGCGCCGTCTGCAGGAGCGCGGCATCGAGTTCGAGCAGGCCGTGCGGCTGCTGTCGCGCACCCTGGCCAACCAGCAGCTGGTCAATCCTGAGGGTGAGGCGGTGCTGTCCGTCATCAGCGACTACGCCCGCAGCTGGAGCCTGTTGCAGGGTTATGACGAGCAAAGCCTCGGCGCGCTACCCAACAGGCAAGCCAGCATGCGGGCGCTGATGCTGGACGATGCCCTGGCCGCCATTACCGAGCTGAAAAAGACGCTGATCGCCAAGGGCGAGGCGACGGCGCTGTTCGGGCAGCTGCGCGGTGACGGCCTGGCCTCGGCGCTGGCGACCATCGAGCAGGGCTTTGGTGACGAGCTGTTTTATCCCAACGTGGCCAGCCGGGCGGCCCATCTGCTCTATTTCGTCATCAAGAATCACCCGCTGGCGGACGGCAACAAGCGCAGCGGGTCGTTCCTGTTTTTGTGGTATTTGCGCATCAACCAGCACTTGCTGGCCAGGCCGGTGGAGCAGTTGATCAATGACAACACCCTGGTGGCACTGGCACTGCTGGTGGCCGAAAGCCAGCCCGATCAGAAGGAGCTGATGATCCGGCTGATCGAGCACTTTATCCTGCTGAAGGCGGATGACTGAGGACACCCTTCTGCCCAATCTAAGCCTGCAAGACCAAACCACGGATTTTCTGCTCTACACCGCGCCCAACGGCGCGATCAAGGTGGAAGTGCTGCTCAGTAATGAAACCATCTGGCTGACGCAGGAACGCATGGCTGAGCTGTTCGGCGTTCAACGCCCTGCCATTACCAAGCACCTGAAAAATATCTTTAAAAGCAATGAATTACAGGAGGAAGTGGTATGTTCCATTTTGGAACATACCACTGAGCACGGCGCCATTGCCGGTAAAACCCAGACCAGTAAGGTCAAGTATTACAACCTGGATGCGGTGATTTCGGTCGGCTACCGGGTTAACTCCGCCCAGGCCACCCAGTTCCGTATCTGGGCCACCCAGCTGATCAAGGAGTACATCATCAAGGGCTTTGCCATGGATGATGAGCGCCTCAAGAATGGCCGCTTCTTTGGCAAGGACTATTTCCGCGAATTGCTGGAGCGGGTGCGCTCGATCCGCGCCAGCGAGCGGCGCATCTATCAGCAGATTACCGATATCTTTGCCGAGTGCAGCATCGATTACGATCCCAAATCGAAAACAACGCAGCAGTTTTACGCCCACGTGCAGGACAAGTTTCATGCAGCTTGAGCGAGCCGTATCCGCCTTCTTCGACTATATCGAGGGCATTATCGAGCGGCGCAATACTTTTACCATGGAAAGCTTCGCGGAAAGCGTCAACAAGTTCCTCGCCTTCAATGAATACCGGATTCTGGAAGGCTATGGAACCGTTTCTCGCCAGCAGGCGGAACAGAAGGCCCATGCAGAATACGAAAAGTTCAATAAGCAGCAACGCATCGAGTCAGACTTTGACCGTGAAGTAAAAAAACTGCTGCGAAAAAAGGATAACGAGGCATGACTGATTACAAGACCATCGCAGAATCCAGGAGTTTTATCGTCCTCGACAAATACGTTCGCGAGTGGAAGGTGGCGGAAAGCTACCAGAGCGAAAGCGACCTGGAACGGGAGCTGATTCAGGACTTGGTCAATCAGGGCTACGAACTGTTACCCACCCTGAACAACCCCGACGCCATGCTGGCCAATGTGCGCGCGCAGCTACAGGCCCTCAATAACGTGGAGTTTCTTGAAGGTGAATGGCGTCGCTTTGTGGAAACGTACCTGGATAAGCCCAGCGACACTATCGCCGACAAAACCCGCAAGATCCACGATGACTATATTCACGACTTTGTCTTTGACGATGGCCGCATCAAAAACATTTACCTGCTGGACAAGAAGAATATCGCCCGCAACAAGGTGCAGGTAATCAAGCAGTTCGAGCAAACCGGCAGCCATGCCAACCGCTATGACGTCACCATTCTGGTGAATGGCTTGCCACTGGTGCAGATCGAACTGAAAAAGCGCGGCGTGGCGATTCGGGAAGCCTTTAATCAGGTGCATCGTTACAGCAAGGAAAGCTTTAACAGCGAGCATTCCCTGTTCAAGTATTTGCAGCTGTTCGTGATATCCAATGGCACCGACAGCCGTTACTTTGCCAATACCACGCAGCGCAACAAGAATAGCTACGACTTCACCATGAACTGGGCAAAGGCGGATAACAGCCTGATCAGGGACCTGAAAGACTTTACCGCTACCTTCTTTCAGAAAGAGACCCTGCTGAAAGTGTTGTTGCGCTATTCGGTGTTTGATGTCAGCAATACCTTGCTGGTGATGCGCCCCTACCAGATTGCCGCCACAGAGCGAATCCTATGGAAGGTGAAAACCTCGTTTGAGGCAAAGAACTGGAGCAATCCCGAGGGCGGCGGCTACATCTGGCACACCACTGGATCAGGCAAAACCCTCACGAGTTTTAAGGCCGCGCGCCTGGCCACCGAGCTGGATTTTATCGACAAAGTTTTCTTCGTGGTGGACAGGAAAGACCTGGACTACCAGACCATGAAGGAATACCAGCGCTTTTCGCCCGACAGCGTGAATGGTTCCGACAGCACTGCCGGCTTGAAACGCAATCTGGACAAGGACGATAACAAGATCATCGTCACCACTATCCAGAAGCTCAACAACCTGATGAAGAGCGAAGGCGACTTGCCCATCTACAACAAGCAGGTAGTGTTTATCTTTGACGAGTGCCACCGCAGCCAGTTTGGTGAGGCACAAAAAAACCTGAAGAAGAAATTCAAACGTTTTTATCAGTTTGGCTTTACCGGCACACCTATCTTTCCGCAAAACGCCCTGGGTGCAGACACCACAGCCAGCGTGTTTGGCCGGGAACTGCATTCCTATGTGATCACCGATGCGATTCGCGATGAAAAGGTGCTCAAGTTTAAGGTCGACTACAACGATGTGCGCCCAAAGTTCAAGGAAATAGAAACCGAGCAGGATTTAAACAAACTCAGTGCGGCTGAAAACAAACAAGCCTTGCTACACCCGGAACGTATTCGTGAAATATCCCAGTACATCCTGAACAACTACCGTCAGAAGACACACCGCTTGCAAGCCAACGCCAAGGGCTTCAATGCAATGTTCGCGGTAAGCAGCGTGGATGCCGCCAAGCTCTATTATGAATCGCTGAACAAATTGCAGGCCGACTCTTCAAACAAGAATAGCGGCAAGGCGCTGAAGATCGCCACGATCTTCTCGTTTGCTGCCAACGAAGAGCAGGATGCGGTTGGTGATATTCGGGACGAGAGCTTTGACGTCTCGGCCATGAACAGCAGCGCCAAAGAGTTCTTGAATGCCGCCATCGCCGACTACAACGCCTTCTTTAAAACCAACTTCAGCGTAGACAGCAACGGCTTTCAAAACTATTACCGTGATTTAGCCAAGCGGGTGAAAGCCAAAGAAATCGACTTGCTGATTGTAGTGGGCATGTTCCTGACGGGATTTGACGCACCAACGCTGAATACCTTGTTTGTTGACAAGAACCTGCGTTACCACGGCTTGATTCAGGCTTATTCGCGCACAAACCGTATTTATGATGCCACCAAAACGTTTGGCAACATCGTCACGTTCCGTGATCTGGAACAAGCCACTGTCGATGCAATAACCCTGTTCGGCGACAAGAACACCAAGAACGTTGTGCTGGAGAAGAGCTACAAGGAATACATGGACGGTTTTACCGATGTGATTACCGGCCAGGCGCGGCGCGGCTTTTTAGATGTGGTAAGCGAGCTGGAGCAGCGCTTTCCTGACCCCACCACCATCGAAAAAGAGTCGGACAAAAAAGCCTTTGCCAAGCTCTTTGGCGAATACCTGCGCGTCGAGAATGTGCTGCAAAACTATGATGAATTTGCCAGCCTGAAAGCCCTGCAAAGCGTGGACATGAACGACCCGGAAGCGGTCGAGACATTCAAGGCCAAGCACTATCTTGACGATGAAAAACTGGCAGAATTGCTGACCATACGTGTTCCGGCCGAGCGCAAGATTCAAGATTATCGCTCGACTTACAACGATATCCGCGATTGGCAGCGCAGGCAGAAGTCGGCCGAAGAAAAAGAGAAATCCACCATCGACTGGGATGATGTGGTGTTTGAGGTGGACCTGCTGAAATCCCAGGAAATCAATCTGGATTACATTCTGGAGCTGATCTTCGAACACAACAAGAAAACCAAAAGCAAAGCCGATTTGGTGGATGAAGTACGCCGGGTAATTCGTGCCAGCCTTGGCAACCGCGCGAAGGAAAGCCTGCTGGTCGACTTTATCAATCAAACCGACCTCGACCAGATTGGCGATAAAGCAACTGTGATCGAAGCCTTTTTCGCTTTTGCTCAGGCCGAGCAGCAACGGGAAGCCGAAGAGCTGATTAACTCAGAAAGCCTGAATGCTGAAGAAGCCCGGCGCTACATCGCCACCTCGCTGAGGCGTGAGTACGCCAGTGACGCCGGCACGGAACTTAACTCGATTCTGCCCAAGATGAGCAAGTTGAATCCGCAGTATTTGACCAAGAAACAAAGCGTTTTCCAGAAGATTGCCGCGTTTGTTGAGAAGTTCAAGGGTGTGGGCGGCCAGGTCTAGTAAAGAGTATGGGGGCGCTGATTCCATACTCAGCGCTAGCCCTCACACCCTCACCACCCCCGCACAATCCCCTCAATCATCTCCGGTGTCAGCGGCACATATCCTTCTTCCACACCTTTGTAGAAAAACACCGGATCTTTCACCCGCGCCAGATCGAAACCTTCATTCTTCAGTTCCACCTTGCGATTCTTGAAGGTGCCGGTGATTTCGTGTTCGTCCCGCACGCGCAGGAACAGGGGCACGGCATAAGCGGGCAGATGCCGGGTGAGCACAGCCGCGCAGGTCTTACCATCGAACTGCGCCGGCGGCACGGTGAGTGTGAGTGCGGCCATGCCGGCGCGGCCATCGTGGCCGGGTACCTGCACGCCATACACCACGGCCTGCTCCACCTGGGTGACGTCGGCAAAGGCGGCTTCGACTTCGGTGGTCGCAACGTTCTCACCTTTCCAGCGGAAGGTGTCACCCAGGCGATCGACAAACTGGATATGGCGGAAGCCCTGATCACGCACCAGATCGCCGGTGTTGAACCAGCAATCGCCGGGCGTGAAAGCATCGCGGAACAGTTTTTTCTCGCTGGCGGCAGGGTCGGTGTATCCATCAAACGGCGTGCGCGGTGTGATCTGGGTAATCAGCAAGCCGGTGCCACCCACCGGTACTTTCTGCAGGCGTCCGGCGCTGTTGCGCACCGGTTGTTCGGTGTCAGGATCGTATTGCACGATGGCAAACGGCAGCGGACAGAAGCCAGCGGTGGCGTCGACATTGAACGCATTCACAAAGCCCAGATTGCATTCGCTGGCGCCATAGAATTCGGCGATGCGCTGGATGCCAAAACGCTGTTTGAAGCTGTGCCAGATTTCCGGCCGCAGACCATTGCCCACCACCACGCGAATCAGATGCTGGTGATCCCGCTCGCTGGGGGGCTGGTTCAGCAGATAGCGACACAGTTCACCGATATAGCAGAACGCGGTGGCACGATGCTGACGCACTTCATCCCAGAAACGCGACACGCTGAATTTACGGGTGAGTGCCAGACACGCGCCCGATCCCAGCGCAGCGCCCCAGCTCACGGTGAGTGCGTTGTTGTGATACAGCGGCAACGGTACATACAGCACGTCATCGGCGCGCAGGCGCATCGCCAGCAATCCCATGCCGGCCATACCCATCAGCCAGCGGTAGTGACTCATCACTGACGCCTTGGGCATGCCGGTGGTGCCCGAGGTGAAAATGAAAAAGCACGGCTGCTTCATCTTCACTTTGCCGGTGCTGGCAGGATTGTGTTTCGGGAACGCGCGACATTCCGTCATCAGATCGGAATAGCCCGCCGGGCGTTCGCTGTCCGCATCACCCACCCAGTAATGCCAGATATCGTTGCTCTGCAGCGGACTGAATGGCGTGGTTTCCAGCGCTGCCACGCTTTCTGCCGATGTCACCATCAGCTTGGGTTTGATCAGGTTGATACTGTGGGTGAGTACTGCATCGCGCTGATTGAAGTTGAGCATGCCGGCAATGGCGCCCAGTTTGACAGTAGCCGCCACACACACCAGCAGTTCGGGGCGGTTTTCCATCAGCAGCCCCACCACGTCGCCAGCGCGTACGCCCTGGCGCGCAAACAGTGCCGCCACCTGATTTACCCAGCCGTTGAAATCGCGATAACTCCACTGGTGTTCGCCAAAGCGCAGGGCCGGCCGGTTCGGGTGGCGCTGCGCCTGCTGTTCCAGCAACTGGCCGATGGAAAACGCGCGCTCGGGTTTGGCCCGCGCCATGTGCAGTGCACCAGTGGCCATCACCGGCAGATCAGGAATCAGTTCGAGCATGCCCTTGGCCAGTTGCGGCAGGGTAACGAGTTGGTTGTTGTTTTTGTTATTCATCATGCCTGCTCCAATTCAATAAGCCATCAGCAAACTCACACCCAGCAACGTGGGCGTGAGCAGATTCACCAGTACATTCATCGCCAGCGCCGGTTTGAGTGCGTCAATATCACGCCCGTCAAAGCGGAACGCACCCAGCGTTGCGCGCACCGCCAGTGGCGCTGTCAGCAATGCCAGCGCACTCCACACCGGCAGGATCTGCAAGACAATGCAGCCGATCAAGGTGCCGTACGCTGCCAGATTGAACAGCGCGTAGATCCAGTGTGCTTTTGGCAACCCGTAGACAATCGGAAAATGCCGGCGCCCGGCGGCGCGATCGGCGTCCAGATCCGGATACTGGTTCAGCAACAGCAGATTGTTCACCAGAAAGAACGGCACCAGGGACACCAGCAGGGCAAACGGGGAATAGTTGCCGGCAAGCACCAGATGGGTGCCCATGACCATCAGCACACCAAAACCCAGACCCGGTGCGATCAGGCACATGAACGGCAGGCGGTTGAGCCACTGCGTATACGTGACAATGATGACTGTACCGAGCAGACCCAGCGGCGCCAGTGCCCAGCCGCGCAGCGCAATGAAATACAGTCCCAGCAACAAGGTAATACCGAGGGTGGCAATGCCGCCGATCAACACCGCATTGAGCGCCAGCGGATTGGCCGGCAGGGCGCCGCTGCCACCGCTGAACGGCGTGCGCTGGGTGTTGCTGTCCAGTCCACTTTTGTAGTCGTGGTATTCGTTGAGCATGTTCACGCTGATGTGGGCACACAGGGCGCCCAGCAGAATCAGCGCCGCCAGTCCCCAGTCGATGGTGGTCACGGTGGCGGCAGAACCGATTCCCACCAGCACGCAGGCCGGCGTGAGCAACAGAAACGGTGGCCGCATGGTGTTGATGACCGTAGCCAGATTCGACGCCATCATTCGGACTCCTGTGTCGTCGCGGTTGCCAGGTTGATCTTCGGGCGCCACTGCAACCATTCCTCTTTCACTTCATCGTACAGGACAAAGGTTTCGCCGTTGCGGGCCAGTGGCAGACCGTTGCCGTTGTCCGGGGTGGAAAAGGCAATGCCACCGGCAAGAATGGATTCCAGCGAATCGGCGCGGATGGTGGCTCCTTTGAACAGGCCGACATCGATGCTGATGCCACTGGCATTCCAGAACTGGGTGCCATCGCGCACCAGCGGCGCATACAACGGTTCGATATTGATAAAGACTTTGACGTGATCTGCCGTTTCGCCGAGCCGGAAGCCGGTGACTTTGCCGACTACAACATCGCGGTAATACACCTGCAAACCTTCACGCACCGATCCCAGCCGCGGCGTGATCAGGGTCAGGTTGAGCCCCTGTTCCTTGACCGTCTGCACCGGCGCCGCGTACTGGGCGGTAAAACTGCGCTGCGGGCGGCCGCTACCGGGAATCGCTTCAAAATATTTGCCCGTCACAAGGGTTTCCAGATGACTGGCGCCGGTGATGCCGAGTTTGGGTTGCACCAGCCAGAAAACGGAACCTTCGCGGGCAAATTTTTCCGGCTGTTCATGCAGGATCGCCCGCGCCACGATGCCACTGAGATCGGCCTTGAGTTGCACGTCTTTGACTGCACCGATCTCGATACCCTGATAACGGATTACCGTGCCTGCTGTCACACCGTCGGCGTTGGTCAGCAGGATGTCGATGGCGGTGCCTTTTTCCTGGGCGCTGTCGTAGTCGTCGTACAGGGTGAACTGGGCACGATCCTGCACCGGTTCACGACTGCTGTTGTCGGGATTGTAGAAACCGATCCCTCCCTGAATCAGACTGGCGAGGGATTCAGTGCGCAGCATGACCTTGCTGATGGAACCGCTGAACTGCACCCCGCTGGCATTCCAGAACCGGGTGCCCTTGTGCACCAGCGAGCGGTATTCCGGCTCGATGCGGATATCAATCAGGACTGTGTCCTGCTGCGGTGAAAGCTGGTAAGCCTCGACCACGCCCACTGGCATCTTTCGATACAGCACGGGCGAGCCGACATCGATGGAACCGCGCTCGGCGGTTTGCAAACGCAGGCGCAGACCTGGCTTTTTGGCATCGGGCGCCGGCGGCCTGGACAGCGCCACGAATTCACGGGTGGGCTCGCCTTCCCCCAGATCCATTTCGACGTAGCTGCCTTTCACCAGGGTATCCAGTCCACTGATCCCCTGCAGGGAAATCTGCGGCTTCGCCAGCCAGAACCGGGTGCCAGTGTTGAGATACTCTTCCATGTCCGGCGACATGTTTACAGTGGCAATGACACTGCGGTGATCTTCGCTGAGCTTGATACCACGGATCACACCGGCTTCGAATCCCTTGAACATTACCCGCGCACCGCTGGACGGCAACGCATCATCCGCATTGAACGTGATGGTGGCCGTAATGCCGCGCTGGGCGGCCGAATAATTGCGATAGAGTTTGAACTGGTCACCGTTGCGGGCCGGTGCTTCATTTTTTGGATCGGTAATATCAAAAGTGATGCCACCCCGCAGTACCGACAGCAGCGAATCCATCTGCACGTCCACGCCATCGAGTCCGGCCTTCACCCGCACGCCGCTGGTATTCCAGAAACGGGTTTTCTGGGTGATCAACTGATCGTAGGGCGGCTGCACGATGACGCTGACCACGACCTTGTCCTGCTGCGTATCCAGTTCGTAATCCAGCACACGTCCCACCACGATCTTCTTGTACAGCAGGGGCGCACCGACATTGACAGAACCCAGATCGTTCGCCACCAGTTTCAGGTGCAGGCCGGGTTCACTCATATCCACCGCCGGCGGCTCTTCCAGTGCAGTGAAATAGCGGGTAGGCGATCCGCCAGTGTCGATCTTGATCGCAATGTAGTTGCCGCTGACGATGGTTTCCAGACCGGTAATGCCGCTCAGGCTGATTTCCGGTTTTACCAGCCAGAACTTCGTACCTTCGCGCAGGAACGGTTCTATGCGGTTATCCATCTCGATCGTGGCCACCACACCTTTCAGATCGCTCTGGTCAAGCCGGATGTCGGTAACCACACCCGCCTGGATGCCCTCGTATATCACTTTGGTCTTGCCCACTTCGATACCGGTGCCGGTGGCGAAATCCACGGTGATTTCGATGGGCGCGTCGGTGATGGACTGGTACAGCAGCCAGACGCCGATGGCCAGCGCAATCAGCGGCAGCAGCCAGACAATCGAAAAGCTTTTCGAGGGTTGTACCAGGGCTTCCTGAACCTCAGTGTCGTTCATCGTGATGTTCCTGCAAATCCCAGATCAGACGGGGGTCAAAACTCATGGCGGCGAACATGGTGAGCACCACCACGGTGGCAAACGCCGTAGCACCGGTGCCGGCACTGATGGTGGCAACCGCCCCCAGATCCACCAGCGTCACCAGAATGGAAATCATGAACAGATCGAGCATCGACCAGGCGCCGATCACTTCGATGATGCGATACAGAATGGTGCACTGGCGCTTGTTGAGTTGCCAGCGCCGTTGTACGGTCAGCAGCAAGACCATCAATCCCAGCAGCTTGAGCATTGGCACGACGATGGACGCAACGAATACCAGGATGGCGATGGGAATCATGCCGTTCTGCACCAGCCGCACCACGCCGGACAGGATGGTATCCGGTTCGCCTTCACCCAGATAGATGACCGTCATCACCGGATACAGGTTGGCGGGAAGCAGAAAGATCCACGCGGTGATGATCAGCGCCCAGGTGCGCGCCAGGCTGTTGGGACGTCGCGTATGGAGGCGGCTGCCGCAGCGCGGACAATAGCTGGCCTGCCCCGGCGTGACTGCGGCCTCCCGCACCACCAGATGACAATCGTTGCAGAGGACCAGCCCCTGGCTCTTAGCGGAGACGATGGCGTTCACGGGCCTTTCCTACCTGTTCCCAGATGGTGTGCGTATCAAACAATACCGCATTCAGCGTGGTGGCCAGCAGCAGGCCGATAAAACAGTACAGACCCATGCCCAGGTGGATTTCGCCCTCATCGATCATCTTGATATAGGCGACCAGAATCCCGAGCATGAACACCTCCAGCATACCCCAACGCTTGATGTGGCCCTGGATTTTCAGCATGTGGATCAGCAGCAGGTTGTAGCGACGCAGCTTCACCAGTATGCAGATGCCGGTGATCAGCAGGAATTCCACCAGCGGTGCCAGCATGCTGCACACGAACACCAGCAACGCCATCCACCAGTAACCCTGCACATACAGCTGCAGCACACCCTTGTAGAGGGTATCAGCGTTTTCCTGACCCAGGATATCGAGGGTCATGATCGGCAGGAAGTTGGCGGGTACGAACAGGATCAGCGCCGCCAGACTCAGGGCGAGCCCGCGATCCACCGGATCACGCCGGCATTTGTACAGGGTGCAGCCGCAGCGGGGGCACACGACTTTCTGCCCTACCTGCACGGTTGGCATGCGCAGCAGGGCATCGCATTCATGACAGATCAGCTGAGACTGGTGTGACAGCATGGCTGCAGGTCAGACTCCGTTGTAACGAAGCGCCCATTCTAGCAGGAAACCCGCGCACGGCGGCCAGCGGGTGCTGTGCTAGTATTGCAGAAAGCTGGCAACAGGACGTGAACCATGCACTACAAGGGCATCATTCTGGCAGGGGGTACCGGCACCCGCCTGCATCCGCTTACCACCAGCGTCAGCAAACAGCTGATGCCGGTGTACGACAAACCCATGATCTATTATCCCATCGCGATGCTGATGCTGGCCGGCATCCGCGAGGTATTGATCATCACCACGCCACGGGACCATGCCGCATTTGAAGCCTTGCTTGGCGATGGTTCGCAGTGGGGCATGCAGTTTGAATATGCCGACCAACCCGCGCCGGAGGGACTCGCGCAGGCGTTTCTGATCGGCGCCGATTTTATTGGCGACAGCAACGTGTGCCTGGTGCTGGGTGACAACATCTTTTACGGCTCGGGCCTGTCGTCGATTCTTCAGACCTGCACCCGGCGGGAAACCGGTGCCACGGTGTTCGGCTATCAGGTGCGCGATCCGCAACGCTATGGTGTATTCGGATTTGATCGCGACGGCCGTGTCACCAGCATCGAGGAAAAGCCCAGCAAGCCAAAATCGAACTACGCGATTACCGGCATCTATTTCTTTGATCATGATGTGGTGGATATCGCCCGCACCATTCAGCCCTCGGCGCGGGGCGAACTGGAGATTACCGATGTCATCCGGCATTACCTGGAGCGGGGCAATCTGCAGGTGGAAATGCTGGGGCGTGGCGTTGCCTGGCTCGACACCGGCACCCATAACGCGCTGCTGGACGCCGCCAATTTTATCAAGCTGGTCGAGGATCGCCAGGGCCTGAAAATCTGCTGCCCTGAAGAAATCAGTTATCTGATGGGCTATATCGATGACGCCCAGCTGGAACGCTTGATCGCGCCGCTGGAAAAGAGCGGTTACGGGGCCTACCTGCAACGCATTCTGGATGACAATCGCAACGTCTATGACGGCTGATGCTGCATTGCAGCAGGGAGCTCCAATAAAAAAACCCGGCGTGAAAGCCGGGCTTTTTATTGGGTTAAGGTATGGATCAGAGTGCACGGTGCAGCATGAAATCATCCACACCAGGGTTAACGACCAGACTGTCCATATCCACGCTGATAGTCAATGTCTGTTCCGAACAGCCAGTACCCGCTTCCAGCTGACAGATCAGCGCCTCACCGTCGTCGTTCTGGCTGACGGTGACGCTCAGCTGATCATCGGTGAGACTGTACGTACCGCGCTCGAAGCCGACAAAGCCATTGGCTTCTTCCCACTGGATCGCAACGTAGACATTGCCCGGCAGGAACATCATCAACACGGTATCATCGGCTGCTTTCCAGATACCCTCGATGCCGGTACCCGTGACGTTCTCACGGGCAAACACGAACTCATCAGGCGTGCCGGGATAGGCGGTCAGATCGCTGGCGCCCACCGCAATCGGCAGCATGATGTCGCTGCAGTCGCCACCCTGGGAGGGATCGCACAGCAGCGCCTCGCCATCATCGTTCTGCTGTACATTCACATACAGCTCGTCGCCATACTGCGAGAAGCCCCCGCGTTCAAAGCCGATGAAACCATTGGCTTCGGCCCACTGCACACTGAAGTACTCACCGCTGGGCAGGAAGGCAAACAGCACGCTTTCGGCGTTATTGGTATAAACACCGGCCACCCAGTTGAATGCTGCCAGCGCCTGCGTCCGCGCTGCCGGGTTCAGCAGCAGCTCGCGTTCTTCTGTACCGCTTAGTACACGCTCGCCACGACGTACCAGTGCTGTGCCATCCAGTGAAGATTCCTCGAAGATGAACGGATGCAGTTCGTAGGCGTCCAGATCACCCAGTTTGGCAACGATGGCCGGCAGATCCCACTGGATGATGCTGATACCGCCACGGGTAATGGCGCTATAGCTGAACTCCGCGATCACGGTTTTTTCAGCCCAGTAGTTGGATACACCGTTGCGATAATGCTTCGCCACCCGCACCAGCGGATTGCTGCCCGTCGCCGTACCGTCATCGCTGATCAGGTAGGCGTTCAGGTAGTAGTCACCGCCGGCATCATAGCCTTCACCGGCCCACAGACCACCGCCAACGGCAGTACCGTTGTCGAATTCAGCCGGGGTATAGACCACTTCATCCAGATCGATGGCGGCAACCGGATCATCCTGACCATCGCCGTTCAGATCCTGATAGGACTTGGCGACCACATTGGCACAGCTGTAGTTGTTGGCCACGTAGTCGTTCCAGTCATCGTCGCACCAGAACTCATAGGCTTCGTTCTGCTCGGTGATGCTGGCGACAAATGCGCGAGCACCGGTGGTGAACACTGCATCCGGTGTCAATCCATGACCCAGTGCCTCACCCACTACCTTGCTGATCAGCATACCTTCGATGTTCAGTTCTTCCAGCACCACATGAGCTTCCAGCAGCGTGGATACTGTCGTGCCATCGGTCTCGTATGCCCGTACCACTGCGGTTTCGCCTGCATCGAGATAGCTGTCGATGGTGAAGCGATCCTGCAGGGTGACGACGCCACCGGCGGTGATCAGGTATTCATTGCTGACCTCGGTTTCTTCAACCCAGCTGCGGGTGGATGCATCGTAAGCGAAGAACGTTTCCGGACCGGTATCCGAAATCACACCGTAGAACGCTTCGATGGTCTCGGTCTGGGAATTTTCATTCCACTGGCTCTCGGATTCCAGCCAGGTCAGGCCGGCGCTGCCCACCGAGGATTCGGTAATGGCAGCCGCAGGCGTGAATACAACCGTGGCCGTTTGCTCACAACCGTTGTCGTTCTCGGTGAAGGCTCCGTTGAACGTGCTGGCTGCGACATGGGTACCGGTCAGGGTGAAACTGAAGTTCGCTTCGACTGTGCTCACACTGAAATCACCATTGGTTGCAATGGTGCCACGGTGTTCGAACTCGTCATCCATGTCACCGCCCCGCACCAGCAGCTGGCTGCCGATCTGGACGAATTCAACGATTTCCTTACCGTTGGGTTCGCTCACAGGTGCACAGGCACCCGCACTTTCGTCGAACTCTTCGCCGCTTGCAGTGAAGGTTGCGATATAAACACCGTTGGCATTGACATCGTTATTGACGCAGTCAGTCACGTTCGCAAGGAACGGGCAGACGTCACTGTTGTCGCCCACACCGTCACCATCGGCATCATTCTGCTCGCTGGCGTTGAGGGGGAAAGCATCCTCGCTATCGACGAAACCATCGCTGTCGCTATCCAGACGCAGACCAGCATCGCAGGCGTCACCAACGCCGTTGCCATTACTGTCGGCCTGATCCGGATTGTAGACAGAAGGACAGTTATCCACGTCATCGGTTACACCATCAGCATCCTGATCCCCTGGCTCCAGCGTATCGCAGGCATCACCGATATTGTCGCCATCGGAATCTGCCTGGTCGGCATTGGGAACGAACGGACAGTTGTCGATGTCATCACTCACACCGTCACCGTCCTGATCCGCCGGCGGTTCAATGCTGTCACAGACATCACCGCGACCATCAGAATCAGCATCGGCCTGATCCGCATTGGCATCGCTCGGACAGTTGTCAGCATCATCCGCAACACCATCACCATCGGTATCCGGTTTGCTATAGCTGAAGCCGTTGATCAGTTCATTCAATGCAGTGACGTTGATACCGGCAAAGTTGAACTCGGTGCCACTGGGCGTGAAGGTACCGACCCGCACATAGCTGTCTGCATCGCTCAGGGTTTCGACGGCCATGATCACGTTACGGCTTTCTTCGAAGTTCCAGTAGAAGTAGTACGGCTGGATCTCGTCCGGAATCGTGAACTGCAACACTGCATGACCGTCGCCGTTGGGATCGACGATGGTCCAGTTGGCAGTGACACCGTTGATGCGCACCGCAGTTGGTCAAGCCATCGTGGGTATAGAAGTGCACCGCACCACTGGTCCCGACGTTGCCACTGAGATCCGATCCGACCAGCCAGGCAAAGATCTGGTGGATGCGATCGTCACTTTCGTTGTCGTCAATGCTGCCGATCGGCACACCGGCAATCGGCGTGGTCGGCACACTGCCACTGGCGTGCAGCAGTTCACTCAGCGCGGTCGCCAGATGCGAAGTGGTAATGTCTTCACGACGGCCACTGCCCGGATAGCTGCTCAGAATCCAGTTTTCGCAGGACAGTACGCCTTGTGGATACAGGCTGTAATCACAGGGCAGATCGTACTCATCCATCTGGGTAACGACGGTCACACCCACACCGCGGGCATCCGCGCTGACAAAGTTCGCGTCCGGATTGGCAACGCCCTGTTCCCAGTCTTCACTGACAAATTCCAGCTGCGGCAGGTTTGTGATCGGTGCCGCCACCGCGCTGACCTGCCAGACCGAGCCATTGACGCTGCCGTTACCACGAACCAGAGTCGCTGTGGTGGCCGGGGTGCCATCCACTGCCGGTGCATCGTTGACTTCAATCCAGCCAGCACTGCTCAACATCCAGCGGGTGCGACTGTCGTTTGTAAACGCAGCACCGTTCCAGGCAAAGTCGGTGGCACCCGAGGTGGTCACGGTGCTGTAACCGAACTCAAAGATGTCGACACCGGTTTCGCTAAAGTAGTTGCGCCAGCTGTCCGTGAAAGCAATGCCCTGATCGGCACCCGCCGGATTCAGGATGGCACTGGCGTCCACTGCGGACATGCGGTTCAGCGCGCCTGTCAGGGTATAGGTACAGGTGGCCGCTGGTGCCACACCCAGATCTTCGCCGGCGTAGATTTCGATCGTTTCGGTGATCGAGGTGCCGGTGATCGTGTTGGCGTTCGCATCCAGCGTACCGTTGAAGTTCAAGACTTCGGTAACCGTGTACAAAGCGACCGGATTGGCACCTGAATAGTCGTATTGGGTATCGACATCCACGCTACCACCAAACTGAACGTTGCCGATGCCAACAATGCTGCCGGATTCGCCATCACCGTCACCATCGTCAAAGTTCAGATTGATTTCATTACCCTGTTGTTTGACGAAGGCAATACCCGCTTTCTGGTCATCAACAGCGCTGTCGCAGATTTCAGCCAGGTTCGCTCCCTGTGGGGCTACACCGGTCTGCTGCACATCACTCACGGTAATGGCGGCCAGCCAGAAACCGGCAATGTCAGCAGGCTCGCCTTCGCAGGCATCACCCACGCCATTGTCGTTGCTATCAGCCTGATTGGCATTGGCCAGTACCGGGCAGTTATCGACGTTATCGGCACTGCCATCGCTGTCGGTGTCGGCCAGTAACGGGTCTGTGCCCTGCACCTGCTCTTCTGCGTCACTCAGGGTGTCGCCGTCATCGTCATCATCACAGGCATTGCCCAACGTGTCGCCGTCAGTGTCCAGCTGATCTTCATTGGCGATAGCAGGACAGTTGTCGCTGTTGTCGCCGGTACCATCACTGTCGGTATCCGTGGTTTCACTGGCATCCAGCGGGAAGGCGTCTTCTCCATCGGATACGCCGTCACCGTCGTCATCGTCATCACAGACGTTCCCCAACTCGTCACCATCGGTATTGAGCTGATCGCTGTTGCTGTCGATCGGACAGTTGTCGGTGTTGTCGTTGCTGCCATCCGCATCGGTGTCCACCAGCAGCGGATTGGTGCCCAGCGCCTGTTCCTGTGCATCGGTCAGGGTATCGCCGTCATCGTCATCGTCACAAACGTTGCCCAACGCGTCACCATCAGTGTCCAGCTGATCCTGGTTGGCAGCAGCGGGACAGTTGTCGCTGTTGTCGCCCGTTCCGTCGCCGTCAGTATCCGTGGTTTCGCTGGCATCCAGCGGGAACGCATCTTCACCATCAGACACGCCGTCACCGTCATCATCGTCATCGCAGACGTTACCGATGGTGTCCGCGTCGGTATCCAGCTGATTGGCATTGGCAATGGCCGGGCAGTTATCGCCTGCATCGGGCACATTGTCGTTGTCGTCGTCGGTGTCGCACACATCACCACGGGCATCGCCATCGGCGTTGGCCTGATCCGTGTTGCTGATCAACGGACAGTTGTCGCTGCCATCCGGCACAGTGTCGTTATCGTCGTCGGTATCGCAGGCATCACCACCATTGTTGTCACCGTCGGAATTTTTCTGATCGGTGTTGCTGACAGCCGGACAGTTATCGGCACCGTCGTAAACGCCATCGCCGTCCACATCCGGGTTCAGGCTGTCGCTGTCCTGACCATCAGGCACGCCATCACCATCATCGTCGGTATCCGCGTTATTGCCGATGCCGTCACCATCAGTATCGATGGATTCTTCGGGATTCAGCGGGAAACGGTCTTCGCTATCAGGCACGCCGTCATCGTCATCGTCGGTATCCGTACGGTTACCAATGGTATCGCCGTCAGTATCGAGGAAGTCGCTACCATCCAGCGGCAGCTGATCCTGTTCATCAGGAACGCCGTCATTGTCATCATCGGGATCGATTGCATCACCGATACCATCACCGTCGGTATCCACGAAGGGCACGCCAGGATTGGTGTTATCGTTATCATCCGGATCCTGCTCGAGGCGCCAGCCGTCGTTATCATTGTCGGTGTCGCTGAGGGTGGTTTTGGTACCGTCCAGCGGGAAGGCATCTTCGCCATCAGATACGCCATCACCATCATCATCGGGATCGGCAACGTTGCCGATACCATCGCCGTCGGTATCAACGCTTTCGTTTGCATTCAACGGGAATGCATCATTGGCATCTGCCACACCATCGCCGTCATCATCAGTGTCGATGCTGTTACCGATGCCATCGCCGTCGGTGTCAACGCTGTCGCGGCTGTCGAGTGGCAGATCGTCATCAACGTCAAGCACACCGTCGTTGTCATCGTCCTTGTCACATTTGTCGCCGATGCGGTCGTTGTCGGTATCGGTCTGCAGCGGATTGGGTGTGGCAGGACAGTTGTCACTGATGCCCGGGGAACCGGCCGGACGCACCGGAATGCCATCACCATCGGCGTCAAAGGAAGCGGTCGGGTCCAGCGGGAAAGCATCCGCGCCATCCAGTACACCGTCGCCATCCGTATCGCGCAGCAGCGGGTTGGTGCCAGCGTCAGCTTCATCGCTGTCACTCAGGCCGTCGTTGTCGTCGTCGGTATCCGCATTGTTGCCAATACCGTCACGATCGGTGTCTTCCCATTCATTGGGGTTACGCGGGAAACGGTCCAGATTGACGGTTGCCACGCTGTCGGCGGTGTTCAAGGTATTGTTGCCGTTGGTGTGATTGGGGCGGCCATCACCATCGATATCATCATCGCTGTTGTCGCCGAAGGCATCGCCATCCAGATTGCGTTGCTCCGCAGCATTCAGCGGGAATGCATCATCCACATCCGGCACACCGTCGTTGTCATCATCGCCGTCGGTGGTGTTACCAATGCCGTCAAGGTCGGTATCGGTAAATTCAGTACCGGGATTGGTGTCATCGTTGTCGTTCGGATCCTGGTCCGACGGCCAGCCGTCGTTGTCCACATCGGATTTGTTCTGCTTGGTGGCATCCAGCGGGAAGTCATCCTGCGCATCAGGTGTGCCATCGTTGTCATCGTCCGGGTCGGCGTTGTTGCCAATCTGGTCGCCGTCGGTGTCGGTGGTTTCCGCCACATTCAGCGGGAACGCATCATTGCCGTCGAGCACACCATCATTATCGTCATCCGGGTCAGCATTGTTACCGATGCCATCCCGGTCAGTGTCACGGAATTCATTGGGATCGTTGGGAAACGCATCCTGTTCGTTGGGAACACCATCGCCATCGATATCGGGATTCTTGACTGCGGGCTGCAGTTCCACATCGGTGTTTTCATCAATCTGGGTGTTGACGCTGCTGTTGCCGGTGGTGGTAATTTCGCTCACCAGAATGGCGCTCATGTCTCCAACGGTGCGACCCAGCGGATCATTCGGCACCGGCAGGGTGGCGGGATCCTGATCCAGCAATTGCAGGGCAGCGGTTGCACCAGCGCCAGCGCTGTCACCTTCACCGTCGTAGAGGGATTGTGGTGCGCCGTCTGCCTGGCCATCGATTTCGCCATCCGCAAGGTCGTCGGTCATGGCGGTCAGTACTGCGGTGGTTTCTGCGCCACCCACCGCACTGGAAATCTGGTTCACCACGGATGCCAATGCCTGCACAGCGGAACGGTATGCAGCCACCTGCTCCTGTTCTTCCGCAGTGTCGGTGGTTTCATCAAGAATCGGCGGAGTAGTGAAAATGTCGGTGGTGGAATCCAGGCCGAAGCCGACGGTAGATTTCACTTGCGCAGCCGCTACTGGCAACGCACTCAGCAGTTCGTCGACGGTGGGTGTGCCATCACCCAGTCCGGCGTCGATGGCATCATCGCCATCACGGTCGCCCCAGGCTTTCTTGTCACCGACATCAGCCAGGCTGCCGTTATTATCTTCGTCACCATCATAATCGGCATTCTTGATCGCCAGATCCGTTGCCATCGTGGTGAGCAGGGTTGCATAAACCGGGCGATCAGCATCGAGCATTTCTGCGGTAACGATGGTGCGCAGAGTGCCGACGACTGGCGCCACGCACTCGGTCAGCACCTCGATCGTGCCACTGGTGTCGTCATCCTCACACGCGGTCAGGTCGCGGGTATCTGCGTCAGCCGTAAATTCCAGCAGGAACGGTGCGTCAGCGCTGTCAGGTTTGTCGATACCCTGGATTTCGGCACGCTCGTTGGTGGTGCCGGTGCCGACGACGGCGCCGCGGAACCCGGCCTGGGTCACATCAACGGCATAGGCAGTGACAATAGCATTGGCCAGCGGACCATCCACACCACCGCCGGACAGGCTGGCTGAAGGTGTACCGCCACCGCCGCCTCCACCACCGCCGGAACCTCCACCCGAGCTGCCACCACCGCCGCCGCCACCACCGCCGCCACAGGCGGTCAGCAGGGTTACTGTCGAAATCAGACATACACTCAGCAGACGATTCAACAGGCGAATCGCAGCAGCTCGCTGTTCCATGAGTACACTCCGCGTTTGCTGATAGAAAAAAAGAAAATGTGAACCACGTTTGAGTCTAGCCAACACACAGAAATTGCAAGGCCTCTTTTTCAGCGGGTTCCGGCAGCGATCGGCTTATTGCAAACCGTTTTAGTTCTCGAAATTTTTCCTGTTTTTTTAATGCCTTACGCGGTGTTAATCGATGGCCGGAACACTGTCTGCCGGCCAATACTCGGCCACGACATACCTGTTGCATGCGGCAAAATATCGCCCTGCTATTCCAAAAAAATATCAAGGATGCGCCGTTGCGGATGGCGCAAAAACTTAATCTTGCAGATCACAACGACTGGGCTAGAATCAGCGCGCCATCGGCCGGTCTCAGGGGCCGCCTGAACCGGCTTAGGCAGAAAAAGCGTTATCGCACTGGCGCGACCGGGCATTCACGTCAACTCTGTAACTAATGGTCATGTTCAAGGGTTGGCGCGGTTGCTAAGGTGCACCTGTTGCCATTCCCAAACGTTTTGCAAAGTTGTCAGCCGCGATGTCCACAAATTCCGAGTCCCTGTTGCGCCAGTCCTTCAACTATGTCCGTCATGCGGTGGAGCGCCGTGCCCGCCCGGAACGTTTCATCGTGGCGGACAAGACCCGACATGACGTCATTTTCCGCGATGGCCTGATGGAATTGCGTTACTACCCCCATGACCATCAGCCATTCGAGCTGGATGGCGAAACGATTTTCCCGACGCAGCATCAACACCGCACACCGATTCTGCTGGTGCCACCGCTGGGTGTGTTTCACTGGATTTATGATCTGATGGCCGAACGCAGCTGGGTGCGCTTTCTGAATGCCCGCGGTTTTCAGGTCTATCTGGTGAACTGGGGTGCACCGGATAGCGACGACGCCCATCTGTCACTGGATGTTTATGTGAATCGCTGGATGCAGGCGGCGGTGGATCATACGCTGCAGCACAGCGGTCAGCCGCAGCTGTCACTGGTGGGTTACTGCATGGGTGGGCTGATCACCCTGCTGCACGCCGGCACCCATACCGACGATCAGATTCGCAATATTGTCACGATTGCCAGCCCGATTGATTTTCACGCCAGCCATGGTTACGGCAAGGTTTTACAGTGGCTCAACAAGAGCATGCGTGCCATCCCGGTACCAAAGGGCTTTCAGGTCGATCCCGAACGCTTCCATGTTCCCGGTGACATGCTGTCAGTGCTGTTCAAACTCACCAATCCGTTTGCCGGTGTGGTCAGTTATTTCGATCTGGTGCGCAACCTGTCAGATCGCGATTATGTGAAGGCTCATCTCACCACCCGGGAGTGGTTCAACAACATGCCGGATTATCCCGGCGCCACCGTGCAGCAGCTGGTCTTCGATTTCGCAATTTTCAACAAGCTGGCCAGTGGGCGGATACGCATCGGCAGTGAAGTCAGTAACATCAAACGCATCCGCAGCAATCTGCTGGCCTTTGCCGGTAAAAGCGATCGCATTGTCAGCATCGATGCAGCACGACGGATCATGGATCTGGTGGCATCGCCGGATCGCACCTTTACCGTCGTGCCCGGCGGTCATGCCGGGGTGTTCGCAGGCGGCAAGGCCCAGGAACATACTTGGGCACTGACGGCACAGTGGCTGGCGCAGCGGTCGGATTGATCAGTTGTCCATTGGCAGATAGGGAGCAAGTTGCTTGTCGCCGAATGCACACTCGGAAACACTATTGGCCCACTGTTCGTACCTATCATCGGCGCGGGGATCATCCAGATACGCCTGCCGCAGCGATTCATTCTTTTCGCGGCATTCGCTCACCACTCGCTTCAGTGTTTTGGAACAGGCCGCCGGCTGTTTTCCACACATTTGATCCTCGATGGCACGCCACATAATGCCGTGAATCATGAGCTCACCCAGCTCTGCCTCAGCCCGGGTTGGTGGTGGCGGGCGGAAGTCAAACTGGCGTGGATCCTGATCCGGGCTGTTGCTATGACCAGCACTGATCGTGTCACCGTCACCCCCCATATCCATATAGCGGTGCCAATAGGCGTAACAAGTGCGTTCCCAGGGGTTCGTCGGTTCATTGAAACGATCGAAATAAGGCGCGCAAATGATGCGACCGAACCGCCTGGCTACGGCCGGCTGCTTTTGTATTTTCGCCAGTTCCGCTGTGAACTCTTCCCGAGGATGTTTGACGGTTTCGTGGAACACATCAAGCAGATCACCACTGTCGACGCGAAGCGACAGCAAATCATCGTGCAGGTAAGCTGGAATTTTGTGTTTTGCGATGAATTCATTTGCCCTTTGTCGTTCATATTCCAGTGAAGCAATGCTTCGGCTTTTCCATGGCTCCAGCCGCAGAACCTGCTCTGTGTCCAAGTCATAAGGTAACTCAGAGCCATTCACGAGCAGTTCTGTCCATAGGTATATGCAGTCATTCGCCATGCCACCCCCCAGATATTCGATAAGCTGGTTCAACCCAATACTTGCACAGCGATAGCGCCGATCAACACGTAGTTGCGGAATCAACCGTTTCAGCTCCGCAGCATTAATATTTCTTATTTTATTCCGTATATGTAAAGCACCCATCATGAAGCGCACGAAATCTTCATCCACAAAACCATAGTCGATTTCACGCTGCGCATGCGCGGGAATGGGCTGTGCCAGTAGCGCCTCGATCTGCTCTGGTGAAAAGCGTAGTGTTTTGGCTAAGACAGTTTCCAGCGTTGGCGTAGACGATGCCACCTTCGGCATCAGCAAAAACAGCACCAGGCAACTCAACACCGAGCATTTACGCAAAAAAAGCATTAATTTTCCCCTTGCAAACCAACATCTTGTCAAACACCGGAGCAGCGGTACCGTTGGCACCACGGATACGGCTCGTCCCTGATTAAACTGACGATCTTTTTAAGTCATTCTCCCACCTGGATCAATTCCATACCCCCGCTCATCCTCTACACTATCCCCTCTTTACGGAGGGACCAACCATGAAACAGTGGCACTCGATTCTACTGGCCGGCCTGCTCAGCAGCAGCGCACTGGCCGAATCCCCCACCCCGGCAGACACCAGCGCCCTGGAGCAGGAAGCACAGCAGGTCGTGCAGCAATTTGGCGGCCAGCTGAAGTCGGTGCTGCAGGCCAGCATGATGAGCGGCGGCCCGGTGCAGGCCATGCAGGTATGCAAAACCAACGCACCACAGATCGCGCAGACCGTCGGCGCCGAACAGGGCTGGGTCGTGGCGCGTACCAGCGCGAAGGTGCGTAACCCCAATAACCAGCCCGATGCCTGGGAAGCGCAGGTACTGGCAGACTGGGCTGAAAAAATCGCGAAAGGCGCACCGGTGGCCGGACTGAAGATCGCCGCCGTGGTGGAACAGAATGGACAGTCAGTATTTCGGTATATGCAGGCAATTCCCACGGCGGATCTGTGCCTGAACTGCCACGGTTCCCAGCTGTCGGCACAGGTGCAGGAAACCCTGCAGGCGCTGTATCCGCAGGATAAGGCCACCGGCTTTGCCACCGGCGATCTGCGCGGCGCCTTCAGCCTGCAGAAATCCCTGTAAGTCGCCTCAGTCGGCCGCTGCCGCCTTTGCTTCGGTGGCAGCGGTTACTGTCTGCCTGCCCGCAGCGCCACTCCGGCCGGCGCGGGCAAACAGTGCCAGGGGATCAGTCACGCCATCCCCCAGGTATTCCCGTTTCAGCGTCACCAGCAGCGGCTTCAGCTGGTCGGTCACATAGGGTTCCTCCAGACAGATCACCTGATAGATGGCGCGCTTCACCGCGTCACGGCTGATACTGCCGTCATACTGGGCCGCCAGGGTCTGCAGGAATGAACTCCAGGAAACCAGCAATACCCAGATGTTCAGGATCAGGGCATCCACCTGTTCCGGGGTGGCATTGAGCATGCCGGCTTTCACCAGTCCCAGCAGAATCTGCCGGCCATCTTCCACGGTGCGTGACGTGAAGGCCCGGTAGGCAGTACGCAGGTCCTCGTTGTCCTGCAGCAGGTGTTGCAGATCCCGGTGCAGAAAGCGGTAATCCCAGATACTCGACAGAATCGCTTCCAGGTAACGCACCTTGTCTTCGAAGGTGATATCGCGGCCCGCCGGCAGGGTCATGAAGCCCCGCACTTCGGCCTGATACTGCTGGAACAGCTGGAACACGATCTCGTGCTTGTTGCGGAAGTGGTAATACAGGTTGCCCGGGCTGATGCCCAGCTCGGCGGCGATATGATTGGTCGATACGTTGCGCTCCCCCCGCTCGTTGAACAGGCTCAGGGCGGTAGCGAGTATCTTGTCCTTGGTTTTGCGTGGGATCATGGGCACGACAACAGACTGACGGGTTCTGCCATCATGGTCGCACGGGGAACGGTGGAAAGGGAATGGCCCGGCAACACTCTGTTGCAGGAGTGGGCTATCACCGGGGCCCGGTATATGGTGTACACTCGTGCCAGAAACCGCCAGAACAACAATAAATCACTGAAGCGATCCAACCCCCATGTCGACCCCCAAACTTGCCATTACCCTGATTCTGCTGACTATTGCCGGTGCCGGTGTTTACTGGGTGGCGCAGGAAAACGCCCGTCAGCCCCCTGCAACCGGGTCCGCGCCCGTATCCGCCGTGCCCGCCACGCCACCGCAACCCGACCCGCTGCAGCAACTGGCGGAACACCACTGCGCCACACTGGGGGATACGGCAGCGAGCAGCGCCTGCGTAGCCCAGATCCTGGCAGACATGAACGCGGGCAAGACGGCGCCAGTGATCCCCGAATTGCAGCCCGAAAGCTGCAAGGACCTGACCGATCTGGCAGAACAGCATCGCTGCCACGGCCGACTGGGTCACGATTATGCGATTTCCACCGGAGATATCACCAAATGCGATGTCATCCCGATGGAGGATATCCGGCAGTCCTGCCGCACCGCCATCATCGTCAATGAGGTGAAAAAACTGCAGGCACTGGAAACCGCCAGCAGCGGAACCACGCAGCCATGAACATCCTGATCGCTCGCCTGCTGGTTCTTGCCAGCACCCTGCTCGCCGCCGCGTGCAGCCCAGCACCGGATCTGGATACACCGCTGCGGGAACGCATCGTCCAGCGCGGACTTGATCAACCGTTTGTCGCCGATAGCACATCACCGTCGACGTTGCTGGCGGACCTGGGCCAGCAGTTGTTCTTCAGTCCGGATCTGAGTGTGGATGGCGCCTCATCCTGCGCCAGCTGCCATCATCCGACCCTTGGGGGCGCAGACGGTCTGGCCCTGCCCATCGGCATCGGCGGCGTGGATTCGCAGAAGGTGGGTCAGGAACGGCTCGAGGCAGCCCGCCAGCTGAATCCGTCCGCCGATCTGATGGGACTGATTCCGCGCAACGCACCCACGGTATTCAATGCTGCCCTGTTTCGCCAGAACCTGTTCTGGGATGGCCGGGTACAGTATCAGGCGGACAGCGCCAGCCCCACCGGCAAAAAAGTCATCGCCGGCGTTTTTCCCGCCCAGCACAATCCCAACAACTATGTGCAGGAAAATCTGCTGCAGACCCAGGCGCGCCTGCCGATCAATTCCAATTTCGAAATGAAAGGCGCGCGGGTACTCAATCGCAACAGTCATGAAGTGGAACAGGACATTCTGCATTTTCTGCAGAGCCAGGAACGCTGGTGTGTTGCCTTCGCCCGGGTGTTTGGCGTAAAGCCCTGCGAAGAGATCCTGACGCTGACCAATCTCACCCGCGCACTGGCGGCATTCGAAGCGCAACTGATCTTCACCGATTCACCGTTTCAGCGTTATATACAGGGTGACAATACGGCACTGACCGCCGAACAGAAACGTGGCGCGCTGGCGTTTCTGACGCCGCGCGAACAGGGCGGCGCCGGCTGCTTCAACTGTCACAGCGGCAACACCTTCACCAGCGAGAAATTCTACAATATCAACATTCCACCCAGCGGCCGCGGCGCCAACGACAACGGCTGGGATCTGGGCCGCCACAATGTGGATCGCACGGCCGAACGTTTCAGTTTTCGCGTACCCAGCCTGCTGAACGTGGCGCTGACCGCGCCCTATTTTCATAACGGCGTTGCCCTGACTCTGGAAGACGCCATCCGCTTCAAGCAGACCGCCCCCGGCGTGCAGCGACCCGCCACACCGTTACTGCTGGATGAATTTGACTATGCCAGCATCAGCGCGGAAATTGCCGATGCGTTTGCCAGCAGCGCCGCTAAACCCCTGCTGCCGGAGACCCTTGATGATACCCGTATCAGTGAACTGGCCGCATTCCTGCGCAGTCTGACGGACAACTGCCTCAGCGATGCACAGTGCGTGAAGAAACTGATTCCCGACGTGGTGCAATCACCTCGCGATCCGTCTCTGCAACGGGTCAGCGACAATGCCGGTGAATCGCAACCACGACAGGCGGAACGCCAGCAGGCACCCGAAGTAAACTGTCGCTTGGCAGCAGATCGCAACACCGCTGCTAACGCCACAAACGCAGGCTTTTCCCGCCACAGTCTGGATATCGGCCTCGACCATCAGCGCAGCATCGGCCTGATCCGCAAAGGCTGGCTGATCGACATCGTCAATTACGCCAGCGTGGCAGCGGTCGACCTGGATTACGATTGTCTGGATGAGTTGGTGTTCGATGCCGGCGAGCAGGGACTGGTGCTGTATCGGCAACAGGCGTCGGGCCAATTTGTTGCCGACCCGATTCCATACCGCAAAGCCGACCACGCGGTGAACGCGCTGCCAGTGGATCTCGATGGTGACTACCGCTTTGATCTGTTTGTCGGCAGTTACGGTCAATCACCTGCTGCACTGGTGTTTGATTTCCAGCAACGGGATGATGACGTGTCGCTGCTGTCTGCGCTAAGCGGGCCGGTGATCAACGCCAGTGCAGGCGACATCAATGGCGATGGTCAGCTGGATATGGCGTTCGCCATGTGGCGCAGTTTCAGCTCATTCCGGCAACCGCATTTATGGTTCGGTGATGGCCAGGGCAACCTGTCCGCCAGCAACGGTTTTATCCAGCTGCGCCAGAGTGACAGGCACGTGGGCGGCGATGAATACGTCAAACGCCAGAGCCGCACCGAGATCGGCGGATCGGATCTTACCTTCACACCCAATCTGCTGGATATCGATCACAACGGCAGCCAGGATCTGTTGCTGGCGGCAGACTTTTTCCGCAGCCAGGTGCTGCGCAACGAGGCTGGCCGTCTGCACGACATTACCGACAAGAGCGTGATCGACGATTCCAACGGCATGGGCGCCGCCATCGGGGATTTCGACGGCAATGGCCATCCGGACTGGTTTGTCACCAGCATCGTTGATCGTACCCTTCCCGGCCTGTCCCGCGGCCACCGGCTGTATCTGAATCAGGGCGACGGCCGGTTCATCCAGCAGCCCATCATCAACAAGGACGTGGAATGGTCATGGGGTGCGTGCAGTGCGGATTTCAACAATGATGGCCATCTGGATATTGCCTATGTCAGCGGCTACGGCGAAGTGCTCAAAACGGCGCGCTATGAAACCGACGCGCAGAAACAAGCCAACGAAAAATTCTACGCTGACAATGCCCGTTATGCCGGTACGCACCCGACGCTGCTGATCAATGACGGTCAGGGCAATTTCACCGACCGTTCTGCCGAGTACGGCCTGACGATGCCACTGGATGCGCGCGGCATGGCCTGTTTCGATTACCAGCAGGACGGTGACATCGATATGGTGATCGCACCAATGGAAGGTGCGCCGGTATTACTCCGCAACGATCAGGATCACGCAAATCACTGGATTGCGCTGCGCATCATCGGTCCGCCGGGTAACACCGAAGCCTTCGGTACCCAGGTGGCAGTCCATACCGCCAGCGGTGTTCAGTACCGCGAGGTCCGCTTCGAAAACAATTTCGTATCGCGCAATCCTGCCCAGCTGCATGTTGGTCTGGGCAAGAACGAGCGCATCGATAAGGTGGTGATCACGCTGCCGGCACCGGCATCACGCACGGTGGAATTGACCGGGCTGCCAATCGACCGGCTGCATGTACTGACGTGGGACGCACTGGAATCCGCTCACTGAATCCAGCGTTCGCTTTCCTGCCACAGGCGCTCGGCCAACGCTGCATCCTCGGCCAGCGCCGTCGGTCGCGTCACGCGGCAATCGTCATAATACAGACCCGTGTCGTTGGCGACTGCCGGACTGGTGGCGCAATGCAGCGTGGTGGCGGCGCCCTCTTCGCTGCTGAGCATGAACAGTTTCATCAGCCGGTCCAGCGGCCAGGGCACCGAGCGCCAGACATCAGTAGCCACCACGCCGGGATGCAGGGAATACACAGTGACGCCAGTGCCTTGCAGGCGCTTGGCCAGTGCCTTGGCGAACAGGATGTTGGCCAGTTTGGCACGGCCATATTCCGGCAGACCGGTGCGCGAACGGGTGGAATCCCGCACCGTATCGAAATCAAAATGTTTGACCTGCCGATGCGCCTTGCTCGCCACTATCACGATACGTGCCGGCGCCGATGCGGTGATGCGTTCCAGCAGCAGTTGCGTCAGCAGGAAATGGCCAACATGACAGGTACCGAAAGCGAGTTCAAAGCCGGACGCCGTCATACCCCGGGCCCCCGCCAGTCCGGCATTGCAGATCAGCAGATGTAACGGCAGATCGCGGCACAGAAAAGTGTCTGCACACTGCCGCACCGATGCCAGATCCCCCAGGTCCAGGGCAATGAATTCCGCTTTGGCCTTACCGCCGCTGAGCTGGGCGATTTCATCCAGTACCGGTTGCGTGCGCTCCCGCGAACGGCAGGCCAGAAACACATGGGCACCCTGCAGGGCTAGCTCTCGCGCCGTAATGCGCCCAATACCCGTATTGGCACCGGTTACCAGTGCCACCTTGCCTTGCAGATTCATGGCTTATCCCCCCAGGTTAGATTTCAGGTTTCCCACTCTCGCGCAGGCTTTGAATGGTATCGACGGCTGAAGCCGGATAATAGCAGCACGGCATGGCCAGCTGAACCGGTGATCTGGCAGAATACTGTGATAGGATTTGACCGGATAGGGGCCTGTTCCTTAACCTCTGAAAGCACATTCTGCAATAGAATGGCCGGACGATGGTTGGTGGCCTTCACCAAGTGGGGAATGAATAGTCATCCTGCCAAACGACGATTGAAATACGTTGCCCTGATGCCGGCACGTTATCGCGTTGCAGCGTGAATAGTTTTGCGTTGATTCAAAATCGAAAAAGGGTTCTGCGTGTCGACATATAAGCGTTGGTGCATCCAGTTATGCGCCGTACTGGGGTTTTTGCCCATGGTGGGCCTGGCTCAGATGGAGCCAACGGAAAAAGGCTACCTGGTGGATCGCGCACCTGCCTGGGTAACGGAGCAAAGCTATGATGCCAATAAAACCTCATCAGCCAGTCGAGGCACCCAATACCTGCTGGTGGACCAGCAGCAGCACGTACTGCAGGATCAGAAGCTGGTACCACCACAATACCACTACCACTTTGTCATCAGAATACTGAACAGCGCCGGCCTGTCACAAAGTTCACAGCTCCATATCACCTTCAATCCAGCCTATCAGACACTGCATCTGCACAGCCTGAAAATAATCCGGAACGGAGAGACGCGCGATGTGGCAGATCAGGTCTATGTGCGGATGGTACAACAGGAGCAGCAGCTCGCTTCGGATATTCATGACGGCCTGCTCACGGCGGTATTGATCCCCGAGGACATACGGGTCGGTGACATCATCGATTACAGCTACACCATAGAAGGCCGCAATCCTATTTTTGGCACGCATCACTTCGGCAACTATTCCCTCAACTGGGCCGTTCCCGTGGACAAGATGGCAATGAGGGTGGTAACGGATTCATCCCGCTTTTCTTTTCGTTCCGTCGGGATTGAGCTCAAGCCCACTATGGCACGCTTTGGCGGATTGAACGAATACAAGCTGGTGCGCATGGACGTTCCTGCAGTCATCGATGACGGTGAAACGTCGCTGGAATACACCCGGTACGCCTGGATGGATTTCAGTGAATACCCCAGCTGGCAAGCGGTCAATCGGTGGGCGGCGCATCTGTATGATGGTGTGAGCACGGCCAACGATGACGTAAAAGCGCTGGCCCGGAAGCTGCGCCAGCAAGCCACCAGCGAGCAGGATTACATTACCCGTGCATTGTTTTTCGTCCAGAGTGAAATTCGCTATGTGGGCCTCGAACTGGGAGTCAACTCCCATCGTCCACGCGCTCCAGGGGAGGTACTGCAGAAGCGCTACGGTGACTGCAAGGATAAATCACTGCTGCTGACAACCCTGTTGCAGTTGCAGGGTATTGATGCGTGGCCTGCGCTGGTCTCTTCAGTGGCCCGCTACAGTGTGATGCGCAATCTGCCCAGCCCCGGGGTATTCGACCATGTAGTGACGCTGGTGGAGTTCAACGGAAAGCGTTACTGGCTCGATGGCACCCGACTGTATCAGGCAGGTCGCCTGGATAATCTGGGCATCGCTGATTTTGGATATGCATTGGTGGTGGGACACCGCAACCAGGAACTGCAACGCATGTATGAGACGCTTCCCATTGCCTCGCTAGTCGAGGTGGAGGAGGATATCCTTGCAGACGCATTCAATCAGCCCGTGACGCTGAAAATCAAGTCCGTTTATCACGGCAATGCAGCCGAGATGCGTCGCTACCAGTTTCAGACCGTGCCGCTGGACAATATCAAACGCAACTATCTGGAATATTTCAGCCGTTACTACAAAAACATGAGCGCGGAATCAGCACTGACCTACGAGGACGACACTGAACGCAACCGGTTTGTTGTCTACGAAACCTATCGCATCGATGACTACTGGAAGCGCGGCAATGCGTTGGTTCAGAACAAGATTTTCAATCTTTCCTATATCGAGGCGTTGAAGGCTCCCACAGTAAGACAGCGTCAGAGCCCCTACTACCTTGGCTTGCCACGCCGGGTCAATTCTGTGTTAAGGCTGCACTACCCTGAAAGCGTGACAATCAATCTGGATGAAACGCCGGTCAGCATTGAAAATCCCGCTTTCAAATACACCTACCAGGATCGATACGCTGACGGGGTGTACACCCACCGCTCATCGCTCAACGTTTTGCAAAAAGATGTTGCCGTGAACGATATGGATAGCTTTTTGCGCGCGCTCGATCAGATCCACAATGATTGGGAGTACACGCTGACGGTCGGAGTTGCAGCATCGGTGCCAGGCCGGCAGGAACTGCAGACACTGAAAGCACGACTTAAAAAGCTGGCAGGAAAAAATCATGACTAACGACCTTTCACCGTTCGGCCGCCGTTGGTCAGGCCTCCTGATCCTGAGCATTGCGATGTTGCTGTCTGCCTGCGCTACACAACCAGACTCCACGCCACCGCTGTCGGCTGTGACCGCAATGGCACAACCCCCCTCTCAGCGTGAAGACGATGCAGGCGCAAACACCTGCAGAGAGATAGCTCGTGATCTCTCCCATCATGATTCCGCCGCACTGAATGGCAAACTCGATCTGCGATTGATCCTTCAGCAAGTGTTCAGTGCGCTCGATAGCCAGTTGCTTGACGCCACTCAGCGCCAAAAGCTGGTGGCGCAACTGGAAGAACAGATCAAATCCAAGCTGGTGGAAAATTATGGCGAGGACAACTGGGACATGCTCCGGGGGTACGCCGACGGCGACCGTTACCTGTGTCTGTTACGAACGGATATGTCAAATCAGGGAGTCAGCTATGTGGAATTCGACTTGCGAATGGTCGACGGTCGCATGCAGATCGTGGACTGGATTGATCTGGTGCAGGAACAGCGCGTATCTGAAATGTTCAGAGAGCTGTTTGGCGATATAGCCACCATGCTCGAAAGCAGTACCAAACCCGCTACCCATTATTGGGAACTGTTCACACCACAAGAACGGCTGGATTTTTTCGAATTTCTCAAAGCCGTGCGTGATCAGGATTCCAGCCGCATCTTTACTGCATATGATCGCCTATCCTGGCGATTCAAGCAGAAACCGCTGTACGCACTACTGGTGGTAAAGGCGGCGTCCGCGCACGGCGACGGTCTTTACCAGAAAGCATTAAAGAACTTTGAACAGCGGTTCGGTGGTGAAGACCACTATGGCATCTTGTTGATTGATCTCTATGTCGAGGAGCGTCGTTACGAACAGGCAATACTTGGGCTGAAGCGATTCAGGGACAAGGTAGGCGCCGACCCGGTAATAGACATCCTGCTCGCCATCATTGAACGGGAACAGGGCCATAGCGCGTCGTTTTACGAACACTGTCTCCAGGCAATCAACGTGAACCCGAACTACGTTCAAACCTACTGGCTATTGCTGGACCAGCTGGTGGCGGATAGACACTACGACGACGCTGTCCTCGTATTGAACGTACTTACATCAATGTTCAATTTCGCCTTGAGCGAGCATCATTTCGAAGCCGATGAAAAGTATCAGGCCTTTCGCAAGTCTGAAGCGTTCCGTGCCTGGGCCCTAGACAGGGCGTGACCCGATGCCCGAATCAGCCACTGGCAAAAGCAGACTTGCAAGCACCCAACACACGGCACTGCCTGGATGGCGGTCAGCGCGTTCGGGAAGGCTATTTAGTCCGACTGGAAACGCCTTTTCCCTCGGTTCACACCCGGTTTTCATCTGATTGGGGATACGCGACCTTTTACGCATCCCCCCTGTCGCCCATCCACATTGACGGACTAGAGCAATTACTCTAAAAATGCGAGAACGCCTGTTTACCGGCGCCAATGACAAACAAGGGCTTTACTTAAAAAGCCTGTATGGACCCGCCACCGACAGAGGATTCCGCCATGGTCGCCAAGGTTGCCAACATCGCCGATCACAACCCCCAGATCAAAGCCATGGAGCAGATATTCGCCCAGCAGAAGCGGGCCTACGCTGCCCACCCCATGCCCACCGCCGATGAGCGCATCAACCTGATCAAGCGGCTGAAGCCTGCACTGCTGCAGCATCAGGACGCCCTGGTGGCGGCGGTGAACCGGGATTTCGGCAGCCGCTGCACCTCCGAAACCCTGTTTGCGGAATTGATCTCACTGGTCGAAGCGATCAAGTACTACAGCAAGCACATCAGCAAGTGGATGCGGCCGGAACGGCGCCATGTGCCCTTCAGCCTGCGCCCGGCCCAGGCCAAGGTGATCTACCAGCCGCTGGGCGTGGTCGGCATCATCGTGCCCTGGAATTATCCCTACTATCTGGCGCTAGGCCCCGCACTGGCTGCCCTGGCGGCAGGCAACCGGGTCATGATCAAGATGTCGGAATACACGCCCCACGCCGCCGAAGCGATGAAAAAAATGCTGGCGGACATCTACACCGAAGACCAGGTGGCGGTGATCACCGGCGAAGCGGATGTGGGGGTTGCATTCACCAAACTGCCCTTTGATCACATTCTCTTTACCGGTTCGACGTCGGTTGGGCGCCACGTGATGGCCGCCGCCGCGCAGAACCTCACCCCGGTCACCCTGGAACTGGGCGGCAAGTCCCCCTGTATCGTGCATGAATCCTTCCCGCTGGAAGAAGCCGCCGAGCGGATTGCCTGGGGTAAGTGCCTCAACGCCGGCCAGACCTGCGTGGCACCGGATTATGTATTCGTACCGCGCCACCAGCAGGACGCCTTTGTCGCCCAGTTCAAGCGGGTGGTATCGACCTGGTACCCGACCCTGCGCAATAACCCGGATTTCACCGCCGTCATCAACGAGCGCCAGCTGCGCCGCCTCAAGGGCTATCTGGAAGACGCGAACGCCAAGGGCGCCCGCATCGAAGCGATCAATCCGGCCAACGAGGATTTCGACGGCTCCGGCAAGCTGCCGGTCACCCTGGTCTTCGACACCACCGACGACATGCTGATCGAGCAGGACGAAATCTTCGGCCCCCTGTTCATCATCAAGCCCTACGACACCCTGGATCAGGCCCTGCACTACATCAACAGTCACCCCCGCCCCCTGGCGCTGTATTACTTTGACTTCGACCACGACCGTGCCGACTACGTGATCACCCACACCCATTCCGGCGGTGTGGGCCTCAATGACACCGTGTCACAGGTCGTGGTGGACGATATGCCATTCGGTGGCATCGGGCCGTCGGGGATGGGGCATTACCACGGCAAGGAAGGCTTCCTCACCTTCAGCAAGGCCAAGGGCACCTTCCGCAAGGGCAAGGTCAACGCCGCCAAGCTGATCTTCCCGCCCTGGAACCGCCGCATTCATCAGATCCTGTTCAAATCCTTGTTGAAGTAGGCGAGCCTTTCCGATATTAATTCGAACGATTTAGCCGCCGGCGGGACCACCCTTGCAATGCCGGCGGCCCACTGCAACTGCACCACCCATAATCATAACGACAGGACACACCATGCACCCGACCGACCTGCCCGGCGTTGACCGCCGCGGCTTTCTGAAGATCGGCCTGGTGGGAACAGGACTGCTGATGGGCGCCGGCATGCTGGGCGCACTGCAGGGCTGCACCACCCACCAGCTGGCCACCCAACCGGAACGCTCCCTGAAAGTCCTGCGCGACAAGGACGCCATCATCCTCGGTGCCGTGGCGCCGGTGGTCCTCAAAGGCGCGCTGCCAGCCGATCCCGCCGCCCGCCAGCAGGCCGTTGACAGTCTGCTGATCCAGGTGGACGAGTTCCTGTCCCACAGTTCGGAATTCGCCCACGGCGAGTTCGCCAACTGCTGTTCGACCTGCTTTATCTGGCCCCCACCCGGGTGCTGATGACCGGCCTGTGGAGCCGCTGGGAAAACGCCAGCGAAGGGGACATCGAAGCCTTTCTGACCGGCTGGCGTGACAGCCGCTTCAACCTGTTCCGCGTCGGCTACGCCCAGCTGACCCAGCTCACCAGCCTGGTCTATTACAGCGACCCGGCCAGCTGGACTGCCGGCGTCTACCCCGGCCCACCGCAACACGTTCCCAGCTGAGGCCGGATACCCATGAACAAGATCATCGTCAAAGACATCCCCGACATCATCCAGCAAGGGCTTGCCTCGGGCTGGAAAACCCATAACGGCGCCGCCCTGCAGAATGACCTGACCCTGGACTGCGACGTGGTGATCATCGGCACCGGCGCCGGTGGCGGTACTGCAGCGGAAATCCTCACCGGGCAGGGCCTGAACGTGATTCTGGTGGAAGAGGGTCCGCTGCGCTCCTCGAACCATTTCGACATGCAGGAAAAGCGCGCCTATTCCGACCTGTATCAGGAAGGCATGACCCGCGCCACCGCCGATGGCGGCATCACCATCATGCAGGGCCGCGCCGTGGGTGGCACCACCACCGTCAACTGGACGTCCAGTTTCCGCACCCCCGACGAAACCCTGCAGCACTGGACCACGGCCCATGGTCTGAAAGGATTCACCCCCGCCGAGATGGCGCCCTGGTTCGAAAAAATGGAACAGCGTCTGAACGTGGCCAAGTGGGCGATGAAACCCAACGCCAACAACAGCGTGCTGTCGGACGGCTGCGACAAACTCGGCTTCCACTGGGAAGTGATTCCGCGCAACGTGAAGAACTGCTGGAACCTGGGTTACTGCGGCATGGGCTGCCCCACCAACGCCAAGCAAAGCATGCTGGTGACCACGATTCCGGCGGCCCTCGATCGCGGCGCCCAGCTGGTGTATCGCGCCCGCGCCGACAAACTGCTGATCGAAGGTGACCAGGTCAAGGGCGTGCTGTGCCATGCCATCGCCGATGATGCCGTGCGCAAGACCGGCCGCCAGATCCGCATCCAGGCCCGCCATACCATCATGGCCTGCGGCGGCATCAACGGCCCTGCCCTGCTGCTGCGCTCCGACGCCCCCGATCCCCACGACCGCATCGGCAAGCGCACCTTCTTCCATCCGGTGCCGGGCACCATCGGTGAATTCCCCCAGCGCATCGACGGCTACTACGGCGCGCCGCAATCCACCTATTCCGACCATTTCCAGTGGAAGGATGGCGTCGCCGGCCCCATGGGGTACAAGCTGGAAGTGCCCCCCATGCAACCCGGCTTCGTCGCCGCTATCGGTATGGGTCACGGCGAGGCGCACGCCCAACAGATGCAGCGCCTGCCCTATCTGAACATGATGCTGGCCCTGCTGCGGGACGGCTTTCATGACGACAGCGAAGGTGGGTCGATCCACCTGCGCAGCGACGGTCTGCCGGCGGTGGAATACCCGTTCAACGACTACCTGCGGGACGGCATCCGCCGCGCCCTGCATACCATGGCGGAAATCCAGTTTGCTGCCGGCGCCCTCAAGGTGCGGCCGGTGCATGTGGCCGGCACCTATGCCAGCACACTGACCGAGGTAAAGCAGCAGATCGAGGAACTGGACTTGAAACCGGCGCGGGTGCGGGTGGGCTCCGCCCACGTCATGGGTGGCTGCGCCATGGGCGAGGATGTGAAAACATCGGTGGTGAACAGCTACGGCAAGTTCCATCATCTGGACGGCCTGCACATCCTGGATGGCTCGATCTTCCCCACCAGTATCGGCGCCAACCCGCAGCTGTCGATTTACGGCATGGTGGCGCGTCTGGCCACCCGGCTGGGGCAGCAGCTGACGGCGTGAAAAAGCAACGCGCCGGATTCACGGCCCAGTCTTAAAGGCCATGCCCAAAGGGGGTGTCGCCTGATCAAGGTACTCCCCCTTTGTCATTCATAATTGAATACAATCGCCGGTTCGGAAATCACGGGCCGGTGGAGCGGCGTCTGCATATCGGTGATATCATTTACGGCCATTTGTTACGTGAAAGCCGTCCCGAACGCACGCCTCCGTCCCACGGCACCACCGCTGGATGCGCAAGGCAGGATGCGTCGGGCTCAACCGGATCATCCGATGGCAAAATCGAAATCCAGAAAAAAAGCCAACCCCGCTCGCCCCAACTACCACCCCTACTACTGGCCGATCTGGCTGCTGTTCGGAGTCGGCTGGTGTGTCGCCCATCTGCCGTTCCGCTGGCAGGTGACGCTGGGCCGCGGTTTCGGCCGCCTGCTGTATCACCTGGGCAAGGAGCGGGCGTACATCACCCATCGCAATATCGAAGTATGCATGCCGCAGCTGAGCAAGGCGGAGCAGGATGCGCTGGTCAACAAAAATTTCGAATCCGTGGGCATGGGCTTTGTCGAACTGGCGATGGCCTACTGGGGCAACAGGGACTCCCTGCATCGCCGTTTCACGTTCAAGGGAATTGAACATCTGGAAGCTGCCAAAGCCCAGGGCAAAGGCGTGCTGGTGGTGGCATGCCACATGACATCGCTGGAACTGATGCTGCGGCTGTTTGCAGAAAGCTGGCCGTGCGCGGTGCTGTACAAGCCCAACAACAATCCGTTCTTCGAGGCCTACAGCACGGCCAAGCGGGCCCGTTACTCAATTCCAGTGCCTGCCAAAAAACTGCGCGGTTTTCTCGATCATCTCAAGGCCGGCGGCAGCGCCATCTACCTGGCGGACCAGGACTACGGCGCCAAGCACAGCGTGTTCGCACCGTTCTTCGGCGTGCAGTGCGCCACCATCAAGCGGCCGCCGGATTATCTTGAGTATTCCGGCGCAGTGCTGATGCCGGTAGTGTTCGGCCGTCATGATGACGACTCCGGTTACTACGCCGAAGTGTTCCCGCCGCTGGACTATCCAACCGGTGATGAAATTCAGGACGCCACCACCCTGAATCAGTGGGTAGAAAAAAACGTGCTGCGCCACCCCGACCAGTATCTGTGGCAACACCGCCGCTTCAAACGGCGTCCCGAGGGCGAACCAAAGATCTACAAACGCTAGCATGGCCGTGCGCCCGCCCAAACTGTTCCCGTTCCGGCGCTGGCTGCCACGTGCGGCGGTGGCGGTGATTCACCGGCAGGGCGATCAGGGAACCGAACTGTTCCTGATCCAGCGCGCCCACAAGCCCGGCGATCCCTGGAGTGGCGACATGGCGTTTCCCGGCGGCCGCCAACAACCGGAAGATCCGGATTCCCGCGCCACCGCGATACGCGAAACCTGGGAAGAAACCGGGCTCGACCTGCATCGCCAGGGCATTCAACTGCAGCGCCTGTCCGACGTGATGGCCCGCACCCACCGCATGAACAAGCCGATGATCATTTCCCCCTGGCTGTTCGAATGGTATGGCGAGGCACATCTGCATTTCAGTCATGAAGTGGCGGACGCACTGTGGATTCCGCTGCGGTTTTTCACCAATCCGGAACACCGCGGCAGCATTCCCTGGACCCGCAAGGGTGTCACCCTGAACATGCCCTGCTACTACTACGATGAAAAGCCGGTGTGGGGATTGACGCTGCAGATGATCGAGGATGTGATCGCCCGGGATGTGCTGCAGCCCTGAGCGACCATTTCCACGCGATTATTTGGCCGGAAAATTCACTGGCCGGAACTGGCTGATGAATTCTTCCACCTTCGCCGCCGTCAGTGGCCGGCTGATATAGAAACCCTGGATCGCATCGCAGCGGATATCCCGCAGCCATTCCAGCTGCTCGCGGGTTTCCACGCCTTCGGCCATCACCACCTTGTTGAGCGATTTCGCCAGGCTGACAATGGTGCCGGCAATTTCGCGGCTGTGTTCACGGGCGTCCGCATCAGACACAAAACTGCGATCGATTTTCAGCACATCGAACGGCAGGCGATGCAGATAACTCAGCGACGAATAACCGGTTCCAAAATCGTCGATTGCGATCCGCACCCCCAGCGCATTCAGCTGGCCGAGTTTCTGCGCTGCGCTTTCGGCGTCCTGAATCAGTACCGACTCGGTGATTTCCAGTTCCAGATCAGTGTAATCCAGTCTGAAATCATCCAGCGCGCTCTGCACCATGGCGACAAAATCCGTGCGCGCCAGCTGGCGGGCTGACACATTCACCGCGATGCGTTCCAGCGGCAGATCCGCCATGCGCCAGCTCGCCATCTGCTGACAGGCCTGCCGCAGCACCCACTCGCCGATATCCAGAATCAGTCCGGTGTCTTCCGCCACTTCGATGAATTCCAGCGGCGCCAGCAGGCCCGCTTCCGGATCGCGCAGTCGCACCAGGGCTTCGACGCTGAATTTGTCGCGGTGCAGATACCACTGGGGCTGGTAATGCACCACCACATTGCCACTGTCCAGCGCGTCGCGAATCCGCCGTTCGGCAATCATGCGGCGCTGCGAAGCGTCGTTCATGGTCGCTTCGTAAAACCGGAACTGGCCACGGCCTTCTTCCTTGGCCCGGTACATCGCGATATCCGCATTGCGCAGCAAGGTTTCCACGCTGCCGCCATCATGGGGGAACACCGCAATGCCGATACTGGCGCCGAGAAAATAACGCCGCTCGCCCAGGCGGTAGGGCGACGTCAGCATGGTCATGATTTTTTCCGCCACCCGGGTGGCCCGCAGCGGCGAATCAATATTGCTGAGCAGCACTATGAATTCATCACCACCCTGCCGCGCCACCGTATCTTCGTCCGTCACACAGACCCGCAAACGTTCCGCCGTGCGCCGCAACAGCTCGTCACCCAGTGAATGGCCACCGCTGTCGTTGATCTGCTTGAAGTGATCCAGATCGACAAACAGCACCGCGCCCAGCCCACCCTTACGCACGGCATGACGGATCGACTGTTCCAGCCGGTCTTTCAGCAGCTGGCGATTGGGCAGCTGGGTGAGCGGATCGAAATGGACCTGGCGGTACAGCGTTTTTTCCCGCTGCACCGCCGTAATCGCCACCGCCAGACGATCGGCAAAATCTTTCAGCAGACGGCGATCACCGTCGGGCAGACGCAGGGATTTCTGCCATGCGACTGCCAGCAATCCACACACGGAACCGTTCACCAGAACCGGAAACAGATTGGTGCTGCCACCCAGAAACGCCGGTTGCTGCGGCCACAGCCAGGACAGAAACTGGGCATCCGCCAAGCCGGTGCGGTGCACCGGATCCAGTGCTTCCAGCCAGACCCGGTGATGGGCATCCAGCGCTACCTGACGCAATTCGTGCTGGCCACTGGCGTGAAAATAGCTGAACACCGCCATCGCATCGGCCTGCTCGTTGTCGCACAGCGCCACCGCCACCGCATCGGCATCGATCAGCCGCTGCAACGCACCCAGCGTGGTCTGCGCCACCTGCTCCAGATCCGGCACATTCAGGATCAGCTGATCGATATGGGACAGGCCGGTCAGCATTTCAAACTGCTTGCCCAGCTGCTGCGCCATATGATTGAACGCGCTGGCCAGATCCTCCAGCTCGTCTTTACTGTGCACGTCAATCTGCACATCGAACTGACGGTCGGCAATCCGCTTTGCCCCCTGCATCAGCGACGCAACCGGGGTGAGAAAACGCTTGATCTGCCACATGGCCACCAGCACACCCAGCAACAGGGTCACAGCCACCACCACGGAAAACGCCTGCTGCAACTGGCCGATGGCTTCGAACACATGACGCTTGGGTTCGCTCACCCAGATTTTCCAGGCCGGCACCCCGAAGCGCTGCTGCAGGGCAATGGAGCGCACCTGCACCAGCTCCCGCTCGTCGGCCATATCCAGTTCCAGCGCGAATTCCCCGGGGTTCGCCTGTGCCGCTGCCAGCGCTCCGAACCCCTGGCTCGACAGAAAGTAGCGCGGCGCACAGAAGATGTTTTCATCGAAGCTGCCAAACACGCAGTAACGCAACCGGGCATCGAGATCGCGGCCATTGCCCAGCAGATACTCTCCCGCCAGCTGCCCAAGCAGCAGCGGAAATTCCGCACTAGCCCGGTTGTATTTCAGAAAATGCACCAACCCGTCTTTCGATGTCAGCAACACCAGCTGTTCTGTTTCCAGCCGGTTGATCAACCCCTCCCGCGCCCGTCCTGGCACATGACTCATCAGATCCCGCACCCGCTGCCAGGACACTTGCTCGGTAAAACTGAACTGTTGCCGGATCTGATCCTGATCCGCCGGATTGCGTTGCGCATCTGCAATACTTTCGAACAGCGCACTGGACAGCAGCAGGCGCTCATGCAGTGTGGTGGCAAAAAAGCGGGCTTCGTTGCTGATTTTTTTCTGGCTCTGGGAATACAGGTAGGTTGCCAAATAGTTGTAGGAAAACGATGCGAACAGCAGCATCGGCAGCAGGGCTACCAGAAACAGCAACAGCATGAACTTGCGTCCGAGTCTGCTGCGAAGATCACTCAGTCGTAACGGCATGGGTGGGTGGATTCAATCCGGCTGTCTGACGTACCCCATTGTCGCGCCAAAGCGGGCGCGCTGTCTTTGAAAAGCGTAGCACAGTCAGGCATTGCGCCCCGCTGTCGGGGATTTTGACATTCGCCCGAAAAGGACCCTCTAGTCATTTCATAACATACTGATATGGCTATATTTTTTAAAAACGGTGCGATGTTTGCTTTGCGGTGGGCGCTGCAAATCATGGATGTTGTTAGGAGTAGTATCATGAAAGCCCTGCTGATCTTGTTGTCCGGCATGCTGATGGCCAATCTGGCCCTGGCGAACAGCCCGATCGATCACACCGTCAATTACGACAGCCTTGCCACTGTCATTCTGCTGGCCATCGGCGTCGTGTGCCTGGTCATCGCCCGCCGCAGATCCGCCTGAATCCGCTGTTGCGCGCCGCTGCCACCACCACGGGGCAGCGGCTTGAGGTTGGCCTGACCATACGTTACCCTTCGCCCACCTCAAATCTGCAGGCCTGCCACCATGTCCAAATTCAATCGCGTCGTCTATCCCGGTACCTTCGATCCCATGACCAACGGCCATCTGGATCTGGTGGAACGGGCATCCCGCCTGTTTGATCATGTGATCGTGGCCATCGCAGCGAGCGAGAAGAAAAAGCCCCTGTTCCCACTGGAACAGCGCGTGGCACTGGCGCAGGCGTCGCTGGCGCACCTGCCCAACGTGGAAGTCAAAGGCTTCAACAAACTGCTGGCGTTCTTCTGCCAGGAACAGAAAGCCAACGTGCTGCTGCGGGGTCTGCGGGCCGTGTCGGATTTCGAGTACGAATTCCAGCTGGCCAACATGAACCGCAATCTGGACAAAACCATCGAGACCGTGTTTCTGACCCCATCCGAACACCTGTCGTTCATCAGCTCGTCGCTGGTGCGCGAGATTTCCTCCCTCGGCGGTGATGTCGGCCAGTTCGTACCCAAGCCAGTACTGGCTGCGCTGCGCGAAGTCCACAAACCGCAATAACCCCAAAGCCCGCCGGTGGAATTCCCGTCCGCCCGGGCATACCATTGCGTCGATATGTTTAACAGTAACGGGCAGCCAGCCCAGCGAGTTGTACCATGGCCCTGATCATCACCGACGACTGCATCAACTGTGACGTCTGCGAACCGGAATGCCCCAACGGCGCCATTTCGCAGGGCGACGAAATCTATGTGATCGATCCCAACAAGTGCACCGAATGCGTCGGCCACTACGACGAGCCCCAGTGCCAGCAGGTGTGCCCGGTGGACTGCATTCCGCTCGATCCCAACCATGTGGAAACCGAAGAACAGCTGATGGAAAAATATCACCGCCTGCAAGGCAACGGCTGATCCAATCCGGCTGCGGGTGGACATTCCCGCCCGATCCCCTTAAAAAGGCCCCTGCGGCCTTTTTTTGTGCCCGCCGGTTTTTCTTTCACCCTCCTTTGCGGAATGAATGCTGCCATGCTGCGACTGACGCTCCTGCTCTGCCTGTTCCTGATCCCCCCGGCCTGGGCCGGCGTTCCCGTCAAACCCAGGGATTTTGCCGTGGCCAGCGCCCACCCGCTGGCGACCGCGGCCGGCATCCGCGTGCTGGAACAGGGTGGCAACGCCTTTGACGCGGCGATCACGGTGGCGGCGGTGCTCGGCGTGGTGGAACCCTACAGTGCCGGAATCGGTGGCGGTGGTTTCTGGCTGCTGCAAAAGGGCGACAGCCCGGAGCCGGTATTTGTGGATGCCCGGGAAACCGCGCCCGCTGCCGCCAGCGCCGACCTGTACGTCAACGCCAAAGGGGAAGTGGACCGGGATCTGGCCATCAATACCGCCCTGAGTGCCGGCATTCCCGGCCAGCCGGCGGCCTTTGTTCATCTTGCGCAACACTACGGCAAACTGCCCCTGCGCCAGACCCTGCAACCGGCCATCGATGCTGCCCGCAACGGCTTTCCGGTGAACCCGGTCTATCGCGCCCTGGCAGAGATGCGGGCGCCGGTCCTGCAGCGCTATGCGGACAGCCAGCGCCTGTTCCTCAATGATGGCAAGCCGTTCACCGACACCACCCTGATCCAACAGCCGGAACTGGCCGCCACCCTGGAGCAGCTGGCGGACAAGGGCTTCGATGGCTTTTACAAAGGTCCGCTGGCGCAAAAGCTGGTGACGGGCGTGAAGGCCGGTGGGGGTATCTGGACCCTGCAGGATCTGGCCAATTACCGGGTAATCGAACGGGAGCCCATCCGTTTTCACTATCAGGACGCGCTGATCTGGTCGGCGCCGCCACCGTCCTCCGGCGGGATCGCCCTCGCGCAGATGTTTGGCATGCTGGATCAGTTCAACTACGCCGGGAAAAATGACATCGACCGCGCCCACCTGCTGGTGGAAGTGATGCGTCGGGCCTACCGGGATCGGGCCATCCACCTGGGCGATCCGGATTTCCACCAAGTGCCCATCAAGCATCTGCTCAACGAGCAGTACCTGCAGGATCTGGCGGCGGATATTTCCGGCGCCCATGCCACCCCCAGCAAGGATCTGGGGCCGGTGACGCCACCGCCGTCCGGCACTCACACCACCCATCTGTCGATCATCGACCGGGACGGCAACCGGGTGGCGGCAACCCTGTCGATCAATCTGCCCTTCGGCTCCGGCTACACCGTGCCCGGCACCGGCGTGCTGCTGAACAACGAGATGGACGACTTTTCCGCCCAGCCCGGCGCGCCGAATGCCTATGGACTGGTGGGCAGCGCGGCCAACGCCATCGCACCGGGCAAGCGTCCCCTGTCCAGCATGACCCCCACCTTCATGGAATACGGCCCGGCGGACAACCGCCAGTTCGCCCTGATCGGCACCCCCGGCGGCAGCCGTATCATCACCATGGTATTCCTGGGGCTGCTGGAAGCACTGGACGGCAAGGGCCCACAGGCCTGGGTAGACCGCCCCCGCTTCCACCACCAGTTCCTGCCGGATGTGGTGGAGTATGAGCCGGAAAGCTTCACCCCCGCCTTTTTGCAGGGACTGGAGCAGAAAGACCATATGCTGAAAGTGACTGACCGCCCTTACGGTGACATGCACGTGGTGCGCTGGCAGTGGAAGAACGGGCTGGTGGAAGCGGCGTCAGACAGGCGCCGGCTCGGCTATGCCCAGGTAGGAAAGGAAAAGGCTGCACCGGAAAAGGCAGGATCGCCGAAATGAAAAAACCCCGGCTTCAGGGCCGGGGTTGATTCGCAGTTCGTTGCTTACTGGCCAGTCTGTTCGGCGTAGGCCAGATGCTTTTCGGAGCAACCCAGACAGCGCAGGAAGGTGGCCTTGAACGGGGTCACCACCAGCGTGTTGCCGGCTTCGCTCACGTTGCCGCCCAGCGCCGAAAATGGCAGGGACACCACGAACAGGCCCGCACCCAGCACCGTGGCGACGAAAGTCAGGGGCCGCACCAGGATGGTATCAGCGGCCATTTCCACACCGGAAGGGCGTTCAGTCACGTTCTGCGCCTGCACCACCACCGGGGCGGCAGTCAATGCGGCCAGGCTCAGCGCCAGGGTGGCAGATTTGAAAGTCTTGTTCAGGCTGCGCATACGGGTTCCTCTTGATACTTGTTCGAAGGTATCCACCTAAGTGTTTTATTCTAGTGTATTCCCTAAATGGTGAGTGATCCACTTTCGCCCCCGCCACGCAAGGACAATTGCATGATTTTCGGCAATGGATCGCACTTTATTCGCAACATCGCGGGACAACTTGATTAAGTCTGGCAGGTTTTGCAGAAAACGGTAGTGCGTTGCCCCAGGCGGATTTCCGTCAGTGCTGTCTTGCACACACGACAGGGCTGTCCACCACGGCCGTACACGCGCAGGGTCTGCTGGAAATACCCCGGCTTGCCATCGCCGCCAACAAAATCCCGCAAGGTGGTACCCCCCATGACGATGGAATCGTTCAGTACGGTTTTGATGGCCGCCACCAGTTTTTCGTAGCGCGGCGCACTGATGCGCCCGGCCTGACGCTTGGGATGGATGCCTGCCATAAACAGGGCTTCATTGGCGTAGATATTGCCCACCCCGACAACGATGTGACTGTCCATGATGAAGGCTTTCACCGCTGTCTTGCGGCCTTCGGCCTGCATCACCAGATACTCGGTATTGAACGCATCCGTCAACGGCTCCGGCCCCAGCGAGGCAATCAACGGATGCAGCACCGGATCATCGGTGGTCCACAACCAGGCACCGAAGCGGCGGGGATCACAATAGCGCAGGCAAGTACCGTCGCTGCACACCAGATCCACATGGTCGTGAAACAGCGGTGGCTCGTCCGGCGCCGTGATGCGCACGCTGCCGGACATCCCCAGATGGGCGATGATGGTGCCATTGCTGAAGCCCAGCAGCAGATATTTGCCGCGCCGCTCGATGGACTGCAGTTTGCGGCCTTCGCAGTCGTGGATGGCGTCCGGTACCGGCCAGCGCAGGCTCGGCTGGCGCACAATGATGGCTCTGACACGCTTGCCCAGCACATGGGGCGCGATGCCGCGGCGGGTGGTTTCGACTTCGGGTAATTCGGGCATGCAACGGGGTTCAGGTTAGAATGCGAGGCCTGCATTATTCAGAAACCGGACCCAAGTTGAAATCCCCATGAGCCAGAATCCTGCACCCTTCCTGCTGGGCGTCGATACCGGCGGCACCTTCACCGACTTCGTGCTGCGCACTGCTGCCGGCCTGAAAGTGCACAAGGTACTGTCCACCCCCGCCGCGCCGGAACAGGCGATTTTGCAGGGGATTGCCGAACTGGGTCTGCAGGATGCGGTGGCCGCCGGCCAGGTGCGGATCATCCACGGCAGCACCGTAGCCACCAACGCGGCGCTGGAAGGCAAGGGTGTCGCCACTGCCTTCGTCACCAATCGCGGCTTTGCCGATCTGCTCAGCATCGGTCGCCAGACCCGGCGCGAACTCTACCAGCTGCAGCCGGACCCGGTGGTGCCACCGGTGGCCGCCGAACACTGTTTCGAAACCGGCGGCCGGGTGGATGCCCAGGGCCAGCTGCTGGAACCACTGACCGAACAGGACATTCAGCAGCTGATCGACCAGCTGCGCGCCAGCCACGTCGAAGCGGTGGCGGTGAACCTGCTGTTCTCGTTCCAGAATGCCGAAGCCGAACAACGCCTGCTGGCCGCGCTGTCGCCCCACTGGTTTACCAGCATTTCCAGCGCCGTACTGGCGGAATCCGGGGAATACGAGCGCGGCATTGCCACCTGGCTGAACGCCTCCCTGGGACCGAAAGTGAAACACTATCTACGGCGCCTGCAACAGGCCGTGCAACCCAGTCCGCTGGCCATCATGCAGTCCACCGGCGGCACCATGAATGCCGACCAGGCCGGGGAACGGGCGGTGGACATGCTGCTGTCAGGCCCCGCTGGCGGTATGGCGGCGGCACGCTACCTGAGCCAGCAGCTGAACTGCCCGCGCCTGCTGACCTTCGACATGGGCGGCACCTCCACCGACGTGGCGCTGATCGACGGCGATATCCGCCTCACCAACGAAGGCCGTATCGGCCCGTGGCCGGTGGCTGTGTCCCAGGTGGACATGCACACCATCGGCGCCGGCGGTGGGTCGATCGCCTATTACGACGCCGGCGGCCTGCTCCAAGTCGGCCCGCAATCTGCCGGTGCCGATCCCGGCCCTGCCTGCTATGGCCGCGGCGGTACACACCCCACCGTCACCGATGCCAACGCCCTGCTGGGACGCCTGCGCCCGGACAACTTCCTTGGCGGTCACATGACGCTGGATCTGGACGCCGCCCGGCGCGCGATGCAAGCCCTGGCCGACCAACTGGGGCTGGGCCTGCTGGAAACCGCCCACGGCATCATCGATATCGCCAACGAACACATGGCGCGGGCACTGCGGGTGATCTCGGTACAGCGGGGACACGATGTCAAACAATACCGTCTGTGCTGCTTCGGTGGTGCCGGCGGCCTGCATGTCTGCGCACTGGCGGACGCCCTGGGCATGCACCAGGCCCTGGTCCCGTTGCACGGCGGCGTGCTGTCCGCCTTCGGCATGATCGTGGCACCGGGGGAGCGTCATCTGAGTCATGCGCTGCCGGGTCTGGTCCAGGCCCTGGGCATTGCGCCGATCGAACAGGCCCTGCAGCAACTGCAACAGGATGCCGAAACCAGCCTGCAAGCCGACCATGCCGGCCATCGTCTGGAACGGCAGCCCAGCCTGGACCTACGCTACAAGGGTCAGCGCTATTACCTGAATATTCCCTGGGAAGGTGACACGGCACAGGCGGAAAAGGCGTTTCATGCCGCCCACGAGCAGCGCTTCGGCCATGCCCTGCCCATGGCAGTGGAACTGGTCAACGTGCGACTTCGCGTACGCGTGCAAACACCGGTGCCGGCCCTGCCCGCCTGGCCGAACCGGTCCGAAGGACGCCCCACGCAAGCGGTGAAGCTGGAAGGATTTGGCGAACCGGTGTCCATCTACGGGAGGGAAAGCCTGTCGGCTGGACAGAAAATCGCGGGGCCGGCGCTGATTACCGAGACGGTATCCACCACCCTGATCGCACCCGGCTGGCAAGCCATGGTCGACCCCTGCGGACACCTGCTACTGGAGAAAGACTATTTGCCGAACATGGAGTGACGGGCCACATCAGCCCAAGCCAGGCTTTCCAGGTAGACCTCCCACATGATGGACGCATCAACATCCGCCATCTGCACGGCATCGAAGCGTCCGTCATCGTAGGCCGCCACCATCTGCAGCACCTGGCCGATATCGCCACCACCAGTCAGCAGCGCCAGTTCAAGCTCCGCCGACAGCGGCATCTGGGACACCAGATCCGCCAGCGTCCGATCCAGCAGCGCATCCAGCAAGGACAACAGACCCGCGGTAAAGTAGCTGCCCGGATTGGGCCGGTGCAGGCGTTTGGCCACCAGCTCGCACATCTTGGCCCGCACCATCGCGGTGACCAGCAGCTCGTTGGGTTTGTTGTCCACACTGGATAACACCAGCATGCTGGCCCAGCGCCGCAACTCGTAAGACCCGAGCAGTACAATGGTATCCTCTACCGTCTTGACCGTGCGGGACAGGCCAAACGACGCCGAATTCACCACCCGCATCAGCTTGTACGACAGTCGCGGGTCCTGACAGATGATGCGTGACACCCGCTCGACGTCATAATCATCCTTGCTCAGTTCCGCCAGCAGGGAGGTGATCACGCTGTGGGACGCGGGCACTGCGCTCCCCGCCATGACGTGGGGCCGGCACAGGAAATAACCCTGAAAGTAATCAAATCCGAGCTCCTTATAGAGCTCGAACTCTTCGTGGGTTTCCACTTTTTCCGCCACCAGCTTGCCCTTGGTATTGCCGCACAGGCGGATCTGGGCCAACTGCTCCTTGACGCCGTCAACACCCAGGCTCATGACATCCAGTTTGATGAACGACGCCACCTGGATCAGTGGTTTCCACACATCGGAATAGACAAAATCATCCAGCGCGACCCGATAGCCCAGGCTCACCAGATTCTTCACTTCCTGGATGACATTTTTATCGACCACCACATCTTCCAGCACCTCAGGAATCAGCAGCTTCTGCAGGCCTTTGGGCACACTGCCCGTTATCAGCATCTGGTGAGGAATATTGACCAGGGCCGGCTTGCCACTGGTGATCCTTTCCAGACCGATTTCGGAAAAGGCATTAACCAGCACCTGCATCGACGCTTTGGCGGGATCATCAATGACCGCCGACTGCACCTGCCCGCCGCGAAACAGCAATTCATAGGCAATCGCATTGAGTTTCCGGTCAAACACCGGTTGGCGGGCGAGGAAAATTTCCATAGAAGGGGCAACCACTCTCGAAAATCAGAAGCCGTATTTTCAAGTGTGGCAGATAAAACCGGAACCACAACGGACGCTCACTGATCTGTCGCAGCATCCGGCCCAACGGTATCCAAACGCAAAAAGCCGGGTCCGCTTGCGCCAACCCGGCTCTTCAGGAACTGCTTCAAAATCAATTACTTGATTTTGGCTTCCTTGAACATTACATGCTTGCGAACAACGGGATCAAACTTCTTGATCTCCATTTTTTCGGGCATGGTGCGCTTGTTCTTGGTAGTGGTGTAGAAGTAACCAGTACCAGCGCTGGAAACCAGCTTGATCTTGTCACGCATGGGTCAACTCCTCAGACTTTTTCGCCGCGAGCGCGGATGTCAGCCAGGACCGCTTCGATGCCCAGCTTGTCGATAACACGCATACCCTTGGAGGATACACGCAGTCTTACGAAACGCTTTTCGCTTTCAACCCAGAAGCGGTGGTGGTGCAGGTTGGGTTCAAAACGGCGCTTGGTTTTGTTGTTCGCGTGGGAAACGTTGTTTCCTACGATCGGACGCTTGCCGGTAACCTGACAAACCTTAGCCATTGCTCTTCTCCACTTCGGTTACGCCGGCGGCCGACACAACCTCGAAACTTGACTCAAGAAACTTGTTGATACTCTACCCGAGAGGGGCGCCTTTATACCAAATGCCCGGATCGAACGCAACCGCCGGGATTACATCAAGCCCCTTTCCGCCAGGGACACCACCTCGCCGTCCCCGACGATCAGATGATCCAGCACCCGCACATCCACCAGATCCAGCGCCTGCTGCAGTCGCCGGGTGATGTGCTGGTCGGCCTGGCTGGGCTCGGCCACCCCGGAAGGGTGATTGTGGGCGAAGATCACTGCAGCCGCGTTATGGCTCAAGACCCGCTTGACCACCTCGCGGGGGTACACCGAGGCGCCGTCGATGGTGCCGGTGAACAGCTCTTCATAGCGGATCAGGCGGTTCTGGTTGTCCAGGAACAGGCAGGCGAAGACTTCATGGTGATAGCCCCGCAGCCGCGCCCGCAGGTATTGCCGGGTGGCGGCCGGGCTGGTGAAGGCCTCGGTACGGTCGAGGGTGGTTTCCAGATAGCGCTTGCCCAGTTCCAGACAGGCCTGCAGCTGCACCCACTTGGCCACCCCCATGCCTTTGACCTCTTCGAAGCGGTGGGGCTGGGCTTCCATCACCCCGCGCAGACCATCGAAGTGGCCCAGCAGGTCCCGCGCCAGCTCCACTGCCGACTTGCCCTTGATGCCGGTACGCAGAAAAATCGCCAGCAATTCGCTGTCCGACAGGCTGGCGCCGCCCCGCTCCAACAGTTTTTCCCGCGGCCGCTCGTCTGCCGGCCAATCCGTAATCGCCATGAAGTTCCCATCCTGTGCCAAGCTGTTTACAGATAGACAGGGGCCAAAAAAAGAAGCGGGTTGCGTTCAAAATCAAAAACCTGTCCTTTATAGTGGCGGATCACAGCCGTGCCCTTACCCTTTTGATCGCAGGACATCACTCATGCTACGTCTGGCCAACCGTCGCATTATCGTGGGCGTTACCGGTGGCATTGCCGCCTACAAAAGCGCTGAGCTGATCCGCCGCCTGAAGGATCAGGGCGCCGACGTGCGCGCGGTGATGACCGCCTCCGCCCAGGAATTCATCACGCCACTGACATTACAAGCCCTGTCCGGCAATCCGGTGCACACCACCCTGCTGGATACTGACGCCGAGGCCGCCATGGGCCATATCGAGCTGGCCCGCTGGGGTGACCTGATTCTGGTGGCGCCGGCCAGTGCCGACTTCATTGCGCGCATTGCCCACGGCCACGGCAACGACCTGCTCACGACCCTGTGTCTGGCAGCGCGCTGCCCGATTGCGGTGGCGCCGGCGATGAACCAGGCCATGTGGGCGGCACCGGCCACCCAGGTCAATCTGCAAACCCTGCAGGACAGGGGCATCAAACAGTTTGGCCCGGCAGCCGGTTCCCAGGCCTGTGGTGATGTAGGACTCGGCCGCATGCTGGAAGCCACCGAACTGGCAGATATGGCGGCGGACCTGTTCCCCTCTGGCATTCTCACCGGCAAACGGGTGGTGATTACCGCCGGCCCGACCCGGGAAGCCATCGATCCGGTCCGCTTCATCAGTAATCACAGTTCCGGCAAGATGGGTTACGCTCTGGCGGAAGCCGCCCGCGATGCCGGTGCACTGGTCACCCTGATCAGCGGCCCGGTCACGCTGGCAACTCCCGACCGTGTACAGCGTCTCGATGTGGTCAGCGCGGAAGACATGCTGAAGGCCTCGCTGGATCACGTCGCCCAGACCGACATCTTCATTGCCACGGCAGCAGTCGCCGACTTCCGCCCCCAACAGGCGCCGGGGCAGAAAATAAAGAAACAGGACAACAGCGGTACCATGGCCCTGACCCTGATCGAGAACCCGGATATCGTTGCCACGATTGCACGGCAGCAACCCAAACCGTTCACGGTCGGTTTCGCCGCCGAAACCCAGGATGTGATCAATTACGCCCGGCAGAAAATTGCCCGCAAGCAGCTGGACATGATCGTGGCCAATGACGTGAGCCGCAACGATATCGGTTTCAACAGCGACCAGAACGCGGTCACCGTGATCTGGCCCGAGGGCCAGCAGGCGCTGGATCTGGCCAGCAAGCACCAGATTGCGCGCGATATCATTGCGTTGATTGCCCAACGGCTTCACAAACACTGAGCCATGCCAGTAGGCAGGACGTGGATAACTGCTAGTCTTAATTTACCTGGGGATAGCCTGATCCCGTCGAGATCACGGCCAATGGGCTGCCCCCAATACTGATGACAAGGATTGACCCATGGCGAAGAAGAAGGCGCCGGCGGCGAAAAGCGACACTCCATCCGATAGCGACAGCAACCCGAAGGGCGCCAGCAAAGGCTCGACGCTGAAGTCCGGGCTGATGCCGCTGATGCTGCCGGCACTGGCGGGATCGGCGCTGGCCGTACTGCTGGCGGGGGTGTTGCTGTACGTTCTGCTGCTGCAGGGGGGCAGTGAACGCCAGATGCAGGCCATTGGCCAGCAAACCGCGCAGGATGTGCTGGGCAACCTGGAACAGCAGGCGCGCACGCTGGATGCCGTAGTGGGCGGTATTGCCAGTGATCCAGCCCTGGTGGACGCCATCAGCGCTCAGGATGCTGCCGCACTGGCGGCGCTTGATAGCCGGATTCAGCAACAGCTTCCCCATGCAACGCTGGCCCGCGCATTTGCCAAGGGCACTGCACGCAAAGACAGCAAAACCACCCCCGCCATCAGTTTTGCCCAGCTGGACATGGTCAGCCGCGCCGAGAAAGACAACAGCGCCCTGCCGGAAATCCACCTGCACGACAAACAGCATTATCTGACGATCGCCAAGGCGATCAGCAATGGCAACCGGATCATCGGCAGCCTGCTGGTGAGTTTCGACTTTGCCAGGCTCGGTGCCGAACTGCCGGCCTTGCCCGCTACGGCTGGCTACGTGGAAATCGTGCAGACCTTTTCCAGCCAGCCGGTTGCAGTCTTCAGCAGCGGTGACAACCGCTTCAAAGGCGGCCAGTCCTACAGCGCCAAGGGCAGCATCCCCCACTTCAGTGCCCAGTACTTCCCCGCACCGGACACCGATCTGTTCGCCAGCAGCGCGACCCTGCTATGGTCAGTCACCGGTGCCATGGCGGTGGTGGCTGCCCTGCTGGGGCTGATCAGCTACATTCTGCTGAACAAGTCGCTGCAGGCCAACGCCACCGCCCTTGCCGCACATTTTCAGGCACTGGCCAACCACGACAAACACACCGACCGCTTCACCCTGGGCATCTTTGCTTCCCTCGCACAGACCATCAACCGCCTGTTCGAAGACTACGATGCCCGCATTCACCGCGCCAAGGCCGCCGGCAAGGATGGCGCAGCAGCAGCCAAGCCCGCCACGCCACTGCCGGACTTTGATCCCACCCTGCGCTCCGATGACGTGCTGGATGTGGATCTGCATGATGACGATCACGACCTGCTCAGCACAGCCGCGGAAGCTGACGAAGACCCACTGCTGCTGGACGATGGCACCGATGCCATGGATCTGGATATGGTGGACATGGCAGCCCCCCAGGGCCTGCGCATCGATGTGAAGGTGTCCCCGGATATTTTCCGCGCCTATGACATCCGCGGCATCGTGGGACAGAACCTCGATGCAGATGTGGCGCACGCCATCGGCGCCGCCATCGGCAGCGAAGCCCGCGAGAAAGGCGAAAGCGCCGTCATCATCGCCCGGGATGGCCGTCATTCCAGCGGCGATCTGGCCGCATCCCTTGCCGAAGGCCTGATGCAGGCCGGTGTCAATGTCATCGATATCGGCATGGTGCCCACCCCTGTCCTCTATTACGCCACCAAAACCCTGCGCACCCGCAGCGGCGTGATGGTTACAGGCAGCCACAATCCGCCGGAGTACAATGGCTTCAAGGTGGTAGTTGCCGATGAAACACTGTCCGGGGCTCGAATCCAGGCTCTGCGTAACCGGATCGAATCCAAAAAGCTGGTAAGTGGACAGGGCAACTACGAACGCCATGACATCAGCCAGGATTATCTGGACCGGATCAACAATGACGTGGTACTGGCCAAACCCATGCGCATTGTCATTGATGGTGGCAATGGTGTGGCTGGCCCGTTGGCGGCCCAGATTCTCGACAGCCTCGGCTGCACAGTGACACCGCTGTACACCGAGATCGACGGCAACTTCCCCAATCACCATCCCGATCCGAGCGACCCCGAGAATCTGGAAGACCTGATCGACCACGTTCAGCGCAGCGGCGCCGACCTGGGGATCGCCCTGGACGGTGACGGCGACCGCATCGGCGTGGTGACACCGTCCGGCAAAATCATCTGGCCCGATCGCCTGCTGATGCTGCTGGCCCGTGACCTGCTGTCGCGCAATCCCGGCGCCGACATCCTCTACGATGTGAAATGCACCCGGGACGTGGCCGAACTGGTGAGCAGTCTGGGGGGCCGTGCCATCATGTGCGCCACCGGACACTCCCTGATGAAGGCCAAAATGAAAGAAACCAACGCGGTGGTGGGCGGCGAACTGTCCGGCCACGTGTTCTTCAATGACCGCTGGTACGGCTTTGACGACGCCCTGTACACGGCGGCGCGGCTGCTGGAGGTCCTTTCGATGGAACCCTTCGATGCCGACGAAGTGTTCAACGAATTCCCGGAAAAGGTCAGCACCCCGGAACTGCACGTGCCGGTCAGCGACAGCACCAAGTTCACCATCATCAAAAAACTGGAAGAGCAGGGCAAATTCCCCGGCGGCAATCTGGTCAAGATCGATGGAGTCAGGGTAGACTTCCCCGACTGCTGGGGACTGATCCGCGCCTCCAACACCACGCCGGTGCTGGTCGCCCGCTTTGAAGCCGACACGGAAGCGGCCCTGGAACAGGTGAAAACCGTCTTCCGCGAACAGCTTCAATCCGTGGAACCCGGCCTGAGCATCCCGTTCTAACCCCGCGCACGCCCGACGCACAAGCCAGACGACTTTAGGACGTCGGCGTCCTGACGCCGACGAATTTGTATGACCCTGACCAAAGATCAAGCCCTCAATATCGCTCAGGTGCTGTCCGAAGCCCTGCCCTATATCCAGCGTTTCACCGGCAAGACCATCGTTATCAAATACGGCGGTAATGCCATGGAAACCGAAGAACTCAACAACAGCTTCGCCCGCGATATCGTGATGATGAAGCTGGTGGGCATCAACCCGGTGGTGGTCCACGGTGGCGGCCCCCAGATCGGAGACCTGCTGAAAAAGATCGGCAAGGAAAGCCGCTTCGTCGATGGCATGCGTGTCACCGACAGCGAAACCATGGACGTGGTTGAAATGGTGCTGGGTGGCCTGGTCAACAAGGACATCGTCAACCTGATCAACAACAACGGCGGCCGTGCGGTGGGCCTGACCGGCAAGGACGGTCAGCTGATCCGGGCGAAGAAACTGATGATCACCCGCGCGTCACCGGAACTGCAGGCGCCGGAAATCATCGATATCGGCCACGTAGGCGAAGTCGAAAAGGTCAACACCGACGTGGTGGACATGCTGGTCAAAAGCGATTTCATCCCGGTGATTGCACCCATCGGCGTGGGTGAGGACGGTGCGTCCTACAACATCAACGCCGATCTGGTGGCGGGCAAGGTGGCCGAAGCCCTCAAGGCCGAAAAGCTGATGCTGCTGACCAACACCGCCGGCCTGCTCGACAAAGCCGGCAAGGTGATGACCGGCCTGTCGCCGGCGGAAGTCGACGCACTGATCGCCGACGGCACCATCTACGGCGGCATGCTGCCGAAAATCAACTGCGCCCTGAGCGCGGTCAATCACGGCGTCACCAGCTCGCATATCATTGACGGCCGCGTACCCCATGCGGTGCTGCTGGAAATCTTCACCGACGCCGGCGTGGGCACCCTGATTACCCGCAAGAGCAACTGACATTATGGCCACCAGCGAGCGCAAGGCATCCCGCAAGGAACAGATCCTCCAGGCACTGGCCCACATGCTGGAAGCCACGCCCGGTGGCCGTATCACCACGGCCGCGCTCGCCAAGGAAGTCGGTGTGTCCGAAGCCGCCCTTTACCGGCATTTTCCCAGCAAGGCGAAGATGTTCGAGGGCCTGATCGAATTCGTCGAACAGTCGCTGTTTTCCCGCATCAGCCTGATTCTGAAGGAAGAGCCGAATGCCTTGACCCAGTGCGGCCAGATCCTGCATCTGCTGCTGGCGTTTTCGGAAAAGAATCCCGGCATCACCCGCATTCTTACCGGCGACGCCATTACCGGGGAATCGGATCGACTGCGCCAGCGGGTGATCCAGCTGTTCGACCGGATCGAAACCCAGCTCAAGCAGATTCTGCGCGAAGCGGAACTCAAAGAAGGCAAGCGCACCCGTCTGACCGCCACGCAAACCGCCAACCTGATGCTGGCGGCTGCCGAAGGCCGGATCTGTCAGTATGTGCGTTCAGGGTTTTCCCGAGGGCCGACTGGCGGCTGGGAAGATCAGTGGCAATTGCTGGGTGAGGCGCTGTTCAGCAACGCTTGAGCGGGCTGACTCAGTTGCTGGGACTACCGGTGGCAGCAGTATCGACGTCCGGCTTTTTCAGCAGAAAACGCAGGCGCGCAATATCCTTGGCATACTTTTCCGCAATTTCGATTTTTTCCTGTTCCTTTTCCGCAATCGACGCTTCGGCCTGTTCAATCTGCCGACGCAGGCTATCCATGTTGGTAACCAGATACTCCGGCACTTCCTGACCGGCGCGTTCGCGCTGTGCTGCCTGGGATTGAGCCGTATCAAAGTCGCCTTTGAGCTTCAGGATGTTGCCGCGGGTGACATTGATGTACACATCGATGGCTTCGATCTTGCGATCCCGCGCCCGTTCCGCATCCGCCGGGCCACTGAAAATCGTCAGCAGTTTCTTGTCAGCTTCATCCTGCTGGGCGCGTTGCAGTGCCGCCTGTTCCTCGATGGATCTGGCAGCCCGCTCTTCCGGGGTCAACGCCCGTGGCACCCGCTCGATCAGGCGCCCGCTGTTACTCAGAATATCGTAGCCCTTGTGCACGAATTCCGGCGGCACCGTATCGTTGATCACCATGACCCCCTGATCGTTTTCATAACGATACAGATTGCCGGCCAACGCGGGGGTTGCCAGCAGGGTCAACATCAGGATCGCGCTCAGTCGTTTCATGCTTCGAATATCACCTGTCCGGGCTTTGCGGTATGATCGCGCCGCCCCCGATCTGGTTGGAATGTGCCTGTGGATCTGATCCAGCAAAGTCTGTTGTTCGTTGCCTCGCTGCTTGCCAACACTCTGTCGGCACTGGCTGGCGGCGGGGCTGGTTTGCTACAGCTGCCGGTGCTGCTGTTTCTGGGGCTGGGTTTTGCCAGCGCGCTGGTTACCCACAAGATCGCCAGCGTTGCCCTCGGAGTCGGCGCCAGTGTGCGCCATTTCCGTGAAAGCAGCCTCAACCGCCGCTTTGCACTCTTCATTCTAGCCTGTGGCCTGCCGGGTGTCGTGACCGGCGCATTGATCATCCTCAAATTTGATGACCAGATCTCCAAACTGGCCCTGGGTGTTCTGACCACAGGACTGGGCCTTTATTCCATTGCCCGCAGCGATCTGGGTCAGCTGGCCGCACCCATCCATCGCACCGCTGCAGGCTATGCTGTTGGCGGCGTCGTACTGTATAGCATCGGCGCCCTGAATGGCAGCTTAACGTCTGGCACCGGGCTGTTCGTGACCCTGTGGCTGGTGCGCTGGTTCGGCCTGGATTACAAAACCGCAGTCGCTTATACCCTGGTGCTGGTAGGCCTGTTCTGGAACTGTGCTGGCGCCATCACCCTGGCGTTCCAGGCTCCCATCAAGTGGGAATGGCTGCCGGCGTTGCTGCTGGGGTCGCTGCTGGGTGGCTATCTGGGCGCGCACCTGTCCATCATCAAGGGGAACCTGTGGGTGAAACGCAGTTTTGAAGTCCTCACCCTGCTGGTGGGCAGCAAACTGATCTGGGACAGCGCTTTCGGCAGCTGAGGAAACCGGTGATGGCACGTCGTTCCCGTGGCTGGAAAGCCCTGTTGCGGTTCTTCATGAAGGCACTACTGATCATGCTGGCCATGAGCGTGATGCTGGTGGCCAGCCTGCGGATTATCGATCCCCCGGTGTGGGCCTGGACGGTCCACCGCACCCTGCTGCCGCCGCCGGGTTATCCCGCCAACAGCCGCCACCAATGGGTTGCACTGGGCCAGATCGCCCGCCCGTTGCAACTGGCAGTCATCGCCGCCGAGGACCAGCGCTTCCCGGATCATCAGGGTTTCGACGTCGAGGCCATCAAGGCCGCCATGGCTCACAACGCACGGGGACAACGGGTGCGCGGCGCCAGCACCATCAGCCAGCAGACCGCGAAGAACCTGTTCCTCTGGCCCAGCCGCAGTTACGTTCGGAAAGGCATCGAAGCCTGGATGACCCTGTGGATGGAACTGCTGCTGCCCAAGGCGCGGATTCTGGAACTCTATCTGAACATCGTGGAATTCGGGCCGGGCATCTACGGCGCCGAAGCCGCCAGCCGCTATTTTTTCGGCAAGCCGGCGCGACAGCTGAACTGGACGGAAGCGGCGCGGCTGGCCGCCGTGTTACCCAATCCCTATCGGTATCGTGCCCAGCCGCCCTCTGCCTATGTGCTGGACCGGACCCCGTGGATCCTGCAGCAGATGGGGCAGCTGGGCTTCGCCACCCTCAAGCGCTTATGAAATGCCGTACTGGGCGCGGTAGGCCCGGATGTTGTCCAGGTGCTGCTCCCAGGCCGGATCAGTGGCGGATTTTTCTTCCAGATAGCCGATCAGCTGGGTGAGATTGACGATGCTCAACACCGGAATACCGAAGTCGCGTTCCACTTCCTGAATCGCCGACAGTTCGCCCTTGCCCTTCTCCTGACGATCCAATGCCACCATCACTGCCGCCGGTTTGGCCGGGGTTTTGGCGATGATATCCATGACTTCGCGGATCGCCGTGCCGGCGGTGATGACGTCGTCGATGATCAGCACCCGGCCTTCCAGCGGTGCGCCCACCAGACTGCCGCCTTCGCCATGATCCTTGGCTTCCTTGCGGTTGAAGCACCAGGGCAGATCCCACTCGTGGTGTTCCGCCAGCGCCACCGCCGTTGCGGCCGCAATCGGAATGCCCTTGTAGGCGGGGCCGAACAGCACGTCAATTTCCAGCTTCGAATCGACGATCGCGTCGGCGTAAAACCGCCCCAGCTGGGCCAGCGCATAGCCGGAATTGAACAGGCCGGCATTGAAGAAATACGGACTCTTGCGGCCGGATTTGAGGGTGAATTCGCCAAAGCGCAGGACATTCAGCCGCAGGGCAAATTCGATGAAATCACGCTGATAACCTTTCATGCCACTCATGCCGCTCACCAACCCAGGGCTTTCTGCTGCAACTGGAACAGTTCCTTCAGGCCTTTTTCCGCCAGATCCATCATGGCGTCCATCTCGCCACGCTTGAACGGCTCGCCTTCAGCAGTGCCCTGCACTTCCACCAGGCCGCCGTGCTGGGTCATGATCACGTTCATGTCGGTTTCGGCGCCGGAATCTTCCGGATAATCCAGATCCAGCACCGGGGTGCCCTTGAACACACCCACCGATACCGCCGCCACCAGCCGCTTGAGCGGATCGTTCTTGATACGGTTGCTGTTGAGCAGATGGGTCAGGGCATCCACCAGCGCCACGCAACCGCCAGTAATCGACGCGCAGCGGGTGCCACCGTCGGCCTGAATCACGTCGCAATCCACGTAAATGGTGTTTTCGCCCAGGGCTTTCAGATCCACTGCGGCGCGCAGGGAGCGGGCGATCAGGCGCTGGATTTCCAGAGTGCGGCCAGTCTGCTTGCCGCGGGCCGCTTCGCGGTCGTTGCGGGTACCGGTGGCGCGGGGCAGCATGCCGTATTCGGCGGTCACCCAGCCCTGACCCTGCCCCTTCAGAAAGCGCGGCACGCCTTCTTCCACGCTGGCGGTGCAGATCACCTTGGTGTTGCCGACAGTCACCAGTACCGAACCTTCGGCATGGCAGGTGTAATTGCGTTCGATGGTGATCGGACGCAGTTGATCCGGTTGACGGCCGCTGGGACGCATGCTGAAGCTCCTGTATCTGGGTTCCAAAGGGGCGCAGTATACCCGAAGCCGGGGGCCTTTCCTCCCATGCGTGAAAACCGGTTACACTAGCAGACCGATCACCTGCCCCAGGAGCCACCATGATCCGCAGCATGACCGCCTTTGCCCGCAAGGAACTCAAAGCCCCCTGGGGCACCCTGTCCTGGGAACTGCGTTCGGTAAACCACCGCTATCTGGAAATCAGCCCGCGCCTGCCGGACACCCTGCGGGATCTGGAAAATCCGGCCCGGGAAAAACTGCGTCAGACCCTCGACCGGGGCAAGGTGGAATGTACCCTGAAACTGAAGGCCGAAAACATCGCGCCCACCCGGCTGGATCTGAACGAGGATTTTATCCGCCAGCTGCTGGACGCCGCCCACCGCCTCAGCAGCATCACCGGCGAATCCGCCAATCTGTCCGCTGCCACCCTGCTGAACTGGCCCGGCGTGATCCAGACGCCGGAAACCGATCAATCGGAAATCCAGCAGGCGGCGCTGTCCCTGCTGGACGACACCCTGCAGGATTTCATCGCCAACCGGGAACGGGAAGGCGGCGTGCTCAAGCAGATCATCCTCGACCGCCTGAGCCGGATCGAAGACCAGGTCGCCATTGTCCGCGGCCAGCTGCCTTCGATCCTGCAGGCCCAGCGGGAAAAGCTGATTGCGCGCCTGGCCGACATCAGTGCCAATCCGGATCAGGACCGGCTGGAACAGGAACTGGTGTATCTGGCGCAGAAAGCCGATGTGGACGAGGAACTGGATCGCCTCGCCACCCACGTGAAGGAAGTCCGCCGCAGCCTGAACCAGGGAGGCGCGGTGGGACGCCGGCTCGACTTCCTGATGCAGGAATTGAATCGGGAAGCCAATACACTCGGCTCCAAGTCCGTGCACACACTGACCACCCAGGTGGCGGTGGAACTGAAAGTGCTGATCGAGCAGATGCGCGAACAGATCCAGAATATCGAGTAAGGCATCACCCACCCAGATCCGCCGCCGAATGCCGCTCCGGCACCTGCTCGGACGGATCACCCCAGCTCCGGTTCACCTTGCGCCCCCGCTGCACGGCGGGGCGCTGGGCAATCTCGCCAGCCCAGCGCTGTACATGCGAGTAGGTGTGCACCGCGAGGAATTCCGCAGCACTGTACAACTCACCCAGCACCAGCCCGCCATACCAGGGGAAAATCGCCATGTCGGCGATGGTGTATTCGTCGCCCGCCATGTAGCGATGCTGCGCCAGATGACGATCCAGCACATCCAGCTGACGCTTCACTTCCATCGCGTACCGGTTGATCGGGTATTCCTGCTTGGTAGGCGCATAGGCATAAAAATGCCCGAAGCCACCCCCCAGAAACGGCGCCGAGCCCATCTGCCAGAACAGCCAGTTGAGGGTTTCGGTGCGGGCCGGCAGCGACGCCGGCAGAAAGGCGCCGAATTTTTCCGCCAGATACAGCAGGATCGAACCGGATTCAAACACCCGCAGCGGCGTCGCCGTGCTGTGATCCACCAGGGCGGGAATTTTCGAATTGGGATTGATGTCGACAAAACCACTGCCGAACTGGTCGCCACTGGCGATGTTGATCAGCCAGGCATCGTATTCCGCGCCACGGTGTCCCAGTGCCAGCAGTTCCTCCAGCAGGATCGTGACCTTCACGCCGTTGGGCGTGGCGAGGGAATACAGCTGCAGGGGATGCTGACCCACCGGCAACACTTTGTCATGGGTAGGACCGGCGATCGGGCGGTTGATCGACGCGAACTTGCCGCCGCTGGCCTGATCCCAGGTCCAGACACGGGGTGGTACGTAAGAGGCTGAATCAGTCATGGTGGCAGGCTCCGCTTTCGCTAGGGTGGATACACAGACCGCCCCATTATGCAGCGCCACGCCTGCCACCACAGCAGCCCATCCTGTCCATCTTCAGGCGGAAACTGCCACTACTGCTGGAGTGCCTTGCGGTACGCATTGGCCGCGATCGCCCCGATCCACTTGCGTGGCAACACCCGCGCACCCCACACCTGCAGCCGGTTCAGCAGGCCCGGCACCCGCAGATAATCCCGTCGCGCAAACGCCTGCAGGGCATCCCGCGCACAGGCCTCGGCGGATTGCACCAGCGCCGTATTGTTGAAGAAATCCAGCTTGCTGTTGCTGGTCATTTCGGTCTGGATACCACCGGGGCAGAACGTCGTGACACTGACCGGCTGATCGCGCAGTTCGTGATACAGGCTCTGGCCGAAATGGGTGACGAACGCCTTGGTGCCGGCATAGGCCGACTGATAGGGAACCGGCAGCAGACCGGCCATGCTGCACACCAGCAGGATACCGCCATGCTGGCCCCGCCCGATCAGCCAGGGCACGAACAGATTCACCAGCCGCACCACGCTGGTCAGATTGGTGGCCAGCAACTGCTCGAACGCCGGCCAGGACAGGTCCGCGTTCAGGCCGAAGTGAGTCACCCCGGCATTGAGCACCACGGCGTAAACATCCTGCCGGGTACTTTCACTGAACACCCGCTCCACCGCCTCGGGACAGGACAGATCCGCCGCGATCACCTGGCACTGCACACCAAAGTCCTGCTGCAGCTGATCCTGCAACTGGCGCAGCCGGTCCTCCCGCCGTGCCACCAGAATCAGGTTGGCCCCATGATCTCGCGCCAGCTGAATCGCCATCGCGTGCCCCAGTCCCGATGAAGCGCCGGTCACCAGTACCCAGCGCCCCCTGAAATCCATTTTGCTGTTCATCGTGTGCCCCCTGCCCGAACAATAACTGCACCATGGTACCACTCGTGTGCAGGATCGCCATTATCCCTGCCGCCCCACGGTTCCCGCCGGCGCGCAAATCCCCGTATAATCCCCGCACTTTGCGTGCACCGCCCTGGCCTGAACCGGCTTGCCCGCCATCGGCAGCGTCTATACTGAATCAGGTCGAACCCACCCCAAGCCAAAAGGATCACCATGCAAGGCACCCTGTTTGTGGTCTCTGCCCCCTCCGGCGCCGGTAAAACCAGCCTGGTCAAGGCGTTGATCGAGTCCACCCCCAACATCCATGTGTCCGTGTCCCACACCACCCGCACCCAGCGTCCCGGCGAGATCGACGGTGTGAATTATCACTTCGTCAGCCGTGACGGCTTTGCCACCATGCTCAACGACAATGCCTTTCTGGAACATGCCGAGGTATTCGGTAACCTGTATGGCACCGGCAAGCAAACAGTGGCAGAGAAACTCAAGGCCGGGGTGGATGTGGTGCTGGAAATCGACTGGCAGGGCGCCCAGCAGATCCGTCGCCAGGCACCGGAAGCGGTCAGCATCTTCATTCTGCCGCCGTCCCGGGAAATCCTGGAACAGCGCCTGATCGGCCGCGGCCAGGACCCGGTCGAGGTCATCCGCAAGCGGATGAGCCAGGCCACCGAGGAAATTTCCCATCACGTGGAATTCGACTACCTGATCATCAACGACGATTTCGACAAGGCCCTGCGGGAGATGCAGGCCGTGGTACTGGCCCAGCGCCTGCGGATCGTCCGCCAGTGCGAACGCCATTCCACCCTGATTCAGTCCCTGCTGAAGTAGCAGGGGCTTGTCAACGTCCACCAAACCGGTACACTAACCGGCGACGCCAGCTTGCCCGGAAAATATCGAACCGAGGTACATCATTGGCACGGGTTACCAGAAGGCCCGAATATCGAACCGAGGTACATCATGGCACGGGTTACCGTAGAAGACTGTCTGGGAAAAGTAGATAACCGTTTTTCACTGGTGCTGGTGGCGTCCAAGCGCGCCCGTCAGCTGGCCACCGGTGGCAAAGATCCTTATGTGGCCTGGGAAAACGACAAGCCGACCGTTGTTGCCCTGCGCGAAATCGCCGAAGGCTATGTTGATCAGTCCATCCTGAGCCGCAAGCCAGAGCCCCGCGAATACAAAGAGCCGGTCACCTTCCGTCACGCGTTCTCTGCCATTCCGGATGACGACGACGAGTAACACAATCGCACCCGATTATCCTTCTCAGCAACGCCCAATCCCTTTACACTGAAAACCGGTTGAAGTGAGGTTGGGCGCTTGCAAACAGTTGAAACCCTTATCGAAAAGCTGCACTACCTGCCACCCGAAGTGGCGGAAGATGTGCGTCGCGCCTATTTCTTTGCCGAAGCCGCCCATGAAGGGCAATACCGTCGCAGCGGCGATCCGTACATCATCCATCCGCTCGCCGTTTCCAAGATTCTGGCCGACATGCACATGGACGCCCAGAGCCTGCAGGCGGCTCTGCTCCATGATGTCATCGAAGACACCCACGTTTCCAAGGATGCCCTGACCGAAGCCTTTGGCAACACCGTCGCGGAACTGGTGGACGGCGTGTCCAAGATCGGTGCCATCAAATTCGAGTCCAAGGCCGAAGCCCAGGCGGAAAACTTCCGCAAGATGGTGCTGGCGATGACCAAGGACATCCGGGTGGTACTGGTCAAACTTGCCGATCGCCTGCACAACATGCGTACGCTCGGTGTGCTGCACCCCACCAAACGCCGCCGTATCGCCCTCGAAACGCTCGAAATCTACGCGCCCATCGCCTTGCGTCTGGGCATGAACAACATCCGTATCGAACTCGAAGACCTGTGTTTCACCCACATGTATCCGATGCGCGCCGCCCGCATCAAGAAGGCCATCAAGGCCTCCCGCGGCAATCGCAAGGACATGGTCACCAAGATTCACGACGCCATCGTCAACCGGCTGGAACGGGATGGCCTCACCGCCCGGGTGCTGGGCCGCGAAAAGCACCTGTATTCCATCTACAACAAGATGAAAAGCCAGCGCAAATCCTTCAACGAGATCATGGACGTGTACGGCTACCGTATCGTCGTGGACTCGGTGGACATGTGCTATCGCGTGCTGGGTGCCGTGCACAATCTCTACAAGCCGGTACCGGGCCGGTTCAAGGACTACATCGCCATTCCCAAGGCCAACGGCTACCAGTCCCTGCACACCACCCTGATCGGCATGAACGGTGTGCCCATCGAAATCCAGATCCGCACCGAAGACATGGAAGCGATGGCAAATAACGGCATCGCGGCCCACTGGCTCTACAAATCCGATCCGGACCCGGCCGGCGGCGCCCAGAACCGTGCGAAGGAATGGCTCAAAGGCCTGCTGGAAATGCAGCAGCGTGCGGGCAATTCGCTGGAATTCATCGAAAACGTCAAGATCGATCTGTTCCCGGACGAGGTCTACGTATTCACTCCCAAGGGCGACATTCTCGAACTGCCCCAGGGGGCGACGCCGGTGGACTTTGCCTATGCGGTACATACCGATGTGGGCAACAGCTGCGTGGCGGCGCGTCTGGACCATCGGCTGGTGCCACTGTCCACGCCCATCCAGAGCGGCCAGACCATCAAGATCATCACTGCCCCCGGCGCCTGTCCGAATCCCGCCTGGCTGAGTTTCGTGACTACCGCCAAAGCGCGCGCCAATATCCGGCATTTCCTCAAGACCCAGCGCCGCTCCGAATCGGTCACCCTCGGGCGCCGGCTGCTGGACAAAGCACTGAACGCCTTCGATCTGTCCCTCGACGCCATCCCGCCGGAACGGCTGCAGCAGGCACTGGACATTTCCGGCTTCAAACAGCTCGATGATCTGCTGGAAGACATCGGCCTGGGCAACCAGATGGCCCAGATCGCCGCCCGCCGGCTGTTGCCACCCAGCGAACAGGACGCCAGCCAGGACGACAAGGGCAAGACAGCGCCACTGGTGATTCGCGGCGCCGAAGGCATGATCATCAATCTGGCGAAATGCTGTCGGCCAATTCCAGGCGACTCGGTAGTGGGACATCTGAGTTCCGGCCGCGGCATGGTGATTCACCGCGACAACTGCAAGAACATCGCCACAGAAATGAAAGAAAATCCCGAGAAGTGTCTGGCGGTGGAATGGGCCAGCGACACCAGCGGCGAATACGCGGTGGATCTGCGGGTGCAGATGGAAAACGAGCGCGGCGCCCTGGCAATTCTGGCCTCCCTGATTTCCCAGACCGATGCCAATATCGAAACCATCAATCTGAAGGAAAAGGACGCCCATCTTTCTGTCGTCAGCCTGCGGATTTCGGTACACAACCGCCAGCATCTGGCCAAGACCCTGCGCCGCATCCGCACCCTCAAGGCCGTTACCCGTATTACGCGGGTGAGAAACTGATAGAATCGACGCCTGACCAGGATTTGAAGAGGGTGATTTCCGGGCATTTTGCGCAGCCGAGCATCGCAGGGCAAACCGGAAACAAGGTGGCGAGCGTCTGAGCGCGCAGCGCGAGTTGCGCCACCGCCGGTTTGATCGAGAAGCACAGGGTAGCCGAAGGCCAAGCGGCATGCCCGGAAATCACCCTCTTCAAATCCTTTCCCGCATCAACACATTCGTTCCATTGATCCGTTCTAAAGGAGCCACCATGAGCAAGCGCGAAATCATCGCCACCAACAAAGCCCCCGCCGCTATCGGCACCTACTCCCAGGCCGTCAAAGTGGGCAACACGGTTTATCTGTCCGGCCAGATTCCGCTGGACCCCGCCACCATGAACATGGTGGAAGGCGATATCGAAGCCAACATCGTGCGCGTGTTCGAGAATCTCAAGGCGGTGGCAGAAGCCGCCGGTGGTTCCCTCAAGGACGTGGTGAAGCTGAATGTCTTTCTCACCGACCTGGGCAACTTCGCCAAAGTGAACGAAGTCATGGCGCGCTATTTTGAACAACCGTATCCGGCACGGGCCGCCATTGGTGTCGCCGCACTGCCCAAAGGCGCGCCGGTGGAAATGGATTGCGTGCTGGAAATCGGTGCGTAAAAAATCACAGTCGCGCTAAAAATTTTTCAGCTTCGAATCCGGAGGGACACCGGACCGCTTTTCAGGACACGGCATGAATACATCCCTGTAGCCTATACAGCGACATCCCTGTCGCTGAATGTCCTGAAAAGCGGTCCGGTATCCCTCCTCACACGGTGCATATTTCCGGCACCTAACAACAAAAGTGACGCCCATGTCCAAACAACCACCCCTCATCCTCGTCGACGGCTCCTCCTATCTGTATCGCGCCTTTCATGCGCTGCCGCCGCTGACCACCTCGAAAGGCCAACCCACCGGCGCCATCAAGGGCGTGCTCAGCATGCTGCAGAAAATGATCAAGGACTACCAGCCGCAACACATGGCCGTGGTGTTTGATGCCAAGGGCAAAACCTTTCGCGACGACCTCTTCCCCGAGTACAAGGCCCAGCGTCCGCCCATGCCCGATGATCTGCGCGCGCAGATCGAACCCCTGCACGATGCCATTCGCGCGATGGGATTGCCCCTGCTGATCATCGATGGTGTCGAAGCCGACGACGTGATCGGCACCCTGTGCATGCAGGCAACGCAGCAGGGCATCGATGTACTGGTGTCCACCGGCGACAAGGACATGGCGCAACTGGTGAATGATCACATCACCCTGATCAACACCATGACCGACACCAAGATGGATCGCGACGGCGTGATCGAAAAATTCGGCATTCCACCCGAGCGCATCATCGATTATCTGACGCTGGTGGGCGACAGTGTCGACAACATTCCCGGCGTGCCGAAATGCGGACCCAAAACTGCGGTGAAATGGCTGCAGGAATTCGGCAGCCTCGATGACATCATCGCCAACGCCGACAAGATCAAAGGCAAGGTCGGCGAAAATCTGAAAGAAAGCCTGTCCTATCTGCCGCTGTCACGCCAGCTGGCTACGATCAAGCTGGATGTGGCACTGGAACAGCAGCCCGCTGACCTGGTAATCGACGCGCCGAACAAGGAAAAGCTGTTCGAACTGTACAAGGAACTGGAATTCAAAACCTGGATCGCGGAATTGTCCGATCAACTGAAAGGTGACAGCACCGCAGTCGCCAGCGCTCCCGTCAATGTCGAGCAGCAATACGACTGCATTCTGACCCAGGACGATTTCAATCACTGGCTCGAACAACTCAAAACTGCGACGCGTTTGCCTTCGATACCGAAACCACCAGCCTGAATTACATGGACGCCGAACTGGTGGGCGTATCCTTTGCCATCGAGGCCGGCAAGGCAGCGTACGTGCCGGTGGATCACGACTATCCCGGCGCACCGGATCAACTGTCGCGGGACTGGGTGCTGCAGCAACTCAAACCGCTGCTCGAAGCCGAGACGCCGAAAAAAATCGGCCAGAATCTGAAGTACGACAAGAGCGTACTGGCCCGCTACGACATCCACCTGCACGGCATCGGCTGGGACACCATGCTGGAATCCTACATCATCGATTCCACCGCCACCCGGCACGACATGGACAGCCTGGCACTGAAATACCTGGGCCACAAAACCATTGCCTTCGAAGACATCGCCGGCAAAGGCGCCAAGCAGCTCACCTTCAATCAGATCGCGCTCGAACAGGCAGCGGAATACGCTGCCGAAGATGCCGACATCACGTTGCGTCTGCATCAGACCTTGTGGCCAAAACTGCAAGATGAAGAAAAAGCTGCGCAGCGTTTTTGAAACCATCGAAATGCCGTTGCTGCCCGTGCTGTCCCGCATCGAACGCACCGGCGCACTGATCGATGCCAACATGCTGCGCCTGCAATCGCAGCAACTCGCCAAGCGCATGCTGGAACTGGAACAACAGGCGTACGAGATCGCTGGCCAGCCGTTCAATCTCGGCTCACCCAAACAGCTGGGCGAAATCCTGTTTGAAAAACTCGGCATTCCCGTGCTGCAGAAAACACCGACTGGACAACCGTCCACCGCAGAACCGGTACTCGCAGAACTGGCGCTGGATTATGAATTGCCGAAAGTGCTGATGGAATACCGCGGCCTCAGCAAACTCAAATCCACCTACACGGATAAATTGCCGGAACTGATCAATCAGCGCAGCGGTCGCATTCACACGTCCTATCATCAGGCGGTGGCGGCGACCGGCCGGTTATCGTCCACCGATCCCAACCTGCAGAATATTCCGGTGCGCACCGAAGAAGGCCGCCGCATCCGTCAGGCGTTCATCGCGCCAAAAAATCACAAGCTGGTGGCAGCAGATTATTCGCAGATTGAATTGCGCATCATGGCGCACCTGTCCGGTGACGACAGTCTGCTGAATGCGTTCAAGCAGGGACTCGACATTCACAAGGCCACGGCGGCAGAAGTGATGGGCGTTGGTATTGATGACGTGACATCCGACATGCGCCGCAACGCCAAGGCGGTGAATTTCGGTTTGATTTACGGCATGTCGGCCTTCGGTCTGGCCAAGCAGCTGGGCATCGGCCGCAAGGAAGCGCAGGACTATATCGATCGCTATTTCGAACGCTATCCCGGCGTGCATCAGTACATGGAAAACATCCGCGTCAGTGCCGCACAGCAGGGCTATGTGGAAACCCTGTTTGGGCGACGCCTGTATCTGCCGGAAATCAATTCCAAAAACGTCCCGCGCCGTCAGGCCGCCGAACGCACGGCGATCAACGCACCGATGCAGGGTTCTGCTGCTGACATTATCAAGCGCGCGATGATCGATGTGGATCATTGGATACAAAAAGACCAGCTGAAAACCCGCATGATCATGCAGGTGCACGATGAACTGGTACTGGAAGTGCCTGATCAGGAATTGGACATTGTGAGCAAAAAATTACCGGAATTAATGCAAAACGCCGCAATGTTAACGGTGCCCTTGCTAGTCGAAGTCGGAGTAGGGGATAATTGGGACCAAGCTCATTAGATTAGGCAATCCCCCAATGTTGCCGTTCCAATCGACTGGGCTTGATAACGATAAAAAAAGAGCAAGGATTGTGTGGCCTGGCCACCGCGATCTACGAAGGGAAAAATTTTTTGCGTTTGAGTGAAACTTTTTCCAGCACCGATCGTCTTAATAAGTGAAGCTAAGGCAGCAATCCCCAATCAGCCGATCCCCATCGGCTACAGCAAACCGGCTTTCCCCCAAGAGCCGGACATTAGCCGACAGTTCGCCCCAAGGCTGTCGGCTTTTTTTTGTCCGCGATTTGGCTTATTCCACCGGAGGCTGGTAACCGAACCAGTTCGCCAGCACTTCTCGCGCCTGGTCGACACCGGTCTTGTCGTGAGAGGAAAACAGCTGGGCCGTGATCTGCCCACCCATCTTCTTGATGTCATTGCGCACCGCCTGCAAGGCGTTGGCAGCGGGGCCGCGATTGAGCTTGTCGCACTTGCTGAGCAGGATGTGCACTGGCATATCGAATCTGACTGCCCAGTCCAGCATCATCCGATCAAATTCCTTTCAGCGGATGGCGCACATCCATCACCAGAAACAGCCCACCCAGACACTCGCGCTGCTCCAGGTATTCCCCCATGTGTTTCTGCCAGTCGAGCTTCAGCTTTTCCGGCACCTGGGCGTAGCCATAACCCGGCAGATCCACCAGCTTCCATTCCTCGGTAATGCGGAAGAAGTTGATCAGCTGGGTGCGACCCGGCGTCTTGCTGGTGCGGGCCAGGCTTTTCTGGTCGGCAAGGGTGTTGAGGGCACTGGACTTGCCCGCGTTGGAACGGCCGGCAAAGGCGATTTCGATCCCCTGCTCCGGCGGGCAACGCTTGAGGTCAGGGGCACTGAGTTCGAACCGGGCAGTGCGCAGAATGGCGGTAAAAGGCTTGATGTCCATGATTCGAAAGGGGTAGTCGAGTGAGGCGGCATTGTCCCCAATATGGGCTTCCCCTGTAAAGGACATTACCGCTCTGCTAGGGTTTGTTATATAATCCCCGGGCTTTTAAGCGGGCAGGGGATTGCATAAGAGAGCATTCCGGTTACCGGAATGATGTCATCCGCTGCTATTCGTTCTAGACGGGTATCTTGATGAGGGGTCTACCATGAAACGTCTGTTGATTGCTTCCGCTGCCCTGGCGATGGGCTTTGCCGCTGCTACCGCCCAGGCCGAACCGCCTGCCAAGTACAACATGTTCTGCATCGCCTGCCACGGTACCGGCGCTGCAGGTGCCCCCAAGGTCGGTGACAAGGCCGCTTGGGAACCCCGTCTGGCGGTCGGTATTGACGCGCTGGTGGAAAGCTCCAAGAAGGGCAAGAACGCCATGCCCCCCATGGGTCTGTGCAATGACTGCACCGACGCCGAACTGAAAGAAATCATCGAGTTCATGTCCAAGTAAACCCGGAACGGGCCCCTCAGGGCCCGTTTTGCAGCAACAGGAATCCGGAATTATGAAATTGGTAGCAAAATCGCTGGTACTGGCAGCCCTGATGGGTGGAGCAGTCAATCTTGCGTTCGCCGGTGGCGATGCCGCAGCTGGCCAGGCCAAATCTGCTGTCTGTGGTGCCTGTCACGGTGCCGATGGCAACAGCATGGTCCCCAACTTCCCCAAGCTGGCCGGTCAGGGTGAAGCCTACCTGCTCAAGCAGCTGCAGGACATCAAGTCCGGCGCCCGTGAAGTGCCCGAGATGATGGCCATCACGCCGGGCCTGAGCGATCAGGACATGGCGGACCTGGCGGCTTTCTATGCCAGCCAGAAGCCCACTGGCGGCGCGGCCGATCCCGCCCTGGTTGAACTGGGTCAGCAAGTTTATCGTGGTGGCAACGCGACCACTGGCGTACCGGCCTGCGCGTCCTGCCATGGTGCAACCGGCCGTGGCATGCCAGAAGCCGGCTTCCCTGCCCTGGCAGGTCAGCACGCCGCCTACATCGAAACCCAGCTGAAGGCGTTCCGCGCCGCCGGCCGTGAAGACGCCGAAGGCAAGCGCCGCACCAACGATGGCGATACCAAGATGATGCGCGCCACCGCTGCCCGTCTGAGCGACAAGGAAATCAAGGCGCTGGCCAGCTATATCAACGGCTTGCAATAACCCCTTGCTTGCGTTTAAAAAAGGCAGCTTCGGCTGCCTTTTTTTGTGGCCGTGGTCCCACCGGGAACGTTCAGCCCCAATTCATGTGGAACCGTGCATTGTTGATCCGGTCTATTGCTGACCCGCGTGTTCCACCCTAACAAGGAATCTGACATGACTTTCTTTTCCAAGGTGCTGGTGGCGTTGGCCACCCTGCTGACACTGCAACTGCCGGCCCAGGCCGCTTCCTTCAAGGAAGGCGTGGACTACGAACTGCTGCCCCAGGCGGGCAAGGTCGATGTACCCGGAAAGCTCGAAGTACGGGAATTCTTCTGGTTTGGGTGCCCCCACTGCTTCCAGCTGGAGCAACCCTTGAACGAGTGGCGCAAGAAACTGCCTGCTGACGTCAATTTCGTTCGCACTCCTGCGCCGATGAACAACAACTGGGTGCCCCATGCCCATGCCTTCTATGTGGCGGAATCCCTGGGCAAGCTGGACGTGGTGTCCGACAAACTGTTTCATGCCCTGCATGTGAAGAAAGAACGGGTACTGGATCAGGCGCAGCTGGCCACCTTCTTCACCCAGTTCGGGGTCAGCGAACAGGAATTCGACAAGCTGTACAACTCGTTTGCTGTTCGGGTGAAAGTGCGTCAGGCCGGCGCCCTGGCCAAGACCTACCGTCTGCGTGGGGTTCCCGCGCTGGTGGTGAACGGCAAGTATCTGGTCAAGGCCCAGCAGGGGCAAACCCAGGAAGCCATGTTCCCGGTGATCGAATACCTGCTCGACAAGGAACGCCAGAGCGCCCAGTGAGACACGGACAACAGAACGTCATCGAGTCACGCTATACTCTACGGCTCCACGCCCGGTCTGTTTCATGGCAGCCCGGGCTTCTATACTGAAAACAGTCTTTCCCGGTTTCAGGCGGTCGATGTCGTGAGCTTCAACATCAACACTTCCCATTCCCAGCCCACGCCTGCGGCCGAGCCACAACAGACCTTGCGCCTGCTCAGCTACAACATCCAGGCGGCCATCGGTACCCGTTCGTTCCACCATTACATCACCCGCAGCTGGCGCCATGTGCTGCCGGACTGGCGTGGGCTGCAGCGGCTGGACCGGATTGCCCAGGTGCTGGCGCACTATGATCTGGTGTCCCTGCAGGAAGTGGATGGTGGCAGTCTGCGCAGCGGCTTCGTGAACCAGGTGTCGTACCTGGCCGATCTTGCGCGGTTTGAGTACTGGTACCAGCAGCTGAACCGGGATCTGGGCAAGCTGGGCCAGTACAGCAACGGTGTGCTATCCCGTTATGTCCCTTACGAAATCGAGGACCACAAGCTGCCGGGGCTGAAGGGGCGCGGCGCCATCGTGGCCCGCTATGGCGATGCTGACAACACCCTGATACTGGTGAACCTGCACCTGGCCCTGAGTGAAAAGGCCCGCTTCCGTCAGCTGGATTACGTGCGCGAGCTGATCCAGCACCACGAGCATGTGATCGTGATGGGCGACATGAACTGTCGCAGCGACCAGATTCTCGATACTCCGCTGCGGGACACTCATCTGACCCAGGTGAACGGCGAGCATCACACCTACCCCAGCTGGCGGCCCACCCGCAATATCGATCACATCCTGGTCAGCCCCAGCCTGAAGATCAATCACGTCAAGGTGCTGGATTACGATTATTCCGACCACCGCCCTATCGCGATGGAGGTACAGTTGCCGCCTGCTCTGGCACAGGCCATGAGCGAACAGGCTGCCAGCCGGCGCCCGGCAGCACGCAAGGTGTGAGACGCCGGTCAATTTTTCCTGCCATTGGATTCCCCCTATTTGCTCAGGGTTTCCTATACTGACTAGACCAAAAAGGTTCAGCAGAGCGCACCCCCATGGCGGAAGGCAGTATCCAGAACTGGAAAGAAAAGTACCTGGTCGCGCTGGAGGAATTCGAAGCCAGCCACAAACAGGATCAGCAGCGGCTGGATATCCTGCGGCGCGGGCTGGTGCGGGTGAGCCTGGCTGCCGATGGCCTGGACAGCACGCTGGACGAACAGCTCGCCGAATTACGCACGAACCTGCGCGGCTCCCGCGACATTCGCACCCTCGAGCCGCTGGTGAGCGATCTGGAACGCACCATCGTCGCGCTGGATGATCGCCGCAAGCAGGATCACGAGGCCCTGCAATCCCTGCTGGACACCGAACTGGAACAGTACCTTGCCCTGGATCTGCCACGGCAGGACAAATCCACTATTCGTAAACTCCGTAAACAACTGCCGGAGCTGATCACCAGCAACGGGATGCAGCTGTCGCTCTGGCAGCAGCTGACACCCCTGCAGGCGCAGATCCAGCGATCATTGCAGGACAAGATCGACCAGATGAACCAGAACCGGCGCGGCCTGTTGTCGCGCCTGTTTCGTGGCGACAAGCCTGTTGAGCCGATGACATCTGCTGTTGATGATGACGAACCGGATTCCGACGCAGCGCTGGCCAATCTCGATCAGGTGGATGGCGAGGATGTGCCGCTGCCTGACCAGTCAGGCGCCGCCGGGGCAGATGACGAGACCAACCCGCAACACCTGCTGGCCGAGCGTCTGAGTCGCATCATCTGCAATCTGCTTGAACAGCTGGAAGTGCCGGGGGATTACCTGCCGCGCAAAGCCAGACTGGAAGACCGGGTGAAAAGCGAGTTCGCCCTGGACGATCTGCCCGAGATTCTGGACGAGACCACCCAGCTGATCGCGTCCACCCGGATGATGGCGCAGAAAGAATTCGAAGGCTTTCTGGTAGCCCTGCACCAGCGCCTGCAAGATATCCAGCAATTCCTTGAGACCGCCAAGGCTGGCGAAGAACAGTCCATTCGCAATCAGGAAAAGCTGGATGCGGATGTGCGCAAGGAATTGCTGGAGATTCGTACCTCGGTGGAAGGCGGCGACGATATCGGCCGCCTGCGCCACGAAATCGAAGGCATGGTCAATCGTATTGTGGCCGCAGTAGACAGTTTTCATCATGAAGAAAAGCAGCGCCGCGCCGATGTATTCGGCCGTATCGAGCAGCTGGCCAAGCGCATGGAATCGATGGAAGCCGAAGCCACCGAACTCAAGAGCAGCCTGGAAGCACAACGCCTGGAAGCGATGCGCGACGCCCTCACGGAATTGCCCAACCGCGCCGCCTATGATGATGCCATTGAGCGGGAGTATTCGCGCTGGCGCCGCCACGGCCGCCCCTTGTCGATCTGCGTGGTGGATATCGATCACTTCAAGCAGATCAATGACAGCCTGGGCCACCTGCGCGGTGACAAGGTGCTGAAACTGGTAGCGCGGGAAATCTCGCGCCGGGTGCGCAACGAGGATTTCGTCGCCCGTTACGGTGGCGAGGAATTCGTGATCCTGATGCCGGAAACCGATCAGCAGTCGGCGATGGCTGCAGCGGAAAAAGTGCGGCTGGCCATTGCCGAGTGCCCATTCAATTTCAATAACGAGCGGCTGCTGGTGACAGCCTCGTTCGGCGTGGCGAGCTTCATGGAAGGCGACACCATCGAATCCTGCTTCGAGCGCGCCGACCGGGCGCTGTATCGCGCCAAGGCCAATGGCCGCAATCAGGTGGAACGGGGCTGACCTGCTGCATTGGCATGATTAAACCAATTGATTGATCTACCCGGTCATCCTCTGGCATAAGCGGTTGTGATAGTGTGACTCCCATGATTCACGTGCCATCACCGGGGGGACCACATGAAAAAACGTATCAATATCCACAGGGAAATCGAACGGCTCGATCCGCAGGCCGACTGCCAGCGCATCGTGTTTCTGACCTCGTATCTGGAGTTTCCCTGGGACATGACCCGGGCGCTGGAACTGGCGCTGTTCCGCACCTTTGCCGTGCCCACCATTGCTGCCCTGCTGGACAAGACCGGCGAATTCAACAATGACACCCTGCGCCGCTACGATGACACCGCGATCATCGTCAACGAGATCATGATCAACGGTTACGATTCCGAGCGCGGGCTATCGTTCATCAAGCGCATGAACCGCATGCACGGCCAGTACGACATCAGCAACGATGATTTCCTCTACACGTTATCCACGTTTGTGTTTGAGCCCATTCGCTGGATCGACCGGTTCGGCTGGCGGTCGCTGTATCCCAATGAAAAGCTGGCGCTGTTTTATTTCTGGCGCGGCGTCGGTGAAAAAATGCGGATCAGGGATATTCCGGAAACCTTCGAAGCCTTCGAGCAGTTCAGCCGTGATTACGAACACAAGACATTTGCGGATACCGACGCAGGCCGCCGGGTTGCCAATGCCACCCGTGATCTGCTGCTGAGTTTTTATCTGCCCAAACCCCTGTGGAAAACCGCCGAACCGCTGGTGTATGCGTTGATGGACGCGCCGCTGCTGAATGCCATGGGTTATCCACTGCCCAGCGATCAGGCCCGTCGGCGGGTGGAAGCACTGATGCGGGCACGGGCCAAACTGCTGCGCCTGCTGCCGAAAAACAAATATCCGCAGATGTCGACGCTGCTGCAGTATCCCACCCACCCGGACGGCTACACGGTGGAGGATATCGGCCCGAAATCCCTGCGGGAAAAGTGGGCGGCCAAATAAGCCGCCCGCCATTCGCCTCAGAGTGAAGGGGCTGATTCGTAGCGAAGCCCCTTCGCCTTGGCCTGTTCCCGCACCGTACTGTAGAGTTTCGCATCCAGCGATTCTGCCAGCGTTTCCTCGCTGATGTGATTCTGGATGTATTGCTGACGCTGGGCGCCGAGCCTGGCGATTTCCGCCTTCAGCTGCTGACGTTGTTCGGCCTGCTCTGCGATCAGCTTTTGCTGTTGTTCCACACTCAGGGATTGCAGTGATTCCGGCAACTGATCCTTTTTCAGGGTCTCCAGTTTCACCTTGCCGCTGACCACCGCATCCACCAACTCACTGTCCGCCAGGAAATTGTCCGCGCCCGCGGTTGATGCATTGAACTCGGCGCGTTTGGCCTGCACCGCCGCCGGTGCGGCCTTGCGAACTTTTTCTGCGGCCGCTTCCTTGCTGGCCAGCGCCGCACGCTGATCGCGATCGCCGTAAAAGACGCGGGTATCATCCAGTTGTTGTGCCAGCTGGGCGAGCTTTTCATCGAAGGGCGTGTGCACCGCCACCGCGCTGCCCGACTGCGAAACCTGAAAATACTGACCCTGATTGAGACTGGCAATGTGCTGCCAGGTGGTACGGGTATCGGTCTGATCGCCGGCCTGAATGCAATTGACGATGATGCCCCTGGCAGTGGCCTGACGCAGAATTTCCGGATATTGCACTTCGCCCTGGTAATCCATGTGCGGCGGAGCGTCACCCACCAGGAAAATCACCTTGTAGCTGTCCGGATCCGTACTCCACTGCATCTGGTTAACTGCAGCATACAACGCGGCATTGACACTTTCCGGGCCATCGCCGCCACCTTCGGCCTTGAAATCCATCAAGGCGGCATACATGGAATCCAGATCCCGTGAAAGATCGTAGACCCGGGTTACATAGGCATCACCGCGATCACGAAACGCCACCAGCCCCATCTGCATTTCCGGCGCGGGTTGTGCCGATGCCATGGTGCTGGCGATGGACCAGATATTGTTTTTCGCAGCGTCGATCAGTCCACTCATGCTGCTGGTGGTATCCAGCACAAACACCACTTCGATGCTGGGTCGATGACGGGCGACCTCGGCCGGCAGCTGTGCCGGTGGTTGCGGTTTACGTGCATCCGGCAGCAGCCCAACAGCGGTCGCCGTTCCCGCGAGCAACAGAGTGGCAAGTACAACGGTTTTGACGGAACGTTTCATGGCATTCTCCTTGAGGAAACATCAACGTGGCAGTTTCTGTAATTGGCGCAGCGCACGCTGCGCGTTGGTTTCGGCCTGCGTAAAGACGTCGGTGGTCGATCCGGAAAGACGTGGTGAGGATGGGCGTGCCGGTATGGCCGCACTGAACGCCAGCACCAGAAAATAGCTCCATAGCGCCAGGCCAACCCGCTGGCTATAAAGCAGCGCCGCAATACCACAGCACAGTGCGAACAATGTGAGTAACGCATCCAGCGTGAACGGATAGAGGCGCTGGTAACGCAGCCCGCTGCGTACGAGCCACAACAACGCACTGCACACCACGACCCACACCAGCAACGGCGGATTGAACAACAGCAGCAACGCTGCAGTGAGCAGCCAGCCACTGACCACCATCGTGATGCCAATCCGCGGCGCGAGGTGTTGCAACAGCATCAGGACATAGCCAAAACTCAGTATCAGCAACACCACACGACTGGCATCCTGGCTGCCCAGAACCGGTGTCAGCACCATCATCAGCACACTGCCGATGATGCTCAGCAGCAGTCCGGTTACCACCTGACGGAAGAACGTAAACCTGTTCATGATGACGGCCGCTCCCGCTTCGCTTTCAACAGAGCCAGCTCGATATCCGCATCACTGATCATCGGACGAATGTCACGAATGCCATCCCGCGGTTCCTCAGCCATCGGCGTCAGACATTCCGCCTGGGCGCGCAGTGACTGCAGCGCATTCTGCTGGCGCTGCAATTCAGTGGAACCGGTTTCCAGCTGCGCCTGTAACGTTTCCAGCTGCTGTTGCAGGTGAACCCGCAACTGTTCTGCTTCCAGTTGCCGGCGCAGCAAGGTGCGCGCCAGACCATCATTGTCGGTGTCCAGGCACAGCGTCAGTTCCGCTGAATGCTGTGTGGCCTGCGCCTGCAATTGACGAAGCTGGCGTTGCAGATTGCTGTGCTGCTGCTGACGCTGTTGCTGTTCCTGTTCAAGGCACAGCACTGCCGCTTCCATTTCCCGCAGTGACTGTTGCAGCAGTACATCGGGTGCTTCCATGCGGTCGAGCAGGGCGTGCAGATCGGCTTTCAGCAGACGGGCAAGTCGGGTAAGAATGGCCATGGCCAGTCGCTCCTTACGCTGGGGTGGATGAGTAAGACAGGCTCAGTGTAGGAAGCAGGGCAGGGCAATGGCAGGCACAGGAACGTAAACTCTGCGCCGCAGAATTTACCGAAAGTTTACGTGCAGGCCTGGCAGCGGCTTGCTAGGATCTGCACAGGTTTCAATGCTCAACAGGGAATACAACGTGCAACGCAAACCCCGGCTGCTGATTGTGGAAGATGAACCGGCCATCCGGATCGGACTGGTGGATGTGTTTGTTTTTCATGGTTTTGACGTGGATTTTGCCGAAGACGGTAGCACCGGACTACACAAAGCCCGCAGTGGCCGGTATGACCTGATCCTGCTGGACGTGATGCTGCCTGGCATGAATGGATTCGATGTTTGCGCCGCTATCCGCGCCGACGACCGCGATCAGCCGATCATCATGCTGACGGCGCGCAATACGGACGAGGATATTGTGCAGGGGCTGGCACTGGGCGCAGACGACTATGTAGCGAAACCTTTTTCCGTGGCGCAGCTGGTACTGCGGGTGCAAGCCGTGTTGCGGCGCTCGGGTTTTGTGGCCGCACAACACGCCCATCTGCAGCTGGCGCCGGCTATCCGGATCGACACACAGAATCTCAGCGGTGAAATCCGCGGCGAAACGGTGGCATTTACCCGACGGGAACTGGCCGTGCTGGAGTATCTGTTCCAGCATCGCGACCGCCCGGTGCCACGGGAAGAACTGCTGCACAGGATCTGGGGTTACGCCCGTGACCTAGACATCGAAACCCGCACGGTAGACATTCACATCGCCAAGCTGCGCCGCAAACTCGAATCGGATCCGAAGCAGCCAACACTGCTGGTGACCGTGCGCGGTGGCGGCTATCGCCTGTACGTGGCGGCATCCGCATGAGCAACATCCGCCGTGTCAGTACGCGACTCACGCCACGACGACTGCGCATCGGCTTGCTGGTGTCATTCATCCTGCTGGCGGTACCGCTGGGGATTCTCAGCGTCAACGCCTGGCAGCAGATCAAGTGGGAGGCGCTGTTCCAGCAACGCAGCCAGGCCGAAGAGTTCAGCCGACGCATCGACCAGGCGATCCTCACCATCATCCAGCGGGAGGACGCGCGTCCGGTAAAGGATTACGGTTTTCTCGCTGTCGCCGGCGTGCAGGCCAATGGTTTTCTGCAGCGCTCACCATTGTCGGCGTGGCCGGTAACCGATGCGCCACCCGGTTTGATCGGCTACTTCCAGGTCGATGACAATGGTCAGCTGCAAACGCCGCTGTTGCCCGGTGATCAGGATTCAGCGCGCTGGGGACTGACCGCCACCGAGGTCAACGAGCGTCGTCGTCGCATTGCGCAACTGCATCAGATTCTGAGCCAGAATCAACTGGTGCCAAGGTCGACAACGCCGGAAACAGCCGCGTTGAACGCGCAGGATGACAGCGAAGCGGCAGGCAGGACCACCAGCGCCGACAGTCTGTCCGAAGAAGCAGCCAGCCAGCAGCAACGTTTTGCCGTGCTGGATGAACTGCAGCGTCAGGCGGTTCCGCAAAACTCGCTGGGCAATATCGGTGAACTGCAACTGGAAAAATCGCTGCCAAAGCCACAAGCCAAGGCAGAGGAAGCGGCAGTATCTGCCGTAAAAGGCAAGGACGCAGCCGAAGCCTATGCCAAGCGGGCACCCCGCAAGGAACAGGTAGCATTGCCTGCCGCAGCAGCACCTTTCGCAGATGCAGATGAAACCACCCTGCCGTCAACGCCAGTACGACTGTTCGAAAGTGAAGTGGATGCACTGCAGTGGGTGCGTCTGGACAGCGGCCAGTTACTGTTTTATCGCAAGGTTTGGCAGAACGGCGCCCGGCTGGTGCAGGGACTGCTGGTGGACGAGGCGGCGTTCTTTGCCGGACTGATCGCGGAGCCCTTCCGTCAGATGACCCTGGCCGACCACTGCAATCTGGTGCTGGCCTATCGAGGCGAAGTGCTGCGCATATTTACTGGCGACCGGCAGACCTCCCGATATGACATGCTCAACATTGCCAGTGCCCGTGACGTGCGCGGCACCCTGGTCTTGCAGCAACGGCTGTCAAACCCGCTCGGCGATCTGCAATTGATCTTCAGTGCACAAACCTTGCCCCAGGGCACCGCCGGTAACCTGATCATCCGTATCAGCCTGCTGCTGTTTCTGTTGCTGGTCGTGATCTTCGGCGTCCTGTACCGGGTCGGACTGCGCCAGATCAGGCTGGCACAGCAGCAACAGGATTTCATCGCGTCGGTGAGCCACGAACTGAAAACGCCGCTCACGTCAATTCGCATGTTTGCGGAAATGCTCAAGGAAGGCTGGGCCTCACCGGCGAAGCAGCAGGAGTATTACAGCTTCATCTGCGACGAAAGCGAACGTCTGTCGCGGCTGATTGCCAATGTCCTGCAGCTGGCCCGCATGGAGCGGCAGGACATGCAGCTGGATATCAAACCGCAGCGCCTGAACACCTTGTGTGATCTGATCCGATCCCGGATTCAGTCCCAGGTGGATCGCGCCGGATACGCCTTACGTTTCACCTGCTGCGATCACGCGAATACGGTGGAATTGGCAGTCGACGCCGACGCGCTGATTCAGATCCTGCTGAATCTGGTGGACAACGCCATCAAGTTTTCCCGCAATGCCGACATCAAGGTGATAGAACTGACGGTGCTGCAACAGGAACAGCAGGCCGCATTCGTGGTACGGGATTTTGGCCCCGGCATTCCGCCCGGACAACAGCGCAAGATTTTTGATCTGTTTTACCGGGTCGGCAACGAACTGACCCGGGAAACCCAGGGCACCGGTATTGGGTTGGCCCTGGTTTACCAGCTGGTGCGTGCGATGCACGGCAGCATCAGCGTGCGCAACGTCAGCCCCGGTGCGGAATTCACCCTGCATTTACCGACACAAATAAAATGACCTGCGCTCAGCCAAAGAAGGCAAACCACAGGTTGTGCATACCGAGCGCGGCAATGACGATCCAGTTGACCAGGATGCCGTAGAACCGCAACACATGATAACGGCCCTGCGAATCAATAAAGCCTTTGGCATGTGCAATGCGACTGGCGACCAGTGCAATGCCATAAAGATGCAACAGCATACCATTCAGTCCGTTCAGTTCGGCCAGCAGCATCAACAGTAACGTGATGGGCGCATTCTCGACAGCGTTGGCATGTGCGCGTACCAGTACGTTCAGTTCACGATGACTTTCACCACCGATACCGATCTGGTTGTCACGTCGGGAATAGGCCACCCGCTTGCCCAGATAAATAATGAAAAACCCGATCAGTGCTGCGTAAAAACCCGTAATCAACGCCATGCTCAATGTCTCCGGTAAAGGTTTGCCACGTCTGCGGCGTTACGCCGGTGCCGGCAGTGCGTTGCGAAACGCCTGCGGCAACGGATGGGATTTGTGTTCGCCCACTTTGGAACAGACCCAGACGATTTCACCGCCCGCCAGACAGGTATCATCATCCGCTGGAAAAATCCCAAGATGCCAGCTGATGCTGGAAGTACCCACCCGGGCCGGACGCACACCGATATCAATCAGTTGATCCATGCGGATCGGCAGCTTGTATTCCACCAGGGATTTCACCAGATGAAAATCCAGCTGTTCGTTGCGCACCATGGCAACGAAATCGAAATCCCGCTCGCGCATGAATTCCGTCAGCGCCACGTCAAAATAGGTGAGGTAATGGGCGTTGAAAACAATACCCTGACCGTCGATTTCGGAGTAACGCACCCGCAAACGATGAAACCAGGGATAGAGTGAACGTTCGGTATCCATAATTGCTTTTTCACCTTGCTGTTGACCCGCAACAGGCGCGTTCAGTCCCGCCCGAAGCCTTCGTGATGGATCACGGATTGGGCCGGTTTGCGCTGTTCCCATTGCAGGATTTCCAGTTCCGGCTGATCGAGGAATTCGTGCACATAGCCCAGACACAGGTACGCCACCAGTTTGTATTCCGGCGGCGTGTTGAGCAGGCGCTTCACGGTATCGGGATCGAGAATGCTCACCCAGCCCATGCCAATATTCAGTGCCCGCGCCATCAGCCACATGTTCTGCACGGCACACACCACACTGTATTCACCGGGTTCCACCATCGAGGTCTGCCCCAACACCGGTTGCGTCGGCGGGGTGTAGAACACGGCGATATTGAGCGGTGATTCCTTGATGCCTTCGAGTTTCAGCTGCTGATATTGCCGCTGTTTTTCGTCGCTGAAAAGATGGCTGGCGCGGGCATTTTCGGCGGCAAAACTGGCCGCCACCTGCTGGCGGGTAGCCGCATCGCGGATCAGCACAAACTGCCACGGCTGGGAAAATCCCACCGACGGCGCCCACAGGGCCGCCTGCAGGATTTTGTCCACGTCGGCATCGCTCACCGGATCGGCACAGAAGCGGTTGCCACGCACATCACGGCGCGCCATCAGGATTTTTTGCAGGATTGCCTGATCGGCTGCGGAAAACTCGCTCACGATCGCCTCAGGCCGCCGGGCGCAGCTTGGCCCACAGGCCGGTCACTGCATTCACCAGCAACAGCACAATGCTGCCGGCGATGATGCCCGCGATGCCATTGATTACCGGATCGCTGAACCACGCCAGCACAGCGCCAATGGCCGGCACGCCTTGCACAGCGGCATGCGCGGCGTGCAGCAGATCGTGGGAACCGGGAATGCCGTGCACCAGGATGCCACCACCCACCAGGAACATGGCGGCGGTACCCACCACCGACAGGGTCTTCATCAGCTTGGGTGCCGCTGCCAGCAGCAGGCGGCCGAAGGCACGCAGCAATGCGCGGCCGCTGCTTTCGCCGGGCAGCCGGTTCAGGTAAAGACCCGCGTCGTCCAGCTTCACAATGCCCGCCACCAGGCCGTACACGCCCACGGTCATGGCCAGCGCCACCACCGACAGCACCATCAGCTGCTTGCTGAGGACCTCTCCCGCCACCGTGCCCAGGGCAATCACGATGATTTCCGCCGACAGGATGAAGTCGGTGCGGATCGCACCTTTGATCTTGTCCTTTTCGAACGCCACCATGTCCACGGTCGGGTCCAGCACCGCCTGGGTAACATCCTGCTGGTGGGCCTGTTCTTCCGCCTTGTGGAACAGCTTGTGGGCGATCTTTTCGACGCCTTCGAAACACAGGTAGGCGCCACCCAGCATCAGCAGCGGCGTGACCAGCCAGGGCGCCAGCAGGCTGATGGCCAGCGCCGCCGGCACCAGAATCAGTTTGTTGACCAGGGACCCTTTGGCCACCGCCCACACCACCGGAATTTCCCGCTCCGCCCGTACACCCGCCACCTGCTGGGCGTTGAGGGCCAGGTCGTCACCCAGCACGCCGGCGGTTTTCTTCGCCGCCACCTTGCTCATCACAGCAATGTCATCGAGCACGGTCGCGATATCGTCGATCAGCATCAGCAGACTGGTTCCGGCCATGGACATACTCCGCGGGTTTCTAAGGGGGATTTGGGCGGGCGAAAGTGTATCATTACCCACCCTGTGATGTTATGGCGGATTCACATGTCGCACCCCCTACTGCAACCGGATGTCGCGGTGATTGGCGCTGGCCCGGCGGGCCTGATGGCGGCCGAGGTCTGTGCCCGTGCCGGACTGCAGGTGATGGTGTTCGATGCCATGCCCAGTGTGGGGCGCAAGCTGCTGCGGGCGGGCATTGGCGGCCTCAACATCACTCACGGGGAAGCCTTTGAGCCTTTCGTGGGCCGTTACGGCAGCGCCCGGGATCAGGTGCAGCCACTGCTGGAACGCTTTGGCCCAGCCCAGCTGATCGACTGGGTGCACGGGCTCGGCATCCACACCTTTACCGGCTCGTCGCAACGGGTGTTCCCGGTCGGCGGCAAGGCAGCACCGCTATTGCGGGCCTGGCTGAAACGGCTGCGCAGTCTGGACGTGCAGATCCAGGTGCGCTGGCGCTGGAGCGGCTGGCAGGATGATGCCCTGCGCTTTGCCACCCCCGACGGCGAGCAGGTCGTACAGCCCCGCGCCACGGTACTGGCGTTGGGCGGCGCCAGCTGGCCCCAGCTGGGCTCCACCGGCCAGTGGGTGACGCTGCTGGCGGCACGGGGCATCAACGTAGCGCCCCTGCAACCCAGCAACTGTGGCTTTGCGGTGCACTGGAGCGAGCATATCCGGGAACGCTTTGCGCGCCAGCCGGTGAAAGCGGTGCGGGCGCGGCTGGATCATACCGACTGGCACAGCGGCGAACTCATGGTAACGGCGCAGGGTCTGGAAGGCGGCTTGCTGTATGCCCTGTCCGCCGCGGCGCGGGATCAACTGGCACAGCAGGGCAGCGCCACCCTGTGGCTGGATCTGAGTCCGGATCGCGCCCAGTCCACCCTGCAGCAGCGTCTGGCGCAACCCCAGGGCAGCCGCTCACTGGCCAAGCATCTGAAGGACAAGGCGGGCATCGACGGCATCAAGGCCGGGCTGCTGCGGGAATTCACCGACGCGGCCACGCTGTGCGATCCGGCCGCGCTGGCCGCCGCCATCAAGCAGCTGCCGGTACCCCTGGGCCAACCGTTCCCGATCGCCAAAGCCATCAGCAGTGCCGGCGGCGTGCGCTTTGCGGATCTCTCTGCCGACTTGATGCTGAAGGCGATCCCCGGCCTGTTCTGCGCCGGGGAAATGCTCGACTGGGAAGCCCCCACCGGGGGCTATCTGCTCACCGCCTGCTTTGCCAGCGGTGTGGTGGCGGGTGAAGGGGTGGTCCGTCAGCTACAGGCGGGCGCCTGAGCCGGCTCAGTCCAGTTCAACCATCACATCATCACCCACAACCTCCACCGGATAGGTACCCACCGGCTGCGGCGCCTTGCCCATGGCGATGATTTTCGCGGTCCATTTCGGCACCGACACCCCCAGCACCGAATTCACCCAGTCCTGATTGGCACCGGTTTCGATATCGAAACGCGAGCCGTGCCAGGGGCAGGTGATCACGCCGTCTTCCACCTTGCCCTTTTCCAGTGACAGGCCCACGTGAGGACATTTGTTTTCCAGGGCGTGGATCTTGCCGTTGTGGCGCACCAGCAGGATCTTGCGGTTCTGCAGGGTGACGCAGTGATTCTTGCCTTCGACGATGGCGCTGGCCTGGGCGGCTTTGATTTTCATGGTGCATCCTCCGTGAATGGTTTCGGGGTGGCGGTTCAGGGCCACCACTATGGCGGAGTGGTTCCGGTTTTGGCAACTGGCAGCGCCAGACTCCACCGATTTGATGCCAGTTTGATATTTGCTTGAGTTTTGCTTGTTGACCGATGCCGTACGCTGGCGTCAATCATCAGCGGAGCCTGTGCATTGCCGACTGCATCTCTGAAATCCCTGTTGCTGTACTGCGTCCGTTTCGGCATCAGCGGCGGGCTCGCCACTGCCGCCCATTGGGGTGTCATGGCCATTCTGGTCACCGCAGGGCTGCCGCCACTGGCGGCCACCTGTCTGGGCGCGGCCACCGGTGCGGCCATCAATTACCTGCTGCAGTTTCATTTCACCTTCCGCCGTCAGGCCTGCCACCGCACGGCGCTACCCGCCTATCTGGTCACGGTTGCGCTGGGCTGGTCGGCCAATCTGCTGCTGTTTGCCCTGCTGTTCGATGGCGTGGGCTGGTCTGCGTCCCTGGCACAGCTCACGACCACCGCCGGGGTCACCTTTCTGAATCTGTTCTGGTACAAGAGGTTTGTCTTCCATGAACGCGTTACTCCCCCTGTGGCATCCTGAATCCGGTAGCGGCCCCACGCTCTCGGTGGTGGTACCCGTGTACAACGAAAAGGACGTCCTCCCGCTGCTGATCGGGCGGCTGGAAACCGTGCTCATGGCAATGGATCTGCCCTATGAAATCCTGTTTGTCGATGACGGCAGTCGCGACGGCAGCGCCGAACTGCTCAACCAGTTCTGCCAGTCCCATGCGGGTGTGAGCGTGGTGTACCTGAGCCGCAATTTCGGCAAGGAAGCCGCCGTCACCGCCGGGCTGGAACAGGCCCGCGGCGATGCGGTGATTCTGATCGACGCCGATCTGCAGGATCCGCCGGAACTGATACCTGCCATGGTGGAAGCCTGGCGCGACGGCGTCGACGTCGTCTGCATGCGGCGGCGGACCCGGGCCGGGGAATCCTGGCTCAAGCGCACCAGTGCCAGCCTGTTCTATCGCCTGCTCAACCATGTCAGCCGCTTCGAGATTCCGCCGGATACCGGTGACTTCCGCCTGATGAGCCGGCGCGCCCTCAACGCCCTGCATCAGCTGCCGGAACGCAACCGCTACATGAAAGGCCTGTTCGCCTGGATCGGCATGCCGACCCGGGTGCTGTTTTACGATCGCGCGCCCCGTGCCGCGGGCCAGTCCAAGTGGCCCTGGCTGGGATTGCTGGGACTGGCGTTCGAAGGCATTACGTCGTTTTCCACCGCTCCGCTGCGCTGGCTGACCGGGGTTGGCGGCATGGCCGCACTGTGGGGCGCCATGTTCGGCGTGTGGATCGTGCTGAAGGCATTGCTGCACGGTGATCCGGTACCGGGCTATCCGTCCCTGGTGGCGCTGATCAGTTTCTTCGGTGGCATCCAGCTACTCACCGTGGGTCTGGTGGGCGAGTACGTGGGTAAAACCTACCTGGAAGTGAAACAGCGGCCGGTCTATCTGATCCGGGAGATCGCCCACAGCCACCAGACAGCGGCCTTTGCACCGCTGGCGGAGCACCACGATGCCATCCAGAATTCCTAGCCTGTGGCTGCTGCTGGGCGGCATCCTGCTGTTGCGGCTGGTGACGATGGGCATCGTACCCTTCGCCGAAACCACCGAGCCCCGCTACGCCGAAATGGCGCGCCTGATGGCCGTCAGCGGTGACTGGATCACTCCCTGGTTCAGTCAGACCCAGCCGTTCTGGGGTAAACCGCCGCTGGCGTTCTGGGCAGAAGCAATATCGATTCATCTGCTGGGCAACTCGGAATTTGCCATCCGCCTGCCGTCCTGGCTTGCCACCCTGGCCACGCTTTATCTGGTGTTCCGGCTGGCGCAGCAGCTTTACGACACGGCGACCGCCCGCCGGGCCGCGCTGATTTATGCGACCTGCGCCCTGGTGTACGTGATAGCCGGCGCCGTACTCACCGATCCGTTCCTGGCACTGGGAACCACCTGGATGATGGCCGGTTTCCTGCTGAACCGGGCAGGGGCCGGTACCCGCTGGGGTTACGGTTTCTTTCTGGGCATGAGCATCGGCCTGCTGGCGAAGGGACCCCTGGTGCTGGTACTGGCCGGCGGCGCCACGGCACCCGCGCTGCTGTATCCGGCACTGCGCCAGCAACTGCGGCAACTACCCTGGGCCGGCGGACTGCTGCTGACCAGCGTGCTGGTGCTGCCGTGGTATGTACTGGCCGAACAGAAGACCCCGGGCTTCCTGCAGTATTTTCTGGTGGGTGAACACATCCTGCGCTTTATCGATCCGGGCTGGAGCGGCGATCTGTATGGCTCGGCCCACCAGCGCGCCCACGGCACCATCTGGCTGTATGCGCTGGCGGCCACCTTTCCCTGGAGTCTGCTGGTGCTGCCGCACCTGCTCTGGCGGGCCGGCGCCGGCAAGCTGCCACCGCTGCTGCAAACCCTGCGCAGTGATCCGCGCCTGGGGTATCTGCTGGGCTGGACGCTGTTCACGCCGGTGTTCTTTACCCTGGCCGGCAACATTCTGTGGACCTATGTGCTGCCTGCGATTCCCGCCTTCAGCATCCTGGCGGCGCGTAGTCTGTCACTGCGCCTGCCACGGCTGCAGGGCTGGTCACTGCCGGTACCTGCCGCCGTACTGTGTGGCGGGATCATGGTCAGCCTCAATCCACTGCTGCTGAATACCGAAAAACCGCTGGTGGATTACGCCGAAGCCGTGATGCCCGGCGCCGCGCTGGCCTACCTCGATACCTTGCCGTTTTCGGCACGTTACTATTCGGCGGACAGGGTGCTGCAGGTGGAAAGCGAGCAGTTGACGGAGTGGCTGGCGACGCGGACCGAACCGGCGCTGCTGGCGGTCAGGCTGCGCGATCGCAACCGGCAGCAGGCGCTGGCAGCCGCCGGCTATGCACCCAACGCCCAGAGCAGCCGTTTCATGCTGTATCGGATTCAGCCGCAACCGGTTGCCATCGGCGCCTGGAAGCCCGCTAGTCCTGACGGGTAAAGCTGATCGTCACGCGCTGACCGTCGCTGTCGGCCGACAGGTCAATCCGCCAGGCCAGGTGGTCACAGATCAGTCCCACGATGTACAGCCCGAGTCCTGATGTCGGCCGGAAATCGGCAGGCATCAGACCGCCGGCCGCCAGCAGATTGCCACGATCCACCACATCCACCCGGTCGGCGTGCTCGACAATGGTGACCGGCCCCTGGGTATGCTGCAGGGCATTGCCAATCAGGTTGTTAAACAGCATCCGCACCAGTGACAGATCCGTGCTGACCAGGGCCGGCGCGGACTCGCACTGCAACTGCAGGCGTTCGGCATAACCTGCATCCTGCAACCGGTAATCCTGCACGATCTGCTCCAGCAGGCCATGCAGATCCACCGGTACCTGCTGCAGCTGGCCCGGGTCCTGGCGCACCAGCGCCAATAAGGCGCGGATGTTCTCGGCCATGGCGTCCGCCGCAACGATAATGCGTTGCAGGGTGCGGGCGTCGTCTGCCTGCAGCTGCTGGCGGGATTCCATGATCCGCGCTGCACCCAGCACCACCGCCACCGGGGTCCGCAATTCGTGGGACGCCAGCGCGATCAGATTGCGCTCCCGCACGCGGGCAGCCTCGATATCCCGCAGCAGACGATTGAAGGCGGCAGCAATGGCATTGAGCTCTGCATCGACGTGCTGTTCGCTCAGGGACAGTGCAGTGCCACCGGCATTGAGGTTGTCGATCTGGCCGGCAAACGCACGCACCGGCTGCGCAATGCGCCGACTGAACAGGATCGCCAGCACGAGACAGCACGCCGCCAGCAGCAAGGCCAGCAGCATGATGTACAGGGTCAGACGGGTTTCCCGCGCCTCAAACAGGCGCAGGTCCTTGGCCAGATAGAAATGGCCTTCCGGGAACAGGGTGCTGATCACAAAGTATTCATGGCCATCCACGATGACTTCGCCCTCGAACGGCGTCGGGACATTCGCAAACACGGCAGGCAAACGGTAACCCGGCAGCAAGCTGTTGGGCACGAACAGGCTGACCACCTGCGCCGTCACCACATGCTGCAGCCGGTTGCGATCCCCATGTTCGGCGAAAAACTGGATTTCGGCATCGCGATCGGACGCCAGCATGGTCTGCTCCAGATCTTCCAGCGCCCACCAGGCAAACAGCAGGATACTGCCCAGCACCACCAGATTGACCAGCAGGACCATACGAAAGACGCGTTGCCGCAGGGAACGGGCCATGAATCACTCCTGCTCCGGATCAAGCTGGTAACCGCGCCCGTAGATGCCTTTGATGAGCGAACGGCCCAATTCCTTTTTCAGCAGCTTGCGCAGCAGATAGATGTGGGTGCGAATGGTGTGCTCCTCTTTGTCGGAGACGCCCCACAGCAGTTCACTGATGGCTTCATAGCCGAGAAAGTAGGGATAGGCGCGCATCAGGCCTTCGAACAGCGTGGCACTGAGGCCCGACAGCACCAGGCGCCGGCCGTCGTCGAGACTGACCGTGAGGGAACCCGGCACGTAACCGACATCGCCGGCCCGCAACTGATCGGACGCCGGATGGGCGCGTCGCGCCAGGGCCTGAATCCGCAATTCCAGCTCGCGGATATCGAAGGGTTTGGTCAGGTAATCATCGGCGCCCCCACCGAAACCCCGCTGCTTGTCATCGATGGCGTCCAGCGCTGTCAGCAGCAATACCGGGGTGGTCTTGCGCAATTCACGGCGCAGGCGTTCGCACAGGGTGATACCCGACACACCGGGCAGCATGACGTCCAGCACGATCACATCGTAATCCTGGGTCGCCAGCAGATGCAGGGCGGTCAGACCGTCGGCGGCGAAATCGACGTCATAGCGACTGGCGACAAAGAATTCTGCGAGGTTTTCCAGCAGTGCCTTGTTGTCTTCGACGAACAGAATCCGCAATTTTTCAGGCAGCATGGCTCAGCCTATCGCACCTTGAGTCGTGGGCACGGCTGAATTGTCACCGATGCTGCTGCGACTTGTCACGGTCCACGGTGGACGAATCCGGGAGCATCTGCTGCAGCAACTCGCGCAGGCCGTCGCGCAAGTGCAGCGCCAGGGTGGCAATCTGCTGCCAATCGCCAGTTTTGGCCGCCGCTTCCAGCGCGCCAGCGAGCTGCTCGACCGCGACGGCTTTCAGCTGGCCGGCACTGCCCTTGATGGCGTGGGCCTGGCGCACGACCTGCTCTGCATCCTGCCGGGAAAGCGCATGATCGAGCCCTCCGATGCGTTCGGGAATGTTATCCGCGAACAGCTGCACCAGGATCTGCAGGCGATCCTCCCGGCCTTTCAGCATATCCAGCAGCGCGTCCCGGTCCCACACGGTTACGGGCGCAGAGACAGCGGGGTCGGGCTCGATATCCGCCCCGGTTTCCCCCAGCAGCCAGTGCCGCAGTTTGCGATACAGGGTGGGGGCCACCACCGGCTTGCTGATGTAGTCATTCATGCCGGCGGCCAGGCATTTTTCCCGATCCCCTTTCATGGCGTTGGCGGTCATGGCGATCACCGGTACCGTGCTGTGATGGGGTCCGCCGGCGCCCTGGCGTAGCGCCAGCGTCGCGGCGAAACCGTCCATTTCCGGCATCTGACAATCCATCAGGATCAGGGTGTAGGCGTCCTTGGCATCGGTGCTGGCGAGCAGGCGCAGCGCTTCGGCACCATCGGCAGCCACATCCACCGTCAGCCCGATCTCGGCCAGCATCAGTTTGGCCACTTCCTGGTTGACGACGTTGTCTTCCACCAGCAGCAGCCGGGTGTGAGCGGGCCAGACGGGTTGCGACAGGGGCTCCATCTGCAGCGTCTTGACGTAATGACGGGTCACCAGGGGTTCGGCAGCAGCCAGGGCCGCACCATTGTCCAGCACAACCTGCAGGGCCCGGATCAGGTCATCGGGTGTGACCGGCTTGGGGAAATAGGCAGCAAAGCCGATGCCGGCAAACAGATTGGCATCGCCCCGGTGGGTGACACTGGTCATCATGATCCAGCGGCATGGCGCTGAAGCGCGGATCGGCCTTGAGCGCCTGGCCCAGCTCGGCGCCATCCATCCCCGGCAGCACCCGATCGAGGATGGCAAGGTCGAACGGCTTGCCTTCGCTCCGGCGTACTTTCCAGCTGGCTGGCACAGCGCGCCAGTGCCGCCGCTGCGCTGTCGGCTTCACTGACATCCGCCCCCCAGTAACGCAGCTGCTGGCGCAGCACTTCGCGGTTGGTCTGGTTATCGTCGACGATCAGGATATGCCGATTATTCAGATCGATCCGCGGTACCGATGCCGGCGCCTGACGCGCCCGCTGCAGCAGCAGGGTGAAGCTGAAACAGCTGCCGCTGCCGGGTTTGCTGGTGGCATGGATATCGCCCTCCATCAGTTCGCAGATTTTCTTGCTGATGGCCAGCCCCAGGCCGGTACCGCCGTACTGGCGGGTGGTGCTGGCATCACCCTGGGTGAAGGGCTGGAACAGTTCGGGTATGCGTTCCGGGGCAATACCGATACCGGTGTCAGTCACGCTGCCCCGCAGCAGCAGCCCACCGGCACGGGTTTCCAGACGGGCGCGAATCAGTACTTCGCCCGCCGTGGTGAACTTGATGGCGTTGCCCACCAGATTGGTGAAGACTTGCCGCACCCGGCCGGGGTCGCCACGCACCATGGCCGGTTCCACCCCGGTTACATCCAGGATCAGTTCCAGGCCTTTTTCCTGGGCCCGCAGCGCCATGGTTTCCGCCAGTTCACCCAGCAGCTGGCGCAGATCGAAATCCAGCGCCTCCAGCTCCAAGCGGCCGGCATCCACCTTGGAAAAATCCAGAATGTCATTGAGCAGGGAGAGCAGGGATTCCGCACTGGACAGGGCGATGCGGACCTTGCGCCGCTGCTCTTCGCTCAGGGATTCCCGCTGCAGCAGGTTGAGCATCCCCAGCACACCATTCATCGGGGTACGGATTTCATGGCTCATGGTGGCAAGGAATTCGCTCTTGGCGCGGGCAGCGGCTTCTGCCGCATCCCGGGCATTGATCAGCTGCTGTTCGGTAGCGACCTGTTCGCTGATATCCAGGTGGGTGCCCACCATCCGCTTGGGGCGGCCGTCCGGCAGCCATTCCACCACCCGGCCGGTATCCAGCACCCACACCCAGTGTCCCTGCTTGTGGCGCATGCGGGAGCGGCAGCTGTAACGGGCGGTTTCGCCACGCCAGTGGGCCTCCAGCAGACGGCCGGAATGGACCAGATCCTCGGGATGGGCATGGGCTTGCCAGGTCGAGATGCTGACGGGCTCGAGCTCGTCCAGCCGGTAGCCGATGATCTCGGCCCAGCGCTCGTTGAAGTGGGTGGCGCCGCTGGGAATGTCCCAGTCCCAGATACCGACACCGGTGCCATCAATGATCAGTGCCAGCTGTTGACGGCTTTCGGCCAGCTGCCGCTCGGCCTGCTTGCGGGTCGAGATATCTTCCACGATCGACCAGATGAGGGTGCGCCCGGAGGCGTCGTGGATCAGCATGCCGTTCAGTTTGACCGGATAACGGCTGCCATCCTTGCGGATGTATTCCTTCTGGTAGGGGCCATAGCGGCCCTGCGTTCGCAGCTGCTCCAGCTGGTGCTGTTCCTGCGCTTCGTACTCCTGCGGGGTCAGATCCCAGTAACTGAGTTTACCGAACTCCTCCAGGCTGTAACCGGATGGCCGGATCAGCGCGGCATTGCCGTCGATGAACTGGCCGGTGCTGAAGTCGTTGAGGGCAATCCCGATGGGCGACAGCTCGAACAGGCCGCGCAGCCGGGTGGTCTGCTCCTGACTCTTGCGGATCTGCCAGAAGGCCACCAGGCTGGGCAGCAGTATCAGCAGGCCCAGGCCCAGCATGGCCAGGCGCAGCAGCCAGGCATTGTCGGCCCGCTTGGGCCAGCCGCCGACCGGCAATGCAGCCATCTGCCAGCTGCCGCTGGGCAGGGTGATATCAACCAATACCGGATTGGCGACAAAGATGCCCGCCGCGCCATAGAAGGGTACCCCCGGCTGTCCGTTCGCCCCGACGTGGCGCATGGCGATCTGGAGGTGCTGGCTGGCCGCCGTGAGTCCCACGACCTCATACAGCCGGTCTGCATCAATCACGGCGGAAATAAGGCCCCAGAACCGTTCCTGGCCATCCTGGTCGGTGTAGCGGATCGGAATCCGTCCGACAATGCCCACGCCCCCCTGCACCAGGCTGATCGGCCCGTCCACCACCATGGACGACTGCTGGGCCGCCCGTTCCGCACTGCTGCGCTGCTCGGGCAACGCGGTCAGATCGAATCCGATCACCCGCTCGTTGCCTTCCAGGGGGTAGGTCATGCGTACGATCATGTCCGGCGCGGCCGCGATGTTGCGCAGCTGGGTGGCCGGGGTGACCAGTGGACGGGCATAGTCGGCAAACCGGGCCTGATCCATGTCCGGTTCCAGCGCGATGGCAGCCACCAGTCCCTGCACCGACTGCAGATTGATATTGATCTGGCCCTCGAGCCGGGCCCGCAGCACGCTTAATTCCTGCAACACATCGCTGCGGGCATGATCCAGGGCAACGGCATTGTTGGCGCGATCGACGAAATAGCCGGCCAGCACCAGGCTCAGCAGCATCAGCAGCAGGCTGAATGACGGAAGCCGGCGGCCACCCCCCAATGGGGCAGAGCGCCGGGAATCCAGTCCCGCTTCAGGCTGTCCAGTGGCCATGGGTGCTCCGTTGGAAAATCAGCAGATAAGTTCGCGCAGGCGTGTGAGCAGTTGGTTTTCATCCAGCGGCTTGGTGATCAGGTCTGTCACGCCACTGGCACGGATGTCTTCGTCTTCGCCCTTGATGGCATGGGCCGTCAGGGCAATGATGGGCATGCTGCGGAACTGCTCCATCGCCCGCAGGCGACGGGTGGCCTCTTTGCCGTCGATACCCGGCAACGAGATATCCATCAACACCACATCATAGTGATCACGCTGGATCTGCTCCAGGCATTCCTCGCCGGTGCAAACACCAGTAACGTCATAATGCTCGTCTTCGAGAATCCAAGTGACGAGTTTCATGTTATCGGGGTTATCTTCTACCACCAGGACTTTGCGACTCATTTAAAACGCACTCCCGCAGACTGCCACGCTCATACCATAACGGAAGTCTAGCAGGGGGCAGGGATTTTGCTCGCTCACTGACCGCCCACGGCGCTGGGCAGAGGGGGCTGGTAGATGACGTAATGGTTGCGGCCGTTTTCCTTGACCTGGTACATGGCCTTGTCCGCCTGGGCGATCAGGTCGCCAAGTGACTGACTGTGTTGGGGATACAGCGCAATGCCGATGCTGGCGCCGACGGTATCGCTGCGGCCATTACCCAGTTCGATGGGCTTGGCCAGCTGCTGGAGGATCTTGGCTGCCACAATGGGCACCGCATCGATGTCCTGGCCGGGATACACCAGCACGACAAACTCGTCGCCACCCCAGCGGATCACAATGTCCTGCTTGCGCAGGGAACGAACCAGACGGTCGGCGATGGTCTTCAGCACCCGGTCGCCGGCATCGTGGCCGTAGGTATCATTGATCGGCTTGAAGCGGTCGAGGTCCACCAGCATCAGCGCGCAGGTCAGCTGATGACTGCGGGCATTCTCCAGGGCCAACTGTAACTCACGCTCGCCGGCGCGCCGGTTGTACAGCTGGGTGAGGGGGTCGCGCTCGGCTTCCTGGCGGGTCTGTTGTTCCCGTCGGGTGCGTTCCGACACGTCATACAGGATGCATTCGATCAACAGGTTGCCCTGCTCGTCGCTGACCGACGAGAACAGGGCATGAAGCCAGCGCGCAGCATCGGCCCGGGTACCGGACAGCTGCAGGTCCTCGCTGATCGGGGCGCGGTCCAGTACCGCATGATCCAGCAGTTCCCGCACCCGGCTCGCATCGTCGAACAGGTGCACGAAGCTTGCGCCTGGCAGCGCCTCCTCTTCCAGGCTCATGATGCGATTGAACGAGGGATTGCTCATCAGGATCTGGCCATCCTGGCTGATCAGGGCGATACCGCTGCTGGCGTGATCGAAGATCAGGCGCAGGCGTTTTTCCACCGCTTCCACGTACTGGCGCAGGCGGCGTTCGCCTTCCAGGGTCAATTGGGTGGCTTCCAGCAGGCCGTTGATGTCGGTGACCAGCTGCCCGACTTCGTCGTGGCGGTGGCCCTTCAGCACCGGCATGCGGTGTTCGCTGCCGGGCTCGATCTCGTGCAGCCGTTCGGCCAGCTTGTTGAGCGGACGGGCCAGCTGCCAGCGCACCAGGGCGATGGCGACGATGGTCAGCAGCAGGGAATGGGCCGCCAGACTGGCCACGTACACCAGCGCCACCTGGCGGGCGTTGTCCTCGATCAGGCGCTGGTTGGGCTGCAGTGACAGGCTGCCACTGGCCTCGTCCGGCATGAAGGGTGACGCCAGTTCGAAATAGCGCTGGCTGGCTTCTTTGAACACCGACACGTCGCCCGCCACCACCCGCATCCCCGACTGGGACTGCAGCGATGCCGCCGCCACGATGTCGTTGCTGGCGAGCCCGCGCACCACTTCGGTGGCGAGTTCGTGGTTGTCGAGATAGGCCGCCACCGCGGCACTGTTTTCCACGGTACCCACCAGCTGACGCAGCTGGCGGTCGGCCTGGGTCAGCTGTTCGTCGAACACCAGCTGGTACACCACACCGGACAGCACCACGGTCAGCACCACGGCCACTGCAAAGATCAGCAGCCCACTTCGCAATGACAGTGAATGCAGTGGTTTAATCGACACGACCTATGACCTTGACACTGTTATCCACGTCCCGGCTGTCCACATAGCCGATGGCGTTGGGATTCTTGCGAACGGCATCCAGTACGCTGGCACTGTTGTCCAGCACCTGGGGCGGCGAGGCCCTGCCGGTGAACAGCAGGCGTGCCCAGTAGGCATTCACCTCGGCCACGCTCTTGTTGACCAGCTGGCGATAGAACAGGGTCCGGGTTTCAGAATCCGGCGCCTGGTCCAGTCGCAGCACCAGGGTACCATTGGGATAGTGCTGGGTGCGCCCCATGTACAGGTCCACCAGCTCGCGCCGGTTCAGGCTGTCCACCGGATTCTGCTTGTTCACCACCACCACGATCTCGGCGCTGGCCGCCGCCGCCAGCAGCAGGCCCATCAGGCAAATGAGTATTCGAACGGTTCGCGTCATCATCAGAAAATCACATTCAGATTGATGGTGAAGGTGTCGAGGATCTGGTCGTCTTCGGGTGCCACTTTGGTGTCCCAAATACCAGAACCATACGCGCTCACCCAGGTCCGATCCCACTGCACTTTGAGCGCGGTGTCATAGCGCACATCCCAGCGCATGCCCAGTGACAGCGAACTCTGATCCATGCTGGTGTTGTCGAAGGCGGTTTGCAGCGCCTGCCCCAGAAACGCCAGCTGCGCCGACTCCACCGGCAGGAACGGGATGAACGGCGGATTCACCTCGATACGCTCATTCTGGTTGTCGGAATCCGCCAGCATGCCGTACACCGTCACCGCCCCGAACTGGCGGCCGATACTGACGTAACTGTTCAACAGTGCGGGATAGACATCCAGCTGGGAATCGATGTAGCCGACTTCTGCCTGCACCTGCCAGGGCGCGTTGGTGTAGGCGGCGCCAATGGAATGGTAATAGACCTTGCTGCCGCCGGCTTTGAGGTTGGCCTGCAGGTTGGTAGCTTCGGGCCACAGCAGCACCACTTGTTCGAGAGCATCGGCCAGTGGTTGAAGGCCAGGAAAGTATTCCTGTTCTTCTTCGACTTCCGTCTGCGACATCGTCATGCGCAGCTGCCAGTGATCGGATTCCCAGCCCAGGGTCACGCCAATAATGGGTTCCAGAGTGAGGCCCGTTACCCCGTCACCCACCTCGAAGTCGTTGCCGGTGCGGCCACCGTACAGCCTGGCCCGGAACATGCCGTCACCCAGGGGTCGGGACCAGGTAAGATCCAGACCATCGAAGCTGTAAAAGGCCACAGGGGCATAGAATTCCACCGGCGGACGCACCCACAGATAGGAAAAGCCCACATTGCGGTATTCCGACAGGGCGTACACATCCAGACCGATACGGCCCACCCTCAGGGTCCAGTCGGGGCTGAAACGATAGCGCAGAAACGCCCATTCGACCTGATTTTCCAGTACGTCATCAAGGCGATCCCGGATCACCATCTGCACGGCACCGTCGAGCTTTTCCGTCAGCCGCAGGTCCAGCTGCAACCCCAGCAGGGAATCCATGGCCCAATCGGCGTCACCATCAAACACCCCCGTACGGGCCAGATCCCGGCGGAAACCCAGGTTGTCATCGCCGCCCTTGACGGCACCGACGGTTGCAAACCCACTGAAACGCAGCGCCGGCGAATTCAGGCCGTCGCTCGCACTGGCCGTTGCACCATGGTGAAGCAGTGCCAATGCCAACAGAGCGCTGGCCAATCGGCGTTTTCGCAAGATTGATCCCATGTGCTTTCCGTAAACCCGTTGATTTGGTCAATGTTTTTTTCAGTTTAGCAGGGGCGTGTCGGATTGCAGGCAAAATTCCGGGACTTGACAAACTGCAGGCAGGATGCCGTGTTGGTGAAACGTCAGACTTCGCCATACTGATCCGCCTTGCCGAGCCAGCGCTGGATCAGCGGATCGACCTGTTGCGGCGCCTTGTGGCGCAGCCATTGCGCCAGCTGCTTGGCATCGTCGAGCAGCAGGGCATCGCGCTGCAGGTTGGCAATGCGGAAATTGAGTTCGCCGGTCTGCCGGGTACCGAGCACTTCACCGGGGCCGCGCAGTTCCAGATCCTTTTCCGCAATCACGAAACCGTCGTTGGTTTGACGCATGATGTCGAGGCGTTCGCGACCCTGTTTCGACAGCGGTTGCTGATACAGCAGCACGCAGAAACTTTCGGTGGCGCCACGGCCCACCCGGCCGCGCAACTGGTGCAACTGGGCCAGACCCAGACGCTCGGGATTTTCGATGATCATCACCGAGGCATTGGGCACGTTGACACCGACTTCGATCACCGTGGTGGCCACCAGCACCTGCAACTCCGCTTTTTTGAAGCGATCCATGATGTCGGCTTTTTCCGTTGGCTTTAAGCGGCCATGCACCAGGCCGATCGCCACATCCGGCAACACCAGCTGCAACTGTGCGGCAGTGTCTTCTGCCGCCTGCGCTTCGAGCTGTTCGGTTTCTTCGATCAGGGTGCAGACCCAATACACCTGGCGGCCTTCCCTGCAGGCGTTGCGCACCCGCGCGATCACTTCGTTGCGGCGCCGGTTTTCGATCACCACGGTTTTTACCGGCGTGCGGCCCGGCGGCAATTCATCGATGATCGACGTATCCAGATCCGCATAGGCGCTCATGGCCAGCGTGCGCGGAATCGGCGTGGCGGTCATGATCAGCTGGTGCGGTGCGATGCCGCTGGCTTCGCCTTTCTGTTTCAGGGCCAGACGCTGGTGCACACCGAAACGGTGCTGCTCGTCGATGATCACCAGGGCCAGATTGCGGTAACGCACATCCTCCTGAAACAGCGCATGGGTACCCACCACCATCTGCGCGGTGCCGGTGTCGATCAGCGCCAGTTGTTCGTTGCGTTTTTTGCCTTTGAGTTTGCCCGCCAGCCAGGCCACCCGCACCCCCAGCGGTTCGAACCATTCCAGAAAGGCGTGGTAATGCTGTTCCGCGAGAATTTCCGTGGGGGCCATCAGCGCCACCTGATAGCCGGCATCGATGGCCAGTAACGCAGCACGGGCCGCCACCAGGGTTTTACCGGCGCCCACATCCCCCTGCACCAGCCGCAACATGGGATGGGGCTGGGCCAGATCCGCACTCAATTCCTGATGCACGCGCTGCTGGGCATTGGTGGGCTGAAACGCCAGTCCGGCCATCAGCTGGCGTTCCAGCGCTGACTGCATCGGCAGCGCGATGGCCGTCTGCCGCTTTACCCGGTCGCGCAGTTTCAGCAGGCTCAGGTTGTGCGCGGTGAGTTCTTCCAGTGCCAGCCGCTGCTGGGCCCGGTGGGTGCCGTCGAGCAGTGCCTGCACCGGCGCATCCGGCGGTGGCCGGTGCACATACAGCAACGCTTCGGTGAGTGACGGCCAGCGCGCCTGGTGCAGGGCATCCACCGGCAGCAGTTCCGCCACTTTCTGGGCCTTGCCCAGCAGTGCCAGTACCTGATCGCTGATGCGCCGCAGACTGCCCTGCTGCAGGCCTTCGGTGGCGGGATACAGCGGTGTCAGTGCCGCCGCAATCGGTTCATCCGCTTGCTGCAATACGCGGTATTCCGGATGGGCGATTTCCTTGCCAATGCCGGTCAGGCGCACTTCACCGTAGCAGCGCACAATGGCACCGGTTTCCAGCTGCTTCACCTGGGTGGCGGAAAAATGAAAAAACCGCAGACTGATCTGGCCGGTACCGTCTTCGATGCGGCAGATGAAACTGCGCCGTTTGCGCACCACCACATCGGCGATCACCACGCGGCCCTGGATCAGGACTTCATCACCATCACGGGCAGCACCGATCGGGGTGATGCGGGTGCGATCCTGATAGCGGTAAGGCAGATGGAACAGCACATCCTGCAAGGTATGAATGCCCAGCCGCGCGAACTTTTCCGCCTGGGCAGCACCGATGCCGCGCAGCTGGGTGATGGGCGTGGTGGAAAAAAAATCCCCACTCATTTCAGATTGGCCGCACCCTGCAGTGAACAGCTGGTGATGGCGGCAATCAGGGTTTCAATCGCCTTGGGACGGGAAAACCGTTCACGCCAGGCCAGCGACACCCGGCGATAGGGAATCTTGCCGGCAAACGGCCGTTCCACCAGCGTGCTTTCATCGTAAATATGTTTGTCACCGGCGGAACTGGGCACGATGGTCAGGCCCAGTCCCGACGCCACCATGTGACGCAGGGTTTCCAGCGAGGTGCCCTGGGGCAGGGTGTGATCATCGCCGGCCTTGGCCACGTTCGGACAGGCATTCAGCACCTGTTCGCGGAAACAGTGGCCTTCCCCCAGCAACAGGATGCGCTCTTTTTCCAACTGCTTGCGGGTAATTTTTTCCTGTGATGCCAGCGGATGGCCGGCGGGAATCAGCACTTCGAACGGCTCATCGTACAGATCGAACAGTTCCACATCCGGTTCTTCGAACGGCAGCGAAATGATGATGGCATCCAGTTCACCGTTGCGCAGTTTCTGGCGCAAAACCCCGGTGTAGTTTTCTTCCAGGATCAGCGGCATGTCCGGTGCGATCGGCTTGATATGGCGGATCAGGTGAGGAAACAGGTACGGCCCCACCGTGAAAATCGCGCCCACCCGCAATGGCAGATTGAGCTGGCCTTTGCCTTCGGCGGCGATGACTTTCACCATCTCGGCTTCTTCCAGTACCTTGCGGGCCTGGGACACGATGCGCTCACCGGCCAGGGTCAGGCGCACGTCGGAGCGGTTGCGCTCAAAGATGACCACGTCCAGTTCGTCTTCGAGTTTTTTGATGGCAACACTCAGGGTGGGCTGGCTGACAAAGCAGCGTTCGGCCGCTTTGCGGAAGTGGCGTTCCTGGGCCAGGGTGACGATGTATTTGAGTTCGGTGAGGGTCATGGCAGTCTCGTGTTCGGTGCCCGGATGATTCCGGATGACAGGCAAGCGTCCCAGACGATAGCATAGACCGATCAAACACAAAATATCCCTAGTCTTTGTCTATCAATATTCACGCAGGAAATTTGCTATGCCCACTGTTCTGCTGGCTGGTTGCGGCGCCATTGGCACCGCGCTGGGAATCCGTCTGCTGGAAGCCGGTCATGCCGTGATCGGCCTGCGCCGTTCGGCGCTGCCCATGCCGTTCCCGACCCTGCAGGCGGATTTCACCGCGCCGCTCGATCCAGGCCTGTTCAATCAGCCCATCGACTATGTGGTGCACACCGCCACCCCCGCCGAACGCAGCGATGCCGGTTACCAGCGGGCCTATCCCGGCAGTGTGGCCCATCTGCTGCGGGCCCTGCAGGGGCATCCGCTCAAGCGCTTCTTTTTTGTATCGAGCACGGCGGTGTACGCCCAGAACGCGGGGGAGTGGGTGGATGAATCCAGCACCACCGCGCCGGACAACTTCAACGGTATCCGCATGCTGGAAGCCGAGCAGTATCTGCTGCACAGCGGTGTGCCTGCCACCTGCGTGCGCTTTGGCGGTATTTATGGCCAGGGCCGCAATTACCTGATCCGCCGGGTCCAGAACGGCGCCGAGGTGCAGTGCGATCCCCCCAGTTACACCAACCGGATTCATCAGGACGATTGCGTGGGCCTGCTGGCATTTCTGATCGAGCACTGCAACACCGGCGCGGCACTGGAGGATATCTACCTGGGGGTGGATAACGATCCCGCCAGCGAGGAAGACGTCTGCCGCTGGCTGGCCCGGCAACTGGGGGCGCCGGACCCGGTGTGCAAACCCGCAGTAAACGCCGGCCAGAACAAGCGGTGCCGCAATGATCGCATCCGCGCCCTGGGCTATGAATTCCATTACCCGGATTTTCGCAGCGGTTATCGCGCGGTGCTGGCACAGGCGGGCCTGAGCGCCGATTGACCGGAATCACCAGCAGCCTGACGGAATCTGCAATTGCGTCGGGCCGCCAGATGATCGATAACCTGTGCATCAGTTGCAGTGCCCACAGGAGCCCACCATGACTGCCTATCGCGAACTGGCCACCGACACCAATATCGACGAATTCCGCAAGGTGGTGGAAAGCCGCCGCTCGGTGCGGCGTTTCACCGATGAAGAAGTACCCCAGACCGTGATCGACGACTGCTTGGACCTGGCCATGCTGGCACCCAATTCCAGCAACCTGCAGCCGTGGGAATTCTACGTGGTGCGATCTGCGGATCTGAAAAAGCAGCTGGCCTACGCCTGCCTCAACCAGAACGCCGCCAAGACCGCCAGCGTGCTGATTCCGATCGTGGCCCGCACCAACACCTGGCGCCAGAACGCGGCCCGCAATCTGGAATACTGGCCTGAAGAAACCATGCCCAGGATCGTGAAAAGCTACTATTCCAAAGTGGCACCGATCCATTACAACGCCGGCCCGCTGGGCCTTCTGGGGCTGGCGAAAAAGGCGCTGGGACTGGTGGCCGGGATCAAGCGGCCGGTACCCCGCGGCCCCTACAGCATCTGCGAAATGAAAACCTGGGCAGTGAAATCCACCGCTCTGGCGGCGGAAAACATGATGCTCGCGTTTCGCGCCCACGGTTATGATACCTGCCCGATGGAAGGCTTCGACGATCACCGGGCCCGCAAGCTGCTGAACCTGCCCGACGACGCCATCATCACCATGATCCTGGCGGTGGGACGCCGGGCCGAAGACGGCATCTATCACCGCCGCTACCGCTTTCCGCGGGAGGAATTCGTGCATTACCTGTAAGCCCCGCACCACCTGCTGAAGCTGCCCGCCGGGTGGCTTCAGCTGCTTCCAATCCCGCTGTTTTGCCTCGCTTTTTCCCCCTGCCGAACCACCCCATCGACCAACGTCTAATACCCCCCGCCCCTCAGTCTGGTTTACAACGGACCAGTACAACGACAAAAAAGGTCTGCGGAGGACATTGGTATGGCGTTCAAAAATAAAGAAGATGCCAAAGCCTACTGGGCGGAAAACATCAAATTGATGATTACGCTGATGGTGATTTGGTTTGTGGTTTCGTTTGGTTGCGGGATTCTGTTTGTGGAACAGCTCAATGCCATCAAACTGGGTGGTTACAAACTCGGTTTCTGGTTTGCACAGCAGGGTTCCATCTATGTGTTCGTGGCGCTGATCTTTGTCTACGCAAAGAAGATGGGCGATCTCGACCGCAAGTACGGCGTAGAAGAGAAGTGAGGGCCCAGCCATGACACTACAGACCATGACCTACATAGTGGTAGGTTTTACCTTCGCACTGTATATCGGCATCGCCCTGTGGGCGCGGGCCGGTTCCACCAAGGAATTCTATGTTGCCGGTGGCGGCATACACCCCGTCGCCAACGGGATGGCCACCGCAGCAGACTGGATGTCCGCAGCGTCATTCATTTCCATGGCGGGCATGATCGCCTTCATGGGTTACGGTGGTTCCGTATTCCTGATGGGCTGGACCGGTGGTTTCGTATTGCTGGCCATGCTGCTGGCGCCGTACCTGCGCAAGTTCGGCAAGTTCACCGTGCCGGAATTCATCGGTGACCGCTACTACTCCCGCACCGCCCGCATCGTCGCCGTGGTGTGTCTGATCATCGCCTCGGTGACCTACGTTATCGGCCAGATGAAAGGCATCGGCGTCGCGTTCTCGCGCTTTCTCGAAGTGGATTACGGCACCGGTCTGCTCACCGGCATGGGTATCGTGTTCGTGTACGCGGTACTTGGTGGCATGAAAGGGATCACCTATACCCAGATCGCCCAGTATGTCGTGCTGATTTTTGCCTACACCATTCCCGCGATTTTCATCTCGCTCAATCTCACCGGCAATCCGTTCCCGCAGCTGGGCCTGGGTGCCACCATGAGCGGCAGTGATACCTTCCTGCTGGATCGGCTGGATCAGGTGGTGATGGAACTGGGCTTTGCGGAATACACCACCCAGGCGCGCCTGAGCACGCTCAACATGGTCGCCTACACCATGTCCCTGATGATCGGTACCGCCGGTCTGCCCCACGTCATCATCCGCTTCTTCACCGTACCCAAGGTGAAAGATGCACGGACCTCTGCCGGCTGGGCACTGGTGTTCATCGCCATCCTGTACACCACCGCACCCGCTGTTGGCGCCATGGCCCGCTTCAACCTGATGGAAACCATCAAGCCTGCAGGCGGTGAAGCACTGGTGTATGACGAACGTCCGAGCTGGTTCAAGAAATGGGAAGCCACCGGCCTGCTGAAATTCGAAGACAAGAACGGCGACGGCCGCGTGGACTACAGCGCCGACAAGGCTGCCAACGAAATGGTGACCGTGGATAACGACATCATGGTACTGGCCAATCCGGAAATCGCACAGCTGCCGCACTGGGTAATCGCACTGGTGGCGGCGGGTGGTCTGGCGGCTGCACTGTCCACAGCGGCGGGCCTGCTGCTGGCGATTTCCTCGGCCATTTCCCACGACCTGCTCAAGGGTGTGTTCATGCCGAACATCACCGAAAAGCAGGAACTCAATGCCAGCCGCGTGGCCATGGCGGGCGCCATCGTACTGGCGGGTTATCTGGGCTTCAATCCGCCGGACTTTGCGGCAGGAACGGTGGCGCTGGCCTTTGGTCTCGCGGCATCGTCGATCTTCCCGGCGCTGATGATGGGTATCTTCGGCAAGCGCATCAACAAGGAAGGCGCCATCGCGGGCATGATCGCCGGTATCACCGTTACCCTGCTGTATGTGTTCCAGCACACCGGCATCATGTTTGTCGCCAGCACTGCATTCCTCGGCGACATGAAACCGAACTGGTTCCTGGGCATCGAACCCAATGCCTTCGGTGTGGTAGGTGCAATCGTGAACTTCATCGTCGCCTTCGCCGTGTCCCGTGTCACCAAGGCGCCGCCAGAGCACGTGCAGGAAATGGTGGAAAGCATCCGCATGCCCGCCGGTGCAGGCCAGGCTCACGCCCACTGATCCACTTCCGCTACACTACAGAGGCCCCGCGCGGGCCTCTTTCTTTTTCAGGGAACCGGATGCATGCTGAAGAACAAACACGTCATTGCTGCACTGATCATTACGCCACTGCTCGCCATTGGTGGCTATTTCATGCTGGATGCCTTTGTCGGGGAAAAGCCCCTCGCGGCCCAGGCAGGCAAAAGCTATCCACTGGTGGCATTACCCAACTGCCGCTACACCAGTGGCAAGTGCACACTGAAGAACAATGAATTCAAAATCGAGATCGGCGCCGGCGCGCCGGGTGCCGGTGTGGTGACGCTGCAACTGCAATCAGCGTATCCGCTGCAGGCAGCCAAGATGGCACTGGTGGACGATGCCCAGCAGGACGGCGACCCGGAAGCCATGCAGCCGGCTGATACCGCCGGCAAGCAATGGCAGATTGCCCTCAAGGGAACCGCCAGCGAACAGAGTGTTCTGCGCGTGGTGGTGGTGGCTGATGGCGCATTTTACTTTGGCGAAACCGGCCTTGCGTTCCTGAACTTCGACACGCCCTATCATGAAGATTTCCGCCGTGAATAAGCGGCATCAACCCTAACGGCAAACGGCACCCGCAGGTGCCGTTTCTGTTTTCAGACCATCAGATCAGAACTCTTCCCACTCATCATCAGTCGATGCCGAGCGCGACGGTGTCGGACGGCTAGACCGCGCCGGTGCAGATGCCCGCACGGGCGTAGCAGCGGATTTAGCTGCCGGGCGCGCAACAGCGTTGTCCAGGCTGAAGAATCCGATCAGGTCGATCAGTCCACGGGCCTGTTCCGCCATCGCCTCACCGGCAGCACTGGCCTCTTCCACCAGGGCAGCATTCTGCTGGGTCATTTCGTCCATCTGCGATACCGCCTGATTGATCTGCACGATACTCGCTGTCTGCTCCCGCGCCGCTGCATTGATATCGGCGATCATGGTGGACACATCACGAATCGCGCCGACAATTTCACTCAGGGTGGTGCCCGAGGCATTGACCAGTTCCGTCCCGGTTTCCACCTTGCTGACGCTGTCGCGGATCAGCTCCTTGATTTCTTTGGCGGCGCCTGCAGAACGTTGTGCCAGGTTGCGCACCTCGCCAGCCACCACCGCAAAACCGCGGCCCTGCTCACCGGCACGGGCGGCTTCCACCGCTGCGTTCAAGGCCAGCAGATTGGTCTGGAACGCGATCTCATCGATGACACCGATGATGTCGGCGATCTTCTTGCTGGCGACGTTGATTTCCGCCATCGCGGTGACGGCACTGCGCACCACTTCACCACCGGATTCCGCTTTCTTCACCGCAGCGCTCGACATCTGGTTAGCCTGCTGGGCATTGTCACTGGTCTGCTTCACGGTGCTGGTCATCTGCTCCATGCTGGATGCCGTTTCTTCCAGCGAGGACGCCTGTTCTTCGGTGCGCTGACTGAGGTCGGCGTTGCCCGAGGCAATTTCGCTGGCACCGGTGGACACTGCGCTCGCCGCTTCGGTAATACGGGTAATGACTTCTTCCAGTTTTTCCACCGTGCTGTTGGCATCGCTTTTTAGCTGTGCGAACAGGCCCTGGTACTCGGCATCAATACGCTGGGTCAGATCACCACGAGCCAACGCGCCCAGCACCCGCGCCACGTCGTTGAGGCCGGCATTGGCTACGTTCATCAGCTGGTTGAGGCCCTGCGCCAGCAGCGCATAGAAGCCCTGCTTGCCTTGCTCATCGATGCGAAGTGAGAAATCACCCGCCGATGCAGCCTGCACCAGATGCTGCACCTCGGTTTCGGCCTGGACTTCCTGGGTGCGGTCAAGCCACTCCACCACTGTGCCCAGACGTTCATTCTTGTCGTTGAGTACCGGATTGGCCGTGAGGCGGAAGGAACGGCCACCAACCTTGATGTTGGCCTGATAGGTGCTGGTCAGATTGCGGATCAGGGCTTGCTGGTGCGCCGGATTCCTGTGGAAGATATCCATGTTGGCGCCCAGCAGTTTGCTGGCATTGAAATTGGGCAGGTCGCGGCGCAGATCGCTTTCGGCTTCCTGCATCATTTCCTTGAGTGTTTCATTCATGAAGACGATGTTGTTATCCGCATCGGCAATCATGGTGTTGGTGGAACTGTTGTCCAGCGCGATGCGCACTCGCAGGTTTTCATTGGCAATACGGCGCTCTTCCTGTTCCCGCGCCAGCTGATCGGTCAGATCAACCCACTCCACGATGGTGCCGGTGCGGTTACGATCTTCATCAAACAGCGGTGTGGCAGTGAGGCGGAAGGTGAGGCCACCGGTCTTGATAGTGGTGCGATAGACCTCTTTCAGTTTGGCCATCATGTCACGCTGGTGGGCCGGATTCTTGTGAAAGCGATCCATATTGCTGCCAAGCAATTTGTCCACCGCGAAACCGGGCAGCGACTGCGTCAGTTCCTTTTCCCGATTGGACAGCATGCGTTTGACGGCGCCATTCATGAAAGTAATGTTGAAATCGTTATCTGCCAGCATGACCGGGGTATCGCAGACTTCCAGTGCATCTGCAATGCGCTTGCTTTCCCGCGCAATACGCCGGGTTTCCTCGGCAGCCTTGCGGATTTCCTCGGCGGCGGCTTTTTCGCGCTCGCGATTATCACGCAGGCTGGCCTGCATCTCTTGAATGCCGCGCAGCAGGACTGCCAGTTCATCGCGGCCTTCGGCATCGATGCGGTTATCCAGATTGCCACGCTGGATCGACGCCAGATACTGGTTTGCCCTGCCAAGATTGATCAGTACATTGCGGATTACCAGCACTGTCATTACAAGTGCAAAAGCAAACGCAATGATTAGCTGGATCAACGCGTTCTGGTTTTTGCTCTTCAAGCCATCGACCCGGATCTGCAACAGGCGCTGCAATTCGGGCACGGTTTTGCCCGCCAGCGCATAGCCGGCATCGACCAGCACCGTCCCTTTGCCGAACACCTCGGTTGCGCCTAATGCACTGCGGCCGTTGTCAATCATGTCCTGCACCAGTGCAGAGAAGTCCCTGTTCGCCTTGCTGAGTTCTTCCTGCTCGCCTTTCAGCGTGCCGCCAACAGAATCGTTCGCCTTGATGGCAGAACGAATGGCGTCATCGATTTTGTCGACTGCAATCGGCTTGCTGGATAGCAGCTTTTTCAACGTCGCATCATTGATGTCACCGCCGGCCACAGCGCCAGCGGCCTGACCACGCAGGCGGGCAGAGAACTCAATCGCGCGGGGCAGGGTGAACGATGCCAGCTGCATCAGGTAGAAGGTGTCGACTTCCGGATCCAGGGTCAGGTTGAACTGATCGGAAAACCACTCAATGTACCCAAGTACCTGTTCGACAATGCGGGTGTGAGCGGCAAAACCTTCCGCTGGCGGCATGGTGCGCACGTTGGCCTTCAGCGTCTGCCAGCTGCGCGTAATCTCATCGAGCACTTCACCCCGGGTAAAATGGGCGCTGTATTTTGATTCCAGGGCCTGCAGTGCCTGTAATGTCGCGTCGATTTTGCTGGCCGCTGCTGCCATCGGCGCGACGGCTGCCTGATTCCCCTGCACGACCTGGATGGCATCGCCACGGTGCAGCTGTAACGCCTGCATCAGTTCCAGCGAAGGCCCATAGAAATCCGTGCCGTAGAGTTCTTTCTGGGAAAAGTATTCACTGTCATTCCATTCGCTCAGCAGCGTATAGGCAAACAGGCCCACCAAAAGCGTAAAAAGCCCCACGATGAGGCCCATCTTCAATTTCAGGCCCATCAATTCCAAAAGGCGATTCATCATTTATTCCTCCATAACAACCCGGCCGCTTGGCCTGCCAACACCCTATGGTTAAGGTATAGCACCGAATCCCCGTTGCAGCCGTACCCCCAACGAAAGTCGAATCGCCGGGCGTCGGCGGCTCGGCTATAGTCGGAATTAACCGTCTGAAAACCATGGAAAAGCCCACCATGCCCAGCGATCCACGCCACCCGGAAATCAATGCCGTTGCCGACTTTCTGCAGCAATGCATGCCGTTCGATCTGCTGCCTGCAGACGCCCTGCAAGCCACAGCAAGGCAAATTCAGGTGCTGTATCTGCGCAAAGGGGAAGCCATCAGCGCAGCGAAAGACGACTACGGCCTGCGTATCCTGCGCACCGGCGCGGTGGAAATCCGCAGCAGTCACGGCCAGCTGATGGACAAGCTGGGGGAGGGGGAAAGCTTCAACATCCACGGCCTGGATGTGGGGGATGAAGGCGTCACCGCGCAGGTTGTTGAAGACAGCCTGATCTACCTGCTGCCCCGGGCACACTACGAAGCGCTGCGGGCCCAGTTTCGCGACTTCGACCGCCATTTCCATTCCCAGCGCAGCCGGCGCCTGCGGCGGGCAGCCCGCTATCAGCCCAACACCAACATGATGATGCTGCCCATCGACTCCCTGTACAGCCGCAATCCGCTGGCGCTGCCGCCGGACACCAGCCTGCAGGATACCGCCCAGGCCATGTCGGAGCGGCGGGTATCGTCGGTGCTGATCATGGTGGATGACAGGCTCGATGGCATCGTCACCGACCGCGACCTGCGTACCCGCGCCCTGGCCCGGGGGCTGGCGCCGGACACGCCGATCGCCCGCATCATGACCCGCAACCCGCTGCAGATCGACGACGGCGCCACCCTGTTCGACGCCATTCTGCAGATGACCCAGAGCGGCGTGCACCATCTGCCGGTGGTGCGGGGCGAAAAGGTGGTGGGCATCATCACCTCGTCGGATCTGATGCTGGCCCGGCGCGACGATCCGGTGTATCTGGTGCAGCACATTTCCCGCCAGCAGGACACCGCCGGCATGAAAGCCATCCTCGATTCCCTGCCCACCCTGCTGGTGGAAGTGATGAAAGGCGGCATGCGCGCCCACCAGGTCAGCCACGTCCTCACCGCCATCAGCGATGCCATCACCCACCGCCTGATCCGGCTGGCCATCGAGCGGATCGGCCCGGCGCCGGTGCCGTTCTGCTGGCTCGGCTTTGGTTCCCAGGCGCGGGGGGAACAGTTGCTGGGGGCCGACCAGGACAACGGCCTGCTGATCGACGACAGCGCCACCGACGCCGACCTGGAATGGTTCCGCCAGCTGGCGCAGTTTGTCTGCGACGGTCTCAACGAGTGCGGCTACGTTTACTGCCCGGGCAAGGTCATGGCGATCACCGATGAGTGGCGCCAGCGTCTGCAGGGCTGGCGTAACACCGTGGACAGCTGGACCCGCACCCCCACCCCCGATGCAGTCATGCGGGTGAGCATCTTCTTCGATCTGCGCGCCGTCTACGGTGACAAGCATCTGTGCGACCAGCTGCAGGCCCACATGCTGCAGCGCACCCAGAAGGACACCATCTTCCTCGCAGCCCTGGCCGCCAATGTGCTGGAGCAAAGTCCGCCCCTGGGGATATTCCGTCGTTTTCTGGTGGAACGGGATGGCGAGCACCGGGACGAATTCAACCTGAAAAAGCGCGGCATCATTCCTATCGTCGATCTGGTGCGGATCAATGCCCTGGCCCACGGCGTCAGTGCCGTGAACACCCGGGAGCGGATCGAACAGCTGATGGCCGACAAGGTGGTCACCAAGACCGATGGCCGCAACCTGCTGGATGCCTTCGACTACATCCAGCAACTGCGGGTGCAGAACCAGAGCCAGCAGATCGCCCGCGGCGAAGCGGCCTCCAACTACTGCAAGCCCAAGGATCTGCCGGATCTGGCCCGCAAACACCTGCGCGATGCCTTCACCGTGGTGCACGACGCCCAGGAAGCCCTGCGCAACCACTACCGGCGCGGCCTGTGAACACCCTCTGGCTGCGACTGCAACGGCTGTACTGGCGCCGCCGGGTGCGCGATCCGGCCCTGCGCGCCCTGCTGGGCCAGTCCCTGGCGTTCACCCGGCAACCCTTCGCCCGGCGCCGTTTCGTGGTGATGGATCTTGAAACCACCGCCCTCGACCCGCAGCAGGGCGAGATCGTCAGTATCGGCTGGGTGGTGATCGAGAATGTCCGCATCCGGCTGGATCAGGCCCGTCACTACCATCTGACCCCCACCCAGGGCGTCGGCCAGAGCGCCATTTTCCACCAGCTGACCGATTCCGATCTGGAGCAGGCCCACGACTTCCCCCAGGTGATGCCCAGCCTGATTGCCGCCCTGCACAACAGTACCCTGGTGTTCCACAACGCCGCGCTGGATCTGGGGTTCCTCAATCGCTACCTGCGCCAGCAGGCCGGCGCGCCCCTGCTGGTCCCGGTGCTGGATACCCTGCGGCTGGAATACCAGCGCCTGCAGCGGCGTAAAGCGGCGCTGGAAACCGGCGACCTGCGTCTGGGCACCTGCCGCCACCGTTATGGCCTGCCGGATCTGGCCGCCCATGACGCCCTCACCGATGCCCTGGCCACGGCGGAACTGCTGCTGGCGATGCAGGCCTGACCCGGTTGCACCGCCGGTGCTTTGCCACCATACTGGCGCCCCATAAAATCCGGCACCCTGCACCCTGATGAAAACCAACGAACTGCTGCGCCACCTGCGCAAAATCCTCGCCCTGAACGAACAGGGCATGACCGAGATCCTCGCCACCGGCGCATTCACTGCCGATCCCGAACTGGTGCGCAACTGGCTGCGCCAGGACAACGAACCCGGCTTCGAACCCTGTCCCGAGCTGGTGGTGGCCCATTTCATCGAGGGACTGATCATCAGCCGGCGTGGCCCGCGTCAGGACGGCACCGCCGCCCCGGTCACTCCGCTGGGCAACAATCAGATCCTCAAGAAACTGCGTATCGCGTTCAACCTGCAGGGCGAGGACATGCACGCCCTGTTCGAAAGCACCGGCCAGCCCCTGTCCAAGCAGGAACTGGATGCCCTGTTCCGCAAGCCGGAGCATCGCAACTACCGGGCCTGTTCCGACGCCACCCTGCGCCGTTTCCTGCAAGGGCTCACCGAGCGTTTCCGCCCCCGCTGACCCGGCCCGGCTTCATGCTACAATGGCGCCGCATTCCTTTTTGGGTACCCCGTGACCCCGACTTTGCCAGCCATGACTGACACCCTGATCCAGATTCCCGGCTACACCGTACACCGCCTGCTTGGCAAAGGCGGCATGGCGGCCGTGTACCTGGCCACCCAGGAATCCCTGGGGCGGGATGTGGCGATCAAGGTGCTGCTGAAGAGCGATGACGCCCAGTTCACCGACCGCTTCCTCAGCGAAGCCCGCATCATCGCCACCCTGAATCATCCCCGGGTCATCACTGTCTATGACGTGGCCCAGCTCGAGGATGGTCGCCCCTACATCGTGATGGAATACCTGAGCGGCGGCGACCTGGCCCGGCTCAAGGGCCAGAACCTGGGGCCGCTGTACGCGCTGGAACTGATCCGCCAGATTGCCGAAGGCCTGAGCGTGGTGCACCGGCGCGGTATCATCCACCGCGACATCAAGCCCGCCAATATCCTGTTCCGGGACGACGGCTCGGTGGTGCTCACCGATTTCGGCATCGCCAAGGACACCCGTATCGACTGCGACCTGACCCAGGACGGCATGTCCATCGGCAGCCCGTCCTACAGCAGTCCGGAGCAGGCCTACTGCGAACCGCTGGACCAGCGCACCGACATCTACAGCCTGGGCGTGATCCTGCTGGAACTGCTGCTGGGCTACAACCCGTTCAAGGGCGCCCACTACGCCGACACCGTGCACAATCACGCCACCCTGCCGTTGCCGGAACTGCCGGCGCCCCTGCGCCAGTATCAGCCGCTGCTGGAAAAGATGCTGGCCAAAAAGCCGGCCGACCGCTTTGAATCCGTCGACGCCATGCTCACCGTGCTCACCGACCACCTGCATGGCAAGGCCAGCATGCTCGACCAGTCCATTACCCGCCAGCATTTCACCCCGATCCGGCTGGAAGTGCCCGAGGTGCCCCGCCACCGGGTGCGCTGGGCTGCCGTGGCGGCCGTGCTGCTGATACTGGCCAGCGGCGCGCTGTTTTATTTCAACTACGATTCCGAACACGCCGCCCAGATCAGCGAACTGCTGGCCCAGGCCAACCAGCGGCTGGGGGAAGACAAGCTGGTGGAACCGGAACTCGACAACGCCCGCTATTACTTTCACGAAGTGCTGGCGCTCGACCCAGCCAACAGTGCCGCCCAGGAAGGGCTGGAACAGGTCAGCCAGCGCCTGATCCTGCGCTACCTGAAACTGGCGTCGGAACGCTTTGAGCAGATGCGCCTGTCGCGTCCGCCCCAGGACAACGCGTTTTTCTACTACCACCAGGTGCTGCAGCTGGACCCGGCCAATCCGGTGGCCCAGGAAGGGCTCCGGCGCATCGCCGCCCAGTACACCCTGCTGGCCCAGCAGGCCTTTGTCAGCCAGGACTTCGTCGCCGGGCTCACCTACGTCAGCCAGGGCCTCGAAGCCGATCCGGAAAACCCCACCCTGCTCGAACTGCGGGAACGCCACAAGGACAAGGCAGCGGGCCTGAAGGGCCTGTTCGGGCGGATTTTCAACTGACGATCTGAACGGTCAGTAAAAGTATCCCGTCATCAACTGCACCAGTTCCTCGATGATCTCTTCATCCGTGTAATACGGCGTCGCTTCCAGCAGATGGCGGGTGAGCACCGCATTGCAGGCAGCAAACGCCACATAGATGGCACGCTCCAGATCCGGTACCCGCAGCCGGTCACGCTGGCGCAGCAGGAACCGCCGCATCGCGTCCATCATGCGGTGCTCGAACTCGCGCCCTTCCGGCAGACTGGCCAGCTGACCCTGGCTGCGCAGCAGTTCCGCCATCAGTGCGTCACTCTCCCGGAACCGCGCAACCGCCGCCGTCGCCCACAACCGGGTGGACTGTTCGATGCTCACATCCCCCATCTGCTCCAGCAGATCGTTGAGCAGCCGACTGAGTTCGTTCCAGTAGTTCTGCAGCAACGCGCCCAGCAGCGCCTGCTTGTTGGGAAAATACTGGTACAGGGACCCGATATTCACGCCGGCCCGTTCCGCCACCCGATTGGTGGTGACCCCCTCCACGCCGACTTCCAGCACCAGTTCCCGGGTGGCATCGACGATGCGCTGCACGGTCTGGCGCGCCCGGGTCTGGCGTGGCGCACGTTTGAGCCCGAAAGATCCTTCCGTCGTCATTCCGTCACTCGAATTAATGTAAGTATTTACTTATGTTAGTGTGAAGCCGCATTTGCCTCAAGAATCGGTTAAGGCAAAGCAACGGCGAACACGCTAACCTTAGCCCATGTTTTCGGGTTGGTTTCTTGCCAGCGTAGCGCTGGCCTACACACTGCTGCTGTTCGGTATCGCCTGGCTGGGCGATCGCCGCCGCGTGCGCACGGACAGGGCGCTCAACAGTCCGTGGCTGTACAGCCTGACCCTGGCCGTCTATTGCACCTCGTGGACGTTTTTCGGCGCCGTAGGCCAGGCCGCCAACAACGGCTGGGAATACCTGCCGATCTATCTGGGCCCGATCCTGGTCTTCCTGCTGGCCACGCCGGTGCTGTACCGCATCATCGCCATCAGCAAGCAGCAGGGCATCACCTCGATCGCGGATTTCATTGCCTCCCGCTACGGCAAGTCGCAGCCACTGGCCGTACTGGTCACCCTGGTGGCACTGGCCGGCACCATTCCCTACATCACCCTGCAGCTGAAGGCCGTCACCATGGCCTTCGACACCCTGACCGAAAACCACGCCAGCCAGTGGCCGGTGGATACGGCACTGGGCGTCGCCCTGCTGATGGCGCTGTTCTCGATCCTGTTCGGCACCCGCCATATCGATTCATCGGAACACCACAACGGCCTGATGCTGGCGATTGCCTTCGAAAGCCTGGTGAAGCTGTTCGCGTTCGTAATGATCGGGCTGTATGTGGTGTACGAACTGTTTGGCGGTATCGGACCGCTGCTGGATGCGGTCGAGCAGAGTCCTCTGATCCAGGAGCGCTTCAGCACCCAGTTTTTTGACCAGGGCTTTTTCACCCAGACCCTGCTGGCAATGATTGCCATCATCTGTCTGCCGCGCCAGTTTCACACCACCGTGGTGGAAAACCGTCGCAGCCAGGATCTGCAGCTGGCGCGCTGGCTGTTTCCGCTGTACATGGCGCTGTTTTCCCTGTTTGTGGTGCCGATTGCCATCGCCGGCCTGGTGTATCTGCCGACGCAATTGGGTGCCGCCGATCGCTTCATCCTGTCCCTGCCGGTGGATCAGCATCAGCCACTGCTGGCCCTGCTGGGCTTTCTTGGCGGCGTGTCCGCTGCCACCGGCATGGTGATCGTGTCCAGCGTGGCGGTGAGCATCATGGTGTGCAACGAACTGGTGATTCCGCTGCACCTGAGCCGCTCGCAGAAACGGGGCCAGATGCCCGGTGCGCTATTGCCACTGGTGCGGCGGATTCGCCGCATTTCGATTTTCACGATTCTGCTGCTGGCCTATGCGCTGAATGAAGTGTTCACCCGCTTCAATGCGCTGGCCAGTATCGGTCTGCTGGCGTTTGCCGCGGTGGCGCAGTTTGCACCGGCGCTGATCGGCGGCCTGTACTGGAAGCAGGGCCACAAGAAAGGCGCGGCGCTCGGCATTCTGGCAGGGTTTCTGGTGTGGCTGTACTGCCTCCTGCTGCCGGTGCTGCTGCCACAGGGCGTTGTCGATCATCTGCAAACCCACGGCCTGTTCGGTCTGGGTATTGTGCGCCCCTATGCGCTGTTCGGCCTGACCGGTCTGGACCCGCTCACCCACGGCGTGTTCTGGAGCCTGTGCGCCAATCTGATCTGCTATGTGTATTTTTCCAAGACTGCCAAGCAGCAGCCGGTGGATCGTACCCAGGCCACCCTGTTTGTCGATACACCACGGCCGTATGCGGGCCTCACCGGCCTGTACAGTTCCAGTCGGATGCGGGTGCGGGATCTGCTGACGATTGCCGAGCGTTGTCTGGGTCAGGAGCGCGCGCAACAGGCATTCATGCAGTATGCAGAACAGCAGGGCGTGCCGCTGGAACCGGATCTGCCTGCCACCATGGATCTGTTCCGTTTTACCGAGCGCATGCTGGCGCGGGTGATGGGTGCCAGCTCTGCGCGCATTCTGCTGGGCACCATGCTCAGCCGCAAAACCGAAAACACCGCAACGGCGGTGGCGATCATGGACGAAGCGGCCGAACTGATCCAGTTCAATCACCAGCTGCTGCAGACGTCGATCGAAACCATCAGCCACGGCATCTGCGTGGTGGACAAGGCGCTGAATATCGTGGCGTGGAACAGCACCTATGTACGGCTGTTCGATTATCCCGACGGTCTGATCCAGCTGGGTCGCCCGATCGCCGACGTGTATCGTTACAACGCGCGCCGGGGCTATTATCCGGGCGATGATCTGGAAGCGGCCGTGCAGCGACGGGTGGCGCTGCTGCAGCAGGGCGGCCCGCACCGCTTTGAACGGGAGTTGCCGGACGGCACCTGGATTGAAGTACGCGGCAATCCGATGCCCGGCGGTGGCTTTGTCAGTACGTATCTGGATATCACCGAAGCCAAGATGGATGAGCGTGCGCTGCGTCAGCTCAACGAAAGTCTGGAAATGATGGTGGCCGATCGCACCCGCGAACTGTCCGAACTCAACCAGCAGCTGGAACAGGCCAAGCAGCTGGCCGAGCAGGCCAATGAAGGCAAGACCCGCTTCCTTGCTGCGGCCGGCCACGATCTGATGCAACCGCTGAATGCGGCGCATCTGTTTGCATCAGCACTCCAGCAGCGACTGCAGATCAGCAACAGCTATAACCAGAATCAGGAATCGCTGGAGATTCTGCAGCACATCGACAATTCGCTGCACGTGGCGGAACATCTGATCGGCACGCTGCTGGACATCAGCCGCCTGGACACCGGCACCATCAAACCACAACTGACCACGTTCAATCTGCACACGCTGATCACCAGTCTGGCATCGGAATTCAATGTTATCGCCGCCGAAAAAAAACTCGCGCTGCACTGGGTGGATTGTCATGCCTGGATTCGCAGTGACGACAAACTGCTGCGGCGCATTCTGCAGAATCTGCTGCTGAATGCTGTGCGTTACACCCTGCGCGGCAAGATCCTGCTGGGCTGCCGGCGTCGCGGAAACCATATCGACATCCAGATCTGGGATACCGGCGTTGGCATTCCTGCCGACCAGATCGACAATATTTTCAAGGAATTCCATCGCATACGTCACAGCAAGACCGACAACAAAGGACTTGGTCTTGGCCTTGCGATTGCAAAACGTCTGGGTACGCTGCTGCAGCATGATATCCGGGTGCGCTCCACCGTCGACAAGGGCACCGTCTTCACGGTGTCGGTGCCCGTCGTCGCGCCACCACAAGCGCAGGTTCAGAGCGCCCGCGTGCAGCACTCGCCCACCACCCTGTCGTTGCCACCGCTCACCGTGTTCTGTGTCGACAACGAACCCATCATCCTGCAAAGCATCGAGAGTCTGCTGGATCAATGGCAATGCCGCAGCATCATTGCATCGTCACTGGAAACGGCACTGACCGCGGCTCATTCCCTGCCCCAGGCACCGGATGCGTTACTGGTGGATTTCCAGCTGGATCATGAAGTTGGCTTCGACGTGATCGAGGCATTGGATAATCTGTGGGACGATGTAGTGCCCGCGATTCTGATGACCGCCGATCATTCCGAAGACATCAAACGCACCGCCGCGGAACGCGGTTATTATTTTCTGCAAAAACCCATCACTGCCGAATCGCTGTCAGAAGCCTTGCGGGTCGTGCTGCGGCAGAACTGAAAGAAGACGTCAGTGAATCCTCTCAAACTTTGACCAAAGCAGGGGCGTGGCGCTCAAACTGCCATGGTGTAGCGGCCAACACCCCACATCCTGCTCGCGCAAAAAAATCCCTGGTGTCTATGCTCACCGTGCTTGCGCAAGCACCGGAACACCCGTCTATTCCCGCGAGGAGCCGTCACACAAAATAAATGGCCAGCAGTCATCGGTTGGGACGCCGTTAGCAGTCGTTCCGGTTTAGAACCGGGCACGCAGCGTTGCGCTGTGTTGCATAACGCATTCATCAAGAAAAAAACAAAGGAATCTGTCCATGAAAACAACAAGAACACTGTCCCGCTGGCTGGCCGCAGCCAGTCTGCTCGTCATCACCGGTTTTGCAGCGCAGGCACAAGCCGCCACCACCTGCCCCAGCGGCGCCATCTGTCGTAACGAAGTTGCACCCGGCTCCTACAGCGGTAACGGTCCGTACGGTTATCGCAGCTATACGCTGTCACGTTTCCAGACACCGGGCGGCGCCACCGTGTACTACCCTGCCAATGCACGGCCACCGTTTTCCGGCCTGGTATTCACCCCGCCGTACACTGGCACGCAACCCATGTACGCGGCCTGGGGTCCGTTCTTCGCATCCCACGGCATTGTGCTGGTAACCATGGATTCGCGCACAACGCTGGACACGGTGGATCAGCGCGCCAGCCAGCAGAAGGAAGTGCTCGATGCGCTGAAAGCGGAAAACACCCGCTCCAGCAGCCCGTTACGCGGCAAACTCGACACCACGCGCCTGGGTGCCGTGGGCTGGTCGATGGGCGGTGGCGCCACCTGGATCAACTCGGCAGAATACCGCGGCCTGCGCAGCGCCATGTCGCTGGCCGGACACAATCTGTCGGCCATTGATATCGATTCCAAGGGTTACAATACCCGGGTACCTACGCTGATTCTGAACGGTGCGCTCGACCTTACCTATCTGGGTGGTTTGGGCCAATCCACCGGCGTGTACAACAATATTCCCCGCGGCATTCCCAAGGTAATTTACGAAGTGGCGTCCGCCGGGCATTTCGACTGGGGTTCACCGACCGCTGCCAATCGTGCGGTAGCCGGCATCGCCCTGGCGTTCCACAAAACCTTCCTGGATGGCGATACCCGCTGGGTGTCCTACATCCGCCGCCCCAGCAGCGATGTCGCCACCTGGGCCACGGCTAATCTGCCACAATAATGGCAGCCGCGCGCCAGTGGGATTAGCCCGCACTGGCGCGTGTTTTTCGATAACGTAACACACGGAAAAGAATGGCAATGGCAACGACAGCAACACAACATGGCCGCCTGCTGTGGGCATTGATTGCCGGTACTGCGGTGCTGTTTATGGTGCTGGGTTACGGTTTGCTTTTACGGCCCCAGGCACCTGCAACCAAAGCGCCCGCTGTAGAATCCACATTCACCGAACGTGAGCCTGGGATCGGCACGCCCATGCAGGATAAAGATCCGCCCAGCTCACACACGGCGAACATTCCAGCTACGGCTCCGCTGGCAACTGATCTGGACGACACGACGCGCGATGAAGCAGCACTCACCACAACGGATACTGATGCACAAACGGAAGCCGCCAGCGATGCCGATCAACGCGCCCTGGCACACCAGCAGCTGGATTATCTGCAGCAGATGGTGCCCGACACCCTGATGCTGCCAAGGGACAAAACCGATCCCGAACTGGAGCAGATGCTGGCAGAGCTGGAACTGCATCGCGAGCTGCAGCAACGCATCGACGACAATACCGCAACCGACGAAGACCGGCTGCAGTATTACGAGCTGCACCGGCAAAAGCTGGAAGAAGAAAAAGCGCTGCTGGACATCTGCGAGGAACTGGCGGCCACATCACTGGATGACGAAGACGTACAGCAGGCCCAGCTGTGTACGCACATGGCACAGAGCGCACCACAACGCCGCGAGGCCATCGAACAATCCCTGCTGGAACTGGAAGATCTGCTGTACGCCCATCACGAATAATGCGTTCGTGTCAGCTGGTCAGATCCCGATTGCTCCAGTCGATTTCCAGTTCCTGCAGACGGATCACCGCCTGAGTACGATTGCGCACCCCCAGCTTGCGGAAAATCGCGGTCATGTGGGCTTTCACCGTGGCCTCTGACACGTTCAGATCAAACGCAATCTGCTTGTTGAGCTGGCCTTCTGCCAGCATGCCCAGCACACGAAACTGCTGCGGCGTCAGTGACGCTATCGATTTGGCCAGATCGCGATCCTGCTCGTTAAGAACGGGCTGCGACTGCGGCATGACGTGGGACGGCAACCAGCGCTCGCCGGCGCAGATTTTTTCAATCGCCTGCACGATCACATCGATGGCCGCCGATTTGGGAATGAAGCCGTCGGCACCATACTCCAGCGCCTTGTGAATGATGGTGGGTTCTTCCGAGGCCGACACCACGATCAGTGGAATGCTGCGGTAACGCTCCCGCATGAAGATCAGGCCGGAGAAGCCGTGCGCGCCCGGCATGTGCAGATCCAGCAGGATGAAGGCGAACTGCGCACCGGATTCGGTGAGCCGCTCCAGATTGTCGATATTCTCGGCCTCGACAATGGTGGCCTGGGGAAATGCCTGCATCACCGCCTGTTTCAACGCCATGCGAAACAGCGGATGATCATCGGCAATCAGTATCTGTCCTTGCAGTGTCATGCGCGTATCGGTTCTTGTTATGCTGCATCGGAGTCATTGTGGGTGCACGCTACCCAAGCGTCAAATAAAAACCGCAATAAAAAAACGGCGCGACGGTTGTTGGGGGTCCGTCGCGCCGGAGTGCAGGCCATTATCGGCTGTCAAAAACTTTCACAAGCGGTTAACGATTCAGACGATTCTCCACCAGCTGTGGTACTACCGCCGGGTCTGCAAGGGTCGACACATCACCTAACTGTTCAAATTCATTGGCGGCAATCTTGCGCAGGATGCGGCGCATGATTTTGCCGGAGCGGGTCTTGGGCAGGCCGGGGGCAATCTGGATCCAGTCCGGACTCGCTACCGGGCCGATTTCCTTGCGTACCCACTGGCGCAATTCTTCCACCAGTTCCGGGCCGACCGCTTCACCGGCCACAGGGGTCACATAAATGTAGATGCCCTGGCCCTTGAGTTCGTGGGGGCAACCCACCACCGCGGCTTCGGCCACTTTCGGATGGGCCACCAGCGCGCTTTCGATTTCTGCGGTGCCCAGGCGGTGGCCGGACACGTTGATCACGTCATCCACCCGGCCGGTAATCCAGTAGTCACCATCAGCATCGCGGCGGGCACCGTCACCGGTGAAATAACTGCCGGGGAACGTGGTGAAGTAGGTTTGCACAAAGCGCTCGTGATCGCCCCACAGGGTCCGCATCTGGCCGGGCCAGCTGTCGGTAATCACCAGATTGCCTTCCACCGCACCGGCCAGTTGCTTGCCTTCGTTGTCCACCAGCGCTGGCTGCACACCGTAGAACGGCAGTGTCGCCGCGCCCGGTTTGTTGCGATGGCTGCCCGGCAGCGGCGTAATCATCACGCCACCGGTTTCAGTCTGCCACCAGGTGTCGATCACTTCGCCTTTGCTGTTACCCACCACATCGTGATACCACTGCCACGCCGCCGGATTGATCGGCTCACCGGCAGTCGCGAGAATTTCCAGCGAATCCCGCGACGTTTTTGCAAACGCTGCATCACCCTTGGCCATGAAGGCGCGAATGGCGGTCGGTGCAGTGTAGAGAATACGCACCTTGTGAGCGTCGATGATCTGACCCAGGCGGGATTCATCAGGATAATTCGGCAGACCTTCACCCATCACCACGGTGGCACCATTGGCCAGCGGGCCGTACACCACATAGCTGTGGCCGGTGATCCAGCCGATGTCGGCGGTACACCAGTACACGTCGCGATCCTGATAATCGAACACGGTTTCGTGACTGTAGGACGTATAGACCAGATAGCCGCCCGTGGTGTGCAGCACGCCCTTGGGCTTGCCCGTGGAACCCGAGGTGTACAGTATGAACAGGGGATCTTCCGCGTTCATCACCTCGGGTACGCACTGGGCAGCGGATTCACGCACCAGTGCGTCGTAGTCAACATCACGGTCGTCAAACCAGTCGACCTTGGCGCCGGTATGACGCACCACCACCACCGTTTCAACACTGGTGATCGACGGATGGGCAAGCGCCATATCAACATTCTGTTTGAGCGGAATCGGCCGGCCGCCGCGCAGCCCTTCATCCGCCGTAATCACCGCTTTGGCGGCACAATCTTCAATGCGGCCTGCCAACGCTTCCGGTGAAAATCCGCCGAATACCACCGAGTGAATGGCACCGATGCGGGCACAGGCCAGCATCGCAAACACCGCTTCGGGAATCATCGGCATGTAAATCGTGACGCGATCGCCTTTGCGCACACCGCGCGCTTTCAAACCGTTAGCGAGCCGCGACACTGCATCATGCAACTGGGCGTAGGTGATCGTGCGCACCTGTCCCGGGGTATCCGGTTCCCAGATGATGGCAGGCTGGTAGGCGCGGGTTTTCAGATGGCGATCGACACAGTTGGCGCACGCATTCAGCTGACCGTCGCCAAACCATTCGATAGACAGATTATGTGGATCGAACGACACGTTCTTCACCTTGGTGAAAGGCTTGATCCAGTCGATGCGCTTGGCGACCTCACCCCAGAAGGCATCCGGCTGCTGCACACTGCGGGCATATTGCTCGTGATACTGTTGCAGGACACTCTGTCCTGCCCGTTTTGCCTGCGCCATGGGACCCTCCGTTTTTCATCATTCCGGCATGGGCGCAGTCTGCGCGGTTGCGGTTCTCGAATAAATTAGACTTTGGTCGAGACGAAAAACGCACCATCTTCGACCAATGGCTAATATCCAGCGGACATGGAATTGTCACAGTCTTGTCACCGTAGATCCCCCAACCCCACAGGTGACCCATGAAAAAACAACTATTAGTCGGCACCCTGATGTCTGCTGCCTGCCTTGCACCCACTGCCTTTGCAGAATCGGTTGACGCCCGCCTGCAAAAACTCGAACAGGAACTCGCGGCGTTGAAAAAACAGCCCGCACCCAAGGTCACCACGACCGGTGTAGACATCAGTATCGGCGGCTTTATCAAGGCCAACGCCATGCTCACGGACTACAGTGATGGTCAGGGCGCCTCCAGCGGCATTGGTGAGGATTTCATGGTGCCATCCACCATTCCGACCGATGGCGAAGACGGCAACGCCAAAACCCACATGGACGCCAAAGCCTCGCGTCTGTGGCTGAAAATGGCCACCCAGACCGACGCCGGCCTGATCAAGGGCCACCTGGAAATCGATTTTGAAGGCAGTTCACAGGGTAACGAGATCGTCACCAACTCCTACTCACCGCGCCTGCGCCATGCCTATCTGGAATGGAATAACTGGTTGATGGGCCAGACCTGGTCCACCTTCTTCAACGTCGGCGCCCTGCCGGATGTACTGGATTTTGTCGGCCCGGTCGGCACCATCTTTGTCCGCCAGCCGCAGGTGCGTTATACCAGCGGTAATTTCCAGGTGGCTCTGGAAAATCCGTCCAGCACGATTTATGGCGGCGCGGAAAATCCGTTTGACGACAACACCATGCCGGACATGATCGGGCGCTACAATTTTACCGCCGGCAAGGCAGCGTTCTCACTCGCGGTCATGGCCCGCGAACTGGCCTATGAAAACGCCACCGACAAGGAAAGCGAGATGGGTTATGCCGTCAGTTTCGCCGGCAAGATTCCGGTGGGTGATGGCGGTGACGATATCCGCCTGATGGTGAACCAGGGCAACGCACTGGGCCGCTACATGGCACTGAACGGTTTCCGCAGTGGCGTGATCGAAGCGGACGGTGGCATCGACCTGATCGATCAGTGGGGTGTGTTTGCAGCCTATCGCCATGTGTGGAATTCGAAGTGGCGTTCCAGCCTGGTGCTCTCCACCGCCCAGGCCGACAATCCGGATGAAGCGGGTGATCAGGCGGCCCAATATGACAGCGTGCATACCAACCTGATCTACAGCCCTGCCAGCATGCTGGATCTGGGAGCCGAAGCCATCTATGGCCGCAAGGAACTGGAAAGCGGCGACTCCGGTTCGCTCAACCGTTTGCAGCTGACTGCCATCTACAAATTCTGAGCCATCCGAAAAACGAAAGCCGGCGTCAGCCGGCTTTCACTTTCAGCGCAGGTGGTTCACACAGCGCACGCAGTTCTGCCATCAACTCCGCACAGTCTGCACTGGCGGCAATCTGTTTCTGCTCTTCCAGCACATCCGCGAGGATCTGGTGATTGGTGAGAGGATTCGCCAGCACCACCCGGAACACCACCGTGCGGCGGCGATCGTACTCTTCCGGCATCAGCGTGGTACGGGACACGAAGGACTTGCCGCGGGCGCGCTCGGTTTTCTGGATCTTCTTGGTCAGACGGTTCATCACATCGACGATCTGATCGATCTCGGCCGCGCTGGCCGTCGCCAGTTTCGTGCGCACGAAGTCAGGCAGATAGCGATAGGTGAGAATATTCAGTTCCGGTTCGGTGATCAGTTCGAACGCCGGATCGGCCTTGATCATATCCGCAAACAGGCGCGCCTTTTCAATGCCCTGATCGATCAGGATTTCGTAACCGCTGCGGGAAATGATTTTCAGGCCCGACTGCAGCAGCATTGCCATGCCGGGGCGCGAGCCTTCCAGCGTGTAACTGCCCAGATCCTTGGAGCCTTTGCGGATGATGTAGTCAGCGTGATGCTCGATGGACGACACCAGCGTGGGATCGCGGAACACCACCATGCCGGCGCCCATGGGCACATACATCTGCTTGTGGGCATCGATGGTCACAGAATCCGCGCGTTCGATGCCGTTGAGAATATGCCGGTATTTTTTCGAGAACAGAGTGGGGCCACCCCAGGCGGCATCGACGTGGAAATGACAGCCGATTTCTTCCGCAATATCCGCCATTTCATCCAGGCGGTCGACACTGCCGGTTTCCGAGGTGCCGCACACACCGACCATACCGATAATGGCGATGTTGTCGTCCTGCAGCTGTTTGATCTTGTCGCGCAATTCGGGAATACGGGCCTTGTTGCGGTTATCGGTTTTGATAGACACCAGAAAATCCCGGCCGATGCCCAGAATATCCGCCGCCTTGCCCAAAGAATAATGACCGCGTTCGGACACCAGCACTGCAGCGCCGTTATAGCCGTAATGCTTGAGTGCGCCGAAAATGCCTTCGCGCTGGATGCCGCGGAAATGATTCGTGGCGGCGAATTTATGGTTGCGTGCCACCCACAGGGCGGTGATGTTGGCAATGGTGCCGCCGGAGCAGAACGAGCCCAGGGAATGCCCCGGTTCGTGCATCCACTTCTGATAGAACGCATCATCCCGTTCGAAGATCAGGCGATGGATCATGCCCAGCACCTGACGCTCCATCGGCGTGAACGCCTTGGACGTTTCGATCTTCACCAGATTCTGGTTGAGCGCCATCATGATGCGCGACAGCGGCAGCATGAAATAGGGCAGGGCCGAGGTCATGTGACCGATGAAACTGGGGGAGGCGGTGTGCACCGACTGGGCCACGAGTTTTTCCATCAGGAAATCGGCCTGGTCGGATACGAAGATCGGCGTTTCGGGGATGCGGGATTCCTGGAAATCTTTTTCCAGTTCTTTCAGATCCTTTTCCACCGCAACAATATGTTCCGACAGAAAACCGGCCAGATTCTGGGACAGCTTCTGGTCGATCTTGCCCAGTGTGGAATCCGGTGCTTCAGGTACCGTGAAGATACGGTACATGGCTTCCATACTGGCTTCAGCGAATCGCGGTTTGTCTGTCATAGTGAGGACCTTCAACCAAGGCTACATCCACCCACTGATGCCGAACCGCGCATGTCAGCAGGGGCGACAATTTAACCACAAAGTCACACGTCCCGATACACCCCCCGCCGCCAGCCTCTTTTGTTGGCTTAAGCGACTGAAAATAAAGGGATTTTCAGGATGGTCCCGGGCCAGACTCCAGGCCAAGACCCTGGCGCCAGAAAGGTTTTGCAGCGATTTTCTGGCTGTTCGGTCAGGGTTTCGGCGCGCCGGCCTTCCATCAAGCGTAACAACTTTCCGGCAAAACTTCGCGTCCGAACTTGCCGCAGATCAGGGCGATCACCATGGCAGGGCCACGCCCGGAACGTTAAACTGTTGTGAATTCACCTGTTTTCAAGGATTGCCCCATGAAGAAATGGCTGATCGCCGCGCTGCTGCTGTTGCCCCTGTCTGCCCAGGCCCGGGTGGAACCCCGCGAAGGTGAAGAACCAATCCTGCCCGAGCCGAAAATCACCATCGTCGAGGACAAGGAACGGGACGCCACCCTGCAGATCTATCAGGTCAACGGTCAGGTCTATGGCATTCGGGTCATTCCCAAGGTGGGCGTTCCCTACAATCTGGTGGATACCAACGGCGAAGGCCAGTTCATCCGGGATGCCGCCGATCGCATTCTGGTGCCGGAGTGGGTGCTGCTGCGGTTCTAATTCACCATGGCGGTTTACACGGTTCTGACAGAACAGGAAGTCAGCGCGTTTCTGCAGGGATTTGGCCTGCCACGGCTGGTGCGGCTGCGCGCGACAGCCAGCGGTATCGAGAACACCAATTATTTCGTCGATGCCGAGGATAGCGCTGGCGCGCCGGTGGCGCTGGTTCTGACCCTGTTCGAGCGGGGTGAAGTGCAGGCGCTGCCGTATTTCGTCGCGCTGCTGTCGTTCCTCGGCGAACAGGGCCTGCCAGTGCCGGTGCCTTATCGCGATCAGCACAACGTGGCATTGCATCACCTGAAACACAAAGCCTGTGTGCTGGGACCCCGCTTCGCCGGCCAGCATCCCCAACAGCCCACCGTTGCGCAATGCGCCACCATCGCGGCGGCTATGGCGCGCATGCATCTGGCCTCCAGCGGTTTTGATCTGCATCGCGACAACGACCGCGGCGAGCGCTGGCGGCTACTGGTGGCGGACAAATTGCTGCCACAGTTGCCGGCGGATCAGGCAGCGCTGCTGCGCCAACAGGTGGATGACTGGCAACGGCTGTTGCCACAACTGAACCAGTTACCCCGCGGCATCACCCATGGCGATCTGTTTCATGACAATGCGCTGTTCGATGGCGATCGCCTTACCGGCATCATCGATTTCTACAACGCCTGCGATGATGTCTTCATTTACGATCTGGCGGTGCTGGTGAATGACTGGTGCAGCCGGGCGGATTTTTCGTTCGATCAACAGCGACTGAAGGCGGTGCTGGACGCCTACCGGCAGGTGCGCCCGTTCAATGCGGACGAGCAGCATTACTGGCCGGCCATGTTGCGCTTTGCGGCGCTGCGGTTCTGGCTGTCGCGGCTGGAAAAATGGCATTTTCCCGGCGACGGCCATCAGGTGCAGCAGAAAGATCCCGAACCGATGCGGCAGCTGTTGCTGCAACGCATCGGCCCGCACTGAATCACGCCACTGCATCAGACTACTGCATCACATCAGAGCGACAATTCCATCTTGCGGCAGTTGGCGACTTTGCCCGCCGGGCCCGAGAAGGTTTTTTCCCGCACTACCCGCATTCCCAGCCGTTCGTACAGCGCCTGACCACGGGGATTGGCCACGGACACATCCAGACCAAAGGTCCGATAGCCTTGCGAACGCGCCTGGGTGAGCATGTGGCGGATCATCTGCGTGCCAATACCGTGACTGCGCAGCGCAGGATCGACGCCGAAATTCGCCAGATACAGCTCACCATCACGGGGTGGCTTCATCAGGCTGCCACTGTGACGAGTGCGCAGCAATACCGGCACCGCGCCGAACACACCAAAAAAACCGAAAATATTCTTGCCGGTGCCCTGCACCAAACGTTCGTAGCGGGCGCGATCATAGAAGCAGCCGGTGCCCACCACGACGCCATCCTTCACTGCCACGGTGACATTGCGATAGCCGCAAAATCCGCTGCCCGCCGCAAATTCATGGCGGATGAAATCCACCGATTCCTTGCGCGCGGTCTTGAACAGATAGTCGTAGATATCGGCGCCGGAACTGTACATCAGTTCGGCAACCGGGCCGCGATCGTCGGGACGGGCAGTTCGAATCTCGATGCTGCTGTCGATGGTGGCGGAGCAGGTGGGGGATTGCGATGCGTAAAGCGATTCCATGCTGCGTTCCATTACAGGTGGACTGAACAGCTATCTCACCTGAATTCCCTCGCCAGCGCAATCAGGGTGAACTCCTGGGCCCGGCACTGATCCAACCAGACAGACTATCTGAATGAATCTGGTCAAGGAGCACAGGATGAAACCACTGCTGGCACTGATGTGGATGCTGCTGGCCCTGCCGGTGCAGGCGGACACGGTGGAGGCACGCCATGTGAGGGTGACGTTGCTGAGCGAGCAGCAGTCCGTGGCAGCCGGTGAACCGTTCTGGGTGCAACTGGCATTCAAGCCCCAGGCCGGCTGGCATAGCTATTGGAAAAATCCGGGGGATTCCGGCCTGGCGCCGCGACTGGAATGGCAGTTGCCCAACGGCTGGCAGGTGGATGCACCCCTGTATCCCACCCCCGAAGCGATTCCCTACGGCAGCCAGATGAATTATGGCTACAGTCGCCCCAGCGCGCTGCTGATCCGGCTGCTGCCACCGGCGACGCTGACGGATGCAACGGTCACCCTGCAACTCGATGCCCGCTGGCTGGTCTGTGCCGATGCCTGTGTGCCTGGCGAAGGCCAGTTCCAGCTGAGCCTGCCGGTGGCCGAGCAGCCACAGCCCGATCCCGACCAACAGCAGGCCTTTGCCAGCGCCCGGGCCCGCCTGCCGGTAGCGCTTCACACGGTGGGACACTACAGCGTTCACCCTGATTATCTGCTGTTGCAGCTGCCGCTGGAGGGCCTGCCCGGCGGGCCGCTGCAGCCATTCGTGGCGCCGGGGCAGCTGGTGGATCCGTCCGCCGAGCCGGTACTGGGCCGCAACGGCGCGCAGCTGACCATCCGCTGGCCCCGACATACCTATTTCACCGAAGCACCGGCGCAGATCGACGTGGTGCTGCGGCAGGCCGGCAAGGGCTGGTCGATCCCGGCCACACTGCAGATTCCGTAGACAGCATGACATCCACCCGTAAGCGTCACCAAGGAGAACCACCATGAAAGCGTTATTGCATCTGGGTCTGGGACTGGCACTGCTGATGCTGGCGAGCCTGAGCCAGGCGGCACTCAAACCCGGCATGCCGGCACCAGACTTTACCGCGATGGACACCCAGGGCAACCCCGTGCAGTTATCCCAGCTGCGCGGCCAGTATGTGGTGCTGGAATGGACCAACGATCAGTGTCCGTTCGTACGCAAGCATTACGACAGCGGCAACATGCAGGCGCTGCAGCAAACCTACACCGGCAAAGGCTACCGCTGGTATTCAATCATTTCGTCGGCCCCCGGCAAGCAGGGCCACGTGAGTGCAGAGCAGGCCAACGGGCTGACCGCCAGTCGCAATGCCGCCCCGACCGGCGTGATCCGGGACGAGGATGGCAGTATCGGCCGCGCCTATGATGCGCGCACCACACCGCATATCTTCATCATCGATCCGGCGGGCAAGCTGGTGTACATGGGGGGCATCGACAGCATTCCCAGTGCCGAGCAGGCAGATATCGCCAGGGCCACCAATTACGTGAAGGCCACCTTTGACGCAGTGGAAGCCGGCCAGCCCGTGGTGACACCCGTGAGCCAGCCGTATGGTTGCAGCGTGAAATACTGATCAGAACACGTAGGACAGGTTACCGCCGATTTCCTGATCCGGCAGGCCCTCACCGCCCAGATAATCGGTGACAAACAGACGCACGCCCCAACCGGTGGCACGGCCGAACTGCACATAGCCGGTGATGAAGTCCACATCATCCAGACCGTCGAGACTGGTCTGCTGGAACTGGTATTCGCCACCCACTGCGATGACTTCCGTGGCATGCCAGCGCAGATCAGTGGCCATATACCCGTAATCCTGCAGATCCAGGTCTGTGTCGTTGGACAGCAGGAATTCATAACCCAGGGTGAACAGGACGCTCAACGCCTGCATGTCATACAGCCAGCTGGTTTCCAGATAGATATCCTGGGTACCGGTGCCGAGGCCTTCCTTGTAGTCGCCGGTATCCAGCTTGTAGCCCATGCCGATGGAGCCGCTCAGCTGATCAACCATGGGGGACAGGTAACGGTTGGCAAACAGCTCGATGTCTCCGAGGCCCGACACGGAATCGCTGGCATCGTTGGTAGTGGCGGTGGCGTCTTCGGTACAGGTGCTCAGCTGATCCGCGCTGATGGTACCGCGGTTGATCAATACCAGTTGTTGCAGATCAGACAACCGGCTCAGCTGCTCGCAGCCGAATGCCAGGTTGGTATTGCGGGTGTTGACGAAATAGGTGCCGTTGATTTTCTGCCAGGGCAGGGTGGCGCTGAAGGTCCACTGACCGGAGTGCAGGGCCGGTGACACGGTGAGTGTGTACAGATCCGCATCACCGGCGTCGAAGGACTGTTCGGCATATTCGGCGTCCACCACGGTTTGCCACTGGGCTGCCATGGCCGGCAGGGCGGCGCCGCAGAGCAGCAGGGTGGTCAGGGTCTGATTCAGTTTCATGTTGTTATTCCTTCAGTGACTGCAATTTAACGGCGATTCAGGCGCAGGCGGATCAGTTCGTCCCGCAGTACGCGACGTTGTTCCGGGGTGGCGCTGCGGAAACGTTCCCGCAACTCGCGCCGCTCCTGCACCGACAGAGCCTGCCAGCTTTCCCGCAGCTGCTGGCGCTCGGCTTCAGGCAGGGAGCGAAACCAGCGGTAGCGTTCCTTGATCTGCTCCTGCTGCTGGGGCGGCAGCGCGCGGAACTGGCGATAGCGTTCTTTCAGTTGCTCACGCTGCTCCGGCGGCAGCTGCTGCCAGCGCTCGAAACGTTCCAGCAGGCGCTGCTGCTGGTCCGGCGGCAGCTGGCGAAACTGTTCGGCACGCTGCAGCAGACGTTGCTGCTGTTGCTCATCCAGGCTGTCCCAGCGTTGGGCCATGCCTTGTAACACATTCCGGGTGTCCGCCGGAACCTGTTCCCAGCGCAAAGGTTCCGCCAGGGCCAGATTGGCTGTCAGCAACAGCAGCAGGGCAATCCGCATTTTCATGGTTGGGTGTCCTCCTGTGAGGATGGTGTTGCATCAGTGTCGGTGCCCGCAGCGCGGGCCTGCTGGCGTACCAGCTGTTCGGCATCGGTGAGGTCCATGGGATCGAACACCTGGCCGTTGTCATCGCTGAATTCTGCCAGGTAATCCCAGAACGCTGCGGGCGGCGCCGGGGTGTCGCCGTACGCCAGCACGGCCGGTAGCACCAGGGTCAGCAGCAGCCCGTTACGCATCCGGCACCTCGCCGATGGCATCGAGCATGTCCCAGGTAGCCAGCATGTCCGGGTCTTCCGCCAGATAGGCGCTGTCGTCGTGCAGGGCCAGATCAGGGGTAGTGATGGCCGGTTCACGCAATGCCAGCCAGGGCACCAGCACCAGGGCAACCAGGGCGGCCGCCACCGCCATGGCCGGCCGCAGCCGGTTGCGCGGTGCCGCCTGGGCCAGGGCGCGGGCACGGGCCCGCTGCAGATCAGCCCGGGTGTCGGCATCCAGTTGCTCCACGCTGCGATCCAGGGTCTGGCGCAACTGGCGCTGGAAGTCATCGGGTTCGCTGCTCATGGTGCCTCCGCTTGGAGGGCGCTGCGCAGGGTCTGCAGCGCCCGGAAATAATGGGTTTTCACCGCGCCTTCGCTGCATTCCATGGCAGCGGCGGTGGCGGCCGTATCCAGGCCTTCCCAGGCCCGCAACAGAAACGCCTGCTGCTGGCGGATGGGCAGGGCTTCCACCACCCGTAACACGGTGTCCATGTCCGCGGCCCGGGCCAGCAGTTCCGCCGGATTGTGTTCCCGGGTGTCGGGAATGTCTTCCAGCGCCTGTTCGGCCTCGTCATCCTCGTTCACCGATTTCAGCCACACCAGCCAGCGTTTGCTGCGCTGCTGCTGGCGGTGCCAGTCCAGAATGCGGTTCTGCAGGATCCGCTGGAACAGTGCCGGCCATTCCGCACTGGTGCGATCACGGTAGTGCTGCACCAGCCGCAGCATGGCGTCCTGCACGATGTCCAGGGCGTCGGCCCGCTCCCGCGTCGCCAGCAGGGCCATGCGGTAGGCACGGCCCTCGACGCTGGCAAGAAACGCGTCCAGATTGACGTCCAGGTTGAGCGGTACGATGGCGCTGGGCATGGCGGCAGTCATGGCGGATGGAATCCGGATAGTAGCCGTTAGACCTTATTCCACGCCAGATTCCATGCCGTCGCCGCGATAGCTTTTCACCACGGTGGCGGTGCGCACTTCACCGTTGGGGCCGGTGGCGGTGATCTGCTTGGTCAGGGTCTGGTTATCGCGATCGACCTGAACATCCACGTCCTTGCTCAGCGAAACACCGTTGCTGTTGCTACGCTCCACGCTGCGCTGAAAACCGTCTTCGGTGCGCTGCGTGATCCGCTGGGACGATACGGTTTCACCGCTGGCACGGACCTGCTCCATGGTGCGGGTGCGGGTCTGGGTGGCGGCGTCGTAGCCGGCGTCCACCGTACGCGATGCGGTATCACCGGCGCGATTGGTGAAGGTGGATTCGCGGCGGATGCCCGCTTCGGTGCGCACCTGCTGGGTGTGACGGCTCATGGTCTGGCCGTTACCGGTGGTGCGGGTGACATCGGTGACGAAGTTGCCGCGGAACTGGTGGTTGCTGCCATGGGCTTTTTCCGCCAGGGCAACCGGGCTGGCAACCGCAGCAGACAGGGCGATAGCAAGGGCAAGTGAACGCATTTTCATGATGGATACTCCGTTTTGTTGTGAAGTGACAGGTCCGTTTTGCCTGTCGTTACGGGTATTAACGGGGCAGGGCCGAATCGGTTTACACGCCGGCGAAGATTTTTTTCGACACCCGGACTGTACGGTCGGGCCATTCCCATCCCGCCAGCAAACCGCTAGCCTTGGTTGTCTCTTTTGCCCCAGTCCGGAGTACCGCCATGAACGACCGCGTCCGCATCCACGTTGACGGCCCCATCGCCTATGTCACCCTGACCCGCCCCGACAAGCACAACGGCATGGATCTGGACATGCTCAAGGGCGTCATCCGGGCCCAGAAACAGGTACGCAAGCTGAAGGGCATCCGGGCGGTGATCCTGCAGGGCGAAGGGCCGTCGTTCTGCGCCGGACTGGATTTCAAATCGGTGCTGGGCGAACCGGTGAAAGCGGCACTGGCCTATCTGCAGCTGTGGTGGCCGATCCGCAATGATTTTCAGACCTGGAGTATCGGCTGGCGCAAACTACCGGTGCCAGTGATTGCGCTGATGCACGGCAACTGTTTCGGCGCCGGCCTGCAGCTGGCCCTGGGCGCCGATATCCGCATCTGCACGCCGGATGCAAAACTGTCGATGATGGAAGCGAAATGGGGACTGGTGCCGGATATGGGCGGTATCGCGCTGATGCGGGAACTGATGCCGCTGGACGCCGCCAAGGAAATCACCATGACCGGCCGCATCATGAGCGGTTCGGAAGCCAAGGCCATCGGCCTGGTGACCCACGTGAGCAAGGAACCCCTGGCCCACGCCCTGGCCATCATCGAGGAAATGAGCACCCGCTCGCCGGACGCCGTTGGCGGTGGCAAATTCCTGCTGCAGCAGGCCTGGCGTGCATCCGACTGGATGGCGCTGCGCGCCGAGCGCCTGTGGCAGCGTCGCATGATGGGCAACACCAACCAGCGCATTTCCGTGCAGCGCAATCAGCAGAAGAAGGAAATCCCGTTCAAGGAGCGGTCGTTGTCGTAACGGCCGTCTTTCCGGCGGTTTTCCAGCCACAATCCGCCGGGGGTAAGGTACTGATCCGACAGGGGTGACCATTTCTGCCAGTCATTTTGAGCAGCCCTGCTATTGCGATGACGCACCAGTCATGGTTGGATCGCACCACATACCAAAAGGAGCGGAACCATGAACGCAGCCACCCAACCCCAAGCCCGCGCAGACTGGGCCACTCAAGCCGTCGCCCGCCAGCGGGCCTTCTTTGAATCCGGCGCCACCCGCAGTTACGAATTCCGCCTGCAGCAGCTCAAGCAGCTGAAGGCCGCCATGCTCAAGTACGCCGACGAGGTGGAAGCCGCCCTGAAGCAGGACATCGGCCGCCCTGCGCTGGAAGCCTATGTGGAAATGAGCACGGCGATGGAAGAGCTCAACCACACCCTCAAGCACCTGAAAAAGTGGATGCAGGCGAAGAAAGTCGGCACTCCGCTGCTGGCCCAGCCCGGCCGCAGCCGCATCGAATACACCCCGCTGGGCGTGGTGTTCATCATGGGCCCCTACAACTATCCCTACGTGCTGTGCATCCAGCCCCTGATCGGTGCCCTGGCCGCCGGCAACACGGTGATCATGAAGCCGTCGTCGCTGACCCCGGCTACGTCTGCCGTGATGGAAAAGATGGCGAAGGAATTCTTCACCCCGGACGTGTTCCAGATCTTCCAGGGCAGCACCGATGTCACTGACGCCCTGCTGGAAGAGCAGTTCGATCACATCTTCTTCACCGGCAGCCCGCGGGTCGGCAAGATCGTGATGGCCAAGGCGGCCAAATATCTGACACCGGTCACGCTGGAACTGGGCGGCAAGAGCCCCACCATCGTGCACAGTGATGCCAAACTGGAAATCGCCGCCAAGCGTCTGCTGGCAGGCAAGCTGATGAACGCGGGCCAGACCTGTATCGCCCCGGATCACCTGTTCGTGCACGCCTCGGTGAAGGACGAATTCCAGCGCATCCTGGTGAAGACCCTGAAGGATTTCTACGGTGACAATCCGCAGAAGAGCCCGGACTTCGGCCGCATCATCAACGGCAAGCATTTCGAGCGGGTGAAAGCCCTGATCGATCCTGCCAAGGTACTGGCCGGCGGCCAGACCGACGCTGCCGACCGCTATATCGCGCCCACTCTGCTCAAGGACGTGACCCTGGATGACGCGGTGATGCAGGAAGAAATCTTCGGCCCGCTGCTGCCGATCATCAGCTACAACTCCCTCAGCGAGGTGTACAAGCACGTGAAGCGGCTGCCGAGCCATCCGCTGGCGCTGTACGTGTTCACTGAAAGCCGGGACGTGGAACGTGACGTGCTGGACAACATCCAGTTTGGTGGTGGCTGCGTCAATAACACGCTGATGCACATTGCCAATGCCAACCTGCCCTTTGGTGGCGTGGGCGAAAGCGGCCTGGGTGCCTATCACGGTCACCGCTCGTTCCTCACCTTCTCGCACCAGCGCAGCGTACTGAAGTCGTCCACCTTCATGGATCTGCCGATGCGTTATGCGCCTTACAAGGACAAGGTCAAGCTGTTCAAGGCCATGTTCAAGTAAGCCTGCCGGACCCGCTGCACCTGCGGCGGGCCCATCCTCACCCCGCGCCATTCGTCAATTTCCGCACGGTTTTCCTTTCAGTCCCGCTACAGCATCTAAACTGAATTCCGTAGGCCCCTGTTGTTCGGGGCCATCTGGAGTTCCGTGATGACCCAATCCCCCCGTCGCTGGTCCAATCCGCTGGACTGGCGTCCTATTGACCGCCATATCCTGCTGGGCAGCCTGCTGATGCTGGTTCCGCTGGTGTTTGGTGGCTGGCTGGTAGCGGTGCTGTCGCAAGCACCGGAATACCTGCGCCGCAGCGTGGCCATGGCCCTGCTGACGCTGTTTGCGGTGCATGCCATTTTGCTGGGCAGCCTGGTCCTGGCTGCACTGCGCCGGCGCCAGACCCAGGCAGAGTTTCCGCTGCTGGAAACCTTCATCATCGTATCCTTTCTGGTTTCGGTCATCGTCGGCAGCTGGGCCGCGGGAACCCTGTTCACCCAGGGCCTGCTGGTGCTGTTTCTGGGGGTCAACATTGCATCGGCCCTGGCGAATATGCGCAAGATCTATCTGGCCTACGTCAGCGTGTGCGTGGTGATGGTGGTGCTGGCAATCCTCGCCTTCAGCCGGGTTCTGCCCCACGCGCCCCTGTTTACCCGGCCCCCTTTCAACGCCGACGGCACCCTCACCACCGCCTGGCTGACCTTCGAAATCATGGTGGCCGGTGTGCTGCTGGCCATCACCCGCATCACCATCGCCGTGATCAGCCGCTGGGTGGAGCGGGAAAACCTGTACCGGGAAATGTCCAGCATCGACGGCCTGACCCGGCTCAGCAACCGCCGCTCGTTCATCGAGCGTGGCCTTACCGAGATCCAGCGCGCCCAGCGTACCACCCTGCGCAGCGTCGCCTGCGTGATGGTGGATCTGGATCACTTCAAGGCCATCAACGATACGTGGGGCCACCATGCCGGGGATGAGGTGCTGGTGGCCGCCTCGAACATCCTGATGGAACACACCCGCCAGTACGACGAGGTGGGCCGCTACGGCGGCGAGGAATTCGCGATCCTGATGCCGGGGCTGAACCTGGAAGAAGCCGCTGCCGCCGCCGAGCGGATTCGCGCCCAGATTGCCGCCACCCCGGTGGAGGCCGACGGCCACCGCATCCACATCACCGCCAGCCTGGGGGTAGCGTGCTTTCCCGCCCCTGCGATCGACGATCTGAATGACCTGCTGAAGGCCGCCGACAAGGCGCTCTACCAGGCCAAGGAAGGGGGCCGCAACCGGGTAGTGAGCGCGGCTGCCTGAAAGGAAGATCCAACGCCATGGAGGGAAACACCGTCCAAATCTGGCCTAATCAGCCTTATTGTCGGACAATCCAACAATTGCTACACTGGGGTCGTTTGATCGTACCGAGGGCATTCCCATCATGAACATGAAAACTCCCGACGACCTGCTGCAGCAGACCGCACAACAAGCGCAGGGCAAATCCAGGTGGAAGGACCCCAAGCGTTACAAGTGGCTGCTGAGCCCCGCCCTGCCGGTGATCGGCACGGCCGCCCTCACCGCCTATGCCCTGACCCCGAAGAAGCTGCGGGCGCCGCTGGCCTGGTTCGGCCCGGCCCTGGTGCACGGGGTGATTCCGGCGCTGGACCGCTGGATCGGCGAGGACGAGTCCAATCCGCCGGATGAAGCCATCAAGGAGCTGGAAAACGACAAGTACTACAACCTGATCACCAAGGCGTTCATTCCGTCCCAGTATGCGATGACGATCCTGGGCACCTGGCTGGCCACCCGCAAGAGCACCCCCTGGGCCGACCGCATCGGCATCACCCTGTCAGTGGGCGCCCTCAACGGCATTGCGATCAATACCGGCCACGAGCTGGGCCACAAGCACGAACGCCACAACCGCCTCGGTGCCATGCTGGCACTGGCGCCCACGTTCTATACCCACTTTGCGGTGGAACATAACTTTGGCCATCACAAGCGGGTGTCCACGCCGGAAGATCCGGCCTCGTCACGGCTGGGGGAAAGCTTCTGGAAATTCCTGCCCCGCACCGTTGTGGGCGGCATCAAGTCCGCCATCGAGATCGAAACCCAGCGCCTGCAGCGCCGCGGCAAGGGCTTCTGGTGCCTCGAGAACGAACTGCTGCAGGGCTGGGCCATCACCGCCGGCTTTGTCGGCCTGAACGTGCTGATCAGCGGCCCCCGTGCGATTCCGTTCCTGGTGGCCCAGGGTGCCTATGGCGCCAGCCTGCTGGAAGTGGTGAATTACATCGAACACTACGGCCTGCTGCGGCAGAAGGATGAAAACGGCAAATACGAACGCACCTCGCCGGAACACAGCTGGAACAGCAATTACGTGGTGACCAATCTGGTGCTGTACCAGTTGCAGCGTCATTCGGATCACCACGCCCACCCGACCCGCAGCTTCCAGGCGTTACGACATTTCCCCGAGGCACCGCAGCTGCCGGGCGGTTATGCCTCGATGCTGCTGCCGGCGTATTTTCCCAACTGGTGGTTTGCGATGATGGATCAGCGGGTGCTGGACCACTACAAGGGTGACATCACCAAGGCCAATATCGATCCGGCGCGGCGTGCGGAATACCTGGCGAAATACGGCCAGCCGGATGCTGTCAACGAAGCAACGCCCGCGGATCAGGGCGCGGCCTGACCGGCCGGAACGTCAGTCCTGCTCGCAGGGCATGCGCAGCTGCCACCACTGCCGCATGCCCTGCTGCAACTGATACACCTGCGCAAATCCCATCGCCTGCAACTGCCGCACCGCCGGAATGCTGCGATGGGCCGACAGACAGATCGCCACCACCGGCGCATCCCGCCGCAACTGCAACGCATCAATATTCGCCTGGGAAAACTGCGTGATCGGCAGATTCAGCGCACCGGGAATCCGCGAACGCCGCCACTCTTCTTCCGTCCGTACATCGATGATCTGCACCGCCGACTGGGTCAGCCATGTCTGCAGTTTTTGCGGCGCGATTTCCGGCACCTTGCCGAACGGTAGCCACTTCAACCAGCCTGATAACGCCATGCCACGCTTCCTTACAGTGAGGTCAGTTCAACCCGGCGATCGCTCCGGGCCTTGAACAGGATCAGCAGCAACACCGGCGCGGTAATCAGCGCACACAACACTTCGAACAGCGCCGAACTGCCTTCCACGTTTGCACCTTTGAAGCGGGCGAGCAACGCATCGAAGGTGTTGCCCGACAGGTTGCCGACATAGATGGCGTGAATGAAGGCGTGGATTTCCCGTATCTGGGCCGGGGAAAAATGCTGCTGCAAGGCAGTCAGGGCTGATGCGTCGATGCGACCATCGGTGTCAGCGTAATGCTGGGCATACAGGATCGCTGCAGCATCGGCACGGGAACCCGCCTGCAGCTTGCTGTGCTGCAGGATCGCGTTGACCTCGTCCATGTCGATACCGTTGCTCAGGGCCAGATGGGTGTGTACCCAGGCACAGTAGCGACAATCGTTGACGGACGTCACCGCCAGCATCACTTTTTCCCGCAGGGCGGGTGAGGTGGCCGGGCGGATCAGACCGCGCAGCAGCAACGGCGAATACAGGGTGACCAGACCCAGACGCCGGAGCAGTTCCAGCGGTGTGAATACACGTTTTTTGAAAGTCGTCATAAAGATGTCTCCTGAACAGTTTGCTGGGTCACGGTGTGGCGGCGGGAATTCACCGGCGCCGCCTGCAGGCCATCACAGACATGGGCCGACCAGGCGGCAATGGTCATCGACGGCGGCGAACCCGGTGCGGCAGGCAGGGCGCTGGCGTCCACTACGAACAGGCCCGGATGGTCGTGTACTTCACCGTGCAGATTGACCACTGAATCGCAGATGTCCTTGCCACAACGGGCACCCCCAAGTGGATGCACCGTCATCAGATGTTCCCTGCTGTAGCGCACCGGTCTGCCACTGCGCTGGGCAATCGCGTCAAACGCGGCGGTGATGCGCTGCAGGATCGGTTGCTGGTAACGGATGTAATGCACCCGCAGGCGTCCTTTGTGCCAGCTCAGATGACCGTTGGCAGTATCGGCGCCCATGCTGATCACGAACGACAGCTTGCGTAAGCGGCGTTTCATCCAGCCCGGCAGCGGGATCTGATCCAGCCCGTTGAGACCGTAACTGGTGAGGTTGGGACAGTCGGGATAATCCCGCAGTGCAAAGCGGCCATGACAGGGCGTGCCCAAGGTCATGTCCGTTTTGCCCATATCGCGCAACCACAGCGCAGGAAAATCACCGTTGCCACCAAAGCCCATGCCCAGCGCCGGCATGCCGGACAATCCGCCGACATCGCGGCTGCGATACAACAGCTTCACGGTATTCAGCGTGCCCGCCGCCAGCAGCACCTTGCCGGCGGTAAAAAAGCGATGCCGATTATTGCCATGATCGAACACATCGAGCCGGTAATCGTTGTGCTGCGCGCGGTGATGCACAGCCAGACATTCGTGTTCGGCCAGCACCCTGAGCCCCTGCGCCATGGCCGGTGCAATCAGCGCCACGTCCAGGGTGGTTTTTGCGCCGGTATGACTGCCAAAAAAGCTGCTGTTCTGATATGGATTCAGCAGCGGATCGCGCCTGATGCCCATGGCCGGCTGCGGCACACTGGCATCGGCGACAAAATGCGGCGAATCACGGAACTGGTCCCCGGTGAAATTGGGAATGCGTTCGTCCGCCGTCGGCGCCTGTGCGCCCATCATCTGCAGCATCCAGTCGTAATGCTGTTCCATCCTGGCAGCGGCGGTTTTGCCCAGTATTTTCTGCCAGTAATTGTCGACCTCGGGTCGCGTATTCATGGCGCTGTAGGCATGACTGCCACCACCCACACCGGACGTACAAATCAGCGCCATGTCACGCGCATAATGAATATCGTACAAACCATGACGATTGATGGTGAAGCCGCGTCGCGGCAACAGCGGGGCATTTAGCGTGCGAACGACATGCGTAAAAAAGTGGCGCCCGGCCGGTAGCGGTTTACCGGAACGGATACCTTGCCCGCGCACCGGTTGGGTATCACGCCAGGGGCCACGCTCCAGCAGCAACACCCGGGCACCGGTCTGCACCAGTTTGTGCGCCGCAACCGCACCGCCAAAACCACTGCCGACGATGATGAAATCGTAATGCTCAACGCTCATGATCAATGGTTTTCCAGCGTGAAATACAGCACGCGCACGCTACGTTGTGCGGTCTGGTAATTCATCCGCGCCAACACCGTATTGGCATCCAGCTGACGGGCTTCGCCGCGAATGCCACGCAGCGGTTGCCAGTTCTGGGCGATGTTGTAATTGAGAAATTCAGTGCCGGTCTGCGGATCGCTATCCACCACGTAATGGGCGAACCGCACCTGGCCGTTGAGCGCCAGCCATAAATTGGAACCGGCACCGTTGGCAAAATATTTGCCGCGCCAGGGATTGAGCGGTGACTGCAGTACGGTGTACAGCGCCACCCGCAGCGGCCGCGGCAACAGGTTAAGCCCGGACACGCCCATCAGACGACCGCGGAAGGCGCCGTTGAGCGCACTGATTTTTACCGGTTCAAGGGTGTCGAACAGCTGATCCAGTTCGGCCTGGGTCAGCCGGAACAGCAGCGAGCGCTGGTTGCCCGTGTGGGGGTGTGCAATATCCATGATCGGGTTCCTGCCAATGAATGGAGGATCAGGTTACCCAAGGGCGCAAGGACCGGACAAATGATGGTTTGTGCCGGCTCGGATAAGAAAAACTAATCTGAAAACGTCCGCTGCAGCAGGGATTCAATCCAGTGGACAAAGCCCTGAATCACCGGATTGTCCTGATCGGCGGGGCGATACACTGCAAATACGCCGTCATCCAGCGGGCCCAGCCGGGGCAGCGGCGCAATCAGCACGCCGCTGTCCACCAGATACTGTTCGATGGGCATGGCGGCCAGGGTGCCGCCCAAGGTCTTGGCGGCTTCCAGCGCGGCGGGATAATCATCCAGATGATATTCCTTTTCCGGTTGTGGAGCGCCCAGGCCGGCGGCGGCAAACCAGCGTTGCCAGGCATTGGGTCGCGCGCTCATGTGAATCAGCGGCAACCGGCGCACGTCCACAGGATCAGAAAAATCATAACGACTGGCAAAGGCGGCGGGAAACACCGGCTGCACATAAATATCCAGCAGTTTGCGGCTGACCAGCGGCGGCCAGCGACCATCACCATAACGGATCGCCACGTCCGCGTCGCCCTGTTCCAGATTCACATTGCGGATGCTGGAATCGATGCGCAGGTTGATGCCGGGATACTGTTCGGTGAATTCCGCCAGATGGGGAATCACCAGCGTGCTGGCCAGCGGCGGCATGATGCTCGCCACCAGTGTGGCCTGACCATGCTGGCGCTGCAGTTCGCGGGTAAACTGGTCGAGCTGGCTGAGCGAGGCATGCACCTGTTGCCAGTACTGACTGCCCGCTGCAGTAAATGCCAGTTCACGATTGTTGCGTACGAACAGCGCGACACCGAGTTTCTGTTCCAGTGCCTTGATCTGATGGCTCACCGCCGGCGGCGTGATGCAGAGTTCCTCTGCGGCTTTTTTGAAACTCAGATGACGGCCTGCGCTGTCAAAGGTGCGCAACAGATTGAGTGGTGTTCTGGTTGGATGCATCACAATGGCCCGTTCATTTCTGCAAGGCGAATTCGCGCCGGTATTGCGCCGGCGTCAATCCGGTCAGCCGTTTGAACAGGCGACGAAAAAAACTGCTGTCCCGGTAACCCACCAGCGCGCTGATATCCTCCACTGAATCGGCGGTCATTTCCAGCGCTTCCCTGGCTTTTTCTACCCGCAAACGCTGGATGTAAGCATTGACAGGTTCCTGCAACGCCTGACGGAAACGACGCTGAAAAGTGACTTCATTCATGCCAATGTCGGCAGCAACGCGGGCGATAAGATCGTCTTCGGACAGATGGGCGTCCAGCCAGCGTTGTGCCGCTTCGATCATGGCATCGTGATGATGAACCGGCTTCGCCAGATGACGCACCGGCTGCTGGCCGTGCGGATGCGTCTGCAGCAGAAACATTTTTGCCGTCTGGATGGCAGTGCGTTTGTCACAGTGGCGTTCAATCACGTCGAGCACCAGATCATGCCAGGCCGATCCCGCCGCTGCGCAATGAATGCGTTCGTTATGCACGATCGACAGCTGCGCCAGCAATTCCACATCAGGATAACGCTGGGCGAACAGGCCGGCATAGGCCCAATGGGTGGTAACTTTCTGGCGTTTGAGCAAACCCGCTTCTGCCAATAGAAACGCGCCGGTGCACACCGCTGCAATTTCGGCACCGGCCTGATATTGCTGGCGCAACCAGGCCTGCAGACGGGGATGGGTATCGAACAGTCCTTCCGGCCCCAGCGCAATCGACGGCAGCCACACCAGATCATAGTGCTCGCCATTATCGATCGCCGTATCCGGCGTCAGGGTGACGCCACTGAACCCGGTAAAGGCCGCCGCGGTTTCGCCGACAATGGCAACGTCGAACACAGCCGTATGCGGTTTTCCCGACACCGCCTGCGCAATGCGGCCACAGGCACGCAACACATCCAGCGGCCCCATGATGGACGATGGCAAGGCTTCGGCAATGGCGATGATGGCAACCCTGATCACACGCGGAATCCTGTGGTGATGACGCAATTGATGGAAACGAACCGGTTTTGATCTGCACCAACCTTTGCGCTGCGGCGCGTGCTGCTTAGGCTGTTGCTGTCCTCATTATTCACGGTCACGCGCGCTTGTCGATAGCCCGCAGCAAACGCGAATAGAATCGCAGGACGCCATAACAACAAAAAATCGGGCCGGGGTTTCAGCATGAAGTGGTTGGTTTTCTGGCTGGCGTTGCTGCCGGCGTCTGCGGCGTGGGCCGTACTCACTGACAGTCTTACCATCGGCAACGCCCGCGCCGTTTCCCTGGGCAATGCGGTTACCGCCGATCCACCGGGCATCGATTCGATTCATTTCAATCCCGCCGGTCTGGCCCGCCTGCAAGGCCGGCAGGCCCATCTGAAAGTGGTGGGTGCCACCTTCGGCATTGACCTGACCTTTGGTGAATACAACGACGAACGCCAGCGCTATCTGGATCAGAAACAGGCGCTGGGCATTTTCGACGACGCCTATTTTTTCGATGAAGCCCATCGCAGTAGCAGTGAAACCGAAGGCGCCACACTGATGCTGCCGATCTTCGGCATGACGGATATTCCGGTGCTGCTGGCGCCGCTGGGTGGAGCTTCATATCGGCCCGAAGATTCGGCCATCACCTATGCCACCAATGTGTACGCTCCAATGATGGTGGGATTTCATCGTGCCGATGATGATCCCGGTCGCTGGATCGGCCAGCGGCTGGCATTTTCGGTGCTCACGTATTTTTCACCGAGTTTTGCCTTTGCCGTAAACGATGAATGGTCGATAGGCGCCGCGCTGACGTTCAACTACGCCGGCATCGGCATCGAGTTACCGTTTCGTTCACCCCATATCGGCATCGAATTTCTTGGTGAACTGCAATACCAGGTATGTCCGGATCTGCTGCCGTTTATCTGCGGTGGCCAGCTGGGCCTGTACGATGCACTGGGCACACTGGAATTCGAAGTGGATGCGCCGCTGACCCTGGGTTTCAATGCCGGCGTATTGTGGCAACCACAGCCCTGGCTCACCTTTGGTGCCGTGTATCAGGCGCCAATTCCCATGCAGATGAGCGGCGATTTCACCTGGGTGAATGGCACGTCCTGGAATGCGTTTATCGGCGAACTGGCGCAGACACCGGGCTACGATGCGGTCGGCAGTCTGCTCGGCGTACTGGGCTGGTCATTGCCCCAGGGCCAGACCCGCACCGAAGGCAAGGCAACGCTGGACATGCAGATGCCCGAGCATCTTGCGCTGGGGATGAGCGTGCAGGTAACGCCGCGCATCAAACTGAATGTGGACTACAAGTACACCGGGTGGTCGGACTGGGACAGCATCCCGGTGGAATTTTCCGAGTCCATCGATTTTCTGCGCCTGGCGCAGATCGTTCAGCCGGATCTGGTGGGGCCCGGCGGTACCGGACTCACCTTTCCGCTGGGGCTCGAAGACAGCTGGAACTGGGCGCTGGGGATGGAGTACCAGTGGAACGATAATCTGGTATTGCGCGCCGGCATCGAGGATCGCCCCAGTTCAATTCCGGATTCCGCCAACAGTCCGCTGCTGCCCATTGGCAGTGGCCAGCTGTACGGCGTCGGTTTCGGTTGGCAACCCAACCAGCGCACCGACGTGGATATGGCGCTGGGCTATTTCAGCACCTCGGTGTTCATGCCCGGCGGCAGCAGTGAACTGGGCAACAGCACCAATCCGCTGCTGGTCATCTACAACCCGTATGCCGGTACTGATGTCACCGCAGACATGACAGCCATCATGCTGGAATTCAGTTATGTGCAGCATTTCTGAGCGCACTGCACCAAAGCCAACCGAAGCTGACGGGATCGAACCTGTGCAGCACGGCCATCATCCATTAGCGTCAACGCTTCTGGTTTCCGATCCTGTATTACCGGCTGATCATCCATGTCCAAAACAAATCTTCACACCACCGACACGCTGATCATTGGCAGTGGCTTCGGTGGTGCTATCACTGCCGCGACCCTGTGTCGTCACAGCCTGGATGTGACCCTGCTGGAGCGCGGGCCCTGGCGCGATTCCGTGCCGGTGGCGTCGATGGGTATCGAATCCCGTTCACCCTATCCGCGTCAGCGACATTTCTACACACATTTTTTGCGGAATGTGGAAGCCAATCTGTCAGAGCGGGTGTCGCTGCCGAATCTGCGCTTGAATCGCAACGGTCTGTACGAACTGTTCTGGGATCGCCAGTTGCTGATTGCCTGCTGTTCCGGCGTCGGTGGCGGCAGCCTGGGTTATAGCGGGCTGCATCATCCGCCGGCCGATCCGCGTTACTGGCATGGCGTCGGTGACGCCATTGATCCTGCGACGATGACCGCGTATTACGAAGAATTTCTGCAGCAGATGGGATCGACGCGACCTGATCCGGCCTGGCAGATTCCCAATCATACTGTGCACATGCACCGGAACAATCCGTTAATCGGCGGCGACGTCGCGAACTGGTGGCCGTGGATGGGCCTGAAATTTCGCACCGGCAACCGCGATGACAGCAACGTGCAGCGCCTGCCCAGCAATTACCGCAACGAAGGTCTGCTGGGTGCCTACAGCGGCAGCAAGGCGTCGCTGGATTTTACCTATCTGGAACAGGCCATTAACGATGGCCTGCAGCTGCGCGATTGCACCGAGGCGATGCTGATCCGCCCACTGCCGGCGCACAGTGGCTATCGCTATGCGGTCACCGGTTACGATCACCGCCGCAACGTTGCGGTGGAATATCGCACCCGTCAGCTTTTTCTCGGCGCAGGCACCCTCAACACCCTGCGCCTGTTGTTACGCAGCCGCGCCAGCACATCAGGCCTGCAGGGCATGCCGTTGCTTGGTCGCGGTATTGCCACCAACGCGGATTCCATTGCGCTGTGGTTGCGCAAGGATCTGGGGCTGGATTTCAGTGAAGGCATGTCCTGTCACGGCACCCTGGCGTTTCGCGATGGCCAGGACCAGGCCCAGTTCATTCAGGCGGGGATTTCCGGGCTGGATGACATCCCCATGCCCGAGCTGATCCGGCGCCAGTTGCGCAGCTGGCTGTTCGTCACCGCCATGGGTGAGGATCGTAACGACGGCGTCGCTTACTGGCGTAACGGCCGTCTGCGTATCCGCTATTCCACCCGCGACAGTGAGCTGCACCAGCATATTTTTGCGCGCTTTCGCCAGTTGCGGGACCATTTCGGCAAACCGCTGCTGTTCAGCGAAAAGGTTGCCGCCACACTGCATCCCCTCGGCGGCGTGCCCATTCATGATGATCCGCAACGGGGTGTGATCAACAGTCAGGGCGAACTGCACGATCATCCCGGCCTGTTTGTGGTGGATGCATCTGCACTGCCGAAAGCACCGGGGATGCCACCGAGCATGACCGTATCCGCCTGGTCCCGTCATGTGGCGCAGCAATTCCTGCTGGCACAGGCGACCCGCCCTGCAACGCTGACACCGAGCCACCGTACCGATATTTTTTCTGTCCGTCACAAGGAGTTGTCATGAAACCGATCTGGACCAAACGAGTCTACAGCGCGCGCGTATTTTTTCAGGACATCCTGTTCATGACGCTGCGGATTTTTGCGCTGATCGACACCGTGCGCAGTCGACGCATTGCGCGGCCTTTTGCCGAGAAAATCATGCTGGCCACCACGGCGGTGAATGAATGCGCGTACTGCGCGCGCCTGCATTCACAGCTGGCATTGCACAACGGCGTCGCGGCCGAGGAAATCACCCAGCTGCTGGCGGCGGATCTGGATCGCGCGGTGGACGACTATGAATACCGGGCGCTGTGTTTTGCCCAGCATTACGCCGAAACCGATCGCCATCCCGGCGCGGAAGACGTGCAGGCGCTGGTGGATTTTTACGGCCAGAACAAGGCCAACGACATCATGATGTACATCCGCCTGATCTACATCGGCAACCTGATCGGCAATACCTTCGATGCCTTGCGCAGCCGGCTGCGCGGCAAACCCCATCCCGACAGCCACCTGGCCTTCGAACTGCTGCTGTTCGGGCTGATCGTACCGCTGATCAGTGTGCTGGCACTGCCGGCCCTGGCGCTGGTGACCCTGGTTCATTTGCTGGTTCCCGCCAGCCGGACACTGGCACCCAGCGCACTGCCAGTGCATTCGTGACCGGATTTATCAGCCCCAGTCATCAATATCCGCCAAATCCGCTTGCCCACTGCCAGCGCCCTTTTGCTACCATAGGCTGACTACAGAATAACCAAACACAACAAAAACAAGCAGGGGAACAGCCATGACAGTGTGGTTGCGGATCAGCATCATGCTGGTGTCCGTACTGTTGATGTCAGCCTGTGGCAGCGAGGACGTTGCCAAACCAGGCGATCTGCGGACCAGCGGCGTAACGGCGCCAGGGCGTGAAGGCACTTTGCCCGGTGACGATGGTGACGACGCCGAATCACCGCCGGAACAGACACCGCCCGTCGATGAACAGCCACCGGCGGAAGAGCCTCCCGTCGATGAAGAGCCCCCCGCAGAAGAACCACCGGTGGTCGATGATCCCGGCGTGGATGACCCCATCATCGTGCTGCCCCCCGATCCGGTTGAACCTCCGCTGCAGGCGGTGCTCGACACCAACGTCTTCTTCCCGATCATTCCCGGCATGCAGCTGTTCTTTGATGCCAGCACCGTTCCCACCGTGCTCGGCGCCGGCGAAGTCATGGGCGACGACATCGCCTATCCACTGCAGCAGAGCGATCTGCTGTTCAGCTATTTCACCAGCACCGCCGATCAGGTCGGCGTGAAAAGCGTGCGGGTATTGCTGCTGGAACAGGCGGACCCGGTGTATCTGACCGTGGTCTTTGCAGATAGCCGGCCGATTCTGGGGGATGCCAGCAGCACCACAGGGTCCACGCTGTTGCGGGCCAGCAATTCACCCCTTGAATTACGCTTTAACGTGCGGGTGCAGTCTACGCTGCAGGGCAGTGAATGGTTCGAGATTCCCGGTCTGGCGCCCCAGCCGGCGCGGCATATCCGGGTCACCCAGCAACTGTGGGTCGATCTGGTAACCCAGCTGTTGATTCGGTTCAACTATCCCTGGCTGTCACCGATTCTCAATCCCATCAGCTTCGACCTCTGGCTGGTACCCGGCATCGGCATCGTCAAAGTGCAGCAGGGCAATCTGGCCACCCAGGTGCAGGCCGTAGCCGGCGTGCCGGAACCGCTGGTGTTCAGCGCCCGCCGCAATGCCAACGTCGACAGCATTGCGCCGCAAACCTTGCTGGTAAACGGCATGCCGGTCACCGACATTGCCGGCCAGCCCACCCTGTACTACCGCACCGCAGCCAGCGACTGGCTCGACGTGCAGTTCGATGGCACCGGCAGCTGGCGCGCCTACCTGACCCGCACCGATCTGCCGGCCGGTGTGCACGCCGCCACCGTGCGCTTCAGTGATGGTGAGTCCGAACAGGATGTGACCGTCAGTCTGATGATCGAGTGAGGGCAGACGCCCGGCTCACGCCGCCGGCATTGCCTGCTCCACGGCCGCACGATTGGTGAAAAACCCGTTCAGGTCACCATGCTCGCCGAACAGGCGGCTGCGCCACTGCTGCTCCACTGCTTCGGTACGCTGCTGGCTGGGGTGAAAACGGCGCGCCGCAAACGCCGGCACATGTACCAGCACACCACTGAGAAATCCCTTGCGTCCGAACAGCGCACGCGCCGCCTGACGGTGCGCCCGCACGTTGAACAGCTCACCCTGGCGCGCCGTGATCCACGCCCAGCTGAACAGCACGCTGGGCAGCAACAGCACCGCCACATAGGCCATCGCCAGCAGACGTTCCCGGTACGCGGTAACGCTGACCTGTTCATGCACATCGAACACCACCGACTTGTGTTCGAGTTCTTCCACCGCATGCCAGCTCCACAGCTGCAGCATGTCGGCATCGGAACTGTTGCGGAATTCGGTGTTGGTCAGCCACTGTTCGGCCAGATGGGCGGTGAAATGTTCCATATAACTGGTGCAGGCCAGTTGCTGCTGCGGTGACAGCCGTTCCAGCAGTCCAAGGCTGAAGCGGATCATCCGGTCCGCCATGGCGATATCAAACCCGTTGGCGGCAAACCATTCGTTCAGCCGTTCGTGCTCGCGGCCGTGAATCGCCTCCTGGCCAATAAATCCGGACACCTGCGCTTTCAGGCGCGGATCGCTGATCTGATCGCGAAAGCGCCGTGCCGACTCCACAAAAAAACGCTCACCGGGCGGAAAGATGGCCGAGAACACCGCAAACAGCGCGTTACAGGTAGGATTGCCGTTGTAGAACGGATATTTCGTCTTGCCTTCCGGCAGCGGAAACTTCATCAAACGCGGCGGAATCCCCACGCTGGCGCCGTTGCCCTTGCGGGCTTCCTGACTCATGAAGCGGCGCGTGTTTTCTTCGTTCATTCTGCGACTCCTGCGGTACGACAATGGATCGGAAAACCCTTATCGGACTATAGGTCGCGCAGTTGTTCGGATTCAATTCGGGTAGGAAAACACGGTTTTGCGCGGATGGCCCGGGCCATCCGGTGAATGCAGAACCAGGAATAGTCGGATTTGCCAGCGCACTGGCGCGGGATTACCCCGCCGCCTGCGACTGCACCTGTTTGTTGACGCGACCACTGAGGAAATAGTTGTCCGCCAGGGCGTTGTGGATGCCGTTGAATTCGATCTGCAACTGGTCGATGAAATCGTGCAGCATTTTCTGGTCGTAGGCGTTGAGTTCCGCCGCCTGGATGGTGCGCATCAGGGCGTGGATCTTGCGCAGCACTGCTTCGTAGTTCGGTAGCTGCACTACACACTGTTCCAGTTGCTGCACGCAGAAATAAATCGAACGCGGAAACTTGGTGGACTGGAACAGGAATTTCAATACATCTGCCCGCCGTACCCGCGCCTGCATCGCCTGCCGGTACATCTGGTACGCAGTGAGCGACTTCAGCACGCTCATCCACTGGATATTTTCGAACGGCCGCAATTCCAGATTTTCACCGGTAAGCAGATTGGCGGTACGCACATCGACAATGCGCGAGGTCATGTCGGCACGTTCCAGATTGCGGCCCATGCGGATGAACAGATAACCCTGATCCTGGTTCATGGTGCCGGCAAGCAGGCCGGTAATGGTCTGGTTGCGCAGAATGATTTCTTTCAGGTAACTGAAGCGGCCGCGCTTGGACAGACCGGATGCCAGCTGATCCTTGGCGAAATAATTCAGCGCGTTGATCTGTTCCCAGGCTTCACGGGGAATCACGTCGCGAATGGTGCGGGCATTTTCCCGGGCATAACTCAGCGAATTGGCAATCGACACCGGGCTGCTGGCATCGCTCACCAGGTATTTCAGTACGGTGCGTTCATCAAAATTGTCGTTCTGCTGCAGATAGACATCGCGGGTACCGGTGATATCGATCAACGGCTCCCAACCCAGCTGGGTTTTCTTGGGAATATCCAGCAGCAGGTTGGCATTCACGTTGATCAGGCGCGCCATGTTCTCGGCACGCTCCAGATAGCGGGACATCCAGAACAGGGTTTCAGCAACACGGGCCAGCATTACTTGTCCTCCTCCACGATCCAGGTGTCTTTGCTGCCACCACCCTGGGATGAATTCACCACCAGCGAGCCTTTGCGCAGTGCAACGCGGGTGAGGCCGCCCATGGTGACGTTGATGTTGTCGCTGCTGAGAATGAACGGCCGCAGGTCCACGTGGCGCGGCTCAACATGATCACCCACCAGCGTCGGCACTGTCGACAGTGACAGGGTCGGCTGTGCAATGTAGTTACGCGGATCGGCCTTGATCAGGCCGGCGAATTTTTCCCGTTCTTTCTTGCTCGCCGCCGGGCCGATCATCATGCCGTAACCGCCGGATTCGTTAGCGGGTTTCACCACCAGCTTGTCGAGATTCTTCAGCACGTATTCGCGCTCGTTGTCGTACATGCAGCGATAGGTGGGCACGTTGGGCAGGATCACGTCCTCGCCCAGATAGTATTTGATGATTTCCGGCACGAAGGCGTACACCACCTTGTCATCCGCCACGCCGGCACCGGGCGCATTGGCCAGGGCCACGTTGCCTTTTTTCCAGGCCCGCATCAGGCCCGGCACGCCCAAGGTTGATTCAGGGTTGAAGGCATCCGGGTCCAGGAACAGATCGTCGATGCGACGATAGATCACATCCACCCGCTGCAGTCCTTCAACGGTGCGCATATAAACGCAGTCGTCCTTTTCCACCACCAGATCGCGGCCTTCCACCAGTTCGCAACCCATCTGCTGGGCCAGGTAGGCGTGTTCGAAATAGGCGGAGTTGTAGATGCCCGGTGTCAGCACCACCACTTCGGGATAGTCCGCCGGACGCGGTGACAGCGACGCCAGCATGTCAAACAGTTGCGACGGGTAATCGTCTACCGGCTGGATGCTCATGGCTTCGAACATTTCCGGGAATACGCGCTTCATCACCGAGCGGTTTTCCAGCATGTAGGACACACCGGAGGGCACCCGCAGGTTATCTTCCAGCACGTACATGGTGCCGTCTCCGTCGCGCACCAGATCCGAACCGCAGATGTGGGCCCAGATGTTCAGCGGCGGATTCACGCCGATGCATTCCTTGCGGAAATTCACCGAGTTGGCGAGCAGCTCCGCCGGAAAGACCTTGTCCTTGATGATCTTCTGGTCGTGATACAGATCGTTGATGAACAGGTTGAGCGCCCGCACCCGCTGCTTGAGGCCTTTTTCGATGCCATCCCATTCGGATTTGGCGATGATGCGGGGGATGATGTCGAAGGGCCAGGAGCGATCGATGGAGCCTTCTTCCTGGGTGTAAACGGTGAAGGTGATGCCCATTTCCTTGATGGACAGTTCCGACGCCGCGCGCAGGCTTTCGAGTTCTTCACTCGCCAGGCTGGTCAGATAGCTGGCCAGGGCGGCGGCGCTGGGGCGCGGTTTGCCCGTGGGCTGGATCAGTTCATCAAAAAAAGTGCCGACTTCGTATTCTTTCCAGTTGATAGGCATAGAGTCTTCTTGGGTGGACTGTCAGATTTCGATGCGATCCACATCGACGGACACCGCTAGACGGTGCTGGTCGCCGCCGTAAATCACACCTTTCAGTGGGGTGACATCTGCAAAATCCCGGCCAATCGCTACGGTAATGTACTGGGCGCTGGGCATCTGGTTGTTGGTGGGGTCGAAGCCGACCCAGCCATCATCCAGCATGTGCACCGCATACCAGGCATGGGATGCGTCGGCCCCGGCCAGGCGGGGCTGGCCCGGTGGCGGCACCGTTTCCAGATAGCCGCTGACATAGCTGGCGGCAATGCCCATCGAACGCAGGCAGGCAATACCCAGGTGGGCAAAGTCCTGACATACGCCACGCTTTTGCTGGAACACCGTGGCCAGCGGCGTGCTGATATTGGTCGCCGTTGGATCATAGACAAATTCCCCGTGAATCCGTTGCATCAGTTCGTTGCAGCATTCCAGCAGGGAACGCTGGGGCGTGAAGATCTGCTGCGCCAGGGCGCGGGCTTCTGGCAGCAGCGGCACCAGCGGCGATGGCAGCAGGAATTCGCGGATCGGCAGCAGGTCGGGCAGGGTGGTGGTCTGCAGGCTGTCGCGCACGTATTCCCACGGGCAATCGGCACTGAACAGAAACTGGCGCGACGGATCGAGTACCTGCACATCGCTGTACACCGACACGGTGAGTTCCTTGTGGGGCTGCAGGATGTCGAAACTGGTGACCTGGTTGCCGTAGTAGTCGAAGCGCTTGTGCACCGAATCGGGTTGCGGGTGAATCACGAAACGGTTGCGCGCACAGGTTTGGTGCGTGTTGTTCAGCGGTGACATGCGGGCTTCGTTGAAACACAGCGACACCGGGCTGCTGTACTGGTAGTGAGTCGTATGTTTAATTCTGAATTTCATACACTTAGCTCGATCCGGGTGGGCGCCAGCTGACGCGCGCTCTGGGTGTGGCTGAAGTATTTTTCGGTCAGCAGGGCGGAAATCTTGCTCAGCCGCCGCTCCACGTTATTGAGCAGTTTGTCCAAATGGATGCGGGTGTTGGTGTCTTCAGTGAGCCGGGACAGCTTTTCCGCTTCCGCCAGCTTCAAATCGGTGCTCACCTGCAGAATCAGCCGCTGTTCGCGGCTGAGCTGGTGCGAGCCCAGCGGCTTGGTCAGCGGTGGCAGCTTGGCCAGTTTCTGGCTGATCTGTTCCACCTGATAGGCCAGGGAACGGGGATGCTGTACATCCAGCAGCAGCAGATCCAGTACGGTCATGACCTGTTGCAGGGCACGGTAGCGACGCCGGTGAGTGTTCAGGCTGGCCTGGTTGAGCAGCACGGCTTCCAGGGTCAGGTGCTCCACCACCTCTGCCTGCGGATGCACCAGGCTGTTGCGCAGGATGTTCACCAGCTGCAGCGCCCGTTCCAGCCGCCGCCCCAGGGTCAGCATGTACCAGCCGCTTTCGTGGGGCATGCTTTCCTGGGTCTGGCCAAAGAACGCCATCAGCGAGCCGATCAGGGTATCCAGCTCATTCTGCAGCAGGCCGAAATCGTCCGGACTGCCCGCCAGATGCTGGATGGTGCTGTCGATGGTATCGATCACCCGCCAGGTGTCCGCCGACCACAGATCGCGCACGTTGAACGCGCTCTGCATGAACGAATCAAGGGTGCCGATCAGGCTGGAACGCTGGCTGCGGTTGAGCGCCATTTCCAGAATCCGCGGCCGGGGATTGGTCAGCTGCTTGTCGGCATCTTCGCCGGTAAAACCCGGGTACATCCCGGTCAGGTGGGTGAGGGTCACCAGCATCTGCCGCAACACCGCCAGATCGGCATCGTCGCCGTAGTCATCGAAGTCCGCCAGCTTGCTGATGGCGGTGCGCAGCAGGCGCAGGGTACCCTCGGCCCGCTCGGCATAGCGGCCGACCCAGAACAGGTTTTCGCCGGAACGGGACGGCAGCGCGCCTTCGCCCAGCATCACCAGATCGCCGGGCCGCGCCGTGGGCCACAGGCTGACCTGATGCACCGGCTTGTCCGCCAGAATCCAGGTGTCCTTGGACAGACCGCCGGCCTGATTGGAAATGAACAGGCTGTCGGCGTCCGGCGCCACCCGGGTCAGGCCGCCGGGCATGACATCGTAGTCGCCCTGGTGGGCCGTCAGGAACGCCCGCAGCAACACCCGGCGCGGTGCAATAGACCCCTCTGACAATGAAGGTGCCGTGGAACAACTGAGCACTTCCTGGCCCACATACAGGTAGGGTGCGGCCAGAATCCGCTGTTTGAGCTGCTCCAGTTCGGCCGGCTTGAGCTGGGAGGCAAAGATCGACGGCGCCCGCCGGTCGATGCCCTTGATCACCAGTTTGGGCAGATTGGCGAGTACATGATCGCGTTCCTTTTTCTGGCCGCACCACCAGGTGGCGGCGGACGGCAGCATGATTTCTTCCCCCAGCCAGTGCCGGCAGATGCTGGGCAGAAACGGCATGATGCCGGGATTTTCCAGCACGCTGGCCCCCAGCGGATTGGCGATGATCACATTGCCCAGCCGCGCCGCCTGCAACAGGCCCGGCACTCCCAGATGGGAATCCTCGCGCAGTTCCAGCGGATCGCAGAAGGTGTCATCCACCCGCCGCACGATGATGTCCACCTGCTTGAGTCCTTCGAGGGATTTCAGCCAGACCTTGCCGTCGCGCACGGTCAGGTCGTCACCCTGCACCAGATTGAAGCCCAGGTACGACGCCAGATAGGCATGTTCGAAATAGGTTTCGTTGCGGGGCCCCGGGGTCAGGATCACCACCCGGGGTTCTTCCTTGGCGTTGGGCAGCAGCCCCGCCAGGGTCGCACGCAGGTTACGGAAGAAGATCGACAGACGATGCACCTGGGTGCGGCGGAATTCGTCCGCCATTACCCGGGTCATGGCCATGCGGGATTCCAGCGCATAACCGGCCCCGGACGGCGCCTGGGTCCGGTCCCCCAGCACCCACATGCGGCCATCGGGGCCACGGGCCAGATCGGTGGCGTACAGCAGCAGCTGGGGCATGTCTTCCTTGGGCACCTGATCACAGGGGCGCAGAAAGCCCTGGTGGGCGAATACCAGTTCCGGCGGCAGCAGGCCTTCCTTGATCAGGTGGCGTTCGCCGTACAGATCCCGGTACACCATGTCCAGCAGGCGGGCGCGCTGCTTGAGGCCGGCGCTGATCACTGCCCAGTCCGCCGATTTCAGCACCAGGGGCACCGGGTCCAGCTGCCAGGTACGCTGCTGGCCCTTGGGATCGTTGTAGATGTTGTAGGTGACACCGTTTTCCCGCAGCAGCCGCCGCGCTTCCAGCCGTCGGCGCTCCAGTTCGTCGCCGCCCAGCTCGGTCAGATCCCGCATCAGCCGGCGCCAGTGCGCCTGCACGCCCGCCGGTTCGGCGTCCCACATTTCATCGTAACCACGCAACTGCTTGGGGTAGCCGGCCAACCGGGTTTCCAGTGTCGCCGCTGCTTCCACGCCCTGTGCCTTGCCTGGTGTATCCGTGGCCATCGTCAATGCTCGGCTGCCTTATCGGTGCAAATGTTCCTGAGTATAACACTCAGGACAAACGCCCCGGCCGGCGCAGGTCGAGGGTATAGGGATACTCGCGGTTGGTTTCCTCCGGTGGCGGACTCATCGGCTGCGGCGTGCGGCCATGGGGATAGAAGCGATCACCGCTGTTGAGGAACGGCCGCAGTTCCGGCGGCACCTCGATGGGCCCCTGGGTATGACCGATGCCCCAGTAACGGCTGATGCGGCGTCCTTCGGCCTCATAGGCGTTGACCGGGAAGGTGTCGTAACTGCGTCCGCCGGCATGATGCACGTGATAGGTACAACCACCCACCGAACGTCCGTTGAACGTATCGATCAGATCGAACACCAGCGGCGAGTGCACACCGATAGTGGGATGCAGCGCCGACGGCGGCTGCCAGGCCCGGAACCGTACCCCGGCCACGTATTCCCCTTCGGTACCGGTATAGCGCAACGGCACACTGCGGCCATTGCACGCCAGCACATAGCGGTTGTCACACAGGCCAGTCACCTTCACCTGGATGCGCTCCACCGACGAATCGACGAAGCGGGCGGTACCGCTGCTCACCACTTCCTCACCCATCACATGCCAGGGTTCGATGGCCGCCTGCAGCTCGATCTTGATGTCGCCGATACGGGTGCGCCCGTAATGGGGGAAACGGAATTCCAGGAACGGATCCAGCCACTCCGCGCGGAACGGATAGCCGCTCTGCTGCATGAACTCGCACACGTTCTTCACGTCTTCCATCACGAAATGCGGCAGCATGAAACGGTCGTGCAGTTCGGTGCGCCAGCGCACCAGTTTGTGCTTGTACGGCTGCTTCCAGAACATCGCCACCAGGGTGCGCAACAGCAGCATCTGCACCAGACTCATGCGGGCGTGGGGCGGCATTTCGAAACCGCGGAATTCCAGAATCCCCAGCCGCCCCGTCGGTGAATCCGGCGAGTAGAGTTTGTCGATGCAGAATTCGCTGCGGTGGGTGTTACCGGAAATATCCACCAGCAGATTGCGCAGCAGCCGGTCCACCAGCCAGGGCTGGTTGATTTCGCCTTCCGGCATCTGCGAAAACGCAATTTCCAGTTCGTACAGACTTTCGTTGCGGCCTTCGTCCACCCTCGGCGCCTGGGACGTAGGGCCGATAAACATGCCGGAAAACAGATACGACAATCCGGGATGGTGCTGCCAGAAGGTGATCAGGCTGCGCAGCACATCGGGCCGGCGCAGCAGCGGGGAATCCGCCGGCGTGGCGCCACCCAACGTGACATGGTTGCCACCGCCAGTGCCGGTGTGACGGCCATCGAGCAGGAATTTTTCGGTGCCCAGGCGTGACTTGCGGGCGATGTCGTAAAGGTCGTGGGTATTCTTCTGCAGTTCATCCCAGCTGTGCATCGGGTGAATATTCACTTCGATCACACCCGGATCCGGCGTGACCATGAATTTTTCCAGACGCAGATCCTTGGGCGGCGAATAGCCTTCCAGCACCACCGGCATGCTCAGCTTGGCGGCGGCGGATTCGATGGCATGCACCAGCGCAATAAACTGTTCACCGTGGGTCAGCGGCGGCAGGAACACGAACAGTACACCGTTGCGGGCCTCGACACAGAGCGCGGTCTGGATGAACTGTTCCTTCTCGTTTTTCTCGCTGGTGTGATTGGCCTCGATCGGCATCAGGTTGGGCGGAAAATACGGCAGCGTTCCTGCATCCTCGAACAGGCTCATGGGCTGGTGGTATTCACGCCTGGATGGCGGCAGCCAGTGGATCACTTCCAGCGGCAGACGCATGCCGATCGGTGAATCGCCGGGCACCAGATGCAGGTGGCCGCGACGGAACGTCCAGCTGCAGCTGTGCCAGCTGTTGTCGTAGTAATCCCAGCTCAGCGGCAAGGTGTATCCCACCGGCTGATCCAGCCCACGCTGCAGATGCTCCAGCAGCCGTTTGCGTTCGGCATCCAGTTTCAGGTTCTTGGCCAGCGGATCGAACTCCGCCGGCAGATTGCCTTCCTGCCACAGGTAATACACCGCGTCTTCATAAGCCGGCAGGATGAAGCGTTCCGGCAGTTTCAGTTCATGGCCCAGCTGCTTCATGAACTGTTCGGCGTTGCGCACGGTGAAACCGTAATCGTGGTTCGGGTCGGCCATCAGCGCCGGATTGTGCCACAGCGGATAGCCATCCTTGCGCCAGTAACAGGCGTACTGCCAGCGCGGCAGCGGTTCACCGGGATACCACTTGCCCTGGCCATAATGCTTCACGCCGCCGGTGGCAAAATGCTTCTGCATCGCCAGGAACAGACTGTGGGCCAGCTTGCGCTTGGCCGGGCTGTCGGCAGTGGTGTTCCACTCCGGACCTTCCATGTCATCGATGGACACGAAGGTCGGCTCGCCACCCATGGTCAGCCGCACATCGCCGGCGATCAGTTCTTCATCCACCCGATGACCCAACGCCTGGATGTGGTCCCACTGCTCATCGGTATACGGCTTGGTCACGCGGGGATCTTCGTGGATGCGATCCACCACGTTGGCATATTCGAATTCCACTTCGCACTTGCCGGTGGCGCCGGTGACAGGCGCTGCGCTTACCGGGTCGGGGGTGCAGGCCAGCGGAATGTGACCTTCGCCTGCAAACAGGCCGGAGGTGGGATCCAGCCCGATCCAGCCGGCCCCCGGCACATACACTTCACACCAGGCGTGCAGGTCGGTGAAATCCGCCGTTGGGCCGCTGGGCCCGTCCAAGGACTCCACATCCGGTTTCAGCTGCACCAGATAGCCGGACACAAAGCGCGCGGCCAGGCCAAGGCGACGCAGGATCTGCACCAGCAGAAACGCCGAATCCCGACACGAGCCCTTGCGCAGTTGCAGGGTTTCCTCGCAGGTCTGCACCCCCGGCTCCATACGGATGCAATATTCAATGTGGTTGTACAGCGCCTGATTCAATTCCACCAGAAAGTTGACGATGTTGCGCGGCGTGCGGTCCACCGTCGTCATGTAATCCAGCAGCAGCGGGCCGGATTCCTTGATTTCCAGATAGGGAATCAGTTCCTTCGCCAGCTGCTCCTCGTACTCGAACGGGAATTCATCGGCGTATTCCTCGACAAAAAAATCGAACGGGTTGATCACCTTCAGATCGGCGATCACTTCCACATCGATCTGCAGTTCGCGGGCCGGCTCGGGAAACACCACCCGGGCCAGGAAATTGCCGAACGGGTCCTGCTGCCAGTTGATGAAATGGTCTTCCGGCTGGATCTTGAGGGAATAGGCTTCGATGGGCGTGCGACTGTGCACCGCGGGACGCAGGCGGAACACATGGGGAAACAATTGCACCGGGCGGTCGTAGGAATAGCGCGTATGATGGCGAATAGCGACCTTGATGGACATTACAGACCTCTGTCAGATAGTGCGAAGGGCAAACGCTGCGCGCTCAAGCCTACTCCCAATGGGTGACAGATGCGCGCACAAATGCGTGGCATGCACAGGTGGCAAGTTTTGTGCCACGGATGGCGACTGGCATCCGGTCATAACATCAGTACGGTTTGGCTGTCCGAAGCGGTGCAAAGGGTGCGACAAGCGAGCGCACACGCACTATCATGGTGCAATCACAACTCTTTCTGCAACAGGAGACCATTATGCGCTATCAAGGTGGCTGCCATTGCGGCGCCGTACAATTTGAAGTAGAAGCACCGGACAGTGTCGAAGTGGAGGACTGCAACTGCTCGATCTGCCAGATGACCGGTTACCTGCACCTGATCGTGCCGACACGGCATTTCCGCCTGCTGCAGGGTGCAGACCAGCTCACCACCTACACCTTCAACAGCGGCGTGGCCCAGCACAAATTCTGCAAGGTGTGCGGCATCAAGTCATTTTATATTCCGCGTTCGAATCCGGATGGTGTCGATGTGAATCTGCGTTGCCTGAAGACCCGGCCGCCGCAGGTGACCATTGTGGCGTTCGATGGCCAGAACTGGGAAGCGAACGCGGCGACGCTGGCACACAAGAGTCGATAGACTGACCGCTCGTCGCAACGCGACCACATGATGTTTGCACTTTGTAAGACTAATAAGTCTAGATTGTGTCTTTTGTGCAATAACTGCACTAATTTGTTTTTTTTATTCTCTCCGTAAAGTTTATTCGCCTCTAAAGCTGTAATGTCACGCCTCCTTGTCTGCTTAGACGTAGTAGGACATCACCATGAATGACAACGGCGACCTGATTCTCCGCTATCTGGAGAGATTGGGTGTTGAGTTCGTTTTTGGTGTACCTGGCGGAGCGATAGAACCACTTTACAATGCTCTTGCTCGCAGTGAACGAAATGGAGGTCCAAAAGCTGTCATAGCGCGCCACGAAACCGGTGCTGCGTTCATGGCGGAAGGTTATGCCAGGGAAACAGGCAAGCTGGGAGTGTGTTGCGCAACTTCCGGCCCAGGTGCAACCAATTTACTTACCGGTGTAGCAAGTGCTTACGCCGACTCAACACCTATACTGGCCATAACAGGCCAACCATCCTTGCAAACATTTGGCATGGGGGCTCTGCAGGAAGGTTCCTGCACGGGCATCAATACCGTCCAGATATTCGACGACTGCACGCGATTCAATACGTTGATTTCGCACCCGGCGCAGCTTGAGCGCAAGCTCGTCATGGCGATCAGTCATGCGATGGGCAACAACCCCGGCCCCGTGCACCTGAGCGTGCCCGTGGACATCATGCGCACACCCGTGCAGTCGGTGGAGTGCAGCGGCAATCTGTGGGCGTTCATCGATCATGAGGTGGTTCCCACCTATGAAGCGGAACGTCTGCTGTATGACGAACTGCACGACAAGAAATTTGTCACGATTCTGGTTGGGGAAGGGTGTGTCAATGCCGTGGATGACATTCTGGCATTGGCAGAATCCCGCCAATGGCATCTGGTGACCACACCTCGAGCCAAGGGACTGATACCGGAGAATCACCGGCTCTATCGCGGTGTATTCGGCTTTGCGGGACATTTCAGCGCCCGCAGTGCGATGCTGCAGGACAATGCGCAGCGCATTCTGGCAATCGGGACCGCGTTGGACGAAGTAACCACCGGTGGCTGGGATCAATCCACGGGACTTGATCGACAGCGGCTGGTGCACATCTCCAATAACCCTGATCACTTGAGTCGTTCAACCAGTGCGCTGCGTTGCATTCTGGGTTCACCCCGGTTGCTGCTGAAAAGGCTGAACCGGCGCCTCAATGTACAGCAACCCAAACGCTGGGACCTGTGCGAACTGTCGAGCAGTGGTTTACCCACCAACTACTCGCTGGATGCCGGCGTTACCTGCACTGACAAGGGCAGGCCGATAAAACCGCAAGCATTATTCTGGCACCTGAGTCAGACCGTGACGCCAAACGCCCGCATCTATGCCGACAGTGGCAGCAGCTATCTGTGGGCGATCCACTACTGGCGTGTGCATCAAACACTAGAAAACGGTCGCAGCCCGTTCCATATCGGCATTGGCTTTTCATCCATGGGCTGGGCCATCGGTGCGGCCGTCGGTGCCGCCGCGGGGGCGCAGGGTGAACCGGTCATCTGTATCACGGGTGATGGCAGTGCCTTGATGAGCGGGCAGGAGGTGACGACCGCGCTGCAGGAAAACCTCAACGTATTGTTCATCATCCTCAACGATTCCTGTCTGGGCATGGTGAAACACGGCCAGGCACTGGGTGGTGCGGAAGCGATCGGCACCGTGTTGCCGAAAGTCAATTTCGCGTTGATGGCAGAAGCCATGGGCGTGCAGGCGTATTCCATTCATTCATTTGCAGATCTGGAGCAGATTGATCTGCAGCACCTGCTGTCAGAGCCCGGCCCCTGCTTGCTGGACGTGCACGTGGATGCAGCAGAAGTTCCACCCATGGGTAATCGCATGCGCGTGTTGACAGGTTCATCACAAGGAAAACTGTATGTCTGAGAAATTTGAATTGCATTCATCGATCTGGCGTGAGGAAGCACAGCCGGAAAATCCATTCACCGCGGACCGGTGTCTGGCGTTTGGCTATGACGTGTATGGCGACGTACTGCATAAATGCAGTTGGGCCGAATACCTGCTGCTGCTGTTTACCGGCGAACGTCCTTCTGTCGCGGCAGCGTCCCTGCTGGAGAAGCTGGCCATCGCGTTGGCCAATCCCGGCCCGCGGGAACCCAGTGTCAGAGCGGCCATGAATGGTGGCGTGGGCGGGTCGGTGGACGCCGCCTCCCTGATCGCGGCCCTGGCGGTTGGCGCGGGTCAATACGGTGGCTCCCACGAAGTCTATCTGCTGGTGAATGCCTGGCAGCGGCTGGGCGAGGATCTGGACGGCTGGAAAGCGTATCTTTCCGAGCCCAATCGCGACTATCGGGAGGATGTCTGGAGCCCGATCGAACACCCGCCCGGTTTTGATCCTCACGGCGTGCGCTGTGCCCGCCCGGTGCTGCAATCGCTTGCAGCGTTGGCGGAGGTTTCCCCCGGTTCGGCCCTGACGTGGTTGCAGGAACATCGCAGCGAACTGGAACGCCACAGCGGTCTGCCGTTGGCCATGTCGGCCGTGGCGGCAGCGGCGTTTCACGACCTGGGCTTCAGCGCCAACCAGGCCATCATGATGTATCTAATGTTGCGGCTGCCCGGCGCTGCAGTACATGCGCTGGAGCAGGAAAAACTCGGCTGGAAGAAGTTTCCGGCATACGGCCCGGCCATTCATTTGAATGATGATCCCGGCCCCATGGGTACTCCCGACGTGAGCAGGTTTGGACTATGAGCATTGAAGATTTACAGGTTGCACAGAATCAGTTGGAAGGCGCCCTGGGTAAAGCCTTTTTATCCGAACGGGTCGTGATGCGCGGCAAGGATTTGCATAATGAACTGGGCAAACAGGATTGGCTGAGTGTGATGGTGTATGCCATCACCGGCAGGGAGTTCAGCGCCAACCAATTGCGTTATATGAACTTCATGTGGGTGGCAACCAGTTACCCGGATGCGGGTATCTGGCCGAATCAGGCAACCGCCCTGGCGGGCACCGCGCGGACTACACCTTCACTATCACTGGTGACCGGACTGGCGTTATCGGAAGCCCGCCTGTACGGACGCAAGCCGGATCGGCGCGCGATGGACTTCTTCTACCGGGCAGCCGCCCGGGTGGATCAGGGCGAATCAATCGAGCAGGTCATTGAACAGGAAATCGAACAGCGCAAAGTGGTCTTCGGCTATGGCCGGCCGCTGGTGCGACTGGATGAGCGGGTTGCGCACACACTCCATGTGATCGAGGAGTTGGGACTGGATAACGGTCGCCATTTCCAGCTGGCCTTGGAGACCCACCGTTATCTGAAACGGACCCGTGGCCTGTCGATGAATATCGCGGCGATCAGTGCCAGCACCATGGCCGACATGGGCTTTTCCACCGAGGAATACCAACTGTTCCTGACACTGGTATTCGTCGCGGGAATGGTGCCCTGTTATCTGGATGCCAAGCGGCGGCCGGAAGGCAGCTTCTTCCCGGTATCCTGTGACAATCTGGTGTACTCGGGGGTGGCAGAACGTCGCTGGTAACATGAACCACGCTCAGCCGCGCAAAGCTGTGATTCAAACAGGCAATTGATTATTTTCAGAAACTTAGCAGGGTTTAATTGCAATTCAGGCGTTCAGTGCTAGATTAGCCAATAGGGTGACAGAAACGGTACCTTGCAGGACGCAAGGTGCCGTTGACTCGCAGGATGTGCTGTTGCGCATCCCCGATTAAAAAAATTGGAAGAAGGTTCGGTTTTCTGGGACGAGTTGTAATTGAACTTCCAGCCTGTTTGATATGGCTTCAGGGAATGAACTATGAAGCGTTTTGCTGCACTCTTGCTCGCACTGCCCGTTACAGGATTCGGCTATTCGGAATCAGATCTTTGGGATTTATCCCTCGCCCAATTGATGGATATCCCGGTGACCCGTGTTGCCACCGGTAGCCCGGCTCCGCTTAACCGCGCCGCCGCGGTCGTCACGGTGATTACCGCAGAGGACATGCGGCGCACCGGCGCGATGGATATCGAAGATGCGCTGATGTCCGTACCCGGTTTATACGTCGGCCGCTCGGAACAGGGCTATGCGCCGACCTACATCTTTCGCGGTATCTACGGCAGTCTGAATCCGCAGGCGTTGCTGATGATCAACGGCCTTCCCCAGAAATCATTGCCTACGGGCAACAAGGGCAATGTCTGGGGCGGCCTGCCCATCGAGTCGATCGATCGCATTGAAGTGATTCGTGGCCCGGGATCGGCGTTATACGGCGCCGATGCATTCGCCGGTGTAATCAACGTCATCACCAAGACCAGTAAAGATATCGACGGTACCCAGGCGGGCTTCCGGGGCGGCAGCTTCAACACCTACGATGCCTGGGTGCAGCACGGCGGCAATGTTGCGGACTGGGAAGTGATGGTCAGTCTCGAAGCGGGCACGACAGATGGTCACAAGGAAATTATCGAATCCGATGCCCAGACCCAGTTCGATGAACAGTTCGCGGGCATTCCCGGCTACACCCCCATTTCCAACGCACCCGGCCCGATCAATACTGGTTACGACAACCTGGATATAAGACTGGATGCGCAGCGGGACGCCTGGCAGCTGCGATTCGGTTATCAGGTTCGGGACAACCTGCAGGCCGGCGATGGCGTTGCCGGCGCGCTGGATCCCCATTCGAGTTATCGCTCAGACATCGCCAATGTCGATGTGTCCCATTCCACCGACCATTGGGATGGTGATCTGTCCCTGGTGTCTCAACTCAGTCTGTACTATGCATCGCAGGAGCCCCAGGCCGACAACTATCTGTTTCCGAAGGGCGCGTTTGTTAACGCGTTCCCCGATGGCTATATCGGCAATCCCGGCAATAAGGAAATCCAGGTCACCGTGCAACAGTTTCTGATTTACAGCGGGTGGGACCGTCACCGTCTGCGACTGGGGTTAGGTGCGGTGTATGGTGATGTGTACGAAACCACCGAAGAGAAAAATTTCGAGGTGGACCTGGCCACACCCAAGCCGGAAGGATTGGTGGACGTGAGCGATACGGATGAAGTCTGGTTGCCTGAGGAAGATCGCACCCTGTACTTTTTATCGCTGCAGGACGAGTGGCAGATCGATCGCAACTGGCAGCTGGTGCTGGGCGCCCGTTACGATCACTACTCCGACTTTGGCGACACGGTAAATCCCCGGCTGGGGCTGGTATGGGCAACCACCGAGGCCTGGACCACCCGCCTGCTCTACGGCCGGGCATTCCGGGCACCCAGTTTTTCCGAGCTGTACATTATTTCCAATCCGGTGGTGTTGGGTAACCCGAATCTTGATCCCGAGATGATTGATACCTACGAACTGGCGTTCAGTCATCAAACGGGCGTCGGCAGTTCGTACAGTTTTAATTTCTTCCACTACAAGATCAAAGACATGATTCTGTATGAGCCCACCGGCAACGGCATCGACCTGGTGGCGGCGAATGTCGGTAAGCGGGACGGCAAGGGACTGGAGTTTGAACTCAGCCAGCAGCTTTCCGAAACCCTCTGGCTCACTGCCAACTATGCCTATCAGAAATCCACCAACACCAATCTGGATGATGACGTGGGATTCGCACCCAACAATCAGTCCTATGCACAACTGGATTGGGAAGTCAGTCCGGATTGGCGGGCCAATGTTGAGATGCACTGGTTCGGCCGTATCCAGCGCGCGCCCCTGGATGATCGGCCGCCGGTGGACAGCGCGGGGGTATGGAACCTGACCCTGCGCCGGCTGAATCTTTTGCCGGGGCTCGAACTGGCCCTGAACGTCCGCAACCTGTTTGACAAGGCCTGGAGCAGCCCGGCCTGGACCCGGGTGGAGTACGATTATCCGGCGCCGGGCAGAAACGCCAACCTGACCATGCGCTATGCCTTCTGAGGCGCGTTATTCACGCAAGCAAGGCACTGCTGATTCATAACTGATTTCAGCGGATCAGTGCAGCGGATCAGAAGGCTGCTGCAAAAACTCTCCCAGCCGCTGGCCATCCAGCGGTCTGGAAAAATAAAAGCCCTGTACGATATCGCAGCCTTCGTTTTCCAGCAGCTGCCACTGTTTTTCGGTTTCCACGCCCTCGGCCACCAGCTGCAACCCCAGATCATGTCCCAGCCGGATCACATTGCGCACGATGGCAATGTCACTGGCGCTGGTTTCCATGCCCTGCACAAAACTCTGATCGATCTTGATGCGTGACACCGGGAAACGTTTCAGATAACTCAGCGAGGAATAGCCGGTACCAAAATCATCCAGCGAAATATGGAAGCCTCGATCACGCAACTGCTTCATCGCCGCAATCGCATTGTCGGCATTGCGCATCACCGCGGATTCGGTGATTTCCAGATCGATGTATTCCGGATTCAGCTGCCAGAATTCCAGGGTTTCCTGCAGAAAATCTGCCAGATTGGGTTGATACAGCTGCACCGCTGACGGGTTCACACCGGTGGTGATGGCACGGCCACCGTGTTGCAGATGGGCGGCCTGGGCAAAGGCATGGCGCACCACCCACTGACCCAGCGCCGGCATCAGTCCCATTTTTTCCGCAATCGGAATGAATACCGCAGGTGACAGGGCGCCCTGTTCAAACGAAGGCCAGCGCAACAGCGCTTCCACGCCGGATACTGTTTTGCCACTCAGCAGTACCTGAGGCTGGAAGTGCAGCTGCAACTGATCCGCCGCAATTGCCGGGCGCAGTTTTTCGGTGACCAGGTGCTGCCAGCGGAATTCGCTGTGCAGGCTGCGGGAATAGAAATGGTAGGTGTTGCGACCGTTCTGCTTGGCGGTGTACAGCGCCAGATCCACGTTCTTCAGCAATTCATCGAGGCGGATATCATCATCGGGGAACAGGGTGATGCCGATACTGGCACGGGTGTGAATGGTATTGCCGAACAGGTGGAAAGGCTCTGTTCCCAGCGCCTGCAGCAGACGTTCAGCCACCCGCGCTGCATCATCAGCACTGTGGATGCCCTCCAGCAGCACCATGAATTCGTCACCACCGATGCGGGCCAGGGTGTCGGTGGATTTCAGGCACATCTGCAGCCGGTGCGCCACTTCCCGCAGCAACTGGTCACCGACCGGATGACCGTGCATGTCGTTCACCAGCTTGTAGTGATCCAGATCGAGCATCAGCAACGCACCCATGGTCTGCTTGCGCTGACTCGATGCCAGGGCATGGTGCAGGCGATCCTGCAGCAGGGCACGGTTGGCCAGGCCGGTGAGTTCATCGTGGGTGGCCAGATGCTCCAACTGTTTCTGCGCCGCGATCTGGTCGGTCATGTCCAGGCCGATACTCCAGTTGGCCCAGCCATTGATGGGGAAACGTCTGGAAATGTTGTACCAGGCGATCTGGCGTTCTTCCTGCTTGCCTTTGAGCGGCAGCACATGGTGCTGATAGTCACCGCCACCGTGCAGACACTCCATCAGCACCTGATCGCGGGACTGGGTTTCGGGGAACAGTTTCGCCAGCGCGTCCGGATCCTGCTGCAGTTCGGTTTTGGTGTAACCGGTAATTTCCTGGGCGGTGCGATTCCACGCCATGATACGGCCGTTGGCATCATAGGCATTGAGCATCACCGGCATGTTTTCCACCAGATCTTTCATGCGCTGGCGGCCGGCCTGCAACTCGCGGCGCTGGGCACTTTGCACCACGACATAGAAAAACATGCCCCACAGCGCCGGCTGCAGGATCTGCAGATAATCACCCCAGTTTTCCGCGATATCACTGGCAATGGTCTGGCCTGCCCAGGCTGAAAAACCCATTGCGTTGATGAACACGGTCATCGTGCAGACGATACCAATGATCCAGGCTTCGCTCGCAGCAAGATGGCGGTGCCGGTATACCAGAAGCAATATCAGCGCTACTGCTGCGGCCAGGCATCCTGCCAGGTCCAACAGACTAATCATAAGCATGCGGTGTTTGGTTTCCGTTGCGAAGCGCCAGCCAACACCAGGTCAGTAGCAACACGCCGTTGAGCGCATAACCGATGTGTTCCAGCACGTTGAAAAACTGATAAAACAAAACGTGTTCCAGATTGGTGGCCGACCACGCGGTCCACACGGACACATAGGCAGCAAACAGCCAGTGTCTGGCCGGCAGCCGCCGTAACTCCTTCCGATAGAGCAGAATGATTCCCAACACGACGGTGCCGAGCAACCACACCAGAATCTCGTTCTCATGCAACGGGAAATCCATCTCGTTCTACCGTTTTCCGTAAGGGGAATAGTTCAAACTTAGGTGTTTGACGGTATTTACGCAACATCCGGATTCACTTTGGTGCAGGCGTGCGCAAAATATTCTATGGAACAGGGGGTGCAATAGCCGTTGTGACTATGCCACGACCGTCTGCACCGGCAATAACCCTGCAGACTGTCGTGACATCTGCGCACGGTGTCAGAACGGCCGATCGATCGAAATCGCCACCAGATAACCATCCACTTCGTTTTCAAACGGCATCGAGAAATACGGGTTGTACACCACATTGCCTTCGATACAGCTGTTGGCGTTTTCCGATCCGCAGGCCGGCGTGCGGGTGGACGATTTCAGATAGGCAAAGGCGCCCTCGATACGGGTTTGATGGCTGAACTGCCAGCCAAAGCCCACGGTGTAAAGATCCGCATCGCCGATCGGGAAAATCAGGTCGGTGCGATCATCCGGAATGGCGGAGGTGCGGGGCTCGTAGCCGGCGCGCAGCACCCAGTTGTCGTTCATCTGGTATTCCACCCCCAGCGCCCAGCTCCAGGTATCCTCGTAATCCCGGGTGATGTCCATGCTGCTGGGAGTCGTGAGGCGATAGCCGGCAGCAGTGCTGATGGCGGTGCCGAAACTGAGAAAATCCACGTTGCGATCGAATTCGAATTCCAGCGCATCCCACACACTGTAATCCACCCATTTCAGATCGATGTTGACCTTGAAATTCGGCACCACCTTGATCGACGCACCGAACGCCAGGTTCTGCGGCACGATGTAATCCAGTTCCACATCACCTTTCTCGACTTTCTGCGCGTTGAGCGGCGCACCTTTCAGCGCCAGCAGCAGGCCGGTCACCAGCGGATCCTGGCTCAGGCCCTGGGCAGTCGTGTAAAACGCGTCGGAATTTTCCATCTTGAAATCACCTTTCAGATGGAACTTGCCTTCGCTGTGATAGACCACACCCAGCGCCAGCCAGGGTTCCGGCTCCCACAACAGGCCAAAGTTCACGCCCACGGACATGAAGCTTTCCATTTCCATGGTGAGCAGGCCCACGTTGTCGTAGGGACCAAAATCGATCCGCGGCAGGCCGGATTCCAGTTCGTTCAGATCGCGGATATAACCCAGGGTCAGCGTCGGTGCCCGGAAGTTGGTTTCGATATACATGCCCTGGTAGGAAAAATTGATCCCGATGCCGACGGACAGGGTGTCCGACAGACGCAGGCCCAGGGTGGGAGAGAAATAGGTGATGCGCGACAGCGCCACTGCCTGACCCTGGTACGAACCGGGGCCGTCTTCCTCGCGGGTCAGGCCAATGCCTTCCGGCACATACACGGCACTGCCCAGCACCATGTTTTTCTCCGGAATTTCAAACGCAGCACCGCCGGACGGAAACGCCAGGATCGGCGTGTCATTCACCCCCAGGAACGGCACCATCACGATGGGATCACCACTGCGGGTGGTGCTGCCGGCCACCGGATCAACGCCCCAGCACTGGTCGTAGGCCCAGGCCAGTTCTTCAGTGGTGCTGGAACCGTCGGTGGGAAAATCCGCCTGACATTCAGAGCGCACGTCGTAATAGGCTTTCTTGCCCTCGAAGGTGGGCAAGGTCGGCTCGCCAAAGCGGGACTCCAGGTTCACCTGCGCCACCAGCAGTTTGGTGTTCATCTGGCGGCCCTTGATCTTCGCGAGGCCCGCCGGGTTGAAATGGATCGAATCGATCCCCGGCGGATCAGCCGTCACCGCGTGGGCCAGCCCGAGTGCCTTGGGATTGCCGATGGAAATGTTGTTGAGCAGCTGGCCGTGGGCCTGCGCAGACAGCAGACCTGCCCCCAGAGCGGACAGAAACAGGTAGCGATGAAGCGGGTTGGCTTTCGACATTCGAACAAGGCCCCGTTGTGATTGTTGTTGTCAGGGTTATTGTTGTTTTTTGGCAGCGGATTAAACCAGACGCCTTATTGGCACATAAGTACCATATCGCTAATAGCGTACACGGTTTGGGCCGTAAATGTCATGTACAAAGAGGCCGCTTCTGCTGTCGCCGGCGGTCAATCCACGCCATCGGCGAGATCCCGCAGGGCCTGGCGCACGGATGCATGGCGCTCGGGAAAATAGTCCCGGCGTAGTTGATCCAGCTGCCGAGCCCTGTCGTCGGGCGCCAGCCCTGCCTGCAGCACCTGGTCACGTTCCACTTCATACCGCTGCTGTAATTCAGTGGGCACTGACAATGCCGCATCCACCGCCTGGCCAGTCGCGGTCATCGGCTGCTGGCGAGCCAGCGCCAGCATACGCCGGTCGTAGGCGTTTTCAGCACCAAACCATCCGCTCGCAAATTCCCCCAGGTGTTCCTGCTGCAACTGTCGCCGTCGCGCCAGCAGCCCTTCTATCTGCTCCAGCTGCGGCTCAGCGAGCATCGGGCCAGCGTGATTCAGCGGCGCTTCCGCTGCCAACGCCCTGATACTGTACTGGTACTGCTGATAATCATGCCAACGCTGCAGTGCCTGTTCTGCTGCCACATCAGGTAACGCGGCAGTGAGCTGGATCATGATGTCATCCAGGGTGGCGTCATCCGCATCGACACGTCCTGCCAGCAGAAAATCGAACAGCAATTTCAACTGGTCGTCGACAACGAGATTGCCGTCATCATCGACTCGCAGGCCGTCCGGCAGGGTAGCGCCCCGCAGGGAAGGTAACCGCCGCGCGATGCTGTCTGCCGTGACCGCAGGCTGCACTGCCACAGGGCGCGGCGCCACGGCGACGCCAGCCGGTGGCCAGTCAGGCGCTCCCCTGGTGCCAACCGGGATCGACACGGCTGCATCGGTATCAGCCAGCACGGGAACGGATCGGACGGCTCGCCGTTCCCACGACAGCATTAGCAGTAACGCGATGCCTGCAACCGCAACCAGAGCAAGACGCAACATCAAAACCCCTGCTGCTGCAGACGATTGGCGTGGATGACAAACACGGTGCGCGGATCAACATCCGGCGTCAGGCCGAACAGCTGGTTGACCTCGTCAAAATGGGACCAGTAATAACGATCCGAAATCACCTGACCCAGGCGCGCACCACAGGCGGAAACGACACCGTCATTGTCGCCTTCCCCCAGCAGTTTGTTGGCATAGTACGCCAGCGAAAATACATGCCCGGTGATATCAAACAGGTCTTCGCCAGAGCGCGACAGACTGACCGGTGCACCGCGCCCCACCCAGGAATAAACCGGGTAGCGCCACTGTATGACGTTGCCATCGGCGTCGGTCAGCGTACCGGATGCATCGGTTGCCATCGGGCCATTGCAGTCTGCGTTGAATCCCGCATCACTCACGGTGCGGGCAAACGCCAGCGAGCCTGCGGTGGTGCTCAGGTACAGCGCCGTGCGGCCGTTCTGATCCAGATCCAGACCATTGCTCTTGCCCTGCAGCCAGCCCAGATATTCCACCAGCTTGTAGATGGCATCCCGCACGGCGGGCAACACATTGCCAACGGATTCACTCAACGTCCACACCGCATCGGCGAGTTTCGATCCCCGCGCCGGTGCACCGATGACTGTCAGTGACGCCACCCGCTCCGGATGCAGCGCTGCGTAAGCCCTGACCGTGTAGGTGCCCTGGCTGTGTCCGATCAGATTGAATTTTTCGGCACCGGTTTCCAGTGCAATCCGGTCGATAGTCTGCTCCAGCTGGGCGACCCGGATGTCTTCACCGGCCACCGCGGACAGTGTCGGTGTATACACCTGATCGTTGCCGTATTGGGCCAGACGCTGCTTGATGCCATACCAGTAATCCACCAGTCCCAGGTAGCGCTCGGCACCGGTAAAACCATGGGCCATGACGATGGGATAACGGGTTTCCGCGTATTCCGCAGCGGTCGCCACTACGGGTAGCAGCGCAAGACAACACACCTGCAGCAATGGACGGATCTTCATGAGCGTGCTCCTGTTGTTCTTGTTGTTGTGAGCGCACAGGCTAGCCGGTCGCGGGTCAGCCCGTCTTGATGCTTTACCCGCCGTTTTTGTCCAGCCACGCAACCAGGGAGTCAACCACCCAGGCAGGATCATCCAGCGGCAGATCGTGTCCAGCCGACGGATGTTCCCATACGGGCACTTGCCAGCGCCGTGCAATCGCGCGGGAACATTCCACGCTCACCATGCGATCCCGGGTCGCCGCCAGCAGCAGCACGGGAACGCGCGGTACGAAATTGCCGAGCCGAAAGCGTGCAGCCGCCCACATCTGGCGCGCCGTATTGTGCAGTGTCATCGGCCGTTCGCTGCGGATGCGGTTCCAGTGGGGCAAAGCGCGGGAGCGGGCATCGACATGATTGCTCACCAGGCCAAGGATGACAGATTCGCGCTCGTGCCTGGGCGTGAGCAATACCCGAACCAGCGCCGGGAAAGCCGCCGGCCGCAAGCGCTGATGCAGCGGGGAAATGTCGCCAAAGCTGGTGTTGATCAGCACGGCGCGCGCGAAGTCATCCGGATAATGCTGCATCCAGTGCGCTGCGATCATGCCACCCAGCGAAATCGCCAGCAGCACGGCCGTTTCCCCTGGCTGTGCCGCCTGACGAAAATCCATGCGCAAGGATTCCACCATGTGGCCGACCCGCAGTGGCGAGGTTTGCTGGTGTTTGATGCCGGCGCCGGGCAAGTCCAGACAGCTGACCCGACTGCCCGCAAAGTGCGTACGCAGCAACGCAGGCAGTTCACCCCAATGACACGCTTCCCTCGACAGACCACGCACCAGAACAAAATGCAGCGGCGCATCGGCATCGCGATCCGGCATTAGACTTCCCTTCCGATTCTTGTAGTATCGTTCGTTGCGATATTCAGGCAATGCACTGTCGCAAATCCGCTGACACCTGTATTGATCAGCGACCCATTTTTTTGGCCAAAAACACAATAGGGACATTGACGCACTCATGCAGCCACAGCCACCTGCATCCGTTCGAATCGGCTACGTCCTTGGCCTGCTGGACTACCTGCAACCACTCAAACTGGACGCCCGCGACATCATTGATCCGTCGATGGGGCTCGACCCTGGCAGCGTATCCCTGAACGAGCGCATTCCGCTGCAGCACTGGGCAACGCTGCTGAATCGTGCGATCGCACTGACCGACGATACGGATCTGCCGTTGCGCGTGGCCGAACAGCTGCAGCCGAAACATTGGGGCGTGTTTGCCTACACCGCCATGACCAGCCAGACCCTGGGCGAGGTGGTCGCCATCCTGGAACGCTATGAGCGGCTGATCGACGAAGCCAACGATTCCCGCCTGCAGATTGCAGGTGACCGCGCCCTGTTGCAGTGGCTTCCGCGTGATACGCCGGTCATTCCTGCGTTCATGCAGATTTCACTGGCCAGCTGGGCGGTGTTTGCCCGCCGCTATACCGAGCGGACCGATCTGGTGGCCGATGTGGATTTCACGTTTGCGGCCCCTGCCGATACATCCACCTATCAGCGAATTTTCGGTGGCCAGATCCGGTTCGGCCAGCCTGTCACCCAACTGTCGTTTCCCCTCGCATATCTGCAGCTGCCGATCACTCATCACGACGCTGACGTGCATCGGGTGCTGGTGTCCCAGGTCCGTGCCCAGCTCGCCGCCCTCGATACCGACCTGACGCCACGGGCCCAGGTGCGCAAGGTCATTGCCCGCCAACTGTCAGGCGGTGCTACCAGCCTCGAATCGGTTGCCAGGGCGCTGGGGATGGTGCCGCGCACCTTGCAGTACCAGCTTGAATCCGAAGGTACCAGTTTTCGTCGGGTACTTGATGACATCCGCCACGAACTGGCTTGTCTTTATCTACAGGATGCCGCCATGAGCCTGCTCGACGTCGCCTTTCTGCTGGGCTATTCCGAGCAAAGTCCTTTCAACAAGGCATTCAAACGCTGGCAGGGTGAAACACCCGGGGAGTACCGCAGGCGCGTCGCCCCCTGAGCCCGGATTCGGTGGGGTGCCTGTGTTACAATCGGCGCTTTTCAGCCCCCAGGAACCCGCCCATGTCCAAACCCCAGGACGAACGCAAGATTTACGGCCTCAATGCCAGCCTGAGCTTCTTCCAGCGCTTTCCCGACCGGGTCATCCGGGCCTGGCTGAGTGAAGAGGCGGCCAAGATCCATTTTGGTCCGCTGATGAAATACCTGGCACAGGAAAAGCGGGCCTACCATCTGGCGGACGACCGGGAACTGGAAAAAGTTACCCAGTCGGAACACCACGAAGGTGTGTGTCTGCTGGTGCAGGATTTTCCGCTGTTCACGGTAGATTCGTTCGTCGCCACCCTGCCCCCGGGCAAGCCGGTCTGCATGCTGGCCCTGGACGGCGTCAGCAATCCCCATAATCTGGGCGCAATCATGCGGGTAGCGGCGCACTACGGTGTAGCGGCGATCATCAGCGAGCAGCCCCAGCTGCTGCGTTCCGGTGCCGCGGTGCGGACCGCCGAAGGCGGTGCCACCTGGATCAAGATCATTGGCACCGACAACATGGGCAAGTCGCTGCAGTTCCTGAAAAAGTGCAAGTTCAGCGTGCTGGCCACCTCCAGTCATGAAAGCCAGTCGCTCTACGGCGCGCCGCTGCCGGAGCGCAGTGTGCTGGTGTTGGGGGAAGAGCAGAATGGTGTCAGCAGGAAGCTGCTGCAGCTGGCGGATCACCGCATCGCTATCGCCGGCACCGGCTGGGTGGAAAGTCTGAACGTGAGTGTGGCCACCGGCATCGTACTGAGCGAGTTCTGGCGCCAGCACCGGGTCAAGGTGAGCCCGAGTGTCGAGCCTGCAGGCGCAACGGAGCCCAGACCTGCCCGCGAGAAAAAAACTTTCGACCGCCCCCGCAGCGCCGGGCCGAAAAAACCCGCTGCTGGCCGCCGTCCCGCCGCCAAGCCTGCAGCGCCACGCAAGCGCAAATAAAAAAAGGCGCGCACCTTATAACAGTGCGCGCCTTTTTATTCGCTTCCCGACTCAGTCTTCGAGCTCGATCTGACCACCACTGATGGTATTGCTGCCACTGTTATAGCTGGCATCCGACACCTTGACCTGCTGGCCAATCCGCAACTGTTGCAGGAACACCGCTTCACTGACACTGTTGCCAAAGCGGTCCAGCAGCAGGGCGCCACCGGTATCCACGTCCATGCCCAGCAGGGTGAAGCCGCCGGCGGATTTTGCGCTCACCGGTCCACGCACCAGAGTGTCACCCGCATCCGGTGTACCGCGATCGCGGATTTCTTCTGCGTAGGCGGTGCCATCGCTGTCCACAAAGCCGCGCACTTCGATCTGCGCCGAACTGCTCAGGCCGCCAAACACATCGTCATCGTCTTCGGTCACTGCCAGTGAATAAACCGTTACGCCGAACAGGGTGACGCTTTCACCCGCCACGACCGCGCCCGGCGCCACCGGTGCTTCGATACGGAATTCAGCCTCGCGGAAACGCAGTTTCACCGCCGTGAGGATGCCGGTACTGCTGTCCAACACACCTTCGGCTTCGACTTTCGCGCCGACCACCAGATCATCGCTGCTGCCGTTTTCATACACGACGCTGCCGCTCAACTGCACCACCTGACCGTTCAGTGTGAAGCGCGTGGCATTGGTAATGCTGTCAATAAAGCCTTCGAAGCTGGACTTGAGCGAACTGCTGTCGTCCGGCAACGTCAGACCCGGCGTATAACATTCCACCCGGGTGGCATTGAGGGTCTGGCCGTTGGCGAGGCTGGATACCGGATTGAATTTCACTTCGACAGTATCGCCGATGCTGATGCCGCCACTGCAATTCTGCACCGTGGCGCTGCTGGTATTGACCGGCTGCGAGCCGATGCTGAACAGGACACCGGAAGGCGTCGCGGTGACCGTGCCACGCAGCTGCCACACGTCCACACCGGCGGGCTTGTATTCAATCAGTGATGCACGGATGACACCGTTTTCATCGCGGTGACCGGAAATTTCCACTTCATCACCCACATCCAGATTCGCCAGGTCATTGCCCGGGACATCGTCCAGCACCGTGGCCGATACCACTGAAATCTGCTGCGCCAGTACCCGCAGCGGATTCAGAGCGGTGATGATGCCTTTGACTTCGTGATGGGCATCCACGGTTTCCAGCGTGCCACGGGTAAAGTCATCGTTGACATCATCATCCACGGTCACGCTCACCACCATCCCGGCCTTGAGCTGGTTTTCGGTGGCGTCGTCGCCATCGATGCGCACGCGGGAATCATCATCGAATTCGAATTCGCGAATGTCGTTGATGATGATCGAACCAAACCCGGTGACCGTGCCGCTGCCGAAGCCGCCAATGCCGCCGTTGACGACTTCAACACCGCCGTCGCTGCTACTACCGCCGCCACCGCAGGCCGTCATCAACGCTGCGGCCATAACCGTCAGCGAAAATTGCTGGACCTTGTTCATGCCTTCACTCCTGTTCGAGGTTTTCCTCGAAATAATAAATACCGACGCCAGCGCGCATGCGCCCGGTGCCTTGTGACTGCGGGTTGCAGTCACGATCATGCTCGCGCAGAAATGCATCGAGCTCCCTTAACAGCCGGAATCCTTCCTGTGATGCCAGGTGATGAAAAGCAGGCAGGACTTCCTGCGGAAGATGGTCGTAAGCCACTTTCAGCTGAAAGCGGGTCTGGGTGTGTTGCGGATCGAGGTTGTAGTCGATGGTACTGATCAGTTCGGATACATCGGTGCCCAGGATGCCAATACGGGCGTTGAGATCGGCACTTGGTACATAGGCGGCACGTTGCAGCACCACGCATTCGTCCACCACCTGGATGGCGCCGACCCGCTGCAGTTCGTCGAAGATGGCCCGTACCGGCATGTCACCGCTGTAGCGCTGCACCAGGCCGGCGAAACTCGCGCCTTGGCCGTCCAGCGGCAACGGCTGCGGGTGCTGGCGGGTATCAAGAAACTCGGGGTCTGACAGCCAGCCACTGATCACCCGGGCGGCCCGGTTGTACTGTTCGATCAGTTCGCCGCCGTCGTGGCAGGGTTCGCGCTTGAGCCGCAGTACTTCCTTGCGGGTGAGGCCGGTGATGGTGGCGATGCGGCTGTCACTCTGCTTGCGCCCCGGTGGCGGAAAATCCTGTGCTGCCACCTCCACATAGACCTGCTTGGCCACTTCAGCGAAGGAGCCGTAGGGGATGCCCAACCGCAGCAGGATCCGCACCAGGGGGCGCAGCAGGCGAGTCAGGGAGTGGATGAGGGCGTCTTGTGTCGTTTTCATAATTGGGAATTTATTCCCAATTTATGCCGGGCGCAAGGGGCTTGCAGAAAAATATTCCCGGACGGGCATGGTCTGGCGGGGAATGGGTTAGCGGTTCTCTGGGGGAGTTAGCGGGCGGCAGCGCCCCGACACTCCGGCGGCCGCTCTGCTGGTGGCAGGGTGCCTCCGGTGCAGTCCCAGGCATAGCCTTGCTCGGCGATGGCCGGGCGCAAAAGCAGGGTATAACCGTCCAGCGTCGACACCTGATCACTGAACGTCAGCAGCAGTACCCCATCGGCCTGAAGTTCGACGCTGGCCAGTTCCGCCAGTGGCTGGGGGCCCTGCCAGTCCAGTTCGGCGCCGGACATCGGGGGATAACCCTGGCGCTGCCAGTACAGTTCCACCTGCTGCTGCAGGGGCTGCACCAGATTGAGGGATTCCCCCACCGCAGGCAGCGCGGCGCCGGGTACTGCCGGTGCAGGCCACAGCCAGTAAAGTGCGCCCAGCAGCACGCTGCCAACCGCTACCAGCACCGCAGCGGTACCCCACTGGCGCCGGCGGCGCAGGGGCGCCGGGGCTGGCGTCGCGAAGGGCTGGGTGGTATCCGGGTCGGGCAAGGGGGATGCGCTGGCAGGTGGATGGGCGTCCGGCTCGGCATCGAGCACCGGCGTGGCTTCGACCACGACAGGCTGCTCCGGATCGGTTTGCACGGGTTCGGCCATCGGCGCAGACGGCCGCACGGTGCTGTCACTCTGGGCCAGACAGGCGCGGATGACGGCCTGGGCCCCGGTTTCCTCCAGGATTTCGTGATAGAGGACCGCAGTCTGGTGATCGACCTGGCTCTTCACACAGGTAGCGCCGTCCAACAGGCTGTCAGCCTGGGCGATACTGGTACCTACCAGCTGGGCCAGATTGACCGCCACTTCACGGCGGTTGTGGCCAGTCAGCAGCTGGCCGGTCAGGCAGACGTCGAACAGTTCCTTTGCCATGATCAGAATTCAGCGCGTTGAGGATCCGGCGCGATTATAAACGCTTACGGCTGCTGCCGATATTCTGGATGCCGGTCAACCCAGTCCCGGGCTGCGGCCACCGTGCGCTGGAGGCAGTCGGTCGCGTGCTCCAGCAGTTCGTCGATGCGGGCATGATCGCCGTCGCGGATAGCGGTTTCGACCGCCTGTGCCGCTTCCCACATGGCTTTGCCGCCCAGGTTGCCCACCGATCCCTTGAGGGTGTGAAACAGCCGCCGTGCCGCCTCGTGATCGCCCTGCTGCAACAGGGCACGTCCCTGCTCGATGGGCGTGACGCCGTTGGCGATGAAGCTGTCAATCATGCCGAGCAGGTCGCGCAGGCGCTGGGGTTTGCCGCGCACCAGACGCAGCAGCTGATCCGGGGCGAACAGGGTGAGTGACTCTGCGACAGGTTGCACGTCAACCTGCACTGCATCGTGGAGCCGGGATGCCGGCAGATGCTGGATCAGGGTATCGAGCATGCGCTGGTAATCCACCGGCTTGGCGATGAAGCCGTTCATGCCGCTGGCCAGGCACTGCTGCTGTTCTGCCAGCATGACCCCCGCGCTCATGGCGATGATGGGAATCTTCAGGTTCAGCTCGTCACGTATCAGGCGGGTGCAGGTAAAACCATCCATCACCGGCATCTGCACATCCATGAGGATCAGGTGGTAATCGCGGTTACCTTGCCGCAGCCAGTCGATGGCCTGCTGACCGTCACCGACCACATCGATGGCGGCACCCGCCTGTTCCAGCAGTCCGCACGCCACCACCTGGTTCAGCTCATTGTCTTCCACCAGCAGCAGGCGATATCCCTGCAGCGGGCCTGCGACGACCGAGGCGTCTGCCCCGGGCGCGGGGGCGATCGGATTCAGGGCATCGAACAGCCGCTGCGGTGTAACCGGCTTGATCAGCACATTGTCCCACTGCGGGATCGGGCTCTGCTGATGGCGGCCAAAGGCACTGGTCATCAGGATGCGCCGGCCCTTGGCCTGATTGACTGGCGCCGGGTAATGCTGCAGACATTCCAGAGCCGACTGCTTCCAGTCCACCAGGATGCCGTCGTAGGGTTCGGCATCCTGTAGCAGGTGCCGTTGCGCTGCCTCGCAATGTTCCATCACATCGACCTGCCAGCCCCACTCGCGCAGGGTGGCCGCCAGCAGCTGGCGCGAGGTGGCGTTACCGTCCACCAGCAGCAGACGGCCTTTTGCCAGTGTGATCTGCGGTGGCTGCGACGCCAGGGACAGACACACGCTGAAGCGGAATTCCGTGCCGGCACCAGGCGCGCTGTCAAACTGGATGTCGCCACCCATCATGCGGATCAGGCGCTGGCAGATCACCAGCCCGAGCCCGCTGCCACCAAACCGCCGGGTAGTGGAATTGTCGGCCTGGGAAAACGCCTGAAACAGTCGTTGCTGCTGGGCGGGATCAATGCCGATACCGGTATCTCGTACCGTGCAATGCAATACCGCGCGATCCTGCTGGGGTTCCAGCATGGCGATCTGCACCACCACTTCGCCGCGCTCGGTGAACTTGATGGCATTGCCTACCAGATTAATCAGGATCTGGTTGAGCCGCAGCGCGTCACCCATCCAGCGCCGCGGCGTGCCGGGGGCAACCCCGATGGCCAGCTCGATGGGTTTGTCACCCACGCTGATCGACATCAGGTTTGCCACCGAGCCAAGAATGTCTTCGAGGTCAAAGGGTTCGCAGGCCAGTTCCATCTTGCCGGCTTCGATCTTGGAAAAATCCAGCACGTCGTTGATGACACCCAGCAGCGACACGCCAGAGGTGCGGATCATCTGCACATAACGCTGGCCATCGTCGGGTAACGGCGTGCGCTCGAGCAATTGCGCCGTACCGAGAATGGCGTTCAGGGGTGTGCGGATTTCATGACTCATGTTGGCGAGGAAATCGCTTTTGGCACGGCTGGCACTTTCTGCCGCTTCCTTGGCGTCGGCCAGGGCCCGCTCGGTCTGTTTCTGCAGAGTGACGTCGCGCACGATCGCAATGGTGCTGGACTGCTCGTGGGTCAGCAGCGGACTCAGGGTGATTTCCGCCAGAAAGGCTTCGCCGGATTTTTTCTGTGCCGCCAGCACCCGGTCCTGCGCCATTAACCGCGGCGCCGGATGCTGCATGAACTGCCTGCGATGATCGGCATGGCGCTGGCGGTGCTGCGCGGGAATCAGATCCTCGATACTGCGCCCTTCCAGTTCACCAAGCGCATAGCCAAACACATCGTGGGACTGGGTGTTGGCCTTGATGATGATGCCCTGACTGTCCACCACCAGCAGCGCACCGGGTGCGAGTGCAAACAGGTTTTCGAATTCCTGCCGTGCATGCTGCGCGGTCTCGATCTGGCTTTGCAGCACGCGGTTCGTGGTCACCAGAATCTGCTGGGCTTTTTTCGCCGCCGAGATATCCTGGGCCACACCCAGATAACCGGTGATGCGCTGGTGCTCGTCGCGAATACTGGTCACCACCAGACGCACCGGCAGTTGGCTGCCGTCCTTGCGTACATAGGTCCATTCCCGCGACTCGGAACCACCCTCCTGCACTTTGCATACGAAGATGTCGAAACCCTGGATCGCTCGCCGGTATTCTTCACTCAATTCCTGGCCCCGGGCTGCGACTTCGTTGGCCAGATGAAAACTTGCCGGTGACATGCGCCCAACGACTTCCTCGGCGCGATAGCCAAGCATGCGTTCCGCACCTTCGCTGAAGACTTCGATGATACCGTCCACCGATGTGGCGATAATGGAAAACTCGCTGGCAGCATTGATGACACCGTTAAGGCGAACCTGGGCATCCTCGATGCCCTGCAGGGCCACCCGCTCTGCCGTGATGTCCCAGTTGACGCCCACCAGTCGCTGCTGGCTGTTGTCGCGCAGGACGATCCCTGCGGCGCGAATATGACGCAGCTCGCCGGACGGCAACAGGATGCGGTACTCGCTGTTGTAATCACCACTGAACAGCGCGGTCTGCAGATCGCTGTCCGCCTTGAGCCGATCATCGGGATGCACGTACGCCAGCCATTGCTGGCGTTCCAGTGGTGGGCTGTTGTCCGGCAGATCGTACAGTTCGCGCATGCGGGCATCCCAGTGACTTTCCCGGGTGCCCACATTCCATTCCCAGATTCCCAGCTGTAACGCCCGCGACGCCAGACGCAGGCGGCTGGTCAGCTGTTCGACAGCCCGCTGCTGGCGGCGCAGATCTTCCACCGCCATGCCCAGCAGCGCCGGAAACAGACAGGTCATCGCCCCGGCCGCCCACAACCCCTTGGGGCCGGAACCCGCCCGCAGTGCCGACAGGTCAATCTGCCCCATCCACCACAGCACGCCCAACAGCAACAGCACCAGATTGGCGTGCAGAATGGTCCGCACCGGTCCATCCCGGTAGGCGATCGCCGTCAGCAGTGCGCAGATGTAGATGAACGGATAGGGCACGTGCAGCATCAGCAGGTAACTGATGGTGGTGAGGATGGCCAGCGTCAGCAGAAAATCCAGCAGCAGCGATGGCCGCGTCAACGCCTGAAGGTCAGCCCGCCGGATCAGCAGCCCCGGTACCGACAGCAACAGAAAGCCGATGGTGTCACCGAGCCAGCCATTGCCCAGCACCTCGAAACGCGGAGTGCCGTAGTACTGATGCACGGCTTCGCTGGCAATCACTGCACCCAGCGGAATGGCCAGCAGCGGGTACAGCAGCAATATCAGCAGCAACGATCGGATATTCAGCGACTGCGACCACGGCATCACCCAATGGCGTACCAGCGCGACACCAGCAATCACTTCCACCAGGTTGGCCAGCACCAGCACCAGGGCCAGCAGGGAATCTTCACCGCCGGCAATGTACCCGACCCAGCCCGCCAGCGCTGCCAGCGGCAACAGCCAGCGCCACTGGGACGCGGTGGACCGCACACAGGCCGCAAAAGTGACGGCATTGGGTAGCCAGATAAACGCCAGATTGCCGCTTTCCCGCGATAGCTGCAGCGACAGCGTTACCAGCAACAGCTGGCCAACAAAATACAGCAGCGGCACCAGCCACCAACCATGCCGGACGATGACGGCTGGCCATGATGGCGCCGGACTCTGGCCGCCGACGACAGGGGCAGATTCGGGATCGGGCTGAAACGCTCGCAGGGCAATGTTCCTTGGGACAGGTCTGCAGACAGGGATGTTCCAAGCATAACAGAGCCTGAATCAGGGCGCCTACTGGCAGGGTCCGCCCTGTTCGTAACCGGCAATGATCACCGGCGCACGGCCTTCCGCCAGATTCTGCAGGAAACAGCCGTACTGATGTCGCGGCGCCGGCAGATCATGGGTCACATGATGGCCGCGGTTGCGAGTGGGGCGCACGGTATTTTCGTATCGCACCACTACTGCGGTACGGGGTTCCTGCTCTGGCAGCAGGCGGTTTGCACTGACCGGATACGGCAACTGGCGGGCCCCGGTTTTCTGCAGATGGCCCAGCACATCGGTGTCCGGCGTGGTACCCACTTCATCGCCGGCAAAATCCACCCCGAGCGCCGTCATGAAGGTGCGCTGGGTCATTTCCGGACTGCCCACATCGTCGATGCCGGACACGGTGAACGAGTGCGGAGCCGGCCGCTGCGGATAACGATAGAGTTCATCCATGTACAGCAGCGGGTCGACATCGCTGGCCATCCACTGCAGCAGCGCCAGGAACGGATGATATTGGTCCAGATGGGTGCCCGGCATCAGCGTGGCCACCAGGGATTCAAAGCCGAACTGCTTGTCCGGCGTGTCGATGAACATCAGCAGCCAGGTCGCCGCGATGCCGCTGAAAATGGCGCCCTGGTAGGGCCGCGGATCGGTGGCTACCTGCAGCGCCGACACCCAGTTGCCCTGGGATTGCCCCATCGATACCTGCAGCGCCGGATCGATACGGAAACGGCCGTCCTGCGGCGCGACTGCATCGGGACACAGATCCGCGTCCACCTGCAACTGATCGAGCACACGGCGGAAATAAATCTGCTCCAGCACCAGCTGGTAGTAGTTGTACTTGAACGCCAGCGGATTGAACGGGTTGTAGCCGAACAGACCGACCGACGAGAGTTCCGGCAGAAAATGATCCGAGCCCAGATGCGCCGCAAGACCGGCACTGGCCCACCCGCGCTCCGCCGCCACACTGGCCGGGCCGTTGCCGTAATTGAGCACCGGCGACGGCAGCAATGTGTCGTGACCGGTGTAGAGATATTCGCCGCGCATGTACACCTGCGCGGCCACGCCACCGGCACCGTGGTGATAGTTCAGCAGGGGGAATCCGCTGGCAGGCATGGATGTATGTTTGGGAATCGTCAACACGAATTTTGCCGCGCGGGTGTACTGCACGGTGGCGGCATCATTGTCATCAAACAGAATGCGGCCGCCGTTGAGCAGATAGGGCACCGTACCGCGCTGAAAACCGGGCACATCCACCGTGCCGGCAATCACGCAGTAATGATCGTATTCGGTTTCCAGATGCAGATCCCGCGCCGGCGTGACCGGCAACGTCGCCACCTGCTGCGCACTGTTGCGCAACCGCGTCGTCATGTCGGCCGTGGTCCACACGGTGGCGCCGATGATGGTCGCCGGATCGATGGCGCTAACGGCCAGCCACTGTCGCAAGGGCGCAAACACCTGCACTGCGCGCTCGGGCACGGCGACCGTCGCCGCAGCGGGATTCAGCAGCGCCTGCAGTTGCGGATGCTGCACCAGGATCTTGTCGTCGGCCACCGGCACCCGATCCGTCACCACCAGCGCGTAGGTGGTATTGGCGCGCAGATTCATGCCCAGCAGCGGCAACACCTGCAGCAGGTGCGCTGGCCGATATTGATCTGCGGTCTGCGTCATCGTCACGGTTAGTGGAAAACGCCGGCCGAACTCCGGTGAGTCCGCATCCACATCCACCAGCTGGATCGGTGCATCGGTTGCGACGTACGCCCGTTCGTCAGTGGGCAACTGCTCCACCAGAATCGGCGCGGAAAATGGCAGGTAGATCGGCAGCAACGGCGAATAGCCGGTAATGTGACCGCGAATCGCCCGCACGTAGGCATTGGTGAGTAAATGAATGCGACGGGGGAAATCGGCTATATCCACTTTGCCATCCGCCGCCACCCGCAAATCGGTGGGGAAACCGTTGCTGAAAAAATTGCCGTCGGGTAACAGCGGTGCATCGATATCTGCCGCCTGCGCTTCCGCCGGCAGACTCAGTTTCATTTCCACCTGACGGGCTTCCTTGCAGCCTGCGATCAGCAACAATACTATTGCGAGCATCAGTCGCCCGCCAAAATTCCATTGCAAACGTTTCATCCTGATTCCCCAAAATCTTTTTCTTTTTGTACTGATTGACCGATCAGAAATGCGCAATGAAAACAGTCGCATTTCACAAGACAGAAGCGAGTGTAGCGGGGGAATCAAGCACGCTGCGTTTGATTATTGTAACGGTGTTTAATAACCGTAAAAGGCGGCCAAAAAGCCGTGCTACTGGCCGGATATAACCTTTTTCTGAATAAAAAAAGGGCAACTCCAATGGTTGCCCTTTTGCGTCGCGTCAGCAATGAATCACATCAGGACGCCGCAGCTTTCGCCTTTTTACCAGCCTTGCCTGCCTTGGCGCTGACATAGTGATAGGCATAATCCGACATCTTGGCCTGGCGGGTTTCCAGCCAGAAGCGCCAGGTGGATTTCGGCCACAGTGCGATGTTGCGACCGTCGGCCTGGTTGTACCAGCTGGCGCAACCGCCTTCCGACCAGACCGTGTTCTTGAAGGACTTCTGCAGTTCGTCGTTGAACGTGCGCTGCACGTCCGCTTTCACTTCCATGTAATGGGCGCCCTGGGCCTTGAGACTGTCGAGGCAGCGCAGGATGTAATTCACCTGGGCTTCGATCATGAAAATAATCGAGTTGTGACCCAGCCCGGCGTTGGGGCCTACCAGCTGCCACAGGTTGGGATAACCGTTGGCGGATACGCCATAATAGGCTTCTGCATGATCCTTCCAGTCGTCGCGCAGATCGCGGCCGCCCATTCCGGTGAGCACAAAATCCTTCATGTAAATGCGCGGATCGACGATGAAACCGGTGCCCAGAATGATGCAGTCCGCCGGCCGTTCCTTGCCATCAGCCGTGACGATGCTGTTTTCGCGAATTTCCTTGATGCCGTCGGTGACCAGTTCGACATTGTCACGGTTGAACATCGGGAAATATTTATTGGAAATCAGCACCCGTTTGCAGCCAATGGTGTAATCCGGTGTGAGCTTTTTTGCGATTTCCGGATCTTTCACCTGATAGCGGATGAAGGCTTCGGCAAATTTCTGCATGGTCTTGGCGATGTTTTCATTGAACAGCGGCCAGACCCGGGATTCGTTGCTCCAGTACAGACGCGCGCGATACGCCTTGCGCAGCAGCGGAAACTGTTTGAACAGGGCTTTTTCGATACCCAGGTACTTGCGTTCATCGCGGGGAATTACCCACGCCGGTGTGCGCTGGAACACATACAGCTGTTTCACCTCCGGCGCGATTTCCGGACAGTACTGGATCGCAGAACCGCCGGTGCCGATCGACACCACATTCTTGCCTTTCAGATCGTAGCTGTGATCCCACTGGGCCGAATGCATTACCTTGCCCCTGAAGGTATCGAGCCCCTTGATGTTGGGAATCTGCGGTACATGCAGCGGGCCCGATGCAATCACAAAATGCCGGCACACATAATTCTCGCCAGCGGCAGTACCCACAGTCCACAGGCCGGTGCTTTCATCAAAGCGCGCCGACGTCACATCCTGATGAAAACGGCAGAACGGACGAATACCGTATTTGTCGGTGGTCTTCAGAATGTAATCCTGGATTTCGTTCCACGGCGCGTAACGTTTGGTCCAGTCGTGCTTGCCCTCGAACGAAAACGAGTACATGTGGGACTGCACATCGCAGGCGCAGCCGGGATAGCTGTTGTCACGCCAGGTGCCACCGACTTCGCCCGCCTTTTCCAGAATCACGAAGTTGTCGTTGCCCTGCTCGCGCAGTTTGATCGCCATGCACAGGCCGCCAAAACCGGCACCGAGAATCACGACATCATAAGGCTTGGTAGCAGTGGAAAGGTTGGCACGCGCGGTCATGGAGTCACCTCTGTATTCATTGTTGTCATCATATTGTGATGGTTCGCGGCACGAACAGAACGACGACCTTGCTGTCTGTATTTGTCATCGATGGATGTAATATAGGATCAATTCCGCACAGGTGAACAGGGTGTTCCCTCGCCAGAAATTGATATTTTCGGCCAGGCAGCATGAATTGCGGCCATTTATTGATGGAGATCAAGGGTTTCCCGAAGGCGGGTTGGTGCAGCTAAGCCTGACGCAGGCGTCGAATCTCAAACTGAAATAAATGAATTTCAAAGCAGATTAAATGGCGTCTCAAAATGGATGAAATGAAAGGCCAGTAAAATAATCTCGGACATCGGAGGTGGCAAGCCGAATGGCAGTTTTCGGGATATGGCGCATAAAGACACTTGATCGATTCCACCGCCGTGGTCTGGTAAAAGCTGGAAGGAGCCATTCGCGGGTAACTGAGAGAGCGGGTACAACTCATCAATTGCGGACATTTGATAAGGCTCGTGGATCAGGAGCTTTCGACCTCAATAGAGGCCTACCTTAGGATCTTTAGGGGGGGGCTCGATCAAGCGTTGATCAATCCGTTATACTGGGCGTATATACAGTACAACGGATTGATTCATGTCATTGGCCAGGATGGCCGAACCTGCGAATGCACCGCGCTACGAGCGTCATCGGCCAGAGCAAACATTGCTCTATCAGCTCGTGGAAACCCATTACCCCGCATTTTGTGCCCAACTGGACGCGCAGGGGCGCAGGCTGCCTGTCTATGTCCGGCAGGAATTTGAAGATTTTCTCCGCTGTGGTCGACTTGAACATGGCTTTTTGCGCGGGGCTGCGAAGACTGCAAGCACGAACGTTTAGCCTGGGCGGCCCCGCTGACCGGTGGCGTAGGCATCGCGCTCCAGCACCTCGGTATTCATGTTATCGAACAGCACTTCAGCGGGAACCCCGCCGAATTAATCGAAATCCAAGAGCAACGAATCCCGCACCGACTCGAACGACTCGTCCGGTACAAAATGGCCGAAAGTCATGCGGCTATAGTCCAGCGTGGCGACAAAGGCGAATTTGCAAATGAAAGCTTTCCTTATTTGCTACAACATAACAATATCAGACCAAAAATTTGATACAAAGCTCTCGTTGATCTTTGCTTGTATTTTGCCTATGACAACATAGTTGGGCAGATCACATTTAATATTGAACCGAAACAAAACTTTAAGCATTTGAACGAAATAATGGTTGCTGACAATTTTAAACAACTTTATGACTTTGAAGCAGAAAATATAGAAAAGATAAATATTGCCGAAGATTCTGAAAAATAATTACGGAATAAATGTGTGATGAAATGACTTCCGACCCTATTGATACCAACAGAAATACAAGTGTTCAGCCATAGATTATATGGATATAGATATTGAAAGCTGCTTATTTACTGTGAAAAAGCCATAGATAAAAATCCGAAATCAACGCTTAGATATCAATATGACGCGCATTATCTCGCAAAGGAAATTGGATAGACGCATTTCAGAACTACGCGATTGCAGGCGAAAATGGATATAAAATCGCTGCAGAAAAAATGGCGCACGCTTACACAGTCATAGATTTCAAGATGAGCTCCATTCACTATGACTATAGTTTTTTTCAGAAATATGGCCTTAATAACCACAACGCAGTAGATTACTGGTTGCAGAGATTGTGCAGAGCTTGGTTCTATCTATCCTGATATAGTCAATATCAAAGAAAAGCAAAGTGGTGCAGATGCGGTTAAATCGCTCGAAAAAGTTGTTGTTGGCAGTGAAGACAAATTTTCTATTGGTTTTGCGTATTATGAGTTAGCAGAATACTATGCAGTTGGTCGCGGCGTAGGAAAGGACTTTGATAAAGCGTTATCGCTATACGGAAAAGCAAATTGAATTGATACGCGATGCTAAAGGCAATTGAATGGGACAAATATATGAGAAGGGGAGTAGATGGGAAAGTTGTTTTCTTTTCGTCTCAATTGAAAAAGGCGCGTCAGCCGATATTGCATAAAAACTTTTTAGGCGCGCTGATGCTTTTCATCATCCTTGCCAGAAAGTAGTTAGACTCCTTTGGTGAGCAAGCGGCAGTTCAACAGAGTCAGAGACAGTCTTATGGTAAAAATTTAAATAGAACACAGCCAGCCTCCGTGCAATAATTTGTCGATGTTATTGGTAAATTGATAATAGTTCTTCGCCCGATCAGGTAAAGGGAAAGACAAATGACAAAATCTTTTGACGCAGCCGCTAAAGCTAATTGTGTTAATTATTGAGGGTGTTTCCCATTCAACGCACTGTTGTTGAGGTTGTTGCGCTAGAATGGAATACATTCAATAAGAAAGGTCGATTACACTATTTGGGCCGCATATCGAGCAGCACAAGCTGGATCATCGAAGGCAAAAGGCGCTGAATTTACGGATGCGCCTGAGAAAGCGGTGTAGTTGGTTTTTTATAGATAATTACCAAGGTGAAGCTTTCTCTGGTTGAATTACGATCTACACAAGCGTTGGTGCAACTCAATAATTAACACTATAAAGAATGACTACAATAAAAACCATAACATATGGCATTTCTGCAAAACTTATCCTGTTGGGGTTTTTCTAAAAGGCTATTTCATACTCGCAAATAACGAAAGTAAACCGCTGGCGGCAGTTATACATCCAGCAATTGACTCCTATCTTTTAAAAAGGTGTTGACGCAGTTAAAGAAACGGAATTTTCCAACAACTATAAATGGCAAACGTTAGATGAGGTGAAATACTTTAAATTGTTTCGCGAGCTAAAAGCACATTTGAAGCTAAGATCTCTGCTATGATTTAGAAGAATTCTGGATCTTAAATTAATGGCCTATTTTCAATTCTCCCGAATAATAGATGCAGCAAGAATTGTATGCTGGAGGATGTTCAATTCATAAATCGTTTCATTTCCTTACACTGCCTGTGCTGAGCTCGGCTTTAATCCAATTTGAAGCCAGTGGTCTCTAACAAGCAACCCTATAATATTCATTCCCGAGGGTTTGAGTGTCCGCTTCCCGATTTGACGCATATAAAAGCAAAGCAATTCCAACGTCCGCTCCTCGCCCAAAGCTGACTGCGCAGTAAAGCACCCCAGCATCAGCGGTTTTTCCGGTTAATGATCAAAAAGAATAGAAGCCTGCCAATTTTGGAATAACTATCTGTTTTTAAAGTGTTTTCATGAATCTTGAGATTTATGCCGTATTTTTATACCTAACTTGAGATTTTTGGCCTTGGTTCCAGTCTCAAAAATTCAGAAAAACACAATAAAATCAATGGTTTTATATTTCATCTATTTTGAAATTGAACAGCAGCGTCGATCAGCGCAACAAACGCCGATCGGCAATGTGCAGTTTGCCGTCCTGGTTGAACACCAGCTGCACAAATCCCATCGAGAATTCGCTGATGGTAAACGGCACCGCCGCCTGCCAGGTGCTATCGCTGTCCTTCAGCTTGTACTGGATCTTGAAATCACCGCCACCGTTGACGGGTACATTGTGGATCGTGGGCTGTTGCTGGGGAATGTTGTCGATGCGATAGCGGGCGTCCTCATGCAGCAGCGCCACCCATTCAATCGACTGGGGGGACTGGTTCACGATGGCGAACGGTACCCGGTTGCCCTGGTAAAACACCAGCAGGCTCAGGCCGATGACCGCCATCAGCGTGGCAGCGGGTTTGGCCAGCGGCAACAGCACCATCGCCCGACGGGGCAGGATCAGTCTGGCATAGGTCACAAACTGCTGCGAGCCCCACACCCATACCAGCAGGCCGAGCCAGAACAACCCCAGCACGGCTTTGCCCGCGACCACATAAGTATTTTCCAGATTGCCGGAATAGAGGAAGAACGGACTATTGATGTCGCCAGCCAGCTGGGTCAGCCCGATGCCGCCGGCACAGGCCACCACCGCGATGGCAATCACCCGGTAGGCCGCGTTGGCCTCGTGGAGCGCGACGCCTTTTCCGCCAGCACATGGGCTTTGCGCCACTTGAACAGGATGATACCGAGCAGACCAACGGGGATCGCGATAAACCACAGGTATTTCAGGATTACAGCTATCGCGCCCAACATAGTGCCACTTCACCTTTTCACATTCGTCATTGCCCATCATCGCCCGACCCACTGCACTGTTGCACCGGCAAAGCGAAAAGCGCGCGCAGTGTAACATGCCCGGGTGTCGACGCCGCCTCGCTTTAATGACCAGTCAGTTACCTGTACCGATCCACTACCACCGGCGCGAGTTGACCCGGATCGTCGCAACGTCTATAAGCTGCTGATGCAAAACCTTTTTTAGCCTTGCCAACGCAAAGGAATCTTGATGATGGAATGGTTGAATGCACATATCGCCTATTGGCACTGGATTGTCCTGGGACTGGCTCTGGCCGGGCTGGAAATCTTTCTGCCCACGTTTTTTATGCTCTGGTTCGGCGCGGCGGCGATCTGCGTGGGGCTGGTACTGTGGGTGATTCCCCTCAGCCTGACTGCCCAGCTGCTGCTGTGGATCGTAAATTCGGTGGTGTTCGTGGTGCTGTGGCACAAGCTGGTGTCGCCGCGCATGCGGGATCGCAGCCTGGCTGGCATGTCACGGGAAGCGATTATCGGCCAGACCGGCATCGTGGTGCAGCATTATACCGACAGCGGACGTGGCCGGCTGAAATTTCCCGCGCCCATTCTGGGTGATGACGAATGGGATTATATCTGCGAAACGAACCTGGCCAGCGGCGACCGGGTCACCGTCACCGAGCTGTCGGGTAATGCGGTGATCGTACGCCCGAAAGCCTGACACTGTTTTTCACACCTTTGTTTTATCCACTGACACTGCACACGCAATTGAGGATCAAGAAATGGATGCACTGATTATTGTTCTGGTTCTGGCGGTACTGGCCGTCACCACCGTGGTTAAAGGAATTCGCATCGTGCCGCAGGGCACCAAATTCATCGTGCAACGACTGGGGAAATATTACGCCACGCTGAATCCCGGCCTGAACATCATCATTCCTTACGTCGATAACGTCGCCTATCGGGTAACAACAAAAGATATCGTGCTGGACATTCCCTCGCAGGAAGTGATCACCGCCGACAACGCCGTGCTGGTGGCCAATGCGGTGGCGTACATCAACATCGTCACGCCGGAAAAAGCCGTGTACGGGGTCGAAGATTATTTCGTCGCGATCCGCAATCTGGTGCAGACCTCACTGCGCTCCATCGTCGGCGAGATGACGCTGGATGCGGCGCTGTCGTCCCGGGATCAGATCAAGGCCAAACTGAAGAATGCGATCTCCGATGATATTGCCGACTGGGGCATTGTGCTGAAGACCGTGGAAATCCAGGACATCAAGCCTTCGGATACCATGCAGCGGGCGATGGAAGAACAGGCGGCAGCGGAACGTCAGCGCCGCGCGGCAGTGACCAAGGCCGAAGGTGAAAAGCAGGCGACGATTCTGGAAGCGGAAGGGCGCCTGGAAGCCAGCCGCAAGGACGCCGAATCCCAGGTGGTACTGGCCACCGCGAGCAAGGATGCCATCACGCTGGTAACGGAATCCATCAAAGGCGATTCCCTGCCGGTGATGTATCTGCTCGGTGAAAAATACGTGACGGCGATTTCCGACCTGGCGCAGTCCGACAATGCCAAGACCCTGGTATTGCCGGCGGATCTGCTCAATACCGTGAAAGGCCTGATGGGCAAATAACGGCGCAGACGATGAGCAAGCGCGCCATTCTCGGTTTCATTTTCACGCTTCAGGCACTGCGCGACATGGGTGCAGACATCACGTGCCTGCAGCAGAAATACGGCATCGATATTGACGCGCTGAGCCCCGATGGTGAAATCGAGCGCGCACTGGAATTGCGCATTTACGCCGACATCCTGCCCAGCCTGGACGATGAACTGGCGGGACTGAAAATCGGCACCACCATGAGCCTGGCCGGCTACGGCCCGCTGATCATGCTGCTGATGACCTGCAGGAACGTGTGGGAAGCGTTCAACACCGGCATCCGTTATCAGCAACTCACCTATCTGTTCGGCGAACTGCGGCTGGAACCGGGTGAGCGGGAATCCACCCTGTGTCTGAAGCCGGCAGTATTACCGCCGGTGTCACGACGCTTTTTGCTCGATCGCGACATGTCCGGCACCTATCAACTGATCCGCGACATCCAGATGAGCCTGGGACTGAATCTGCAACCCGTGCGGGTGGGCCTGGCCTTCCCCAAACCGAAAGATACCAAACCCTACGAGGAACGTTACGGCTGCCCGGTGGAATTCGGTACCGAGGACTGTTTTGCCGTGCTGCCCTCGGAATATCTCGCAGTGCCGTTCCCGGCCGCCAACAAGACGGCGCATCAGCTGTATCAGAAACAGTGTGATGCGCTGCTGCTGCAACGTTCGCAACAGCTGAACAAACTGGGCGAGCAGGTGCAGGATTTTCTGCAACTGTTCAGCGACACGTTTCCCGGCGTGAATGAAGTGGCGGCAACGTTTGGAATGCCCGAGCGCAGTTTCCGCCGCCGCCTGAGCGAGGAACAAACCAGTTTCCGCAAGCTGCTGGATGATGTGCGCTACGCCAAGGCCCGGCAGCTGTTGCGCGACACACGCCTGCCGGTAGAACTGATAGCGCAGAAACTGGGCTACGCGGAATCCGCCGCCTTTATTCACGCGTTTCAGCGCTGGTCCGGGCAGACGCCGGCGGCGTTTCGGCAGCAGGGGTGAATGTTAGGTATTTTTCGCATTATTGAATCCTGCAACATAACAGACATGGACAATTACCTGATCGTCCGTTCATCATGAGCCTGCCCGGTCTCTTGCGCTGTGGGGGCGCACTTTCTGTCGGATCGGCCGGGCCGATGCGTGATCGTCGACCGTCATAACAAAAAACAGGTATTCAGCATGGACTCGATTAAGCGGACCCACCGCACTCTCCTTACCATATTTGGTTTTGTTTTCTTGGGGTTACTGTACGGCTGCAACTCGTCTTCCGATCTGGATCGGGATGGCGACGGCGAACCAGATCCGTACGGACTGGAGCAGCGCCCGACGCTTGGCGCACACAACATTCCGCTCAACAACCCGACTGCGGACGTTGGCTTTGAAAATGCGTTTCCCAATCTTCCTTCGTTCACCCAACCGGTCTTCCTGACCCACAGTGGTGACGGTACCGACCGCCTGTTTGTGGTAGAACAGCCGGGCGTGATCAAAGTGTTCGACAATGACCCTGCTGCCAGTGCCGTCAGTGTTTTTCTGGACATCAGCAACCGCGTCGTATCCGGCGGCGAGATGGGAATGCTCGGTCTGGCGTTTGACCCCGACTATGCCAGCAACGGTTATTTCTATGTGTACTACACCGATTACTCTTGCACTGGCAGCAGCCGCTGCTCGGTGCTGTCGCGCTTCACCGTGTCCGGCAATCCGGATCAGGCTAACGCCGCATCAGAGTCGGTAATCCTGCGGGTTGAGCAACCGTTCGACAATCACAATGGCGGGACCATTGCATTTGGCCCGGACGGTTACCTGTACTGGGGCCTGGGTGATGGCGGTTCCGCCGGCGATCCATTGGGTCACGGCCAGAATACAGCTACCCTGCTAGGTTCCCTGCTACGAATCGACGTGCAGGGCGCTACACCTTACCGGATTCCTGCAGACAACCCCTACGTATCCAACAGTGACGGCGTTGCCAACGAGATCTGGGCCTATGGATTGCGCAACCCCTACCGGTTTTCATTTGACCGGGTCAGTGGCGAGCTCTGGCTTGCTGATGTCGGGCAGAATGCAGTTGAAGAGATCGACGTCATCCAGAAGGGCGGCAACTACGGCTGGAACTGGTACGAAGGCACTCGCGTTTACCGTGCTGGCGCCCCTGCCGGTAACTATCGTCGTCCCATCTACGAGTACGATCATTCCTGGGTGCATCGATCACCGGGGGTTATGTCTATCGGGCAACCAGGTACCGGCACTCTATGGCCGTTATATTTACGCGGACTTCGTCAGTTCGCGGGTGTGGGCACTGACCTTTGACGGCAACCTGAATGCCGTCGACAATGAAGCTTGCTTGGCACTGCCCCCAGAATGTCAGTGGTTTTGGTGAAGACGAAGCTGGCGAGCTTTTCATCATCGGTTATTGGGGCACCATTTACCGGTTTTCCGGCGGCAGCCGCCGATCCGCTCTACGGGTTTCCAACCCAGCTGTCGGGCGCGGACTGTTTGCCAGCACAGCGGACCTGCAACAAATGGCCTGATACCGTATGACGTGGCTGCTCCCTTGTGGTCGGACTACAGCGGCAAACAGCGCTGGATCGCCATTCCCAACGGCCAGCGCATTACCTTTAACGCGGAAGGCAGTTGGCGCTTCCCGGTCGGTACGATTCTGGTCAAACACTTTGGCATGGAAATGGTGGCCGGTGATCCCGCGCAGAGCAGCGCCTGGAGACGCGTGTTCTGGTCAACCAGAATCACGGCTGGGTCGGTGCGACCTACCGCTGGAACGGCGCGCAAACTGATGCCAGCTTGCTGCAGGCCGCCACCAGTGAAGTCCTGACCGTGGCCGATGCACGAATTTTCCCAACAACACCCGCACCCAGACCTATCAGTATCCCAGCCCAACCCAGTGCCTGCGCTGCCACAGTCTGGCGGCAGGCCAGGTACTGGATGCGCACCCTCCAGCTCAATTCGTTCTACGATTACGACGGCATCGAGGACATCCAGATCCGCACCTGGAACCACATCGGCCTGTTCACCAGCAATATCGGTCGCGCTGACCGCTACAACGCCCACGCTTCCCTTGAGGACACCAGCGCCAGTCTTGAGTCCCGCAGCCGCGCCTATCTGGACAGCAACTGTGCGTTCTGCCACACCCCCGGCGGTGGCACACCGGTATCACTCAATCTCAACAGCAACGTCGCGCTGTCGAGCATGAACGCCGTCGATGTGGTTCCGTCGGCCGGCGATCTAGGTATTGCCGATGCGCGCATCATTGCGCCGGGTGATCACACCCGCAGTATGTTGTGGGAACGGATGCATACCAGCGACAGCGTTACCCGCATGCCGCCGATTGCCAGCGTGATGCCAGACGAAACGGCACTGGATATTCTGGCGCAATGGATCGATAGTCTTTAACGATCAGCGTGGGCATCGCGTATTGAGTACGTCAATCCCGCGATGCCCACCAGCCCTGCACCCAGGCACCGGCAAAAATGCCCGCCAGGCACACCAGTAACGGCCAGTTGCCGGCGCCCAGTCCGGCGATGGCCGGGCCGGGGCAGACACCGCTCAAGCCCCAACCGATCCCGAACAGCACTGCACCCAGCACGGTATCGCGGGTGTTCACGGTCAGGTGCTGGCCGAACTTCGCTTCCAGCAACGGCTTTTTCAGGATCTTCGGCGCCAGCGTGTACACCACCAGGGTGATGGTCACCGCCGATCCCAGCACCAGCAGCAGGCCGAAATCATCAAAGGTCAGAAACGCCAGCACCACTTCGGGCTTAATCATGCCCGACCACGCCAGGCCGAAACCGAACAGGCCGCCACACAGCAGAATCACCAGCTTCGATGCAAAACTCATTGGCCACCCCCCAGCGCTGCCACCAGATTGGCGGTGAAGATGGCCACCGACAGAAACACCATCACCGACAGGAACGACAGCCCCTGCAGCGACGCCATGCCGCAGATGCCATGCCCGGAGGTGCAGCCATTACCCAGCCGCGCACCAAACCCGGCGATAAAACCCCCGACGCCCAGCTGCCACAGCGGCACCTGGGTCTGCCAGGGGATGCCGGGGCCGAACCCGAACCAGTACAGCGCAGCGCCGCCGATCAGGCCCAGCGCGAGCCACAACCGCCATGCCCGCGAATCAAGAAAACGCGGCTGCTGGAAATACGGCTTGCGCGACAGCCACGACCAGGTGCTGCTGAACACCGAACTCATGCCGGCTACCTGACCGGTGAACACAAAAATCAGGCTGACCGCCAGGCCGATGCAGATACCACCAGCCAGATACGGCAGCACCCCATTGGGAAACAGACTCTCGATACTCACAACCGTGCCCTCACAAAAAATGCGCAGGCAGCATAATCAGCAGCCTGTCCGTTGTCACTCGTCACAGCCCGATTTATGGCACCGCCACAGGGTGACCAAACTCGTCAATTTCCTGAGCGGAATCGCCGTTGACTGGGCAGTCCCATCACTTATAGTGGAAAATTCGATCATCCGGAACCAGCCAGTTTCAGAACCAGGAGTATCCCATGGGCTACAGCAGCCACAATATCAGTGAGTTACAGAAAACCCTCGCCCCCAGCGTGTACGGGCCACTGGATCTGGATATCACCCCTGAGCGCTTTCGCACCGAACTCGGCGCGAACAGCATCAAAGCCGACGACAAACGTATACAGGCCCTGCTGGCCGATCAGGACAAGGTGGAATTCTTCCGCCAACTGACCCTGATGGGCGATCCCCTGGCCGATGCTTTTGCGGCGCTGATTCCCAAGCTCGGTTTTCCCAAAGCCCGCGCCATGATCGACCAGGCCGCGGCCCAGGGCGTGTCGAGTGTGAAGGATGCCCCGCAGGAACTGATCGACCTGATGGCGAGCGTTGAACAGGAGCCGGACTGGGTGGACTGGGAGCTGATCGACCGCGCTACCGAAGATGCGCGGCTGATGGGTGCCTTTGCAGGCGATGCCATCATGCGAGTGGCCTTCATGATGACCTATGTGAACGGGTATCAGGGCCTGCCCATGGTGATCACCGGCGCCCTGACCGGTGAATCCGCTGCCAAACGGATGAAGGAAACCACCAGCACCTTCAAGCTGGCGACCCTGCCCGGCGCCCTGCGCAAGGGTGGTGAGGCCTATCAGTCCGCGGTAAAAGTACGGGTGATGCACGCCATGGTACGCACCAATCTGCTCAAGCGGCCCCAGCAGTGGGACTATCAGGTGTACGGCGTGCCGATTCCCCAGGTGGACCAGATGGGCGCTGCCCTCGGCTTCAACTACATGATGGCACTGCAGACCCTGAAGAAGGGCGGCAGCTTTAACAAACCGATGCGCGCTGCCGTGGAACAGGCCCGCTATCTGGCCTATCTGCTGGGCATGCACGACCAGTTCCTGAGTGCCGATCCCAAACAGATCGTGGAAACCTGGCAGATGTGCCAGGCCACCCTGCGCCACAAGTTCGATCCCCGTGGCCGCGATCTCAATACCGCCACCATCAATGCCTACCGCCGCACCGGTCACACGGCGCTGGATAAGCTGCTGCATAACCTGGACGTGCAGGCCACCCGCTTCATGTACACCAAGATGGTGGGCAAGCGCACCGCCGAAGAGATGGGGATTCACAGCACCGCGACGGACGCGCTCAGTTTCGTGGCGGAATTCGGCCCCATCGGCGCCGGCTTCGGTGCCATGTCCCTGCTGAAGAAAATTCCGGCGGGGCGCCAGTGGGTGGATAAATTTGCCATCCAGCAGGTGAAGAAACAGCTGCAAACCTACGGCAAAGCGGAATACAAAACCGACGCCAGCCAGTACCAGTCCGAAACCGCCTGAGCAACAGCAACCACCTGAAAAAAAGGCGTTGCCCACTCCTGCAGGCAACGCCTCTTCCTTCCCATCAAAACCGCCGCAATCAGGGCTGATCGCTATCCACGAACAGGGTTAGCGGCGTGGTAGCGTTGATCTGCAACGCGCTCTTCGACCAGCTGCCGTAGAACACCGCGTTCACAAATCTGTTGACGCTGGCGGCCACATCCACAAAGAAATGATCCGGCGTCTGCATGCAGTTGGTGCAGGCGGGGCAGTGGCCGTCGCAGAAGCTGCAATGGAAATACTTGGGCGAGTAGCCGCAGGGGCCCCAGCTGTATTTCTTGGCGACCCGATAGAACGCCCGCAGATTGTCGCTGCGCTGGTACGCGGCCTTGGCAGCATCTTCCTTGGTGACAAAGCAGGTGGTGACATCAAAGCCCCAGTACATGGCGGGCACGTTCACCCGGCCGGCATTGTTGGCGTTGTAGGGATCGATGCTGAACATGGCGTCGGTCTGCACCAGGCCATCCGCTACCGCCTGCTGGGCTGCCTGGCCGCCGGCGGAGTGTCCACCCATCAGCCAATGCGCCACGCTGCTGCACTGGTTGCCGCTGAACCAGCCGCTCAGATTGGCTTTCACATCGTTGGCCAGGGCCGCGTATTTGTTGCCGTCGGTCTTCACCAGATTGCCGGGGGCGTGATCCAGAATCACGGTGACATAGCCGTACTTGCCCAGTTCGCCGGACAGCTTGTCGTAACTGTCGGCACTCATCGCCGTGCCCACCCCCAGCATGATGACGTCGCAGCTGGCGGGTGTGCTGGTGCCGTAATGCACCCGCACCTTGCCGGAATCGAGGGTCTTGTCGAACGAGGCTGCCTGGACCTGGGTAACGGCGGTCAGGGCGCCCAGCACACACAGGCTTGCTGCCCGCAGCAGGGAAGTGATCTTCATGTCGGTTTCCTTCTTGTTGTTGTGGGGGATGAAAATTCGACTGCTGTACCCTTCCACTGTAAGAAACCCGGCCGTGCACCGCTTGCGGGAAGCCGCCGATCAATATGCGAATTTGCGCCAGCCTGCTGTCGTTATTAGTCCCTATCGGTCTGTTCAAACACTGGCCAAAACCGGTACGTTCGTGCGATAAACTTCCTTTGCGTTGACATAACAATAATCCACTTACTGACGCTACCCGTATGGCTCGCACCTATACCGTTTCGGCCGCTTTCATCAGCGCCCTCGAACGCACTGCACTGCGGCTGGGCTATGATCTGGCGCCGTCGGCTGCCGTGGACAATGGCAGCGAACGCCTGCCCCTGACCAACCTGCTGCAGCTGCTCAGTCACCTGCAGGCACAGCAGCCCGACATCCCGGTAGGCCTGCAGCTGGGCAGCGAAATCGATCCCGCCTGTTTTGATGTGCTGGGGCATCTGGTGATGGCCTGCGCCACCGTGGGATCGGCCCTGCAGGCGGTGCAGCAGTTTCAGGCCCTGGTACTGGATTGCGCCCGGCTGGAGTGCCGGCTCGATGCCCAGACAATCTGGTGCGACTGGCAACCCCTGCCCCACGGTACCACCGAGCCGCGCCTGCTGATCGACCTGATGCTGGCGGCCACCCGTAATTTCGGCGTCTGGGCCACCGGCATTGCCGATCCCTTCCTCGATGTGTATTTCCAGTATCCGGCTCCGGCGGACACCGGCTGGTGCCAGCGTATTTTCGGTCAGGGCGGACGCTACGGCTGCAGCAGCAACGGTTTCTGCATTCCGGCGGAGTGGGGGGAACGGGTGATGCGCACCGGCAGCCACAATCTGCAGGATCTGATCCGCCAGCAGGCAGAACAGCAGCTGCGCCAGATCCGCAGTGGCGGCGGCTTCATCACCCAGTTGATGAGCGCACTGGACCGGCTGCTGCCGCAGGGACAGGCGACGGTGGAAGCGGCGGCGGCAGCCCTGCACCTGTCGCCGCGCACCCTGCAGCGGCAACTCAGTGAGCGCAACACCCGCTTCAGTGCGGTACTGCGGGAGGTAAGGATGCAACGGGCACGCTTTCTGCTGCAGAACAGCCAGCTGTCGGTGACCGATATCGCCCTGCAGGTGGGCTATCGGGAACACAGTTCGTTTTCCAACGCCTACAAGCAGTGGGCCGGCGTGTCGCCCCACCAGGACCGGCTGCGCCAGCCGGCGTAATGACGTCAGCCTTCCAGCGTCGACACTAGCGGATGGCTGCCCTGCCAGGCATGGGTTGCCGGTTCGCGCAGGCGAAAGCGGAATGGCACATCCTGCAGCGGCGTCAGCGCACCCAGCCCGGAGCGGGATTTATCATGGGGCGGAATGGCGGTATCCAATAATTCGATATCAAACTGCCGCAGCAGCAGCGCGGTGAGAATCTTGAATTCACTGCGGGCAAAATGCCGGCCCGGGCAAATACTCTGGCCACCGCCAAACGGCAACAGGTTGTACTTGAGCGGTTCACCGCGATAGGAAAACTGGTTGGGCCCCTGACGCTGCAGAAAGCGATCCCAGATAAATAATTCCGGCTGCGGGTAGATCGTCGGGTCCATGTGGGTGAGGCGGGGGAACAGACAGACGATGTCACCGGTATTCAAAAGGCATTCCCGCCCCGAATAGAGCGGCAACGTCACCGGCTGTGTCGCCACCCGGATCGGCATCGGCGAGGTTTTCAGGCGCAGCACTTCGTCCAGACAGGCATCGAGTTTTTCCAGCTGATCCAGTTGTTCCAGGGCCAGCGTCGGCTGCTGCACCGATCCTGCCACCGCATCCAGTTCCGCCAGAATCTGCCGGCGCGCCTGGGCATCGCGCAGAATGAAAAAGACCGCATAAAACGCCATCACCACCGTGTTGGCCTGCGTGGCCCAAAACAGGCCCGCATTGTTGCGACCAATTTCCCGCACGCTGGTGACATCTTTCAGCGTGTCAAAACGGGTATCCATTACCGGCGCCTGGCCCGGTCGCGGGGATTGCAACTGCAACGACAGTTTCTGTAAAAAGCGCTCGGCCCGGCGGAAAAAAATCTGCCGCGGCAGTCCGCTCACCAGCAGGGGAAACTGTTTGTCAAAATGCAGGAATTCCTCGAACAGTGCCGGATCATCGAACAGGCCATCGCCCAGCATGGCTTCACCGCCGGCATCAAATACCAGTTTGGCGACAAACCGGAACAGTTCGCCGCTCTGCCACTGATGCCGCCCCAATGCCTGCAGGCGTGCCGCCGCCTTTTCCTGCATGTGCAGGGTCATGGGTCCGATCACCGACTTGCGCATGGATTTATCGAACGGCACCTGCACCTCATGCACATCCACTGCATATTGCGACCAGTCGATGCCGAACGCCTTGCCGCTGATTTCCTTGGAGATCGGCCCGGCCACCAGGGTTTTGGACTGTTTGAAAAACGCCGGCGCATCGTGGGGATTGAGCAGAAACGTCATGCGTTTGCCGCCGAGCAGCAGGGTGAACGCATCACCGTGGCGGGCGCGCAGGCGTTGCAGCAGGGCATCGGCATCCTTGCCAAAAGCAATGCCATGGCCCAGCCAGGGCAGTGGTGAACGGACAAAAGGTACGGCAGGAGGGGCGTGCATGCGAAATTCCCTGTCAACAACCGGCAACGGTCAACAGGCGGGATACTAGCACGCCTCAAAATATCTTTACACTGGTAAAGTTTTTAAAATACTACTTGTTCAGGGCAATCATGCTGCGCAGATAATCCAGCAGCTGGGTCAGGCGCCGGTCCACCGGATAGGCCTCGTCCACGGCCCAGCGCATCATCAGGGTAGCAATGGCGCCCATGGACATTTCGGCCAGAAATTCCACCGGAAAGCGGTTCCCCAACTCGCCCCGCTTTCGGCCCTGCTCGTACACCGCCTGGAACAGCGCCGTCAGCCCCTGCAGCATGAGCATGCCATTGCCCTGGGTCGGGTCCAGCGCCATGGTGTTGCGGATCAGTTCCCGCTCCAGCCGGTTGTATTTCTTCAGTTCGGTGCGGGTCATGCGGATGAAGGCATCCAGATAGTCGCTGGCGGACGTGGTCTGGGCGAGCGACAGTTCGGTCAACTCCCGCGCCAGATTGAGCCAGAGTTTTTCCGCCAGCGCCTGAATCAGTTCCTGTTTCGACGGGTAATAACTGTAGAAGGTGGGGCGGGATACTTCAGCGCGCGTGCAGATGTCATCCAGGGTGGTGGCATCACAGCCCTGGGCTTCGAACAGTTCGATGGCCGCTTCGATGATTTTTTCCCGAAACGCCTGCTTGCGTTGTTCGCGCCGGGTGACAGCGGTATTTTCTTCCTGCCAGAAGGGTTTGGTCATGACGCTCGATCAACAAAACGGGTGAGGTACGCAAGTGTACCTCACCCGTCACGGTTGATGACAATACGCGAACACTCAATCCCGCCGATACAGGGTCACCACGCAGGCACCACCCAGGCCAAGATTGTGCTGCAACGCGATGCGGGCGTTGTCCACCTGACGCTTTTCCGCCTGGCCGCGCAGCTGCCACACCAGTTCGGTACACTGGGCCAGCCCGGTTGCGCCCAGCGGATGCCCCTTCGACAGCAGACCGCCGGAAGGATTGGTCACCACCTTGCCACCGTAGGTGTTGTCGCCATCCCAGATAAACTGTTCGGCGCCGCCTTCAGGGCAGAGGCCCAGTCCTTCGTAGGTCAACAGTTCGTTAGCAGTGAAGCAGTCATGCAGTTCCACCACATCCACATCTTCAGCACCGATACCGGCCTCTTCGTAGACCTGTTTCGCCGCGGCTTTCGTCATGTCATAGCCCACCATCTTGATCATGGACTTTTCTTCGAAGCTGCTGGCGAAATCCGTGGTCATGGCCTGCGCCGCGATGTACACCGGATTGCTGATGCCGTGCTTTTTCGCAAACTCATCGGAACACAGAATTGCCGCACCGGCGCCGCAGGTGGGCGGGCAGCACTGGAAGCGGGTGAGCGGATCGAACACTTCCTCCGACGCCATGATTTCTTCCAGTGACAGCACCTGATTGAACAGGGCGTAGGGATTGCGGCTGGCATGCTGGCGCGCCTTTTCCGCAATCTTGCCGAAGGTTTCCCGCTTGGTGCCGTGCTGCCAGCGGTACTCACGACCAGCGCCACCGAACATCTGCGCGGCGGGTGGTGCCTGGGTGAAACCCTGTTCGTTCAGCATTACCTGCGCGTGCATGCTCATGGGATTTTCGCGGTCAGTGAATTTTGATCCCAGTGCGCCGCGCTCCATTTTTTCAAAACCCAGCGCCAGCACGCACTCTGCCAGCCCGCCTTCGATGGCCTGCCGCGCCAGAAACAGCGCAGAAGAACCGGTGGAACAGTTGTTGTTGACGTTCAACACCGGAATCCCGGTGAGCCCGAGTTCATACACCGCACGCTGTCCGCAGGTGGAATCCCCGTACACGTAGCCGCAGAACGCCTGCTGCACTTCGTTAAAGGGAATACCGGCATCCGCCAGCGCCTTGCGGCCGGCTTCGGCAGCCATTACATGATAATCATCGCTGGCACCGGGCTTGGCGAACTTGGTCATGCCCACACCGATTACATTGACTCGACGTTTCATTTTCATTCTCCTGAATTCAATCCGGTTGCTTGAGTCCGCTTACAGGGCCTGTTCGATCTGACGCACCAGCGCCACATCGCCATCCACCCGCAGATCGCCTTTCTGGTACAGCGCCCGCAGGCTGCGTTTGCCGCTGACCAGTTCCACCAGTGCGCTGTCATTCAGGCTGGCGATTGCCGACGCATCATTGCTGCCACCATTGCGCGCCTGCGGCGGATTGGCGGACAGATCCAGAGTCCACACGGATTCCGGATCGCGCACATTGAATTGCACGACGCCATTCAGCCCTTTCGCACTAGCCAGCTTCTGCACCAGGGTGGCCAGCGCTTCGCCTGCCTGCGACGGTTTTG
>JAWKZS010000006.1:0-225375 GCA_041395845.1 Gammaproteobacteria bacterium
ATCAGCGATGATGGCATTGGTGGCTGCAATCCAGTCGGATTCTTCTCGGACGTCGAGGTGGATGTACTTTGCTTGGTTGCCAAGTTTTGCTGCGGTTGCCGCACCAAGTTCGTCGTTGATGTCGGATAGGTAGACGAATGCACCTTCATTGATGAAGGCACGGGCGATGGCTTCGCCGATGCCGCGGGCTGCGCCGGTGGTAAGGGTGATTTTTGATTGGAGCCGTTTCAATTTATCATCCCCTTTGTGGATTTGATAATGGCACATCATGCTAGGATTGATCTGGTGAGTTAGTCGTGCCTTTTCGTGGCTCTGCATTCTGGATACTTTGAGCAACCCCAGAACTTCGAACCTTTATAACGCCCGGTTTTGGCTGTTCGCAGTACCATCGCCGCACCACACCGGGGACAAACAGGGTTTCTCTGGTTTTTCCTAATGCTTTTAATGTGTTCTTTGTGGGAAACCGCGCTTTCTTTTGCTGCCCTTTCAATTATTGTTGCATACTTTTCGATGTCGTTACTCTTAACTAGAGCTTCTCTATGTGATCGAATATAGCCACGCAACTTACTTTTGGTAACGACATTGGCCGGCATCTTTGTCTTAAACTTGGCGTTACCAGCAAAAACGACAACATTGAATATGATATTTGAATCAGCAGAAAGGAGATTTTGTACTGCTTTGACGTGCTTGTAGTTCTGGTGGACTGGATTCTGAAATCTTGATCTTTTCTTATGTACAATCTGAGTCCATTGTCTTTGATGTTCATTGCCAAATATCCACCCACTCATGTTCTTTGTTTCGATTACAAAAATACCATTGGTGGATAGCATTAGATGATCTATCTGGGTGGTGCCGTCTGGGGTTCTTAAAGTGATATCGTGAAATACTTTGGCTTCTTTAAAATTCGTCGGCCAGGTTCGAATTTTAGCAACTACTTTTCGCTCGCCTGCTTTGCCCTTGTATTTTGGCGAGGAGGCGATGAATCGATACAGCAGAAATCCGACAATGATTAAGCCAAATAGTAATTCCATAATATCTTGGTGACTACGTTAAACATCGAATGCATGTAATTCTTATATACTGTCTATTTGGGGACATCGACCGGATCAGTGTCAAATAGTCAATCTGTAGTAACTTTGGCGCAGCAAACCATTTAAGTTGCTTCGCGTAGTTAGATCCTAGCTCAGGAAATTGCTATACGTTTTGTAGCTGCTTGAGTTGCACGCCATCCTTGTTAACCCAAGCAGTTAACCCATTAGCACTACCGCCATGAATTGTTGCCGCCGCGGAACTTGGACTGGTAAATTCCACATCTTTAGTAAAAACATATGCCCCACCCTTTTCCACTAGGGCTCCGTCTTCAATTAGTTTATTACGTTGAACAAGAACACTTGGCCATTTTTGAGCGGACGCCCTCTCTTCAAGCACAGCCTGAGAGCCCTTTAATACGACGATACCATTCGGCGTAAGGTAGCCGGTAGCAGAGAGTCCTTTGATATTGCAGTTTAGGAGATCCTGATTTTGTTCACTGGACGCGGTAGACGATGATTTATCCAAAAATGCCTCAACGGCCAAAACGGGAAGAACTTGTTGCATTTTTTCCAAGAACACTTCCATATCTTCGCGGTCGGACTCAGGAAGTCTTGCTCCACTCCCCTGGCTGTTCATCACAATTGAGCGTTCTGTTGCGCGAGCAATATCAATAAGCCTTCCTTCGAGATATTTAATATGTGCTTTTGTCAAATTCTCATCTTTGGTCACGAAGAATGTTATATTGTTCCAGAAGTCCTTCGAAAGATGTGATTTGACGCGATCTCTAATGCATTCAGCTTCACCAATGTAAATTGCGCTTTTGTCTGTTTCAGGATCAGTTCCCGTCAGAAAGTAAACCCCAGAACTTTGTGACTCCTCACGCTCTAAAACCTTATCGAATTCGCTTCGCGGACCAGAGACGGCTTTGCCTGTCCAATTTGATAGCTCAACCGTGCGGAGCCTTTTCGGATCACCATATGCGAGAAACATCTTCAGCGTTGCCGTTGGCACGTTTTCTCCTTACGTAGGACACCTTGCGCAGCGGAGCGTGTCGCTCCTGCTAATTTTGTGCTATCTCTTTTTTTGTAACATTTCATAATAGGTCTTGAGCTCGTCCGGATTTACAATCAGCGGGCTTACGATGTACTTGTTTTTAGTTAGATGACCGATGATTTTTCCGTCCTTCACAATCAAAGGTGGATATACTGTCATATTATTGCTAGGTGAATTTATAGCCACATCAGAACCGAACAATCCCACGTCATTCCAAATAGAGTTAATCCCCATATCGCTCCCATACATTCCAACTTCATTGAATATGGATTCAGAATGACTACCGGTGAAATCAATTACGCCCAAATATGTTCTCGAACTATCTTGAGCATATAAATGGCTGCCTTGGATTCGCTTGATAAATTGCCATTTTTCAGCAGCATATAAGGACAATGGATTATCATATAAAGCAAGTGCATTTTTCAGGGAGTTATTTTCTTGGGTAAGTCTGTTGAGCTCTCCATAGACGTGCTCTAACTGCGACTCCATCCCACTAATTGATTTGATCGATCGAGATAGTGATTCGTTTTTGATAACTTCGTCCGCAAGTTTCTTCTCGGTTGCCATGAGTTTCTTGAACGTTTCATCGGCATTGGATATATCTCTGATGGTATCGGATTGCTTTTTTATTTCAGACTTTGCTTTTTCTAGTTCTGCTCGAAGACTTAATATTTCTGCATCACGAAAAGCAATGTCTTGTTTGCTGGCGCAACCCACCATCGCCAAAATTAGAAGAACTAATATTCGTTTCATAAACTTTCCACTTCAAGCCTAATACTAGAAGAACAGGTTGTGCATTTATTGCCTTACGCCGCAATACATCACTCATCATCCCTGACGCCAAAGTGCCTGTTTTGAAGATACTTAAGCCTTATTGAAATTCGCTGGTCATCATGTCTTAACTGATGACATACCCTGCACAACGACACAAGATTATCCCAATCTTCATCACCCATTATTCTGGGGTATACAATGTGGTGCACTTCTGATGCCATATCACCACAGTCCCTACATCTGTTTCTATCCCTTGCAAATATCTGCCATCTCACCTCTTCCCACTCTGGTGACGCTAAATACTCTTCATATGATTGCCACCTTACAGTCATTCGCATTTTCCATTTTAGAAATAAGTCACACAGTGCTAGGGTTCAGCTGTTATACGCGAAGCTCATTGCTTGATCGATTGATTGCAGTAAGGATGAGTTAGCTGACAATTACTACTTTCACCCTTTCCGTCATCTCGTGCTCTCACAATATGATCGTATGAAACAGATTTTTCAGGATCTAGGTAACCATTGCATATTGGACACTTCATTGCAGAAGCTAATGCCGTATAGATAAATGCCTGACTTTTTTCATCATCACTGAATTTTTTTCCTGAATATTCCGCCGAACCTACAATTAATTTCCCTCTTAGACCTGACGAGTCAATAAGAAATTGCTCGTCAACAGATTTTGATTTATCCAATTGGTTTATGACCGCCTCAAGCAATTTCGCATAAACATCGGTTCTTTTCGCACTCATATTCTTTTGTAGAATCGTGGCAACAAGGTCTTTGTTATCGATTAGTATCTTCTCTAGTTTCTCTCTATTGCTTGTGAATTTTCTAAAAAACACCGGGTCATTATTGACCAACTTTGAACCAAGCAACTTTACAGTACCCATAAACATAGGGCTTGAATGCCGGCCGGATGGCCCATAAAAATACACCGCAGGATGAAGCCCTAAACTTCCTTTATCATTTCCTGTGATCCGTGCAGCAAGCTTAATCCCTTTACGTAATACCTCTACAGTTCCTTCTCCATCTAAATCTTCAGGCATGCCGTAGACATCTTTGGGGCTGCCCTGTTGATTTCTATTTGATATCAACAGGAACTCGATCAATACTTGCAACGCCGTCCTCACACCTTTAGAGCCACCTAGCGGCAAATCAAGTGTTTTAACAGGCCGTTTTATTTCTGGCTCAAACAGTATTTGGTGCAGATTTTTTGCGTGATTTTCGATGTTTTTAGATTTGTCATCATCGAAGGCAGACCAATATTTGTGTCCCTTTCCAGAACGGATAATTGCTCTTGCAGCGATAGATATAGGCCTTTTTCTGCTTTTGAGTAAAAGTTCCTCGATTTCATCAAGAGGTGTTCCTTTCGTATTTATCTTGAAGAAAGAGCTCTCTGCTTTGTCTGCGTCGCCTTTAACCCATTGTATTGGTAAGCCACGAGAAATAATTGCATTTACTTTTTTTCTTTCGGCGACCTCTAGTTCGTCACTTTCTAGCTTCGTTTGAAAATGCTGCCAACTTCCTATTGAACTGTTAACTAACTTTCGAGTTTTATCTGCAATTTCCTTTTGCTCTTTAGAGATTTCACCACCGAAATATGATTGTGATAAGGGACCATCTCCATAATCATCTTCTATCCATGCCCTCAACACACTCAACCGATGCCCCCCATCTATCACAAAAAGGAAAGTTGGTGACTGCCACAAAATGACTGATGGTATCAAGTCTCCACTGGTGAAACACTCAAGAAGAGAAACCACTTGCTGTGGATTCCAATGATTCGTTTCTCTTTGAAAGTCCGGCTTTCGTAAACTAGGTCCGATTAATCCACCCTTCGTGAAATCTCTCACAGAGATGGTAGAAACATTTTCAAATAAAGACTCCTCCGCCTCTTCTGAAGCAAAATCTGCCCTTTTAATCATTGCATCTAAATTTACTAAATTGCCTCTACTTGCCATTGATAATCCTTATATCGATAATAATTTTCCGTATGGCGATTGTTGAGCCAAGCGCACGTATCGTCTGGCCGGCTTGAAAGACTTGTAGCTTTCATTTACTGAGTAATGCCAGCAGGCCAAAAATAACAGCACCTGTGACAAGCTGCCCGTTTACCTTGCTTGCTCTAACCTTAGCCGCCAATTGAGCAACCTGTAGATTTATGTTATCCAAAGTTGCACCGTTTATAACAATTCCTTGGTAATCAGATACCCAACGAGGAAGATCATCTGGTGTTACGTCCCACATAATGGGCACTAACTTTTTATTACCAAAAATTGCTCCGCCTAGCTCTTGCTGGACATTTGGCGAAGCAAGGGCATTTTTGCTCGCGAGCAAAAAAACCCATTCAGATTCTCTAAGGGCTTGAACAATCTGTGGCGTCCATTTATGTCCCGCATTTATACTCACAGACGCGAGAAAAACATTAAGGTTTTGTCGGACAAGATGCTCCCGAACAAATTTTGCAAGTTCTTCATCTTTTGAAGAATAACTTATAAAAACATCTGGCAAAGTATGCGCTCCTAAAATTGATTAATCTAACGCGTTGTTTAGCGGCCCAACGGAGCATAGAAAATTTGTTTTAAAGTTTGCGCCGTAAACCACAAGCTTGCGACGCGCAGTTGGGTCTGATCACAGCAGATTATTGGTTTATTGAAGGGTCAGGTATCCAATTTCACTTTCTTTTCCAAGATCTGGCCATTCCTATAAATTGACAATACAATTTCCTGACCTTGTTTTGTGCCAAAGATATCGGAAGCCGCCTGCGACCCGTGAATTGGGTTGCCATCAATTTTGACGATTATGTCACCTACCAATATGTCGCTATAAAATGCTGGTGTTTCATTCACAACAATGGTGATGTACACGCCACTATTAGTTTGGAGGCTATTCCTTTCTTCATTATTCAAATCTCGGAACACAGCTCCGAAGGAGAATTTACGTTTTATAAAATAAACCGCACCATAGTCATAACGATTCACCGTTACGGGGACATAAGTGGTTTGAGACCCATAAGTAGTGGTGGTTGCATTACCATACACCGTTGCTGTTCCCCCCGACCCATAAGCAGTAGCAGAACCACTAGAATATGAAGTGGTTGTTGTGGGCGTCGTTAGAGGCATCTGGCTTGTAACTGAACCGGTATACTGAGGGTTTACTATGACTACAAGATCAGCACCGACCTTGATTGCTTGGGAAATAGCGCCTTGCTCTGTCTCGTTTCGTCCGCTATTGAAAGATGAGTAACCTATCTGAACATAACCAAGTCTCATGTAATGCTCAAAATCCGGCACTGTAGATATATGGTGCACTTTTGGATTTGTAGATGGTGGCGCGGACCGAATGCTCGAAATTACTTCCGGGGTAGCACCCTCAATTGGCTTGTAAAATTGGCTGTATCCACTTACACAACCAGTTAAAGCCAAACTTACAAGAGACAGTAGTATTTTTTTCATAACGCACCATATTTAAAATTTGTTAGTCAGGCCCAATATTCTATTTAATCGACTCAATTTCGTGTTTCACTTTTATGAATCACGAGAAAGCCAATTCGCAACATCCCGCTTGTTACTTTGTACATCCGAACCCCCCTGTCGTCATCGGCAGCAGGTCGTCGCGGGACGTTCGTAATAGGCAAGTCGGCCCAGCCGACAGTCCGAACCCTTACGGGCCACACAGACATAACACCCCGCCTGGGGGGCAGCTTCCTCCCCAGGGCGAATGGTCAAGTAATATCACAATGAAGGGATGATGCAAACCCGCGCGCGATGCGCGGGCTGGGCTGGGCTGGGGTGGGGCGGGATGAGCGTGGGATCAGCGGGTGGTGAAGACGATGCCGATGGTGGCGCCGAGTTCTTTCATGTCGAAGGGGCGGATGGAATCTTCGAAGTAGTCCTGCCGGTTGCGCCAGGTGATGCCGGCGTCGAGTTTGGCGCCCGGGGCGATCTGCAGGGCGATGCCGCCTTCCAGATAGAAGCCGGTGCCTTCTTCGATTTCTTCCAGGTCGCCGCCGGGTTTGATGTCGAAGAAGCTTTCTTCAAAGTCGATGGTGGAGTGGTAGTACAGTACGCCGGCGCGGCCGTAGCCGTTGATGGCGCCCCAGGGTTGGGTGTCGATGCGCAGGCCGGCAAAGTAGTCGGTGCTGCTGATTTCGAGTTTGTAGCTGCCGGTGTTGTCTTCGCCGCTTTCTTCGGCGCCGGTGGAGTGGCTGATGCCTACTTCCAGTGCGAGGTTGGGGGCGAATTGCAGTTGGCCGAAGCCTTCGAAACGCAGGCTGCCATCCAGATCCGATCCGCTGCCGGCGTCGTTGCTGACATAGGCCAGGTGGCCGCCGAATCCGATGGGTGGCTGGGTTTGTGATGTTGTCGTTTGTGCGTGCGCGCTGGTGCAGGCGATAGTGGATGTGAGCAGTGCAAGGGCGATGTGTGTTTTAGTCATGACGGTGGCCTTACGGTACAAAGCGGAAGGTGACGGTGTCGCTGGTGCTGCCGACGATGAAGCCGCCCACGCCATCGGGCAGGTTGTCGTTGTAGCCGTTTTCGCGGAACACGGTGAGTTGGACATCGCAGCTTTCGACAATGAAGGTGGACAGCGGGATGTTCTGCGCGCTGATCAAGCCAAAGGTGTAGTACTCAAGCAACGCGGCAGTGATGATGGTGGCGACTTCGTGCTGGAAGGTGGCCACGGCGTTGATGATGTTGGTGTTGGGAATGATGTCACTGACTTGCAGGGTATAGGTGCCGGCGCCATCGGGGTTGTTGCTGTTCTGGGTTGAGCCGAGCACGTTGAAGCGCGGAAAGGTGTAGGTTTTGTTGCTGGCATCGCTGCAGGTGACGATGGCGTTGCTGGTCATCTGGTCGCTGCTGCCGGCAGTCCACGTCAGTACGATGTTGTCGTTGCGCGATGTGTAGGTGGCAGTGCGCGCCGAGGTGATTTCCAGCGGTGCGGGAAAGATGACTTCGCTGGTGTAGCCCACCAGATCGGGATTGGGGCCGGGATCGATCTGCAGTTGATCCACCGGGTACCAGCGATCTTCCCGCGCGCGGATGGGATCGTATTCGGTGCTGATGGTGACGGTGTCGCCTTCGCCTTGAACATTCAGGCGGCCGCTGTAGTCGCCGCTGAGGTTTTCGAGTGATTTGAGGACGGCATCATCGACGCTGGATCGCGCAATGAAGAAGTCGCCGCCCACTAAAGGCTGGCGCACGGCATCCTTGAAGATGGTGGCGGCGCTGTCGGCGGTGCTGGCATCCCGCGCCAGGTTGACCTGCAGGCCCAGGGATATGCCGGTGGCCGACGGTGCGTCGCGCAGGGTGTCCTGTTCGCCGGTGCCGCCGAAGCAGGCGCCGAGCAGTCCGGCCATTGATAGTGTGATCAGTTGTTTTGTGCGTGAATCCATGACACGCGTTCCCCCCGGTTTATATGTGCACAGTTGAGATGGGCACAGTGGTTATTGCGCGCAGCCTATCACGAAGCCGGGTGAACGCGCGCCGGGGTCGGTTCGATCCAGGTCACGCTTTTTGTGTATTTGTGTGTTGTGCCCCTGAGGGTGGGCGATTCAGCCCAGCCGCGCCGCCAGTTGTTGCAGAAAGAAGGCGTACATGTTGCGGATTTTGTCGCAGGCTTTGTCGACTTTGTCGGCAGGCAGATCCGCCGGCAGGGTGAAGTTCGCCTGCCAGTGGATGTCGCAGCGGTTGTCGCCGGTGGGAATGACGTGAAAGGTGCCGATGTAGGTTTGCGCCGGGTCGAAGCCTTTGGCAGACAGAATGGCGTAACGGTAGTGGCGGTTGGCCGGGTCCAAGGATTCGAGTGATTCGCGGGTGACGCTGCCATCCATCAGTTGCACGCTGCGCACGGCATTGCCGCCCTGATCGCGGGGGCCGTTGCCTTCCACCGTGCAGCTGGTGATGCCCGGCAGCCAGTGTTGCAGGCCGGCAAAATCCCCGGTGAGTTGCCACAGGCTGTCGGCGGAGTGGTTGAACGAATGGCGGACTTCAACCTGCTGCATGGGCGGTTCCTTTGTTGTGACTGGCGTAGTGTTCGATCAGGAATTGTTTGAAGGTAGTCAGGCGCGGATGACGCTGACGCAGTGGTGCGATATCGAAATCCCAACCTTGCCGGTTGTTCCAGCGGAACTGGCGCGCCGATTCGGGATTGATGAAACGCAAGATCAGACGGGTGATCCATTTGGATGCGGGCATCAGGCGGCGGCCGGTGACATCCTGATAGATGGTTTTGATGTCGGCAGCGGTGAGCACATCGCCGGCCACGTCGACGGCCTTGCCCAGGTACAGTTCCGGGTGGCTGAAGAGGTCGGCGGCGAACCAGGCGATGTCGTCGACGGATATCATGTGAAAGCGGGTGTCGTTGTCGAGCAGGCCGATGATGGTGGGCAGTATCCAGTGCGGGTCCATCGGTTTTTTCGCGCCGCTGAGGGTGACCGGCTGGGTGAAGTTTTCCATAAAGAAGACTTCGCGCAGAAAGGTACGCGGCAGGCCGAGGGAATCGATGTACTGTTCGATTTTGTATTTGCTTTCGAAATGGCGGACGCCGGGGGCGTGTTCGCAGTTGGCCACCGAGGTTTGCACGAAATGTTGCACGCCGGCTTTTTTGGCGGCGCGGGCGAGTTTGCAGCCCTGCTCGACTTCGCGATCGTGACCGACGCCTTTTTCCCAGAAGTTCTGTACGGAAAATACGCCGTAGCAGTCGGCGCAGGCCCGTTCCAGCGAGGCTTCGTCGTCCAGGTTGCCGGCCACGACGTCGGCGCCCTGGGCACGCAATGCTTGTCCGGCGGGTTTGTTGGGGTCGCGGGTCAGGGCCCGCACGCTGAATCCCTGTTGCAGCAGTAACGGCACCAGTGCGCCGCCTTGGGCGCCGGTGGCACCGGTAACCAAAATCCGTTTGTTCATGGGTGACTCGTGTGTGGGTGACGCCATCAGAACTGGCCGGTTCCCGATGATAGCAAGTTGCTTGACGGTATTGAAGCCGACGCGCTGCCCCGGTCAGGGCAGCAGGTCGTAATCCCCCAGGTTCACGTCGGCGGTGGCGGCAGCGTAATCCCGGGCGTGGCTGGACCAGTTCTGGGTGATGCGGCCGCGGGCGTTGCGGTACCAGTTGCCGGCGCTGGGGTCGGCCCAGGCGGTGAGGTTCAGCTGTTCCTGCAGGCGGGCGTTGAAAGCATCCTGGGCGGCCTGGTTGGGGGCCATGGCGCGGGCACCGGCAGTGTCGAGGGCGGCCAGCGCTTTCACGATGTAGTCGCCCTGGCATTCCAGCATGAAGGTAATGGAGTTGTGGCCCAGGTTGGTGTTGGGGCCGTACATGACAAACAGGTTGGGGAATCCGGCCACACCGATGCCCAGATACGCTTCGGGGGCGTCGGCCCAGGCCTGGTTGAGGTGGCGGCCGTCGCTGCCGATGATGTCCACCGACCATTTCCATTCGGTGGTTTCGAAGCCGGTGGCATAGACGATGATGTCGACATCATGCTGTCTGCCATCCGCGGTGACGATGCCGCCGGGCACGATGCGGTCGATGGCGGTGGTCACCAGGTCCACATTGGGCTTTTGCAGCGCGGGATAATAATCATCGCAGAATAAAACGCGCTTGCAGCCGATGGGATAGTTCGGGGTGAGTTGCTGGCGCAGGGCGGGATCTTCCACTTGCGCTTCGAGATGGTTGAGCGAGATACGGGTGAAGGCGGCGCGGCCCGCCGGGGTCCACTGGAAGGCCTGCCAGAAAAAATGATCGGCGTTGTCGAAGATGTAGCGGCGCATCATGTCGCTGAGTTCGAGTGCCTTGGCCATGTCGGTGGCCATCAGCATCATTTCTTCGGGCGGTACCGGGCGATCGTTGCGCGGCAGCAGCCAGTTGGGTGAGCGCTGGAATACGCTCAGCTGGGCGACGGTTTTGGCGAGCGCCGGCACGATCTGCACGGCGCTGGCGGCCGATCCGATCACTGCAACACGCTTGCCGGTGAAATCCACGTTGTGATTCCAGCGCGCCGAGTGCATGGATTCGCCGGCGAAACTTTCGCGTCCGTTGATGTCGGGCCATTGCGGGCGGTTGAGCTGGCCCAGGGCGCCGATGACCACGTCCACTTCCAGCAGGCGGCCTTTGCTGGTCTGTACCGTCCAGGTGCGGCTGCTGTCGTTCCAGCGGGCGCTGGTGACAGGCTCGCTCAGGTGGATGCGATCACGCAGGCGGTAGCGGTCGGTGATTTCTTCGCAGTAACGCTGAATTTCAGGGGCGGTGGCGAACAGGCGCGACCAGGTGAAGCTGGGGGCAAAGGATAGCTGGTAGAGCAGGATGGGCACGTCGCACTGGCTGCCGGGATACTGGTTTTCGGCCCAGGTGCCGCCGACTTTGTCGTTGCGATCGAACAGCTGGATGTCGGTATGGCCGGCCTGCTGCAGTTTGATGGCGGCGACCAGCCCGCCCAGCCCCGCACCGATGATTGCGATCCGCTTGCCTGCCATGGGATTCTCCTTTTTGTTTTGCCCAACGGGTGTAGCGATCTTTTGAGTCTACTACCCTGATGTAAAGCCCGGCGGATTTTTACTGACTTTTGACGACGCAGCCTGTCGGCCACGGCTGGACAGGTGCCGGACAGCGGTGGCGGGTCATTTACTTTTGACGCCGATACAGGCACAAATGGCAGATTGGGTTTACAGAGGATTCACCATGAAAAAGCAGATCATCTATGGCGTGCTGGCGCTGCTGGGCATCACGCTGACGTGGTATCACAATATCCAGTTTGCGCTGGAAAACGGTTCAATGAATATGGGCGATTTTATTGAACAGTGTTTTGTGAATCACGCCGCCAGTTCGATCACCTGGGATGTGACCATTGCGGCGATCACTTTTCTGACCTGGATGTTTGTGGAATGCAAGCGTTTGCAAATGAAGGTGTTCATTCCGGTGACACTGATTACCTGTCTGGGTGCGCTGGCCTGTGGTTTCCCGCTGTTCCTGCTGCTGCGTGAACGTCATCTGGCAAAAATGAAAGCGGCGGCGTGAGTGGTGAGTGCCACATCACACCGCCGATTGGTGACAGGTTAATTACAGTAAAGTGATTACAGACTGTTGAGTGCCTGTTCCAGATAGGCAACGGTCTGATCCACGTTCTGCCATTTGTCGAGGCCAAACAGTCCCACCCGAAAGGTTCTGAAGTCCGCCGGTTCGTCGCACATCAGCGGCACGCCGGCGGCGGTCTGCAAACCCTGCGCGATAAATTTCTTGCCGTTGTGAATGTCGGGATCGGTGGTGTAGCTGACCACGACACCGGGCGCCGCAAAGCCTTCGGCGGCGACGCTGGCAAAACCTTTCGCAACCATCAGGGCGCGTACCTTGTTGCCCAGTTCCCATTGCCGCTCACGCATCAGTTCCAGGCCGATCTGACGGGTTTCCAGCAGTGAATCGCGGAACCGCACCAGGGCGTCGGTGGGCATGGTGGCGTGATAGGCATGGGCGCCGTTTTCGTAGGCCTGCATGATCTGCAGCCATTTGTTGAGGTCGGCGGCGAAGCTGCTGCTTTGCGTACTTTGTACTTTGGCAACGGCAGCAGCACTGAGCATGATCAGGGCGGCACAGGGCGATGCACTCCAGCCTTTTTGAGGCGCGCTGATCAGCACGTCCACACCGCATTGTTGCATGTCCACCCACACCGCGCCGGATGCCACGCAATCCAGCACGAACAGGCCACCAATACTGTGCACGGCATCCGCCACGGCGCGCAGGTAGTTGTCGGGCAGGATGATGCCAGAGGCGGTTTCCACATGGGGCGCAAACACCAGCGCGGGCTTTTCCTGTTCGATGGTGGCGACCACGTCTTCCAGCGGTGCGGGCATGAACGGTGCCTGTGCCCCACTACCCTGCTGACGTGCTTTCAGAATGATTTCCCGGGCGGGAATCTTGCCGGCGGCGAAGATCTGGCTCCAGCGGTAACTGAACCAGCCGTTGCGCAATACCAGACAGGTCTGATCGGTGGCCAGCTGACGCGCCACTGCTTCCATCCCGAAGGAACCACCGCCAGGCACCACGGCCACCGCCGCGGCGTTGTAGACGTCTTTCAGATTGGCGGAAATATCCCGCATCACCTGCTGAAAGCGCTGGGACATATGGTTGAGCGAACGATCGGTGAAGACGACGGAGTATTCGAGCAGGCCATCAGGATCGACGTGTGGGTACTGTTTGGACATGGTGTGCTTCCCGTTGGTGACTTCAGACCCCGCACCCGGCGGGGTTTTAGATTCCCCTGATTTTGGCGATGTGTCAAACAACATGCGCAGAATGTAATCATTCCGTCATACCGGTTGTGCACTCTATGGCCTGCAAATTTCGCCCATGTGTATAACTGAGGTTCAAGACCATGAATTCGCAAGAGCACGCTCTGTTGCTGCAGGGCATCGAGCCCGAGTCCAATACATCCAATAATCCCACGTTCCAGTCCATTCTGGATCAGCACATCCAGCGTCGTACTGTTTTGAAAGGTGGCGTTGGTGCCACCATGATCGGCGCGATGGGTCTGACCATGACCGGCTGCAAGCCGAATCTGTTGGGCTTTACACCGGTACCGGTCAATCGTGACGACACCATTACCATTCCCGAAGGCTACACCGCGAAGGCGTTTGTACCTTGGGGCACGCCGATCACCGGCAGCTATCCTGCATACCGTGCCGACGGCACTAATACCGGTGAGGAGCAGGAACAGCAGGTAGGTCAACACCACGATGGTATGCACTTCTTCCCGATTGATTGCAAAAAAGGCGGTGAAAACTCCAGCCACGGTCTGCTGGTGATGAACCACGAATATATCGATCAGGGTACTCTTCACGCAGATGGCCCAACCTCGGTCGATGGCGTTCGTCCTACTGATGAAGTGCGAAAAGAAGTCGCAGCACACGGCGTATCCGTGATTGAAATCGCGAAGGACTACACCGGTGAGTGGTACGTGGTACCTAGCAGCATTAACCGCCGTATCACCGGCGCCACCGAAATGGAAATCAAGGGCCCCGCCGCTGGCCATGCCAAGATGATTACCAAGTTCAGCCCAGAAGGTACCCGTACCCGCGGCACCCTGAACAACTGCTCGATGGGTCATACACCATGGAATACCTATCTGACCTGTGAAGAAAACTGGTCCGGCTATTTCCGTACTGGTGTTGCAAGCGCCGAGCGTCCGCGCGAACTGCGCCGTTACGGTACCGGCAGCGCAAGCCGTTATGCATGGGAAACCGTAAACGAAGACGTCTACAAGCGCTTCGACGTCACGCCGACCGGTGAAACTGCTGCCGATGATTACCGCAACGAAGCGAATACCTTTGGCTGGATCGTGGAAATCGATCCGTTTGATGCCACCAGCACCCCCATCAAACATACCGCGCTGGGCCGTTTTGCTCACGAGGGTATCGTGTTCCAGAAAGCGAAGAACGGTCAGCCGGTTGTTTGTTATTCCGGCGACGACTCTCGCAACGAATACATCTACAAGTTCGTGTCCAAACACAACTACAACAAGCGTACTGCCGGCAGCTGGTTGCTGGACGAAGGCACGCTGTACGTCGCGAAGTTCAATGCCGATCGTACCGGTGAGTGGCTGCCGCTGGACTTCAACCATCCTGCGTTCCAGGCACGCATGGCTGAAACCGGCACCGAGTTCACTGATCAGGGCGACGTGCTGATCAACACACGTACTGCCGCTGACATGATGGGCGCCACCAAGATGGACCGCCCGGAATGGGGCGCCGTGCATCCACGCACTGGTGAAGTGTATTTCACCTTGACCAACAATACTGCGCGCACTGCGGATCAGGTCGATCCTGCCAATCCGCGTCCTGCCAATGCCTATGGCCACATCATCCGCTGGAATGAAGTCAGCACGGATTTTGCCGGTACCCAGTTCATGTGGGATATCTTCCTGCTGGCAGGTCCGTCCACCGACAGCGCAATCCTGGCGGCCGCCGGTGCACCGCTGCTGGATGACAGCAACATTCACGCCAGCCCCGATGGTTTGTGGTTCGATGAGGACGGTCGCCTGTGGATTCAGACCGACATGAGCGGCAGCCAGCTGACTGCCGGCCCGTTCGGCAACAACGCCATGCTGGCAGCTGATCCCAACAGCGGTGAAGTGCGCCGCTTCCTGGTGGGTCCATATGGTTGTGAAGTCACCGGTGTGGTGACCACGCCCAATGGCCGTTCCATGTTCGTCAACATCCAACACCCAGGTGAGCCTGCACCGAGTGATTGGCCGGATGGCGCAGGTGCACGCCCGCGTTCTTCCACCGTGATTGTCACCAAGGACAACGGCGGCAAGATCGGCAGCTGAGGTTTACCGCTTCACGCAAGGTGAAGCATGACGCAGGGATTGCGCGACGGGGGCACAGTGGATGTGCCCTTTCTTTTTTTGTCGCGGAGGTGGATGGCGAATCAGCTGTAACCGCTGCGCCGGTGCACGCACTGGCCGGCTGCATAGGTGGCCTGCACCAGTCGATCATCGCCCAGGGTGTTGAGCACGAACAACAGATCCTGCGGCGCCAGTCCGCCCTGTAAGCGATACGCCAGCAGCGGTGTGGCATCCAGATCCAGAATCACGAAATCACCGTATTTGCCCGGCTGCAGACTGCCGATCTGCTGATCGAGTTTGAGCGCACGGGCGGCACCGAGGGTCGCGTAATAAAATGCCTGCAACGGATCGAGGTTGTAACCCTGCAACTGCTGGATCTTGTAGGCTTCATCCAGCGTGCGGAACAGCGAAAAACTGGTGCCCGCACCCACATCCGTGCCCATCGCCACGTTCACGCCATGCTGCTGCATGCGCTGCAGATTGAACAGCCCCGAGCCCAGAAACAGATTCGAGGTGGGACAGTGCACGATGGTTGATCCGGCAGCCGCCAGCCGTGCGCATTGATCGTCACACAGATGCACACCGTGGGCGAATAGACTGCGATCGGTCAGCAGCCCTGCCTGTTCGTACACGTCCAGATAATTGCGCGCGTCGGGGAACAGCTGTTTGACCCAATCGATTTCCGCCTGGTTTTCCGCAAGGTGGGTGTGCAGATAGACATCCGGATATTCGCGCAGCAACTGCGCTGCCTTCGCGAGCTGTTCCGGCGAGGAGGTCGGTGCAAAGCGCGGCGTGACCGCGTAATGCAGCCGGTCTTCGCCGTGCCAGCGTTCGATCAGCCGGCGTGACTGGTCGTAGGCACACTCCGGCGTGTCGAGCAGTTCATCCGGCGCATTGCGATCCATCAGCACTTTACCGGCAATCATGCACAGATGTTTTTCTTTCGCCGCTGCAAACAGCGCGCTCACCGATTGCGGATGCACGGTGCAGAATACTGCTGCGGTGGTGGTGCCGTTGCGCAGCAGTTCCTGCAGAAAAAATTCGGCCGTGGCCGCCGCGTGGTCCGCATTGCAGAAGGCTGCTTCGGTGGGAAAGGTGTATTGGGTGAGCCAGTCCAGCAGCTGATTGCCGTGGGCACCGATCATGCCGGTTTGCGGATAGTGCACATGGGCATCGATGAAGCCGGGAATGATCAGGTGATTCGGGTATTCCCGCACGCTGACCTGATACGGTAGCGGCAGCAGATGATCGGCGGCACCCACTGCGCGAATCTTGCCGTTCTGAATCCAGAGGATGCCGTCTTCGTAATATTCCAGCGCGGCAGATCCGGCGCGAGCCGGATCATCCACCAGATGCAGAATGCGCGCCCGGTACGCGCGGTTGTCGTAGATGCTGCTCATGCGGGACGTTTGCTTCCTTGATAGGTCTGTTCAGGAATTACATAACGCCCCGCCCGGAATGGCAAGGGGTGCCGCTCACACGTTGACGACAGGAATCATCTGACTGCGCAGCCGTTCGATGCGGGCCTGCTCCTGTTTGCCCCAGTGGATCAGCAGGGTGAAGCCACTGGCGAACAACACCAGCATACCGGCACCCCAGGCCGTAGTGGCCAGCGGATGCGCCGGCGCGGTAGCGATCTGGTAGTACAGCACGGCGGTGCCGTAGCCCAGCACCAGGCTCCAGCCCAGGCTGAAACCGGCCCAGGTGCCGCCCATTTCCTTGTAGATGGCGGCGATGGTGGCGACGCAGGGTGCGTACAGCAGTACAAACAGCAGATAGGCAAATGCGGCGGCGCTGGTGCCGAATTTGGCGGTCAGCGTGCCCAGCGTCGATACCTGCACGGCCTGGGCTTCGGCCACCGCGCTTTGATCATCCAGCTCACCCACATCAAGTCCCAGCGGATCGCCCAGCCGTTGCGCCAGCGCCGTCAGATTGGCCGGCACGGTGTGCAGCGCGGCCAGCAGCGCATCACCGAGCACGAAGGCTTCGTCAGTGGCCGGCAGATCCTGCGAATACAGTGCATCCAGTGTACCCACCACCACTTCCTTGGCGAACAGGCCGGTGAAGATACCCACTGTCGCCGGCCAGTTATCCGGCTGAATGCCCATGGGTTCGAACAGCGGCGTGATGCTGCGGCCGATCGCCGAAATCACCGACTTGTCACTGTTCTGGTGGCCGAAGCTGCCATCGGTACCGATAGAGTTCAGCACATTCAACACCAGCACCACCGCAATGATCGCCTTGCCGGCGCGCAGTATAAAACCCTGCAGGCGTTGCCAGGTGCGGATCAGCAGATTCTTCAGGGTGGGAATGTGATAGGGCGGCAATTCCAGAATGAACGGCGACACCGGCCCGCTCAGCATGAAACGGCGGAACAGGAAACCGGACAGGATGGCCAGCGCGATACCGATCAGGTACAGCAGGAACACCACGTTCTGGCCGTTGTGGGGAAAGAATGCCGCAGCAAACAGCGCATACACGGTAAGGCGCGCACCGCAGGACATGTACGGCGCCATCAGGGTGGCGATCAGACGGTCGCTCTGGTGTTCCAGCGTGCGCGCCGCCATCACACTGGGCACGTTGCAGCCGAATCCCACGATCAGCGGCACAAAGGCCTTACCCGGCAATCCCACCGCCCGCATCACCCGATCGACGATAAACGCAGCCCGCGCCATGTAGCCGGAATCTTCCAGAAACGACAGGCACAGAAACAGACCGGCAATCACCGGAATGAACGACGCCACCAGCTGGATACCACCGCCCAGGCCATCGGCCAGCAGCGCAACGATCCACACCGGCGTATGCAGCGAAGTCAGGAGTGCGCGCAAGCCATCAACAAAAATGGCCGCCGCAATGCCATCGAACAGATCGATGAAAGCGCTGCCCACATTGATGGCCAGCATGAACATCAGGTACATCACACCGAGAAACAATGGAATGCCCAGCACGCGATTGAGGAACACCCCATCCAGCAATCGGGTGATATTCAGATGGGATTTTTCGTCGCGGGTAACGCTGTCGGCCACCACCTGATCGATCCAGCGATAGCGGCAGTTCACCAGGGCCTGATCGAGGGGCTCGCCCAATTCTGCACTCAGTGCATCGCTGCTGGCGCGAATCTGTTGCTGTTCTTCTTCGCTGAAAAAGCTCAGGGCGCCGGCATCCTGTTCCAGCGCGGCCACCGCCAGCAGGTGATGATTGAATTGCTGATGACTGCGGCTGCGGGCCAGTTCCGCCAGATCACTGATGGTCTGTTCGATGGCGGGCGTGTAGGTGAACGGCCGCATTGGACACACCGGCTTGGCCCGCAGATTAGCCAGCACATCCTGCAGCATGCCCAGCCCTTCGCCTTTGCTGGCAACGATCGGCACGACCGGGCAGCCAAGCCGGCGCGACAGTTCATAGGGATCGATGTGCACACCGTTCTGGTGGGCCACGTCAGTCATGTTCAGCGCCACCACCATCGGCAGCGACGCATCCAGCAGCTGGGTGGTCAGGTACAGATTGCGTTCGAGGCTGGAGGCATCGACGATATTCAGCACCACATCCGCGTTGCCGGAAAAAATAAATTTCTGCGCGATCTGTTCGTCGAGGGAGGTGTCATCGGCTCCCACGTGCAGGGAATAGGTGCCGGGCAGATCAATCAGTTCGTAGTCGAGGCCACCGTGATGAAACACGCCGGATTTTTTTTCCACGGTGACGCCAGGCCAGTTGCCCACCCGCTGACGCGCACCTGTCAGGGCGTTGAACAGGGTGGTCTTGCCGCAATTGGGATTGCCCACCAGGGCTACGGTGTATGTAGTATTCATACCAGCTCCACCTGCAGGCCGGCCGCCTCGTCGCGGCGCAGGGACAGATGAAAACCGCGCACGTTGATTTCCACCGGGTCACCCAAAGGTGCCACCCGCTCCACACGAAACTGGGTGCCCGGCGTCAGGCCCATGCTCATGAGTTTCTTGCGGTAGGAATCCCCCATGCCGTGATAGCTGAGGACGCGGGCACGCTGGCCTACGGTGAGTTCGGAAAAGGATTGCTGCATCTGCCACCCCCAGGGGGACAACTTCAAGGGTAACGCAAATGCTAGTGATTCTCAGATGGGATCACAATACCCCAGCGGGGTCATTGAGGGACAAATTGCAGCGGGTAGTGATGGGGGTCAATGGTTGGCGGTAACGACTTAACGCAATCCCAGTGCAGCCTGCAGATCCTGCACGCCCAGCTGTAATTCTGCCATCTGCTGGCGCTGTTGCAGTACCGGCAGCGCTTCACCGCGGCTGCGGGCCATTTCGATTTCCAGCTGCAGGGACTGCAGGCGGTTTTCCAGCGCACTGACCTGCTGTTCGATGTCCTGATTGCCGGCGGCTTTGGTTTTGATTTCAGCCAGCAGATTGTTGATGCTGCTGCGCACGCGATCGAGACTGACTTGTTGCGCGACAAGATCAGCGCTGACCTGGGCACTTTCCTGCTGCAGGGCATCGTAGGTGGCCTGGAACAGGCGGTTGGCCTGCTGTTCATCCAGCAACACCGCCTGCTTCTGTTCCACCCGCTGCTGATAGTGACCGCCATACACACAGCCGGCCTTGCGCAGCACATTGGCGTCGCGCTGGGCGGGATCGCAATCCTGCGCCGTGGTGGCACAACCGCCCAGTGCGAATACCAGCAACAGCAGCGCAGTCTGTTTCATGTGATTACCCCAGCACGATCGCGGCACGCTGCTGTTCCACGTCCTGCACGCTTTCCTGCAGGGAAATGATCTGCTTCTGCATGCGGTTGATTTCGTCGTTCAGCTGCTGGTGCTGCTGGCTTTTCTGCTGCTCAGCCTGCGCCACCTGACGCCATTCCTGTTCACGCTTCTGCAGGTTCGCCAGCGAGGTGCGCAGGTAGCGGGTGTTGGCATCGACCTGGGCCAGTTGCTGCTGCGCGGCGGTTTTGGCGACCTGCTGCTGCGCCAGCTGGGTTTTCAGCGTGGCCAGTTTCTGCTTGTCCTGCTGCAGCACATCGGTGGCGGTGGCGGTCAGGGTCTGCAGCTTGCGGTTGTCTTCGCGCACGTCGGCAATCATCGCATCTAGCCGCTGTTCGGTATTGGCGTATTCGGCGCGACGCTGATCCAGGTAGTAATTCGCCCCCATGCCGACACCGCAACCCACCAGTGCCGCCGTAATCATGCCTTTATCGGAATCGCAGGTATTGCTGAGTTTGCAGGTGGCCAACCCCACCAGGGCGCCACCGGCACAGGCGGTCAGGCCGGATTTGCTGAAGAAGCGCGCTTCGTCGCTGCCGGTCAATTGCGGACTTGGCTGTGGGCCGGCCGCTGAACCACCACCGGTGGTCAGGGTTTTGCAGGCACTCAGGCTGGCCGCCAGCACCACCGCCAGTACAATTCGGATCAACATCGACACACTCCAAAAAATAACAGGTCTTGTCAGGCAGACAGGGCCAGCATAAAAAAGTCGCAAATGGCGTTGCCTGTTGCATCGCAGTATAGTGAAGCCCGGTCGGGTAGGGGAATCGGAAAAAATGCCGTTTGTTTGTCGGGAAGCATCATTGCAGGGCGCACGGGGCCAGAACGAAGACGCGCTGCGTCATTTCAGCCTGGGTCAGGATCGCGTGGCCGTATTGTGCGATGGGCTCGGTGGCTATCCCGATGGCGGCTGGGCGGCGCGCACCTTTGCCGATGCGGTTGAGCAGGCAGTGACCCGGTTTATTCCCGCCGATGATACGCCCCCGGAACAGGCCCTGCATGACTGGCTGCAGCGGGCCTGGCAGCAGTTCTGCAGTGAACAGCAGAACCAGCAGCGCGATCCGCAGGCGCAAACCACGTTCGTAGTGGCATGGGCGTCGGATACCTTCACCCTGATTGCCCACGTCGGTGATTCCCGCGCCTATGTGCTGGATGAACATCGCATTCACTGGCACAGCCGCGATCACAATCTGTATGAGCTGGGTGTGCTTAATGGCGATATCGATCCGCAGGTAACGCCACGTGCCCAGGGTCAGCAGGCATTGCTGTATCGCACGGTCGGTTCTCAGAAAGCGCTCAAGCCCGCATTGCAGATGTTGCCGGTATTGCAGCCGGGCCAGTGTGTGGTGCTGTGCAGCGATGGCGCCTGGCAACCCCTACAGGATCAGGACTGGCTGACACTGGCGCAGAGCGACGATGTTGGCCGTGATCTGCATGCGCTGCTGCAGCGGGCAGTGACGCTGGCCGGCAGCAAGGCGGATAACGCGTCCGCTGTGGTGGTGCGGTTGGAATGAATCACCACGTCATTGCTGCGGATGCACTCACTGTTCGAGTCGATCGACCATCGCGTCCAGCAAGCGTTTGCCATGGATTACGGCAATGATCAGTATGGCTTCTGGTACTATCTGGTAGATAAGCCGATAGCTGTAGATAAATTTTTCCCGGATATTTTCATTCTGCAGCTCTGGCACTACACGACCGGATCTTGGCTGATCTGCTATCGCTTCGCCCATTGCCAGTATTTGATCCACCACACGCATGGCATGATGTTCCGAATCCCTGGCAATGAATTCCGCGATGGCATCAATGTCGTCGAGAGATTCTGCAGACCAGATTATCTTTTCAACCATCGATTCAGCCTTTCCCTGGCTTGTGCCTGACTATAACTGCGTCCTTCAGCAAGGTCTTCCTGACCTTTCTTGATCTTTTCCAGGACATACAGATGATACTGGATATCTTCCAGCGTGCTGTCATCAGGTAAATGGCCTAACAGCTCGATCACTTCTTGCTTGGCTGTTTGCATGCTTATTCTACCGATTCAGATGTTGATACGTTGACAAGTATACCCGTCATTCCGCGCTGCCGTCTCGCCGCGCACATTCAATCATCTATATCACTGTATTTGCTGCATTTTTTGATTATCACCGGGCGGCAGGTGATTAGCGCAATCACACTATTACTGCTGCGGATTCACCAGCCGTGCCAGCGCAGCCTTGGCTTCCGGATGCCGGTTGCGGGCGGCTTTCTGGTACCAGTTGATCGCATCAGACAGACTGCGCGCCACACCGGTACCGGATTCGTACATCACCCCCAGATTGAACTGCGCGGTGGGATTGTGTTGCTCGGCTGCCTTGCGGTACCAGAACAGGGCTTTTTCATAATCCTTGGCAATACCATCGCCGGTTCCGTAGAAATAGCCCAGTTCGTTCTGCGCAATATTGTCGCCCTGCTGCGCGGCTTTTTCGTACCATTCCAGCGCCTTGTAGGGATCTTTTTCGACGCCTTCACCGAGCGCATACAGATTGGCGAGGCCGCGCTGTGCTGCGCTGTCACCGGCATCGGCCGCCAGCCGGAAATGTTGCTGCGCTTTCTGCAGATCGCGATCAACACCCCAGCCGTTCTGATACAGCAGCGCCAGCCCGGTATTGGCGGCCATCACCCCATTGAGTGCAGCCCGTTCGTACCAGTGACGCGCTTCACTGTAATCCTTGTCGACACCCTGCCCCGCCGCGTACAGATTGGCAAGCGCGTATTGGGCCTGACCATAATTCTGCTGCGCTGCCTTGCCATACCAGCTCGCCGCTGCCACGGCATCCTGTCCCACACCAAGGCCGTGCAGTAACTGGGTGGCGAAATTGGTCTGCCCCACCGGGTAACCTTGCTGCGCTGCCTTTTCATACCATTGCGCGGCCTTGGCATGATTACGCTCCAGGCCAATGCCTTCGAAATACATCACGCCCAGATCACTCTGCATCGCCGGATCACCGGCCTTGGCACGGGCCTGCATGACTTTAATCAGGCCGTTGGCGATCGCCAGATCAAACCATTTTTCGGCACGGACCGGATCTGCAGGCCGCCCGATACCAAAGCGATAAATCTTGCCGACATAGAATTGCGCAACCGGATTTTCTTTTTCCGCCAGCGCGACAAAGCGTTCATAGGCGCCGTTGTAGTCGTTGTCCTCGTAGGCGGCGATGGCCTGCTGCAACTGGCTGGATTCATTCCAGTAACGCCACGCGAAAGGGGTGGCAGCCAGCAATGCCAGCAGCAGGGATACCGCCACGATCAAACCGACCCGGGATTTTTTCGGCGCGGCAATGGTGGTGTTGGCAGATGCGTCCGGTTTTGCGCTGGCGACCTTGGTGACACTGCGGGACAGATCCGCCTGCATCCGCGCCGCCAGATTGCCATTGTTGTTCTGGATCACTGTGGCGTCGGTGTTGTCGCTGGTGCGGGTGCTGGTTTCGTCCAGCACCGCCAGCAGTTCATCGGCATTCTGCGGGCGATCCTTGGCGAGCGGTTGCAGACACCAGTCCACCGCCTGCAGGAATGCGGCACTGTACTGGCCGGCGCCGGCCACCACGGCAGGCACGTAGGGATCCTCTTCACTGTTGTGCAGTGCCGCGATGCGCTCGGGCGCTTCCACCGGTTTGCGTTTGGCAATGCAGCGGTACAGGGTGGCGCCCAGCGCGTACAGGTCGGCGGCCGGTGTCAGCACGCGGGCATTGCTGTACTGTTCGAACGGCGCATAACCGGCGGTGAGAATACCGGTGATTGAGCGGCTCTGCTCCACCAGTGCCTGGCGCGCCGCACCGAAATCCAGCAACACCGGGCCGCCACGCTGACGCAGATAAATATTCCCTGGCTTGATATCACGATGCAGAAACTGCTGGGCATGTACCGCGCGCAGGCCTTTCAGGATCGGCACGAAAATATCGCGCAGCTGCGCTTCGGACAGTTGCGGCTGCTGCTTGAGCACGGCATCCAGCGGCTGGCCTTCTTCGAATTCCATCACCATGTAGGCGGTGCCGTGGCACTGCAGAAAACTTTCCACCCGCACGATGTGCTGTTCGCGGAAACGCTTGAGGGTGCGGGCTTCTTCCAGAAAGCTGTTGAGACCCCAGTTGAACTGCTCGGCAAACTGGCTGGAACGGGGGATCACCCGGGTGCCATCGGGATCGCGCAGGGCAAAATCCGTGGGCAGGTATTCCTTGATAGCGACAAAGGAGTGCAGCAGGTTGTCGCGGGCCTTGTAGGTAATGCCGAAGCCGCCCACCCCCAGCACGCCGAGGATTTCGTACTGGTCTTTCTCGGTACCGTCGAGGCGGGTGCCCACCGGCAGGGCATTGGCGTATTTGTCTGGGCTGGTCATGCTGCTTCATCGTCAGGGGTGGTGTTCTGGCCGCCACCTTATCATATTCCGCCGCAATCCCTGACAGGCCGCGGCCTGTACGGGCCTGATTCCGGCCAGTTCAGCCCTTGTTCGGCCGTTCGATCTGCTGTTAGTGTTGAAACCCGGGTATAGCGGCCAAATCGCTGGGCTTTGCTGGCCGGAAACACCCGGGTTATGACGTATTTCGCCCAATTATCCTAATAAGACAATCAAGCACAACGACTGAAGGGAATGCCGATGACCGCGTTCGAAGATCAGGCGATTTACCCCGCCGCCGAGCTGTTTCTGATCAGGCAATTCATGCGCAAGGAAGGTTTCAAACCCAAGCAGTGGCTGCTGGGCACGGGCCTGAGCGAAGAGCAGATCCGGCTGCCGGAAACCCAGGTGTCCCTGCGCCAGTTCGACATCATCTATCACAACATTTATCGCATCACCCAGCGTCCGGATATCGGCCTGGCGCTGGGCCATGCGCTGAATATTTCGCGCTGGGGCATTTTGTCCACCGCGCTGATCTGCGCCCGCACCCTGGGCGATGCACTGGAAACCGGCAATCGCTTCCGCAGTCTGGTGCGCAGCCGTTTCACCCTCACCCCCAGCGTGAAAAATGATGCCACCCACATTGCGATCGACCGTCAGGAGGGCATGAACTTCACCCTCAGCCCGAGTTTTTCCCACGAAATGCTGATCGGGTTTCTGCATCGCCATGTGTCGGATCTGGTGGGGCAGCCCAATGTGTTCAGCGAAGTGCGACTGAATTATCCCGCACCGGAACATCACGCATCCTATGAGAAATACATGCAGTGTCCGGTGAAATTCAACGCGGCGCAGAGCCTGATCGTGATTCCGCAATCACTGATGACGCGGCCGTTGCCCATGGGCAATCCGGTGACGGAACAGCAGGCAATCCGCATCTGCGAACTGGAGATGGAACGGGTCAACAAGGTGAAAAAAGGTGATCTGACCTGGATGCTGCGGGCAGAACTGGGCAAGCGCGACGGGCCACTGCCAAGCCTGGACGACATCGCCGATCGCCTGCACACCACACCCCGCACCCTGCGGCGCAAACTGCAGGATAACGGCACCAGTTACCGCAAGATCTGTCAGGAACACCAGCTGCAACTGGCGCTGGACAGTCTGCACGACCCAAAACAGAAAACCGCCGCAATTGCCCATAAATGCGGGTTCCGTGACGCGGCCAGTTTCCGTGAAGCGTTCAAGCGCTGGACGGACATGACCCCACAGGAATATCGTCAGCATCTGCGTACGCGCTAGCAGGCAAAATCCGGACTTAACGCACCAATTCCATCAGTTTTCCATAACTGTCCACGACATCGTATCTCACCTGCTCGGAAGTAATCTTCGCAAAGAACTTCCGAGCACACTCAATTTTACTCTTTTCGATTGAACGCAGATCCATGCTGGACATCGAACCTTTTGTCTCAGCAATGAAATAAACGTGTTTGACTTTACCTTCCTGAAAAGCGATGGCCCAATCCGGGTTGTAATTGCCCACCGGCGTGGGAATAAAAAAGCTCTTGGGTAGTTTGGCGTAAACAGACACCTCGACACTGGCGTCCAGCTCCTTCACAAAACTCCGCTCGACTGTGGAATCAGTGAATACATAGTCATAAATGTGATGCTCGGTTTTTATAGCCTTACTGAACTCTTCTTTTGCCTTATCAGAAGTGAATATATCAAGATGATGCCTGTCTTCAATCGGATCATAAGCGATGTGTTCAACGATCACCGTGGCCTTTTGTTCATTAATAAGGCGAGCACCTTTTGCGATAAAATCCTCAGGATTAGTCTTGTATTGAGCAAAAACGGCTTTGTTCAGTCCCCGAAGGATCGTGGCAATCGTTTTTCGAGTGAGTTGAGTCACCTCTGCCAGCCGGCCAATCAGATCATATTTGACGCCAGAGTGAATTGACTGGCGGTAAGCATCCGTTTCCACCTGACGAACTTTAAAAGCATCGCCCTTTTTCAGCGCGTCATAATCGATCTGATCAAGCTGCTCGCCGCGCTGCACAATGTACTGCAACGGACTGACCTTTAGTTCAGCATTTAGAGCCGACACGCACTTCCCAACCAACTCATCTGTTGCAAAGTGAACGGTGTAGGCTGCCTTCTGATTGATGCGATTCCATAGTTCCCTGAACTCGCGTCGCTCAAAATTGGCATTTAGCGGGTTTGGTTTGGTTCGTCTCTCATCCTCAATACCAGGCAGCATGGCATTACTGAATACGCTGTCGATCAGTAAAAACACCTGATCTGCGTGTGGGGCCAGCTCCTCTGGTAAAGCTGCGATATTACCCTGGGCTTTGGCGTCGTGATATGCCGACGTAATCTGATCGGCATCATTTGTGTAGTCGTTTTTCACGAGATAACGATAAATCTGCTTGGCCATTTGCGGAGTGACTTCCAGATCACCGGTAGCAGTTTTCAAAATCTTACCAGTGAAATAGGCTTCATTCGCTTCTCTCGGCCGGGCAGACAGAGCCTTACTGGTTTCATCTTGCAACGCCGCTACAAAATCCTTGTAGCTTTCGCTGGCCACCACCGTCAGCACATTGATCTGGTGCACTGTCATCGGGTCATCCATACGATCACCCAATTGATTGACAGAGATTCGCAAACCGCGTCCTACTTCCTGGCGGCGGGAAATAGTGTTGTCACTGTGCTTGAGCGCGCAGATGACAAACACGTTAGGGTTATCCCAGCCTTCACGCAGAGCAGAGTGGGAAAAGATAAAGCGTACCGGCTCTTGTAACGAAAGCAGGCGCTCTTTGTCTTTAAGGATCAGGTCATAGGCATCTACATCGTCCGAAACTAAAGACTTTTGACCCGTTTCAGAATCCTTCACTAATCTCGCATCAGGATTGATAAGCGATTTCGATTTCCTGTCTATGGAAAAATATCCGCTGTGAGTCTTGGCTGTCGCAATGCCTTTCAGGTAACGGTTGTAAGCAGTATCGTCCAGCGTCAGCACTTCATTCAGATGTTGATTGTATTCCTCTTCAAAAATCTGCGCGTATTCACCGGGCAGCTCACCGCTGTCATCGTACTGGCGATATTTGGCCACCTCGTCGATAAAAAACAGCGACAGCACCTTGATGCCCTTGTCGAACAGACGCTGTTCCTTTTCAAAGTGCGCCTTGATGGCTTCGCGAATCTGGATGCGGCGCAGTACTGATTCGTTCACATCGCCAGTGGCTTCGCCCACCTGCACTTCAATGCCATTGGTAAAACTCACCGTGTCGGAACGGGCATCGATGTCGGCAATCACAAAACCTTTGTACTGATCCAGCCCGCCGGACAGATCAAACAGGTTGTCATTGCGACCCAGCTTGCGCAGCACGCGCTTGATGCCACTGTTCTGCTTGATTTCGATTTCCGCACGCGCCACCGGCGGCTTGTTGGTGGAAACCTCGATCGACTCCACAAACAGATAGGGATTCGCGCCACTCAAGCCCTTCATGGTGATGCCACGCACGGCAATCTTTTTCACCAGCTTCTGGTTGTAAGCATCCAGCGCATCCAGGCGGTGAATCTTGTTGTGAGTGGTTTTGTGGGTGGCGGAATAGCGCAGGATCATCAGCGGATTGAAGTTCTTCAGTGAATCCAGCGTCTTACCGCCTTCCATCTTTTGCGGTTCATCCAGAATCAGAATCGGCTGGTTGCGGGCGATTACATCAATGGGGCGGCGAGACTGGAAATCATCCAGTTCTTCATAAATGCGGCGGTTGTCCTTGCCGGTGGCATTGAACGCCTGCACGTTAATGACCATTACATTAATGCTGGCATCGGACGAAAAGCTTTCCAGATTGTGCAGCTGCTTGGAGTTGTAGATAAAGCCACGCACCTTCTTGCCGTAGGCTTCCAGAAAATGATCCGCCGTAATATCCAGCGACTTGTACACCCCTTCACGAATCGCAACACTGGGCACCACGATGATGAACTTGCTCCAGCCGTAGCGCTTGTTCAGCTCGAAGATGGTTTTGATATAGCAGTAGGTTTTGCCGGTGCCGGTTTCCATCTCGATATCCAGATTGATCCGGCAGGGCTTGCTCGCCACCAGTTCATTGGATATGGGCAGGTTCTGGCGCCGCTGCACGGTTTGGATGTTCTTCAGCAGCTCGGCGGGGGACAGGGCGATGTCATGATTGCGGAACCCGGCATCATCCAGTACCTGCTGTTGCGGCACCCCACTGGCGGCCCGGCCGGGATCGATCCGGTACTGGATACCCGTATGGAAGGGCTGACCGGCAAAGCAATCGGCCACCGCTTCCACGGCCTGGGTCTGGTAGGGCTGGGTTTTGAACTTCAATTTCATCGCGGAACCACGGTGTCTAATCGTTAATCAAGCTGCCTGGGTGAGCCCCAAGCCTTATCTTTGTGGAGCCTGTGGACTCCGCTACGGATCTTGTGGAGCGTAAAACGCGATCTACGCTCCACAAGATCAATGCATCTCTTTGAAAGCTGCCAACAAAAGCATGTTGCGAGCATTTTTTGATCATTTTCGTGATGCCACGAAAATGATGAGTGGTCGCCACGTTTTATTCTGCAAAGGGGTGCTTTTATTCTGCATTTAATCTGCAAAACGCCCCATTTGTTGACAGTTCTAGGACCATTTTCGTGGCGTCACGAAAATGGTCATTATTGATAAACTACTGTTTTAAAAGTAAAAATAACTTATAGAAGGCTGGCAAGCATGGTGTAAATGCTCTTTCTCTTATCTGCACACCTTGCATTTTTAATCTGCATTTATTCTGCAAGTCGCCAAATTGGCGCCTTCTTCGACCCCGCGTTTTGGATAACACCACCTCTGCGCATATTGGTAAGCAGATTGCTGATTTTGTTTGCCTTCTGCTGATCATCCAGTGCATCACTAAGCTTGTCCCATAGCAATTTGTCGATTTCTGACCGTGTAGCAGACTGGAACTTCATTAAATAATCCTTAACCAGCTTGTTATAGAACTCGTCATCCTGAGCACGGGTTTTGATGTATTCGGCTTTTGTCGCCGTGGCCTTGGCGACCGACGCAGACACGAACAGATGGGGCTTGCGCCCTTCGATCAACCCCGCTTTGCGCAAGTGTTTAATCATTGCATCGTCCAGCGGGAGCTTCTTTTGCACCCGGTCGAGCGCCAATACGTCCTGAAGTGGCAAATCCGTATGCTGAATCAACAGTCGTGAGTAGGCTGGGTCAACTATCCCGCCGTGAATGGTCATTTTGACGATGTTCGGTTCGTTCAGATCGTAATCGGGCATGGGGAAATAACGTCTTGCCTGACCTACGTGCATTGCATGAATGCCATAGCCCATGGTGTCGATCATATTCAGCTCCGCCATGGCCTGTGCCAGAAAAGGATTGCGATAACGGCGTGGAGTCTTATGGCCGGTGACATAATCCAACGGCTGCCCTTCGAAAAATCCGCCTTCATTTTCGAACACCAAGCGGTCGGGAAACTCCGTCACAATGATGCGAGCATTGCGGCTGTAATCTTGATGGGCAATGCAATTATGTAATGCCTCAAGTACGATTTTCTGATCGTACTTTGCCAGCTCGATCGCCAGCAATTGGTCATTCGGCAATAAGCGCAACTGGATATTACGAATCTTCTGATACAAAGCTGTTGTCGCCAGCAAGAATGGCGGAGCAAAGTGTTCGTAAGCCCGCTCAGGGCCTTCCAGCTTCCAGGTCATTTGCGCTGGATTGGGTGAAAGTAAATGAGCGGCTTCCGCCTTTCCCAACAGCAACAAAGCAGTGCGCGTAATGCGCCCATCCTGAGTGACACGGGCACGATCAAGAAAGGTTTTGATTGGCCAACCCAACACCTCTTCCTGATCGAAGCGATTGGCATACTTCAGGGCGAAGGATGCACGCGCTTTTGCAACGGCTGCAGGGTCAAGATGATCCAACGTGGCGCCGGCGACCACTTGAGCTGTCCAATCTGCTGCCCCCACCTGATGACGAATTTCATCTTGCTTGTCCAGCCCCAGGGAAATCAGACTTTCACCTGCCCGAGCGTAATAGTGACCTTTCCAGGCAATCGGCATACCCATGGGAGCGGCTGGAATTTCAAACAATACTACTCGCCCCTCCGGGAGCAGCAATTCATGAATATCGCGGAGGGTGATGCTGGGCTCGGCATCGTCAGCGATCTGCATCTTCAGGCTGTGCAAGCGATCCCGATCCTGTCGATAGTCCGTTCCAATCGGTTTGCGGGTTTTGTTATCCACCCCGAACACCAGCCACGCGCGATCTTCGTTGCGCAAATTGGCTTCGTTAGCCAACGCCGAGAAATATTTGCCAATATCCTGGGTGGAAAAATCGTTGCTGGCGCGCTTGAACTCCACCACTTCATTTTCCCAATTGGTGATCAATTCCTTAAGCAGTGTTTGCAGCGCTTGCTGATCCATGGTGGCCATACCTTAAATGGATTTCACATCGGTACTGGGCGACAGCAATTTGAAGATCTGTTCCACATTGATCTTCACGCTGTCGCTGGCGAAGCCATCGTCGCGGAACACCACGCGCAGGGGCTGGCGGGTGGCCAGTTGTTTGACGAAGTCTTCGTCGATGCCCTGATCGAAGCAGGCGGCCAGGGCCATGTGCTTGTCACTGCCATCGACCAAGAACACAGTTTTGCCGGCGATGGTTTCGCGGTGGATGGGCAGGGCCAGATCCACGCCCCAGTCCAGCAGCACCTGGAACAGCAGGTCTTCGGCGGTTCGGTCCTCGCGGATATTGCTGACCTGATCCAGCAGGTCGTCCTGCTGAAAATTGTCGGGAGTGTAGTAGACGTCCTTCATATTGGAGGTGTCGATTTTGAGGACGCGGAAGCCGATGTCGAGCTGGTCGATGTTGGGCTTGTCGGCGTTTTCCTGTTTGATTTTTTTGCCGGCGCGGCGGATGCGTTCTTTGGCTATTTCGGCAATGGTTCTATAACCACCTTTTTGTGCTTCGCTACCTGTTTCGCAGGCCTCGGGAATCTGCACCAGAATAAATTGGCGCGCACCGTTATCGACTGAGTTCATTTCCATTACTGCGTGAGCCGTAACTGCTGATCCGGCAAAAAAATCTAAAACTATTCCATCTTCAGGTGTCATTTGAATCAAAAGCTTTACCAAATCTACAGGCTTTGGTGTATCAAAAACGGCCACCCCGTCAAAAAGCTCCTTTAGCAAATTCTTTGCAATTTCATTCGTGGTCGCATCTTCAGCAAAAATTATGGATTCCGGGGTAAGACCTCTTTCCTTAGCTTCTAGGTACGTTTTTATTCGCGGTACGCCATTACCATCTCTACCGAACCAAATTCGGCCTTCCTCGATTGCTTTCATCATTACCGGCTTTGTATAAGCCCAGCATCTGCCGCTTTCAAGATGATGCTCTTTTCCGTTCGGTGCTTCTAAAATATAGAATTGATCTTTTGTTCCATGTCCAGCTTGCGCATGAGCGGGATCAGATTTCCAAAGTCCTCTGGGATCATTGTCCGGGTTTTTATAGTTGAGAAGAGCCTTTTCTGACATTGGCAACTGTTTTAAAGCTTTCACTCCTTTAACCTGATTTTTGCAGTAGCAGACTACGTATTCATGACGGGGAGAAACTGTCTTTCTGTTTTCTCTGTTCGTCCTTTTTTCCCAAACAAAGCTAAATACGTGATTTTCCTCTCCGAATATCTCGTCGCAGATTTTTTCTAGATTAGAAAACTCGTTTTCATCAATTGATATGAATATTAATCCGTTTTCACAAAGAAGGTTTCTAGCGAGCCTCAATCTCGAAAATATCATCGTGAGCCAATCTGAATGAAATCTTCCATTTGTTGTCGTGTTTGCTACCAACCGATTTCCTTCTGCGTCAACCTGGTTTGATTTTAGGAAATAGGACTCCGTTGATTCTGAAAAATCGTCGCAATATATATAGTCTTCACCTCGGTTATACGGCGGATCGATATAAATCATCTTCACCTTGTTCAGATACGTTTCCTGCAGCAGTTTCAACGCATCCAGGTTGTCCCCTTCGATAAACAGATTCTTCGTGGTATCAAAATCCACACTTTCTTCCCGGCACGGGCGCAACGTCTTGGCAATCGGCGCATTCGCCGTCAACAGCGCTTCGCGCTTGCCGGGCCAGTTCAACTGATAACGCTCTTGCGGCCCTTCCACGATCTGGCCCGACAGTTCCTGTCGCAACAGATCAAAATCGATGGCTTTTTTCACCTCGCCCTTTTCATCCCGCGCCTCGGTAACGCAGTTGGGGAACAGTTCCGCCAGCTTGGCAATGTTGTCCTGGGTGAAGTTGGGAGTGTGCAGCTTCAGTTTTTCCATGGGTCGCTCAGTGCAGAAAGTTGACTTTTCAGTTCGCGTAGCCGGGCATTGTACCCAACTTTGCGGTTGAACTGGGGCTCTTTGGCCAGCTGGGTTTCCAGTTTGTGGATCTCCTGCTGCTGGTGGCGGATCTGCTCGATGCGCTCGATTTGCGCCTTCAGCGTTTCGCCGGGCCGTGCGGGCCAGGGCAGCAGGGGTTGCAGCAGCTGGCTGTAAAGTCCTTCCAGATTCAGCGCCATCGGTAATGGCGCGCGGGGTTCAGTGGCCGGTTGCCAGGGGCCGGCAAACACGGGGCTGATCACCCACTGCTTTTTATCGGCCTCGCTGGGGCGCTTGTAGGCGGCGGCCACCCGCACCTGATCGCCGTGCAGCAGGTGGAACAGGATGGGCAAGGGAATGGCCTTGTCGATGCAGCGCAGCACGTCGTCGTCCAATGCAGGGCCGCGCAAGTGGATGGCAAAGATCTGGATTTCCGGTACGGCGGCGCTGGCGGGCAGGTTGAGGGTTTCCGGTGCCAGTTTGTATTGCCATTCGATCTGTTCCACCTGTGCCACAAACAGGTCGCGCACCCGCTGGCTGGGGCGGCCATGCTGATAGATTTTGGTTTTCGGTACCGGCTTGTGGAATGCCGCCTGGGGCGGATAGGCAAACAGCGGGTTAGGCAACATGGTGGCAGTCATGCCGTGGCCTGTACCACCAGAAAGGCGATCAGTTCGAAATCGTCCAGCCCGGCAATGGTGTGAGTGAGTGCACTGGTGCGGCCACCGCTGAACAGGCTGTCGATGTCCTTTTCGGTTTTCAGATCGATCATGGCGCGGATGGCGTCATCCAACAGCGCGGAATAGGCGCGCATGTCGCGGCCATCGTCGGTGGCAGTGTTGAAGGCACGGCACACTTCCGCCAACGGTTCGGCATTGCCCCGGCAGGCCAGTCGCACCAGATCCAGCAGGCGTTTCACATCGGTGTGGGGAATGACCGTGGTGCCATCCTGCGCCATGTAGATCAGGTAATAGGGGTGCAGGCGGTTCTGCTGTTCGATGTTGACGCCGTGGTTGCGGTTGCGCAGGGCAAAGATCACACCCGGCAGGCCTTTTTCTGGCGCAGCGGCAATACCGCGTGCAGGCCGTTGGGCACACTGGCCAGATCGCCGTTGGCCTTGATGTGGTTGAGCAGGTCCATGCGAAAGTCGTTCAGGCCCAGATCGGTAATGGCAACGCCCGTTTTAAGGTCTTCCAGTTCGATAACTTCTCTTCCCGCAGGCGGCGCAGTTGTTCTTGCGGTAGGCGGTGCATCGATTGGCTACCAGAATATTGTCATCGCCGGTGGCCACCACGTCACTATACGGTTTTCCACCCGCTCCTTCAGATTGATGTACTCATCCAGTGATGTCGGGCCAGTTCACCAGCTGGATGACTCGGTTTTGGCGAGCCGATGCGATCGATACGGCCAAAGCGCTGGATGATGCGCAACTGGGTTCCAGTGAATGTCGTAGTTGATCAGGTAGTCGCAATCCTGCAGGTTCTGCCTTCGAAATACAGTCGGTACCGATCAGGATATCGATTTCGCCCGGCTCGTTGCAGCAGGATGGCGCGCTTTTGAGCGGCGGCGTGAAAACAGCGTAAGCACCGATTGGAAATCAGCTCTGTTTGGGATGCGCACGCTGGAACGCAGGGTGGATTTGGGTGGTTCGCCACCGGATACGCGGGCACTGTGCAGTTGGTGGGTTTGCTGCAAGCTGGCGGCCAGGTTGTCGTACAGGTAATTGGCGGTGTCGGCAAAGGCGGTAAAGATCAGCACTTTTTTGTTGCCGGGATTGATGTGTAGGTTGGCCAGTTTGTCAGTGTGGATATGCGCTTCTGGTGGTGCTGCAGCTTGGCGCTTCTGCCGGACTGATTTTATGCATTTCTTCCAGCAGGGAATCAATCACCACCAGATCGGCGCTCAAATCGTGCTGCCACGACGGCAGATCCATATCCGCCAGATTGATCTGGATTTTTTTGCCGATGGTGGCATCACCGGGTGTGGGAAGTCGTCTTCATCAAAGTCCACATCCTCAAACGCGCTGACATCGGCAAACCGGTGACCGGCATCGGTGGCCAGTAGCGCCTGATGCGTTCCAGTGTGGCAGTGTGGTTTTGCTGCAAACCCTGCAGTGTGAGGCGGAACGCAGCAACAGAGCTTTCCAGCCGTTTGAGCAGATTCACCGTCATCAGGTTTTTCAGGCTTTGTTCGCGGTCCGCCTGGCGGAATTTACTTTTGCCGCCTTCCACCAACGTGTCGTAGCGATCTTCATAAAATTTGATGCATGGGCAGGATATAATCAGATGGGCATAAATGACAGCTTGAGCGTTGTCAGCCGGTTGAAGATTTCGTTAGTGCCGATCACGTCGCCACGATGGGTCAGCGGGCAATGATAGGCCAGCGGTTTGCGCCGTTGCGAAACCGCCAATATCCGCTGTGTCGTAAAAGGTTTCGATATGCTTGCGGGAGCGGGCAATGGTGACACTGTCCAGCAGTTCGAAGAAGTCGAAGTCCAGGGCATTTAGAATGGCGGCCGTGGTGCGTCGTTCGGCGGCAGTTCCGACCAGTTGTTGAACGCTTGCTGGGCACGGCGAAAAATTCGCTCGATATCTTTTGCGTGCGCAGCTTGTTGCTGAGTTATCCGGATCGCCTTCAGGGCCAGTGCCAGTTGGTTACGCAGATCGGAAAAGCGGTTGTTCACCGGCGTGGCGGACAGCATCAGCACTTTGGTTTTCACGCCTTGCTTGATGACGTTGTTCATCAGCTTTGATAGCGGGTTTCACGATCTTTGTAGGCGTCGTTGTTGCGGAAGTTGTGGACTCATCGATCACCAATTTCCAGATCATAGTTGCCCCAGTTGATGCGGTTCAGCGGCATAGCTCAGGATTCGCCCTGGGTGCGCAGCAGATCGGTGTGGCAGTGAGTACATCGTAGCTGAAGCGATCTTTGGCGAAAAGATTGGTGACCAGATTGCGATTGTAGTTGAGCCAGTTGTCCGCCAGTTTTTTGGGGCACAGCACCAGCACGGATTTATTACGCAGTCGTAGTATTTACATCACGGCCAACGCGCCGTGAAGGTTTTACCCAGGCCCACACTGTCCGCCAGGATGCAGCCGTTATAGGTTTCCAGTTTGTTGATCAGTCCCGTGGCAGCATCGCGCTGGAAGTTGAACAGCTTTTTGCCAGATCAGGCTGTCTTTGTAGCCGGTGCGGTCGTTGGGCAGCAGGTCTTCGTTCAGGTCTTCCAGAAATTCGTTGAAGATATTGTACAGCATCAGGAAGTAGATACGTTCCGGGCTGTTTTCCTGATAGACCGAGGCAATGTGGTCGCACACCCGTGTGGTCACATCCTGTAGCTGGCGGGATCGTTCCAGATCTGGTCAGGTGGGTCAGAAAGGTTGTGGTGCTGTTGGGTTCGTCCATCCCGGTGACGATGTTCGACACTGCATCGCCGGGCTGGTAGCCCAGATCGACCGCGGTGAAGCCGTGCAGTGGCATGTATACCGCTCGGGATTGTGCCGCGTTTACGCAGGCGAACTGCCGCATGGTGCGGTGCTGCTGTTGAGCGAAATTGCGTTTTGCGGCGCATCCAGTCGGCATTCACGGGCGATGGCGCGCTGGGGTCAGTTTCCGTTCCGAGCTGGATTTCAAATTCGCTACTGCAAAACTGCGTCTCTGGTGAGCCTTGGAGAATGTGGTATCTGCGGCGTTCCTCTTGCGGATCTTGTCAGTGGGCCTGCTGGGAACGAAGGTGGGGGACGCGGAAGATGAATTCCAGCGGGATTCATCGGCTTCCAGTTCCTGCTTGAGGGCTTCATAGGCGTAGATTGAGAAGCAGGATGCCGCAATCTTGAGCTTGGCTCCGGGCTTGAGGGTTTGTTTGAGGTCTTCCCCGAGAAGCTGATTGATATTGTCGATTATTTGCATTGAGGTGCCGTTGCGGTCGCTGAACCAATAAATAGTGGTTCTTGGACCTTTAACTGCCTGAATTGTGTTCGGCAACCATGGCTGGCTTTCAACTCAACTCGCGCATAGTCATCCCTTATTATGGTTATACAGAATGCCTTTTGTCGCCGAATCACAATTTGTTATGGCTTCCACTAAGTAAAATGATTGCTCTCAAGGGTCATGGGGCGTTCAAGCGCTGGACGGACATGACACCACAGGAATATCGTCAGCATCTGCGTACGCGCTAGCAGGCTGTGACACAGGGACGTGCGCACACTCATCCTTCGCCCATTCATCAGGAGCACCCCATGAGCATGTCTTCACTCCCCGCGACCCAGCGCCGCCTGACCTCGACCATTACTGCCGGCGGACAGCTGCGCCTGCAGCTGGAAACCGTGCCGGTACCCACCCCTGCTGATCACGAAGTGCTGATCCGTGTCGAGGCAGCACCGATCAATCCCTCGGATCTGTTTCTGCTCACCGGCCCGGCGGACATTGCCACGCTGCGCAGCGAAGGGGACAGTGAAAACCCCGTGACGGTGATGGATGTGCCAGCGCCGCTGCTGAAAACGCTGAGCGCGCGCCTCGACAAACCCATGCCGGTGGGTAACGAAGGTGCCGGTGTGGTGGTGGCCGCCGGCAAGAACGCGCAGGGACTGCTGGGCAAGCTGGTGGGCGTGGCGGCAGGCGACATGTTCTGCCAGTACCGCTGCGCACCGGCGAGCCATTGCATCGTGATGAATGAAGGCACCACCGCGCAGCAGGCGGCATCCTGTTTCGTCAATCCGCTCACGTCCCTCAGCATGGTGGAAACCATGCGCATGGAAAACCACAAGGCACTGGTACACACGGCGGCAGCATCGAACCTGGGTCAGATGCTGGTGCGCATCTGCAAGGCGGATGGCGTCCCGCTGGTGAATATCGTGCGCAACGAAAAGCAGGTGAGCATTCTGCGGGAACTCGGCGCCGACCATATCTGCAATTCCAGTGCGCCCACGTTCAAACAGGATCTGCTGGAAGCCGTGAGTGCCACCGGCGCTACGCTGGCATTCGATGCGATTGGCGGCGGCCAGCTCGCCAGCCAGATTCTTACCGCCATGGAAATTGCGATCAATCGTAATGCCACCGAGTACAGTCGTTACGGTTCGTCGGTGCACAAGCAGGTGTATGTCTACGGCGGGCTGGACATGAATCCCATCGTGCTGAACCGCAATGTGGGTTTCGCCTGGGGCGTGGGCGGCTGGCTGCTGACGCCATTCATCGGCCGCATGGGTCCGGCGCGCTTCCTGCAACTGCGCCAGCGGGTGGCCGATGAAATCACCACCACCTTCGCCAGCCACTATACCCAGGAAATTTCCCTGGCCGATGCACTCAGTGCCGACGCCATTCAGCGTTACACCCGTCAGGCCACCGGCGAAAAATACCTGATCCTGCCGCAGGGCTGATGATCATTATCCATTCGATGTTATTGAAACCTGCACAGGAATTTCCGTTGTCATGGCAAAACCACGCCCGAAAATAATCGTCAATATCATCACCGGCTTTCTGGGTGTCGGCAAAACCAGTGCCATCCTGCAGTTGCTGCAGCAGCAGCGGGGCAATGAGCGCTGGGCGGTGCTGGTGAATGAATTCGGTGAGATCGGTATCGATGGCGCCCTGCTCGCCCCCAGCGGCATTGCCATTCGCGAAGTACCCGGCGGCTGCATGTGTTGCGTCGCCGGCGTGCCCACCCAGGTGGCGCTGAACAAACTCATTCGTGAGGCCCGCCCCGACCGTATTCTGATCGAGCCCACCGGCCTGGGTCATCCCGCCAATATCCTGAAAATGCTCAGCGGGGAAAACTTTGCCGACGTGCTGGACGTACACGCCACCATCACGCTGATCGATCCGCGGATACTGAATGACGTGCGCTACACCGGTAATGACAATTTCATCGGCCAGGTGCAGGCGGCCGACATTCTGGTGGCAGCGAAAACCGATCTGTGCACGCCGGAACAGTTGCAGGGATTTGCCGACTGGGCCCACGCAGTACGACCGGATGCCCAAGTGGAATATCTGCATGACCGGCTTCTGCAACGGCACTGGCTGGATCAGCCGCGCCAGGTGACAATCGGGTCCAGCAGCCATCATTCATCGCTGCTGTTGCTGACGCCCCAGTTCAGCAATACTGCGCTGCCCACGGATCAGCCGGTGCTGCGGCGCGCCAATGCCAGTGGCGGCTTTTTCAGTTGCGGCTGGATCTTCGATCAGCGTCATCGCTTTGCATTCGACAAGCTGTTCGCCCTGCTGAACAATCTGGATGTGTTGCGCTGCAAGGCGGTGATGAAAACCGAACGCGGCACCTTTGCGTTCAATCTGCTGGATGGCGCACTCACAGTATCGGAACTGCCGGATCGCAGCGACAGCCGCATCGAGTTCATCGCGCCCGAGGTCATCAACTGGGACCTGCTGGAACAGTGGCTGCGGCAGGCGCTCGATAACTGATATTTATCAAACGCCTTTTTCACCGCGCAGGCTAAGCTGTACGGCACGTACCGTTCCAGCTGAAGCGAGATTCCCCCATGTCGGCACCCTACCCTTCGCGTTTGCAGACGTTCCCAATATCCTGGTTTGCCATGGTGATGGGGCTGTCGGGTTTCACTCTGGCCTGGCATCGGGCGGAAGTGGTATTCGCCCTGCCGGCGGTAACCAGTGCGGGCTTGCTGCTACTGACCATCGCGGTGTTTGTCACCCTGCTGACCTGTTATGGCCTGAAGCTGCTGCGCTTTCCCGCACTGGTGAAAGCGGAACTGGCCCATCCGGTGAAACTGAATTTTTTTCCCGCCCTGTCGATTGCGCTGATTCTGCTGGGCACGGCGCTGTTGCCGTACGACGCTTACATCTCGCTGGCGTGCTGGAGTGTCGGCGCGACACTGCATCTGGGATTTACCCTGTTCGTGCTGTCGAACTGGATGCACCAGACCCATTTTGAAATTACCCATATCAGTCCGGCCTGGTTTATTCCGGTGGTGGGGAACATTCTGGTGCCGATTGCCGGGGTGCAGCATGCGTCGGCGGAAGTGTCCTGGTTCTTTTTCAGTATTGGTCTGGTGTTCTGGCTGGTGCTGCTGACCATCATTTTTTACCGCATGTTCTTTCATCATCCGTTGCCGACGCGCCTGCTGCCAACGCTGTTCATTCTGATCGCGCCGCCGGCGGTGGGCTTTGTGTCCTGGCTGCAGCTGACCGGCGAGGTCAACGCCTTCGCCCGCATCCTGTATTACAGCGCGCTGTTCCTGACCCTGTTGCTGCTGACCCAGGCGGGGCGCTTTCTGAAACTGCCATTTTTTCTGTCCTGGTGGGCGTATTCCTTTCCGATGGCCGCCGTCACCATTGCCACCCTGCTGATGTACCAGCAACTGCAGCTGGGGTTTTTCAAATGGCTGGGCGCGGGATTGCTCGGCCTGCTGACGCTGATCATCCTGACCCTGCTGGTCAAAACGCTCATCGCGGTGATCCGGCGCGACAGCGCGGTGGAAGACTGATACTGCCCTGTGCATTCAGGCCAGGTTAAGTTTTACCCGGCGACACTGGAGACTGTAATCAGCCTGACTGCGGGGATCGACCATGGCGGAATACCAAGCACTGATCAACACCATCGCCCTGACCATGGGCCTGGCCTGGGCCAGTGGCATCAACCTGTATGCCGCTCTGCTGGTGCTGGGCATCGGGGGCGCCAGCGGCAATATCGCACTGCCCGCCGAGTTGCAGGTACTGGAAGATCCGCTGGTGATTTTCGCCGCCGGCGTGATGTACATGGTGGAGTTCGTCGCCGACAAGACCCCCGGGGTCGATTCCGGCTGGGACACCCTGCACACCTTCATCCGCATCCCGGCAGGCGCGATGCTGGCCGCCGGCGCCGTGGGCGATGTCACCCCCGCGCTGGAAATCGCGGCCGGCATTCTCGGTGGCAGCATGGCCGCTACCTCCCATGCAACCAAGGCCGGCACCCGGCTGCTGATCAATACCTCCCCCGAACCGTTCACCAACTGGATCGCGTCATTCAGCGAGGATCTGCTGGTACTGGCCGGGCTGTGGGCTGCGCTGAATCACCCGATCCTTTTTTTGCTGCTGTTGATGGTGTTTATCGCGCTGGTGATCTGGCTGTTGCCGAAAATAATTCGGGCGATTGCCCTGATGGCACGCAAGATTGGCGAATGGCTGGGTGTGGTGGATAAAAAAAGCGCCCCGGGTGGGGCGCAAGGGAGGTCTCATGAAGAGAGAAGAGAAGTGTCGTTAATTGCGAATGAGGTGGTCGAACGCGGCCAGTGAAGCCTTGGCGCCTTCGCCCATGGCAATGATGATCTGCTTGTACGGCACCGTGGTGCAGTCGCCGGCCGCAAACACGCCGGGTACCGAAGTCTGGCCGCGATCATCCACGATGATTTCGCCGCGATTGCTCAATTCCACGGTGCCCTGCAGCCACTCGGTGTTGGGCACCAGGCCGATCTGCACAAACACACCCGCCAGATCCAGACGGTGCACTTCGCCACTGACGCGATCCTTGTAGATCAGGCCGTCCATCTTGCTGCCGTCGCCGGTGACTTCAGTGGTCAGCGCCGACAGGATCACCCGTACGTTGTTCAGGCTGTTGAGTTTTTTCTGCAGTACCGCATCCGCACGTAGCTTGCTGTCGAACTCGATGACCGTAACGTGCTCGACGATACCTGCCAGATCGATGGCCGCTTCGATGCCGGAATTACCGCCACCGATCACCGCCACTTTCTTGCCCTTGAACAGCGGGCCGTCGCAGTGCGGGCAGTAGGCCACGCCCTTGGTACGGTATTCCGCTTCGCCCGGCACGTTCATGTTGCGCCAGCGGGCACCGGTGGAAAGGATGACGCTCTTGCTGCGCAGGGTGGCACCATTATCAAACTTCACATGAACCAGACCGTCATCGCTCTGATCCGCCGGCACCAGGCCGGTGGCGCGCTGGTTGTTCATGATGTCGACGTTGTAATGCTTGACGTGGGCTTCCAGCGCTGCGCCCAGTTTCGGGCCATCGGTTTCCAGCACGGAAATGAAGTTCTCGATCGCCAGTGTATCCATAACCTGACCACCGAAGCGCTCTGCAGCGACGCCGGTACGGATACCCTTGCGTGCCGCATAGACCGCTGCGGATGCGCCAGCGGGGCCACCACCCACCACCAGTACATCGAAGGCTTCTTTCTTTGCCAGCTTGGCCGCTTCACGGGCCGCAGCGCCGGAATCTACTTTGCCCACAATCTCTTCCAGCGTCATGCGGCCGTTGCCGAACAGTTTGCCGTTCAGGTAAACCGAGGGCACACCCATGATCTGGCGCTCGTTCACTTCGTCCTGGAACAGCGCACCATCGATCATCACATGACGCACGTTGGGATTGAGCACCGCCATCAGGTTGAGCGCCTGCACCACGTCAGGACAGTTGTGGCAGCTCAGCGAGATGAAGGTTTCGAATTCGAGTTTGTCGTCGAGGGCCTGGATCTGCTCGATCACATCCTGCTCGACCTTGGGCGGATGTCCACCCACCTGCAACAGGGCCAGCACCAGCGAGGTGAATTCGTGGCCCATGGGAAGTCCGGCAAAGCGCACGCCCATGTCGGCGCCGATGCGGTTGATGCCGAAAGACGGCTTGCGTTCGTTGTCATCACTGCTGATGTTCAGCGTGATCTTGTCGGTCAGTCCCACGATGTCGTTCAGCAGGCTCAGCATTTCCTGGGATGCGGCGCTGTCGTCAACGGATGCGTTAATCTCGATGGGATGCACTACCCGTTCGAGATAGGCCTGCAACTGACCTTTGAGTGTTGTGTCCAGCATGAGCGACTCCTGAGAATGAGGTGATCAATCAATTCAAAAAAAGACGGTTTGGGTAGCGGAGGCCGGTGCTTGTGGCGCCGGCTCCGGTAACCCGGCAGGGTAAGCCGGGTACAAAAAGCCCCGCCGACAGGCAGGGCCTCGGGTTTGTGCAAAAGAGCGTGATCGCGTTGCGATCAGATCTTGCCAACCAGATCCAGGGAAGGAGCGATGGTCTGGGCGCCTTCTTTCCACTTGGCCGGGCAAACCTGGCCAGGGTGGCTGGCAACGAACTGGGCAGCTTTCAGCTTGCGCAGGGTTTCGGACACGTCACGGGCAATCGCGTTGTCGTGAACTTCCAGGGTCTTGATCACGCCTTCCGGATTGATGATGAAGGTGCCGCGCAGAGCCAGACCTTCTTCCGGAATGTGTACGCCAAAGGCGTTGGTCAGGGCGTGAGTCGGATCGCCTACCAGCGGGAACTTGGCCTTGCCAACTGCCGGTGAAGTTTCGTGCCATACCTTGTGAGAGAAGTGGGTGTCAGTAGTGACGATGTACACTTCTGCGCCAGCTTTCTGGAATTCGGCATAGTTGTCAGCCGCGTCTTCCACTTCGGTGGGGCAGTTGAAGGTGAAGGCAGCCGGCATGAAAATCAGGACAGACCACTTGCCTTTCAGGGATTCCTCGGTGACTTCGATGAACTTGCCGTTATGGAAAGCCTGGGCCTTGAACGGTTGAACCTGAGTGTTGATCAGTGACATTTGTGTGTCTCCATATTGGTGTGGGTGGCTAAGTGACAGGAAGCATAGTACAGCCCCTGCCATCATATAGAAAATTGATTGTTTATATCTTATCTATAAATTATGGCTATCTCGTTGCCGGCCCGGGCAGGCTTTTTTGCCTCTGCCGGCGGTTTCCGTTACAGTGCCCGCTCTTTTTTTGACCGATCCCGCTGTTCGTCGCGCCGCTGAGGCCGCCACTGCTCTGCTTCCTGCCTGGAACCTGCTGCAGCACCCGATCAAAGCAAATCACAGGATGAATCTCAAGATGTTGTTATCCTCGACCCGCCAGGACTGGCTGGGCAACCTGCGGGGCGACCTGCTCGCCGGGCTCGTTGTCGCCCTGGCCCTGATTCCGGAAGCCATCGCCTTTTCCATCATTGCCGGGGTCGATCCCAAGGTGGGGCTGTATGCGTCGTTTTCCATTGCCGTCATCATTGCCTTTGTCGGCGGCCGGCCCGGCATGATCTCGGCCGCCACCGGCGCCATGGCGCTGCTGATGCTGACCCTGGTGAAGGAGCACGGCCTGCAGTACCTGCTGGCGGCCACGGTGCTCACCGGGGTGCTGCAGCTCATTGCCGGCTATCTGAAGCTGGGCAGCCTGATGCGGTTTGTGTCCCGGTCTGTGGTCACCGGCTTCGTGAATGCGCTGGCGATCCTGATTTTCATGGCGCAGTTGCCGGAACTGACCAATGTCGGCTGGCCGGTGTATGCGATGACCGCTGCCGGGCTGGCGATCATTTACCTGTTCCCCTATCTGAACCGCACCATTCCCTCGCCGCTGGTGTGCATCGTGGTACTGACCGCCGTTGCCCTGGCGCTGGATCTGGATGTCCGCACGGTGGGCGATCTGGGTGAACTGCCGGATACGCTGCCGGTGTTCCTGTGGCCGGATGTGCCGCTGACGTGGGAAACCCTGCAGATCATCTTCCCCTATTCGGCGGCGCTGGCAGTGGTGGGCCTGCTGGAATCCATGATGACCGCCACCATCGTCGATGATCTGACCGACACCCCCAGCGACAAGAACCGCGAGTGCAAGGGCCAGGGCGTGGCCAATATTGCCACCGGCTTCATCGGCGGCATGGCCGGCTGCGCCATGATCGGCCAGTCGGTAATCAATGTGAAATCCGGTGGCCGTGGCCGGCTGTCGACCCTGACGGCGGGCTCGGTGCTGCTGCTGATGGTGGTGTTTCTGAGCGAACTGGTGTCGAAGATTCCGATGGCCGCACTGGTGGCGGTGATGATCATGGTGTCGATCGGTACCTTTTCCTGGGCCTCCATCACCCAGCTGAAAACCCATCCGCCATCCACCAGTCTGGTGATGATCGTCACGGTGGTGACGGTGGTGTTCACCCACAATCTGGCCTATGGCGTGTTTGTGGGCGTGCTGCTGGCATCGCTGTTCTTTGCCAACAAGGTGGGGCGTTTCATGCTGGTGACGTCGCACAAGGATGAGACCACGGATTGCCGCACCTATACCGTGAAGGGGCAGGTGTTTTTCGCCTCGGCGGAAGCATTCACCGCGTCCTTCGATTTCCGTGAAGCACTGGAGAAGGTGGTGATCGATGTCAGCCATGCCCATTTCTGGGATATCACCTCGGTGTCGGCCCTGGACAAGGTGGTGATCAAGTTCCGCCGCGAAGGCACGACGGTGGACATCATCGGCATGAACGAGGCCACGGCCACCATCGTTGATCGCTTTGGCGTGCACGACAAACCGGATGAAGTTGAAAAACTCATGGGCGGACATTGAAGGAGCATCAGCATGACCAACCGCATCATCGCCTGCATCGATGGTTCCGCCTCGGCGGTCGCCGTGTGCGACTGGACAGCGTGGAGCAGTGTCCGCATGGCCGCACCCATCACCCTGCTGCACGTGCTGGACAAACCGACCGCAGTGACCGCCCCGGACCTGTCCGGCGCCATTGGTCTCGGCGCCCGTGAAGATCTGCTGGAACAGCTGACCCGGCTCGACGAGCAGCGGGAAAAAATCGCCCTTCAGCACGGCAAACACCTGCTGGCGACGGCCCGGCAACGGGTGGAGGCGGCTGGTGCGCTGGACGTGGACACCCGCCAGCGCCATGGCCATCTGGTGGAAACCCTGGCGGAACTGGAACCGGAAACCCGCCTGTTGGTCATCGGCCGGCAGGGGGAGCAATCCCAGCGCCACGCCGAACAGATCGGCAGCCAGCTGGAAAGCGTGATCCGCAGCGTACACAGCCCGGTTCTGGTAGCGCTGCCGGGCTTCCGTGCGCCCGAACAATTTCTGCTAGCCTATGACGGCAGCAGCACCGCCCACACGGCGCTGGAGCGGGTGATCGCCAGCCCGCTGCTACTGGGGCTGACCTGCCATCTGGTGATGGTGGGGGCCACCCAGCAGGCCAGACTGGAAAGCGCCGCCGCGCTGCTGCAACAGGCAGGCTTTGCCACTGTGGTGAAATGTCTGCCGGGGGACGACGTGGCGGCCCTGGCCGATTATGCCGACGCCAATGCCATCGACCTGCTGATCATGGGCGCCTACGGCCATTCCCGCATCCGCCGCTTCTTCATCGGCAGCAACACCGCCACCCTGCTGCACCGGACCCGGATACCGCTGCTGATCCTGCGCTGAGCGGCCGCACCATGTATGGATGTCCATATATACGGATATTCATATATTTGCCATAATTCCCCGCTACGCTGACACCCTGTTAGCGAACCCGCGAGAGGATTCCATGAACCCCCTGCCGTTCTACAAGGCGCTGGCCGACGAAACCCGCCTGCGCTGCCTGCTGCTGATCCAGCGTGAAGGCGAACTCTGCGTGTGCGAACTGGTGGCGGCACTGGATGAAATCCAGCCGAAGATTTCCCGCCATCTGGCCCAGTTGCGCAAGGCCGGCCTGCTGCTGGACCGGCGTCAGGGCCAGTGGGTGTATTACCGCATCAACCCGGATCTGCCGGCCTGGGCCCAAACCGCCCTGCAGCACACTGCGGATGCCAATACCGATTTCATCAAACCCAATCTGGACAATCTGTGCCGCATGGGTGATCGCCCTGGGCGGGTCAGTGCATGCTGCTGACGACATTCAGGAACCCGAGTGCGCGCGATGTTTGAAATCTTCACGGATCTGGCCACGCTGATCGTCTATGACGGCCTGCAGCTCGAACGGGGTACCAAGCTGGCCGACGCGCTGCATTTTTTCATCGAGGACACCACCAAGATTTTTGTACTGCTGCTGGTGATGATCTATGTCATCGCACTGCTGCGGGCGTCGCTGAAGATTGAACGGGTGCGGGATTTTCTGGCGGGCAAACATCGCGGCGTCGGTTATGTGCTGGGCTCCGGTTTTGGCGCTATCACCCCGTTCTGTTCCTGCTCCAGTATTCCGGTATTTCTGGGCTTCACGTCGGCCGGCATTCCGGTGGGCATCACCATGGCGTTTCTGATTACCTCGCCGCTGATCAACGAAGTGGCCGTGCTGCTGCTGGTGAGTTTACTGGGCTGGCAATTTACCCTGGTGTATATCGCGGTGGGCATGAGCGTAGGCATTCTGGGCGGGCTGTGTCTGGATGCCATTCACGCCGAACGCTGGCTGCAACCCTTCGCCGCCAAGGCACTGCAGAAAGCGCAGGCAGGTGAGGCGGTTACCGCTGCCGCAGCGACGCGCGCACTGACCCTGCGCGAACGTCATGACTTTGCCAAGAGTGAAACCTGGGACATCTTCGGCCGGGTGTGGAAGTGGGTGATCATTGGCGTCGGTCTGGGTGCCGCGCTGCACGGTTTCATTCCCGATGGCTGGCTGGAATCCCATCTGGGTGACGGTCAGTGGTGGTCGGTACCGGCCGCGGTATTGCTGGGCATTCCGCTGTATTCCAACGCCACCGGTGTGATTCCGGTGATGGAAAGCCTGCTGGTGAAAGGGCTGCCGGTGGGCACCACGCTGGCATTCTGCATGAGCACGGTGGCGGCGAGTTTTCCCGAATTCATTCTGTTGAAGCAGGTCATGCAGTGGCGCTTGCTGGCCACGGTATTCCTGATGTTGCTGATGGCATTTACGCTGATCGGCTGGATTTTCAATGCACTGAATTTTTCCCTGTAAGGAGCACGTCATGAAAACGATCAAGGTTCTGGGCAGTGGCTGCACCAAATGCACCAAGACCGCCGCCAGCATTCAGGAAATTGCCGACGAACTGGATGTTGAAGTAACGGTGGAAAAGGAAACCAATCCGGAAGCCATCATGGCCTATGGCGTGATGAGTACCCCCGCCGTGGTGGTGGATGAAACGCTGGTGCACAGCGGATCGATTCCGCATCGCGCCGACATCGAAAGCTGGCTCAAGGCCTGACGGTTCGCAGGAGTTACGGAATGACCATCAGGATCGGTATCAACGGCTTCGGCCGCATGGGGCGTCTGAGTTTGCGTGCGGCGTGGAACTGGCCGGACGTGGAATTCGTGCAGATCAATGATCCGGCGGGCGATGCGGCGACACTGGCACATCTGCTGCAATTCGATTCGGTGCACGGACGCTGGTCGACTCCGGTATCCCACGATGGCGACGCCATCGTCATCGACGGCAAGCGCATCGTCTGTACGCGTAACAAGACCATCGCGGAAACCGACTGGCGGGACTGTGATGTGGTGATCGAGGCGTCCGGCAAGATGAAAACCAAAGCCGTGTTGCAGGCGTATCTCGACCAGGGTGTGAAGCGCGTGGTGGTGACGGCGCCAGTGAAGGAAGACGGCGTACTGAATGTGGTGATGGGCGTGAACGATCAGCAGTATGATCCGTCGCAACATCGGATTGTCACCGCCGCCTCCTGCACCACCAACTGCCTGGCACCGGTAGTGAAAGTGATTCATGAAAAGCTGGGCATCGTGCACGGTTCGATGACCACGATTCACGACCTCACCAATACCCAAACCATTCTCGATGCGCCGCACAAGGATCTGCGTCGCGCCCGCGCCTGCGGCATGTCGCTGATTCCCACCACGACCGGTTCGGCCACGGCGATCACCCATATTTTTCCCGAACTCAAAGGCAAGCTGAACGGCCATGCGGTGCGGGTGCCACTGGCCAATGCGTCACTCACTGATTGCGTGTTTGAAGTGAAAACACCCACCACCGCGCAGCAGGTGAATGCACTGCTGAAACAGGCGGCGGAAAATGAATTGCAGGGCATTCTGGGTTACGAGGAACGGCCGCTGGTATCCATCGATTACAAGACCGATCCGCGCTCCAGCATCATCGATGCGCTGTCGACGATGGTAATCAATGGCACCCAGGTGAAAATCTACGCCTGGTACGACAACGAATGGGGTTACGCCAACCGCACCGCGGAACTGGCGCGCAAGGTGGGCCTGCTGGATCAGCACGCATGAACGCGGTACACCAGCGCTTGTCGCCGCAGGTGCGCCAGTATCTGCTGGTGACAGCCAATTACTGGGCCTTCACCCTTACCGATGGCGCCCTGCGCATGCTGGTGGTGCTGCATTTCCACCAGCTGGGTTACAGTCCGCTGCAGATCGCGCTGCTGTTTCTGTTCTATGAAATCTTTGGTGTCATCACCAACCTGTTCGGCGGCTGGCTGGGCGCACGCATCGGTCTGAACAAAACCATGAATGTGGGACTGGCGCTGCAGGTGATTGCGCTGGCGATGCTGCTGGTGCCGGCGGCTATGCTCACGGTGCCCTGGGTGATGGCGGCGCAGGCGTTGTCGGGCATTGCAAAAGATCTCAACAAGATGAGCGCGAAAAGCAGCATCAAAGTGCTGGTGCCGGCAGACGCCCAGGGCACCCTGTACAAGTGGGTGGCGATACTGACCGGATCAAAGAACGCGCTGAAAGGTGCCGGCTTCTTCCTGGGTGGTGTACTGCTGACCGTGCTCGGTTTTCAGGGCGCGGTGCTGGCGATGGCGGGTGCACTGGCGCTGGTGTGGGTCGGCAGCCTGATCAGCCTGAAGCAGGATCTGGGCAAGGCAAAAAACAAACCGAAATTCCGCGACATCTTTTCCAAGAGCCGCGCCATCAACGTGCTGGCGGCGGCGCGGCTGTTTCTGTTCGGCGCCCGGGATGTGTGGTTCGTGGTGGCCCTGCCGGTGTATCTGGCCACCACCCTGGGCTGGGATCACTGGCGGGTGGGGGGCTTTCTGGCAACCTGGATCATTGGCTACGGATTCGTGCAGGCACTGGCACCGGCCATCACCGGGAAACGATCAGGCCATGTGCCGGGCCGGGGCAGTGCACTGTTCTGGGCACTGGCGCTGGCGGGCATTCCCGCGCTGATTGCACTGGCCATGCAGCATTCGGGCTACGGTGACCAGAGTCTGCTGATCGGCCTGCTGGTGTTCGGCGCCCTGTTCGCGGTGAACTCGTCCCTGCACAGTTTTTTGATTGTCAGCTACGCCAATGAGGACGGCGTATCGCTGGATGTGGGTTTCTATTACATGGCCAACGCGCTGGGGCGCCTGCTGGGTACGCTGCTGTCGGGCTGGCTGTTCCAGCGCTATGGTCTGGAAATGTGCCTGTGGATATCAAGTGCGTTCCTGCTGCTGGTGGCCGGTATCTCGCGGGGGCTGCCCGGGATGGCAAGATCCCCCGCCTGAGCCCCGAGCGCAGGAGTTGACGCGTCCATTTGTCGTCTCTGGGGGAGTCAGCCATACTGAATCTGGTCCTTATGGCACGGTCTCAGGAGCTTCACCCCTTTCATGGATTCGCCGTCATCCTACCCGGGCGCCGTGCGTTTTGCGCGCTCGATGCATAATCCCTATACGGCCTGGATCATCCTGGGCGTCTCGCTGCTCCTGACTGTGGGCGCCTATCATCTGTCAGAGCGCTTCGTGCAGAAGCGGGCCGAGGACCGCTTCCATTACCGCGCACTCGAACTGGAACATGCCATTACCACCCGCCTGTATCTGTACGAACAGCTGCTGTGGAGTGGCGTCGCCCTGATGAATGCCTCCAACACGGTGGACCGCGAAGACTTCCGCCAGTTCGTGAATACCATGAACATCGATCGGCGCTGGCCCGGCATCCGGGTTTTGGCCACAGCCAGCTGGTGCGCCCGGATGATCTGCAGAGCCATATCGATACCATCCGCGCCCAGGGTTTCGAGGATACGCCATCAAACCCGAGGGGCCCCGGGAACTCTACTCGGCAATCATCTATCTGGAACCGTTCGACTGGCGTAACCAGCGCGCCTTCGGCTACGACATGTATTCCAATCCCACCCGGCGCGAAGCGATGGAGCGGGCCCGCGATACGGGCCAGGCAGCCACGTCGGGACTGATCACCCTGGTGCAGGAAACCCGCGACGACATCCAGGCCGGCTTCCTGACCTATGTGCCGGTGTACGAGACCAAAACGACCCCCGCCACCGTTGAGGCCCGGCGCAGGCTGTTGCGGGGCTGGATCTATGCGCCGTTCCGAGCCGGCAATCTGATGCGGGGCATCCTGGGCGCCCAGGAAAAGGAAATTCAGTTCACGATCTACGATGGACTGGAAGTGCGCCCCGAGAGTCTGCTGTTTTCCAGTAACAAGGTCCCTGACGTTGAACGCGGCACGGCGCCGCTGATCAGCCGGCGGGTACAGCTCACGCTGCAGGGGCGTCCCTGGGTGCTGCTGATGAGCACGCCGCCGGATACCTCGCTGGCCGAAGACCAGAATCTGCCCCGCTACGTCGCACTGGGCGGTATCGTGATCGATCTGCTGCTGTTCTACGTGATTTTCTCGCTGCATTTCATCAACCGGCGGGCTGAAGCGATTGCCGCCAACAAGACCGATGAACTGGAGCAGGCCCGGCGTTCGCTGGAGGATCAGGTGCAGCGGCGCACCCACGAACTGCAGAGTGCCCGCGACAGTCTGGAGCAGACCGTGCAGGATCGCACCCGCCTGTTGCAGGAAAAACTCCACGAACTGGAAACCCTCAACAGCGTAACGGTAGGGCGGGAGGAACGCATTCTGGCCCTCAAGACCGAGGTCAACGAGCTGTGCATCCGGCTGGGACAGGAGCCCCGTTATGACAGCGTCCGCTGACATCACGCGTCCCATGATTCCCGCAAGCTGGATGCTGGGCGGCATTGCGCTGCTGCTACTGGGCTGGGCGGTGCTGGCGTCCCATCCCGATGACGCCATCACCATCGGCACGGTACTGGCCTTTTACAGCGTCACCACCTGCGTTGCATCGATGGTGGCTCTGCTGGCCTACTGGCTGGGCCGCCAGCCGGGTGGACATGCACTGCACTGGCTCGGACTGGGCGCGCTGGGCTGTGCGGTCATGTGCGGGTTTCCATTGCTGGAGCTGCATCTGGGCTGGCCCACCGCCTTCCATCACGACAGTCACCTGGCCTGGTTCTGGTTTGCCGAGCGCATCCTGGGCAGCGTTGCTGCCCTGGGCTTCGTCCTCAGCAGCGACCGTTCAAGCCCCCAACGGATGCCGGGGGCCTTCACCGCCTTGATCGTGTTCAGCGTGATTGCATCCGCTCTGCTGTTTCTGCCCATCGACTACCCGGTGCAGGCAGACTGGTCTCTGACGCGGCCAATGGAATACCTGCCGGGTTTGCTGTTCTTCGTTGCTTTGGTGATCAAGCTCAACCGGCAACGCCCACAATCCGATGGTTATCGCCAGGGCGTCATGCTGTATTTTCTGCTGGCGCTGTGTATCCAGTTTGGATTCGTGGCCTTTTCCAATGACATGCTGGACGCGTTTTTTCGCGACAGCCTGATCCTGCGTCTGGTATCGCTGCTGGTGCTGTTTGGCGCATTACTGCTGTGGGTCCAGCAACGCCTGCGCGAGCAGGCAGAGACCAACGCCGCACTGCAGCGATCACTGGACACAAAAACCATCGAGCAACGCCGCACCGACAACGACACCCTGACAGAAAATCACCAGCAGGTATCCCGCAAAGTGCTGTTGAGCCTGATGGAAGACTTTCATCGTGCCCGGGAACAGGAAGCCGAAGCCAAACAGTTTGCCGAGTCCATCATCGAAAACATGCCCATGATGATATTCGTGAAAGATGCCCAGGATCTGCGGTTTCAGCGCATCAACAAGGCCGCGGAAAAACTGCTGGGCATACCCCGCAAACAGTTTCTGAACAAAACGGATTACGAGGTTTTTACCCGCAGTGAAGCCGATCACTTCACCACCGTTGATCGCAAGGTACTGAGTGGAGACACCGTAGCGGACATCGGCGAGGAATCCGTCAATACGCCCCTTGGCACGCGCTGGCTGCACACCCGCAAGATTCCGGTGAAAAACGCCCGCGGCAAGCCACTCTATCTGCTGGGCATTTCCGAAGACATCACTGAACGGCGCGAACTGGAACAGCGCTTCACCCTGCTGTTCGAAGTGGCGCCCAACGGCCTGATGCTGGTGCGCCAGGACAACCGCATCGTGCTGGTCAACAAGGCTTGTTGTGATGTATTCGGCTACAGTCGCGAAGAGCTGCTGAACCAGACGCTCGACAAACTGCTGCCAACGGACCGCAGCAGCGAACATGGCCGCATGATGCACAATTACTGGGTCGATCCAGCGCCGCGAAAGATGGGCACCGTTCCCAACCTGGCCGGCATCCACAAGGATGGCCACCGCATCCCGCTGGACATCGCCCTGCAGCCATTGCCCTGGCAGGGTGAGCTTTATGTGCTCGCGGCCATCACCGACATTACCGAGCGTCAGCGTTTCATCGAACAGCTGGAACAGACCAGCCGTTACAAGAGCCTGTTTCTTGCCAACATGTCCCACGAGCTGCGCACGCCGATGAATTCCATCATTGGCTTCACCGAAAAGGTGCTGAAAAGCGCCAACACAACGCTGGATGAACGCCAGCAGGATGCGCTGCAGACGGTACAGCGCAACGCCCATCATTTGCTGCGCCTGATCAATGATGTGCTGGATCTGTCGCGTATTGAAGCCGGCCGCATGGACATCGAGCAGGAGGAAGTCGATCTGTGCCAGCAACTGAATCTGCTGCGTACCGAATTCACCCAGCTCGCCAAAAGCAAGGGGCTGCTGTTCCAGCTGGTGCTGCCAGCGGAACCCATCCTGTTGCACACCGACCATCGCAAACTGATGCAGATCTGTCATAACCTGACATCCAACGCCATTCAAGTATACCGAGCAGGGCAGTGTCGAGCTCAATGTGTCTGTCGTACAGCATCCCGAACTGCAGCGCTGTGTACGCTTGCAGTTCACTGATACGGGGCTGGGCATTTCCGCAGAAGATCAGAAAAAGCTGTTCACGGAATTCGGTCGGGCTGCCGAGGTAAAACAGCTGAACATCCCGGGCACCGGGCTGGGGCTGCTGATCACTGCGCAACTGGTGAGCCTGCTGGGTGGCCGCATCAATGTGGAAAGCGTCCATGGCGAAGGCAGCACGTTCACGGTATTCCTGCCACTGACCTGATCCATCACCAATCTGCAAAAGGATTTGTAATCATGTCGATATATCCACTACGCTCAACCTTATAACTCTGACAAGAAGAAACGGATTATGGACTTCCGTCTTTTGGGTGCGGCGATATCATTGTCTGCACTGACATGCCTCGCTAACGCCGAACCGGTCAGCAAATCTGACCTGTGGGATCTTCCGCTTGAACAATTAATGCAGATTGAAGTCACTTCGCTGGCCACAAGAACGCTGTTACCCCGCAGACTGGCTGCTTCTAGCGTTACGGTCATCAGCCGGGACGACATCGATGCCATGGGCGCCACCGATCTGGACGAAGTACTGGAATCCGTACCCGGCCTGCATGTCACCCGATCCGACCAGGTCTTTTTTGGCCGTTACGTGATTCGCGGCATCGCATCCGCGGCCAATGCCGAAACACTGGTGATGATCAACGGTATTCCGGTCAAGACCCTGTTCACCGGCGCACGCAGTCACGTATGGGCCGGGATGCCGCTGAAGGCGGTCGAGCGCATCGAGATCATCCGCGGACCGGGTTCTGCCCTGTATGGCGCCGATGCCTTTGCGGGAGTGATCAACATTCATACCCGCAGCGCCGCAGACATCGTCAACAATGAGGCGGGAGTAAGGGTCGGCAGTTTTGATACCTGGGGCGGCTGGGTACAGCAGGCCATCACCACCGACCGTGTTGCCATCGGCCTGACCGCTGAGTACGAGGACTCCAACGGCCAGGCGGAAAGGATTCAGCGGGATGCCCAGAGTCTGCTGGACTCGCTGATTGGCACAAACGCCTCGCGCGCACCGGGCCGGGTCAACACCGGGCGCCAGGCGACTGATCTGCGTTTGGATGTGGAGGCGCAACAATGGCAGTGGCGTGTGGGTTACCAGCTGCGCGACAACATCGGCACGGCGGCCGGGATTGCGCAGGCGCTTGACCCCTGGGGGCTGTACGAGGGCGAGCGCTTCAATACCGACGTCACCTGGGACGTGCCACTGACGAATGCAGACTGGGAAATGCAGACCCTGCTGGCGTTCTATCACCATCATCAGCAAGTCGTTCGCGACTCCCGGCTGTTTCCGCCAGGTGCCAATCTGGGTGGCGGCGTATTTCCTGACGGCATGATCGGTAATCCCAGCTATCAGGAAGACCAGGCGCGGGCCGAGCTGCGTCTGGCGTACAAGGGATGGGAAAATCATATTATCCGCCTGGGTGCCGGTGAGTTCTGGGGCGACATTTACAAGGTCACCGAAACCAAGAATTTTGATGCATCGTTTACACCCTTGCCGGATGGCCTGGTGTCCGTAAGTGATACCGACGAAGTATTCCTGCAGGAAAACCAGCGCACCGCGACACATCTTTATCTGCAGGATGAGTGGCAGATCAGTGCCAGTACCGCGCTGACGAGTGGCGTACGGTTTGATCATTACAGTGATTTCGGTGACACCACCAATCCCCGTATCGCACTGGTACATGAATGGAGCACTGGCCTGTCGAGCCGCGTGAGCTATGGCCGCGCCTTTCATGCACCAAGCTTCGTTGATCTATATGCCAGAAACAATCCTGTGAGGCTTGGCGATCCTGATCTGGAACCTGAGATCATCGACTCCTGGGAAGTGGCATTGAATCACCAGCCGCTGACCCGTTTCCACTACACGTTGACGCTGTATCAGCACCGGATCGATGACGCCATCAGCTTTGCCGGTGGTCAGGCAACCAATGCAGGCGGACTGAAAGGGCACGGCGGTGAGCTGGAATTCAGCTGGCAGGCAACGAATGAGTGGCGCCTGCTGGGTCATTACAGCCAGCAGCAGAGCCTCAATCGTGCAAACAATGAAGATGTCGGCGAAGCCCCCGAACAGAAAGCGTACCTGCGCAGCCAGTGGCAGCTGGCGCCACACTGGCAGTGGACTGCCGAGTTACTGTGGGTGGGCAAACAGCCCCGTGCAGAAGGCGATACGCGACCGCCCCTGCAGGATTACACGACAGTGAATCTGAGTGTGGCACGCAACGACATCGCCGATCTGTTTGATCTGCGCATCACCGCACGCAATGTCGCGGATGCCAATGTACGGGAAGCCAGTCCAGGCCCGGCCGCTCCGTTCACGACCGCCTTTGTACCAGGCGATTTTCCGATGGCAGGCCGTGCCGTGATGGTGGAAGCCAGTATCGACTGGTAAACGCCGTCAGGCCAGGCCGACCTGCTTCATCCACTGATAACTGTCGAGAAACATCTCATCCAGTGAACAGGTTTTGAAACCCAGTTCCTGCTCGGCCTTTTTCGAACTGATGCGCACCGGATTGTTCAGCAGCACCACTTTTTCCGGACACAGCAGCGGTTCTTTATTGGTGACCTGGGACACCTTGTCCATGATCACGGCAATGCCATTCATCAGCCAGGCGGGAAACGCCAGGGTCGGTGTCCTGCGATCGACGATGCGGCCGATGGACTGGAACAGTTCACCATAGGTGGCATGGACACCGCCCAGCAGATACCGCTCACCGGTGCGGCCCTTGTGATACGCCGCCACATGGGCACGGGCATAATCCTTCACGTGACCGCACACGGTACTGCCTTTGGGCACCGCCATCATGCCGCCCTTTTTGATGGTATCGAACATGAGTGGCGTGTAGTTGTAGTCGTAGGGCCCGACAATCTGCGCCGGATTGAGGATCACTGCGTCCAGTCCCTTTTCGATGCCCTTGAAGACTTCCTGCTCGGCGAAGTATTTGCTGCGGTAATAATTGATCTTGCTGTCGAGGGCACGGGACGGTGTGGTTTCGTCGATCACCGGGCCATGAATATTGCCGAACGCACCGATGGATGAGGTGTGAATGAAACGGCCCACCTGCTTTTCCAGCGCGACCTGCACCACATTGCGGGTGCCATCGATGTTGATGCGGTTCTGGCGCTCGTTGAGTTTCGACCACATGCCGGTATCCGCCGCTACATGAAATACCGCATCCACCTTGTCCGGCATGGTGCGACGCAGGGATTCAATGTCCGTGACGTCGCCTTCCACCTGGGTCACCCCCATGCGGTCCAGATCGCGGGTGTTCGAGGTCTTGCGCCGCAATGCAATGACATTCCAGCCTTCCTCTTTCAGACATTCCACAATATTCAGGCCCAGAAATCCGGTGCTGCCGGTGACATAGGCGGTGCGGCTCATGTTGTTATTCTCCCTGTGGTTCAGGCGGCCGCGCGAATCGCGCTTAACTGTCGCTGCACATTAACATCTTTTTTCAGCGCGTCCACCGTCAGGCGGATACCGTCGGTCAGATTGATCTTCGGTGTCCAGCCAAAATCCCGCTCCGCCTTTTTGATGCTGTAGTAGTGATGGGTCACCATGTAGCGTACCGAAAACCGGGTCAGGCCGTTTTCGGCATTCAGGGTGCCACCGCGCAGGGTATCGAGGCCTTCGGCAACCGCCGCCACCGTGTATGCCAGCCAGTACGGCACCTTGCCGGTGATGCGGGGATAACCCAGTTCCACCAGTACCTTTTCAACAAAATCGAAAAACGCCATGGGTTCGCCATTGGTAATGAAATAGGCCTGGCCGCACACCGCCGAGCCCTTCACCAGTTTTTCTTCCGCCATCACCACCGCATCCACCAGATTGGCCACATAAGTGAAGTCCGACAGCTTGTCGCGATTGCCGATGGCGCGCTTGAGTTTGCCTTCGCCTGCCTTTTGCAGAATCGCCGGCATGAAGCGGTTGTCGCCGGGGCCGAACACCACATGGGGGCGAATCGCACAGCACTGGGTCACCGTGGTGCCGCTGAAAGCCAGAATATCTTTTTCTGCCTGGATCTTGCTGTCGGCATACGGCGCCTGGGAAATGGTGGAATACGGCAGGGTTTCATCGCCGTTTTCAATGTCATTGCCTTCATACACCGCGCTGGCAGAACTGATATACACCAGCCGGGGTATCTTGTGGGCCTTGCAGGCTTCGATGATGTTGATGGTGCCGCCGTAGTTCACATCCCACACCACGTCTTCCTTGTTGTGCTTGGTGTGAACGATGGAAGCGTTGTGAATGATGGAATCCATCCCGGCGCAGGCATCGATCACCGCCTGGCGCTCGCAGATATTCAGATTGATGAACTTCACATCATCGCGGAACGGCTTGCCACCGAAATCCAGCACGGTCACCTCATGGCCCTGGTCGGCAAAACCATTCACCAGATTGCGGCCGATGAAACCACAGCCACCGGTCACCAGAATTTTTCTTTTTGTTGTTGCTGTCATGGTGCAAATCCTCTGCTAGAAATCAGGCGTAGGTGCCAAACATCTGATCCCAGAACGGGAAGATGGAGGCATAGTTGCGATTCAGGTGCTTGCCGTGGTGCAGATCGTGCTTCACGGCCCAGAAGTTGAAAAGTTTGAATGCCGGGTGTGGCAGCACCAGATTCGAGTGCACCAGAATGTTCACGGTGGAATGAATGAAGAACACGATCAGGAACGAGACCGCACTGATCGGCCCCACCAGCATCATGGCGATGCAGAGCAGACCCAGGCCCGCCAGGTTTTCCACCGGGTGCAGGTAAATGCTTTCGGTTGAGGTGGGAAAACGCACATAGTGATGCACCCCATGCACATATTTCATGAATTTGGGATGGTGCATGCCACGATGCAGAAAGTAATACATAAAATCGTACAGCAGCAGGGATGCCAGCACTTCACCGAAGATGGCCACGCCGTTTACCGGCTCGTCGTCCATCAGGTAATCGCCAAAGTGATACAGCATGGCGGCGAAGAACACCATCGACAGCATGCCGTTCAGGCCGATATTGATCGCCTTCTTCAGCTTGGGAATACGATAGGTGGTGGGCGTGCGGATACGGTATTGCTTGAGGCTGGACGACTGCGCCGCCCACGCCATAAAGGACATCAGCACACCATCGAAGGCGAGAATGACACCGAGAATAATGAAAAACTGCAGGTCCATGGGATTCCCTCGATCTTGTTATTTTTTGAAGATGGCAATGCGCGTGAGCGCCAACAGGCCCTTGAGGCGGGCACCGATACCGCTGGCAAACAGCAGCTGCACGGTGGCGCGGGCTTTGTTGTAATCATTCGGGCCCACCGGATACAGCACCGGTGGTACCGAGAACTTCCAGCGGTCTTCCAGCACGGCCTTGGGTGTGGTGTAGGCGCGCAGGCCATCACGGCCATTCATCACGCCGAAACCGGAATATTTCACGCCACCAAAGGGCAGATCGCCGTTCAGATAACACAGGCCGAAATCATTGATACAGGTGGCACCGGCCTCCAGCTGGGCAGCAATACGACGGCCACGCTCGCGATCGGTGGTAATCACCGAGGAATGCAAACCAAACTCGGTGCTGTTGGCCAGCGCGATGGCGTCATTTTCATTTTTCACCTTGAACACCAGCATCACCGGGCCAAAAATTTCTTCGCGCGCGATGCGCATCTCATTGGTGATGCCGGTCAGTATCGTGGGCGGATAAAAAGTACCGTTGCCAATGGTCAGCGGCGCGCCACCCACCACCGCCTGGGCACCGTGTTCAAGGGCGTCTTTCACCAGGGTATCAATCACGCGAATCTGCTGCGCGGTGGTGATTGCTCCGACATCCACCTTGCCGCCACGCTCAGGCACACCCTGACGCAGGCGACGGGCATGGGCAGTAATTTCCTGGATGAACTGATCGTAAATGCCGTCGAGTACAATCATCCGTTCAGACGCAATGCAGTTCTGACCCAGGTTGACAAAAATGCCACCCAGCGCGGAATGCACGGCTTTGGGAATATCCGCATCATTGCAGATGATCATCGGGTCCTTGCCGCCCAGTTCCATCACCACCGGCGTCAGGTGTCCGGCGGAACCTTCGATGATGCGACGGCCATTGTTTACCGAACCGATAAACAGGATTTTCTGCACGTTGGCGCGCACCAGTGCGGCACCGGTGTCACCGTAACCATTGATGATCTGCACCGTATCGGGCGAAAAGCCTTCTTTGCGCAGGGCTTCGTCAGTGATCTGCTGGAAACGCTGGGTCGACCATGCCACTGCCTCGGAGGCCTTGATCACCACCGCATTACCGGCCATCAGCGGCGCCACCAGTGAACTGATGATGTTCTGTAGCGGATAATTCCACGGAATGATGCAGGCCACCACGCCCAGTGGTACATACTCGATACGTGCCTTTTTGTGCATCAGCAACCCGCTGCCGACTTTTTCCGGCTTGAGATATTTTTCCGCGTTTTTCTGCAGCCAGCGGATCTTGTTGCAGATGGGCAGGATCTCACCCAGCATGGCATTTTCGTAGGTCTTGCCGGAATCCTTCACGATGTAATCGCATAACTCGTCGTCGTGGCGCAGAACATGATCCATGATGTGCTGCAATACGGCACGACGCTGTTTGAAGGTGCTGGTACGCCAGGCTTTCTGGGCAACGCGGGCACGGGCGACCGTTTCACGTACCTGATCTGGTGTCAGCGCCTTGACGCTGCCCAGCGCTTCACCGGTGGCCGGATTGACGCATTCGATCGTATCCGGAAACGCCGGCATGCTGGCCTGGGGCTGAATATTGGGTTGGGTTGTCATGCAGTCCTCGCTCACGTCAGGCCGACTCGGTGACGCTGTCTTTTTTGTTATGGAGATCCGCCGTCGCAGCGGCACTGGCATTGATAATGAAATCCGCGGCGCGCCAGCCGATCATCATGCTGGGTGCATTGAGGGCCGCCACCGGAATTTCCGGCATCACCGACGCATCGGCAATGCGCACATTGCGGGTCGCTTTCAGACGCAACTGGGTATCCACCGGATCATGAGCATGACCACCCATGCGACAGGTGCCGGCAAAATGGAACGTGGTCATCACAGCGCCCTTGATCCACTGCTTGATGGCATCGCGATCCTGGGTCTTGGCGGCTTTCGACAGCGGCTGATTACCCCAGCGCACAAACGCGCCCTGACCGGCAATTTTCTGCGCCCGCAATACGCCTTCCACCAGCGTGTCCATGTCTTCGGAACGCAAAAAATAACCCGGACTGATGCGCGCAGGGTCCGCCGGATCAGGCGATGTCAGGGTGATTTCACCCCGCGACAGCGGCTTGCCGAGAATCACCACGATGCCGTATACCTTTGATACGAACTGCCGTGTGAACGGGATTTTGAACGCTACGTCCACCAGGGTCTTGATCACACGATGCCAGCGCCGTTCCGCGTAGGCGTTGGGTTTGAGCAGAATCGCCGGCAGCATGCGCTGCATGGATTGCTGGATTGATGCCGCCGCAGAATAAAACACGAAACAGGTATCAGCCTGCTGTTTCGCCAGCGGCAGATCGGCGTTCATGCGATCGAAGCCGTAGAGTTGCGGATAAAACGAATCCGGCACCTGCTTGCCGCGATAGAACACGCACACATTGGGATGATCCTGCAGATTGCGGCCAATTGCCGGTACATCCGCAATCACATCGATGCCAACATGGCGTAATGGCTGCTGTGGCCCGATGCCGGACAGCATCAGCAGCTTGGGTGTTTCCAGCGCGCCGGCACACAGAACCAGTTCGCGGCGGATCGCTACCCGTTGCAACCCGTGTGGTGTGCGATAGGTCAGTGCGGTCGCAGTTTTCTGGTCGTCGAACTGGATACGCTGCACCTGGGCGTTGGTGATAATGGTGAGATTGTTGCGCGCTTGACCCTGCAGAAACGCCACATAGGAATTGCGCCGGCGATCGCCGTCATAGTTCATCAACTGGTAACCGATCTGGCCACACAGCTCGCCGTCGTTGAGCACATCCTTGCGTTTGAAACCCGCCTGCACAGCAGCATCCGCGCAAGTAATGGTGAAAGCGCTGCCATTGCGCGGTTTGACCCGCAATGCCTGCTCCACCTGTTCGAACACCGGCGCCACGTCTTTCCAGCGCCAGCCTTTGGGCCATTGTTCGTAATCCCGCCGGTCACCGCGGGTGTACACCATCCCATTCACCGCGCCACTGCCACCCATGCCAGTGCCGGTGCCGACATAGACATGACGATTGGCCGCCCGCGGCTGCGGTGCCGACAACCGGTCCAGCATCATGCGTTCGTTGGCAAAGGCCTGCACGAAACCGTCTGCCGACAGGGTTTCCGGATGCTGCTCGGCGCGATCACCGGCTTCCAGCAGCAGCACGGAGCCAAGATTGGCATCCGCGAGGCGGGCCGCGACGATGCAGCCGGCAGATCCACCACCGACTACGATGTAGTCATACTGTTCGGTGGTTTGCATGATGGGGTTCCCTCTGTAGTTCTTGTTGTGTGAGGGGATCAGGTGCGATCCCCTTTTAAAGTCCGAGCGCCGGCAACAGCCGCCGCTCCAGAAAACCGCGCAATTCTTTGTCGTTGCGCTTTTTATTGCCTTGCATCGTCAGTAGCGACAGCAGAAAACGCGTTGCCACTTCGGTGACTTCATCCAGCTCATCATCTGCCATCGCCGTTTCACCCAGAATCTGGCGGAACAGGGCGCGGCGGATTTCGTGACTTTCCGGCGACGTCAGTGCATAGGTGTTGAAGAAACTCATCAGGCTGCTTTCCGTGAGCAGCGCCAGCGCCGGTTCCTTCGGCAACCGCTTGAGTGAAAACAGCGTTGCCTCGATCACCCGCTCCGCCGGGGTGGCAAAGCGTTCCACCTGACGCAGCAATTCCTGGCTGAAGGCTATGCCCGACTGCATCAGTGCGTAACGCACCACTTCATCCCGGCTACCAAAATAGCTGTACACCGTGGGGCGGGTGACGCCCGCTTCCTGGGCGATATCATTCAGGGTCACCTTTTCGATGCCCCAGCGCTTCACGCAGGTCAGCGCGGCTTCCAGGATGCGGGCCTGGGTGTCCGGATTCTGTTTGATCTTTGCAACTGCCATGTGGATTCCTGTCGGTTTGTTCAAGGTCGAAAAAGGGCCTGCCAAGGCCAAATTAAGGCAACCCCGATTCTAGGAACTTTACATGTTTACTTCAACTGTAAAGTAGAATACAGTCTTTACATCCAATGTAAATATGTAAAATGAAAATTTTCACCCTTCGCCCACGCGCGCCAACAAGAACAACGACATAAAAGAGGGAAGCCATGAGCGCCATCGAATCCGTCAGTCGTGACACCCAGCCCCTGCAGGACCCGCCCCGGCTCAGAGGCGGCCTGCCCCTGCTCGGCCACATGCTGCCGTTTGCCAAGAATCCGTTCCGCTTTATGAAAAAGGTGTCCGACGATGTGGGCGAGATCGCGCAGTTCAAGATTTTCAATCAACGCATGGTGCTGCTGACCGGCGACGAGGCCAGTACCCTGTTCTACCGGTCCAGTGATGAACAACTGGATCAGTCCGCCGCTTACAAGCTGATGACGCCGATCTTTGGCGAAGGCATCATTTTCGACGCACCCATCGACCGCAAAAACCAGCAGCTGAAAATGCTGATGCCATCGCTGCGCATGGAAGCGATGCGGCACCACTCCGACAAGATCGTGCAGGAAGTGGAAGACATGATGATGAAGTGGGGCGACAGCGGCGAAGTGGATCTGGTGGCAGAAATGAAACAGCTCACCATCAACACGGCGAGTCACTGTTTGCTCGGGCGCGAATTCCGCTATGAACTCACCGATGAATTTGCCGCGATCTATCACGATCTGGAACGGGGCGTGAATGCGCTGGCGTACAGTTTTCCCAATCTGCCGATTCCCGCCTTCCGCGCCCGCGACCGCGCCCGCAAACGTCTGCATCAACTGGTGGGCGATATCGTCAAAAAGCGCGAAGCCCAGGCGGAAAAGCCCACCGACATGTTCCAGATGCTGATCGACGCCCGTTACGACGATGGCAGCAAACTCACCACCAACGAAATTACCGGCATGCTGGTAGGTGCGATCTTTGCTGGCCATCACACCAGTTCCGGCACTGCTGCCTGGGTGTTGCTGGAGCTGCTCAAACATCCCCAGATTCTGCGCAATGTACGCAAGGAAGTGGATGACCTGCTGGGCGCTGATGGCAAGGTTACTTTTCAGTCCCTGCGCGAAGTGCCCAAGCTGGAAAACGTGCTGAAAGAAGTATTGCGCCTGCATCCGCCGCTGATCGTGCTGATGCGTCAGGTGGCCGAACCACTCGTGTACAAACACTACCGCATCAACGTAGGCGACATGGTGTGGGCCGCACCGCCGGTGACACACCGCATGTCGCACCTGTTCCCGAATCCCGAAGTGTTCGATCCGGATCGCTACAACGATGAGCGCGCCGAAGACAAAAACCTGATGGCCTACCAGCCCTTTGGCGGCGGCAAACACAAGTGCTCCGGCAACGCTTTTGCGATGTTCCAGATCAAGGCGATTTTTGCGGTGCTGCTGCGCAAATACGATTTTGAACTGGTGGACCCGCCGGCAGCCTATGTCGATGACTATGGCGAAATGATCGTGCAGCCGAAATCGCCCTGTCGCGTGCGCTACCGGCGTCGTCCAGCATCATCTTTCCATTCAAGCTTCGGTTCGGCCGGTGCACCTGCCAGTGCCGCCAGCGGCTGCCCGGTACATTCCACGCAGCCCGCGGTACAGAAAATTCCCAGTTTCACCATCAGTATCGATCGCCAGCTGTGTCAGGGCCATTCCATGTGCATGGGCGAAGCGCCGGAACTGTTCCAGGTCGATGCCAGTGGCGTTGCTCATATCCTGCAGGAAAAACCCGACATGGCGCTGCTGGAAAAAGCGCAGCAGGCGGCGCGCTTCTGTCCGAATCAGGCGATCAGTATTCAGGTGAACGAGTGATGGCAGGCATCACGCCATTCCCACAACAACAATGAAAAGGAAGGCAGCATGAGTTCGACACAAACGTTGCGCAGCGCACGCGCCGTGCCGGTCAGCGATGATTCACCGCGCTGGTTTTCCGCCAATCCCGATCGCGCCTGGGCGGAAAAGTTTTTTCTGATTTACTCGCCGATCTGGATGATCCTGATGGGCATCATGATGCCCACCGGCTGGGCCCAGTCCTTCAGCGACACTGCACTGCTGGTGCATGGCGTGCTGGTGGCCGCGCCGATTTTTCTGGTGCCGCTGCTGTTGCGCCGCCATGCCAATCCCGACCGGCCCTGGTACGACAGCTACTGGTTCAAGGCCAATCTGTACATCGGCCTGTTCGGGATTTTTGGCAATTATTTCGGTTCGGAATACTTCTTCGATGTTCTCGGCATGGTGTACAACATGCCCAATGTCACCACCGCACTGGATGCCAAACTGGTGGGTAGTGGCGATCAGCCGGTGCCGGTCATCATGTATCTGTACACCCACGCCTATTTCATCACGTATCACACCACCGCAATCATCGTGCTGCGCCGCATCATGACCGCAGGCATTCCCGCATCACGCCTGCTGTTTCTGCCCATCGTGTTTGTGGTGGGATATTGTTGGGCCTGGCTGGAAACCAAGGCGATGGCCAATCCGATGATGGCGACGTCGTTTTACTACACCAATATGGAAGGCATGCTGGCCTATGGTTCAGCGATTTACGCGCTGTATTTCATCGCCAGTTTTCCGATCTATTACTATCTGGATGAAAGCGCCACGGCGCGCTGGGATCTGTGGCGGGTTGCGGCCGCCGGGATGAGTGCCAGCATGCTGACGTTCTATCTGCTGGATGCGGCGGCCTGGTGGGTGGGTTCGTTATAACCGCCGGTCAGCGTGCAGCGAGGGACTGGGCGACCTGACGTTCCAGTTCCGCCACCAGCCCGGGTTCCAGTTTGAGCTGGCGGGCCAGTTCCTGCAGGTAGGCACGCTCCATGAAGCTGTCTTCATCCACCATCAGCACGCTGGCCACGTACATCTCCGCCGCCATTTCCGGTGAGGTGGCTGCAGACGCCACATCGGCAGGGTCCAGCGGCTTGCGCAGCTCCTGGTCAAACCAGCGTACCAGCGCCGGATCAGTACCCAGCTTCGCCAGTTCACCATCGATCAGGCTGCGTTCCCGTTCATCAATATGACCGTCGGCTTTGGCGGCACCAATCAGGGCACGCAGAATGGCCTGACTGTGGTCTTCCAGTTGGGTGCCGCTCAGGCGATCTACCGTCTGCAGCTCCCGCACCGGCGCGGCAGACTGGTTTTTCTGCCAGTTGTCATAGGCCTTGTACGCCACCACACCCAGCGCAGCCAGGCCGCCGTACATGGCCACGTTGCCGGTAACCTTGCGCGCCTTCTTGTTGCCCATCAGCAGGCCCATCGCACCGGCCGCCAGCGCACCACCGGCGGCACCGGACAAAAACCCCGACAGCGGATCGGCACCGGTCTGCGCCGCAGGCTTGCCAGCGCTTCCTGACTGGCGCGACAGGAAGTCGTTGCCGGATTTGAGCAGTTGATCAAGCAGTCCGCGGGTGTTCATGGCGTTTCTCCCAGGGTTAAGTCCACAGGAGTTGGACGCCGGAACCGGCCAGGAGTTTCCCGGCCGGTGCGAACGGAATGACCGGTTCGGCGCCGCTCAGGCCAGCAGCGGGCGCAGGTTGCTTTCGATGGCGTCGAGGAAGCCGTACATATCCACCAGGGTTTCCTGATCCGGGTGATAGGTCTTGCCTTTCAGGTCCGCGGTTATTACGCCCTTGTCCACGGTAGCGATCAGGGCAGCCTTGAGTTTGCCGGCGTAGTGCAGCAGTGCGTCATTGGCCTCGCGTTCCGCCAGGGTTTCCAGCGCATTGGCCACTGCGTACAGCAGCGCCGATGAATTGAAATACGCTTCCTTGCCACCGCTGGCCTGATACTTCAGGAACAGGTCGTGGGCGGTGCCGTGGGGCGCTTCGTACAGCATGGTGCCGTCATTGCTTTCGATGATCGAACTGGCAGTGGCCAGACTGCCGCCCAGCGCCGCGGAAATGTCCGAGAACACATCGCCATCCAGGTTGAGTGTCGGATAAAGCGCATTGCGCGGCGGATCGGTGATCATTTTTTTCAGCTGGCTGGATGGCCGCATGATCATGAACGACGGCGGCTGCAGGTGCTCGTCCACCACTTCCTGACGCACTTCCTTGATCACATCACTGAACACGTCATCGTATTCCATGTACTCGCGCTTGAGGCCGAAATAGATTTCCTTGTCGTTCTTGGCAGCATCGCGGAACACCTGGCCAACCCAGTCCTTGATGGCATCACGGTCGTTGGTCATGAAAATGATCGGGTCGCCCTTGCGTACATCACGGGCACACATTTCGTCCCCATCCAGAATGATCTTGACGATGCCGTCTTCCTCGACCGGCATATTGAAACTGCCATACTGGTCGCCGCCGCCAGCACTCATGCGGGAGATCGACACACTGTAATGGCGATCGGGAATGCCCCATTTTTTCAGCGCATTCACCAGCTTGAACATCTTGCGGCCGGTGGTGTTTTCCGGCACGCCCCACAACGCCCGCTCCGGCGGTGTGGCCACGATCCGCGCCGCCTGGGCGTCGATCAGTTCATAGAAATACTTGATGCCGGCGGCCTTGAACTGCTCGGCGTATTCGTTCTGGAAAATGCTTTCAATGGCTTCGCGCATCACGCCTTCGTAACCGGGAATCACCGTATCCTTCAGGCCCAGATAGGCATCGCGTTTTTCCTTGATGGCGCGCTGGAAAAAGTGATGGGCCCAGCGCTTCACCTGTTCCATGTCGTTGGATGCCAGCAGCCAGGGATCACCTTTCTTGATCTTGCGGCGATGCAGTTCCACCGGATTGCCGCTGTCGCCCACGAACACCACCTTGATCACGCCGGTATGTTTCGAGATGGCATTGAAACTGTGCTTGTTGCCGCCAGTATCCATGGTTTCCACGTCGATATCGCGGTTGATCCAGTTTGGCGTCAGACGCTTCAGATTGCGGAACGGAATATCTTCACGGGTAATGTTGCCGCCGATGCCGGCACGGATCGCACCGTTGGGGGACTTGGTGGCCAGCGGCTTGAGTTTGCTGCGATCCACCTCGGGCATTTTGCCCAGCAGTTCTTCCAGCTGGGCCTTGTTGACGGTCATGCCGGCATTCTTGATGCCGACCCCGTGCTGTTTGAGGACCTCGATGGCGTCCTTCACGACGGCGCCGTTGGTGCGCAGGCGGTGTTCGGCGGACAGGTCGATCTCGACCAGGGGAATCTCCAGATAACGTTTGACGAACTGTTCCAGCACGCGCTCGAAGGCCACCTGGGCCATTTCATCGCCGTGCAGAATGACCAGTGGACTTTTCACCATGATCTTTTTCATTGCCTTGAACTCCCCGAGGCCGTTTGCATATGGAATCTGTAACAGATGGATCAGTATTAGCACACTCACCCGGATTTGTGCAGCGCCAGCTTATGGTTACGATCACACCGGCCGGTATTAAATCACAGGCGATGCCACCGGTTTTTGGTTCATTCTCGCGCAACTGCACCTGCCCTCTGGCAGCGTGCCCCTGTCTGCCTGCATGTTCCTGGAATCTGCCATGCTACGGAATCTGTCTGTTTTGGTGGTCACCCTGCTGTTGTTGCTGAACCCGGTGTACGGGGATACGGCGGCAACCGGCTGGGTGAGGGATAGTGCCGGCGTGCTGAGCACCGCCACCCGCACCCGTCTGCAATCGCTGCTGGAACAAGTCCATCAGCAGACCACCGCCGAGGTCATGGTGATCACGGTTGATTCACTCAACGGGGAGGACGTGGATTCCTTCGCGACACAGATGTTCAACCAGATCGGGATCGGTGATCGCGACCGCAACAACGGTGTGCTGTTCCTGATTGCTCCCAACGAGCGCCGTACGCGCATCGAAGTGGGTTACGGGCTGGAAACGTTGATCACCGATGACGTTGCAGGCCGCATGCTCGATATCTACGTCGTTCCCGCCTTCCGCGTTGGTGACATGGACGCCGGCATCGGCGCCGGCACCGAGGCGATTGCGCGCCTGCTGCTGGGCAATCCCCGGGCAGCCCATGGCATTGCGGGCTCGGCACCGCTGTTCGCCAACTCCCGCACCAACGATCTGGTGTGGGCGCTGTACGGCCTCGGTGGGCTGGCGGTGCTGCAGTTCGGGATCTATGTCCTGATCGGCCGGCGCAAACGGTTTCCCGTCCTGCTGATGTACGGCATCAACGCCCTGGCGCTGGGTCTGGTGGCCCTGGTGGCGATCGCCTGGTATGCGCTGGGCCGTTTCGATCTGCTGCCACCGCTGCCGGCCGTGCTGGGTGGCGGGGCGCTGATGGTGTCGTCCTTCCTGAATCTGCGGCGGTTTCGCCGCTACCGCCCCCGCACCTGTACCCACTGCGGTGGCCCCCAGCAGCTGCTGTCGGAACAGCGGGAGGACAGCCATCTGAATGCAGTGCAGCAACTCGAGGAACAACTGGGGTCGGTGGATTATGACGTCTGGTATTGCCCGGCCTGCCTGAAAAGCGACACCGAGCGCTATGTGGCAACGTTCTCAGCGTACCGTGACTGCCCGAAATGCCGGGCGCGCACCTTCAAGGAAACCCGCACAACCCTGGTTGCCGCCACCCAGTCCCACGGCGGCAAGGTACGGCTGGACGGCCGTTGTGAATCCTGCCAGCACACGGCGACCCGGGTTGAAAACACGCCACGCCTTTCCAGCTCCTCCGGATCTGGCAGTTCCGGTGGTGGCTCGTCTGGCGGTTCCTCCGGCGGTGGCCGCAGCGGAGGCGGTGGCGCCTCCCGGAGCTGGTGATGATGATCGCAACCGGCATCAGCGTGATTCTGTGGCTCGGGTTTTACCTGTGGTATTTCCTCGCCTTCAACCATCTGGTGGCACTGCGCAACACCGTGGCGCAGACCTGGGCCCACGTGGATGTGGAATTGCAGCGTCGCTACGACCTGATCGGCAATCTGGTGAATGTGGTGAGAGCCTATGCCCGCCACGAGGGAGACACCCTGCTGGAAACGGCGCGCGCCCGTAGAGGTAGTGGTGGCATCAATGTGCACGACGCCAATCTGGCCACCGCGCAGGACTCTGCACTGCTGGGCAAACTCCTGGTGCTGGTGGAACGCTACCCCGACCTGAAAGCCGACAGCCAGTTCCAGACGCTGCAGCAGGCACTGATCGAAACCGAAAACCGCATTGCCACCCGGCGCAATGCCTACAACGAATGCGTGAACCGCTATGAAACCGGGCGCAACCAGTTTCCCGCCATGGTGATCGCCTGGGCCGGGCATTTCGGTGCCGCGGAATTCTTCGACGCGCAGGATGAAACCGCCCATGCGGTGCAGGTGATGCTGTCATGAGACATGCCATTCTGCTCACCGTTGCCAGCGTGCTGCTGGCCAGCCTCACCTGGATGGCATGGCACGCCGATCAGGCCCGCCTGCAAGCGGCCCGGGCGGCCGTCGCCCAGCAGCTCGGTGACGACGCCAGGACGCTCGAACAGCAATACCTGACCCACGCCCGCACCCTGATTGGCCTGCTCGATTCCGCCGATCCCCTGCTCACCGACATCAGGGCCGCCCAGCCCGCGCTGGCCACCATGGCTGACTTGGCCGAGCGCGATCCCCTGTTCCAGACGCTGGTGACCCGCATCCGTGCCCGGCTGCTGCGCGCACCCGATCCTGCCCAGTCTGAACCCCTGCTGCAGGAATGGCGTCGCCTGACCGACCAGATGAACGGCGCCCTGCACCGCCGCCAGCAGCTGCTGCAGAACGCAAGCCACTGATTGCACTGGGGCAACGGGATCGGCGCAACGGGCAGCGCGACAGGGCCTCAAGCCGGCAGCAATCCGGCCGATAACCTTTCAATACCATCGCTTTCCGCACCGAGGCTTGTCATGGAAACCTCCACCATCGCCGGTCTGGCTACCGACATGGCCAGCACCAAAGTCCAGCAGACCGCCGAGATTGCGGTGCTGAAGAAAGCCATCGACCTGCAGGCCGAAGGGGCTCTGCAACTGCTGCAGGCCGTGGCTCCGCTGCCCACCCTGTCGACCAGCGGTGGTACCGCCGGCGCCGTGATCAATGTGAAAGCCTGATCCACGGGAAATTTGTTCTCTCCTGCCACCCTGCTGACAGCACGCTGTCAGTAGCCCTGCTCCAGACTGGTGGTGTTCGCAACGAACATCCCCATCAACTTGCACGGAGCAAACCTCATGAAACCAACCCCAGTGATGACCTGGTTCGAAATTCCTTCCACCGACTTCAACCGCGCGGTGCGCTTTTACCAGAACGTGTTCCAGGTGGAACTCAAGCGCGACGAAATGGACGGTATCGCCATGGCGGTGTTTCCCCACGTCGAAGGCCAGACCGCCGGTGCCGTGGTGAACGGCGCGCCCTATCAGCCCTCGGCCGACGGTGTGTGCATTTACCTGTACAGTACCGACTTCGACGCCGCGTTACAGCGGATCGAACAGAATGGTGGTAGAGTCGTGATGCCCAAAACCAGCATCTGCGAAAACGGAGTCATCGCGCTGTTCATCGACAGCGAAGGCAACCGCGTGGGGCTGCATACCCAACCCTGATCACGGCCAACCGGGAAGACTGAATGCGTCGCGCCGACCGCCTGTTCCAGATCGTGCAGATTCTGCGCCGCGGGCGAGTGATCACCGCAGCGCAGATTGCCGGCGAACTGGAAGTCAGCGAGCGCACGGTCTACCGGGATCTGCAGGATCTGTCGGCACGGGGTGTTCCGCTCCGTGCCGAAGCCGGCGTGGGTTATCTGCTGGAAAAAGGCTTCGATGTTCCCCCGCTGATGTTCAATCACGGTGAAGTGGAAAGCCTGGTGATTGCCGGCCGCATGCTGGAAGCCTGGGCTGATCCCCACACCCGTACCCAGATCCGCTCCGCGCTCGACAAGATCGAACAGGCGCTGCCGCCCAACCTGCGGGACAAGCCCGCCCGGGTGAAAGTCTTCGCACCGGATTTCATGACCGTACCCGGCATCTGGCAGGCCATGCCCGATCTGCGCCGCGCCATCAGCGAACGCCGCAAATTCCGTTTTCACTATCGCGATGAACAGGATCAGGCCAGTGTCCGTACCATCCGGCCCCTGGCCATCTACTTCTGGGGCAAAGTCTGGACCTGTGCCGGCTGGTGCGAATTGCGCGAGGACTTTCGTCATTTCCGCCTGGATCGCATGCAGGACTGGGACGTGCTGCTGGAATCCTTCCAGGACGAACCGGGCAAGACCCTGCGGGATTACGAAAGCCTGCAATGCAGCGACCCGTGAGGGCCGCTGCTCAGGTGTATCACTGTGCGGAAGCCATCCTTAACGCATCCCACAGATCGCAGGATCGCTGCGCCAGCTGCGCACTGGCCGCCGACGCTTCCTGCAGGCTCATGTGCTGATCAGTCGCCCCGTCATAGCCCGGCCAGTACGGCTGATCGGGCTGGTTGGGATCGCCGGCGCTGGCAAACGCCGTCCAGTAATCCTGCACGGTGGCCCGCAGCGGTTCCACCAGGGTGGGTGCCAGTACCGGGCTGGGATTGCCGAACACATAGGGCAGTTCCATCGCGTGCAGCGCTGGCAGCTGGTCGAAGCTGTACAGCCAGACCGGAATTCCCTGCTGACTCAATACCCGCGCCAGCGTGCGTGGCGGACAGCGGAACACTGAATCCGAATACAGGCGGATCAGTTCCACATTGGCGAGGGCATCCACCGCCGGCAGGTATTCCGCTTTCAGATAGGGCGCCGCCGGGCCGAACTGCTGATCGATGAGCGCCGCCAGTTCGGCAACTGTGGATACGGTTGAGGCAATCCCCACCGACTGGAACAATCCCCATTCATTACGGTTGGTGCCAATCACCGTGGCACCCGCATTGTATTGTCCGCTGGCGAACAGTTGCAGCACCGGTGCCGGCAGGGTGTCGCTACCGGCGATCACGGTGGGTGCCCAGCCCGCGCCGAACAGGCCGCTGCCAGCACCCCAGTTCACCAGGGCGGTCGCGTCCAGGCTGCGCAGGCACTCTGCCGCATCCTGCGCATCCGCGCACAGCTGCTGCTCCAGACTCACGCTGATCGCTTCGGCCTGGGTCTCATTCAGCAGGGCCAGACCGCCGCTGCAGGTACCGCTCTGCAGAATGTAGCGCTGGGCAATCCCCGCGCTGCCCGGTGCCACCATGTGCACGCACACGCTGGCCGCACCGGCGGACTCGCCGAACAGGGTGATATTGTCGGGATCGCCGCCAAACGCCGCGATGTTCTCTTTCACCCAATGCAGGGCCAGCTGCTGGTCTTCCAACGCCGCGTTACCGGATCCCGGCAACGCAGGATGGCGCAGGAACCCGAGGGCACCGAGACGGTAATTCAGCGTCACCACCACCGCGTTGCCTTCCTGCGACAGCCGGGTACCGTCGTACTGATTGCTGCCACCGGCGATGAAAGCTCCGCCGTGGATAAACACCATCACCGGTGCACCACCCCGGGGAACCCGTGCCGGTGTGTACACGTTCAGGCTCAGGCAATCCTCACTCTGCTCACCACTGGCCGCCAGCGCACCGGGGCGCTGCACGCAGGACGGGCCGAACTGTTCTGCAGCCAATACGCCAGACCAGTGCTGCACCGGCAGCGGTGCGGCAAAGCGCTGTTCCCCCACCGGCGGTTGCGCATAGGGAATCCCCAGGAATGTGCGGGTCAGCCGGGTCTCGGCATCTGCCCACTGCCCCTTGATCCAGCCCGATCCGGTTTTGACATAGAGTCCATAGCGACAGCCACCCAGTGCAAGCAGCACCAGCACGACCAGTGCCAGACGCAGTCGCGGCATCCATTGTGTCTTCATTGAAAGTCCCACCCTGTTATTGTTGTCCTTGCCGGCGCAGAAATGCGCCGGGGGTTCATGCTAGGCAACAACCGGACAGGGAAGCATGGCGCTCAGGAAGGATTGGCCGACAGGGCTGCACCGTTTGGCCCGGCAACAGGGGTTGCCTGCCATTGCTGCAGGCGCTGCAGGCTGGCGCGATAGGGTTTGAGGGCAAAACCCAGCAGCACCAGCGCCAGACTGCCTGCCACCACGCAGGCCAGCAGCAACGAGTAGCGCAGGGCCATGTCATCGCCAAAGACATAGTCCGTCACCAGCGCCACGGCGGTGGGTCCGACCCCCAGGCCGATCAGGGTAATCACAAACAGGTACAGCGCCGACGCCTGGCCGCGCATCGCATTGGGCATGATCTCCTGCAGGGCCGCCGGCGCCACCCCGAACGGCATGGCAAGGGCAAAGATCATCACGCCGTTGATCGCATAGGCCAGCGTCGCGGTGGGCGCGATGAACGCGGTGACCGCCGGCAGCGCAATCACGGCCGCCAGCATCCCCACCCGCAGGTTGGCATCCGCATAACCACGCTTGTGCAGCCAGTCGGCCAGTGCTCCACCACAAAGAATACCCGCGGAACCGGCTACGATCGTCAGCCAGCCGAGGACCTGCCCCACCTCCACCCGGTGCAGGCCGTAGGTGCGCACGAAAAACTCCGGAATCCACGCACTGGCCCCGTAACCGCAAAAAGCCAGACAGGCAAAACCCAGGTTGTGCAGAACGATGGTGGCGCGATTCTGCCCGAAGTAGTTCAACACCTCCCGCAGCGGCACCGACTGACCGGCACCCACCCCTTTGCGGGGCGGTTCCTTGAGGGCGAACAACACCAGACTGAAGGCAATGCCCCCTGCGCCCAGCAGCAGAAAGATCAGCTGCCAGGGCCGCACCTCGCCCACCAGGGGCAACACGGTTTCCCCCTGACTCAGGGCAAACTGGATCACCTTGGCCCCGACCAGCAATGCCAGTCCCGATCCCAGATAGATGCCCATGGAATACAGGCTTAGCGCTGTGGCGCGCTTGTGAGGCGGAAAACTGTCGGTAATCAGGGAATAAGCCGCCGGCGACAACGCCGCCTCCCCCACGCCCACACCGACCCGGGCCAGAAAAAACTGCCAGTAATTTTTCGCCAGACCACAGGCTGCGGTCATCGCGCTCCACACCACCACCCCGGCCGCAATCAGACCGCGCCGGCTTTTGCTATCCGCCAGCCGGCCCAGCGGAATCCCGCAGATGGTGTAGAACAGCGCAAACGACAGCCCCATCAGCAGGCTCATTTCCGTGTCGGTCAGCTGCAGATCCGCCTTGATCGGCCCCACCAGCAGATTGAGGATCATGCGGTCGACGAACGACAGCACATAGGCCAGCATCAGGATGAAAACCGTAAACCACGCCCGAACGGCGCCAGGATAGGAAACGTGCACGCAGGAACCCCGCATTGTATGTCTGGATAGAACCCGAGCCTAACGGTGGTGGTTGGTCAGGAACAGATATGGACTGCCGCTTTGGCCGCGGCACCCCGGTTTCTGGTCAGAAGAGGAGGGTTGGTGACACCCGATGACTGCACTCAACCGGATCAGGTCAGCATGCCGCAGGACAAGTAAACGCTTGTCATCGGTAAAACGTAGGTAGAAACGGATCAATCCGCAAGACAGGACTGGCCGGCACCCACAAGGCACCGACCAGGGAAAAGACCATTATTCGACGGTGACACTCTTGGCCAGGTTACGCGGCTGATCCACGTCGGTACCCTTGATGATCGCCACATGGTAACTCAACAGTTGCAGCGGCACCGTGTACACAATCGGCGCCAGTTCGCTGATCACCCGCGGCACATCCAGCACATGAACATCCTGCTGCTTTTCCACACCGGCTTCAGCGTCCTGGAAAATGAACAGCTCACCACCGCGTGCCCGCACTTCCTGCAGGTTGGACTTGAGTTTTTCCAGCAGCGAATCCGACGGCGCCACCGTGACCACCGGCATGTCCGAATCCACCAGCGCCAGCGGGCCATGCTTCAGTTCACCGGCCGGATAGGCTTCGGCATGGATGTAGGAAATTTCCTTCAGCTTGAGCGCACCTTCCAGCGCCACCGGGAATTGCACGCCGCGCCCCAGGAACAGCGCGTGATGTTTTTCCGCAAACAGTTCCGCCATCTGCTGGATCGGTTTGTTCAGGCGCAAGGCCGACTGGATGACATCGGGCAACTGCTGCAAACCGGCAAGCAGGCGCTTTTGTTCTTCAGCGTTGATGTCGTGATACTGACCGACGCCCAACACCAGCATGAACAACGCTGCCAGCTGGGTGGTGAACGCCTTGGTGGAAGCGACGCCGATTTCCGGGCCCGCCTTGGTCAGAAACGCCATGGCGGATTCCCGCACCAGCGAACTGGTGGGCACGTTGCAGATGGTCAGACTCGACAGATAACCTTTCGCATCCCGCAACGCTGCCAGGGTATCGGCGGTTTCGCCGGACTGGGAAATGGTTACGAACAGGGTATTGGGACGGGCGATGGTGCGACGATAACGGAATTCGCTGGCCACTTCGACATTGCACTGAATGCCCGCCAGACCTTCGAACCAGTACTTGGCCACCAGACCGGCATGGTACGACGTACCGCAGGCAACGATCTGCACCGCTTCAATCTTCGGAAAGACCTCCGCTGCGCCGGGGCCAAAGATCGCCACGTCAATACCGTCAAGTTTCAGGCGCCCTTCCAGGGTGGCGCGAATCGCAGTCGGCTGTTCGAAGATTTCCTTCAGCATGTAATGGCGGTATTCACCTTTGTCCGCCGAGGGATCACCGCCAATGTACTGCTTGATCTCCCGCTCCACCGCAGCGCCGGTGTGATCTTCGATATGAATGCTGTCACGGGTAATGCGGGCAATATCGCCTTCGTCCAGAAAAATGAAGCGCGTCGTCACCGGCAACAGAGCCAACTGATCCGAGGCAATAAAGTTTTCGCCCAGACCCACGCCCAGCACCAGCGGGCTGCCTTCACGCGCTGCCACCAGACAGTTGGGATCGCTGGCAAGCATCACGCCCAGTGCATAGGCGCCGCGCAGTTTTGCCGTGGTTGCCTTCACCGCTGCCAGCAGATCCATGCCTTTGCTCAGGTGCTGGTGCACCAGATGCGCGACCACTTCGGTGTCAGTTTCCGACGTGAACACATAACCGTCTTTCTGCAGGGAGGCGCGCAGTTCTTCGTGATTCTCGATGATGCCATTGTGCACCACCGCCACCTCCGGGCCGGACATGTGCGGGTGCGCATTGCGCTCGGCCGGCACCCCGTGAGTCGCCCAACGGGTGTGCGCTATGCCGATGGTGCCCTGCTGCGGGCTTTCCTTCACGGCCGCTTCCAGTTCGCGCACCTTGCCGATACGGCGAATGCGATCGATGGATTCCCCCGCGCTGAAGCGGGCAATACCGGCGGAATCATAGCCGCGATATTCCAGGCGCTTCAGACCTTCGAGCAGGATCGGGGTCACATCACGGGTAGAAACTGCACCAACAATTCCGCACATACTTTCAATCCTTATACGTTACTGCTTCTTGGTGGGACGCTGCCAACCTTCCAGGGTGACCTGCTTGCCACGGGCCACGGTAAGGGCGTTTTCCTTCGCTGTCTTGGTAATGGTGGAACCGGCACCAATGGTGGCACCGGCACCGATTTCTACCGGCGCTACCAGCGAACTGTTGGAACCGATAAAGGCGCCATCACCGATCACGGTCTTGTGCTTGTTCACACCATCATAATTGCAGGTGATGGTACCGGCGCCAATATTCACCTTTTCACCGATCTGGGCATCGCCAAGATAGGTCAGGTGATTGGCCTTGGAATCCTTGCCCAATACGACATTCTTGGTTTCGACAAAGTTGCCAACCTTGGCATGTTCCTTCAGGACAGTACCGGGGCGCAAACGCGCGTACGGCCCTACCTCACAGTCGATACCAACCGTTGCATTCTCCAGAATACTGTTGGCCTTGACCACGGTATTGTCCGCGATCGTACTGTTGATAATTACACAATTGGGCCCGATCTCGACGTTGTTACCCAGCGTCACCTGACCTTCGAACACGCAGTTGATATCAATGCAGCAGTCCTGCCCAACCTGCAGGGAACCGCGGATATCGATACGGTTCGGATCAATCAGCGTGGCACCGGCAACCATCAGCTCTTCTGCAAGGTGACGTTGATACATGCGCTCCAGGCGGGCCAGTTGGCGCTTGTCGTTAACGCCTTCCACCTCGATCGGATTATCCACCAGACATCCGAGTACCGGGACGTCATGATCGTTAGCAATCTTCACCAGATCCGTCAGGTAGTACTCGCCCTGGGCATTGTTGTTGTCGATCTTGGGCAACCACCCCAGCAGATCGAGGGTATCCACCAGCATGATGCCGGTATTCACTTCCTGAATCTTGCGAATCTCATCGCCAGCATCCTTTTCCTCAACGATTTCCCGGATGGCACCACTGTGATCCCGAATAATGCGGCCATAGCCTTTCGGATTATCCAGCTTGACCGTCAATACACCGGCCTGGCCCAGGTTCACCGTATTGAGGAACCGATTCAGCGTAGCGTCGCTGATCAGGGGAACATCGCCGTACAGCACCAAGGTGCGGCTGCCTTCCTGCAGTTGTGGCATCGCCTGTTTGACTGCATGGCCAGTGCCCAGCTGCTCACGCTGCTCCACCCATTCAATGGGTTTGCCGGGAAACTGTTTGGCGACAACATCGCGCACCTGCTCACCACCATGGCCATACACCACGATGACACGGCTCGCGTCGAGGCGGAAACTGGTATCCAGTACATGGGACAGCAGGGCTTTCTTTGCCAGCGGTTGCAGAACCTTGGGCAGGCGGGACTTCATGCGGGTGCCTTTACCCGCCGCGAGGATGACGACGTTAAGATCCATACAGGATGATTCCTTGTTCAGAATCGGAGATGCCAATAAAAAAGGGTAGCACTGCTACCCTTTTTAACATGCTTTCTATGTCGTTTCACGACCAGCGCATTACTTGCCCATTTTCTTCCGCAGGGCCTGGATGGTACGCAATTGCGCCATCGCTTCGGCCAGCTGAACCGCTGCGGCAGAGTAGTTGATTTCAGAGGACTGGTTGGACAGATGACGACGGGCTTCTTCAGCGGCCTGTTCGGCGGCTGCTTCATCCATGTCGTCGGCACGCAACGCGGTATCCGCCAGAACGGTCACCACGTTGGGCTGCACTTCCAGCATTCCGCCAGACACGTAATACACTTCTTCTTCACCACCCTGCTTGATCACGCGCACGGGGCCCGGATTCAGCTGGGTCAGCAAAGGTGCGTGACCCGGGGCTACACCCAGGTCACCCATTTTGCCGTGAGCAACAAGCAGCTCTACCAAGCCAGAGAAGATGGCCTTCTCGGCGCTGACGATATCGCAATGTACGGTTATCGCTGCCATGTTTCACTCTCCCGTTGAGGGTCAGACTTTCTTCGCTTTCTCGATGGCTTCGTCGATGCTGCCAACCATGTAGAACGCCTGCTCCGGCAGGTGATCCAGCTCGCCGGCCAGAATCATCTTGAAGCCGCGAATGGTTTCTTTCAGCGACACGTACTTGCCGGGGGAACCGGTGAATACTTCTGCCACGTGGAACGGCTGGGACAGGAAACGCTCGATACGACGGGCGCGACCTACGACTTTCTTGTCATCTTCAGACAGTTCGTCCATACCCAGAATCGCGATGATGTCCTTCAGTTCCTTGTAACGCTGCAGGGTAGACTGCACGCCACGGGCAACTTCGTAGTGCTCGGAACCGATTACCAGAGGATCCAGCTGACGGCTGGTGGAGTCCAGCGGGTCGATCGCAGGGTAGATACCCTTGGCGGCGATATCACGGCTCAGTACGACGGTTGCATCCAGGTGCGAGAAGGTGGTCGCCGGAGACGGGTCAGTCAAGTCGTCCGCCGGTACGTATACCGCCTGGATAGACGTGATGGAGCCAGTCTTGGTAGAGGTAATCCGCTCCTGCAGTTTACCCATCTCTTCCGCCAGGGTCGGCTGGTAACCTACCGCTGAGGGCATACGGCCCAGCAGTGCGGATACTTCGGTACCGGCCAGTGTGTAACGGTAGATGTTGTCAACAAACAGCAGAACGTCACGACCTTCGTCACGGAATTTTTCGGCCATGGTCAGACCGGTCAGCGCTACACGCAGACGGTTGCCGGGTGGCTCGTTCATCTGGCCGTACACCATCGCTACCTTGGACTTGCTGAATTCCTGGGTGTTAACAACACCGGATTCCTGCATTTCGTGGTAGAAGTCGTTACCTTCACGGGTACGCTCGCCTACACCGGCGAACACCGACAGACCAGAGTGCTCGGTCGCGATGTTGTTAATCAGTTCCATCATGTTTACGGTCTTGCCTACACCGGCACCACCGAACAGACCAACCTTACCACCCTTGGCGAACGGACATACCAAGTCGATTACCTTGATGCCGGTTTCCAGCAGTTCGGTAGAAGATGACTGATCCGCGTAGGAAGGGGGTTCACGGTGAATGGAAGCGCGCTCTTTCTCACCGATCGGACCACACTCATCAATCGGGTTGCCCAGAACGTCCATGATGCGACCCAGGGTTTCCAGGCCTACCGGTACGTTGATAGGTGCGCCACTGTTGTTAACGTTCAGGCCACGCTTGAGACCTTCGGTTGAACCCATCGCGATGGTACGTACCACACCGTCACCCAGCTGCTGCTGGACTTCCAGTACGGTGGTGACGCCATCAACGTTCAGGGCGTCATACACCTTGGGTACCGAATCGCGCGGAAATTCGACGTCGATAACCGCGCCGATAATTTGAACGATACGTCCGCTACTCATGTTGCTATCCTCTTAAACCAGAATTTTTTACGAAACCGGATGCCTTATACCGCGGCTGCGCCACCCACGATCTCGGAGATCTCTTGGGTAATGGCGGCCTGACGGGCCTTGTTGTAGATCAACTGCAGTTCCTTGATCAGGTTGCCCGCGTTATCGGTAGCAGACTTCATTGCCACCATCCGCGCTGCCTGTTCACAGGCGTTGTTCTCTACCACGCCCTGGTACACCTGGGATTCGATGAAACGAACCAGCAGGAAGTCCAGAATCGCTTTGGCTTCGGGTTCGTAGATATAGTCCCAGTGATGCTTGTAGGCGGCGTCTTCAGATGCTTCCAGCGGCAACAGCTGGCGTGCAACCGGCTTCTGCGTCATGGTGTTGACGAATTCGTTGTACACCAGATACAGACGATCAATGCGGCCGTCATCGAATGCGTTGAGCATGACTTTCACGGCACCGATCAGATCTTCTACGGCCGGCTGATCGCCAAGACCGGTCTTGGTCGCGACAACGTTACCGCCCACTGACTTGAAGAAGCTCACTGCTTTGGTACCGATCAGCGCCAGTTCCAGTTCAGCGCCCTTTTCTTTCCATTCCTTGCTCAGGTTCAACACCTGCTTGAACAGGTTGATGTTCAAGCCGCCGCACAGACCCCGATCGCTCGAAACCACGATAATGCCGATACGCTTGACTTCACGATCGGTCATGTAGGCGTGGCGGTACTCCGGATTGGAATTGGCCAGGTGCCGAACCACTTCTCGGATCTTTTCGGCGTAAGGCTTGGAAGCCGCCATCCGATCCTGTGCCTTGCGCATCTTGCTGGCCGCAACCAGCTGCATGGCAGAAGTGATCTTCTGCGTGTTCTTCACACTGGCAATTTTGGTGCGTATTTCTTTTGCGCCTGCCATAGGAGATTTCCGTCTTCAGGTTACGGAGCGACACAGGGTCGCTCCGGATGTTCATTACCAGGTCTGGGTAGACTTGAACTTCTCAACCAGCGCTTTGTACTGCGCTTCGATATCGTTGCTCCAGTCACCTTTCTCGTTGACCTTGGCCAGCAGATCGGCGTACTCGGCATTGGCGTAAGACAGCAGGGCAGCTTCGAAATCCAGTACTTTCTTGATTTCGATATCAGCCAGGTAGCCTTCGTTCGCAACGTACAGTACCAGACCCATTTCAGCCACTGACAGCGGAGCGTACTGCTTCTGCTTCATCAGTTCGGTAACACGCTGACCGTGTTCCAGCTGACGACGGGTTGCTTCGTCGAGGTCGGATGCAAACTGGGCAAATGCTGCCAGTTCGCGATACTGGGCCAGTGCCAGACGGATACCGCCACCGAGTTTCTTGATGATCTTGGTCTGGGCAGCACCACCTACGCGGGATACTGAGATACCAGCGTTCATCGCGGGACGGATACCGCTGTTGAACAGGCTGGTTTCCAGGAAGATCTGACCGTCGGTAATGGAGATTACGTTGGTCGGTACGAACGCGGATACGTCACCGGCCTGGGTTTCGATGATCGGCAGCGCGGTCAGAGATCCGGTCTGGCCTTTCACTTCACCCTTGGTGAACTGCTCAACGTATTCGGCGCTGACACGGGCCGCACGTTCCAGCAGACGGGAGTGCAGATAGAACACGTCACCGGGATAGGCTTCACGGCCTGGAGGACGACGCAGCAGCAGGGAGATCTGACGGTAGGCCCACGCCTGTTTGGTCAGGTCATCATATACAATCAGTGCGTCCTGGCCGCGATCTCGGAAGTATTCACCCATGGTGCAACCGGTGAACGCAGCGATGAACTGCATCGCGGCAGGATCAGCCGCGGCAGCTGCAACCACGATGGTGTGATCCATGGCGCCGTGCTCTTCCAGCTTGCGTACTACGTTGGCGATAGAAGATTGCTTCTGACCGATCGCAACATAGATACACTTAATACCGGTGCCTTTCTGGTTGATGATGGTGTCGATCGCAACGGCAGTCTTACCGATCTGACGGTCACCGATGATCAACTCACGCTGACCACGACCAACCGGGGTCATGGCGTCAATGGACTTCAGACCGGTCTGTACCGGCTGATCTACTGACTTACGTGCGATTACGCCGGGTGCAACCTTTTCAACAACGTCGGTCATCTTGGTATTGAGCGGACCTTTGCCATCGATCGGATTACCGAGCGCGTCCACAACGCGACCCAGCAGTTCGGGGCCAACGGGGACTTCCAGTACCTTGCCGGTACACTTTACTTTCTGACCTTCGGCCAGGCCCAGGTATTCACCCAGAACTACTGCACCGACGGAGTCCTGTTCCAGGTTCAGCGCCATACCAAAAACGCCAGTCTGGAATTCGATCATCTCGCCGTACATTACGTCGGCCAGACCGTGGATACGCACAATACCGTCAGACACACTTACGATGGTACCTTCGGTGCGGGCTTCGGAAGTGGTATCCAGATTAGCGATCCGCTGTTTGATCAGCTCGCTGATTTCTGAAGGGTTGAGCTGCTGCATGCTTCGATCCTCAAACTCAAGAATTCAATGTGTCGGCCAGTTTGGCCAGCTTGCCACGCACAGAACCGTCAATCACCAAATCGCCCGCTTTGATGATGGCGCCACCCAAAATCGCTGCGTCGACAGCAGTGGTGACGTTGATTTCACGGCCCAGTTTCTTTTTCAGGGAGCTGGCCAGCTTGTTGGCCTGATCATCGGTCAAGGCAAATGCAGACACGATCTCTACATCCACGCTTTGTTCTTTCTGCGACTTCAGCGCTTCGAACAAAACCGCGATCTCGGGCAGCGCTGACAGGCGCTTGTTTTGCGCCAGCAGGGTGACAAAGTTGCTACCTGCGGCATCAAGCTTGTCAGCGCACAGTTTCATGAAGCCTTGCGCTTTTTGATCTGCAGTGATCTTGGGATTTGCCAGGAATTGGGCGACTGTGTCGTCCTGGCAAACGGCCGCAGCAAAACCCAGCATGCTGGACCATTCGGCCAGCTTGCCGGATTCATCCGCGAACTGGAACGCTGCTTTTGCGTAAGGCCGGGCAACCGTAGTGAGTTCTGCCATATGCGTTACCGTTACAGTTCTGCTGCAAGCTGCTCAAGCATCTTGCTGTGTGCCGCCTGGTCTACAGAAGTAGCCAGAATTCGTTCAGCACCGGCAATCGACAGGGCGGCAACCTGTGCGCGCAGGGTTTCCTTCGCGCGGTTGAGTTCCTGTTCGATCTCAGCTTGGGCTGCTGCTTTCAGACGCTCGCCTTCAGAGCGCGCCTGATCTTTGGCTTCTTCAACCAACTGATTGGCGCGCTTGTTGGCTTGCTCAATCAATGCAGCTGCCTGGTGCTTGGCTTCACGCAGAGTTTCTGCGGCCTTTTCTTTTGCCAATTCAAGGTCCTTACCGGCCTGATCGGCAGCCTGGAGGCCATGCGCAATTTTCTCTGCCCGCTCGTTCATCGCCGTAATCAACGGCGGCCAAACGAACTTCATGCAGAACCATACGAAGATGGCAAATGCGATAACCTGACCCAGGATGGTAGCGTTAATGTCCATGCCAGACCCCTCGCTCGATTAATGAAAAGTGTTGCTACTTTCTGTCGATGCGAAGAATTTAGGCGGCCAGAACGAAGATCATGTACATGCCGATACCAACGCCGATCATCGGAACCGCGTCCAACAGACCAGCCATCAGGAACATCTTGCCTTGCAGCATCGGAGCCATTTCAGGCTGACGGGCAGTACCTTCCAGCAGACGGCCGCCGAGCAGACCGAAGCCGATTGCAGTACCCAGAGCGCCCAGACCGATTACCAGAGCAGCGCCGATCAAGATGAGAGCTTGTGCAGTTTCCATGTTATCTCCTGATGATTTACTTGCTAAAGGTTAATGAAAGTTAAGTTGTTGAATAGATTAGTGATCTTCGTGAGCTGCGCTCAGGTACACAATGGTCAGAATCATGAACAGGAACGCCTGCAGGGTAATGACCAGAATGTGGAAGATTGCCCAGGGTACCGACAGGGTCCACTGGATGAACCAGGGCAACAGCGCAATCAGGATGAAGATCATTTCGCCCGCGTACATGTTTCCGAAGAGTCGCAGACCCAGGGAAATCGGCTTGGCGATCAGGTTGATGGTTTCGAGGAACAGGTTGATCGGAATCAACAGCAGTTTGACGAAGATGTTGTCTGAGTTGAACGGATGCAGCGCCAGTTCACCCGCGAAGCCGCCGATGCCCTTGACCTTGATGCTATAGAACAGGATGAGGAAAAAGACCGTGAATGACATGCCCAGGGTGATGTTGGGATCTGTCGAAGGAACGACCTTCATGTAGTGAACGCCGAACAGGCTGAACAGCGTCGGCAGCCAATCGATCGGCACCAGGTCCATCAGGTTCATCAGGAAGACCCAGCAGAAGATGGTCAGACCCATGGGGGCAATCAGCGGATTGCGGCCATGGAAGTTTTCCTTGACCTGGGTATTGACGAAATCCACCAGGATTTCGACGAAGTTCTGGAAGCCTTTGGGTGCCTCGGTGGATGCGCGCTTGGCGGCCATGCGGAACAGGAACAGGAACAGGGCACCCAGGAACACGGACCAGCCGAGGGAATCCACGTGGAATTTCCAGAAGCCCATCTGGGCAGCTTCGGCGGCATCGTGGGCCAAGCCCCAGGTACCATCGGCTTTCTGGCCATAGACCAGGTTGGTCAGGTGGTGCTTGATATATTCTGAGGAACTTCCAGCCATAACGTCCCAATACCCTTAATCGCAATTTGAATTCGGTGTCAGCGGTTCTTTCTCAACAGCAGCGGTGCAACCCACGCTATGCCGTAAACCAGAAAGAACGCAAAAAACATGTACGGTGCTGTTACGCGAATCCCCTCGACCAGACGAAAGGCGGCGATTAACAGCAGCATCACAATGACAAACTTACCCGCTTCGCCCCGGTAAAACGCTCGCACCATATCGCGGGACGCCCGTGCGCCCGAAAAGCGGAATGCCTGAATGGCGAAATACAGGTTGCCAAGCGTGGCAATCCATCCCCCGATCAGCGCTGCAACGGCGGCATCGGGATTCGCGGCAATCCAAACCAATATGGGAATCAGCAAAGAGGCTACAGCTTGCGACCCCACCACGTAATACGCGAGATGGCGATCATTAATCGCTCGGGGTTTTGTCACAGCCATAATTCCAGGTAACTCTACATCCAGACATCTGGCGCTCGATACATCCAGCGCTTCATTCACCGACGGCCCGGACCTTTTGGGTGCGCCGCCGCTGAGTGCAGGATGGAGCCTGCGTAAGGCGACGCCGATTATAGAGACTTTCCAGGGGGCAGGCAACACGGAACCCGGCGCGAATGGCCGGGATTCCTGAGGGGTTTTGGGTTACTTGATGTGGGCGAGGATGCCGTCGAGCTCATCCAGACTTGAATAGTTAATGACCAGCTTGCCTTTGCCCTTGGCGTTGTGCTGGATCATGACGGGCGCACCGATCCGTTCCGACAAATCATCCTGCAGGCGGCGGACATCGGGATCGAGCCGGATTTCGCCATTATCGACCTTCTCCTGCTGCAGGCGCCGCACCAGCGCCTCGGTCTGGCGAACGGAAAGCCCCTTGGCGACGATTGCCCGGGCGGCCTCGGTCTGCTTCGGGTGATCCAGGGTCAGGATGGCGCGGGCGTGGCCCATTTCCAGATCGCCGTGCTCCACCAGTTTGCGCGCCTCGGCGGACAGGCTCATCAGGCGCAGCAGGTTGGTAACGGTAGTGCGTGACTTGCCGACGGCTTCGGCCACCTGCTGGTGGGTGAGTTCGAATTCGTCCTGCAGCCGTTGCAGGGCGGCGGCTTCTTCGATGGGATTGAGATCTTCGCGCTGGATGTTTTCGATCAGGGCCATGGCGATGGCAGCTTCGTCGGGCACATCACGAATGACGCAGGGAACCTTGTCCAGCCCGGCCAGCTGGCTGGCGCGCCAGCGGCGTTCACCGGCGATGATTTCGTATTTTTTTGGACCCTGTGGACGCACCACGATGGGCTGCATGATGCCCTGGGCCTTGATCGAGGCGGCGAGGTCTTCCAGCGCCTGGGGATCCATGTCGCGTCGGGGCTGGTAGCGGCCGCGCTCGAGGAACTCGATGGGCAGATGGCGCAGTTCGCCATCCAGGTTTTCAACCACGGGCGTTGACGCCACCAGGGCCGGATCGGTAGGCACTTCTTTTTTCGGAATGGCAGCACTGCCCAGCAGGGCATCAAGTCCGCGACCTAATCCTTTCTTCTTGGCACTCATGGATCGCCTTTATGGAGTGAGGGGTTCGCCGGGGGTAAGGCTCCCCATTATAAGGCCGCGACTGCGTGACGCAATCGCGGAACGTCCCGACGGTCGGTGGGATCAGGCGGTGGCCGGGGCCGCCGGGCTGGGCTTTTTCTGTTCGGCGCGGCGAATCAGCTCGCCGGCCAGGGCCAGATAGCAGACGGCGCCGCGGGATTTGGCATCGTATTCCAGTACCGGCAGGCCGTGGCTGGGGGCTTCGGCGAGACGTACGTTGCGCGGGATGATGGTACGGTAGACCTTGTCACCAAAGTGTTCGGTCAGCTGGCTGGAGACCTGGTTCGACAACGCAATGCGGGGATCGTACATGGTGCGCAGCAGGCCGTCGATTTCCAGTTCCGGATTGAGCACGGCCTTGATTTTCTCGATGGTATTGAGCAGTGCGGTAAGGCCTTCCAGTGCATAGTATTCGCACTGCATGGGAATCAGCACGGAATCCGACGCCACCAGGGCATTGACGGTCAGCATGTTCAGCGAGGGTGGGCAGTCGATCAGGATGTAGTCGTAATCATTGCGCACCGGCGCCAGGGCGCGCTTGAGTTGCTGTTCCTTGTCGTCAGCATCGAGCAGCTCGACTTCGGCGGCGGTGAGATCGCCGTTGGCGCCGATCAGGTCGAAGCCGGGCTGGGTGGCGACGCGGGCCTGTTCAACCGACAGATCGTCCACCAGTACATCATAGATGGTGTGTTCCTGTTGGTGCTTGTTGATGCCACTGCCCATGGTGGCATTACCCTGGGGGTCCAGGTCGATCAGCAACACCTTGCGCTTGGTCGCCACCAGCGACGCCGCGAGGTTCACCGAGGTTGTGGTTTTGCCCACACCGCCTTTCTGGTTGGTTACTGCCAAGACCTTGCCCACCACCATGCTCCTCAGGATGCTGTCGATCCTTTTATTTTCGTGTTATCCGAATCAGGTGTCGTTCGTCATTCAGATACGGCACCGTGATTTTCTCAATATTCAGCGCAATGCTGCTGTGATCCAGCGCCGCGATTTCGTCTTCCGGGATGCGGCCTTTCATCGCCACCAGTTCGCCGCCGGATCGGATCAGGTGCAGACAATGTGCAACGAAATCCTGCAGGGAGGAAAACGCCCGGCAGGTGACGCAGTCGAACTGTTCATTCGCGCTCAAGGATTCGATCCGGTCGTTGATCACGTTGATGTTGTCGAGCTGCAGTTCGTGTTTCATCTGCACCAGAAAACGGGTTTTTTTGCCGTTGCTGTCCAGCAGGGTGAAACGCCGCTGGGGAAACAGGATCGCCAGCGGAATGCCCGGCAAGCCCGGACCGGTGCCGACATCCAGCACGGCTTCGCCCTGCACGGACCGATAGATGGCCAGGCTGTCGAGCAGATGCTTTATCACCATTTCACCGGGATCGCGGATCGCGGTGAGGTTGTAGGCCTTGTTCCATTTCACCAGGCCATCCAGATAGGCGTTGATTTTCTGCTGCTGCGTCGGGGACGGTGCCAACCCCAATTCGACGCATCCCTGTGCCAATTGGGCACGCTGCTGTTCGGTTACTTGCACGCTTGATTACTCACGCAGTCTTTTGCTGTTGGGCGCCGTGTTTTTTCAGGTGAATCAGCAACAGCGATATCGCGGCTGGTGTCACACCGGGAATGCGTCCTGCCTGGCCGATGGTTTCCGGCCGGCTCTGCTTGAGTTTGTTGCGCACTTCGTGGGACAGACTCTTCACGGCATCGTAATCAAAATCCGCCGGCAGATGCGTGCTTTCGCTGCGCCGCAATTTTTCCACTTCTTCCTGCTGGCGCACGATATAGCCTTCATACTTGGCGGCGATTTCAATCTGCTCGGCCACTTCGGGGGCCACGGCGTCGCTGTTGGTCAGCGCGGCCAGGGTTGCATAATCCAGGTCCGGCCGACGCAGCAGATCCATCAGGGAATATTCGTGTGCCAGTGGTTTTTCCAGTTGCGGATTGAGTTTCTGCGCGACGTCGGAGTGCGGCTGAATCCAGGTGCTGCGCAGACGCTGGGTTTCGCGCTCGATGGCTTCGCGCTTGGCGCAGAAGGCCTGCCAGCGCACGTCGTTCACCAAGCCGAGTTCGCGACCTTTTTCGGTCAGGCGGATATCGGCGTTGTCTTCCCGCAGCAACAGACGATGCTCGGCGCGACTGGTGAACATGCGATAGGGTTCCTGGGTGCCCATGGTGATCAGATCGTCGACCAATACGCCCAGATAGGCTTCATCCCGCTGCGGATACCAGCCGTCTTTTTCCTGCGCACGCAGGCCGGCGTTGAGTCCTGCCAGCAGCCCTTGCGCACCGGCTTCTTCATAACCGGTGGTGCCGTTGATCTGGCCGGCGAAAAACAGGCCGTGGATGAATTTGGTTTCCAGCGTGTATTTCAGATCGCGGGGATCGAAGAAATCGTATTCGATGGCATAACCCGGGCGGGTGATATGGGCGTTTTCCATGCCGGTGATGGAGTGCACCAGTTCCAGCTGCACATCAAACGGCAGGCTGGTGGAAATACCGTTGGGATAGAGTTCGTGTGTGCTCAGGCCTTCCGGTTCGATAAAGACCTGGTGGGAATGCTTGTCGGCAAAGCGGTGGATCTTGTCTTCGATGGACGGACAGTAACGGGGACCGATGCCTTCGATCACGCCGGTGTACATGGGCGAACGATCCAACCCACCACGAATGATGTCGTGGGTTTTTTCGTTGGTGTGGGTGATGTAGCAGTTCACCTGGCGCGGATGTTCGTCGACGCTGCCGAGGTAAGACATGACCGGTGTCGGGGTGTCGCCCGGCTGCGGTGTCATCACGGAAAAATCCACCGTCTTGGCATCGATGCGTGGCGGTGTGCCGGTTTTTAATCGGCCGACATTGAACGGCAGTTCGCGCAGGCGCTGGGCCAGCGCAATCGAAGGCGGATCACCGGCACGACCACCGCTGTGATTTTCCAGGCCGATATGGATTTTACCACCGAGGAAGGTTCCCGCCGTGAGCACCACTGCGCGGGCGCGGAATTTCACGCCCATATTGGTGATCACACCATTGACGGTTTCGCCCTCGATGATCAGATCGTCAGCGGCCTGCTGGAAGATATCGAGATTCGGCTGGTTTTCCAGCACGGTACGGATCGCTGCTTTATACAGCGCGCGATCAGCCTGGGCACGGGTCGCGCGCACGGCGGGGCCCTTGCGGGAATTCAGGATGCGCCACTGGATACCGGCCTTGTCGGCACCGCGGGCCATCACGCCATCAAGGGCATCGATTTCTTTCACCAGATGGCTTTTGCCGATGCCGCCGATGGCGGGGTTGCAGGACATCAGACCCAGGGTTTCGATATTGTGAGTCAGCAACAGGGTGGGCACGCCCATGCGTGCGCTCGCCAGGGCCGCCTCGGTGCCGGCATGGCCGCCGCCAATCACAATGACGCCGTACTGTTTGGGATAGTCCACGGATCGAACCCTCGGGATGTCGCTAATTCTGGGGGGAAGACCGCGTAGTATAAGGGACAGCGGGCTAAAAGCGAAAATTTGCGGTGTACAAAATTACGCCTATCCAGATTAGGCTAAATACCTCTTCTGATACCCTCTGACACGCCTCTTATCGTTCATTCAGACGTTGTGACTGAGTGGTCACAAAGATAGAATATCACTACCCCTAACAAGGATGTTCTGCCTTTCCTTTCAACGGTGTCCCCACCAAGGAACCCTTATGACGCCTCTGAGTCCCGCTGACAACCTGTTCCTGATGCTGGAAAAGCGCCAGCAACCTACCCATATCGCCGGCCTGCAACTGTTTGATTTCCCGGAAGATGCACCTGACGACTACGTCACCCGCTTTGCCGAGGAGTTGCGCTCTTTTACCCAGCCAGTGGCACCTTACGACCAGCGTCTGGTGTACCGGCTGGGGCAGCCGTACTGGAAGGCGGACCGCCAGTTCGATCTGGAACACCATTTCCGCCATGTGGCCTTGCCGCCACCGGGCCGCATTCGCGAACTGCTGGCGCTGGTGTCGGCAGAACACAGTAACCTGATGGACCGCGAGCGGCCCCTGTGGGAATTCAATCTGATCGAAGGTCTGCAGGGACGGCGCTTTGCCATCTACAGCAAACAGCATCACGCCCTGATGGACGGAATTTCGGCGATGCGGATGGGGATGAACCTGCTGTCGAGCGATCCCGCACAGCGCAACATGCCACCCATGTGGGCCTATGAACGCAGCCGGCGGCCACGGGTGGAGATGCCGCAAACCCGGATGACCCCGATAGGCGCCATCAGTGCCCTGGCCGGTGGTGTACGCCAGCAGTGGCACAGCATTGGCAGCGTGACCCGTGCTGTTTATGACTCGATCCAGAAAACCCGCCACGATCCTGAATACACCAGTATTTTCCAAGCGCCGCAGTGCATTCTGAATGATCGCATTACCGGCTCGCGCCGTTTCGCAGCGCAGTCCTATTCCATGACCCGGGTACGGGCCATCGCCAAGGCCTTTGATGCCACTATCAATGACGTGATCCTGGGCATGTGTGGCGCCGCCTTGCGGGAATACCTGATGGAACAGAACGGACTGCCGGACAAACCGCTGATCGCCGCGATTCCGGTGTCACTGCGTCAGGATGACAGCATCGGTGGCAACCAGATCGTGACCATACTGGCCAACCTGGGCACCCATGTTGCGGACCCGGCGCAGCGAATGAAGCTGATCAAGGCGTCGGTGAATGAGGCCAAGCAGCGCATGGCCGGCATGTCCCAGGCGGAAATCATGGCCTATTCCGCCCTGATGTTTGCCCCGGCCGGACTGCAGTTGCTGACCGGCATGGTGCCGCAGGCGCAGGCATTCAACGTACTGATCTCGAATGTGCCGGGGCCGAAGCAGCCCCTGTACTGGAACGGCGCGCGCCTGCAGGGCATGTACCCGGTGTCGATGCCGATGGACCGGCTGGCGCTGAATATCACGATCCTGAGTTACTGCGATCAGCTGGAATTTGGCCTGACGGCCTGTCGCCGCACCCTGCCATCCATGCAGCGCATGCTGATGCAGCTGGAAAACGCGATTGCCGGACTGGAAGCGGCCGCTGGACTGAAAACGGTTAAGGCAAAGCGTCAGGCGGAAATGGCCTGAACCAACACTGCACTGACGTTGCAGATGGATGGCAGCGTCAGTGCAGACAGCACTTCTTGAATTTCTTGCCGCTGCCGCAGGGACAGGGATCATTGCGGCCAGGGCTCGGCTCGGCAACCATCAGCGGCGTATGCGCACGCACCACCTGGCGGCTGAAGAAATGCTGACGCAGCGCCCGCACATTGGGCTCGATCAATGCCGCCTGTTCCTGCAATTGCTGGGGCGTCATTTCCAGCAGTTCATCCACACCTTCCTGGGTTGAAAACAGCCGGATCGGTTCGAGCTGCTTGTCGAGAAAGGCCTGGTCTTCCGGTGCCAGCAAACCATAGAGACGCACAGCGCGCAGGAACCCATCACACCACTCATCCACCATCATGAACTGATCATCTTCACTGTAGATGCGGGCGATGTAATCATTTTCCATGAATTCGAGCATCACGCTGTTGTAGACCACCATCAGCGCTTCGTGGAATTCCTCGATTTCTTCCTGCTCTTCCCAGTCCGGCATCGCACTGTCACCGCCCCACATGACCGGCAACCACTGGGACGGCATCGGAATCTCGGGCGCACAGGCAAGCCCTGCGAAAAAGCCATCCAGTTCGGTGAGGGTCAGAATGGAATCATCAGACGAATACTTGTCGAAGAAATACTCCAGGGTATCGTCGATCGCGTCGGAATCAATGGGATCGAATTCGTCCGTCATGGGGCTGTCCGGTGGTTGAGCGGGCGAACAGTATACGGCAAGTCGGATGTGGGGGCGAACCGGGGACCCATGTCCCCGGCACTGCGGGTCACTGGGGGGTCAGGGCTTTTTTCGCGTCTTCCGCAGCCTTTTGTGTGTCCTCGGCAATCGCGCTGGACTTTTCTGCCACCGCATCAGCGGCATCCGCCGCGGCAGCCTTGGTGTCTTCGACGACCTTTTTGGATTTTTCTTTCACTGCCTCGGCGGTTTCGGCCGCAGTTTCCTTGGCGTCAGCCAAGGTTTGCTGGGTTTTTTCCAGACCCTGTTCAGCAGTAGACTTGGCCGATTCCACGGTGGATTTCACCGCCTGCTGGGTGGACTGCACCATCTCGTCGATCTTTTTGCCGGCCTTTTCAGCGGTGTCGTCGTTGGAGTCACAACCGGCGATGGCCACTGTGGTAGCAACAACCGTGGCAAGCAACGTGCGGGATACGATAGACATGGGATCCTCCTGATGATGTAAATCGAGCCGTGAGTATGCCCAAGCTGGGACAGGGTTTGAAGGTGGGAGTTCACAAAAGGGAACGTTGACCCTGTATGGAGCCCGTTACAGCAATCCGCTGCTGCCACAATCAATCTGCTGGCCTTCCCGATAACAACGTGGCTGCGCGGGTGCGGCCTTGCCCTGTTCAAAGATACCCTGCACGACCTCGCCATCCAGAACCACGACACCGGGGCCAACCTGTTCGTCGGCGCTGAAGGTGCCTGCATTGACGCTGCCAACATCCGGGGAAATCACCACCGCCTCGCCATCCAGCTGATCCTGTTTCCAGTGCCCGGCCTGGATCAGACCATTGCGGAAATAGCTGACGCCGTAGCCGTGACGTTTGCCGGAATCCATTGCGCCAACGTAAACATAATCGCGGGTGGCATGTACCGCCTGGCCGGAAAACGTTGCCGCCGTTGTCTTGTCGATCACGGTGACTGGCTGTGGCTTGTTGTTCAGCGTCGTACAGGCAGACAGGGCAAGCGCCGTCATCAAAACCAGAATGGGGTGTTTCATCAGCAGATTCCTTTTATCGCGCGGGCCACAACGCCCTGATATGTTTGCCAGAAACGCTCCTGATCCGGCGTGCCTCGCAGCGAGTGACGCTGATATTGCCGGGCAGCAATGTTATTGACCTTGATAAGCATGATCTTGGGCGAGTTCAGGATGGTTTTGCCCAGGCCACGCCAGTCCTCGATGGCAACAGTGGTCAGCCCCACCTCCATGTCCATCCAGGAAATCACATGAGACGCCGCCAGCAATGCCGCCAGAAGACCCGCCTGCTCGTAAAGGCTATTGATCTCTTGCAGTGCGGCTTTGTCCTGATCGTCCAGTTGCACGCTGAGCTGCGATGGGCTGATTTCGATAGCGCATTCCATATTCTGTCCTGCTGTTGGTGTCATTTTTATTTAGACACGAACGGCGCAAAGAGAATGGTGAAATACGGTTAGATTATTAGAAGTTCGATTACTTGCTGCGCAATCAGCAGTCCAGGTAAACCTCGGACATCTATTCTGGATTCGTTATGCAATTCCTCGCTGTAGTGTCACTTTTTTTCGGAACAAACTACTGAACAGCGTGTAGTCTTTACGTTCGTTACAGATCCTGCCGGCCACAATGCTGGGAGAAATGGAAAGCTGTTTTGCCAGCCTATAAACATCATCCTCCGATGCAAGCAATGACCCGGCCCACACCTCGTTAGGTATCAGACTTTCCCGTGCCAACGCATCCGCTTGTTGCTCGATTTCATCCACATCCGATCCCGGCACCAACTCATTATCCAGATACCACATCGCCCCACCATCAATATGCAAAGCGATATGGGCAAGTTCATGCATCAGCGTGAACCAGAAATTGTCGAGTCTGTCGAAGCGCAACGTCATTGCCACCACCGGACGGCCATCGGCTGCAATGAACACCGCACCGTCCAGATAGGTTTTGGGCAGGTGTGGCTCGATGATGAAATGAATACCCGCTTTATTCAGATATTCCTTGGCCAGCATCGGCCCATTGTCCGACCATGACAAACGCGCCAGTTGCAGCATCCACTGCGGCGTGACCACTCCCGGTTCGTACACGTCTGACAATGATTCGCAAGCAACCCGATGCATCACCCTGGCCTGCCATGCCCAAAGTGCGTAACTATCCGTTTCCTTTTCGTTCGAACGAATATGGGCTGTCGTGCGCAACCAGGCGGGCTTGAGACGAAAACCATCCACCGCCGACAGAAAGCGACTCACCTGTTCGGCGGCGTATTCTTTCAATTCCGCGAGCGTGCCGGAAAAATCAGGAAAGTAACCGCGCTTGAACATCTCAGCCAGGGGGAATGCATGCCAGTCGATATCAAGATCTTGCGCCAGCGCCTGAACCGGTTCGCGAATCAGCACCTCAGCCGGAATACCCAGGCCCTGATTCAATTTACGGATCATATTCAGACTCAAAGGACGCTTGTGACTCAAGACTTCGGACACTTTGGACGCAGAGCCGATAAAGGGAACCAGATCTTTGCTTTTCAGCCCCATCTGATCCATGCGAAATTTGATGGCATCGATAGGATCGGGCGGGTCCATGGGATAGTGCGTAGATTCAAACTGATCGATCACCAATGCCAGCAACTCCAGTTCATCCGCTGCCTCTGAACCCTCGGCCGGATCACTGTCCATCAATGCCATCAGGCGTGCCAATGCCTGTTCATGCTCTGCTTCGGTTTTGATTACTTTGACGGTGTACATAGCGCTACCCTAAAACGACTTCTTGTCGTATTCCGCATGGGTGCCAACCCACTCGATTACCACCAGCCCGTTCTGATAACGAACCTTGACCACCAGGCGGTAATCATTCCCCTTGATATTGAAAATCACCCTGTTATCGGCGAGAAAGCTGGCGGACGCATACCGGCTTTTAATGTCCTGGGGCGTCTGCCACTTGCAGTCCTTGTGGGAAACTTCAGCATGCCAGGCGTCCAACGCTGGCTTGGCATTCGCGTGTTTTTTACTGAATTTCAGTAACTTATCTCGTCCTAAGACCTGCATGATCGCCCTGAAGTTCCCTTGCTGGGAACTATAGATCAAGTTCCCCAAAAGGGAAGTTATTGTATGTAATTATTCGTCACTGTCTACCGCTAATCGGGTTAGACGGTAACTGGTTGAATTTATGGATGACATTGGTCAGTTGCTTGGTCACGCCTTCTTCCTGCGGGTTTTGGGTTTGCCTGCCACTGCTTCCCGTTCGGCGCGGATGCGGGCGAGCAGTGCCTCGGCGGAGTTGTCGCCGCTGATCAGGTCGGGGTTTTGCGCGCGCCAGTCGGCGGTGAGTTCGCCGCGAAAGGCTTTGGCGAGGACGGACTGGGTGAGGTGGTTGACCCTGGCCTGGGCATCCTTGACGCGCTGTTCGATCTGGTCGGCGTAGGCGAAGAGTTGTTCGACGCGGCGGACGATTTCGGTTTGTTCTTGGATGGTTGGAAGCTCCAATTTGAATCAAAATCTCGCATTACATTAAAGATATTTTGCCTGCCTGCAAACCTTTTGTATCCGGCGTCCATCTGTCATAGCTTCCTTCAAGCACATAATAAAGAAACTGTTAAGACGTTGGTATTTGGATCTGCTCGGAAGAAAGTAAGCCTGATTAATATTCCAAAATTCGGAAACTGATTCGTCAGGATTGCAACGTTAGCCAAGTGCCGTTGTTCAATAGTTTTCCTGCTTTTTCATTGCAACAATGTTCTGCGGACATCATTTAGTGTAATGATATTCACGTACTCGATTGACCTTCGGTTACATTGCGTTTGTAGTCGAAATCAATTTATTAACGATATTGTAAACCTTGAGAAATGGAATTTTCCGTTCTGGTCAAACGGGTTATCGCGTGGGTGAGCCGCTTTTGTACTGGCACAAACATCCTGAGTTCTTTCATATTTCCAATGACTTTCTAGTTACCAAGAACCCTGCCTCTCCACTCCTCCGTCAACTTGCCGCTGACGGCGGCGGCGAGGACGGATTGGCGGAAGCGTTTGAGGATGTGGGGGATGGCGTCGAGGCGGATTTTGATGGTGTCCACCTGTGCCAGCAGCTCGTCGAGTTTGGCGGCGATTTGTTTTTGTTCGGCGAGTGGCGGGAAAGGCAACGCCAACTTAATATGCTCATTTAACGCTATTAACGGTTGTTCCGGTCTCGCGAGCATTTCTAGAATTATCTGGCTGAAAGATTTAATACGCTTGATGCAATTCAACTTGACCAACTGGAGGAATAACCTTCAGTCTTGATTAACAGAACTGCAACTTTAGCGACGCGATTGGCAATGTGTGTTGACGAATTCCACTCACAACCATTAGATGCTGTTTTCTGGATATAAATACAGCCTCCCGCTCTTGGAAGTGTGCTGAGAGCATGTTCTTTCATCAACTGATATCACTCGAAAATGAACTTCATATCCTTCATACCCAATGGAATTGTTCCTTACCATTGGCATTTTGTTTTCGAGGTGTTTTACCACCCGGCAGATTTGTAATTTGTCCAGTTGAAATTGAATCCAGCTTCAGGAAGATTTCTAAAACTCATTCAGCGACCCCCACACCCAACACCTCCACCAACAACTCCCGCTGCGCCTTCGCCTGATCCTCCGCCCCCAGCGCCAGCATCAAGCCATTCAATTCCCGCAACGCTTCGGTCAGTTCACTCATGGCTTCTGCCGCCAGTGCGTCCGGTTCCGGCAGGCTGGCGGCGTCCACGCTGTCTTCATCCTTGATCCAGGCAATATCCAGCGAATCGCCTTTGGTATTGGCAATCCACTCGCGGGAAAAGCAGCGCCAGCGGGAATTTTCCGGTGTTTGCTCGGTGCCGTCTTTGGTCCAGCTCCACTCGCCTTCGCTACGTTTGCTGGTGCCGTCGGCTTTTTTGCCGAAGACTTTTTCGAACGGTGTTAAGTGTTGATCGCCAAAGGGTGTGCGTTTGCCGAAGCTGGGCATGTTGGTGCGCAGGTCGTAGACCCAGACGTCCTTGGTGCAGTGTTCTTCCTGCTCGGGTTTTTTCGCGGTGCCCTTGGTAAAAAACAGCACGTTGGTTTTCACGCCCTGGGCGTAAAAAATGCCGGTGGGCAGGCGCAGGATGGTGTGCAGGTTGCACTTGTGCATCAGGTCGCGGCGGATGTCGGTGCCGACGCCGGCTTCGAACAATACGTTATCCGGCAGCACCACGGCGGCGCGGCCACCGGGTTTGAGGCTGCGATAAATATGCTGCAAAAACGCCAGCTGTTTGTTGCTGGTTTTGTAGGTGAAGTCGTCGCGGGTGGGGCCGCCGCCACCTTTGGCGGTGCCGAACGGCGGGTTGGATAAAATCACTTCGGCTTTTTTCAGACTCTTGCCGGCGTCGCCCAGGGTGTTGCCCAGGTGCACCACGCCTTCGTCGTCGCCTTCCATGCCGTGCAATAAGCAGTTCATCAGGGCGAGGCGGCGGGTGCCGGGGACCAGTTCCATGCCGACAAAGGCTTTGGTGCGCTGGAATTTCTGTTGCTTTGCGTCCAGGTCGTAGAGGTTGTCGGTTTGGCTTTTGATATAGGCATCGGCGGCAATCAAAAATCCGGCGGTGCCGGCGGCCGGGTCTTGTATCACTTCACCGGGTTGGGGCTGGATGCAGCGGATGATGCTGTCGATCAGCGGGCGCGGGGTGAAGTACTGGCCGGCGCCGGATTTGGTTTCCGAGGCGTTTTTTTCCAGCAGGCCTTCGTACAGATCACCGAGTCCGTCGCGGGCGGCGCTGAACCAGTCGATGGCGTCGAGGCTTTTCACCAGTTGTTCCAGGTGGCGCGGTTCGCGCAGGCGGGTTTGGGCGTCGGCGTAAATGGCGGCAATCAGCGGGTCGGTGCTTTTGGACAGATCCAGCAGCAGCTGTTTGTAGAAGTTGAGCAGGTTGGTGCCGGATTTGCCTTCCAGATCGGGCCAGCGTTTGCCTTCCGGCAGTTTGTGTTTATTCAGCAAGCCCGCTTCGGTGTTTTCATATTCCATTTTGATGAACAGCAGCAGCACCAGTTCGGTGACGTAATCGCTGTAGTTGATGCCGTCGTCGCGGAGGACGTCGCACAGGTTCCAGAGTTTTTGGACGATGTCGTTGTTGGTCATGGGTGATAACTCAGTTGAGTTCCTGATTCAAAATAGTGATGTATTCGGTGTAGCCGTAAATGCGGTTACGTTTCTGGCCGGTGACTTCGCGCACTATGCCCAGTTGCTGTTCCATGGCATCCAGAGCCTTGCCAATGGTGGCGGGCGTGATGCCGGTGTGCTGGCGCAGGGTGGCGATGTTGATCACCGGATTGCGGAACAGTGCTTCGAGTATTTGGGTGGCGGAGCCGGCCAGGCGGCCCAGTTGCTGCAGGCGGGCTTTGTCCCGTTGCAGCAGTTCGTTCAGTTGCTGGGCGGTCTGCACGGCCTGATTGGCGGTGGTGGCGACGGCGTCGGCAAAAAAACGTACCCAGCTTTCCCAGTCACCGGTCAGGCGAACCTGTTGCAGGCGGTCGTAATAGGTCTGGCGGTGTTTTTTGAAAAACACGGACAGATACAGCAGCGGTTCCTTGAGGATGTTGGCCTGCACCAGAATCAGCGGAATCAGCAAGCGTCCCAGGCGGCCATTACCATCCATAAAAGGGTGGATGGTTTCAAACTGGACATGGGCCAGGGCGGCCTTGATGACGGGCTCGGTGGTTTCCGGCAGGTCGTTGATGAAGCGTTCGAACTCGGCCCAGCATTCGGCAATATGGTTGGCCGGGGGCGGGACGAACACGGCTTCGTCGGGCCGGTGGGCACCGAGCCAGACCTGATTCTGGCGAAAGTCACCAGGGCTTTTGTCCGCGCCACGGCCATGGGTCATCAGGGCCTGATGGAGTTCGCGCACCAGCCGGATGGTGATGGGATAGCCTTCGCGGATGCGTTGCACGCCAAGGGTAAGGGCGCTGACATAGCAGGAGACTTCCTGCACGTCGTCCATGGGCACGCCGGGCACGCCTTCCATTTCGTACAGCATCAGGTCATTGAGGGATGACTGGGTTCCCTCGATCTGGGAGGACATGACCGCTTCTTTGCGGATGTAGCTGTACAGAAACAGGTCGGCGGCCGGCAACAGGGCCGATATGGCATCCAGCCGCCCCAGAGCAACCTGGGCATCCGACAATCGCTGTTGCAGGGTGTTATCGATCGCCAGGGGTGGCGCCGGCGGCAAGGGGTTGGGGATAAAGGCCTGGCATTTGACGCCGCCAGCGATGGCCGGGGTGTAGCTGCCGGTGGGTCCGCGTTCCATCCTGATGATTCCTGATTATTTTTGACCGGAAGTTAAAATAGGGAGTAATGTTATTTTATTTATAGCCTTAAAGTAAAATAGCGACACGAGTTATTTCGGGTTTACGGGTTTCTCATGTTGATGGCGCGTACATGTTGGTTGGACATGTTTAAAAAAGCCGATTTTTTCGACATGAGCAGGCCGGCTTAATTTAAGCCGGGATCAGGCGCTATCCCACAGGTGTTCAGCCAGATCCGCCAGTACCACAGGCAGTTGGCCTTCCAGCACCTTGTCCAGGCGCTTGATGCCACCGTCCGGGGCAAAGGCTTCGTTCAGGGTGGCCTGGTCGAGGATCACTTCGTGCACCAGACGCTTGGCCAGCCGCTCCAGCCATTTGCGCTGGTTGGGGTTCCACTGGCGCTGGGCGTAGATGCGCTGCATGGCGGTTCGCACCCGCTGTTCGAAGGGCACCAATGCTTCGCCCAGAGCGGCACGGCGGATATGGCCGATGATACCGGCGGCGATGTCCTGATTGGTTTTTTCGCGCCAGGCGGTTTTCAGGTTGGCTTCGCTGTAGCCGTTGCTGTCCAGCAGCAGGCGGATTTCTTTCAGTTGTTCACGGGTGAGGTCTTTGGGCTTATTGACCACCGCGCTGAGTGCCACGTGCTGGTTGAGCTGGCGCTTGATGAAGTCGTTGAAGCTTTCCAGATAGTCACCGGGTTCTTCTTTCACGCCGTAGGTTTGTTTGCGGGCGAGCAGTTCATCCTGATGATGGGAAACGATAGGGTAGCGTTCCGTGCCCAGCAGGTTGTTCACGTCCGCCAGTTGCTGAATCAGGTTGTGGTGCTGGGTGATGAACTGGGCTGCCTGCTGTGGGCCAAGGCTGTGCAGGTGGTTGTGCAGTTTGGCCGGTTCCACACCCCAGAGTTGTTCCAGTTCGTTCAGCTTGGTGCGCAAGGTCTCATTTTTGTGAGCGCGGTGGGTAGCCTTGCGCAATACCCGCATGATTTTCTGGTTGAGTTGATCCAGCACGTCATCGGCATGGTACTTGTCGTTGCTGCTGCCGGGGGCCTGATAGCTTTTGGGATCATGGAGTTCCTGCACCAGTTGTTCCAGGCTAACGTTGGGATCTTTCACCAGGGGCTTCATGGTGTCCACGGGTTCCAACGCTTTGTAGAGATCCACCGGATCGTAGATTTTGAACACGGTTTTGCCGATGTCATCGCAGCGACGGGTGGCGCGGCCTTTCATCTGTTCGTAAAGGATGCGGGATTTTACCCGGCGCAAAAACACCAGATGACAAATGGCGGGTACATCAATGCCGGTGGTGAGCAAATCGACTGTAATGGCGATCTTGGGTTTGGATTCGTTTTTGTAGGCCTTGATCTTTTGCAGAAATTTGTCGGTTTTGCCGGTGATGATCTGCACGCTGGATTGGTCGTAGTCTTCTTCGTAGATGGCTTTGAAAGCTTCATCCAGTTTGGACTTCACCAGCTCCGCATGTTTCTGGTTGGTGCAGAAGATCAGGGCTTTTTCCGGGCTGTTCAGATCCAGCTCGTTGGCCAACTGTTCACAGATGACGCGGTTGAAATCCGGAGTGATCACCGTGCGGTTGAACGCTTCGACTTCGAAATTCATTTCGTCGTCCAGCTCTGCTGACTCCACTGCACCGGTGGCCATGTTGACCACATTGACCTGTTCACCCTTTTCAAACTTGATGCCATGGGTGTTGAGCAGGGTTTCGTAACGGATCGGGGGTTCGTGATCAATCAGCCAGTCATCGGCCACCGCTTCACGATAGGAATAGGTATACACGGGGCGACCGAAAATATCGGTGGTATGTTTGGCTGGCGTGGCGGTAAGGCCGATTTTCACGGCATCAAAATAATCCAGTACGCGGCGATAGGTGGACAGGTACTGGTTCTGATCGCGCACCCACATTTCGCCTTCGGTCATGTCCTGATCCAGGGTATAACCGCGATGGGCTTCATCCACGATGATGCAATCGAAGGTATCGATGGGCAGCGGGTCGTCACTCTGGAAAATACGTTTCACCATGGCCTGCACGGTGGCGATTTGCAGGCGGGTTTCCGCTTCCGGTGCCATGTCGCCAAGTTTGGCAATGTTGTAGGCCTTGGCCAGGGTGAGGTTTTGTTCCAGCACCGTGTCTTCAAAGGTATCGTCGGCCTGGGTGCCCAGTGCGGTGCGGTCCACCAGAAACAGGATGCGTTTGAAGCGCTCGGCTTTGAGGAAACGATAAATCAGGCCAAGGATGGTGCGGGTTTTTCCAGTGCCAGTGGCCATGGCCAGCAGGCAGTTGCGCTGGTTGTTGCCCAGTGCGGTTTCGATGGCCTGGATGGCCTTTTGCTGGTAATCACGCAGTTTCAGGTAGTGGAAGCCTTCCTGCTGCAGTTTTGCTTCGGCTGTCGCTTTATTGCGTTTGAGCAGATCGAGCAAACCGGCTGGCGTGTGAAATTCCGGGTGCGCGCGAGCAGTATTGGAATGATGCCTTACATCGCGATACCAAATGCCGGACTGCTGTTCCAGCTGCTTGAAATAGGGGCGGCCGTTACAGGAATAGACAAACGGAATCTGATAATGGCCATCCTGGCTGTCAGGCCAGGCGATGGTACGGCCTTCAATGTGCCACGCAGTAATCATATCTGGCGTGGATTTGAAGCCGCGGGCATAACGTTCTGCCTGTGGAATCTTGCCGGCCACATCAACGTTTTCGCGCTTGGCTTCCACCACCGCCACTGGCGTCAGGCCAACAAATAACACATAGTCAGCACGCTGATTGTTGGCGGTGGGCCATTCCGCAATTGCCTTGTTGCGGTTTTTTTGCGGGCGCGCACCTTTCTGCCATGTGAGTGATTCGGTATCGGCTTCCCAGCCGGCTTCCTGCAGTTGCTGATCGATCAGAATACGCGTGACATCTTCACTCAGACTGAGCTGACTGGCAGCCTGTCGCATCTGTACGCCCAAGGTGCCGGTGTTGAAGGCAATGCCCTGTTCCTGTTGCTGCTTCAGTTGTTGCTGCAGCTGCTGGAGTTGGGTCTGAAACTGCTGTTTGGACTGCTTCAGTGCGTGTTCCTGTTCCAGCGCCAATTCTTCATAGGCTTTGGCTTCGGACTGCATTTGTTCGGCGAGTGTCGCGTATTCTTCTTTTTCCTGTTCCAGCAGTTGTGCCAGTTGCTGCTGGGCAGACGCGGTTTGCTGGCTTTGTTCCAGCTGCGCCTGCAATTGGGCGATCTGATCATGCAGTTGACGCAGCTGTTGACTGGGATCTTGCGGCGGTACAAACGGGCCGGGATTGAATCTGGCACCCGACTTGCCAAATGCCTTGTGGAACCAGACCGCCAGATCACGGGCAACCTTGAGGGCGTTTATGGCATCGCGATGGCGGATATCGGCACGAAAATCGTGGGCTGCTTTATTACCTTCCACCCGCAACACGTGAAACAGGGAACGGATGGATTGATCCAGATTGAATTCACGTTCGATTTTGAACAGCAGGTCTGCCTGGGTGGTGCGGTCATCAAAGACGATGCCACAGCGTGTTGCGATATGCTGTGCGAGTGCTTCGGCAAACAATCGCAGTTTGATCAGCGATGCGTGAGGATCAAGGGGAAACAGCTGCTCGGCAGAATAGGCCAACTGGTAGAACACGGGATCGTGTTCTTTCAGAAATGCAAAATTGCTCGATGTGCTCGCCCCCATAGGCCAGGCCCCAAATATGCTATTGAGCGGAATCGTTAGCCGGCAGCCACCACGGACGCAGTCTCGTAGTGCCTTTCATCATTAAAGCACATTGACCAATCACTTCCCAATACAGAAGCTCGAGAAAATCCGCCCAAGCAAATCATCCGGTGTGAACTTTCCGGTGATTTCGCCCAGATGATCCTGGGCCAGTCGCAAATCTTCGGCGAGCAGTTCGCCGGCTCCGGATTGCACCAGTTGCGCCCTTCCCTGTTCCAGCGCGGTTCGGGCTTTTTCGATGGCATCCACATGACGCTGACGGGCAGTAAAACTGCCTTCGGCCTCGCCACCGTAGCCCATGATGGATTTCAGATGTTCGCGCAGCAGATCGATGCCGATTCCTGTTTTCGCGGACAGGCAGATGACAGGAACAGACTGATACAGCATCGCCGGTGGCTGATCGGTAAGATCGATTTTGTTCAGCACCACGGTGAGGCGCGATGGATCCGGCAAGGCGGAAACAAATTCCGGCCAGATCTGCGCAGGATCGGTTTGGTCGCCGGCATCCCGCGCATCCACCAGCATCAGAATGCGATCGGCCTGATGAATTTCGGCCCAGGCGCGGCGAATGCCTTCCTGCTCCACTTCATCGGGACTTTCACGCAGGCCGGCGGTGTCGGTGATATGCAGCGGCATGCCATCGATATGAATGTGTTCGCGCAGGACATCACGGGTGGTGCCTGCAATGGCGGTCACAATCGCAGAATCCCGTCCGGATAATGCATTCAGCAGACTGGATTTGCCAGCGTTGGGTTTGCCGGCCAGCACGACTTTCATGCCGTCTTTCATCAGTACGCCACGGTTGGCTTCGCGCAACACGGTTTTCAGCTGCGCGCGAATGGCATCGAGATCACCCAGCACTTTGCCATCCGACAGAAAATCGATTTCTTCCTCGGGAAAATCGATCGCCGCTTCCACATACATGCGCAGCGCAATGAGTTGTTCGACCAGCACATTGATGCGATCGGAAAAGGCACCCTGCAATGAACGCAACGCAGAACGTGCCGCCTGTTCCGATGCTGAATCGATAAGGTCGGCAATGGCTTCGGCCTGGGCCAGATCGATCTTGTCGTTAAGGAATGCACGTTCTGAAAATTCGCCGGGCCGCGCGACGCGACAACCCAACTGCACGACACGTTTCAATAACGACGCCATCACCACCGGGCCGCCGTGGCCCTGCAGCTCTACAACATCTTCACCGGTAAACGAGTTTGGACCGGGAAAGTACAGCAGCAGACCTTCGTCGAGTACGTCGCCGCTGTGGGAAAGAAATCGCGCAAAGTGGGCGTATCGGGGTTTGAATGCTTCGCTTCGGGACGTCAGTTGCTGGGCAATTTTGCTGGCATCAGGCCCGGACAACCGGATGATGCCGACGCCGCCACGTCCGCTGGGGGTTGCCTGTGCTGCAATGGTATCGGTGCGGGGTGTCGGGTTCATTAGCCATGCTGCCAAACGAAAACCGGCGCCAGAGGCGCCGGAATTTTTATTTTTTGTCGCCTGCTTCGATGCTGCGGGTAATCAGCCATTGCTGCAGGATCGACAGGATGTTGTTGGTCACCCAGTACAACACCAGACCGGCAGGGAAGAACAGGAACATCACGGTGAAAATCACCGGCATGAACTTCATTACCCGTGCCTGCATCGGATCGGTGGGCGCAGGATTCAGCAACTGCTGAACATACATGGTACCACCCATGATCAGTGGCAATACGAACCACGGATCAAGTACCGACAAATCGCGAATCCAGAAAAAGAACGGGGCCTGACGCAATTCAACGCTTTCCAGCAGCGCCCAGTACAGCGCCAGAAACACCGGCATCTGAATCAGGATCGGCAGACAGCCACCCAGCGGATTGATCTGTTCCTTGCGGTACAGGTTCATCATTTCCTGCGACATGCGCTGGCGATCATCACCATACTGCTCTTTCAGTCGCACCAGCAACGGCTGCACCTTGCGCATTTTCGCCATGGAACGATAGCTGATGGCGGACGGATACAGGAACGCCAGTTTGACCACCACCGTCAGCAGGATAATGGCCACACCCCAGTTACTGGTCAGCTGGTGGAAGAAATCCAGCAGCCAGAACAGCGGCTTGGAAATGAAAAACAGCGGGCCGTAATCGATGGTCAGATCCAGACCTTTATCCGGCAACAGCGCTTCGAGCTTTTTCTGGATTTTCGGACCGGCGTAAAACCGCGCATTGAACGTGTGGCTGGTGCCCGGTGCCACGCTTACGGTCGAGCTGGTAAAGCTGATAATGTAATTGTTGCGGCCGCGTACCTGACGGGTGTTGTAGTGATAGGACGCATCCTGATCGGGAATCCAGGCACTCATGAAATAGTGCTGGATCATCGCCAGCCAGCCACCCGGAATGGTCTTGTTCAGCGGTGAACTGACCATGTCCTCAAACTTGATCTTGTTATAGGTCTTTTCCACATCCCAGTACGCTGCGCCCAAGAACGTCGGCAAACCAAAACCGGCACCACTCTGGATACCGGGGTCCGGTGAACCATCGCGCTGGATCTGGCCATAGAACGCGCCCTGCCAATTGGCCTCGCTGCGGTTGTCGATGATGGTACTGACACCGATATCGTACTGACCGGCCTTGAAGGTGAAACGTTTGGTGATCAGGGCGCCAGCTTCCTGCTGGTACTGCAGGTCAACCGTGAGACTGTCGCCCGTCATCTGGTAGCGGGTCTGGGCACTGCTGTAGCGGGGGCGACCGTTCTTGTCCGCATCCGGCCCGTTGGTGCCGATCAGACCGCTCTGGGCAATATAGGTGAATCCGCCATCCTGACGCAGCAGCTGGATGGGAGTCTCGGGGCGATCAATGGACACGGGATACTGCTTCAGCGCCAGCTGGACAATATCACCGCCGACCGGATCAATGGCCAGTCGCAGCACATCGGTTTCGACCTCGATCAGCTGGGTGGCCGGCGCAGCAACTGCGGCGGGTGTAACAGCCGAAACAGGCTCACTGCCGGCAACGGCCTGCGGCACATCAGCCGAGGTATCGGCGGCCGCATTGTCCGGAATCGCTGCGTCCTGTGGATAACTCTGTGGAGAAGTGACGGCTTGGGCAGCCGGCTGATCCATGTAATCTTTCTGCCACTGCAGGATCATCAGATAGGACACAACCGCCAGGGCTGCAATTAAAAGGGTTCGTTGCCAGTCCATCTTCAAAAATTCTTAGTGTTGGGAAGGAAGGTTATCGGAATCGGAGCCGCAGGTTCCCGGAACCGGATCATAGCCGCCAGGATGCCAGGGGTGGCACCGGGAGAGCCGCCGCAAGGTTAACAGGCCACCGCGGGTAACGCCATAGCGTTCGATCGCTTCCTGCGCATAGCAGGAACAGCTGGGATAGAAACGGCAGTGCGGCGCCATCATGGTACTGATGTAACGTCGGTAGAACGATAGCAGTGCCAGGGCGAGTCGTTTCATCACGGACTCCTCATCATTCGGTAGCAGAAGGCGCAGTTTGCACTGGCGGCAGACGCTTGCATAGCCGGGGCCAGGCCTGATCGAGGGCGTTACGGAGTTCTGCGGGGTTAGCATTCAGCGCACCGGAGCGTGCCATGACAATCAGCTCGATACCCGTAAGGGCTTGCTGGTGCTGGCGAAAAGATTCCCGGGTAATTCGTTTGAACTGATTGCGCTGGACAGCACGCTTGAGGTGCTTTTTGGCCGCGATCAAACCAAGGCGGGCAGGTGTTTCAGAGGAAATGCGCAAAGCCAAAATCAGAAAGCAGCTGTGACTGATCTTGGCCTGATTGTGGTCGAAGACTTGTGTGTAGTCTCGACCATTGAGCAGACGCTGCTGGCGACGGAACGGAAATTGTTTCACGCAGCAGCGTTGATCACTACACAGTCAGACGCTTGCGGCCTTTGGCGCGGCGACGAGCCAATACCTGGCGACCGTTCTTGGTGGCCATGCGAGCACGGAAACCGTGTACACGCTTGCGCTTCAGGTTGCTGGGTTGGAATGTTCTTTTCATGGCAATTCACTTCGCTGATGTCGTTGGCACGTCGGGCATATGCGCTGGACAAGGCACACCCCGGGAAAAAGAGGCGCAATTCTATTGGGATGAGGACCGCAAGTCAATCACGGATATGCATGCAATTTGATGAGGGCTTAACGCATATGCACAGCTCGTAATAACAAAATAAGAATTTAAGAAAAAAAGATTTTATGGTGATTGTTATTATGTTGATAAAGTCTGTGGATAAGGTGATTTAATCTTTTATTTTCAGCTATTTGGGCGATTAATAACTTTGTGGCCTAAGACGGTATTTTCTGATGACGGATGGTGTCATGAAATGTGGATAAGTCGAAGGTTGAATAAAGTGCCTGTTTGATCACCAGTTTAGTACCGGGTATACGCAGGTTTTGTCCACAGGCTGGGAGTGTATAAAGGTCAAGGGAAAGTCATCAAAAAATTATTGAAGTGGTCTGTGGATAAGTCGGGGTGGGGGGTATATCATTTCCGGCTCATTTGAACTCACCAGACAACAATAATTGGGGTTGGCGACGTGGGAAACGCCCTTTGGCACCAATGCCTTGATCGCTTGCAAGCAGAACTGCCCTCGCAACAATTCAACATGTGGATCCGCCCGCTCCAGGTAGAAATGGAGGGTGGTCAGCTGCGGCTGCTCGCGCCTAACCGCTTTGTGCTGGATTGGGTGAACGAGAAGTTTCTGGCGCGCATCACGGAATTAATGAAGGAACTGGCGCCTGGGGAAGAGTCTTACCAGGTCAGTCTGGCCATTGGTTCACGGCAAGCAGCCAAACCCGCACAGGCTGCTGCAGCTGTCGTCGGGACGTCCACAGGCCGGTCTGGTCGTACGGTGACCGTGGTTGAACAGCAGGCCAGTGTTGATGCCCAGGAGCCGGTACGGAGCAGCGTGAAGCCTGCCTCCGGTCGAGAAGTGGATGTGGGCGGAAGCATCAAGCACAAGACCAACCTGAATACCCAATTCACTTTTGACAGTTTCGTCGAAGGTAAATCCAACCAGCTGGCACGGGCAGCGGCAACCCAGGTGGCCGAGAATCCCGGGCAGGCCTACAACCCGCTGTTCCTGTATGGCGGGGTGGGTCTGGGTAAAACCCACCTGATGCATGCCGTGGGCAACTTCATGATGGCGCAGAATCCCAATGCCAAGGTGGTGTACCTGCATTCCGAACGCTTTGTTGCGGATATGGTGAAAGCGCTGCAGATCAACGCTATCAACGAGTTCAAGCGCTTCTATCGTTCGGTGGACGCGCTGTTGATTGATGACATTCAGTTCTTTGCCGGCAAGGAACGTTCCCAGGAAGAGTTTTTCCATACCTTTAATGCGCTGCTTGAGGGTGGTCAGCAGATGATCCTTACCTGCGACCGCTATCCGAAGGAAATCAGCGGTGTGGAGGAGCGTCTGAAGAGCCGGTTTGGCTGGGGTCTGACGGTTGCAGTGGAGCCTCCCGAACTGGAAACCCGGGTGGCCATATTAATGAAGAAAGCTGAAGAGTCGCGGATCGATCTGCCGGACGAAGCGGCGTTCTTCGTAGCCCAGCGCATTCGTTCCAACGTGCGCGAATTGGAAGGGGCCCTGAAGCGGCTGATTGCCAACGCCCACTTTACCGGCAAGCCGATTACCCTGGACTTCGTCAAGGAGTCCCTGAAGGACCTGCTCGCCCTGCAGGAAAAGCAGGTAAGCATTGATAACATTCAAAAAATCGTCGCAGAGTATTTTAAAATCAAGCTGTCGGATATATTGTCGAAACGACGCAGTCGGTCAGTGGCACGGCCGCGCCAGATGGCGATGGCCCTGGCCAAGGAATTGACCAACCATAGCTTGCCTGAGATCGGCGAGGCATTCGGGGGACGCGATCACACCACCGTGTTGCATGCCTGCCGCAAGATCAAGGAGTTGCGCGAATCCAGTTCCGACGTGCGTGAAGACTATACGAACCTTTTGCGCTCACTGACTTCGTAAGTTGGTGCTTACTGACTTTTGGGATGCCGTTATGAACTTTTCCATTGAAAGGGAAAAATTGCTCAAACCACTGCAGCAGGTGGTCGGGGTTGTGGAACGACGCCAGACGCTGCCGGTGTTGTCGAATGTGCTGATGGTCGTGGACGGCGACACCCTGTCGTTGACCGGCACAGACCTGGAAGTGGAGCTGGTGGCGCGGATTGGACTGGAACAGTCCTATTCGCACGCGGAAATAACGGTTCCGGCGAAAAAGCTGCTGGATATCTGCAAGTCGCTGCCGGATGAAAGCGTCATCCAGTTTGCGCTGGACGATCAAAAGCTGGCAATCAAGGCTGGCCGCAGCCGCTTCAGTCTGGCTACCCTGCCGGCGAATGAGTTTCCCAATCTGGAAGACGCTGTTGGTCAGGTGAGTTTTTCGATGAATCAGGGCTACCTGAAGTCGGTGATCGACCGCACCGCGTTTGCCATGGCGCAGCAGGATGTGCGGTTCTATCTAAACGGTATGCTGTTCGAAGTCAGTACCAATCTGCTGCGTACGGTGGCGACGGACGGTCACCGGTTGGCGCTGTGCAAGGCGGAGATCCAGTGTGAGGTGGAGAAACCTTTCCAATCCATCGTGCCACGCAAGGGTGTGCTGGAACTGGCAAAGCTGTTCAATGATGTGGACTCCGATATCGCCATTGCGCTGAGCGGCAATCATATCCGGGTTGAAAGCGCCGATTTGCGGTTTACCTCCAAGCTGATCGACGGCAAGTTCCCTGATTATGAGCGGGTACTGCCCAAACAGGGAGACAAGAATGTGCTGGCTGATAAAACGGAAATGCGTCAGTGCTTTTCCCGTGTGGCGATTCTGTCGAATGAAAAGTACCGGGGAGTCCGGTTACGTCTGGTGAGTGGCAGCCTGACCACTGTGGCGAACAACCCGGAGCAGGAAGAAGCCGAGGAGACCATCAACGTCGATTACCAGGGCGGTGAGCTGGAGATTGGCTTCAACGTAAATTATCTGCTGGACGTGCTGAATGTGGTTCGCAGTGATACTGTGAAGCTGCAGCTGGCGGATTCCAATAGCAGCGCACTGGTGACCGACGCAGAAGATGACAGTGCCAGCTATGTTGTAATGCCGATGCGTCTTTAGTTGTAAATGCAGATTCAGCATCTGGAGGTTGCCAATGTGCGCAACCTCCTCTCCCTCCAGATAGATCCCCATCCGAGCGTTAACTTCATTATTGGTGCCAACGGCAGCGGCAAGACCAGTCTGTTGGAGGCCATCAGCATGTTGTCCCGTGGCCGCAGTTTTCGTACGGTGCAGGTGAAAAAGGTGATCAGCCATGGTGCGCCGGCGTTGACCGTGTTTGGGTCTGTGCTGAACGGGTCTGGTGGTGTTGATCGACTTGGGGTGCGCCGTGGTGCAGATGGGGAAATGCTGGCCAAGATTAATGGGTCCAGGTGTGAGCGGTTATCCGATCTGGCAGCGCTGTTGCCGGCGGTCGAGGTTGAGGCGGCGTCCTTTGAAATGTTGGAGGGTGGACCTTCGGTACGACGTGAATTGCTGGATTGGGGATTGTTCCACGTGGAACATGCCTTTCTTGAAGTTTGGAAGCGCTTCAAGTCAGCGCTGGAACAAAAGTCAGCTCTTTTGCGCGTGGGTGACAGTAAGTCCCTTCGATCTTCATTAAGCCATTGGAACCAGCAGCTTGCGGTGGCGGGTCAGGCACTGCATGTGTCCCGGCTTCACTATGTAGAGATGTTGTCTGAGGCGTTTTCGGATGTCGCGCGGCGATACTTCGGGTTGGAAGGTGTTACGCTCCACTATCGCCCAGGTTGGCCAGATGCGGCTAATGTGGATTTGGCTAGCTGTTTACCGCAACAGGCTCAGACGGAGATTGAGCAGGGGCGACCGCTTTATGGTCCCCAAAAGGCAGATCTGGCTGTCCTCTGGAACGGCCAATTAGCCCGAGATATATGCTCACGGGGTCAAAAAAAGCTGGTAATATATGGGGTTAGGCTGGCCCAGGTTGTGCTGCTGCATCGGTTGCGTCACGTTGCCCCCGTGTTGTTACTGGATGATTTACCGGCAGAACTGGATTACACCAATATAGAAAAGATATCGATGTTCCTGCGGGATTATCCCTGTCAGTCCTTCATTACTGCAATCGACAAAGATCTTGGTAACGGTGGGTTGTTGCACAGCTTTGGCGACCACCGAATGTTTCACGTGGAACATGGTCAGTTGACCCTATCACCTTAACACGCCATCGACAGCGGAGAGAGACACGCCCCCATGTCTGATACCAATAGCTATAACTCTTCCAGCATCAAAGTTCTCAAGGGTCTGGACGCCGTACGCAAGCGCCCTGGTATGTATATCGGTGACACCGATGACGGCACCGGTTTGCACCACATGGTGTTCGAAGTGGTGGACAATTCCATCGATGAAGCCTTGGCCGGGCACTGTACGGAAATCCGCGTGGTCATTCATACGGATGAATCGATCCGCGTAACCGACAATGGACGCGGCATCCCAGTAGACCTCCATCCTGAAGAAGGCCGTTCCGCAGCAGAAGTCATCATGACGGTCCTCCATGCCGGGGGTAAGTTCGATGATAACTCCTACAAGGTATCCGGTGGACTCCACGGTGTAGGCGTGTCCGTGGTCAACGCCCTTTCGACCCGGCTCAAGCTGACCATCCGCCGTGAAGGTCACGTGTGGGAGCAGGTGTATAACCACGGGGTTCCCGCAGCCCCCCTGCAACCGGTCGGCGACACCGATGCCACGGGTACCGAGGTTCACTTTCATCCCTCGCCGGAAACCTTCAGCAACATCAAGTTTTCCCACGATATTCTGGCAAAGCGCCTGCGCGAACTGTCGTTTTTGAACTCTGGTGTGCGCATTGTCCTGTTCGATGAGCGTACCGGGACGGAAGACGTGTTTCAGTATGAAGGTGGTCTGAGTGCCTTTGTTGAATACCTGAACCAGAACAAAACGCCGCTGAACAAAGTGTTCTACTTCGATGGCAAACGGGAAGAAGAAGGTATTTCAGTGGAGGTGGCCCTGCAATGGAATGACTCCTACCAGGAAAATATCTACTGCTACACCAACAACATCCCGCAGCGTGACGGTGGCACTCACCTGGCAGGATTCCGCTCTGCCCTCACCCGCTGTCTGAATACCTACATCGAAAACGAAGGGTTGCAGAAGAAACACAAGGTCAACACCACGGGCGATGATGCCCGGGAAGGTTTGACCGCCATTGTTTCTGTCAAAGTACCGGATCCCAAGTTTTCGTCCCAGACCAAGGACAAACTGGTTTCTTCGGAAGTCAAAGCCGTCGTTGAACAGCATATGTTTGAACGCCTGAATGACTATCTGCTCGAACATCCCAATGACGCGAAAATCATCTGTGGCAAGATCATTGATGCGGCCCGCGCCCGCGATGCGGCGCGTCGAGCCCGCGAAATGACCCGCCGCAAAGGTGTGCTGGATATCGCAGGACTGCCGGGCAAACTGGCTGACTGTCAGGAAAAAGATCCCAGCGAATCAGAACTTTACCTCGTCGAGGGTGATTCGGCGGGTGGCTCAGCCAAGCAGGGCCGCAATCGCCGTACTCAGGCCGTGTTGCCGCTCAAAGGCAAGATCCTCAACGTCGAGAAAGCCCGCTTTGACAAGATGTTGTCCTCTGCCGAGGTTGGTACCTTGATCACCGCATTGGGTTGCGGCATCGGAAAGGATGAATTCGATATCGAAAAATGCCGCTATCACCGCATTATCATCATGACGGACGCGGACGTGGATGGAAGCCACATCCGTACCCTGTTGCTGACCTTCTTCTTCCGCCAGATGCCACAGATCATCGAGCGCGGCTACGTATATATTGCCCAGCCGCCGCTGTACAAGATCAAGAAAGGCAAGCATGAGCAGTACCTGAAGGACGACAATGCCCTGGATGCATACCTGACCCAGTCCGCCCTGGATGACGCCGGTCTGCACGTCAATGCGAGTGCGCCGGCTATTACAGGACTGGCATTGGAAGAGCTGGTAACTGCTTACCGCCATGTCTTCAACCGGATTGATCGCCTGTCACGTCTGTATCCGTCCTATCTGCTGGAAACGCTGATCTACGCACCAGCGTTGACTGAGGACAGCCTCAAAGACGAGTCGGCAGTAGCGGCATGGAGTACGGCGCTGACCGCGCGTCTTGCCACCAATGCATCGGCGTCCGAGCGCTTTGAAGTCAGCGTCCTGGAAGACAAGGAACGTAAACTCTGGATTCCCAAGGTATGCCATATCTCTCACGGTGTGCCTCGCGATTATCCGCTGAGTCGGGAATTTGTCCTGTCAGAAGACTATACGGCGATTGTCAGCCTGGGTGGCCGCCTGCAGGGCTTGCTGGAAGACGGTGCTTATATGCGACGGGGTGAAAAGACCCGTGGCATTACCGATTTCAAGGAAGGTCTCGATTGGCTGCTCACGGAGTCCCGCAAGGGGCACACTATCCAGCGCTACAAGGGTCTGGGCGAGATGAATCCTGAACAGTTGTGGGAAACCACGATGGACCCGAACTCCCGCCGTATGTTGCGGGTGAATATCGAGGATGCCATCGCGGCTGACCAGATCTTTACTACCCTGATGGGGGATCATGTGGAGCCGCGTCGTGACTTCATCGAAACCAATGCCCTCAACGTCAGCAATCTGGATATCTGAAAACAGTCATTCGTGACCCAAACAAAAAGGCCGGGGTGGTTATTGCCCCCGGCCTTTTTTGTTGGCGCCAATTGTGAGTAGTTGTGGCAGTCGCTTAACGAATTGCGCTACAGCGCCCGAAATACAAGGGGTTGCGTGTGACTAGCCTGTGGATAAGTCTGGGGACAAGTGCTGTATGACGAGAGGAGGTCAGAGTTTGGCTTTCTCGGCATTGATCCAGGCTTCCAGCGCCTGATTCAGTTCTTTGGGAGATCGCCCTGCCGTTGATACCGGCTTGCCAATGCGAATCGTGATGACACCCGGAATTTTCCGCAATTGGTGGGCAGGCCAGTGCGCGCCAGCGTTGTGCACGACGGGTAACACTGGTACGCCGGCCTTGCATGCCAGCATGGCGCCACCCGGCAGATGGCTACGCTGCTCGCCCACCGGCACCCGGGTACCTTCTGGAAAGATGATCACATTAATACCCTGCGCCAACAGGGCCTGACCCTGGCGCAGGATTTCTTTGATGGCACTTTGCTTGCGACTGCGGTCAATGACGATGGGCCGGCCCAGCTTCAGCAACCAGCCGAACACCGGAATGTAGGTGAGTTCCTTCTTGAGTACTGCCGATTGCGGATGAAACAGGTAGCTGAGGACAAAGGTTTCCCAGGTGCTTTGGTGATTGGCGATCAGCACGAACGGGCCTGCGGGAATGTTCTCTCGCCCTTCGATCCGGTAGGTAATGCCACAAGTGAGCGCTAACAAACCCTGTACCGTCCTTGGTATCAGGCTGAGCAGCTTCAACCGATGGGGATAAGGTACCAGCGGCCCGATCAGCAATACCGGAATGCCCACGACGATGAAGGTGAGCGTGTACAGCGCATTGAACAGCAGGCCGCGCAGGTGGTTCATCGGTTGTCACTACCCTCTTTCCATGATGTGGTTTGGTCAATATCGCGAGTAAGCGCTGACCAACCAGGCGTTTGACTCATTGCAGCTCGCTGATATCGGCAATCGCCAGGAACAGCTGCTGCAGACTGGCCAACAGCGCGAGACGGTTATTGCGCACCGCGCTATCGTCCACGTTGACCATCACCTTGTCGAAGAAGCGATCCACCGGTTCCTTGAGGCTTGCCAGGGCTTGCAGGCGGGTCTGGTAACCCTGACTCGCGGAGGCTGCTGCGGTCTGCACCGCTTGCGCCAGTGCCCGCTCTTCGTCTTGCTGCAACAGTGCGGTGTTCAGCGCCGGCAGTGCGTCGCTGCTGTCACGCTTGGCGAGGATGTTGCCCACGCGCTTGTTAGCGGCGGCAAGCGCGGCGGCTTCGGGCAACGCCTTGAAGGCACTGACACCCTGGGCCCGCTGCCAGAAGTCCAGCGGCCGGGTGGGATTGACCGCCAGAACCGCTTTGACGATATCCACACTGATGCCTTCTTCCTGGAACCAGGTCTGGTAACGGCCATTCATGAAGGCGAGGAAGTCAGCGGCCACGTTGGCATTGGTCAGCTTGTTGCCGTAAAGGGCAACGGACTGGGCACCCAGTTCCACCAGATCCAGATCCAGTTCGCGGCCTACGATGATGCGCAGGACACCCAGTGCCGCGCGGCGCAGCGCAAACGGATCGCGATCACCAGTGGGGTGCTTGCCGATGCCGAGGATGCCCACCAGGGTATCGATCTTGTCGGCAATGGCAACGGCCTGACCGGTGCGGGTCTGCGGAAGTTCATCGCCGGCGAAACGGGGCTGGTACTGCTCGTTCAGGGCCAGTGCCACCTCGTCGGCTTCACCGTCGTGACGGGCGTAATAGGTACCCATGATGCCTTGCAGCTCGGGGAACTCGCCCACCATTTCCGTGGCCAGATCACATTTGGACAGCAGACCGGCCCGCTCGGCGTGTTGCACATTGCCGCCAATGCGCTGGGCAATGAATCCGGCGAGCTGGCTGACGCGCTGGGCCTTTTCGAATACGGTACCGAGTTCGGCCTGAAACACCACGGTTTGCAGGCGTTCGTTTCGGGCTTCCAGTTTTGATTTGCGATCCTGGTTGAAGAAAAACTCGGCGTCAGTCAGACGCGGACGCACGACTTTTTCGTTACCGGAAACGATGTGTTGTGGTGCTTTGCTTTCGATATTGGCAACGGTGATGAAACGGTTTTTCAGTTTGCCGTTGCTGTCCAGCAGACAGAAATATTTCTGGTTGTCCTGCATGGTGGAAATCAGGGCTTCCTGGGGGACGGCGAGGAAGCGTTCTTCGAACGAACACACCAGTGGCACCGGCCATTCCACCAGCGCCGTGACTTCGTCGAGCAGGGAGTCGGGCACGATGGCATTGCCGTTTTCGGATTTCGCCAGTGACTGCACTTTCTCACTGATGATGGCGCGGCGTTCGCTGAAATCGGCGATCACCCAGGCGGCGCGCAGATCTTCCAGATAGGACTGCGGCGAGGAAATCCGCACGGCTTTGGGATGATGGAAACGGTGGCCACGGGATTCGCGACCGGCTTTCTGGCTGAGGATCTCGCAGTCGATCACCTGATCGCCCAGCAGCATGATGAGCCACTGGGTGGGGCGCACGAACTCGACGCGGGAAGCGCCCCAGCGCATGCGTTTGGGAATCGGCAGCTGATCCAGCGACGCGGAAACGATCCCCGGCAACAATTCACTGGCGGCACTGCCCTTCACTTCTTTCACGTAGCGCAGGCGCTCACCGCTGGTGTCGACTTCACTCAATTCAACACCGTTCTTTTTGGCAAAGCCGAGTGCCGCCTGGGTGGGATTACCGTCTGCATCAAAGGCGGCTTTTTTCGGGGGGCCATCGATGTTCTGCACGCGATCGGGCTGCTGGGTGGCGAGTGCCTTCACCACCACCGCCAGGCGACGTGGCGCGGCGTAGACCTGCACTGCGGTGTGCGACAGACCAGCGGCTTGCAGACCGTTGACGATACCGTCGCGAAAACTTTCCGACAGCTGCTTCAGCGCCTTGGGGGGCAGTTCTTCGGTGCCCAGTTCAACCAGGAAATCCAGATGGTTCATGCGGACGCCTCCTGTGCCAGTTTTGCCAGGACTTCGTCGCGCAGGGTCGCCGGTGCCATGGGGAAGCCAAGTCGGGCGCGGGCCTGCAGATAGCTTTGCGCGATGTTCCGCGCCAGGGTGCGCACGCGCAGAATGTAGCGCTGGCGTTCGGTAACAGAAATAGCGCGGCGGGCGTCGAGCAGGTTAAACGTGTGGGAGGCTTTCACCACCATTTCGTAAGCGGGCAGCGGCAGATTCTTTTCCATCAGGGCATTCGATTCGCTTTCGTAAAAATCAAACAGCTCGAACAGCTTCGGCACGTTGGCGTGTTCGAAGTTGAAGGTGGACATTTCCACTTCGTTCTGGTGGAACACGTCGCCGTAGGTGACCTTGCCGAAGGGGCCGTCAGTCCACACCAGGTCGTAGACGGAATCCACGCCCTGCAGGTACATGCACAGGCGCTCGAGGCCATAGGTGATTTCGCCGGTGACCGGATAGCACTCCACGCCGCCGACCTGTTGGAAGTAGGTGAACTGGGTGACTTCCATACCGTTGAGCCAGACTTCCCAGCCGAGACCCCAGGCGCCCAGGGTCGGGGATTCCCAGTTGTCTTCGACGAAGCGGACATCGTGCACGCTGGTGTCGATGCCGAGCAGGCGCAGGGATTCCAGATAGAGCTCCTGGATATTCGACGGTGACGGCTTCAGTACCACCTGGAATTGATAGTAGTGCTGAAGACGGTTGGGGTTTTCACCATAACGGCCATCGGCAGGACGGCGGCTGGGCTGTACGTAGGCCGCGTTCCAGGTTTCCGGCCCGATGGCGCGCAGGAAGGTGGCGGTGTGGAAGGTGCCCGCCCCCATTTCCATGTCGTAGGGCTGCACGACCACGCAACCCTGGGAGGCCCAGTAGTTCTGGAGGGTGAGAATCAGGTCCTGAAAGGTCAGGCCCTTGCCGATGGGAGTTGTTGTCTGGGTCATGGAAAACCTTGGTTCGTTTTTTTGCTGTGATGGGGCGGATGATGTTGCCACTATCGCCGGCGTTGCGGGCATGGGTTGGCGTTTCCGGACACGCTTCGAGCCCATCCCTGGGACGCTCAACAGCGGCCATCCATGGCCGCTGATGGTCCGGAAACGCCAACCCACACCTGCAACGCCTACCAGTGTGGTGTCGCCCAAAGCGCAGCATTATAGCCTGAAGTGGTGATCGATTGGGGATGGAAAAGCGGCCTTACTGCGGCAGATGCAGGGTGACGCAGGCACCACCGAGGTGATCGCTCTTGCCCAGGCTGATGTGGCCGACCCGATCCCCTTCCTGGTGCAGACCCAGCAGGCGCTGGGCAAAGTACAGGCCCAACCCGGTGGAACCGGAAGCGGTCTTCAGCTGACCCTGGCTGATGGGCTGTTCCAGCATGGCCGGGGGAAAGCCATTGCCGTTGTCATGGATCCGGATCAGCAGCTCGCCGTCGTTTTCTTCTGCTGACACCAGTATCTGGCTGACGTTTTCCTTCACCGCGTTGTAGATGGCGGTGTCGAGTACGATGTTGACGATACCGGCGTCGAAGAATCCGGTCAGATCGTCATCGCAATCAAAGCTGATCTGCAGGTTGTGGGCGGCGGCGGTGTAGCTGTGGCGGGCGATCTTTTCCTCGAGAAAATCCAGCAGGAATTGCTGGTCGACATTGGCCGAGGTGTCCTGCCCCAGGGTTTTGTAGCTGGCCAGAATCCGCACCAGTTCGCTGCCGATGAACTGGCCTTCGCTTTTGATCTGGTCGGCGGCGTGCTGGTGCTGCTCGTTCAGCGGCAGGGTTGCCAGCAGCTGGTCGAGCTGGGAATACAGCAGCCCGAAGCGGTTCTTGATTTCGTGGATGCCGGCGGCCAGCAGATCGGAGGCCAGTTGCGGATCACTGGCCATCGGCATTCTGCTCCGCCCACTGCAGGCGCAGTTTTTCAAGGGTTGGATAACGGGGATCGCCGGCATCAAGCGACTCGAGCGCCTTGAACAGTTCGTTGGCCTGGTTGAGGGTTTCGCCAGCGCGGGCGCCCTGTCGATAGAGCCCGATCACCGCCTTGAGTGCCAGCAGCTTGGCATCGACATCGCTCACGTCCACCCGGCTCGCCTTGTGCAGGAGTTCGAAGGCCTCGTCGAATTCGTTGCGTTCCAGCAGTTCCTGGCCGCGCTTCTTGAGCAGTTCGAGCCGTGCCTCCGGGCGCTTGGACAGGTGAGCATCCAGCACGCGGTAGTAATTACTCTGCAGGCGACGGTTGTTGCCGATTTCCCGCAGCAGTTCCTGGCCGTAGGCCATCGCGGGTCCTTCATCTTCGAATTGCAGTTTGGCGGCGAACAGGTCGAGGCGATCATCCAGGGTGAGCGCACCGGTATTCTGGACCATGGTCTGGGCCGCCCGATAGGCCAGCCGACCCTCGATATCGCGGCCGCTGTTGCTCAGGGTCTGGGCTTCCACCAGGGCGCATTTGAAGGCCTGATTAATGTTGAGATGGAATTCGGTCTTGGCCTGTTCCAGCAGCGCCATCGCTTCGTTGGTGGCGATCTTCTGGTCGCGCATGCTGCCGTGGCGGATTTTCGGCTGCAGTGACTTGGCGTAACGGATCAGGATATCCGCATTGCGGAACACGGAATTCTTCGCCAGTGCATGGGCTTTGCGGCAGGCCTTGTACATCACCTCGACATCGCCATTGAGTTCCGCCACCCGCGCCAGTTCCTGCTGCCGCAATACCGATTTGGGTGAGGTCGCGATGGCCTGTTCCAGTACCTGCTGGGCGGCCTTGATCTTGCCCTGGGCTTCCAGCACCTTGGCCAGCCAGTCGAACGCTTCGACGTACTGGGCCTTGGTGTTGGCCAGCGCCTCCAGCAGGCGGCGGGCTTCGTCGTATTCCCCCTGCAGGTACAGCACCTTGCCCATGCCCAGCATGGCCCACGCCACCCGCTTGATGCCGAGCACGGTGTCGTAGATATCCTTGGCTTCCTCGATCCGGTTTTCGTTCAGCAGCAGCTTGCCCTTGATGCGGTAGGCCGGCAGGGCAAACTTGGGATTTTCCACCGCCAGCCGGTTGCAGGCTTCGAGGGCGCCGTTGATGTCCTTGCGGTCGATGGCCTTGTTGATTTCCTGGTAGACGTCCTTGGTGCGGATGATGCGGTTGAGGCGGGTGCGCAGGATCTCGAGGGTGACCGGTTTGGTGATATAGCCGTCCGGTTCGAATTCCAGGGCGCCCATGACCATTTCGACGGTCTGGGCCGCGGTCACCAGAATGTAGACAGTTGAGGCCGGGATCAGGCCGGAATGACGGACTTCTTCCAGAATCTGCTGGCCATCCTTGCCACGCCCCAGTTCGTAGTCGGAAAACACGATGTCGAACTGGTTGTTGGCCATCTTGGCCAGGGCTTCCTCACCGTTGTTGACGGTTTCCATGGACTGCACGCCCATGTTCGCCAGCATGGATTTCATGGTGGAGCGCATCTCGGCCAGATCCTCGATGATCAACACCTTCTTTTTGTGGTAGGGAATCAGATCCAGCGCCATGTCGCGATATTCAATTCATCCGGTGGGTTACCTGCCTGTTCTTATAAGTGTAGGAGCTTTGTGCAGGTGTGCCAGATTGATGCATGGCGGCTGGATCGGGTGGGGGATCAGAACTCCAGGGCGTTGAGCAGCCGTTCTGCCTGCTGGGCCATGAAGCGGTCGATCTCGGCCTGGCGTTTCGGTGTGGGGCTGAGGCCTTCGTGATAGCGGCACATTTCCATGGCCAGGCGCTTGGCGCGGCCGGCCTGCTCCGGGTGATCCAGCTGGGCGGCGAGGCGGTAGAGTTCCAGCGCGCAGAGTTCGAACTGGGAGCGGGTGTCCTCGGTATCGATGCCCTGCTCCCAGAATTTGGTGTGCAGGCGGTTGAGGGAGCGGTCGGGGCGGGATTCCCGGGCTTTCTGATAGCCGGCTTCCCAGGCTGCCCGCAGCGGTGCTTCATCGAAGGGATTCTGCCGCACCTGTTCCGGTGCGTAATCGAATTCACCGAGTTGGTGAGCAATCGCTTCGGCTTTGGCCCTTGCCGCCTGCATATCGTTGATGGTGTCCGACTGGTATTGCGCCAGCAGCAGCTGGGCCTGGGCGTTGCAGACCTGGAGCGCTCGGTGGGCGGAGTTGGTGATGGTCTGGTCGATGCTGCAGGTATTGAGGTTGCGTTCGCATTCGCTGCCGAACAGATCTTCGTCGGCCGAAAACAGGTCGAGATCGCAGGCTTCGCAGGTAATCATGGCTGGTTCTGTCACCGGGGTCCCCTATGGTTGCACGGCATGCTACCGGATAGACCCGGCAGTCTAGCGGTTACGTTCCTGATTGTATTGACAGTCTTTGTCAGCTTCCGGTTACGGACAATATCACTTTGCCGATGGTTGCGTTACTGGCCACGTCGGCCATGGCACTTTCTGCAGCGGTGATCGGGTATTCCGAATGGATGATGGGCCTGAGGCTACCATCGGCAAAGCCGGGCCAGACCTGTTCCCGCAGTTGCTGCACCAGGGCGGCCTTGCTGGCGTCGGACCGGCTGCGCAGGGTGGAGCCGACCACCCGCAGGCGCTTGACCAGCAGGCGACCGATGTCGAGATTACCGTTGCGTCCCCCCATCAGGCCAATGATCACCAGATGGCCGTCGGTGGCCAGCAGGCGGATGTTCTGTTCCAGATAACTGCCACCCACCGGATCGAGAATGGTGTGTACGCCTTCGCTGCCGGCCCATTCCTTGGCAGCGGCTTCGAAATCGCCGCCGGTACGGATGTGGCCTGCGGCGGCGCCCAGGGCCAGACAGCTGTCCAGTTTCTGCTGGTCGCCGACGGTGACGAATACCGGATTGCCCTGGCGCTGGCACAACTGGATGGCAGCGGTACCCACGCCACTGGCGCCGGCATGCAGGATCACTTTCTGGCCGGGCCGGGTGTCGGCTTCCATATAGAGGTTGAGCCAGGCGGTGGCGAACACTTCCGGCAGGGCCGCCGCCTGCTGATAAGTGAAGCCCGCGGGAATGGGCAGGACATGGCTTGCCGGACAGACGACGGTTTCGGCGTAGCCGCCTCCGGCCAGCAGGGCGCAGACCCGATCGCCAGCCTGCCACTGCTGTATGTTCGCACCTACGGCGGTGATCTCGCCGGCGCATTCGAGGCCCAGGATACTGCTGGCCCCGGGCGGTGGCGGATACAGCCCGGCCCGTTGCATCAGGTCGGCCCGATTGATGGCGGTAGCATGGACGCGGATGGCAACGTCATCCGGCCCTGGCATCGGGGTTGCAACGTTTTCCCAGCGCAAATGCTTGTCGGACTGAATGACAATGGCTTTCATGTTGCGGAGTCCTTGATCAGGCCCAGTTCCTGATAACGCTTGCGCTCGTATTCCGTGTACTTGATCCACTGTTCCGCCTGCTGGGCGCGGGCTTCACTGGGCAACACTTGCTGGAAGGCATAGCGCGCGCGATCGAACTGGTGCAGGTTTAGACAGGTCTGGCCCAGTAAAAGCCAGAGTGTATCACGTTGCTGGATGCCGCCTTTGTTGAGTGCAGTTTCGAAGGCATCTGCCGCTTCGCGCCAGCGCGCCAGCTGGAACAGGGCGTTGCCGAGCAGCGCATCGGATTCTCCGGTGTCAGCCTTGCTCGCCGCCTGCTGCAGGGGCCTGATCGCTTTTTCGAATTCCTGCGCAACGCTGTAGCAGGACGCCAGGAAGCGCAGATTCTTTTCCGTGGGCCGGATGATGTTCTGGCGCAGCCCTTCCTCGATGATGTGCGCGGCACGGTACGGTACGTTCTGCGCATAGTAAACGCTGGCCAGTGACAGGTACTGGGTTTCGGTGTGGAGCAGGGATTTGCGTTCCGCCACCGCCAGGGTTGCCAGGTAATCATCCATATCGTCCAGCTGACCGAAACTGCTGGCCAGCGCCAGCCAGTATTCCGCCTTGGGATACCAGCGCAGCAACATCTTGATGGTGTCGAGCCGATCGCGGGCTTCGTCCATTTGTGCCAGCGACGCCTGCAACAGCGACAGCCAGCTTTCCTTCGGCCGGCGTCCGCTGTTCTGGTAGGCATTGATGACGGTTTGCAGCTGCTGCGCCGCCTGCTTGAACTGGCTCAGCTGATAGCGGCACTGGGCCGACCATACCAGCACATCCTCGGTATCGGACTGGGCGTAGCGCAGCCACTGGTCGAACAGGGCTACCGCCCGCTGGCAGTTGTTGTCGCTGGCATACACCTGGCCGAGGGTCTTGCGGATGTCCTGGGCCAGTGGCTGCGGGATATCGAACTGCAGGGCCTTTTCATAGGCCTGTTCACTCTGCTTGAGATCGCCATTCTGGTAATGCAGGAAGCCCAGCATGCTCCAGGCGATGCCGTTTTCGTAGGGGGAATTGCCGACCTGTTCGGTCAGTGCCTGCAGCACGGCGCGGGAGTTTTCCTGGTGTTTCTGCTGCAGGGCGGTCTGTGCTTCGCCCAGCTTCTTCAGAAAACTGGCCGACAGACTGGGTGCCGGCTCGGTACTGCCCTGCGCCACTGTCACCGCCAGCCACATCAACAGCGCCATTGCTGTCTGCACGCCTCTGTTCATCGCTGCAACCTGAAACGGATACGGTTCTGCACGCCCCGCACTTCCACCGCCGTATTGCCAACGGTGCGGGGTTTGAAGCGGAAGCGCTTCACGGCACTGAGTGCGGAATCGTCAAACACACCGGGCGGTTCGGCCTTGATGATGCGGGGATCTTTTACCTGACCCTCGGTGCCGATGGTGAATTCCACCAGCACCCAGCCTTCGATACCCTGGCTGAGCGCGGTGCGTGGGTATTGCGGCGCCACCTGGGCGATGGGCAGATAGTCGCCACCACCTTCGCCGATACCCAGCCCCGGATTGATGGAAAAACCTTGTGGTGCATCGATGTCGGTACCGATATCAAACTGTTCGGCAGCAACGCTGAATTTTTCCATCTGCAGCTGGGCCGGCGCCGGCGGTGCCGCAGGCATCGGCGGTGGTTCCGGCTTGGTTTCATCCAGGTTCAGATTGCGATCGCGCTTGGCGCGGATGAAGTCCACCATATTCACACTGACATCGCTGGCGACCGGCTGCTGGCCAATCTTGATCATGCCGATCATCAGTGCGAACAGGACAAAGGTCATCAGGCCTGCCAGCAACACGGATAACAGGTAGCGGCTGACCATGTCACTTCTCGCTGGCAGCGATGGAAATGGCATCGATGCCGACCTGACGCGCGGCGTCCATCACCTGCACCAGTTTGTTGTTGGTGGATTTCTTGTCCGCCTGAATGATCAGCGCGCCCTGCGGATTCTCGATGTGCAACCGTTCCAGCATCGGCCGTACCGCACGAATATCCACCCGCTGTTTGTCGATCCAGATCTCGTCGAATTCGTTGATCGCGATCTTGATGTTGGCAGCTTCTTTCACCGCTGCGGTTTTCGCCTGCGGCTTGTTGATGTCGATACCGGTTTCCTTGACGAAGGACGCGGTGACCACAAAAAAGATCAGCATGATGAACACGATGTCGAGCATCGGGGTCAGGTCGATGACGGTATCGTCTTCTTCGGTAACGCGATAAAACGGACGCCGCATCAGTGCGCTCCTTGCTGTGTGCCCAGCACCAGTCGTTCGGACAGGATTTCCACCTTGCGGGCGGCATGACGACACAGCAACCGGGTGGCAAACAAACCGTAAATGGCTGCGCCCATTCCTGCCATGGTGGGCAGGGTGGCGCGGGAAATACCAGAGGCCATGGAGCGGGAATTGGCAGTGCCGAAGGCGTTCATGACATCGAAGACCTCGATCATGCCGGTGACGGTGCCGAGCAGACCGAACAGCGGACACAGCGCTACCAGCGTGCGCAGTACCGGCAGCGAAAACTGCGCTTCGGCACAGACCCGTGCTATCAACATGCGGCGGATATGATGGGCGTGCCAGGAATGGCGCTCGTCGCGACTGTACCACTGGCGCACCGCGCTACGCATGGAGCGGGGAAACACAAAACGGAAATAGAAAATCCGCTCGAAGATCATGGTCCACATCATGATGGTGACCAAACCGATGGTCCACAGCACGACGCCGCCCGCGATATGAAAATCGCGAAACGTTTCCAGTGCTTCGAGCAGCGCCCACATTTACCGCTGCTCCTGCTCGGCCCGTTCGGCCACCAGACCGGTGCTCTGTTCTTCCAGCACCGCCAGAATGGCCTTGCTGCGGGTGTTGGCTACCGTGTGGAAAAACACCACCGGAATCGCCACCACCAGACCCAGAACCGTGGTGATCAGGGCCTGGGAAATACCGCCGGCCATCAGCTTGGGATCACCGGTACCGAACAGCGTAATGGTCTGGAAGGTGTTGATCATCCCGGTCACGGTACCGAGCAGACCCAGCAGCGGCGCGATCACCGAAATGATCTTGATCAGGGTGAGGTATTTTTCCAGCGGTGTGCGCTCACGCAGGATGGCTTCGCCCAGTTTGAGTTCCAGTGCTTCGAGCCCCAGGTGTTTGTTGGCCTCGTAGGACAGCAGAATGCGCCCCAGCGGATTGTCGGCGCTGGCAGTACTGCTGCGCATCTGGTCCGCCACCTTGCGGGTCTGCATGATCAGCACGATGATGCGTTCCAACGCCAGCAGCAGACCCAGCGCGCCGATGGCAATGATCACATAGCCGATGAAACCACCCTGCTCGATGCGTTCCTGGAAATTGGGCGCTTCCAGCAGCAGATTGAGCAACGCACCACGGGTGGGATCGATGGCGATCGGATGAATGCCTTCGTGCACCTCGGTGAAATCACTCACGTTGCCCAGCATGTAGCGCGGCGGCTGTTTGGGCAGCTCGACAATCTTGCCGGTTTCGGGAATGTACTGCAGGTAGTGATTGCCGGACACCAGATTGAAACTGCCGATGCGTACCACATCCGCCTGGGTGAGTTCGCCGTTGAGGTTCACCACCGGCAGGAAGGAATGTTTGATCTTGCTGGAATCCACCATCTCCCGTTGCTGCTGGTACCACAGCTGCTCCAGATCCTCGATGCGCGGCAAGGTGCGGTTGAAGTTGAGCCGTTCGTTGAGACGATCCAGCAGTTGCGCCCGCTCCGGATACTCCACCGAGGTGATGGAGCGTTGCAGTTGCGCCGAAGCTTCGCTGGACGCGGTTTGCAGATGGCCGAACAGTTCCTTCAGCGAACCCATGCGGGCATCGAGCCGGCGATTGAGTTCATCCAGCTGCTCTTTCTGCTGGGCGTACTGGTCTTCCAGCTGGGCGCTGCGCTGTTCCAGCTGCTGACGTTCGGCTTTGGCTTTTTCCAGCAATGCCTGCTGCTGGTTGCGGTTTTTCAGGAACAGCTGTTCCCGCGCCTGATTTTCCCGTGACTGTTCCATGCGGCCCTGGCGCACCGCGTCGAGCAACTCATCAAGGGAACGGATTTCACCGGGCTGGGCGGCGAAACCGGGTGCCATGACACCCAGCAGCAGAAGACAGATTAACGCGCGCATCTTGGTTGTCATCACAGCGCCTCCGGTGCCTGGATCGGCAGGGTGAGCAGTTCAGGCGCTGCCTGTTTGCGGGCGATTTTCAGGCCCAGGCGCACATCCTTGCGATAGCGGCCGTCGAGGGCCTCCCAGGATTGGGTCTTGCTGTTCCACACGCCCAGATCATTGCCATCCAGGGTCTGGTAAATGAGTGCAATGCGGCCGATGCGCAGGAATTCCACTTCGTGGGGCTGGCTGTCCCACACCAGGGTGCCGCGCCAGGCTTCGATGGTATTGCCATATTCCACTTCGATGGCGTAGGCATCCATCACCTGACGGAATTTTTCTGCCAGGGTGACATCGCTGCGTTCCAGGGTGTTCTGCAGAAAGGTCACGCGCTCGCGGCGTTCTTCCTGCAGGAAGGGCAGATCCAGCGTCACGAATTTCGCCAGACTGTCGACCATACGGCTGAGCAGCGGCGCAATCTGGCGTTCGACAATCGCCACATCGGTGATGGACTGCTGCGCGGTGGCGATGGCTTCCCGCTGCCGCTGCAGCTGGCGTTCCATCTGCAGGTTGTAGACTTTCAGATCCTCGATGCGCTTGAGCTCAAGCTGGTACTCGGCGAAGGCCTGCTGGGTGGCGTCGCTGAGCTGGTCGATCTTGCGCTGGCTTTGGGCCGCCTGCTGGATGGTGGCCTTTTCGCCGCGGACGATATCATCCACCTTGTCGGCCTGCGCCGTACTGTGGAACGCCCCGAAGGCGATCAGCAGCGCGGCGGTAAAAACGGAGCGCGGTCGGAGATACTTCATGACAGTACAACCGTGGTTGAATTCTTGTTATGGGTTTGCCGCCTCAGACGCAGGGGGGGCGATTCTGTGCGGCGCGAATGTCCTGGGATTGCATCCACTTGATGATGCGTCCACCCAGGTGCTGGCCAGTGGCCAGTTCGGCGGCCTGTACGGCCTTGCGCAGACCCTGCATATCGATACCGGTGGTGAAGCCGGCTTCGGTGAGCATATAGACCAGATCTTCAGTGGCAACGTTCCCTGAAGCCCCCGGTGCAAACGGACAACCGCCCAATCCCCCGATCGAGCTGTCGAACTTGCGCACGCCTTCCATGATGCCGGCCCAGGCCATGGCCAGTGCCATGCCGCGGGTATCGTGCAGGTGCAGATTGAAACGTTCGGCGCCGAACTGCTGTACCAGCGGCCCCAGAATATCACGAACCTGTTGGGGATTGCCGGCACCGATGGTATCGGCGATGGAAATTTCATCGGCACCGGCGCTGATCATTTCCGCCGTCAGTCGGTGCACGATGTCCACCGGGGTTTTGCCGTCATAGGGGCAGGAAAATGCGCCGGACACATAGGCCCGCACCGCGACCCCATCCTGCCGAGCCTGCTGGATCACCTGGATGCAGGTTTCCCGGGTCTGGGCCAGGGTCATGTTCAGATTGCGCAGATTGAAGGTGTCGGTGGAGGCCAGTACCACGGCGACGGACTTCACACCCTGCTCCCGTGCCCGCTCATAGCCCTTCATGTTGGGCACCAGCGCGGCGATATCCAGGTCCGGGTAATCCCGCAGGCCCGCCAGCACATCCACGGCATCGGCCATCTGGGGTACGGCTTTGGGATGGACGAAACTCACGGCTTCGATCTGGCGGACGCCGGCGTCGATGAGCGCGGCTGCCATCTGCAGTTTGGCGGCGGTGGATACCGGATTGGGCTGGTTCTGCAGGCCATCGCGCAGGCCCACTTCGTTGATGTATACGCGTTCAGACATGATGTGTGGTTCTTCTTATCGGCAGGAAGGGATTGGCCCGATTATAAGCCAATCCCCCCGGGGCGGTAGGGTGCAGGTTTTGCTATTCGTAACCGGGTTGCTCGTGGGGAATGGGGGATTGCCCGGAATGACTTGTTGCCGTCTGACAGTCACCGTCAATTGATGATGCCGGCCTGCTGCAGCGCTGCCAGCCGGTCCGCCGGCAAGCCCAGCAGTTCGGTCAACACGCTTTGGGTATGCTGTCCCAGCGTCGGTGGCGGCGTCATTGGCTGCTCATCGGTTTCCGACAGTTTTACCGGATTGCCCGGCTGCGGCACCGTGCGCCCATTGGGTAGCGGCACCTCCACCACCATGTTGCGGGCCTGGATCTGCGGATCTTTCAGCGCGTAGGAAAAATCATTCACCGGCGCGGCGGGAATGCGGTGTTCTTTCAGCTGTTCCAGCCAGTATTCGCAGGTGTTCTGTTCCAGGTATTCCTGCACTTTCGCATTGATGGCATGACGGTGAGCCCAGCGTTCCGGCTGTTTGTGGAAACGCTCTTCCAGCAGGAACGGATCCTTCAGCATCTGCGCCAGCTTGATGAAGAACGCATCGCCCATGCACGCCAGAATGATGTAGCGGGACTGGGTGCGGAAGGTGCCGTAGGGCACATGGACGAAATGGCCGTTGCCTACCGCCGGTGGCTGAACGCCACTCATCAGGTACATGGTGGCCATGTAATTGAGCAGCGACACCTGGCAATCCTGCATCGAAATGTCTACATGCTGGCCCTTGCCGGTGAGGGTGCGGGCATGCAGCGCCGACAGAATGCCGATGGTGGCGAACAGGCCGCCACCCAGATCGCCGATGGGAATCCCGGCCCGCAGCGGTGGGCCGTTTTCCTCGCCGGTGATCGACATGCCGCCCCCCATGCCCTGCGCGACCAGATCGAAGGCCGGGCGATTCCGCTCTGGCCCGGTTTCACCAAAGCCGGTGATCGAGCAGGTGATGATGCGGGGGTTGTGTTGTTTAAGGGTGTCGAAATCGATGCCGAGGCGCTTCGGCACGCCTTCGCCAAAGTTGTTGATCACGATATCAGCGTGCTTCACCAGTTCATAGAACAGTTCAAGCCCCTGTTTTTCCTTCAGATTCAGACACACGCTCTGCTTGTTGCGGGACAGGGTGAGAAAATAGGCGCCCATGCCGTCGATGGAGTACTGGGGATCGTCCGCCAGCAGCTTGCGGGTGCCCTCACCGCCCTTGGGGGGTTCGATCTTGATGCAGCGGGCACCCATGTCCGCCAGCAACTGGCTGGCATAGGGGCCGGACAACATGTGGGTCAGGTCGAGAATGGTGAGGTCGTGCAACGGCGTCATGGTGGCCTCGGCATTATGTATACAGAAACGGGATCAGGGGCGCCTGTAAACGACAATTCACCTGACCATCCCTTGAAATTGTATACAATCTATGAAAAACTCGACCCCACAGTCAACAAGAAAATGGATCTGCCGAGGGAAACCACCATGTCCGAGACCGCTGCGCCCACCCAGGAACGCCCCGCCGTCACCCTGAAACCCGTGTACAACATGCACCACACCGCGTTCCGCTGCCGCGATGCGGAACAAACCCGCTGGTTCTATGAAGACGTGCTGGGTTTCAAACTGGCGGCCGCCATGGTGTTCGATGAAGAGCCTGGCCGTTCGGTGAAGCGTGAATACATGCACCTGTTCTTCCAGACCGCCGATGGCAACTTCATCGCCTTCTTCGATGTGCCCGATGATGTGGAAGAAAAAATGTTTATTGCCCGCCACGGCTTCGATCAGCACATCGCGTTCGAAGTGGAATCCATGGAACAGCTGAAAGCCTGGCGCCGCCACATCAACAAGATGGGTCGTCCCTGCTTTGGCCCCATCGATCACGGCTTCATCCAGTCCATCTACATGTACGATCCCAATGGTGTACAGGTGGAACTCACGGTGAAAGAACCACGCTACGATGAAATTCTCGCCGAGGATTCCGCCAAGGCCCACGCGGTACTGAAAGACTGGACTGCCCGCACCCGTGCCATCAAGGAACAGCGCCTGAGCCAGGAGATGCTGGATCAGCGCGGCATCGACATGAGCAAGATCGACACCAGCAAAATGAAAAAATCCTGAACCGATTTCTGGGGGAAGACATGAGCACAGCAAAATACGAATACGATCGCATTCCCTACATGATCGTATTCCAGGAAAAATCGAATTTCAAAGACACCTATGCTGGCCGCATGGATTTCGTTGGCCTGGAAGCCCATCTGCTGAAGCCGAAAAACGTCGACAGCAAAACCGTGGTGATATTCATGCATCCGATCGGTGGCGGTTCTTATCTGCCGATGGTGTCGTCGCTGGCGAAAAAAGGCTACCACGTGATTTACTGCAACAGCCGTTATCGCGGCGTTGACAGTGCGCTGGTAATGGAAAAAGTCGCGCTGGATCTGGGTGCCTGTATCCGCGATGCGAAAGAGCGGCTGGGCTATGAAAAAGTGGTACTGGCCGGCTGGAGTGGCGGTGGTTCCCTGAGCCTGTTCTATCAGAGCCAGGCGGAACATCCGACTATTACCGAAACCCCTGCCGGCGATCCTATCGATCTGGTGGGCGCGAAGCTGATTCCTGCCGATGGCATGATGCTGCTGGCGGCACACATCTCCCGTGCCGGCACACTGACAGAGTGGATGGACGCGTCGATTCTGGATGAAGCCGATCCCACCCAACGTGATCGTGAACTGGACATCTACGACAGCAACAATCCCAACCAGCCGCCCTATTCTGCTGCGTTCGTGGAAAAATACCGCGCTGCGCAGATTGCCCGTAACCGCAAGATTACCCAATGGGTGAAAGAGAAACTGGCGGCGTTCAAGCGTGATGGTTTGGACAACGAGGAATTTGCCTTTGTGGTACACGGCACCATGGCTGATCCGCGCTTTGTCGATCCGACGCTGGACCCGAATGACCGTAAACCCAACTGGTGCTATCTGGGCGATCCACGGGTAGTGAACAATGGGCCAGTGGGGCTGGCGCGGTTCTGTACCCTGCGTGGCTGGCTGTCACAGTGGAGTTACGACGATTCCAACGCCGATGGCCTGAAATGCGCCTCGCAGATTTCCGTACCGACCCTGGTGATTGGCAATACTGCGGATGATGCCTGCACCCCGAGTCACACCCATCGACTGTTCGAAGCCGTGGGCCACAGCGACAAGGAAATGCATGAAATCAAGGGCGCCAACCATTACTACTTCGGCCAGCCGAAGGAAATGGAACAGGCCGTGAGCTGTTGTGCGGAATGGTTGGCAAAGAAGGGGTTTTGATCCAATCGGTCGCTTGCGCTTGATGAAGAAGCCCGCTGTGACCAGCGGGCTTTTTTTGTGACGGATTACTGTGGCAAACGGGCGTTGACGAATTCCACTGCGTCAACCGGCTCCATGCCATCGAACTGGAAAAATGCCGGCTTGTTAAACCCGTAGAACCACCGGTGAATCGTGATGCTGTCTGATTCATTCAGTCGCATGACGAGATTGTAACCGGATCGGGTCAGGGTAAAATCGTTTACACCAATACCAGGGCCAAACTGAACCGTGCCGTGATTGGCAAGGCCGGTTTCTGAATCCACGATCAGATCGTTGCCATCCCCCAGATTGAACAGATAGACATCCGCACTGCCATCATCAGATGTATAGCCAAGAGTACCATTCGAGGTAGACGCATAGGCGCCGATCAGCATGTCGTCGCCGGGGCCCCCGTGCAGTGTGTCGGAATCATCGCCACCGAGCAGGATGTCGTTTCCGGCGCCGCCGTAGAGCAGATCGGTTCCCGATGCTCCATAGAGATAGTCGTTGCCTGTATCACCTGTGATGACATCATTACCATTGGTTCCCGTCAGGCGATCGTTTCCGGTAGTACCGTCGATCGAAACGCTCTTGCCAACCAGAAACTCATTGAGTGTCTGCGCCTCGCCGTTGCCAAATTGAATGTCGCTTGCCTGAAATGCACCAAAGATTTCATAAAGTGTCACGCTGTCGGTGTCGGTGAGTCGGAAAACTAGCGAAAATCCTGATTTTACCAATGTCACATCTGCGGGTGAAATATCCCCGGCAAATACAACGATATCACTCTCCGCTCCGGTTGCTCTGTCCTGAACCACAACGTCGTTGCCATCGCCGCGATTGAAAATGATCCTGTCTGCATCATAGTCATCTCCGCTTACCGAGGGCGTACCGTCACTATTGAACCGCCCCCCGTAGCCAAAGATCCAGTCATCACCTTTGCCGCCCTCGATGACATCGGCCCCGAAACCTCCTTCCAGAATGTCGTTGCCATCGCCACCGATCAGCTGATCGTCACCAGAATTGCCAGTCAGCTCGTCATCACCGGCACCGCCGCTGATAATATCGTTACCGATTGAGCCACGGATTGTATCGGCATCGGGTGTCCCTTGCATTGTGACAGTTCGCCCCTCAATAAAGGTATCGAACAGCACGCTGTCCTGCCCCGGCAGCTGAATATGGCCGACTCGACAATTAGAGTAAGTTGTACAACCACCAAACCAGTTAAGAATGGTAATCGAGCTGTCGGCATCAAAGGTCAGCTTCAATGCGTTACCCGTTCTGGACAGTGCAATATTGTCAGCAGTGATATCGCCGGTCAGTTCCAGAATGTCACTGTGTGCAGAGGAGTGACGGGTGGCAATGGTGTCATGTCCATCACCGCTGCTGTAGATGAACCGGTTATCGACGCCGGAATCGTATCCCACAGTGGTTACATTGCCCTCGGCATCGAATTGTACGCTGTCAGCCGCCAGCAGGTCGTTGCCGGGTCCGCCGATAAAGGTATCACCACCATTACCGCCGAACAGAATGTCATTGCCCGGGCCGCCGAACAGCGTATCCCGTCCGTTGTTTCCACGTAGAAAATCGTTGCCTTCCCCGCCATAAACCGTGTCATCGGCATTGCTGCCGACAAATTCGTCGTCACCGTCCGTGAGGGATTCGATCTGTACAACCGCATCCTGCAACGAGTAAAACTGAATCTGGGTGCCATCCGCGAAAACGAACAGGTTCAGTCGATTGACGCTGTCGGCATACCAGTCGACAAAGGTGATGCTGCGTTCTGTTTCACCGATTGCCACTGCAAACGTGAGGTTCTGACCGGATTTGAACAGGGTGATATCGCTCAGTGTGATGCCTGCACCAAAGAAGACACTGCCATAATGCGGGTCACTGGTGGCGTTGTTGATGGTCTGTAAGGCTGGGCTGTCGGCATTCAGATAAAGCGCTGAGGTGCAATGCGCAGGTGGCGTCACCTCGCTGTCCGTGTGGATGCCGGCCAGGGTCTGGGTAAAGGTCTGTACGGCATTGCAATCCAGATCGGAATTGCCATTCAGATGAATCTGCTGCAGCTGACTCAGTGCGTTCAATGGCGCGAGATCGGCGATATCGTTGTTCGCCAGATCCAGCGTCTTGAGATTCAGCAGGTTCGCAAGTGCCGAGATATCACTGATGGCCATGCCGCTAAGGTCCAGATATTCCAGGGCGGTCAGTTGGCCGACGCTCGCCAGATCCGTCAGGGCATTTTCGCCTAGATCAAGCGTGCGCAGTTGACCAGCCAACGGCAGTAATTCGTCAATATTGCTCAAACCGGCATTGGCAACACGAAGGGCTTGCAGTGCAGTAAGTTGCTCAATTTCGCTCAGGTTTGCCAGAGTGGCGTTCGTGCAGCTGACTTCGGAAATGTTGGCCAGGGTGCCGCGGTAATTGAGCAGGCTCAGGGTTTCGCCGTTTTCGATGACCGTACAGGTGTCGGTAGCTGACTGCAGAAACACGGGCAGCGTTGTGAGCGGTTGCGGTTCAGGTTGTGCGGCGCGATTGTCGTCGCTGCTGCCACCGCCTCCGCCACCGCCGCCACAGGCGGTCAGCAGGCTGGAAAGGATAAGGGTGCTCAAAAGGCTTCGTTTGCCGGGAAACATGGGTGTTCTACTCCTGTCGTTGAATACGCTCCTGCGTGTTCTAAAAGAGACAGGGAGTGGGCAAACAATCCGGTGAAATTTATGAAATGGTTATTGTGTGCGACCCTGACGTGGAATCACCGCACAAACCCCAGATTACGATACAGCCGCCAGTGCACCGCAAAGATCAGCATCCCGACCACGGCAATCAGAATTCGCAGTGCGGTGAACACCCACGGTGGAATCCAGCTGACGTCGTTGGCCGCATCGGCTTCGGTATCTGGTTCGGGCGAGTGGTAGGGTGAAATGACGGCGGCGGTGGCCCGGCTCGACAGTTCCAGGCTGGGAACCGATACGGTGCAGTTCGTGCAGGCGACAGTGCCTTCCGTCACGAACTGATACACCTGATGCTGTTCGATTTCATTGGCCGAGGCCATGGCGGCACGCCACAGGGGAATCGCGGCAATCAGCAGTACAGAGAGCGCCGTGACCACACACACCAGCAAAGCGTACAGGCGCAGCAGGGAATGATTCATTCTTGTGGTTTGCGCCGCCCTTCCCGGGCCGGCTCCTGATAACTTCCATAAATTGATCGCGCCACAAAGCCAGCGTGATCACCCCAATGAGTGGCCGCAACAGGACGGCGGCCCAAGGCTTCCATTCTCGCTGCGGAATCATTCCAAGTAAAGGCGCTTGGCGATCCGCTGAGTCATGATCTAAGGTTTCTTATAGATCAATGAGTTCTACCTCTTTCCCCTCCCTGCGCAAGGAATGCTGACCCGTGCAATTGCATCTGAACCTGACACTGCCCCGTGTCGAAAGTGCCTGTGACAACTGGTTACCCCATTTTCCCAATCCGGCGGATTTCCGTTTCGACTATTTTCGCCTGCTGCACAATGCCCCTTCCGGTCTGGGCAGGATGGATGGTGCGCCTCGCCGGGTGGCCGTTGTAGGGGCCGGTGCCGCCGGCATGACAGCAGCGCGGGAACTCCTGCGCTGTGGGGCGGACGTTACGCTGTATGAAGCATCCGACCGGATCGGCGGGCGGCTGTTTACCCGCAACAATCCCGTCAACCCGGCGTTTTCCGGTATGGAAATGGGCGCCATGCGCATGCCGTTCTTTGAGAAGCCTGGTGATCGTAATTGCCTGCTGGAGTATTACCTGCAGGCAGAAGTGGACCCTCAGCACAAAGCCGTCTGTCACCAGTTTCCCAACCCCGGCAGTGCGCCGGGCAATACCGGGATCTACCTGAATGAAGGGCTTGGGCCCCGGGTGGATTTTCCGCGGCCGGCGCTGATCGACTGGCCTTACGGCAAACAGCCGGCCAATGCGGATATCCAGTACCTGGCCGCCAAGGCGACGCGCTTTGTGACCTTTGTGACGGATTACATCAAGAATATCTATGTCGAAAACAGTCAGCGCTGGACGGAGCTGTGGCAGAAGATGGTCGCGCACTATCAAAGCATGACGTTCGATGATCTGGTGATGGCGCCGGCGATGAATGTGTATGCGGTGGATGACGGCAACTTTGGCGGCTTTGGCATGAATGCCGACGAAGCCAATCTGCTTTACACGATCGGCACTGGCGACGGCAGTTGGGGTGCGTTTTACAGTATTGGTGCGTTGTGGTTTTTACGCTGCACGCTGTTTGGTTTTGGCGGGTCCAATCTGCAGACTGTCAGTGGTTATGGTGCAGCGGAATCCATGCCTTTCTATGGCGTGCCGGTACAGGATTCTGCGGGCAACCCGTTGCCCTCGCCCACCTATCGCGGCATTCAGTCGCTGGTGGAATATCTGTTCTTCGCCAAAGCACTCCAACAGGCACAATCTCTGTATGAATCCGATCGTGCCCGCCTGTTCACGCGTACGCCGGTTGCCCGGATTCACCGTCGCGATGATGGCCGGATCGAGCTGCATACCGCAGGCGGACAGATGGATATCTACGACGAGGTCTTTGTCAGTGCGTCCCAGTGGGCGACCCAGATGTCGATGCAGTTTTCCGGTTTCAGCCAGGCGCAACTGCCCCAGCGCAAGATCACCGCGTCGCACACCCAGCACAACATTTCCAGCTACAAACTGTTTTTTCCGCTGCGGGAACAGTACTGGCTACGGGCGGACAACCGTATTCCACAGGTCTTGGTCACCGATACCTATATTCAGGACGCTTACGCCCTGGCATGGCAGGGGCCGGAGCGTGATCCCGGCGTGATCCTGGCCAGTTACACTTGGGAAGATGATTCACTGAAACTGTTACCTTATGATGAAAAAGCCCTGGTACAGAAGGTGCTTGAAAAGCTGCGGCAGATCACCGTGGACACCGTGGGCCAGGATATCACTGCCTACATTGCACAGGACCGACCGGTAATGATTCAATGGATTCGTGAACCGGGTTACAACGGTTGCGCCAAGTTGTACCGACAGCGGGATGAAGCGGCGAATTTCATTGATCTGTCTTACAACCAGGATTTCGGTGGCCAATCACATCTGTATTTCATCGGGGAGAATTACGGTGTCGAAGGTGGCTGGACCGAACCCGCGCTGCGTTCAGCTATCGATGCGGTGATGCAGTGGCTGCATCAGCATCAGGGTCAGTTCATGGTGCAGGATTTTGATTTTGGTCGCGACTATCCCCGCTGGTCGCTTCGCTAGGTGAGTATTGCAGTTTATGGAACTGAGGATGGGCGACTGGGACATCAGCGACATCGTGGTGGAAGGCGCGCACCATTGTCTGTATCGCGCGTCGAAGCACGGTCAGTCTTATCTGGTGCGGTTGTGTCGCCCTGGTGATGCAGCCTGGCCGGTCGCAGAGGACTGGCAGCAGGAGGTTTCCCGCGGTGCCCGCTGGCAGCTGGACGGTTTGCTGCGTCCCCTGACCGTTGAGCAGGCGCCGGATTATTGTGTGCTGGTGTATGAAGCATTCGACGGCATTTCGCTGGCGCAATGGCTCGACCATCACCAGCCGGGCATTCAGCACAAGCTGCAGTGCGCGCTTCAGCTGGTGCGTTTGCTGTCCGATCTGCATGTGCAGGGCTGGCTGATCAATGCGCTGTGCCCCGAATCCATTCTGATCAATCCCGGGGCGCAGCAGGTTTGCCTGGCCGATTGCAGTGCAGCATCACCGCTGGGAATCGGCCGGAGTGAAGAGGAACAAACAGAAAACCTGCGCGAGCTGCATTTCCAGTCACCGGAAGCCAGTGGTCGCACCAATCAGGCGCCGGATCATCGTAGCGACTTCTATTCCCTCGGCATTCTGTTGTACCGGCTGTTCACCGGCGTAGAGCCATTCCAGAGCAGCGATGCCAATAATCTGATCTACCAGCATCTGGCGACCATTCCGGTGGTGCCTGCTGCCGTGGCCGGTGACATTCCGCCGGTGATCAGCGGCATCATCATGAAACTGCTGGCGAAGTCGCCGGCGGAGCGCTATCAGAATCATGCTGGTCTGCAGGCGGATCTGCAGCATTGCCTGCAGCTGCTGGAGCGGGGCGACGAACTGGTGGCGTTTGAAATCGGCACGCAGGATGGTATCGGCACGTTCATGCTGACGTCATCGCTGATTGGCCGTGACAGTGAGCTGGCGCTGCTGCAGCAACGTTTTGCCAATGTCTGCGCGGGACAGTTTGAATGTGTGTTGATTGCCGGCTATTCGGGCATTGGCAAATCCCGCCTGATGCAGGAATTGCACGGCAGTATCCGGCGCAGTCGCGGTTTCTTCTGTGCCGGTAAATTCGAACAGTTCCGGCGCGATGTGCCCTATGCGGCGATTGTCGAGGCGCTGGCCGATCTGCTGAACCATGTATTGAGTCAGCCCCGTGAGGTGTTCGAACACTGGCAGCACGCATTGCAGGATGCGCTGGGCAGTGATGCTGCGATGCTGTTGCCGCTGATGCCGGATCTCGAACTGATCATCGGGCCGCAGGCACCATTGGGTGTGCTGTCTGCCATCGAGAATGAAAACCGCATCAAGGCGACCTTTATCCGTTTCTGCCGGGTGTTTGCCAGCCGGCAGCATCCGCTGGTGCTGTTTCTGGATGATCTGCAATGGGCTGATACCGCGTCGTTGCGGCTGCTGGAAAGCCTGGTGTCGGTGGCGGCGGATGCCAGCATCCTGCTGGTGGGGGCCTATCGCGACAACGAAGTCGATGGCAGCCATCCACTGTGGTACCTGAAACAGGAGTTGCAACAGCAGCAGCCCAACCTGCTCGATCTGCAGCTGGGGCCACTGCAGGAAGCGGATGTCGCACGTTTCATCGCGGAAACCCTGCACAGCCGCGTCGACGATGTCACGACGATGGCCCAGGTGCTGCATGGCAAGACCTTGGGCAATCCGTTTTTTCTGTCCCGCTATCTGACCCAGTTGTATGAAAATGGCGTGATCCAGTTTGATGCGGCGCAGTGTCGCTGGTGCTGGAATGACGATGAAATCCGCGCGCTGTCGCTGGCAGACAACGTCGTGGAACTGCTCAGTGCGAAGATCCGTCAGTATCCGCAACCCACCATCGATCTGCTCATGCGGGCGTCCCTGCTGGGAACGCGTTTCCGGCTGGAAGCGCTGGCGGCGGTGGCAGGACACGCGTTGCCAGCCAGTCATCAGCTGCTTACACCCGCAGTCATGGATGGGTTGCTGGAAGATCCTGACGGCTGGCACGAACATGACGATGATCCGGTGCGGTTGCGCACGGTACAGCTGCGCTTCAGCCATGACCGGATTCAGCAGGCCGCCCGTGAACTGGCGGAAATGGCGTTCACCAATCTGGCGCAGATCCAGCTCGACATGGGCAGGGCGCTACTGGCACTGGAGCGCGCGCAGGGGCGTCACGATCCCACGTTTGAAATTCTCGAACATATCAACGCCGGCCGTCATTGTGTTAGCGACGAAAAGGAACTGCTGGCTTATGCCCGCCTGAATCTGCAGCTGGGGCAAAAAGCCAAGCAGTCGTCGGCGTATCATACGGCCTGGCATACGCTGGCGGCGGCGCATCATTTTATCGGCCGCTATGGTCTTGCCCGTGAGCGGGAACTGGCGCTGGATATCATGCGGGAACTGGCAGAGTGCGCCTATCTGGATGGTGAATTCAGTCGTGCCGACGCGCTCTATCCCCAACTGGCCGGACTGACCGAAACACCACTGGAAAAAATCCGCTATCTGTCGGTGCAGGCCAACCAATATCAGCTGCAGGGCCGTTTCAACGATGCCCTGCGGGTCATCAACAGCGGTATCGCGCTGGTAGGCATACGCTTTCCCCAGCAACCCGACGCCCTGCAGGCCAGTCTGGAAACCGAATACCGGATTCTGCATGACGCGTTTTCTGCCGCCCAACCACCGGATCCGGGCGAGCTGCCGGAAATGACCGATCCGGTGCTGATTGCCTCGATGGAGTTGCTGCGGGTGCAGTGGTACGCCTCGTATCTGGTTGGCAATGTCGATTTGAACAGCCTGATTGCGCTGACCATCTCGCGCCTGTCATTGCAGCAGGGATTGTGCGACATATCGGCGTTCGGATTTGTCACCAGTGCGCTGGTTGCCAGTCTGGTCAAGGGTAATCCCGGACTGGCGAACACGCTGGGGGAATACGCCATCGCGCTTGCTGATACCCGTCACAGTGGTTCCATTCGCGGCACCGTGTATCTGCTCTACACCACGTTCACCCGTCACTGGCATCATCCGGTGCAGAGTTCCGAGCGCTTTTTCAAGATTGCGTGGGAGTGCGCGGCAGCTGCCAGCGATTATGTGACGGCCGGTTACGTCATCAATGTCCGTTCAACCGATCGCCTGATCGCCGGCCGTCCGCTGCTGGAACTGGAAGGCTTGTACCGGCAGGAAATCGAGTATCTGAAAAAGGTACGCCAGAAGGATATGGAAGATGCCACCATTGCCGGTGGCCTGCAGCCGGTGCTGGCCTTGCTGGGAAAAACGGCAGACCCTTATTGCTTCGACGATGACAGCTTTTCCGAAGCGGAATATCTGCAGACCTATCGCAACACCGGTTTACACCAGGCCTACTTCTATCAGGCCCGCATTCGCCACGGCTTCATCATGCAGTCTCCGGATCTGGCTGAACTGGCGGACCGCTATCTGCTGGTGGAGCAGTTTGTACCGGGACAATGCAAAGTCAGCGAAGCCAACTTTTACGGCGCGCTGATTCACGCCCAGCTGGCGCAGCCGGGCGTTGCAGATAACCACTGGCAGACCCTGGCGGTCATCCGGGAAAAATTCCTGCGCTGGGAGCGTGACTGCCGGGCGAATTTTTTCCACAAGCGACTGCTGATCGATGCGGAACTGCAACGTTTGGCCGGGCAGGAACGGGCCGCGTTCCAGCTGTATGAACAGGCCATCGATGAAGCCGAAATTGCGGGCTTCAGTCACTGTGCCGCTGTCAGCCACGAATGTTATGCGCGGGCGTTGCAGCAGGCCGGGCTGGGCAAAACCGCCGCGCTCTACATCAATCGCGCCTATTACTGGTATGGCCAGTGGGGCGCCATCGCCAAGCAGCGTCAACTGATGCAGCGCTGGCCCCAGGTGCTGTTTGATTCCCGCGCGCCGTTGCGGCCGGAACGGGATACGGCAGCGCTGGATCTGCAGGCCCTGTTCAAGGCTGCCAATCTGATTACCCGCACGGTCAAGCGCACCGAACTCACCGAAACCCTGTTGCAACTGCTGCGGGAATTTTCCGGTGCCACCTATGCAGCCCTGGTGCATGCGGAACAGGAGCAGCTCAGTCTGCTCGCGCACACTGCTGGCAGGGCGGATCATAGTGTGGTGAATGAACCGGGGGAAATTCCCCTGGAGTCTGATGTGGCGGCGCGGGCTGTACCGTTCAACCTGATCCGCTTCGTGCACAAGACGCGGCTGTCTAAAGTCATGAACGAACCGGGCGAATGGGACGACTGGGCGCAATCCCCAGCCTTTGTCCAGCGCTCGCCACTGTCCATCATCTGTCATCCGATCACCGGACAAAGTGGCGTCATCGGTATTCTGTATCTGGAAAACAATCTCACTACCCAGGCATTCAACAATGCCCGTCTGCAGGCGGTGAACCTGCTTGCCCAGCAGGCCGCTGTCGCCATCGAAAATGCGGTGCTGTACGAACAGATGGAATCGCGCATTGAACAGCGCACGGTGGAGCTGGTTGAGGCCAAACAGAAAGCCGAAGAGGCCACCGAAGCCAAGTCGCAGTTTCTGGCCAAGATGAGCCATGAAATCCGCACGCCGCTGAATGCCATCGTTGGTCTGGGGCGGCTGGCGCAGAAAAATGCCGAGGATCTCGAGCAGCAGGATTACCTGGAGAAAATGCTCGAATCCGCCGATGTGCTGCTGAGTCTGGTGAATCACCTGCTGGATTTTTCCCGGATCGAGGCGGGCAAACTCACCTTCGAGAATGTGCCCTTTGCCATCGAGCGCCTGTTGCAGCAGGCGGTGAACCTGAACGCGCTCAAAGCCAGTGCCAAGGGGCTGGAACTGGTGATGGACATCGACCCGCAGTTGCCACCGATCCTGCAGGGTGATCCGCTGCGGCTGCAGCAGATTCTGGTAAACCTGATTAGCAATGCAGTGAAATTTACTGACACCGGCACGGTGCTGGTGTCGTTGCACCGCAAGGATGAAACCACGCGCAAAGTCATTCTACATGCCACCGTCATGGACACCGGGATTGGCATGACACCAGAACAGCAGTCCCGCCTGTTCCAGGCCTTTACCCAGGCCGATGATTCCGTTACCCGCAAATATGGCGGTTCGGGCCTGGGACTGGTGATCTGCAAGCAGCTGTGCGAACTCATGGGCGGGCGCATCTGGATCGAAAGCGAAAAGGATCGCGGTACCCGTTTCCATTTCACGGTGGTGCTGAACAAGGCGTCGCAACAGGAACCACCGGCGCCAGCGGCCGTTTCCGCGCGGCAGCGGCGCGCCCTGTTGATTGACGACAACCCCTGGGTGCGTGATGTACTGGGGCGCCTGGGTCAACGCCTGGGCCTGCAGATGGATCTTGCCGACAGTGCGCCACGGGCGATCGAGCTGCTGCAACAGCGGGAGAACGGCAAATCGCCCTACGAGCTGCTGCTGCTGGACTGGCGCATGCCGGAGCGGGATGGCGTCGATATCTGGCATTACCTGCAACACCTGCAGCTCGATCGCTTTCCGGTGTATTTCATGATTTCTGCCTATGATCGCGAAGCCGCCAAGACCCGCCTGGGCAGTGCGGCGCCGCAACGCTTTCTGGAAAAGCCGGTGAGCCCCTCGGCGCTGGCGCAGCTGTTGGCCCAGCTTGATTCACCCCAGCCGATCACGCAGACCCATCTCACCACCCTGACGCCCCAGGTGCCGGATCTGTCCGCCTACCGTCTGCTGCTGGTGGAGGACAATGCCATCAACCGGCAGGTGGCACTGGGTTTCCTGGCGGATACCGGTGCCCGGGTACAGTGGGCCGAACACGGAGCCGAGGCCCTGGAACAGCTGGCCCGGCAGCCGTTTGATCTGGTGCTGATGGACGTGCAGATGCCGGTGATGGATGGCCTCACAGCGGTACGGCAGATTCGCGCCGATGCCCGCTGGCAGGCATTGCCGGTGATCGCCATGACCGCCCACGCCATGGCCAGTGATATCGACAACAGCCGCAGCGCCGGCATGAATGAACACATCACCAAGCCGCTCGATCCCGCCGAGCTGTACCGGATACTGCAGCAGTACCTGCCCGCCAGACCGGCGGCGGCCGTAAGCATTCCCCAGGCCGAGCCCGTTGATGCCAGTCTGCAGGACCTGGCGGCCAGTGGCGTGATGGATGTCGCCACCGCCCTGCGTAAAATTGGTAGTAAGTCACAACTGTATCGCCAGCTGCTGAAAGGCTTCTATACTGAACACGAGGGTTATCGGGATCTGTGGGCTCGGCTGCAGGCCGCGAATGATCGGGATGTACTGTTTCGCATCATGCATTCCCTCAAGGCCAGTGCGGCTTATCTGGGTGCCTATGCCCTGGCGGACGCCAGCGCAGTCCTCGAACGGGCACTGGCGGATGGCAATGATCATGCGGCACAATGGAACACGGTAGCGACCGAGCTCGACCAGGTTCTGACAGCACTGCGGAACAGTATCGTTGACGCGATGGACGGCGCACCAGTGATTGAGTTCAGCGATATCCGTACCTTACTGGAGCAGTTGGTAGCGCATCTCAGGAAATCCGACTTTGCGGCGGAAGAGCTGGTGCCGGCACTGTTGCGGATGACACGGGATACCACGTTTGCCGACGCTGCGGAGCAGATCGCCCACAGCATCGCGGACATCGAATTCGAACAGGCTGCAGCGCTGGCAGCGCAACTTCGGAAACGGGTGGACGAACAAGCCGGTGCGGGCAGGCCATTCCAGGGATAGCAGGCGGAAGTGAAACCATAACGATGTCGAGTGCAATGACAGCACAGCAGCGCGTACTGATCATAGACGACGAAAAATCCAATCTCATGATCCTCAGCGATATTCTGCGTGAGGAAGTGGATGTCATCGTGGCGAAGGATGGTGCCCAGGGCCTCGACAAGGCCATCCGGATGAAGCCGGACCTGATCCTGCTCGATATTGTCATGCCCGGCATGGACGGTTTCGACGTGATCCAGCAGCTGCGTCGTGATGTGCGCACCAGTGCCATTCCGGTGATTTTCATCAGCGCGCTGGCGGATGCCGGCCACGAAGAAAAAGGCCTGATGCTGGGCGCCTGCGATTACGTACACAAACCGTTTCACACCGCCATTGTGCTGGCGCGGGTGCGTCTGCACTTGCAGCTGGCCAAGCATCGCGCCATGCTCGAACAGCTGGCCCACATCGATCCGCTCACTGAAATTGCCAACCGGCGCCGTTACGAAGAAGTGCTGATCACCGAGTGGCATGCCGCCGCCCGCGCGGAAAGCTGTCTCGGCCTGGTGATGGTGGATATCGACAACTTCAAGCAGTACAACGATCACTATGGTCATGCTGCCGGTGACAAGGTGCTGCAGACCGTGGCGCGAGTACTGTCGGGCCAGCTCAAACGGCCGCGGGATTTTGTGGCGCGTTACGGCGGCGAAGAATTCGTGGTGCTGCTGCCGGACAACAACTGCCAGGGCAGCCTCGAGATCATGCAGTCCTGCCGGGCGGCAATCGAAGCCCTGCACATCGAGAACTGCACGGTACAGGATAAGCCCTGGGTGACCATCAGCGTGGGCGGAGTCTGTTGCTATCCCGCTGCGCAGCAGGGGCCGGAAACCTGCCTGAAGATCGCCGATGACATGCTGTACCAGGCCAAGCGGCAGGGCAAGAACCGCGTCGTCTGGTTCGACGCGGTTAGCGCCAATGGCATTGTGACCGGTGACTGACGGTTAGCTGCGGGTCCAGCGTACCTGGAACTCGATTTCTTCTTCGTCCCCTTCCCGCTCATGCTCGATGTTGTACACCGCCCGCACCGGCACATAGATCCGCTCCCCGGCAATCTGGATTTCAAACGGCTCGTTGTTTTCGATGGAATCCGCCAGTCGCCGCAGCTTGGCAACAAACTCTTCCAGCGGGTAGATTTTTTCGATATCGCGATCAGCGGGCTTCTTGCTCATGAAAACTCCTTGGGAAAAATAATGGGCCAGTTTTTTCCGGCCGACGGGAAGAAAGCTGACTATAACTGAATAATTCGTGTAGTGAATTCTACTCGTTATCGGCGTAGCAAAGTCATGGGCACAAAATTTCTGATCGTTGCGATGTCCGGCATCCTGGTGCTGGCCGCACTGGCCTGGCAGGGGTACCACGGGCAGGCGTTGAGGCTGTGGCCGCTGCACCTGTGGGTGTTCGTGGTTCTGCCGGTCAGCTGGCATCACGCCATCCTGCGCAAACCGCCGCCCCGGCTCGCTCGTGCGCGGGAGGATCGCGACGACCCCTGGTACACCTCGAACCTGCGGGCGGGGCTTGCGGTGTTTACGCTGCCAGCACTGATTACCCTGTACCTGCTCTACCTGGCGCTGATGGACTCTGCCTTCACGCATTCGCGTACGGGTCACAAGATCATGCTGCTCACCGGCCTGATGTGGGTGGTGTGCTGTGGCCTGTGGGTGCAGCAGTCGCTGACCCGGCGTTCGCCGCTGGTGGCACAGGTCCAGAAGGGCACGCTGGAACAGGTGGCGATCGGGTATTCGAAACCGCGTGCCGTGGTGGTGCTGGTGATCGTGGCCGCCGTCGGGCTGTGGCTGGCGTTGAATGTGGTGGCGGGCATGATCAGTGGCAATATTGTTTTCATCATTACCGGTGCAATTGCGCTGATCAGTTGGGGCCTGGTGCTGGCATTCGTCGGTATGCGGGCACTGCAGGCGGTGATCGCGACCGCGCCGGTGGTATTCATTGATGCAAAGGGCATTACCGACATCCGCCTGACACCGTCGTTTGCCGCGTGGAAGGACATTGGGCGGATTTCCCTGGGGTATTCAGGCTCGTGGTACAAACTCCGGGTGGCATTCCGTCACTATGACAAGGCGCGACCCTATGTGGGCCGTCCTTACCTGCTGCGCAAGATGTTCAACATGGTTAATCAGCTGGGCGACTGGAATATCAGTGTCTGGCTGCTGGACCTGTCGCGCACGGACATCCTGGATATTGCCACGCAGTTCCAGCACCGGGCCCGCCAGAGCCGGCCGGTACAACATCCGCAGCGACCGCCCTTGCCGGATACGGGGCCATAGTCTCGGCCCAGCCGTTCGCAGGGCCTCCAAAGCGGATTAGTCCGCCCCCCGGCCACGGCGGTGAGGCAGCACGCTGACCGGTCAGGCAATCACGCCATTACGCTTCTGTCACCATTTTGTATACAATTGGCGGCCTTGCTGGCCTTTGGCTTTTTTTGACTTTTTCTGACCGGAGACACCATGTCCAACGCAACCGTACTGTCCGCTGCTGATCGCGAACTGTTCCGCGATAACTTCCGCAAATTCCTCGCCAACGAAGTCGAGCCCCACTACGCCCAGTGGGAAAAGAACGAAATTTTCCCCCGTGAACTGTGGAACAAGCTGGGTGAAAACGGCTACCTGTGCGTGGACGTGCCGGAAGCCTACGGTGGTTACGGTGCCGATTTCGCGCTGTCCGCCATCGTGGTGGAAGAACTGGGCCGCGCCGGTTACGGTGCCCTGATGTCCAGCGTGTCAGTGCATTCCGACATCGTGGCGCCCTACATCCTGCACCTGGGTAGCGAAGAGCAGAAGCAGCAGTGGCTGCCGAAAATGGTGACCGGTGAAGCCGTGGGCGCCATCGGCATGACCGAACCCGGTGCCGGTTCCGACCTGCAGGCCATGCGCACCAGCGCGGTCAAACAGGGCGACAACTACGTCATCAATGGCCAGAAGACCTTCATCACCAACGGCCAGCACTGCGACGTGATCGTACTGGCCACCAAGACCGACCCCACTGCCGGCTCCAAGGGCATGACCCTGTTCACCGTCGACTGCACCCTGCCCGGCTTCAAGCGCGGCCGCAATCTGGAAAAGATGGGCCTGCACTCCGGCGATACCTCGGAACTGTTCTTCGACAATGTCACTGTGGCGGAAAGTGAAATCCTCGGTGGCCTGGGCAAGGGCTTTGCCAACCTGATGAACGAACTGCCGCGCGAGCGCCAGATCCTGGCCATTGGCGCCATCGGTGCCTGCGAAGGCATGCTGCAGTGGACCATCGAGTACACCACCGAGCGCAAGGTGTTCAACGGTACCGTGGCGCAACTGCAGAACACCCGTTTCAAGCTGGCAGAAATGCAGACCCAGATCGCCGTGAACAAGGCGTTCGTCGAATACTGCACTGCCAAATATGAGCGTGGCGAACTGACCACCGTGGAAGCGTCCATGGCCAAGCTGTCCACCACCGAACTGCAGGGCAAGGTGGCGGATGAATGCGTGCAGCTGTTCGGCGGCTATGGCTACATGATGGAATACAAGATTGCCCGCGCCTACATCGATGCCCGCATCCAGCGCATCTACGGCGGCACGTCGGAAATCATGAAAGAAATCATCGCCCGCTCGCTGGTAGGCCGCTGATTGAATAGCGACACTCAGCCCACCCGGTCACTCAACGTGACTGAAACCCTGCGGGAGCAACTCCTGCAGGGTGAATTCGCACCCAATACCCGGTTGCAGGAAATTGCCCTGGCGGAACGGATGGGTGTTTCCCGCACGCCGATTCGCGAAGCCCTCAGTGTACTGGCGCGGGACGGCCTGCTGGAGTACGCACCCAATCGCGGTTACACCGTGCGGGAATTTTCCCTGCAGGATATTGTGAGTGCGTTTCGCGTGCGCGCGGTGCTTGAAGGGCTGGGTTGTCGGCTATTGGCAGAAAAAGGCGTACCGGTGGATACCGATACCCAGTTACAGCATGCCATTGCCTGGGGCGAAACCCTGCTGCAAAGCAGCCAGCTGCAGGGGGGCGATTTCGATCAGTGGCGGGAAATGAACAAGTCGTTTCATCTGGCGATCCTGCTGGCCACGAAAAACGATCTGCTGATCCGCTTCGCGAAAATTTCCCGCAATATTCCCATCGTGTTCAACGGTTCCTTCCGCTGGTATTCCACCCGGGATTTCCAGCGCTCCCAGGATCATCACCAGACGATCTATGCCGCCATGAAAAACGGCCAGGCCGAGCGGGCCGACAACATGATGCAGGAACATGTGATGCAGGCGGCGGAGATTCTGCAGCGGCATTATGTTGGGTGATGGGGCAGGAACGCCGGATGCTGCTACGGTATTGGCGGCCTATCTGTTCGGATAACGGGAACTTCGAGTAATGCCCGGTCAGTACGATTACACTGTACCTTACTCTTCCGGATGCGATAACCGCCTTCCTGCACGATCAGGGTGGGTAGCTTCATCGCACTGATCAGGCGGCTATTTTCAAAGAAATCAACCGGCATCAGGGACCACGTTCCAGTAGGATCATGCTTGGCCGTATCCAGACCCAGGCAATGATCAGGTAACGCGGTGCGAACTGCGAATCAATTGCCAGGGCTTGCTTGAGATGGGCATGGTAGTTTTCGGGCTTGATGTTGTCGGGCAGCGCAATGTTGACGTTGAATCCTTGCCCTCACCTTCGCCTTTTTCGTCTTCAAAGCCGCTTCGAAAAACGGATAGTTGCGAGCGTTACCGTGAATCGAAACCGTGAGTACATCGCTGCGCTGGTAAAAGATATCCTGCGTACCATTGCCGTGGTGAAAATCCACGTCGAGCACTGCGACCTTGCCGTAACGGGACAGGTAGTGCGCGGCCACCGCCGACGAATTGAAATAGCAGAACCCGCCAAACGCATTATGCTCCGCATGATGACCCGGGGACGAACAAGGGAATAGGCCATCGGTACGTTGTTCAGTACGGCATTGGCTGCGGTCAGTGCAGTCCACTGCAGCGTGCGGCCAGGAATGCATTCTGTCTGCGGAGTAAAGGTGTCGATACAATAGTAGCCTGCCCGCATGGCCAGATCCTTCGGTGGTCGGGTGCGATTGCGGATCGGGAATACTTGCGGATAGATGGATTTCTTTTCGGGCAGTGCTCAGACCTTTTTCAGGTTGGAAATAGTCTTGCACTGTGCACGGCAGTAATGTGATCGTCGCGGGTCTTTTCCGCTGGAACGGTTCTGAACAAACCGGTCTTGTTCAGTTCCTCCAGAATTTTTGGCAGCCGCACGGGTAAGTGCTTGACGTAACCACGGTCGCGCACGTGGTGAATATCATGTTTGTCATTGACCACCATGACAAAGCGTGGCGCAGACACTGGCGCAGTCGTTGCAGGCGGACTTTTTCTGGTAAAGCGTGGTGCCCGCAACTGGATCGATCTCTCTTGAAGCGCTCTGCCACTTGGGCAATGATTTCTGGCGGCAATCATCCGGGTATTTGTATTCGAGGAACGCCGCGACATAACGCCGTGCCACGGATCGGGGCAAACGGTAATCGGTATCCAGCGGGTCCATTACCATGAACGCACCGATTTCACCTTCTGGTGTAGATGGTTGTTCGTACCGGTATTGAGCAACGGCCGGGCGCCAAATTGTTCATAGAATCGAAGGCGCTGCCTGTTTTCTTTCATGGTCTTTTCGTCACGGGATGGGCCAGGTTCATCCGGCAGACATTCGAACAGTACGGCCTTGTAACCAAGGGATTTGCATTCGTCGCGTACCCGTTCATACAGCATTCCCCCCATGCCACCCCGCGTATTGCCAGGTGAAACGCTGATGAACTCCAGATGCGCCAGTTTCAGCGGCGGGTAAAGCAGAACGCTGGCAAACGCATTGACCTTGCCTTCAAAATCTTCAACTACAAATATCACCGGTGCGAACGTACCCGGTGCGTGGTTCTGTAAACGGTCGAAAAGCTTGTTGATTTCAAATTTGGTCGCCAGCGGAAACTGTTTTTTCGCAATATCTTCAATCTGACGCAGCGTCAGTTGATCGGCATTGGAATCGGCGTGGCGGAATGATCGAACACGTAGCATGGCAGTTGTCTCTTGGCATCTGTTCAGACAGTAACGGTCAGGGGCGTTTGCAGGTATTCCATTAGATCTGGCTCGGACAATGGTCGCGCGAACATGAATCCCTGGACTGCATCACAAGAAAGACCTTTCAGAAAATCGAATTGAGTTGGAATTTCGACGCCTTCGGCAATCACATTCAATCCCAGTTTGTGGGCCATGGAGATGGTGGCTTCAACGATCGCAGCATCGACATTGGGGTCAGAGTCGATATCGCGAATAAATGTCCGGTCAATCTTCAGCATGGCTAACGGTAATCGCTTCAGGTAAGCGAGGGAGGAATAACCGGTACCGAAGTCGTCATGGCAGCCTTAACGCCACTATTACCGAGTTCAAAAAGCACTTTCGCTGCGCGCTGCGGATTATGGATCAGATGTTTTCGGCGGTTACCTCCAGTATCAATATGTCTGAGGGAAGACCAGTATCGCGACAGCTGTCCAGCACCGTTTGCAGAAAGCGGTCATGCTGAAACTGGACGGCGGTATACATTGACTGTAACATGCAGTGATGCAAAGCCAGCTGCTGCCAGCCGCTGATAGCATTCACCGGCTTCACGAATGACCCAGTTGCCGACCTTGATAATCAACCCGGTTAATTCCAGTAACGGAATGAACTCGCCGGTGGGATCAGGCCACGGGTGGGATGCTGCCAGCGCAACAGCGCTTCGACGCCGATGACCTTACCCCGTTTCAATGAGATCTGCGGTTGGTAGTGCAGTACAAATTCGCCATTTGCCAATGCATAACGCAGATCGGCTTCCAGCTGGAGCACTTCGCGGCCGCGGGTTTCCATCTCGCTGGAATAAAACTGATAACAACCAGCACCCTTGGCTTTGGCCTGATACATGGCAATGTCAGCGCAGCGCAACAAATCGGTGACGCTGTTGGCATCCTGCGGAAACAACGCAATACCGGTACTCAGTGAAACGAACAGCTCCGGCCATGAACATCGATCGGTAGCGAAAATACCTGGTAGATCTTGCTGATGACGGTAATCACGTCTTCAGGCTGTTCCAGATCTTCAATGGAAATGGTGAATCATCGCCGCCGAGTCGCGATACCAGATCATTGGCGCGCAGGCAGCTACGCAGTCGCAGCGCTGTTTGGCGCAATAATTCATCGCCGGCAATGTGTCCCAGGCTGTCGCTGATCCGTTTGAATTTGTCCACATCCATGAACAGCAGTGCAACGGACTTTTCACCGCGTCGGCTCGCGCGCGAAAGCGTCCTGCAAGTGGTCCAGCAGTGAGTGACGATTTGGCAGTGCGTGGTCAGTTCGTCGTGGGTTGCTCTGGTGCAGCAGTGCCCTTTCCAGCTGCTTTTGCTGTGATATATCGCGCCCGACAAACGACAGATACGGTTGCAAATCCGCAGGTCCCTGATGTGAAAAAGCACACCAGTGACAGGATGGATTCCGGCTGACTTGGGTTAATGGAATCGATCAGTACATCGCCTGTCTGATTCCTTCTCTGCCAGCATGGGCAGAATCTGTGTATATGAGTTGTTGGTAAATTTCGGCGGCAGAATGTCGAGCAGTGACGCTGCTGTCTGGAGGCTCGGTCCAGTCCGAATTGCACCCGACAGGCTTCATTGCTGTAGAGAAGTTTGCCATCCAGCGTCAGCATGAAAACGATATCCGGACTGGCATCCAGCACCCGGTGCAGTCGATCACGCGCCTGGGATTGCTGGCGCCACTGGGCCAATCCCGATTCATCCGGATGCAGCGGCCGCAACACGATATCCCACGCATTTTCCAAGGCCTTTTGCAGGCTATCCTGGTCGTGAAGAAGGCACGCGCCAAGATTGATGTTATTGGCGCTAAGCTCATGCTGAAAGGTTATAAAGAATTGCGGACTGTCGAAGATGACGAGGGTATTGAGCGGTGCGGCGATTGCCATAGGGGCCGACTACGGCGACTCCTGAACGTCCATGAGGGAGTGTTGCTCTTCAGTTTAAATCAGACCATCGCCAGAAAATCATGGACGTGTAAAAAATAATTTGGCGTGCTGAATGTAACCGGCTCCGCACGGGTAAACGTTGCGGAACCGTCATCATCCGATTAATGCGTTTACTGCGTCACACAGTCCGCATAGGGCTGATCCAGCACCACCTCGTAAAAATGCTGCTCATAGTCGCCGTGGATGGCCAGCGCCATCCTTGCCGGCGTTGCTGCCGATGATGTAGGTATCGGCCTTGGGAACACCCTGCGGCGGCGTAGGCATTGATGTCCGTCTGGGATGCTGCTGTAGGCGCGCACGATGTTCAGGCTCACGGTGTTTTTCGATAGCGGATGTAGTCGGTCTTGTACTGTCTGGCCCGCAGGTCCAGCAGGTTGTCGCTGTTGGCGTTCATGCGCAGGTTCCAGGGCACCACAGTCCATAGGCATCGAACCAGTTGCGGGTGGATTTTATGACCCAGTAAGGCCGGGCGGTGAGGAACACGATCTGCAACTGCGGGCGACGTATTCGTTCACCGTGGCAACGGCGAAGTCGTAGTTATCGGCAATGTCGGTGCCCAGGTATTCCCCCACCGCTTCAAAATCATTGAGGGTAATGGTGCCGTCGATATCGAACAGCACGGTTTCCGCCCCGCCCCGGCCACGGCTTTCCAGATAGCCGGTGGTTGGCGCCGTCAGATCCCCTTCCACTACCATGCGCACGATGTAATCGCCCTGGGGCTGAGCGGACACGGGGACATAGATTTTGCCGTCGGAATTGGTCTTGTGGCGGCCCAGATACTGCCAGCCGCTCATGCCGGTGCCGTACAGGTAGCTGTGGACGTATTCGCCTTCCAGATCCTTGTGCAGCACGCGGTCGTAATCGAATTTGCCCACCACGGTGGCGCTCTGGCCTTCCTGTACGATCTGGTCGTGTACCATGTGGTAGGGGAATACAGTTTGCTCAGCAGCCAGTTGCCGAAGTAGCGAAAGCTTTTCTTCGCCGGCTTGGGGCCGCGGGGGCGGTCTGGGTGATGCTGTAATCGGGGCAGTAACTGGCCTGAGGGTCACGGGTGTATTGGCAATCGCCAGTGCGGACAGCAGGGCATGCAGCGGTTTCATGGTCGGATCCTGTGGTTGCTGTTATGGGATGAACAAAGGGTGACAATCCGTGATGTTGAACTGTTGTATCAACAATACTGAACTAACGTACCACAAAAGTTGAAAAGGAACCAATAGGAAACTAAACGAACAGTGAATCGGTTAATTCGAAACCCGTTAAGGCGTTTAAATTATCGAAAGGAAGATATCGGGTGCGATTCCCCGGGCGCTATTCCTCTGCCCAGCGCTCCTTGATGGCAAGAATGGCCGGCAGTTGCTGTTCCAGCAGGCTGACCAGGGCGGGATCGAAGTGCTTGCCGGCCTGTTCCCGGATATGTGTCAGGGCCGCGTCCACGGTCCAGGCCTGTTTATAGGGGCGTTTGCTGGTGAGGGCGTCGAACACGTCGGCCAGGGCGACGATGCGGGCCTCGATGGGGATGGCGTCGCCCTGCAGCCGGTGGGGATAACCGCTGCCGTCCCATTTTTCGTGATGGTAAAGCGCCACCGAGCGGGCCAGTTGCAGCAGGCCGGAATCGCTGTCACCGATGATTTCCGCGCCGATGCGGGGATGTTCCTGCATCACCGCATATTCTTCAGCCGTGAGTTTGCCCGGTTTCAGCAGGATGTGATCGGGGATGCCGATCTTGCCGATATCGTGCATGGGCGCGGCGTTGAGCAGGTCGTCGGCCAGCTGTTCGGGAAAGCCGTAGGCCAGCGCCAGTACGCGGGAGTAGTGGCTCATGCGCACCACGTGCAGGCCAGTTTCGTTGTCCTTGTATTCGGCGGCGCGTCCCAGGCGCTGGATGATTTCGAGGCGGGACTGTTTGAGTTCGTCGGCCTTCACCAGCGACAGATGATTCTTCACCCGCGCCTGCACCACGGACGGCACCACGGGTTTGCTGATGTAGTCGACCCCGCCCACCGCAAAGCCGGTGGTTTCATCCACTTCGTCCTTGAGGGCGGTGACGAATATCACCGGGATGCGTGCGGTATCGGATTCGGTCTTGAGCCGGCGGCAGGTTTCGAATCCGGTCGTGCCCGGCATCATCACGTCCAGCAGGATCAGATCGGGCTGTTCGCGGCCGGCCAGGGCAATGGCTTCGTCACCACTTTTGGCGAACAGCAGGCGGTAGTCGTCCTGCAGGATCTGTTTGAGTACCTTGAGGTTGGTGGGTTCGTCGTCGACCACCAGGATGCGAGCGGGTTGCTGCAGGTGACAGAGGGATGGGGGCGTCATGGCGGTGTCTCCAGGGTGGCCAGCAACCGGTTGATGATGTTGTGAGCGCTGGCAAAGTCGAAATTGTTGAAGGCATCGGCGATCCGGGTTGCCGTGGCTGCGTGGCTGGCCGGTGCGTGGTGCAGCAGGTTGGCAAGGGCGTCGTCGTTGCACTCGTTAGCGGTGGCAGCGCTGCGCAGGGACTGCAAGGCAAGGTGGAACTGCTCGGCATCGGCGGCGCTGCCGGGTGGCGTGGTGGTGTCCGGCCGGGTCTGGCGCAGCAGGTTGGCCAGCTCGGCGCCGAAATGCGGCAGGCGCTGGGCCAGGCTGTTGATGGCATTGACGCAGTGCTGGGGCTGGTGGCGTTTGGCGGCCTGTTCCAGCTCACCCAGTGGCTTGACCAGTCCATTGATGGCCAGATTGGCGGCCACGCCTTTGGCCGCATGGGCCTGGGCTGCCAGATGGTCGAAATCCTGCTGCTGTACCAGGGAATCCAGATCCAGTGCCAGCCGGCCGTACTGGATGGCGAAGCTGGTGAGTTCACGGGCATACAGGGCGGCATCACCCCAGCGCTTCAGTCCCTGCTCCCAGTCGAGCATCTGCTGGCTGGCAGCGCGAGGCGGGAGGGCGGGCGTTGTCGCGACGTTGAACCCCAGCACCCGGGCGATTTCCCGGCCGAGGATATCGATCTGTACCGGTTTGCTGGCAAAGCCCTGCATGCCGGCTTCCTTCGCGGCGAGGCGATCTTCCTCCAGGACGCTGGCGGTCAGGGCGATAATCGGCGTGAGCGGCTGGCCACGGCGCTGCTGCCACTGGTGGATCTGCTGGGTGGCCTCGAGGCCGTCCATGTTGGGCATCTGCATGTCCATCAGCACGACGTCGACCCTGTGTTGCTGGATTTGTTGCAATGCCTGCTGGCCGTCGCCGGCACGGATTAGCTGGTGGCCGTCCCTTTCCAGCAGCAGGGTGAGCAGGTCCAGGTTCTGGGGCACGTCATCGGCGATCAGGATGCGCAGGGGCGGCAGTTCGATCCGGCTGGTGGTGTCGGGCTCGTCATGGGGATCGGCCGGTTGCAGCGGCAGGCTGAACTCGAAACAGCTGCCCTGCCCCGGTTCGCTGCGGGCGCGAATCCAGCCGCCCATCAGTTCCACCAGCTGCTTGCTGATGGTGGTGCCCAGCCCGGTGCCGCCGAAGCGCCGGCTCATGGAGGCATCGGCCTGGGTGAAGGGATCGAAAATGGCCTCCAGCCGTTCCGGTGCAATGCCGATGCCGGTGTCACAGATGCTGAACAGCACCCGTCCGGGGCCATCCGCCTGCACTTGGATATCCACCTTCCCCTGCTCGGTGAATTTGATGGCATTGCCCACCAGATTGGTGAGGACCTGACGGATGCGGTCGGGTGCGCCCAGCAGCGGGTGGTTCAGTGCCGGATCGATGTGCAGATTCAGCGCCAGCCCCTTGCGGCGGGCCTGCATGCCCAGGGTGGACAGCACGGAGTCCAGCAGGTCGGGCAGCAGGAAGGCACGCTGTTCCAGTTCGAGCCGGCCCTTTTCCAGTTTGGCGCTGTCGAGGATGTCATTGAGCAGATGCAGCAGCGAGCGGGCGGCGCTGCTGATGATCGAAAGATGGCGGGCCTGCTCGGCGGACAGCGCGGTGCCGGACAGTACATCGGTAAAGCCCAGAATCGCATTCATCGGCGTGCGGATTTCGTGGCTCATGTTGGCCAGAAACGCACTGCGGGCCGCGGCGGCCTGCTCGGCCTTGTCCTTCGCCCGGACCAGTTCCTGCTCCATCACCTTGCGCTGGGTGATGTCCATGATGAACCCATCGAGCCAGGCGCTGTTGCCGTCGTCGCCCTCGATGAAGGTGCCGGTATCGATCACCCAGTGCACGCTGCCGTCGCGATGGCGGATACGGTACTCGACGTGAAATTCCCGTTTGAAATTGTCGAGATTTTCCACCACGTGATGATCATCCGGGTGAATCAGGCTGGCGAAGAAGCGGCGCGGCTGGGGCAGCAGAAAATCCTCGGCCGGATAGCCGGTGATGCTTTCGATGGCGTCGCTGATGAACAGCATGGGAAATTCTGCCTGCAGCAGACAGCGGTAGGCGGCGCCGGGAATGTTGCTGATCAGGGAGCGCAGCCGCGCCTCGTTGTCTTTGAGCGCATGTTCCATGGCGATGCGGGCGCTGATATCGGTGACGAAGCCGACGTACAGATCTTCTCCCGGCAGGCGGCCATGGCCGATGGCCAGGCGGATGGGAAAGATGCGGCCATGGCGATCCACTGCCTGCACGTCGCGGCCCTTGCCGATGATGCGGGCGATGCCACTACGCTGATAGTTTTCCAGGTACTGATCGTGTTCGCCGCGGAACGGTTCCGGCATCAGGGTTTTCACGTTGCGGCCGGTCATTTCGGCAATGCTCCAGCCGAAAATACGCTCTGCCGCATGATTGGCCGAGACGATGACGCCACGGGTGTCGATGGTGATGATGCCGTCCACCGCCGTATCGAGAATGGCCTGCAGGCGGGATTCCTTGGCGCGGGAGGCGAGGCTCAGCGCGCGGTATTTCAGGGTCAGATCCACCGCCACCACCAGACAGCTGATCATCACGGTGGTAATGGCCACGCCCAGCGCCATGATCGCCGAATGCGGGGCGCTGTCGAGCAGGTCCAGCCCCGGTGGTGGTACGAAGCGGGCGGCAGCCATGCCGGTGTAGTGCATGCCGGCAATGGCGCAGCCCATCACCGTGCCGCTGATCAGGTTGATGCGCAGGGTGGTCAGCCGGCTCTGGCTCAGACGGCGAATCCCAAAGCGGATCCACAGGGCCAGCATGGACAGGCTCACCGCCACCAGGATGGACAGGGCAAAGATGGTGGCGTCGTAATGCAGGGCCGGCGCCATCACCATCGCGGCCATGCCCACGTAGTGCATGGTGCCGATACCTGCGCCCATCAGTACACCGCCGACTGCCAGTTCCCGCAGGCTGATCTGTGGGCGGCTGCTGAGACTGAGGGCAATCCACGATGCGGCCACACTGGGTACCATCGACAGCAACGTATAGCCGGTGGAATAGGACACCGGCGTACACAGATCGAAGGCCAGCATGCCGATGAAATGCATCGACCAGACGCCACCTCCCAGCGCGACGCTGCCTGCCAGCAGCACTGGCACCCGGCGGCTGCTGGCTTTGGCTGCCTGTGTCGCCAGATACAGGGCCATGCTCGAGGTGAAAATCGCTACCAGTACCGACAGCGCCACCAGCCAGGGCTCATAGCGGCCATAAATCAGCAGCGAATCATTGGGATAGCGGAATAGCTCGAACAGGAACTGCATCGGGTTCTCGGTGCGGCGGGCCAGTTATAGGTATAGCCCAATTCCCCGAAACTGACCGGTTTGGTCAGGTATTCCGCAGCAGATACCCGGTAATCATCTCGGCCAGCCCGTTGGCGATATCGTCTTCCGTCATCAGGGGATGCTCGCCACTGAGGAACCGCACCACGGTAAAAATCGTACTGTTGACGATGATGAAGATCTTCACGTGGAGGTCGGGCACATGGACATCGCGGTGATGCTTGGCGAAATAGATGCGGGTGAGTTCCAGGAAATACTGCTGCAGCAGATCCGCCATCCGGTGGGTGGGCAGGCGGTGCCAGTTGCGCACCAGCTCCAGGTACAGGCCTTCGTTACTGTGCAGAAACACCAGCGCCACCCGGATCGCGGTGCCGGCCAGCTGGTCCAGGGGCAGGTCGGCGCTGGCCCGCACGCCGCTGTTGAGTACCTGCATGACGTCGGTGCCGATCTTTTCCACCAGGGCTTCGATCAGGTCGTCCTTGCCGTCGAAATACTGGTACAGCGAACCGACACTGACCCCGGCGATCTCGGCAATCAGCGGTGTCGTGGTGCCGTCCAGGCCATGGCGGGCGATGCACAGGGCGGTGGCGTCCACCAGGGAGGCCACCAGCTGGCGGGAGCGTTGCTGCTGCGGGCGTTTGCGCATGGAAATCCCCTGCTGGGTCAGAATGCGAATTGAATACGAATAAAGTTTCGCATTATTCTGGGTGAAATCCAACCAGTCAGGACATCTTCATGACCGCTGTTGCTCCTATCCCACCCCGTATTCCGGCCCGGGCGCGCCCCTTCGACAAGGCCAAAGTGAAAACCGCTGCCTGGCAAAAGCTGTTGCTGGGCAGGGACTTGTCACCCAGCCGCGAGGAATACGACAACGTCGTAGCCGCCCTGTGGGAAGGCGATACTGCCATGGACGCGCTGGTGAACTGGATGTATGAGTTCGGCGCCGGCCCCTCCCGCAAGCTGTTCCAGCAGGCAGTGACCCAGGGTATCGACAGCATTGCCGATGCACCCCAGCCGCTGAAGGACTTCTTTGCCGTGGTGGATGCGCAGCCTGTGTGGCTCGATCGCGCCCTGCTGGAAGAAGGCGTCAGCTTCATCCACGGCATTGGTCTGGCGGGCCCCTACGTGCTGCGGGATCTGGCGCTGATGGGTGGCTATCTGCTGTCGGGTTTCAACCATGTGCTGGTGATGACCGGCGCGCTGAACAAGGACACCTCCCTGCGGATAGCCGAAACCGGCCAGTGGTGGGTGGACTGTACTGAACACGGCGGACTCGATCGCTTTGGCCCCGGTTTCCGTTCCACCCTGCATGTGCGGCTGGTGCATGCGATGGTGCGCCGCGCTCTGGCGAAGAATCCCAAGTGGGATGAAAACCAGTGGGGCATTCCGGTGAACCAGATCGACATGGTGGCCACCTATCTGGGCTTCTGCGTGGTCATGCTGGGCGGCCTGCGTCAGCTGGGCATTCCGGTGACGGCGCGGGAATCCAAAGCGGTCATGCACCTGTGGGCCTATGCCGGCTGGCTGATGGGCGTGGATGAACGCTTTCTGGTGTTCAGCGAAAAGGACGGCATTTTATTGCTGGCCCATACCTTCATGACCCAGAGCCGCCCGGACTGGACCAGTCAGGAACTGGGCCGTGCGCTGGCGCGGGAACCGCTGGAACGCAAATACCCCAACCTGCCCGGTTTGCGCGGCAAGCTGGCCTACTACCAGCATCTGAGTGTCAGCCGCTTCTTCCTCGGCAAGGAAAAAATGCGTCAGCTTGGTTTGCCCGATGACATTCTGCCCTGGTTTCCCGTACTCAGTGCGGCTCCCCGACTGGTGAATTATCTGGGACATCGGATGGTGCCGCCCCTGTACAAGCGGGCGCAGCAACAGGGGCGCGCGGCCCAGCTGGAAGTGTTGCGCCAGATGTTCGGTGATCATGCCCAGGCCGTGGGTGTGCAGCGCGATCAGAACGTGGCACAACACTGAGGAGCGGCAGCCATGATCAGCTATCTTTCATCCGAACAGCGCGCCCTGCGTGAGCAATTGCCCGGCGAAGCCGGCCTGCCGCTGCTCGGCCACAGCCTGATGTTCCTGTACAGCCCGCTGCAGAGCGCGCTGGAGTATTACGAAAAACACGGCCCCGTTTACTGGCTTGATGTGCTGGGACAAACGGCGGCGGTATTGGTCGGACCCGACGCCAACCAGCTGGTGTTGCGCAATCAGGATGACGCGTTTTCCAACAACCAGGGTTGGGATTTTTTCATCGGCAAATTTTTCACCCGCGGCATCATGCTGCTGGATTTCGATGAGCATCGTTTTCATCGCGGCATCATGCAGGCGGCATTCAAAAAGCCGATGCTGGTGGAATACCTGCGCGGCATGAACCCGGCGATCACCTATGGTATCAGTCGCTGGAAACCGCGCCGGGATTTTCGGGTGCTCGACAAGATCAAGCAGCTGACCCTGGATATCGCCACCGAAGTGTTCATGGGTGAAAAACTCGGGCCGGAAGCTGATCGTATCAACAAGGCGTTTGTGGATTGTGTGCGCGCCGGTACTGCGCTGGTGCGTTATCCGGTGCCCGGCGGACGCTGGTACAAGGGTCTGCAGGGTCGCAAAACCCTGGAAGAATTTTTCCGCTCCCGTATTGCGGGCAAGCGCGTACATCCCGGCGCGGATCTGTTCAGCCGGCTGTGTCAGGCCGAAGATGAAAACGGTCAGCGTTTCACCGACGAAGACATCGTGAATCACATGATCTTCCTGCTGATGGCGGCCCACGATACCTCCACCATCACCCTGTGCACAGTGCTCTATCAGCTGGCGAAATCGCCGCGCTGGCAGCACAAGGTGCGGGAAGAAAGTCGCGCCCTGGGCAAAGACTGCCTCGACCATGATGACCTGGCCAAACTGGAAACCCTGGATCGGGTGATCAAGGAATCCATGCGGATGGTGGCACCGGTGCACGGTATTCCACGGCGCACGGTGAAGGATGTGGAATTCCAGGGCCACACCATTCCCGCGGGTACCTTTGTGATTACCAGTCCCTATGTCACCCATCATCTGCCGGACTGGTGGAAAAATCCCGAAGAATTCGATCCGGATCGCTTTTCGCCGGAACGCGCAGAACACAAACAGCATCCGTATAAATACGTGCCGTTTGGTGGCGGTGCCCACATGTGTATTGGCCTGCATTTCGCCGACATGCAGATCAAGGCTATCGTGCATCAGATTCTGTTGCGCTATCGCCTGCAGGTAAAACCGGATTACGAACTGAAGCTGGATCTGACGTCGTTGCCGACGCCGAAAGACCATTTGCCCGTGACGCTGGAGTTGTTATGAGTTTGCCTATTCCGTCGAAGACGGTTTTCATCACCGGATGTTCCTCTGGCATTGGTCGCGCCGCTGCCAGACTGTTTCAGCGCAACGGCTGGAACGTCGTTGCCACCATGCGCAATCCCGCCGATGGTGCGGATCTGAAAAAACTCGATGATGTCACCGTGCTGGCACTGGATGTGAATGATCAGGCCAGCATCGATGCAGCATTGCAAACCGCGCTGGAAAGACACGGCCACATCGATCTGCTGGTCAACAACGCCGGTTACGCGCTGATGGGCGCGTTTGAAAATGCCACCGAAGAACAGATCCAGCGTCAGTTTGATACCAACGTGTTTGGGTTGATGCGGGTGACTCGTGCTTTTCTGCCCCATTTCCGTCAGCGCAAGGCCGGCATGATCATCAATGTCGCCAGCATGGCAGGGCGTCTGCCGATTCCTTTCATGAGTGTGTACAACGGCAGCAAGTGGGCGGTGCAGGGCTTTACCGAGTGTCTGACCTACGAACTGGCACCGTTCAATATTCAGGTGAAAATCGTCGAACCCGGTGCGGTGGACACGGCGTTTTTTGGCCGTTCCGGTGATCGGGATAATGGCCGTGGCATCAGCGCGTACGACGCCTTGATGGATGAACAGTTTCCGGTGCTGGACAAAACCGGACCGGGCGGTAGCACCAGCGAAGATGCTGCCGAGGTGATTTATCGTGCCGCCACCGACGGCAAGGGCACCTTGCGCTATCGCGTGGGCAAGGATGCGAAAGTGCTGCTGTCGGCGCGCAAGGTATTGCCGGATGAAGTGTTCCTGCCGATGATCCGCTGGTCGCTGTCGCCCCAGGTGTTCAGTCGTTTCGGCCGGCTGTTCTACAAGGCCGACTGAACGCCGCGCGGTTGCAGGCGCACGCTTACGCGGCTGCCTGCAACCGGGTGACCAAAACCCCCAGAATTTTGTCACACCTGCCCAAGTGTCAAGGCGCTTGAAAGTCTCTACAATCGTCCCCTATTCCAATCATCAGTGGCACCCATTTCTGCAGGGGAACGACATGAGCGACATTTTTTCCATCAACGGCAAGATTGCACTGGTCACCGGCGGCACCAGCGGCATCGGTTACATGATCGCGCAAGGCCTGGTGAAACACGGCGCCAAGGTGTACGTGGCGTCGCGCAAGGCGGATGCCTGCGACAAAACGGCGCAGGAACTGTCGGCGTTCGGCACCTGCACCGGCATTCCGGCGGACCTGTCTACTGAAGCGGGTTGCCAGGCGCTGGTGAATGAACTGCAGCAGCGCGAAGGCAAACTGCATATTCTGGTGAACAACGCCGGCGTCACCTGGGGCGCGCCGTTCGACCAGTATCCCGGCGATGCCTGGGACAAGATCCAGAACCTGAACGTGAAATCCGCCTTCGTGATGACCCAGAAATGCACGCCGATGCTGAGTGAAGCCGGCACCCACGACGATCCGGCCCGCGTCATCAATATCACCTCGGTGGCAGGCCAGACGACGGCGAGCATGCAGGCCTACGCGTACGGCCCCAGCAAGGCGGCATTGAATCACCTCACCAAAATCCTCGCCAACGAACTGGCTGCGCGCAACATCACGGTCAATGCGATTGCGCCGGGTGTATTCCCCAGCAAGATGACCGCGTTCATCATGAAAAATGACGACGTGGCCAAACAGCAGGCGGAACAGGTGCCGCTCAAGCGCCTGGGGCAGCCACGGGACATGGAGGGTCTGGCAGTGTTTCTGGCGTCGCCGGCAGCAGCCTACATTACCGGCAATGTGATCGCGCTGGATGGTGGTACGGCGGTAAAACCGGCGCCGTTTATCTGATTGCCCGCGTTAAAAAACAAAGCCCCGCACGGACATTCCGGCGGGGCTTTTTTCATCTCGGTTTGCTGATGCTGGCTCAGGCCTTCTTTTCTGCCAGCCGGTGATTGGTGGTCTTGTCGCGGTACATGCAGCGATCCACTTCCGACACCATCTTGTCGATGCTGAAACTGTGCGGATGCCGGAACAGCTGGCTACCCACACTCACACTCAATTCGATGTTTTCCAGTTCGCCCTGCGCCTGCTGCAACAATTCCTGCCGGATGCGCAGGGTAAGTTTGATCAGCGATTCCTCGCCATCGGCCAGCATCACAATCACAAACTCATCACCACCAATGCGCCCGGCCACATCGCTTTCGCGGATCACGTTGCGAATGGCAGTTGCCAGCGCGCCAATCGCCTTGTCACCGATGCGGTGGCCGTGTTCGTCGTTGATGGATTTCAGATGGTCCAGATCCAGATACAGGATGCCAATATGCTGCTTCAGCCGTTGTGCCAGTCGCACCTGTTTGTCGGCCTGATTGAAAAAGCCGCGCCGGTTGAGCAGCTTGCTCAGATCGTCGCGGGTGGATAATTCCAGCAGCTGCACGAACTGGTTGTTCAGCATCAGATCCGCTTCCACCAGATCGCGGAATTGCCAGATCAGTTCGAGAAAAGTGCGGTTGTAATGGGTGACCGCAAAATCCAGCACGCAGATGGTGCCGAACGGCGAACCGTCCGGCCAGTAGATGGGTACGCCCAGATAGGAGTTGAAATGATCCGACTCCATCATCGGATTGCCCACCCAGCCGGTGTTGCTGGTGGCATGGTTTTCATAAAGCTGGGCGCAGTCGCGCACCACGCGGCTGCAGAACAGATTGCACTGATTGCCGAACTGCTCGCCGGCCTGATGCGGATTGGCGTTATTGGTGCTGGCCACCACGATCTGCAGGCCGCGGGAGGTTTTCTGGGTGATGTACGCCGCCGGCGCTTCATACAGACGCGCCATCAGATCAACGGTGGTTTGCCATTTTTTCAGAGAGATCATCGGATTCTGTTGTTCAAGAATCCATTCGTCGTGATTGAACATGGCCGATGACTGAATGCTGGGGGAATTGAATCTGAGTATAGACAGGAAACCCGGCGGGCGGGAGCAAATTGGCAAAATTAACGGAATTCGGCTTGTTTACTGGCGGTTTACTGACACCTTGTCGGTCAATGCCGCCAGAACATGGGTGTGAACAATACCAGCAGGGTGAAAATTTCCAGCCGGCCCAGCAGCATGGCGCAACATAGAATCCACTTCGCGGTGCTGTTCAGATCGGCGTAATGACTGGCGACATCCCCCAGGCCGGGGCCGAGGTTGTTGAGGCAGGCTGCGACTGCGGAAAAGCCGGTCAGAAAGTCCAGCCCGGTCAGCAGCAGCGCAATGAACAGGGCGCAGAAGGTCAGCAGGTAAATGCCAAAAAAGCCCCACACCGCTTCCACTACCCGATCCGGTACCGCCTTGCCGGAAAACTTCACCAGAATCATCGCATTGGGGTGCATCAGTCGACGCATTTCCCGCAGCCCCTGACGGATCATCAGATTGGCCCGCACCATCTTGATGCCGCCACCGGTGGAACCGGCACAGGCGCCCACAAAACTGGCCATGATCAGTGCCATCGCCAGCATCGGATGCCAGGTGGAAAATGACGTCACGGAGTAGCCCGTGGTGGTGACCACCGACACCGCTTCAAACAGACCGTGCCGCAGCCCCAGCCAGGCGGTGTCATATTGCATGCTGACCCAGAGGCCGGTGACAGACAGCGCCACCATCGCGCCGATCACCAGAAAATAGAAGCGCACCTCGCCATCCTGCCGGTACACATTCAGGCTGCGCCGCCGCCAGGCCAGAAAATGCAGGCTGAAATTCATGCCGCCCAGCAACATGAAAATGATCGCCACCGCTTCCAGCTTGGCGCTGTCGAAATAGGCGAAGTTGGCGGTGTGGGTGGAAAAGCCGCCGATGGACAGGGTGGAATAGGCGTGGCAGATGGCATCAAACAGACTCATGCCACCCAGCCAGTAGGCCAGCGCGCACAGCGCCGTCAGATTCACATAGATCAGCCACAGGGCGCGGGCGGTTTCGGTCACCCGTGGCGTGAGTTTGCTGTCTTTCACCGGGCCCGGCGCTTCGGCACGGTACAGCTGCATGCCCCCCACCCCCAGCATCGGCAGGATCGCCACCGCCAGCACGATGATGCCCATGCCCCCCAGCCACTGTTGCTGCTGACGGTAATACAGCAGCGACTTGGGCAGGATATCGAGCTGGGTAAGGATAGTGGCGCCGGTGGTGGTGAGGCCGGACACCGATTCAAACACCGCATCGGTGATCGACAGCGGTTGCTGGTCGGTGAGCAGATACGGCAGCGCGCCGTAAGCACTGAGTACGGTCCAGAACAGCAGCACAAGCACGAAGCCGTCCCGCACCCGCAATTCCTGCCGTCGGTTCTGCACCGGCAGCCAGCACAGCAGGCCACTCACCAGCGTCATCAGAAACGAATACAGAAACCGGCCCAGTTCCGCTTCGCTGTACAGCAATGCCACCAGCGCCGGTACCAGCAGGGTGGCGCTGTACAGCATCAGCAGAATGCCAAGAATGCGCAGGATGACGGCCGGATGCATGCAGGGCTTCCGTCAGAAGAAGGTAATGCCGACCTGGAACAGACGCTCGACATCGGGGATGCGGCGTTTGTCGATCAGGAACAGGATCAGGTGATCGTCGGACTGCACCACGATATTGTCGTGGGCGATCAGCACTTCCTTGCCACGGACGATGGCGCCGATGGTGGTGCCTTCCGGCAGATCGATATCACCGATCTGCTTGCCCACCACTTTCGAGGTTTTTTCATCACCATGGGCTATCGCCTCGATGGCTTCGGCCGCACCCCGGCGCAGGCTGTGCACGTTCACCACGTCACCGCGGCGCACGTGGGTGAGCAGACTGCCGATGGTGGCCTGCTGGGGCGAAATCGCGATGTCGATATCACCGCCCTGCACCAGATCCACATAGGCCGGGTTGTTGATGAGGGTCATCACCTTGCGGGCGCCCAGACGCTTGGCCAGCATCGACGACATGATGTTGGCTTCGTCATCGTTGGTCACCGCCAGGAAGATATCGGTGTCCTCGATATTTTCTTCCAGCAGCAGATCCTGATCGGATGCATTGCCGCGAATCACGATGGTCTTGTTGAGCTTTTCCGCCAGAAAGGCGCAGCGGCCCGGATTGCGCTCGATGATCTTGACCTGATAGCGATTTTCCAGCGCATCGCACAGGCGCTCGCCGATGTTGCCGCCGCCGGCGATGATGATTTTCTTGTAGTTGTGTTCGAGGCCACGCAATTCACTCATCACGGCGCGGATATGATTTTTCGCGGCGATAAAGAACACTTCGTCATCCGCTTCGATCACCGTGGTGCCTTCGGGAATGATCGGGCGATCACGCCGGAAAATCGCCGCCACCCGGGTGTCCACTGCCGGCATGTGCTGGCGCAGATAGCGCAGTTCGCGTCCCACCAGCGGGCCGTTGAAATACGCCCGCACCGCCACCAGCTGGGCCAGACCTTCGGCGAAATCCAGTACCTGCAGCGCACCGGGATTTTCGATCAGGCGGGTGATGTATTGAGTCACCACCTGTTCCGGCGAAATGATCACGTCAATCGGAAACGCATCGTTGCCGAACAGGCCGCCCTTGGTCAGGTACTGGGCAGAACGCACCCGTGCAATCTTGGTGGGCGTGCGGTGCAGTGAATAGGCGACCTGACAGGCCACCATGTTGATCTCGTCGCTGTTGGTGACGGCGATCAGCATGTCGGCATCGTCGCAACCGGCCTGGCGCAGCACACTGGGGTGGGACGCCATGCCCTGTACGGTCCGGATATCGAAGCGGTCCTGCAGCTCGTTGAGGCGTTCGGTATCGGTGTCCACCACCGTAATGTCGTTGTGCTCGCTGGCGAGGTTGGCGGCCAGGGTGCCACCGACCTGACCTGCGCCGAGAATGATGATTTTCATAGGCGACCGCGTAGGCAGGAAACAGATGCGGGAAATGCTAACACACCCCCGCGAAAGGTCATTGGGAAACCCGCTTGATCCGGGCGTAATAGAAGCCGTCGTGGCCGTTGCTCTGGGGGAACAGTTGGCGCCCGCAGTCGGCGGCTTCGCCCCAGGGCGCGACGATCACGTCTTCCACTGCGTGCTTCTGCTGCTTCAGAAACGCGTGCACCACCCGGCTGTTTTCCTGCGGCAACACTGAGCAGGTGGCGTACAGCAGGGTACCGCCGGGCTTGAGCAGGCCGAAGGCCATTTCCAGCAGCCGTAGCTGGGTGGCGGCGAGCTTGCCAATGTCGCTGCGTTTGCGCAGCCACTTGATGTCCGGGTGACGGCGGATCACCCCGGTGGCAGAACAGGGTGCATCCAGCAGGATGCGGTCGAACTGCTCACCATGATGATGGCTGGCGTAATCTTCCAGGGTCGCGTGCACCACCGTGGCGTCCAGCTGCAGGCGGGCCAGATTCTGTTCCACCCGCTGCAGGCGCTTGGCGTCGGCATCCAGTGCCAGCAGTTCGGCGATGGCCGGTTGCTGTTCCCGCAGATGGCAAGTCTTGCCGCCGGGGGCAGCGCAGGCATCCAGAATCCGCTCGCCGGGCTGTGGGTCCAGCAGAAACGCGCTGAGCTGGGCCGCTTCATCCTGCACTGATACCCAGCCTTCGGCGAAGTGCGGCAGCAGCTGCACGTTCACCGCCTGTTCCAGATACACGGCGCTGCTGCACAGGCTCCCGGCCCGTGCCTCGATCCCTGCGTCTTTCAGCAAGCGCAGGTAGCTATCACGATCGCAGCGCAGCCGGTTCACCCGCAGACACAGTGGCCCGGCGTCGTTGTTGGCCTTGAGCACGCCGTTGACCTGCGCCGGCCAGGCTGCCGCCAGGGCATCGATCAGCCACTGCGGGTGGGCGGTCTGGATCGCCGGTGAATCCGGCAGCTGCTGCTCCAGATTGGGCTTTTCCCGCTGGGCGGTGCGCAGCATGCCGTTGATGACTTTCACCGCCCATTCCTTCTTCAGCTGGCGGGCGGCTTCCACGGTTTCGGCGATGGCGGCGTGATCGGGAATGCGCAGGTACAGCATCTGATACAGGCCGATCAGCAGCAGGGCGTGCAGATCGGCGTCGCGATCCTTGAACGGCTGGCGGATCAGCGGTGCCGCCAGTTTATCGAGCCTGGTGAACCAGCGGCACACGCCAAAACACAATTCCTGAACCAGGCCCTGATCCTTGTCCGCCTCGCTCAGTTGCGGCAGCAGTTCCGACAGGGATTTGGGGTGGGCATTCTTGCGATCCAGCGGCAACACCTGGGCCAGGATCTGGGCGGCGATGGCGCGGGCATTCTTGCGGGGTGCAGTCATCCGTCAGGCCCGCTCAGAGAAATTGCTTGCCGGCGGTCAGCCAGTCCGCGCGGGAATTCAGCAGGGCGGCAACGGGCAGACACTTGCCCCCGGGCAGCTGCAGCTCGGTCAGTCGCAGCAGGCCGTCGCCGGTGGCCACGGTAATACCGTCTTTGCCGACATCCAGCAGAGTGCCGGGCGCCGCCTGGGTATTGCCGGTCTGGCGTTCGGCCTTCCACACCCGGATGGTTTCCCCGTCCAGGGTGGTGTGGCATACCGGCCAGGGATTGAAGGCGCGGATCAGATTGTGCAGGTCGCCGGCGGAGCGGCTCCAGTCCAGTTTCGCCTCTTCCTTCGTCAGCTTGTGGGCGTAGGTCGCCAGGGCGTGATCCTGCGCCTCGGGGGTCGCCTTGCCGTCCGCCAGCAGGGCCAGGGTGTCCACCAGTGCCGGGGCGCCGAGCTGTGCCAGCCGGTCATGCAGGCTGCCGCCGGTATCGTCGAGGCTGATCGGGGTAAATACTTTCAGCAGCATCGCGCCGGTATCCAGCCCCTTGTCCATCTGCATGATGGTGACACCGGACTCGCTGTCGCCTGCAGCGATGGCCCGCTGGATCGGCGCGGCGCCCCGCCAGCGCGGCAGGATCGAGGCATGGACATTGACGCAGCCCAGCCGTGGTGCATCCAGCACCGCCTGGGGCAGGATCAGGCCATAGGCCACCACCACCATGATGTCGGCCTGCAGCGCCTGCAGGGTGACGATATCCTCCGCCTGTTTGAAATTCAGCGGCTGAAACACGGGAATGTCATGCTGCAGGGCCAGTTCTTTCACCGGGCTGGGGGTCAGCTTGCGGCCACGGCCGGCCGGGCGGTCGGGCTGGGTATAGCAGGCGATTACCTGATGATCGGATTCCAGCAAAGCCTGCAGCACGCTGGCGGCAAATTCCGGGGTGCCGGCAAAGATGACCTTGAGAGGGGTTCTCACAGGGAGGGGCGTTGTCACGGGATGGGTCTCCTGGGCGGGCGGCCAGCACGGGGTGGCCGCCGGGGGGCGGAATCAGCGGGCGCGGACTTTTTCCTTGTCCTTGTGCTCTTTTTCCAGCTTCTTGCGAATGCGGTCGCGCTTGAGTTTCGAGATGTGATCCACGAACAGCTTGCCATCCAGATGATCCAGCTCGTGCTGGATACACACCGACAGCAGACCGTCGGCGATCAGTTCGAACGGCTCACCCTTGCGATTGAGGGCTTTCACCCGGATCTTTTCCGCCCGGGTGACCGTTTCATAGAAACCCGGCACCGACAGGCAGCCTTCGTCGTACTGCTGCTCGCCTTCGACCACCTCGAATTCCGGATTGATCAGCACCAGGGGTTCGTTCTTGTCTTCCGACACGTCGATCACCACGATGCGCTGGTGCACATTGACCTGGGTGGCCGCCAGACCGATGCCCGGTGCGGCATACATGGTCTCCAGCATGTCATCCGTCAGTTTGCGTATTTTGTCGTCAACATTTGTGACCGGCTTGGCCTTTGTACGCAGACGAGGGTCAGGAAATTCGAGAATATCCAGTAATGCCATCTTGAGAATGCCGCTTTTCTAGTATAACTATAGAAGGTATTGCTAAGATTATGATCATACAGGGTTTGCAGCCGATTCCTCTGCTACACTCGAAACGGTCTATAGTTAAAGACCACGGTTGCCAAACTGCAGCTACACTGTAGATGACAGCGTCAGTAATGGCCCTGAAAACCCGTTCCCGTATGCGTAATAGCTGCCTGAACACAGGCATTGATAATGATAAAGGGATTCTCACCATGATGAAATCATTTCTCAGGCTGGTAGGTGGCTGTCTGATCGGTGTAGCGGTCCAGGCCTCGGCCGTGGAACTGAAACCGGGCCATCCTGACGTTTACCCGGTGAAGCAGGGAGATACCCTGTGGGATATTTCCAACGCCTTCCTGAGCGATCCCTGGCTGTGGCCGGAACTGTGGCAGGTGAATCCCCAGATCGCCAACCCTCACCTGATCTATCCCGGTGACCTGATCAAGCTGGTGTATATCGACGGCAAGCCCGCACTCACCGTTGAGCGTGGCCCCCGCACCATCACCTACAAGAAAGGCGACACCATCAAGCTGACCCCGCAGGTGCGGGTCGAGCAGCTGGATTCGGTGATTCCGGCGATTCCGCTGGAGCATATCCAGAGCTTCCTGGTAAACAACCGGGTGCTGACCGAAGACGAAATCCAGGCGTCCCCCTATATCCTGGCCGGTGACGAAAATCATATCGTGATGGGGTTGGGTGATTACATTTACGGTCGTGGTGACTGGTCCGAACCGCACCAAGCTTACGGCGTTTACCGCAAAGGCCCCGCCTATATCGATCCGCAATCCAAGGAGGTCCTCGGTATCGCCGCGCTGGATCTGGGCATGGCACGTTTCGAAAGCGTTGAAAGCGATGTGGCCCGCTTCAAGGTGACGTCTTCCCGCGAAGACATGCGCCCGGGTGATCGCCTGCTTCCCACCGAAGAACGCAAGGTGGATTCCGTGTTCTATCCGAAGTCCCCGGATGGCGATGTGAATGGTCAGATCATTCATGTGTTCAGCGGCGTGCGTAACGTCAGCCAGTATGACGTGGTGGTGCTGAATCTGGGTGATCGTGACGGTATCAGCATCGGTGACGTGCTGGCGGTGCATACCAAGGGTGAAGTGGTGCGCGATCGCGTCACCAAGGAACTGGTCAAACTGCCGGATGAGCGGCGTGGCATCCTGATGGTGTTCCGCACCTTCGAAAAGGTCAGCTACGGTCTGGTCCTGCGGGCAGAAGCGCCGCTGCAGGTGTTGGATGTGGTGAAGAATCCGTCCTGATGGCAATAGTGTTTCCTCCTGACGGCCAGCCTTGCTGGCCGTTTTTGTTTGTATGCCTTACCCCAAGCGCCTGATATTCCGCGCTTGTTTGCCTGGCGGCTGTCTGTCTGAAAATCCCTTTTGGTTTTCTGTCATGGACGTGCAAGAACTTTCCGCCTGGCTGGCCCTGTGGCGGCTGCCCGGTGCCGGCCCCGCCCAGTTTGAGGCGGTGCTCGATCAGTTTGGTGATATCGGTTCGCTGTTTACCCGGTCGTCTGCGCAACTGGCAGACTGGGGCTTCGACGCCGAACAGATCCGCCAGATCAGTGCCTTTGCGGCCGGTCAGCCCGGTGAGTTGCAGGCGGGGGTGCAGCGGGATCTGGACTGGCTGCAGCAGGCGCCCCACCATCATATTCTGACCTGGCAGCATCCGGGCTATCCGGCGTTACTGCGGCAGATTCGCGGCGCGCCACCGCTGCTGTTCGTGCGGGGTCAGGTCGAGGTGCTGGATCTGCCCCAGATTGCCATCGTCGGCAGCCGCCATTGCAGCCGTCAGGGCAAGGAACTGGCACAGCAGTTTGCCGCGCATTTTTCCCGCCATGGCTTTGTGACCACCAGCGGCCTGGCCCTGGGTATCGATGCGGCTGCCCACAGCGGTGCCCTGGAGACCGGCCGCACCATTGCCGTACTGGCCCATGGCCTTGATTCGGTATTCCCGGTACGCAACCGTGGGCTCGGGGAACAGGTGATGGAACAGGGTGCGCTGGTGTCGGAGTTCCCCATTGGGGTGCAGCCGCGGCCGGAATTCTTTCCCCGCCGCAACCGCATCATCAGTGGGCTCAGTCTGGGGGTGCTGGTGGTCGAGGCGGCACTGAAGAGTGGTTCACTGATCACGGCCAATGTGGCGGCTGATCAGGGCCGCGAGGTGTTTGCGATTCCCGGCTCCATCCACAATCCGCTGGTGAAAGGCTGTCACGCCCTGATCCGCAACGGTGCCAGGCTGGTGGAAACGGCGGATCAGGTGGTGGAAGAGCTGCGGCCCCTGTTGGGTTATCTGCAGCAGCCGAGTCTGTTCCCGGAGCCGTTGCCGCTGGTGGACTATCCGGCGGATTCCCCGGAACAGCGCCTGCTGCAGGCCATCGAGTACGAACCCTGCTCCGCCGACCAGCTGATCCAGTTGACCGGGCTGCCGGCGGCCGAGGTGAATTCCACCCTGGTGCTGCTGGAACTGGATGGGATGATCCGGCAGCAGCAGGGTGGGTATTGCCGGGTCTAGAACCGCCAGCCAATGCCGAATGACACCACCGGGTAAAGATCAAACTCCTTCAGATCGTCTTCCAGGTTCTGTTCTTCCTTGCGCACTTCGGCCTGCACGGTGGGATCAGTGGAAAAGTCTACCGGATTGCCGAACGGATCTTCTGCCGTACCGCGGGCATCCAGATCCACCTCGGGGGAGCCCTGGAACAGAATGCCCACATCGAACGACAGCAACAGGCCGCCGGTGTTGGCCGGTGAGTGGCCCCAGCCGATGCCCAGGTAGGGTTTGAAGCCGTCGCCCAGGGTCATGGTCGAGGTCACCTGCAGGGTGTCGCCCACATCGACGGTGTATTCTTCGTCACCGATCTGATAGGTACCGACGCCGCTGCCGACGCCGCTGATTTCATTGTCCACGTTGAAGCCACCGGCGCTGATGCGGAAGCCGCCGCCGAACGGATGCCAGTCGATCAGGGCGCCGACGCTGGACAGTTCCAGCGAACCTTCATACTCGATGTCGTCCTCGTCGAAGGTGTCGTCGTAGTCGTACTGGTTTACCTGCACCCGCACGCTGAGGGTGTCGCTGATGATGTAATCGGCTTCCAGACCCAGGCCCAGGGTGCTGGCCTTGGCGGCAATGCCCAGATTGCCGGCGTTAGCCAGGGCGGGCAGCAGCATCAGGCATGCGCCCAGGGCGCTGGCGAACAAGGGGCGGTGCAGGCGGAATGTCATCGGGAATACTCCTTGGTGAATCCATCACGAACGGTGGCAGATGGCCGGCGGCAATCTGCGCGCCTGACCCTGGTTTCCAGCCTAGCAGACCCTGGCGCAGCCGCCCGCTCCCCTTGCAACCCTGCAGCGGCTGGGGTACCTTGCCCGCCTCGATTTTCCTGCCGCAGCGCGTCCCGCTTCACAGATGACAGGTATCACGCCATGAGCCAGCCTTTTGTCGCCATCCTGATAGGTTCCGACGCCGACTATCCCCAGGTCGAGCCGGCCATTGATACCCTGAAAAAGTTCGGCATTACCCTGGAAGTGAAAGTGGCATCGGTACACCGGGCGCCGGACCTGGCCCAGGGTTATGTGCGCGATGCGGATAAGCGGGGCTGCGCGGCGTTTATCTGTGCCGCGGGTCTGGCGGCCCATCTGGCCGGTTTGGTGGCAGCTAACACGATCAGGCCGGTGATCGGTGTTCCCCTCGAGGCGGCACTGGATGGCCTGGATGCCCTGCTGTCCACCTTGCAGATGCCCGGCGGGGTGCCGGTTGCCACCATGAGCATTGGCAAGGCCGGAGCCAGGAATGCGGCGTATCTGGCGATCCAGATGCTGGCGCTGACGGATGCTGCCCTGGCCCAAAAACTCAAGGATGACCGCGCCGCTGGCGTGAAAAACGTGCAGGAAAAGGATGCCGCCCTGCAGGCCCGCCTGGCGGCCAAGGGCTGATCCCATGCTGTCGCTACGACATCGCCTCGGCATCGCCCACGCCCTCGCCAAGGGCGGCGTAATCGCCTATCCCACCGAAGCAGTGTGGGGCCTGGGCGCTGATCCGTTCAATCCGGCGGCGGTGGAAAAACTGCTGGCACTGAAACACCGCCCTGCCCACAAGGGCCTGATCCTGGTCGCGGCGGATCTGCAGCAGATTGCACCGCTGCTGGTGGGGCTGTCCCCGGAGCAGCGGCGTCAGCTGGAGGGTACCTGGCCCGGCCCGGTAACCTGGCTGATGCCCGACCCCAATCACTGGATTCCCCAGGGGGTGAAAGGCCGGTTCGACACCATTGCGGTGCGAGTAAGTGCTCACCCTGTCGTGCAGGACCTGTGTCGCCTGTGGGGTGGGCCGATCATATCAACCAGTGCCAACCGCTCCGGTGAACCGGCCCTGCGCTCCGAGTGGGCGATGCGCCGCAACCGGTTACTGACGGTGGATTACGTGGTGCCGGGCCAGACCCAGCAGCGCAAGAAGCCATCTGAAATACGGGATTTACAAACCGGGCGTATCATTCGCGCCGGCTAAGGGAGACACCCATGCACAACATCGATCTGAACGCGGTCAAAACCTACCTGCTGGCCCTGCAGGACGACATCTGCCGTCAGCTGGAGGCGGAAGAACGCGGCGGCCAGCGCTTTCTGGAAGACAGCTGGACCCGCGAGGCCGGTGGTGGTGGCCGCTCCCGGGTGCTGGAAGGCGGTGAAGTGTTTGAAAAGGCCGGGGTGAACTTTTCCCACGTGTACGGTGAGGGGCTGCCCAAGTCCGCCACCGCGCACCGGCCGGAACTGGAAGGCCGCTCCTTCCAGGCCATGGGGGTGTCCCTGGTGATTCACCCGCGCAATCCCATGGTGCCCACCTCCCACGCCAACGTGCGCTTCTTCATTGCCGAGAAAGACGGCGCCGATCCGGTCTGGTGGTTCGGCGGCGGTTTCGACCTGACCCCCTACTACGGCAACCAGGAAGACTGCGTGCACTGGCACCAGACTGCCAAGGACGCCTGCGATCCCTTCGGTGCCGATGTCTATCCCCGCTACAAGCAGTGGTGCGACGAGTATTTCTTCCTCAAGCACCGTAATGAAACCCGTGGTGTGGGCGGGTTGTTCTTCGATGACCTGAACCACTGGGAATACGAGAAGTGCTTCGCCTTCATGCGCAGCGTCGGCGATGCCTACATCCGCGCCTACCGCCCTGTCGTGCAGCGGCGCAAGGATCTGCCCTATACCGAACAGCAGCGCGACTTCCAGCTCTATCGCCGGGGCCGCTATGTGGAATTCAACCTGGTGTACGATCGCGGCACCCTGTTCGGCCTGCAGACCGGCGGCCGCACCGAATCCATCCTGATGTCCTTGCCGGCTCTGGTGAGCTGGAAATACAACTGGCATCCGGAGCCGGGCAGCGCCGAAGCCAAACTCCACACCGATTTCCTCGGCGCACGTGATTGGTTATCTGGCCAGTAAGCAAGTATTCACTGACGAGCAGCACATGAGCATTGACCGCTACGCCGTGATGGGCAACCCCATCAAGCATTCCAAATCGCCCCAGATCCACAAGGCGTTCGCCCTGCAGACGGATCAGGACATGACCTACACCGCCATCCTGGTGCCGGAAGACGGTTTCCGCGAGGCGGTGGACAAGTTCCGCGCCGACGGCGGCAAGGGGCTCAACGTGACCGTGCCCTTCAAGCTGGAAGCCTTCGACCTGGTGAACAAGCGCAGCGAGCGGGCGGAACGGGCCGGCGCGGTGAACACCATCGTCGTGCGAAGTGATGGCTCACTGTTCGGTGACAACACGGATGGCGTGGGTCTGGTGCGGGACATCACCCACAATCATGATGGCCGGCTGACCGGCAAGCGGGTGTTGATCCTGGGGGCTGGCGGTGCAGTGCGGGGTGTGCTGGCGCCCATTCTCAACGAAAAGCCGGCGCTGGTGGTGATTGCCAACCGGACCTTCGACAAGGCCCGCCAGCTGGCGGAGGAATTCCAGGATCTGGGGCGGGTGGAAGCGGTGGCGCTGTCCCGGCTGGAAGGCCCGTTCCACTGGATCATCAACGGCACCTCTGCCAGTCTGGCTGGCGATCTGCCGGAACTGCCTGCCGGCGTGGTGGATCAGCATACCTGTGTCTACGACATGATGTACGGCAAGGAACCCACGGTGTTCATGGCCTGGGCGCTGGAACAGGGCGCCGCCAAAGCCTATGACGGTCTGGGCATGCTGGTGGAGCAGGCGGCGGAGTCGTTCCGTCTGTGGCGCGGGGTCATGCCGGCGACCGGCCCGGTACTGTCGGAACTTCGTGCCGCCCTCTGATGTCTGAGTGAATGTGCGACATCATGTCGCATGGTCAGGGTTTCTGTCCGAGGTTATCCTGATCCGCGTAATGACTGTGTTGATATGCCCTTTGCATAAAAGGCGCCCCGGTTTGCTCCCAACAGGCCGGGGCTTTTTCTTTTCTGGCCCCGCCCGATTTCCGCTTCCTCAATCCTTCCACAATTCCCCAATATCCCTGCACATTGCCGTTTCATACTGGGCACCATGGCATCCACGGGAACCAACCCGACCGGATCCGTTCAAACCCTTTACCTGTTTCAGGAGAAACGCCATGAAAAAGACATCCCGTATCGCAACAGCCCTGCTGATGGCCGGTGGACTTACCCTGATCGCGGCGCCGGCCGTGCAGGCCGAACCCGGCTTTGAGCGTGGCATGGGCATGGGCGGCAAACACTGCCCGATGGCCCAGATGGGTCACCACGGCATGGGCGGCATGAAAGGCCACAAAGGCGGTTACGGCCACGATCGTGGCGCTGGCTTCCTCAAGGGGCTGGATCTGACCGAAGCCCAGGAAGACAAGCTGTTCGAGATCCAGCACGCCCTGGCGCCGGCCAAGCGCGAATACCACAAGGAAATCCGCAAGCTGCGTGAACAGCAGCGCGAACTGGTGCAATCCGCCAGTTACGACAGCGGCAAAATGAAAAAGCTGGTCGACCAGGAAACCAAACTCACCGCCGAGCACCGCCTGAAGATGGCCGAGGCCAAGCACAAGATGTATCAGCTGCTGACCGAGGAACAACGCAAGCAGGTGGCAGAGCGGGAGGCCCAGCGCCCGCAGCGGCCGGGTCGCTGACCGCACTGTGGCGGGGTGGTGATGTACTGCCCCGCTCCCTTCGGATTTGGTGAAGGTGAAGCGGCTGGTTACACTAACAGGAACCTGATTGCCAAGGACTCCCGTCATCATGACCAATCCCCTGCTCGAATCCCATCGTTTGCCCCCCTTCAGCCAGATCCGGCCGGACCAGGTGGTGCCTGCGCTGGATACCCTGCTGAGCGAAAACCGTGCCCGTATCGCCGATATCGTGGCTCACGTGCAGCAACACGATGTGACCGTGGACAATTTCCTGCTGCCATTCGAAGAATTGAATGACCGCCTCAGCAATGCCTGGTCGCCGGTGGGCCATCTGAATGGCGTGCTGAACAGCGACGCCCTGCGCAATGCCTATAACGCCTGCCTGCCCAAGCTGTCGGAATACGGTACCGAGCTGGGTCAGCACAAAGGGCTTTACCAGGCCTATGCGCAACTGAAAGAACAGGGCTACAACCAGCTCACTGCAGCGCAGAAGAAAGTGGTCGACAATGCGCTGCGGGATTTCCATCTGTCGGGCATCGATCTGCCGCCGGAACAGCAGAAACGCTACGGCGAGATCAGCAAGCGGCTGTCCGAACTCACCAGCAAATATTCTGAAAACGTGCTCGACTGCACCAATGCGTTCAGCAAGCACATCACTGATGAAAGCCTGTTGAGCGGCCTGCCCGATACCCAGAAACATGCTGCCCAGATTGCCGCGCAGAAAGCCGGCAAGGATGGCTGGCTGCTGACCCTGGATATTCCGGTGTACATCGCGGTGATGACCTACTGTGACAACCGTGATCTGCGCCAGGAATTCTATACCGCGTACAACACCAAGGCGTCGGATCAGGGGCCGTTCGCGGGCCAGTACGACAACAATCCGCTGATGAATGAAATTCTCGCGCTGCGGCATGAACTGGCACAGCTGCTGGGCTTCCGCAATTATGCCGAACGCTCCATCGCCACCAAGATGACCGAGTCCACCGAGCAGGTGCTGGAATTCCTCTACGATCTGGCGAAGAAAGCCTTGCCGGTGGCGCGACAGGAATACCGCGAGCTGCACGAATTCGCCGTGGACTATTGCAATGCCGACGATCTGCAGGCCTGGGACGTGTCCTATTACAGCGAAAAACTGCGCCAGCAGCGCTTTGCGATTTCCCAGGAAGAACTGCGGCCCTGGTTTCCGCTGGAAAAAGTCCTCGATGGCCTGTTCGAAATTGCCCGCCGGCTGTTTGATGTGACGTTCGAACTGGACGACAGTGTCGACCGTTATCATCCGGATGTGCGTTTTTATCGGGTGTTCGAAGCCGGCGAAGAAATTGCCGGGTTCTATTTCGATCTGTTTGCCCGTGCCAACAAGCGCGGCGGTGCGTGGATGGACGAGTGCCGGGTGCGGCGGCGTACCGTGAATGGCGAACTGCAATTGCCGGTGGCCTATCTGACCTGCAATTTCAACGGCCCGGTGGGCGACAAGCCGGCGCTGCTGACCCACAACGAAGTCACCACCCTGTTCCATGAGTTCGGCCACGGCCTGCACCACATGCTGACCAAGGTGGAAGAGGGCCCGGTGTCCGGCATCAATGGTGTGGCCTGGGACGCAGTGGAATTGCCCAGTCAGTTTCTGGAAAACTGGTGCTGGGAAAAGGATGCGATTCCGCTGATCACCGGCCACTACCAAACCGGTGAGCCGCTGCCGCAGGCGATGCTCGACAAAATGCTGGCGGCGAAGAATTTCCAGTCGGCGATGATGATGGTGCGCCAGCTGGAATTTTCCATTTTCGATTTCCTCATTCACCGCGACTATCAGCCCGGCCTGGATATTCATGGCGTGCTGGAGGCGGTACGCAAGGAAGTGGCGGTGATCCAGCCGCCGGCCTTCAACCGGTTTGAATGCAGCTTCAGTCATATATTTGCCGGTGGTTATGCGGCGGGGTATTACAGCTACAAGTGGGCCGAAGTACTGTCCGCTGATGCGTTTTCCCGCTTCGAGGAAGAAGGCATTTTCAACGGTGATACCGGCCGCTCCTTCCGCGAAAACATTCTGGAAAAAGGTGGCGAGGAAGAACCCATGGATCTGTTCCGCAAATTCCGTGGCCGCGAACCGAAAGTCGATGCCCTGCTGCGCCACGCGGGACTGGCGGCATGAAAAAGCAGTTTATCGCGGGAGCCAAGTGCCCCCAATGCGGCCTGGAAGACAAGATCTACGTTTATCATCAGGATGGCGACGATATCGCCCAGTGCAATGCCTGCGGATACAGGAGCGTGCGCCCGAAGGACAATGATCCGCCGTCACCACCGGACGATGACGGCGAAGCAGGCATCGTGCGCATCCTGCAGTGACCACTGTTCATTCATTGTCGGCCAACACGCAAAAATGCGTCCGAAAGTTGGCGTTGGCGCGTCCTGCACTATACTGAGACAAAACAGCCGTTGCCTTGTCGGCGGCTATTCTGTCTTTCTGGTGTCAACAAGCGGCGTGCCGGATCATGTCGAGCATTGTCAGCGGTGCCCTTAAGTCATTGAGCTTGCTCACCTCTGCCTTCAGGCCAGTGCTGATCGTTTGGCTGTTGCTGGGTGTCATGCCGTTGACGGCGCAGGCGAAGCAGGCGCTGGTAACGCTCGAAGCCACCACATCCCGGCAGGAACTGTCACTGGCGCTGCTGTATCTGGAAGATCCGGATCACGGGCTGGATATCGACAGTGCCCGTCAGGCCCGCCGTGATGGCCGCTTCCAGGGTGGGCAGAGCGGTGCCTACAACTTCGGTTTTACCGAATCGGCCTTCTGGTTCTACGTGCGCATCGACAACCGTGGCTCGGCGGAAGATGAATGGATCGTGGAATCCCTCTATCCGATTCTCGATCAACTGGATTTTTATGCGGTCTATGACGACGGCCGTATCGTGCATCAGCGTGCCGGGGATTCGATTCCGTTTGCCGCCCGCAGCAAGGCCCACCACACCACCAATTTCGCGCTTGACCTGCCCACCGGTGTGAGCGCGGATATCTATATCCGGGTGCAGACCACCGGTGCCGTGCAGATGCCGTTGCGGCTATGGACGGAAGACGCCTTTGCCGCCCGGGTCAGCAGCGAGCAGATCCTGTTCGGATTCTATTACGGCATTCTGCTGTCGCTGCTGCTGTACAACCTGTTGCTGTTCATGGTGATCCGCGACGTCAACTATCTGTTTTACGTGCTGTATATCGGCTCGTACGGGTTGTTCCAGTTTTCCCTCAACGGACTATCGTTCCAGTACCTGTGGCCGGAAAGCCCGCAGTGGAACAATCACAGCATCGCGTTCCTGATCGGTACCGGGCTGTTTTTCATCGCGCTGTTTTCGCGCTCGTTTCTCGCGCTGAAGCAGAACAGTCCATCGCTGGACAAGGTGCTGATCGGTTTCATGGTTTTTTTTGCCGGCGTGTCGCTGATGACATTTGTGGTGCCGTACAAGCACGCCATTCGGGTGGCGACACTGGGCGCGCTGTTTGCCGTCATTTTTGTGATGGTGTCAGCGGTGGTGTGCTGGCTCAAGTCTTACCGGCCGGCGCGCTATTTCGTCCTGTCGTGGCTGCTGCTGCTTACCGGCATGGCCGCCTATGCACTGAAATCCTTTTCGCTGCTGCCGTCGAATTTCATCACCGAATACGCGATCCAGTTCGGCTCGGCGCTCGAGATGGTGCTGCTGTCGCTGGCGCTGGCGGATCGCATCAAGATCCTGCAGGAACAGAACCAGCGCATGCAGCGCCAGGTGAATGAATCCCTGGAACAGCATGTGCGCGAACGTACGCTGGAACTGGAACGGGCCAATCGCCAGCTGCAGGAACTGTCCACTACCGATGGTCTTACCGGGCTGAAGAACCGCCGCTTCTTCAACGAATCCTTCGCACTGGAATGCAAGCGTACCAGTCGCAGTGGCGACAGCCTGTCGGTGATCCTGATCGACATCGACCATTTCAAGAATCTGAATGATCGTTACGGCCACTTGCTGGGGGATGAATGCATCAAGGCGGTGGCGGACGTGATCCTGCACACGGCGTTCCGGCAGACCGATACCAAGTGCCGCTACGGTGGCGAGGAATTTGTGGTGCTGATGCCGTCGACTCCGATCGAAGGTGCGCTGCGGGTGGCCAATCATATTCTGGATGGCATCCGTCAGCTGAAGATTCCCTGTCACGACCGCGAGATCACGGTCACCGCCAGTCTGGGGGTGGCGACGGTGACCCACGATCGCGAAGACGCGGTACGCGATGTGCTGGAACAGGCCGATCAGGCGCTGTATCAGGCCAAGTCGTCGGGCCGCAATGCGGTGGTGGCGTTTTCCCGCAGTTATGGTGCTGCGCCGTTTCGCTCGTCGCTGTAAGACTCGCGCCCCCGCTCAGCCCTGCGTGCGTGGGCTGAACAGATAAACCACGACAAACGTCAGCGCGGAACACAGCACGATACTCGGCCCGGCCGGGGTATCCGCCAGCCATGACAGCAGCAGCCCCGCCAGCACCGATCCCATGCCGATGACGCTGGCGATCAGTGCCATCTGTTCCGGGGTGTGCGACAGCTTGCGCGCGGCGGCTGCGGGAATGATCAGCATGGCAGTGATCAGCAGGGCGCCCACCACTTTCATGCCGATGGCCACGGTACTGGCCAGCAGCAGCATGAACAGCAGCCGAACCCACCCCACCCGGACGCCTTCCGCCTGGGCCAGTTCCTGATTCACCGCGATATTGAGCATGGGAATCCAGATAAAGCGCAGGGCGATACCGATCAGGGCGGCCAGTCCTGTCACCCACAGCACGTCCTGAAAGGATGTCGCCAACAGATCACCGAACAGCAGTCCCAGCAGATCCACCCGTACATGGCTCATCAGGCTCACCAGCACCAGACCCAGCGCCAGGGTGCCGTGAGCCATGATCCCCAACAGGGTGTCGTTGGCAATGAAACGCTGCCCCTGCAGCACGGTGAGCGCCAGGGCCAGGGCGCTGGCCACCAGAATCACGCCCACGGTGGGATTGAGCTGGAACAGAAAACCCAGGCCGATGCCCAGCAGGGCCGAATGGGCCAGGGTGTCGCCGAAATAGGCCATCCGGCCCCACACCACGAAGCAGCCCAGGGGGCCGGCAATCAGTGCCAGCAGCAGGCCGATCAGCAGGGCCGGCAGCAGGATCTCAATCATGGCGGTGCCCCTTGTGATCGTGGGAGCAGCCGGGCCCATGCACATGCGCGCCAGTAGGGGTAACACGGGTAAAGCGGGGGGCTTCGTCCACCACCTGGCCGTGCAGGTCGTGATGGTGATCGTGGTGGTGGGTGTAGACGCCGATATCCTCCACCTCGCTGCTGCTGAACAGGGCCAGGTACTCGGGATGATTGACCACCGCCTCGGCGGTGCCGGAACAGCACACGTGCTGGTTCAGGCACAGTACCTGATCGGTCTGCGCCATCACGAAATGCAGATCGTGGGACACCATCAGGATGGCAAAGCCATGTTCTTCCCGCAGCTGCGCCAGCAGCCGGTACAGGGACTGCTGGCCCTGCAGATCCACGCCCTGGGCCGGTTCATCCAGCACCAGCAGATCGGGACTGCGCAGCAGGGCGCGGGCCAGCAGCACGCGCTGGAACTCGCCGCCGGACAGGCGCTGCACCGCTGCCTGACGCAGGGAACGGGCACCGACCCGCTGCAGGGCCTGGTCGATGGACTGGCTGTCACCGGCGTTGGCCAGGCGCAGAAAGCGGTCGACGGTCAGCGGCAGGCTGGGATCGACGGCGAGTTTCTGTGGCATGTAGCCGATGGTCAGGCCGTTGGTGCGGGTCACACTGCCCCGGCTGGGCTGATACAGCCCCAGGACAATCTTCAACAGACAGGATTTGCCGGCACCATTGGGGCCGATGATGGTCAAAATTTCGCGGCGGTGAATGTCCAGTGTGATCTGATCGAGCACCGTGCGCTGTTTGAAGTCCAGGCCGATGTCGCGCAGTGAAACCAGTGTGTCTGATGTCATGGTGATAGGCGACCCCTTCGAAGGCAGGCCATGCTAAACTTCTGCCCCCTTTTTCACAATAGCCGGAACCCGGAGACCAGTATGGCGGCGCGGCAGTTCATGTATGGAACCCTAATTCTGATCCTCATGACAGCGATGCTGTTGCCGTCGGCGCTGCGGGCAGCAGAAACCACGCCCTACCGGGTACTTACCAGCATCCGCCCGGCCACCCTGCTGGTAACCGAACTGGCGGGGAATCTGCCGATCCGGGTGGACACGCTGCTGCCGGCGGGCGCCACGCCCCACGACTATGCCCTGTCCCCCAGTGATCTGACCCGCATCCGCCAGGCCAACCTGCTGGTGTGGCTGGGTGAGTCTGGCGAACCTTACCTGCGCAAGGTGTCGGCGGCCAACCCCAACCGGGTTGCCTGGGCTGAATTGCCCGACCTGCTGAAACTGCCGGCGCGGGAGGCGCTGCACGCCCATCATGGCGACAGCCACGACAGCCACCGTCATCACGATCACGGCGACACGGGCATCGACCCCCATATCTGGTGGAGCGTGCCCAATGCCATCCTGCTGGCGCGCACCCTGGAACAGCAGATCGCCGCGGCCCGGCCAGAGTGGGCCGCCACCCTGCAGCAGAACCGCCAGCAGCTGGAAGCGACCCTGCAGCGTCAGGTGCTGGATCAGCGGGCGCGGTTTGCGTCCGGCTTCAAGCCCTTCCTGCTGGCCCATGATGCGTTTCATTATCTGGAAGAAGATCTGGGCATCCAGTCCGATGCCGCCATCCTGCTGGACCCGGAAGCCAAGCCCGGGGTGAAACACCTGCTGGAACTGAAAAAGCGGGTGCAGGCCCAGAATATCGGCTGCGTGCTCACCGGTGTGCTGGTGCCGGGCAACCTGATCGACAAGATCGATACCGATCCGCCACTGCTGCGCCAGCCCATGGACGAACTGGGCTGGGACTACCCGGGCAACCGCTATAGCGAATGGCTGCAGCTGGCGTACGACAAAGTGGCCGAATGCGTCGGCCTGTCCCTCAACTGACGGAATCCCTGAATCATGCTGACCCTGTTACTCAATGGCCAGATCGCGGTGTTCGGCATCCTGCTGCTGGCGATCATCTTCTCCCTCAGCCTGCATGAATATGGCCACGCCCGCGCCGCCACCTGGCTGGGGGACGACACCGCCCGGCTGGCAGGGCGACTCACGGTGAATCCGGCGTCCCATATCGATCCCCTGGGCCTGCTGATGGTGGTGCTGGTGGGCTTTGGCTATGCGCGGCCGGTGCCGTTCAATCCGCGCAAGATGCATCAGCCCTGGGCGCGGGCGGCGGTGGCGGCGGCCGGTCCGGGCATGAATTTCCTGATTGCGGTGGTGGCGGTGAACCTGCTGGCGCTGGGGGCCCATTCCACCGGCCTCGACCTGACAAGGGAAGCGGTGATGACCCTGACCATCCTTGCCCAGATCAATCTGCTGCTGATGCTGTTCAACCTGCTGCCCCTGGGGCCGCTGGATGGCCACTACATCATGTCCTGGCTGCTGCCGCCGGACCTGGGGCGTCGCTACGACTACTTCAATGCCCGCCACGGCACCCAGGTGTTTCTGGTACTGATCGTGCTCAGCGTGGTGGGGGTGCCGGTGTTCCGCTTCCTGTCGGCGTTTGCCAGCAGCATCATGCCCTATCTGGTGATCGTCTGATCCGGCTCAGCCGAACTGCAGCGGCACATCACCGGCACGGTTGAAGGGAATGGCGGGCATGTACCACCAGTCCAGCTTCACCTTGCCATCCACCTGATAGGCCAGCGACTTGGGTGCCTTGGCCGGATTCATCAGCAGGGGCAGCAGGCCGGTGGCGGTTTTCAGCAGGTTCACCGTTACCACCAGCGGCATGTCGGTTTCGCCCAGGGCCGGCAGAGTCACGGCGCGGGCCTGACGTCCTTCGGCTACCCGGATTTTCTGCAGCATCAGGCCGTACTCGATGCCGGTCACCGGCAGGGTGATGTTGTTGGGGTTCTTCACCCGCAGATCCACCATCACATCCAGACCGGACAGATCCAGCTGGCCCAGGGCCACGTTGCGGACGCTGACCTCGGGGGCGATCAGCTGGGTGGGCAGGCCGGCACAGGCGGCAACCGCGGTTGCGCTGCCCAGCGCCAGCCACTGCAGCAGACGGCGACGGTCGATGTGTTCGGCGAATGGAATAGTGTGATCCGACATGAACCAATCCTTGCGACGATGGAAAAAACCCAGTGTAGCGGGATCGCCGGCCAAATACTCTAGTCGCGACGCCAGCGCAGCCGGTTGTTGTTATCGCGGCTATGGCGGATCAGGTCGTCGCCACCGCTGAAACCGGCCTTGCACAGGCGGTCGTACAGCACCACATGCACCGTTGCCGCCAGATTCAGACAGCCGCGGGTGGGGATATAGATTACGTCCCGGCACTGATCCACCTGGGCCTGGGTCAGCGAACTGTCCTCGGGCCCGAACACGTAAAACGCCCGCGCCGGGTGCTGGTAATCCGGCAGCGCAATCGCCCCTTCCACCAGTTCCACCGCCACCGGCACCGCACCGGCCGGCAGGCTGGCGAACAGATCCGGTTCCCAGGTCAGCGGAATCTGCTCGTGCATGTCCTTGGTATCGGTGATGAACTTGCGGGCATGATGGAACCGCTCGCCGGAATACACCACGCCGCTCACGCCAAAGCAGCCGGCAGCGCGCATCACCATGCCGACATTGGTGGGGGACTTGGGATTGGCCAGGGCGATCCAGCTGGCGGGTGTGGTGGAATCAGGCATTGCAGTGCGTCACTCAAACATCGAGAAATCAATCCGGGTGCCACGCTCGCGCAGTTTTTCCATGAATGCGGGAATGATACCGGTGGCCATGAAGCGACCCTTGACCTTGCCATCGGCATCAAAGCCATCCTGCTGGAAACGGAAAATCTCGCCCAGCTGGATCGTGTTGGCCTCGATGCCGCAGACTTCGCTGATACTGGTGATGCGCCGGCTGCCGCAGGGAAACCGCGTCTGCTGGATGATCAGGTGCACACCGGACTGGATCTGGGCGCGAATGGCGGCCACCGGCAATTCCATCCCCGACATCAGCACCAGCACTTCGAGCCGGTTCAGGCAATCCCGCGGTGAATTGGCGTGCACCGTGGTGAGCGATCCATCGTGTCCGGTGTTCATCGCCTGCAGCATGTCCAGCGCTTCACCGCCGCGACATTCCCCCACCACAATGCGATCGGGACTCATGCGCAGGCTGTTCTTCACCAGTTCGCGGATACTGATGCCGCCATGACCATCCACATCCGCCGGACGGGTTTCCAGCGACACCAGATTCGGCTGCGATAATTCCAGTTCGGCCGCGTCTTCGATGGTGACAATGCGTTCATTGGCGGGAATGAAATTCGACAGGATGTTGAGCAGGGTGGATTTGCCGGAACCGGTGCCGCCGGAAATCACGATGTTGCGTTTGCTCTTCACCGCCAGATCAAGAAATTTCACCATCGCCGGTGACAGGGTCTGATAATTTATCAGGTGCGACGCCGTGAGTTTTTCATTCTTGTAACGGCGGATGGTCAGCGCCGGGCCCTTGATGGCCAGCGGCGGAATGATGGCATTGATGCGGGAGCCGCCTTTCATGCGGGCGTCCACCATGGGGGACCGTTCGTCGATGCGGCGGCCGGAGTCCTGCACGATGCGCTTGATCACCTGAATCACCGCATCGGCATTGGTAAACCGTTCGCTGGCGCGCAGATTGCCTTCGTCGGTTTCATAAAAAATTTCATCCGGCGCATTCACCATGATTTCATTCACATCGGTGAGTTCCAGCAATTTGTCGAGCGGGCCCAGGCCGATGAATTCACTCATCACGTCGCGACTGATGCGGGCACGGTCGATGCCCGCGGGCAAATTCTTGAAACTGTCGAACGCGGCGTTGATCAGCTGACGCACGGCAGCGAAGCGTTCGTCTTCGGTCAGCACGGTGGTGTTGTTCGCCAGCGCATTGGCCACCGCCCAGTACACCTTTTCCCGTACCCGCTGCTGCAGCTGCTCGATATCATCCGCCGACGCATCGGCCTGATGGCGGCCGCCGCGCTTGATCTGCACCTTGACGTGATAGTCGCCGATGCTGATGGTGTCACCCAGGGTCAACGGACCGTAGGCATCCACCTTGTTGTCATTCACCCGCACCGAACCGAGTTTGGCGCGGTTGCTGATATGGATGCCGTCGTCCTTCATCTCCAGTTCGGCATGCACCTTGCCGATCTTCCAGCCCGTCAGCACCACGGGGTTATCGCTGGCAGACCCCAGTGTACACACCGGCTGTTCGATAAAGGTGGTGGACACCAGTTCACCTTTGCTGTTGCGTACCGTGACATTGAACATGGGAACCTGCTGACATTCTTGTTGTTATGAAAGGCGCCCGGGATGATAGCACGGCCTGCCCACCCCAAAATTCCCCTTCTTTAAACGGCGCGGTGTCTTTCTAGTAGAGTCATTTGCCAGGATACCCGCCATGGGCGACACCCCCTCCCGCACCGCCAAATGCCGTACCCCGGATCAATGGGTCGATGTGGAATACCACTACGACGACCTGGAACAGACCCCGGTGGCCAACATGCCGTTCGAGGTCGTCTGCGTGCGGGATCGCTCGATCCGGGTGCGCGGCACGACGGATGCCAGCGGCAAGGCGCGGGCCAGTGGCCTGATTCCCGGCCCGGTGGAAGTGGAATTCCAGCCCGACAGCGACGCCGAGGCGCGCCAGCAGGCCGATCAGCTGCGCAAGGACTTCCGCCAGAGCCTCGACGCCATCGTCACCGGTATCCAGCAACAGGCCGTGTACCAGGATCAGGTACTGGCCGAGATGAATCTGGTGGAAAAGGGTGTGGTTTACGCCGGCGCCTTCAGTCAGGGCGTGTGGGACGGCGTCACCGAGTTTGCCGATTTCGTCCAGCAGGTCGCCCCCATGCTGGTGCAGCTGGGGGTGGAATACCTGGATCTGCAGCGGGCCATTCTGGAAGGCGACATCAATGCGCTGGAACAGAAGATGCGGGCGGCGAAGGCACGCGGTGAGGAAATCGCTGCTGCCACTCAGGAAACCTTCGAAACCCTGTTCCTGCTGCTGTCCGATCCCGAGATTCGCAGCGTGCTCAAGTCATTTCCCCAGCGCTACTGGGATGCCCACTCCAGCGTGGAACAGGCCCGGCTGGCCGGATCGCTGGGCTCGGATCTGGTGGTGGCGCTGTTGCTGGGGGCGGTCACCGGGGGGGCCGGTGCGGCGGCGGTGACCGCCAAGATCGGTGCCCGCGGCGGCGCGCTGGCCACCAAAGCCATGGGTCAGCTGGCCGACCTTGCCAAGGCCATGAAAAAGATCAAACCCAAGCTGAAATTCGACGGCCAGACCCAGGGTACCGTGCAGGGCAAGGTACCCCGCAACCGCTCCAACAATCCCCTCAACAGCGGCCACGGCGCCGACAGCGACCAGTCCGGCACCAACGGCAACGGCGCCCGCTGCGACACGATCAAGAAGACCTGTACTGAAGGCGAGCCCATCAGCATGATCACCGGCGAAGAACTGCTGCAGCAGACCGACTTCGTCATCCCCGGCCTGATCCCCCTGCCCTGGACCCGCACCTACCGCACCAGCAACGCCCGTCATCGCGGCCTGGGCCACGGCTGGACCCACCCCGCCTGCGAAACCCTGCAGGTGGGCAACGATGTGGTCATCTATGAAGACGCCGAAGGCCGCCGTATCGAATTCCCGCTGCCGCAGAACGGCCAGTTCACCACCAACAGTGCAGAAGGCCTGTTCCTGCACCGCGACTGGCACACGGTGTTTTACCTGAAACAACCGGGCCAGCCCGACAAACTGTTCATCGGCCGCAACACCCTCAAACTGCATGCGCTGATCGACACCGTCGGCAATCGCTGGGATTTTTACTACGACGATCAGCACAACGCCCTGCAGCGCATGACCTCCAGCTGGGGCGACCACCTGCAGGTGGATATCGACCACATCGGCCAGCTCTGCGCCATCCGCCAGTTTCTGCCAGACCACGCCGAACCGCACACCCTGGTGCGTTATCACTACGACGACCAGCGCGATCTGATTGCAGTGGAAGATGCCGGCGGCGATGCGGAAACCTTTGCCTATCACAATCACATCATCACCCGCCGCACCCTGCGCACCGGTTTCAGTTTTTACTTCGAGTGGGATCAGTACACACCGCAGGCGAAATGTCTGCGCCAGTACGGCGATGATCTCGGTGATGGTGCGATCTACGACTACCACTTCGAATGGGACACAGCCAACCGCATCAGCCGCAGCCGCGATTCCAACGGTGGCGTGCGCGAAGTGCACTACAACGAACAGGGCCGCCTGACGCGGGAAATCGATCCTGCCGGCAATGAAACCCGCTTTGAATACGACGCTGCCGGGCGCCTCAGCAAGAAAATCGATGCTCTGGGTTTTGAACACCAGTATTACTACGACGACATTGGCAACCTGACCGCGCAGCTGGACCCGGCCGGTGGCGGCTTCAATCTGCTGTATGACGACGACTTCCGCCTGATCGAATACAGCGACGCCCTCGGCAACACCTGGGCGCGGGAATACAACGACAAGGGACTCGTCAGCAAGACCATCGACGCCGACGGCAACGAAACCCGCTACTTCTACAACGATCGCGGCCAGCCGGAAATCATCATCGATCCCACCGGGCAGAAACGGCTGCTGCAATGGGCGCCCAACGGCAAACTGCTGCGCCAGGTGCACGAACAGGGTGAACCGGTCAGCTACGAGTACGACAGCGCCGGCCACATCAGTGCGGTGGAACAGGGCGGCCGCACCACCCGCTATCGCTACAACCGCAAAGGCGATATCACGGCGATTCACTATCATGATGGCAGCGCCGCACAACTGCACTACAATGCCAATCGCCAGCTCACCACCTATACCGATCCCCTCGGCCGCACTACCCGCTTCGAATACGACGGCCTCGCCCAGATCGTGCGTCGCATCGACGCCGCCGGCAACACGCTGCACTATCGCTACGATCGCGAACGCAACCTGATCGGCCTGATCAACGAAAAAGGCGAACACTACCAGCTGCGATACGACGCCAACGAACGTCTGATCGCCGAAATCGGCTTCGACGGCCGCGTGCAGCAATATCAGTACAACCCGCTCGGCCAGCTGATCGCCCATATCGAAGGTCATTACGACATCGACGGTGCCCCGAACGCCGACGAACGTGCCCGCCGCCAGCAACAACAGGATGCCAACACCACCCGCTTCGAACGGGACCCGCTCGGCCGCCTGCTGCAGAAGATCAGTCCCGATGGCGACAGCAGCGTCTTCACCTACGACAGGAACGGCCGCCTGCAAAGCGCCATCAATCGCGCCCGCAGCCTCGCCTTTGAATACACGGCCAGCGGCCAGCTACGCGCCGAAATCCAGGATCAGGCCCGCATCGAACACCAGTACGACGCCCTCGGCCACCGCATCGGCACCACCCTGCCCGGCGGCCAGCAACTGGAGTTTGAATACAGCCGCCAGGGCCTGTTCACCGCGCTCGACCTCAATGGCCAGCGCATCACCCAGCTGGAACGCAACAGCCTGGGGCAGGAAGTCTTCCGCACCCAGGGCACCCTGTTCAGCGGTTTCGATTACGACCCGGCCGGCCGCCTGACCCGGCAATGGGCGCAACACCACAACACCCAGCACGCCGTCATCGATCGCCGCTACCACTACGACGATGCGGGCCGTCTGCACGGCATCGACGACCTGCGCAAAGGCCCCACCCGTTATATTTACGACCAGATTGATCGTTTAAAGGCGGTAGAAGGCTACGCCAGCGAACAGTTCGAATTCGATCCGGCGGGCAATATTCTGAGTGGCAATGCGCAAGCGCCCCGCGAGCAGGCCAGCAACGTCGGCGCGGGCAACCGACTGCGCTTCCACGGCGACCGCCACTTTCACTACGACGAGCGCGGCAACCTGATCGAAGAACGCCGCGGCAAAAACGGCGCCATTGTCACCCGCTACCAGTACAACAAACAGAACCAGCTGGTACGGGTGGAAAAAGACGGCCAGACCTTCGACTACACCTACGATCCCCTCGGCCGCCGCGTGCGCAAGCAGGATGCCTTCGGTACTACCGAATTCCTCTGGAACGGCGACGTACTGCTGTGCGAACAGCGCAACCACGCGCAAAAACTCTATTTGTACGAACCCGGCAGCTTCAGACCACTGGCGTTTGTCGAACGCAACCAGGTGTATTTCTACCACCTCGATCACCTCGGCACCCCGCAGGAAATGACCGACTGGGAAGGCCGCGTGGTGTGGAGTGCGCGTTATCGCGTGTATGGTAATGTGCTGAAGCAGGATGTGGAGGCCGTTGAAAACAACCTGCGCTTCCAGGGCCAGTACTTCGATGCAGAAACCGGGCTGCACTACAACCGGTTCCGGTATTATGATCCGGGGACGGGGCAGTTTACCCAGCAGGATCCGGTGGGGTTGCTGGGGGGAATCAACAATTATCGGTATGCGCCGAATCCGACCGGGTGGGTGGATCCGTTGGGGTTGGTGTGTAAGGAACGATACGATCGGTATAAGGCTTTTAGAGCGCAGGGCCTATCAGCGGAAGATGCGGCTAAACTTTCCAAAACAAAGACAGATTTTTATGTTGGACCGTCTGGGCCAGAATCTACTTTACCTGCTACCGGTTATCGTTACATGGGCTATGAAAAGGCCAATGGAACAGTCGATAAATACGCTCAACAAGCAATAGATACCAGAAAAGCGCGTCTTTCATACTTTGGATTCGAAAAGCTTGATACAGGGGATAACGTGACGGAAGCTTTTCAAATAAGAGCGCCAAAGCATGTTACCCCGGCAGATCCTGATCCCGCTTGGAGTGATGGAAGGTTGCGAATAGAATTTAATACGCTCCAACTATACGAAAACGGTGTACCAAAAGTTGCGGTGCCGTATAGTCATGGTGGGAAAGGGGCGGACTTAGAGCCGTTCACAAATGCATATCCAAAATATGGTACGGGTGGCGCGCAACAGTTGGTGCCCAAGGGAACTGTAGAGATCATTGCAGATAAAGTCGATATACTGCCGGCGAAGTAATTATATGATGAATGAAAATAAAGCAAGGCTTGAGCTAATAGCGCTTGCGAAGAAATATCTACAAGCTGATCCAGAGCTGCCAAAACTCATTAATGTTATAAATGATAAAACTCGGCCTGGTTTGCCGGTGCGAGGTATTTTAGAAAGCATGAGAGAGCATAGAACGATAGATATTTCTGATAAAGACAAAGACATCATCGACGAACTATTATACCTATATGGATAGTGACCTCGTTTATCAAAGACCATGTTCGATCTTTAGCTGAACCAAATCCTCGTGCAGTTGGTCAGCCATCATCTGGGTATAAATCCGTGTGATCTTGCCTTGGTTTTGAAGATCAACCAGTTTTCGTAGATCGCTAAGACGGTCTTTCCAGGTTACGCCATCGGTAACCAGCAAAAAGTGAGTATCGAATCTTTTTTCGTTCACAATCCGACTGATATCGCCCAAGATGTCAGTTTGTTTGCTGCCAGTAGCGCCATAGGCTTTTACTTCAATCAAGATGGATGGGTCATCCTTTGATTGAATTGCGAAGTCTGCTTTCTCGACGCTTGTTGATGTTGCGCCCAGAAATTGGCAGCGAACGTCATAAGAGTTTTCCCCAAAGACATCAATAATGATGTTTTCGACGAAGTCTTCAAGATAGCGACCACGTCGTTGGCCTTTGATGGCGCTACCTCTGCCACCTTTAAGACGCTCAGTAAGAATATCGCTCCAGGTCACAGGCGTATTTATGATGGTTTCCATGCAACGCAGCAAGCCCAGATCTTCCAAGGCTTGGCAATAACTTTCCTTGTCTTTTTGCCAGCGTTTACTGCCCATGCCGCCTGACCCGGCAATGGGCGCAACACCACAACACCCAGCACGCCGTCATCGATCGCCGCTACCACTACGACAACGCTGGCCGTCTGCACGGCATCGACGACCTGCGCAAAGGCCCCACACGTTATGTTTACGATCAGATTGATCGTTTAAAGGCGGTAGAAGGCTACGCCAGCGAACAGTTCGAATTCGATCCGGCGGGCAATATCCTGAGTGGCACTACCTCCGCAAGCGGTGAGCGTGCAGGCAATGTCGGCGCGGGCAACCGTCTGCGCTTCCACGGCGACCGCCACTTTCATTACGACGAGCGCGGCAACCTGATCGAAGAACGCCGCGGCAAAAACGGCGCCATTGTCACCCGCTACCAGTACAACAAACAGAACCAGCTGGTGCAGGTCGAAAAAGACGGCCAGACCTTCGACTACGCCTACGATCCCCTTGGCCGTCGCGTGCGCAAACAGGATGCGTTCGGTACTACCGAATTCCTGTGGAACGGCGACGTGCTGCTGTGCGAACAGCGCAACCACGCGCAAAAACTCTATCTTTACGAACCCGGCAGCTTCAGACCGCTGGCGTTTGTCGAACGCAACCAGGTGTATTTCTACCACCTCGATCACCTCGGCACACCGCAGGAAATGACCGACTGGGAAGGCCGCGTGGTGTGGAGTGCGCGTTATCGCGTGTATGGTAATGTGCTGAAGCAGGACGTGGAGACGGTTGAAAACAACCTGCGCTTCCAGGGCCAGTACTTCGATGCGGAAACCGGGCTGCACTACAACCGGTTCCGGTATTATGATCCGGGAACAGGGCAGTTCACCCAGCAGGACCCGGTGGGGTTGTTGGGGGGAGTCAATAATTATCAGTATGCGCCGAATCCGACGGGGTGGGTGGATCCGTTGGGGTTGGTGTGTAAGGAACTTGGCATTTCAACGGCTCAAATGGATGAGCTGAGGAATCTTGTTTCGACTGACCCTGAGAGAGCCTATTTCAAGCTAGACAAGATGATTAAAGATGGTCAGCTAGATTTTTCTACGCAAAGAGATGGGGCTGTTTTCTGGTCTGGTGGAAAAATGGAAACTGCGCAACAATGGGCAGCTGCTAATGGAAAAACAACGCTCGAACAAACAAAAGGCGGTCGAGTTCTGGCGGAACTGAAATTGTTTGAGAACCCAAGCTTCGACAATGCAAAAGCCGCTAAGTTATGGAACAAGGCATCCAATAAGTTCGCCTCGCAAGCTTCAGGTGATCTAAATGCATTCTCTACAGGGGCCACACGATACGGAGACTATGGAGAGCGCACTTGGTGGAGAATTGAAAAACCAATACTGCAGAAAAATGACGCTGTTAACTCTGTTACTCGTCTCAAGATAGATGGTACACCTTCCAAAACAGGACACCTATTGAAAGACTGAACTATGAAGCCAGAAAGCAAGAAAATTGATTTGGTTGTTTCAGATAAAAGCGTAAAAACAAAAGCGAGCAAGATAATAAGAGAATATGCGAAGCGGTCATATCATGAACTGATAGAAGCTATTGAGATTGCGCAGCCGTTGTTTACAGCTGAAATAAAACCAGAAGATTTCTATAGCGGCATCAAGGAATTTGTGACGATTATTGAGAAATTTGACTCGGAAAAAATTTCATACACTATTTTTATTAATGGAAAATTGGAGACCAAAGAGACAGTTTTGGAAATAGAAAAAAAAGTACAAAATATTACTATGAAAGATTTTCGATAAGTTTTATCAGGTTGACGCTTTCATCGCTATTGCCACCAATATGATAAATCTTGCTATTTAAAATTTCCTAGATTGATCCTGTAGTGCCTTGTTTTTCTGTCGTAGTAATTCCTGAATTGTTGATTGTAGCGTTTGCTGAAGAGATTTTCGGTACGAAGATAATTTAGTCTGAAATGATAGGAAAGTTTGATAAACGAAAAATGTTTAGCAGTAGGATATCTCCCCACAGGTTATTCAGAGGCTATCGTTAACAAGATAGATAAAAGCCAATATATCGAGAGCGATATTTGCGATGAATATAGTCAAGCAAGAGCCATGGAGTTATACGTTGTACGAAAGAGAAGGAGAATTTCTTCTTTCCGTGCTTTGTGGGAGCGTAGGGCTGTTCGAATTAAATATACCACTGACATGCAGTGAGTCTGAATCTATTCAAAATGATTCGTCATCGCTGGCTCGGTTGGTCGAAGATATTAGGAATAGACCGGATTTTTATAAATCCAGGTCTGTAAAAACTGAAAAATAACAGAATTTTTGTTCGACCCGTCAACTGCATGATGTTTGACCTTTTAGATCGACTGAAAGCGGCGGAAGGCTACGCCAGCTAATAGTTCGAATTCGATCTGACGGGCAACATCCTTAGTGGCTGTGCGCAAGCGACCCGCGAGCAGGCCAGCAACGTTGGCGCAGGCAACCGTCTGCGCTTCCACGGTGACCGCCACTTTCATTACGACGGGCGCGGCAACCTGATCGAAGAACGCCGCGGCAAAAACGGCGCCATTGTCACCCGCTACCAGTACAACAAACAGAACCAGCTGGTGCAGGTAGAAAAAGACGGCCAGACCTTCGACTACACCTACGACCCCCTCGGCCGCCGCGTGCGCAAGCAGGATGCGTTCGGTACTACCGAATTCCTCTGGAACGGCGACGCGCTGCGGTGCGAACAACGCAACCACGCGCAAAAACTCTATCTGTACGAACCCGGCAGCTTCAAACCACTGGCGTTTGTCGAACGCAACCAGGTTTATTTCTACCACCTTGATCACCTCGGCACCCCACAGGAAATGACCGACTGGGAAGGCCGCGTGGTGTGGAGTGCGCGCTATCGCGTGTATGGTAATGTCCTGAAGCAGGACGTGGAGACGGTTGAAAACAACCTGCGTTTCCAGGGCCAGTACTTCGATGCGGAATCCGGGCTGCATTACAACCGGTTTAGATATTATGATCCGGGGATAGGGCAGTTCACCCAGCAGGACCCGATTGGATTGGAGGGCGGAAACAATTGTTACCAGTACGCATCTAATCCCGTGGGTTGGATTGATCCTTTAGGCTTACTGTGTAAAGAGGTATTCAAAACCTTACCTAGAACAACCTATAAAGGCAGGATTCACAGAATGGAGAAGCCTGGCCAGACATCGACTACTTGGGTAGCTGGGCCTTGGAACGAGAGTGCATCACATCGTTACTCTGAGCCTGGGCTAGGAGCGGTTTATGGTGGTACGACCAAAAAGACAGCAATTGCTGAAGTCAAACACTATGACGACAAATTTGGATATAACACGGCAGACAGGAAGTATAAGTACAAAGATGTTGAAATTGATGATGTACTGGACTTGACTGATCCTAAGGTAAGAGATGCATTGGGTGTTTCATTGGAAGATCTAACAGCTACCGGGCCGGGCCAATATAACGTGACTCACGAGATAGGACGACTGGCAAAGGAATCTGGTTTTAAAGGTGTTTTGGCGCCATCAGCTAGAAACTCAACTGGGGCAAACTTGGCAGTATTCGGGGGATTCTAAATATGCCTGATTCGATCATCCTTCCTGAAGGGCAGGGTTTTGAGAATGACTATGACAATTATGGTCGAAATCCAAAAAGAAAATATTCCACGGCTGATGTGTGGTGGCACGAGTTCGCTAAAAATGGAAAAGCCGAATGGAAAGAGTGTCCATTCAAAGACGATCTTCTCAGTATAGTTAATCAAGATTTAGATTTGGCGATGGTTATCTATCATTTCATAGGTGAACACTATGAGTCGTGGCTGAATAGAAAGGATATCGTAGATTTAGGGGGGCTTTCCCCTAAAGAGTGCTTGGGCTCCAAATATGGGATGAAGCGATTACGTATGTTGTTTTTACAGGCGCATTGAAATTATCGGATCCAATGCGCACTTCGATTTTGCGAACTCAGATATCCAATCCAGCACCTCGCTTCCGCAACCACTCTTTCCGCTCCCGCCAATCCGGCATCACCTTATCCACTTCATTCCAAAACGCATCGGAATGGTTGCGATGATGGAAGTGGCAAAGCTCATGAACAATGATGTAATCAATAATCCGGGGTGGCGCCATCATGCATTTCCAATGAAAATTCAATACACCATTGCGACCGCTACTAGCCCAGCGGTATCCCATGTCTTTAACTTTGATGGCTGAAACAGTTGCACCGACTTTCGGTGCAAAATACTTAACGCGTTCGGCAATGCGGCTTTGTCCCTTGTCCGTATAGTAGGCTTCGAACGCTGCCCTTGCGGCACCTATCCCGCCTATCTCAACAGTCTGCCGACGTAGGCAAAAGAAGCCTTCTTTCAATTGCAGGTTACAGGACTGATCAGATACCAGGGCCAATCGATAGGAACGGCCCAGGTACAAGAAAGTTTCGCCGTTGACCCACTCCCGAACCACTGCGCTGGAATTCAAATCCCGCCATTCCGCTAGATTGCGATAAATCCACATACGTTTGCTTTCAACCACCGCATCCACTTGCTCGGGGGTGTAACTAGCTGGCGGACGTACTACTACTTGCCCATCACGTTCGATCACGATATCCGTAGTATCGCGCTGGCTGCCAGGCAGCAGCTGATATTCAATGTCCTTTACGCGGCGGGCATTCATCCTTGTTTGCCTCCTGCTGTGCCTTTAATAAGTTCTTCGTGTCGATTCTTGGCGAGCTTCATAACTTCAATGGCGATGCGTTCGCGATTGTCCTTGAGCTGATCAATACCCGTCAGGGTAAGCGCTGTTTTAATGGCACTACGGGTGCGTTTCTGTTTATCGCTGTTGCTCCAGAAATCGATGCTGCCGATACTGTCTTGCAAAGTCTCCACAATGGATTCCATCAACACTTTCATCTTTGGTTTTGCATCACTAGGAACTGAGCCACCTTCAAAGGCTTCGTTGGCAATGTGTTCGTAAAAGGTTGTTGCTTCACGGCTCATGCCGTCTTCGCCCTTCTGGCGTCCTTGAATAGCTTCGTTGCGCAATTTTTCTAACTCTTCGGCCAGCTTATCCCATTGTTCCTGATACTGATCGATTAGATTCTCGACTTTTTCTGACAAGCTTTTATAGAACGCAGGATCTTCGTCGTGATGCACAGTGCAGTGTTTGCGAATGGCATGTTCCATCTCGCTGGCCTTGGCCTCGGGATTACCGCCGGCATGTTGATTGAGCTTTTGAATGAAGTCGGCGGAAAGCAATTCCACCGGCGGCACCTTCGGATTGATGCCCAGGCTGATCAGATGCTCATTGATCAGCTCGCGCACCTTCTGGCCTGCATCGCCCAGATCCAGGCTGTGATCCTTGTAACGTTCCTTGGCCACCTGCAGGATATAGCCGAAGCGGCGTGCGGGTACCCGGTAAGCATGGGCGGCGCGATTGGGCAGGATGATGTCCAGGCTCATCAAAAACTTTTTTAGATACACATCAAAATCGGCACGGATCTTTTCATCCTTGAGCAAGTTGACAGCCTCGTGCACCACCGCCGCATCGGCTTCCACATTTGCCAGTTTGCCTTCCACAAACTCGCGCACTTTCACTACCTTGTGTTCGGCAAACAGGTGCAATAAACGCTGGTAGCGCTCATCCAGCACCGGCACCTCGGTGGCGATATTCTTTAGTCCCTGCGCCAGCTCCTGTTGTTCATCAGCGGCGGCGTACAGGCTCAGGGCCTCGGTCAGGTTGTCTGTGAGGCCGATATAGTCCACCACAAAACCGCGTTGCTTGCCTTTTTTTACCCGGTTGGTGCGTGCGATGGCTTGCAGCAAGGTGTGTTCACGGATTTTTTTATCCAGATACATCACCTGTTCGATCGGCGCATCGAAACCGGTCAGCAACATGTCGCACACCACCAGAAACGCGATGGCAGAATAGGGTTTGTCGGGATCATCAAAGGCAAAGGGTGCGCAAAAGTTTTCCACCGCATTCCAGGCGCGGGCCTGCTTGCGGGATTCGGTGATAAACGCCGCTTCGTTGGTTCCGTCGCTGGAAATCACCACCGCCGCTTTCAGCATGCTTATCTTGCGAATCAAATCGGCATTGGGGCTAGCCTCGGCCTTTAACCGTGTGACTTCATCGCTCAGCGCTTGGTGCAGCGCCTTTTGATAGCGCACCGCCGCCAGCTTGGAATGACACACCACCTGCGCCTTGAAACCGTTGGGAAAGATATGATCCAGATAATGGCGCACCATATCCCTGGCAATGGCTTCAATGCGTTTTTCCGCTTCCAGCAAGTCACCCGTGGCACCGTATTTCTTTTTGATGGCCAGCAGCTCTTCCTCGCTGCGTTCTTTGAACAGGTTTTCGAACCGGGTTTCAAAGCCGTGCTTGTCGTTCAGGGCAGCATCGGCGGTGCGGCCTTCGTACAGAATTTGCAGCGTGGTGCCGTCTTCCACCGCATCCATCAGCTTGTATGTATCAATATAATCGCCAAAGCGCTTATAGGTTTTTTTCTCGCCATGGCGCTCGGTAATCAGGGGGGTGCCGGTGAAGGCAATACGGGCAGCATTGGGAAACGCCTCGAAAATATTGTCGCCCAGATCGGAACCCTGGGTGCGGTGGGCCTCGTCGATCATCAACACAATACGATCGGACTCATTCACCACGCCAAAGGTTTGTTTGCCCGGCATGGCCTGATAAGTGCCCAGCGCCTCGGCCACCTTCAGGGGCAGATTCACATCCCGCTGCTGGAATTTATGCACCATCACCATATTAATATCGGAACTGTCGGTAGCCAGTTGCTGGCGCAAATCCTTGCGAGTTTCGATGGTATGCACGCGGCCACCAATCAGGGTGGCGGTGTGGGCCAGTTGATCTTCCAGATCCACCCGGTCATTGATCAGCAGGATTTTGTAATCGTGCAAATCGGCTGAAGCGCGCAGCATGCGGGCCACGAACACCATGGTCAGGCTTTTGCCGGAGCCCTGGGTGTGCCATACCACACCGCTTTTGTCTTCCGCCGTTTGGCCGCCCCGCAGCCGTTCGATGATTTTATTGGCGGCGCGGAATTGCTGGTAACGGCTCACCACCTTGATGCGGGGGCCACCATCGGTATCCATAAACACCGAACATGTACGCAGCAGGCTCAGCAGGTTGGCTTTGTTCAGCATGCCATTGATCAGTTGCTGTTGCTGGTTCATGCCTTCGGCTGCGCTGTCCGGCTGCGGCCATTGGGTTTTCCAGGGATAGTAGTGTTCATCGCCAGAGGTGATGGTGCCGTAATCGGCCTGCAAGCCACAGCTGCGCACCAGCAGTAAATTGGTGTGGAACAGGCGCGGCTCACCTTCCCGCAGATTTTGCTGAGCCGTGGCTTTGCGTGCATTCATGTAACGCTGCAACTGCTCGAATGCCTCGCTCATTGGATTGGCGCAATTCGGCCCGCCCTTCTTGCACTCCACCACCACCAGGGGAATACCGTTCACGAACAGCACAATGTCCGGAACGATGAAATGCCTGACACAACCGGGCGTATCGATGCGGAACTGATTTATGGCCAGAAAGTGATTGTTGGCGGGATTGGCAAAGTCGATCAGCTTGACGACAGGATCTTGCTCGCCAGTGATTTCATTCACATCCACCTGAGCCTTGAACAGGAGCTTTTGAATGGTTTCGTTGGCTTCCAACAAGGTGCGATTGGGCTGGCGCAGAATTTGTTCCTGCAGATCCTGTAGCTGTTTGGGTGTCAACCAGGTGTTGCCGCTGGGGCCTTGATTGAGAGCAGACACGGCGCGGGCAAACACATCCGGCAGCAACCATTGGCGAAAGTTCTGGCGCAGGCTTTTGCCAGGATCGGATGGAATATCCGGCCCCTGGTCGATCACCTGCCAGCCGAACATTGCAAGCTGTTGCAGAAAGGGCTGTTCGACTTCCGTGTATTCAGACATGGTTTGCCTTGTTGAACGTTATTGCGGCTTTATGCCCTGCATGAAGGCGACAAGCTCATGCACTCGAGTAGATGGGTTATCTGTGCCATTGGCTTTGGCTGCTTTTAAGGATCGCTCGGCATTGGCCTTGGCATAATCCAACTGATCACGTAGTGCAGCAAACACATCCTGCTGACCTTTTTCATAATCTGGCATATAGACTTTCAAGTCCTGTAGCACTTGATCACCCGTACTTTTGTCCGGCAATGCATTATAAGGCTTGGTAGTGTAGGTAAAGTGTAGCAGCAACCAATATTCAAAGCAGGGTATGGAGTTAATAGCGATGAACGTACCTTTTGGCGCTGCTGAGGCGAGCTCATTCAATGCTGGGCTGTATCCAGCATGTGAGTCTTTATCAAATACACAATACACTTTGTTAAACGGGTCACCCGCATCTCTTTCTTCCCGATACCGCTGTTTAGCATAGGTCACCACACTTCTGGGGTCAGAACCACACTCGCCACAGATTTCCACATTGGCGGTATTCAAACGGTAATGATCCCTGGCACCCGTGAAATAGTTGGGTTCAGTCTTCTCGCCCTCGCACACGATCAAAATCTTTGCGTAAGTTTCACGTTTTGCTGCATGCCGCTTGAGATCCGTGAGCTTCTTTTCCCTGCGCTTGTGAAATAGGTTATCGGTACCCATTAGGCCCTCTTCTTAGGTGCACTGATAAATGGCATTGCACCATAGCGACCCGACAAGTAAGACAGCTCCAAATTCTCCCGACCTTTTCGTGGACTAAAATCTGTCAGAGGATATAGCGTCGTGGCTTGATTCTTATCTTTTTCACAAAACCAGATCTGATCACGGCGAAATACATCCTGATTCAGGATTGAGGTTTCATGGGTGGTAAATACCAACTGAGCATTTTTGGGGTTGGTTTGATCATTGTGAAACAGCTCCACCAGATACTGCACTAACCGGGGATGTAAATTATCGTGCAATTCATCAATGACCAATACCAAACCATTGCTTAATGCATCGATCCATGGCCCCGCAAAGGAAAACAGCTTTTGAGTGCCATCGGACTCATCATCAAAGTCGAAAATCACAGCATTGCCTTTGCTGTCCTTGTGGATCGTTCGAATATCTAGATATTTCTCATCCTTCATGCTTTCTGCAATGGCATCGCGCATAGCCTGAGGCATATTGTCAGGCAGTGTATTGAAGTCAAATGGCTTTGGCTCAACCATCACGTCGTCGATGTTAAGATCGGCCGCTCGCAGAAATTCCACGACTTGCGCCTTTTCATCTTTTTGACACAGCGAGGCACTAAAGCTCGGGCTCCAGCTATCTACATTGGTCATTCTCAATTCGCTTTTGAACCAATCAAACACGGGCTGCAGTTGTTCGCTGTTAAGCTGCACGGCCGTGGAAAGAAACAACGCGTTATCGCGAGTGGATTTTTGCCAGAGTTGTTTTTCGCCTGCCAGATTACTGCCCAGCTCCCATTCGTACTTCTGTTTTTTGCCGTCCCACGCCCGTTGGAACCAATGCTGGGCCCGGTTTTTGGGATAGGCCAGCAACCACTCCTCGTGGACACGTTCGGCGGTAACGGCAAAACCATATTGGTAACGAATGCCATCAACAGCAAAGGTCACCTCGAACTCACTGGGCAACTGGCTGAAGTGCGGATCAAGGCGAAACGGGGTCACGGGCAAGACGTCGCCACGCTGCAGACTGCTGGCGGAGTCCACCACGATGTCCTGCATGGTGCTGAGCGCCAACAGAAAATTGGACTTACCACTGGCATTGGGGCCATAGATAGCAGCCGAGCGCAGCAGGGCGGTGTCTTTGGCGCCGGGCAGGGGGAAGGTGTTGCTGTCCTGCAGCTCCTTTCCCGCGCCTTTCACCAGGCTGAAGATCTGCTTTTCCTGCAGGGACCGGAAATTAGCCACACTCATCTCGATGAGCATAGGGGCACTCCTTTGACGGGCTTTGATAATTGACAGAATGGCCCAAAATCTACCATTTGCACGGCGCTGGAACCATTTAAACTACATTATTTGACAAAATATGCCAAAAAGTACCGCATATATATGGCTTGAATGGCCTTTTAGCGGCATTTTTGGACCTTCTGTCTACTGCCCACCCGCCTGATAGATAAAGATCTGGGTATCCAGCCCGTCCAGGGCTTGCTCCATCAGGGGCCGGACCTGGGCCCAGTCGAGGCCGCCGTTCCCCGTGCCCAGCCCTGGGATGGCCACGGACTTCACCTGATGTTCGATCAGGAAGCGGCGCAGGTCCTGTAAGCCCGCCTCGACCCAGGCCACTTGCGACGGTGCTTTCCAGTGCTGCTTGGTGGGAAAGTTGATGATCCAGCGCGGGCCCATCAGTTCATTGATCTCGGTGATGAACATGGAACCGGTTACCACCCGGCCCGCATTGCAGGCTGCCTTGTACTGGCGATAGTTGTCGGCAAAGCGTTGCTTGAACTGCAGGGCAATGCCCTTGCCCATGACGCCCACGGTGTTCACTGTATTCACCAGGGCTTCGGCATCGGATTCGAGCAGGTTGCCGGTTGTGTAGTGGATCATGGGGAGTGCCCGTGGTGGATTAGTCGGCTTTGACTTCGACTTTGCCGGTGAGGAGGTCGTGCATTAGGCCGGATTTTTGCAATCTAAGTTTTCTGTGCACGTCCCGTTGCATCTTTATGTAATCCCGATAGTGGAATACAAGCTTAATAATTGCCTCTTGCTCCTCAATACTAGGAAGCGCTATTGGAAGCTTTTCCAAAGTTGACTTATTCAACTTATATCTTCCCGCTCCCTGTCTTGTTAACCAAAACCTAATATCGCGATGAAGATAGAAAATGAAAAACCATTCGGTAGAGCAAATATCCGTGCCTTTAAGAATATGAGCATGATTGTTAACGTTAAACTTTCCTTCAGCCAACTGTGTCATTTCCATCCTGTTAAATTTCAGGAAATGATCTCCGTCTTCACCGATTAAAACGAACTTTCCTTCAACTCTATACTCATTTATGTAATCCACTATTCCCGTTGGCCCATAGTAAGGAAACTCTCCCCCCATCTTATCGCGGACTTCCGACGATAGCGGCATGCGAAGATTATTATGTATTTCTATGCATGACTTTAGGTTTGCTAAAGTCCACGCCTTCGGTATCCAACCAATTGGGGTTTCTTGATACAACTCTGGGGCTTGTTCGCGGGGTGGACGGAGTTTGCCGTCGGGGCCGATGCCGCGGGTAAAGAGGTCGTGCATCAGGCCTGCTTTGATTTTTTGGTATTTTTCAATCAGGGCTTCGGTTTTTTCGATGGATTGGTCGATGGTTTGGAGGATGCACGCGATTTTCCTTTGCTCTTTCTCACCAGAAGGATACTTGACGACGAATTTCGAAAGTTCCCTACGGGTAACATGCTTCATTGTCGAACCTTGCGACTGGCCCGACAATTTATTCATGTTGAAATCGAGAATTTGGAGAAGCAGATGGCGATCAATTCCTTGCTTAGGAACCACCTTATAAAGATGCTGATTCAGCGCACCGGGGCCACGATTCCAGATAACTACTTTTAAAGTGGCACTCCAAGAAAAAATCAAATCGCCGTCATCAATTGAGTTGTTCGGATGTAAAAAGCCATCGTACTTATCCGTATCTGAATCGGCGTTATTTAATTGTTCAATTCTGATAATGGGCAGGCCATCTTCAACCCAGTCTTTGGCCTTAAATGCGGCGCCATTGTGGTAGTCGGCGATATTAATTAGCGTATTGGAAATCCACCTATCATGGGCTTTGGCGTCATTCATACCCCAACTCCACCAAAAACGCCTGCAACTGCCGCGACGCCTCATCCCGCTCCGCTTCAATCTGCTTCGCCGTCACCGCGTACTTGCTCCACAAATTTTCAATCGCCCGGATACACGCCCGCTGATCCGCCCGCAAATAGGCGCGATAGGTGTCCAGCAGTCGCTGCCGCAAGCGCTCGATAATCACCGTGCGCGCTTCATCCACCAAAATTTTCTGCCGTGCGCTTTGCACCAGTTCGTCGCGCTTGCCTTCAATGGCCTTGATCTTGGCTTTCAGCGCTTTCACTTCATCTTCCAGCGCCTTGTGCCGTTGCAGTTGTGCCTCGATCTGGGTGGCTTGCTGCTGCCACTCTTTCGCATCCCCCATATTGGGATCGCGCTTGCACAGTTTGGCCTGGCCTTTGGCTTCCTTCAGGCGGGCTTTTAAGTCCTTCACCTGTTCGGAGTTCATCACGCCGGTATCGTCGCTGTCTTCAAAGTCTTCGTCATCGGCGGCGGCAAACAGGGCCTGCAGTTCGGCCAGCCGGGTTTGTGCCTGTTCCTGATCTTCCAGCACGTCGGGGAACTGGCTTTGCAGGATGTCTTCGTCGGGAATCAGTTCCGGGCCCCAGCCGCTGGCGGCGATGGATTTGAAGTCGGCCTTGAGGGTGTCCACGTAGTTGGCAAAGGCACCGCGCACCTGGAACGGGGTCAGCAGTTGCTGGCCGGCTGCGCCTTCCTGTGCCAGGGTCTGTTCGATGCTGGCCAGCAGGTGGCTGCGCATCACGTACACGTTGCGCGGGCGGGCTTGCTGATTGGCAGCATCGGGGGCGAGGGCTTCCACGATGGGCAGGTTGGCCTGCCACCAGGTTTCCAGGGTGTCCATAAACTGGGCGTGGCGGGCGGTGACGCTCTGGTGGTTTGCCACAAAGTCGGCGATGTCGCGCTTGCTGGCCAGGTGGGGGGCAAAGTCCAGATAGTGTTCGTCCCGTGGCACAAAGGTGTCGTCTTGCAGTTGCGGGTAGTTGAGCCAGTAGTGACGCAGGCTTTCCACTTCCACTTTGGGTACGCCGCCGTGCAGGTGGGCGCGCACATCGTGGGGTTCCGGCGGTGGGGCGTTGTCCACATAGCGGCGGATATTGCAGTTATATTCTTCCGCAGCGATTTCGGCTTTGGGCACCGGGCGAGCGTAGCCGGGGATTTCCTTGCCGTTGCGATAGGCGTAGATGATTTTGTCGATGTCTTCCGGGCGCAGGTGGTTCTGGGCTTTGCCTTCGCGGTATTCGCGATCGGCGTTGATAAACAGTACGTGGTCGCGTTTGTCGGCGCCCTGTTTGTTGAGTACCAGAATGCAGGCGGGGATGCCGGTGCCATAGAACAGGTTGCTGGGCAGGCCGATCACCGCTTCCAGGTAGCCGTGGTCGATAAAGTGTTGGCGGGCTTGGCGTTCTTCGCCGCCCCGGAACAGTACTCCGTGAGGCATGACGGTGGCCAGGCGGCCGTTGTGTTTGAGCACGGCCAGCATGTGCTGCACAAACATCAGGTCAGCCTTTTTGCCTTTCTCCGGCATCATCACCGCAAAGCGGCCGGGCTGTTTGAGTTCTTTTTTGATGTAGTTCTGGCTGAAGGGCGGGTTGGCCAGTACGCGGTCGAAGCGTTTGAGTTCGTTGCGGTCGTCGAAATGCTGGGGTTCGCGCAGGGTGTCTTCCTGACGGATATCGGCGTGGGAGATGCCGTGCAACAGCATGTTCATTTTGCAGATGGACCAGGTGGTGCCAATTTTTTCCTGCCCGGCCAGCGCCAGTTCATCGGGATTGCCGCCTTTTTCCCGCAGGGTAGTCGCGGGTCTGGATCAGCATGCCGCCGGACCCTACGGTGGGATCGTAGACGCCTGTACCGTCCGGGTCCTTGATTTCCACGCAGATGCGCACCACTTCTGGCAGTGCGAACTCGCCGGCTTTTTTACCGGCGGAGTCGGCGAAGTATTTGATCAGCCATTCATAGGCGGCGCCCAGCAGGTCGGGGAATTCGAAATCGCTGTCTTTGAGGGGGATTTTTTCGAAGTTCTGGATAAAGTCGGCCAGGGTGTCGTCGTCCAGGGAGCGTTGGCCAATCTTCTTGTTGAAGTTGATGCCGGACAGTACGTCCTGCAAGGCGTCGATGTTGGCTTCTTCGATGGCGGCCAGGGCTTTGTTGAGCATGCTGCCGACGTCGTTCTTGAGGTGCTTTAGTGCTGGGTGGTGCTTGATCTCTTCTTTGCCGTCCTTGATGACGGTTTCGTCCCAGGGCTGGTTCCAGCGGGCGCGCACGGGCACATAGAAGTATTTGCCGGAGTAGTGGTCGGGATCGTCGAGTTCGGTTTCGATGTCGGCGTCGTTCATGCCCTGGGCTTTGAGCTGGGCGCGCAGTTCGGCCCGGCGCTGGTCGAACAGGTCGCTGGCACGCTTCAGAAACAGCATGCCGAATATGTATTCCTTGTATTCGCTGGCATCCATGCTGCCGCGCAGGTCGTCGCAGGCACGTAGCAGCAGGCTTTCGAGGTGGGATAGGGTGAGTTTGAGCTTCATTCGGAGTCCGTCGGTGATGCTGAATGGGGCGGAAATTGGCGAAAATCCTACCATTTCAGACCAAAAAGCCCCAATAGTTTTGTGTCCCAATTAATCGCCAGCTTGCGTGATACGGCGACCTTCCTGGGGCAGGAAGTCTTCCGCAGCCAGGGCACCCTGTTCAGCGGTTTCGATTACGACCCGGCCGGCCGCCTGACCCGGCAATGGGTGCAACACCACAACACCCAGCACGCCGTCATCGATCGCCGCTACCACTACGACAACGCCGGCCGCCTGCACGGCATCGACGACCTGCGCAAAGGCCCCACCCGTTATATTTACGACCAGATTGATCGTTTAAAGGCGGTAGAAGGCTACGCCAGCGAACAGTTTGATTTCGATCCGGCGGGCAATATTCTGAGTGGCAATGCGCAAACCACCCGCGCGCAGGCCAGCAATGTCGGCGCCGGCAACCGACTGCGTTTCCACGGCGACCGCCACTTTCACTACGACGAGCGCGGCAACCTGATCGAAGAGCGCCGTGGCAAAAACGGCGCCATCGTCACCCGCTACCAGTACAACAAACAGAACCAGCTGGTGCAGGTAGAAAAAGACGGCCAGACCTTCGACTACACCTACGACCCCCTCGGCCGCCGCGTGCGCAAGCAGGATACGTTCGGTACTACCGAATTCCTCTGGAACGGCGACGTGCTGCTGTGCGAACAACGCAACCACGCGCAAAAACTCTATCTGTACGACCCCGGCAGCTTCAAACCACTGGCGTTTGTCGAACGCAACCAGGTTTATTTCTACCACCTCGATCACCTCGGCACCCCACAGGAAATGACCGACTGGGAAGGCCGCGTGGTGTGGAGTGCGCGTTATCGCGTGTATGGTAATGTCCTGAAGCAGGACGTAGAGGCCGTTAAAAACAACCTGCGCTTCCAGGGCCAGTACTTCGATGCGGAAACCGGGCTGCATTACAACCGGTTCCGGTATTATGATCCGGGAACAGGGCAGTTCACCCAGCAGGACCCGATTGGGTTACTGGGGGGTATCAATAATTATCAGTATGCGCCGAATCCGACCGGGTGGGTGGATCCGTTGGGGTTGGTGTGTAAGGAGTTAACTTCTTGGAATCAATTTCAAAAGGATACTAAAGGACACTTTGCGAATAGCACGGAAGCAGCGAAAAGCTACAATCGCATGAAAGAAGTGCAAGCGATGGACAAAGGTGCGCGGCCTGATCCGTCGACATATTTGCCACAGTCCTATATAGATGCGCATTTGCAGAAATTTGATAATGGTGCTTCACGAATTGTCACTCGATCGGACTATGAAAAATATGGCTTTGGTAAGCCTGATGCCACAAATAGTGAATTCATGAGCACTAAGGCAGATGTTGATTCAATAGTTAGATCGGCGAATGGTAACGTAACAAAATTAGCTGCTGATTTGGGCATTCCTGTAGAGCAGCTTGAGAAAGGGTCGTTGGTTCGTATTGATGTGGTGAATCCAAAAAATTTCGATGCAGCAATGCCAAGCGGTAACGAGTTTGGAGCTAACAAACAGTGGATACCTGGAGGCAAACTGCCAACAGGAAAGGATGAAATAGTAGTATCAGCAAGCAGGATGACGAAGTCTGATCTTAAGGTAACGGACCTAAAAACAGGAGAAGATTTGAGTGGCAATTAAACAAGTAGCAATGAAAAGATGGGTGTATACCTTGTACGACGTTGATGGGCAGTACGTACTATCAGTTGCATTTTGCAACGGCCCGGTTGACTACTCCAGGGCATTTAAGGTTGATTCCGAAAATCTGAGCGAAGAGTTTTTAACCGCGTTGTCTTCTAAAATTACGAGTGATTACGATAAATATAAAGAATTGGAAGTGCCTTTGCCGGAACTAGAAGGCTGAAATTCCTGGTTGGCGTTTCGCAGTTGGAACGGCTGTCGCGCTATCTGAAAATATCAAAATACCCGCCAGCACTGTCTGGCTGGGGGATTCGCTGATTATCTTACCCGCCTCGCCCACCGGCTTTGCCGGCACGGAACCACCGCAATCATTGCAGATAACGCTGATACGCTGCAGGCTAACCCAAGCCGGGTATCAATATGTGATACCAGAAGTGGTGCTGGCCGGTACCCGGCATGTAAAAGCACCGAGATATAATTCCCTGTGTTATAAATTGGATGGCTGGTAACGAGTCTGGCAGCGATATTGATAAATGGTGATATTGGTTTTTAAGTGGAGTTTGGCGAATGCGCGTTTTAAGAATCTTGCTGGTTGTTGCAATGGCTATCGGCTTTGCTCAGGGGTGTGCTTTATCCCCGCGGAATTCGACGTCTCTGGGTTTGTCGCAGGTGCTTGAGCCAGTCAAGGATTCGTTGGTGGCGACCGAGAAGCAGCCTTTGGTGTTTCCTGCCATCGTGGGAATATTGATGGTTCCTTCCGATAATACGCGAATGACGCCAACTTCAACGCTACGTTTTGCTGCGGAAGAACTAAAAAGCGAGCTTCTCAAAAATGAGAAATATATAAAAGGCGTCACGATTGTCAGTGCCAGCGATTTTCGTGAAAAAGTATCGCTGCAGAAATTGAGGGATATGTACGGATTCGATATTGTTGCCGTGATCTCTTACGAACAGGATCAAAGAAGTATTCAGAACGGCTTTTCAAGCTTGATGGATTTGGCAATTGTGCCCGCGTTTGTTGTTCCCAGTGTAAAAATCATTACTTCATCCGTTGTGGATGGAAAGGTCGTTCACATTCCCAGTAATGCGATAATCTTCCGGGCTAGCGGTATTGATAAACGATCAAAGTATATGACCTCGGTTTCTTCTCAGGGAGCGGGTGCCAATGAGGAATCAATCAAAGGGCTTGCGGCGGCAATGAATGATTTTGGCAATAATGTCAGCAAGATTTTGGTGGGTCTTGATAATTACGATTTTGCAAAGGCAGTATCAATGAACGACGCGATCGAAGCGTCATCCGGCTTGCCATCAAACAGCATTAATGATGCCGAAGGAAATAGCTGGGATAAAGTTGATGCTTACAAGCGCTCTGGTGGTGGGTTAGGTATCCCGGAGCTTCTGGTGCTTGCATTTTGTCTGGCAGGATTCGCCCAAAGAAAGCGTCACTAGATAGCAAGAATTCCAGCGGTATTTTTGCTTCGAAGCTATGGCGTTGATTCCACTGGCGAGTGGCCGGGCCCGACATCCTGCCGCCACTCCGCCATCCCCACACCAAGGTCCATCCCATTACCCACCTCGCTCACCAGCTTTACCGGCACCGCACCTAGCCAGAATTCCTGCCCATGTCGCGTCACCCGGCATGGGCATCGTGTTACCGGTGCAGATCGAACTGAATCCATCCGCCCAGATGCCTTGCCTGCGATCCAGCCCGCAGGGCTATTGCAAGTCAACAGTACTGACAATCCTGCGCTTGTGGATCAGCGTCACGATGTAAACCTGTTGATTGCGCAAGTGATAAACGATCCGCCAGGAATGAGCGCTGACTTCACGCAGGTTGGGATCATTGAACTCGCTCACCACCTTGCCGGTGTAAGGATGCTCGTTTATCGAGGCTGCTTTATCGAGAATATCGCGGATGACAGACTTGGCGTTTATCGGAGCATCTTGCGAAATGTAGTCATGGATGGCTTTCAAATCATTCCGGGCGCGAGGCGTCCAAATCACCATTGCTCAATCTCGCGGACCAATTCCTCGTGGGAAATGGTGCGGCCTTCCTCAATATCCTGCATGCCCTGATGAATCTTGTTCAGGACGTACAGCCGGTACACGATTTCGTCGAAATTTACATTGTCAGGCAGTTCCTGAATTGCTTGCAGCGCTTCCTGTTTGGCGGTCTGGATCTGCATGTAATTGTGCTCCGAAAAAGAAGTGGGCCATGCGCCAGGCTATGATAATTCAGCCCGATTATGTTGGCATTATACCTGTCTGCAAAGCTAATTCCCGCCGAAGCGCCTGGATAACCTAAGAGGATTATGCAAGCGCAGAATGCATCCGACCCCCACATATCCGCCATTCGACGTATTGCCCCCAGCCGGCAGGGCTGGCTACCCTCAGTAGTATCCCGTACTGCAGGAACAGCCCATGACCCACTCCCCGATCGTCGGCGGTGGCCCGAAAAAACTGCTCTACACCCTCAGCACCCTGCGTCAGCTGGGCCTGCGCAATGCGGCCAAGGCCCTGACCAGCCACAACGCCTGCAAGGCCTGCGGCCTGGGCATGGGTGGCCAGCGCGGCGGCATGACCAACGAACTGGGGGAATTCCCGTCGGTCTGCAACAAGAGCGTGCAGGCCCAGTCCACCGACATCCAGCCGGCGATTCCGGTGGATCTGTTTGCCCAACATCCGCTGGCGGACTTCCGTCAGCTGAGTGATCGCGAACTCGAACACCTGGGCCGGCTCGACACCCCGCTGTACAAATCACCGACCGACGACCGCTATCATCCGGTGGACTGGGACACGGCGTTCAACCTGATGACCGAACGCTTTGCCGCTACCGATCCGGTGCGCAGTTTCTTTTACGCCTCGGGGCGCTCGTCGAACGAAGCGGGCTTTGTGCTGCAACTGCTGGCACGGCTGTATGGCACCAACAACGTCAACAACTGCTCGTACTACTGCCACCAGGCCACCGGCGTCGGCCTGTACAACACTGTGGGCACCGGAACTGCCACGGTCACGCTGGAAGACGTCACCCACTGCGATCTGATTTTTGTGATCGGCGCCAATCCATCGTCAAATCATCCGCGCTTTGTCCACCAGCTGAAAAACTGCCGCGAGCGGGGTGGCGATGTCATCGTCATCAATCCGGCCAAAGAACCGGGGCTGGTGCGTTTTGCCGTGCCCAAGAGCGTCACGTCCATGCTCAGTGGCGGCAGCTGGATTGCGAGTGACTACGTGCAGCCGCGCATCAACGGCGATCTGGCGCTGCTCAAAGGCATGGCGAAAGCCCTGTGCGAACAGCAGCAGATCGATGCGGACTATATCGCGCAGTACACCGACGGGTTTGAAGCATTCAAGGCCGATCTGGACGACACACCCTGGCCGCTGCTGGAACAGGCCAGTGGCGTGAGCGAGGCGGATATCCGCCGGCTGGCGCAACGCTACGCCGATGCAGAGCGCGCCATCTTCGCCTGGGGCATGGGCATCACCCATCACCTCAACGGCGTCGACAATGTCGAAGCCATCGCCAACCTGGCGTTGCTGCGCGGCATGATCGGCAAACCCGCTGCCGGCCTGCTGCCGTTGCGCGGCCACAGCAACGTGCAGGGCATCGGCACTGTGGGCGTCAAACCGCTGCTGCCGGACGACGTGCTTGCCCACCTGCAAACCCATTTCGGCATCACCCTGCCCACGCAGGAAGGCATGGACACCCTGGCCTGCCTCGACGCCGCCCACGCCGGCGACATCGACGTCTGCCTGCAACTGGGCGGCAACCTGTACGCTGCCACACCCAACAGCCAGTGGGCGCAGGAAGCGCTCGACCGCATCGGCTTCAAAGTCTACCTGACCACCACCCTCAACCGTGGCCACGTCACCGGCATGGAAACCAGCGCCGCGCTGCTGCTGCCCGTCACCGCGCGGGACGAAGAATGGCAACCCACCACCCAGGAATCCATGTTCAACTACGTGCGCCTGAGTGACGGCGGGATTCGCCGCCTGCAACACACCCGGCCGGAAAGCCACATCCTCAGCGAACTGGGCGCGCGCCTGTTACCCGCTGGCCCGGTGGACTTTCGTGGCTTTCAGAGCCACGACAACATCCGCGCCGCGATTGCCGCCAGCGTCCCCGGCATGGAGCAACTCGCCAGCATCGGCACCAGCCACAGCGAATTCACCATCCCCGGCCGCATCCTGCACCAACCCGGCTTTCACACCGCCAGCGGCCGTGCCCACTTCTGCATCACCCCGCTGCCCGCTGCCAAAACCAGCGCGCAATGGCCGTTCCTGCTCGCCAGCATCCGCAGCGAAGGCCAGTTCAACTCCATCATCTACGAAGAACAGGACACCTATCGCGGCACCGACACCCGCTGGAGCGTACTCATGCACGCCGACGACATGGCCGCACTGGGCGTGACCGACGGCGACCGCGTGAACATCGTATCGCCCATCGGCCGCATGGACGCCGTGCAGGTATTCCCGTTCGACCTGCCCCGCGGCAACCTGATGGCGTACTACCCGGAAGCCAACGTGCTGATCGGCGCGGAACACGATGCGCGCAGCAAGACGCCGGCGTTCAAGTCGGTGGCGGTGCTGGTGGAGCGGGGGTGAGCCTGCGGCTCATCGCTATGCTACGACAAAGACCAATACCTGCTCTGCCGAGGTACTGCCAAAATCTGCCTTGAACATCTTCTTTGGCGTAATATCCGTCCCGAAATGCGCCATTTAGTAACTCATATGATTTAAAAAATAGTTCATACTTGAAGCATGAAGGTGTGTTTGCCAGCACGCACTGAACGCAGAAACTACCAATCTAATAAAGCCCGAGAGCTTGAATATTCGAGGGATTCAGCGCGATTCTTATCTAGCGAGCCACATACTCAAGAAAAAACGCCGTATCGGGATGAATTGAAATACCGTTTGGACTCGGTAAAACCGATCTTTGCGAGTGCCGCCTTGAGCACTGCGCGCCGTGTGTAATAGCGTTCAACGAAATCGAGATCCAGCGTTTGGTACTGGTTGTTCGTATACAGACTGACGCAGGCGCCACCGACCAACACCACCTCAATTCCTTCGCGCCTGAGGTGATCCGATACGAAAGTGGCAAGTTCTTCCAGGTTCATTCCCTTGACTGGTTTCACGGTTCCCTCACAGCGGTTTGGATTGGCGTCTTGGACGACGACGGTTCATCGTAAGATCCTGCGCAATATCATCCGGGTAGAACTCGATCATGCAGTGCAACAACTGCTTGAGTTCCTTGTAAACGCTGTAGCGCGGATTGAGATAGTAGACCCGTGTCCGCCTGGTACTCCACCATAAATGACCCCACCGAGCTCCAGCCGTTCCAGTTGATTGCGGATGGCGGTCTGGCTGACATTAAATAGTCGGCAATCGCACGGCCGTACCCACTACCGCGCGCACCAATAGCAGATCAGGATATGATGCCGAGGCGCTGCCGAAGAGCCAGTGTCGAACATCTGAGCCGACTCCAGAGGTATCATATGAACTATATTATAGCTCATTTGATCTAAAAACTAGTTCATATGAGCTGCAATATAGGTGGTTTTGTGTAATTTGAGAGGCTTCAGGAACGGGATTGCCAGCTGTTTATATGGCCGTGAAAGGAGGTTTTCGCAGATGCGGAGAACATCCCGAGGAGGCGATGTTTAGCTGCCGTCGAACGCGCAAAGCAGACATTATTAATGTTGTTAGTGTAAATCCCGCTTAACCAAAACTTGCGAGATAGTTGGTGGCCTTCAATGAAACGTGGTTTTCCATCGCTCCTGGTAGCGTAAACAATCGTACGTTTCTCCTGAAATCATAAATCCGATACAGGCAAAATTGCTTCTCAAAATCCCTTGAGAATGACAGCTCATTATCGAAACATAAAAAGGCTGATACTTCCCGCTGTTCGTGGTCTTAACTTCGATGAACAGCTCTTCTTCACGCTCTACTGAAAATGAGCGAATGTCATACCCAGTCCATCTCCGTCTTCTTTGCTCACACCCATTTAACTTCTTTGGCTAAGTCCGCTCTGCGGACTGCGTTAGACGGTAACGCTCAAACTCCAAAGCAAAGGCTTCGCCGCGCTCTCCCAAATTCCTATTGCTTCGCTCGCGCTCGGAATAATTTACCTTTCGTGCTAAGTACTCACGGCGAGGCTCTTGTACGCTGGTGATGCGTTCCGGTATTTCAGTATCCAATACCGCTCCCCAGTCGATAATCTTGGGTGTGTCTTCAACAGGTAAATCCGCACAGTCTGCAATTAGATCGAGCTCCTGGGGCTTGGCAGCTAGATAGGATAAGACTACTTGCTTGAGTTGATTCTGATAATTGAAAGCAGGTTTATAACCTTTAACGTATGGCTGACCAAGCTCGATCAAGATGGCGCTGATGTTTTGATGCTTGAATTCGATAGAACCTTCCGTTCGCTGCTTGAGTTTTGTTATTAACCCACGTCGATGCTCTGCTTTGCTGTAGGGTTTGCCAGTCAATTCATCATTCAACATTGTAAAGTAATCTTGAACGATGGCTTCGCACTCCAGCCAGTCCCAGCCGTCGCCGACATCCAGCAGCTGCCTGCGCGCATCGGCGTTTAAATTTTCCAATAGCGCAGATTTCAAAAAAATTCGTGATACTGAGTTGTCCAGGTACTCGAATAGTTCGTCGTCCACAAACGCGTAAGCGATATTGTTAGCGATCACGCCTGGCCCAGAGGCTGTTGAGAGTGATTGATAGGTTTCCGCTCTGCCAGGCTTCAGGTAATGGTGCCAGAAGCCATCGCCACGCAAGTGAAAAAATGGCAAATGAGGATTGTTACGATCACTACTACCGGCCAACTGATTGAAGTGGTGACTGAATGCATCTTTCAGCTGATCGTCAAAATAAATACGGTTGTTAGTGATTTTCTCTCGGTCGATTAGGTCCATCACTGCAAGCAGCATCGCAACTTTGTGTGGGCTTTTGTCGTTGTCACCCCGCGAATTCATCCGCAGCTTTGAAAATCGCTTCTCGTAGTCCAGCAGACTCATTGTTTGCTCCAATAGTCCGCTTTGCCGGGCACTACCCAGCGCACTCCACCGCGGGGATCGACGCCTTCTTCCCAATAGCGGGGGATCAAATGAATATGCAGATGGGGCACAGTTTGACCCGCTGCGGGCCCATCATTGATGCCGATATTGAATGCGGGCGGAGAGAACTCGCGATCGATTTCTGCTTTGGCAATTTCCAGCAATGCAAAAAGGTCGTTGCGTTCGGTTTCCGCCAATTGAAAAAACGATTGGATATGGCGTTTGGGAATGATGAGTGTGTGACCGTCAGTCACAGGGTAGGCGTCACGAATCACAATGCCGTGGGCAGTCTGATGGCAGATGCGGTCTGCGTTCTGCCCTTGGATGATCTGGCAGAAGGGGCATGTGGATTCGTCAGTCATATTCGCCGTTCTAATCGTACTAGCATTGCCCGGGATTCGCGGTTTCCCCAGGACCGGGCCATGAGCAACTACTGTTTGCACAATAACCAGATCCTAACAGCATTAGCCCCAAAAATGCCACTTTCTTTACCATCCCACTGTCTATCTGGTTAGGGCGCTTATTCCCTTTCGCCGCCCTGCCCCCATCCGGCGCTCCCCCGATGCGTTACACTACGCCCCCGCCCTTGTCCGAGCCAGTACCATGACCGAACCCCAGCGCCTGTCCAAACGTGTTACCGAGCTGTTCCAGTGTTCCCGCCGCGAGGCCGAGTTGCTGATCGAGGGCGGTTGGGTGTTGGTGGATGGTGAGGTGCAGGAGGCGCCGCAGTTCAAGGTGCTGGATCAGGCGGTGACGCTGCTTCCCGATGCGGTGGCCGAGCCGGTGCCGCCGGCGACCCTGTTGCTGCACAAGCCTGCCGGGGCGGCGCTGGACAGTGCGGCGTTGCTGCAGCTGGTGCGGCCGGATTCCCGCTGGGTCGGGGATGACAGCCGGATGCGGATGCTGAAGAAGCATTTTTCGCGGCTGAAGCCGTTGCTGGCGCTGGAGCCGGATGCCTGTGGCCTGCAGGTGTTGACCCAGGATTACCGGGTGGAGCGCAAGTTGTCCGAGGATGGGGCGCGCCTGGAGCAGGAATGGATTGTCGAGGTGGCCGGCACGCTGGCGGACAATGGTCTGCAGCAGCTGAATCAGCCGGGGGTGAAGGCCAGCTGGCAGAGTGAGTCACGCCTGCGCTTTGCCCTGAAGAATCCCGCCCCCGGCCAGCTTCGCCAGTGGTGTGCCGGGGTGGGTCTGCAGGTGGTGAGCATGAAGCGTATCCGCATCGGCCGCATTGCCATGGCGGGCCTGCCCGAGGGGCAGTGGTGTTATCTGGCGGCGTACCGGCGGTTTTAGGGGGCGTTTACTCCGGGATCAGTGGGGTGGATCGGGCGGGGAATGGCGTCAGGCGGCAGTATGTGCATAATTTGCACATACTGAATCGGCATCCAGCTCGCCCTCGGCAAAGATGTTCCGAAGGTGCTTGGTGATCACCGAGCGTTCTCGTCCAAACAGTTCGCCCATCTGTTCCTGGTTCAACCAGACGGTATCCCGCTCCAGCCGTACCTCCAGCCGTGTCTGTCCATCGTCGGATTGATAAAGGCTAATCTGGGGTTCCAAGGTACTTTTCCTCGCGTCCATTCAGTTGGGATCAATGATAGTTCCAATGATGAATCCATCCTAACAGCATTAGCGTTCGCCATCGTCTACAGTTAAGGAAGGTCTGAACAATTGATGCCTACTGACTTTACAAACAGGTGGGGATCCATGAGCGACGTGAGTTGGCAGGCCAAAGGGATCAACAGGGTGTTCCGGCATCTGGCAAAACCGGTGATTGCACGTATCAGGCTGACGCCCCGTCTGATGAAACTGTCGCAGCTGGCGTTCGATACCGCGACGCTGGTGCTGCCGGTGCCACGCAACGCGCAGATCCAGCCGGTGCATGCCGGTGGTGTGCCCTGCGAGTGGGTGATGTGTGCAGACAAGATGCATCAGAACCGGGTATTTATTTATCTGCACGGCGGCGGTTACTTTTTTGGTTCGCCACGTTCCCATCGCACGCTGACGTGGCGGATTTCGCAGACCGGAAAAATGAAAGTGCTGGCGGTGGATTATCGCCAGCCGCCGGATTGGGAATATCCCGCGCCAATCATTGATGTGGTGGGTGTGTATCGCTGGCTGCTGGACAAGGGTTACGAGCCGCACAATATTTTCATTGGCGGTGACAGTGCTGGCGGCAATCTTACCTTGGTGTCGTTACTGAAATTCCGCGAACTGGGTTTGCCGATGCCGGCGGGTGCGGTATGCATTTCGCCGTGGGCGGATCTGACGTCGTCGGGTGAATCCCTGGTGACAAATGAACAACACGAGCCGCTGATTCCGGTGAACATGCTGCGCTTCCTCGCGCATATTTATGCCGGCGCGTATTCGCCGAAAGATCCTTATCTGTCGCCGGTGTTTGCGGATTTCACCGGGTTTCCACCGCTGCTGGTGCAGGTGGGCTCTACCGAGATTCTGCTGTCGGATGCGCAACGGGTGGCCGAGGCAGCGCGGCGCGCGAAGGTGCCGGTGCAGCTGTCGGTGTATACGGAAATGATGCACGTGTTCCAGGCGGCGGCCTATTACATTCCGGAAGGCAAAGAGGCGGTGCGCGAAATCGGCCGTTTCATTCACAAGCATGTGGGGCGCTATGCCGACCGGCCGGTGGATGTGATTCCGTTGCGGAGCGTGCGCTGATTCTGCGATCCGTGGTACGCTCCGGTCACGACAAAATCAACAATAAAGGATGTGACATGCAGTCGTTTTCGGCGTCGGCTACGGGCCGTGATCATGCCTGGGTGGAACAGTTACCGCAGGATTTTTATCGCAGTGCTACTGCGGTGCAGTCGTCATTCAAGCCGGCGCTGAAGGCGGCAGAGTGGATCGATGTTGCGTTGCGCACGGCGCTGTCGTCGGTCATCACCGGGGTGAGTATTCCCGCCGGTTACTCCGGTGCGCGACTGGCCGGTGTGTTGCGCAATGGCAGTGCGTTGGCGGCGCAGGATGATGCGGCACTGTTTCATCGTGCGCGTCCGCTGCCGGAATTTGTGGTGCACCGGGTGCGGCGCCCGCTCGGTGTGCGTGAAGGCATTTTCGAGCAGATCCAGTGGCATTCGGTGTATCAGCCGGAAGGTAAATTCAGTCGCACCAATAATGATTGGGTGGTGGCGTGGCACTGGCGTCATGGCGACCGGCCCCGTCCCACCATTGTGCTGGTGCACGGCTTTACTGCCGCGCGCTGGGAAGTGAACGAATTTTTTCTGGGCCTGAATTATCTGTATCAGCTGGGTTGTGATGTGGTGCTGAAGACGCTGCCCCATCATGGTCCGCGCCGCCGTTCGGTGGCCAGCATCAGTGGCCTGGATTATGTGTCCGGCGGTATTGAAAGTCTGAATCATTCGGTAATCCAGAGTACTTACGATATTCGCACGCTGGTGGATTATCTGCAGCAGCGCTGCGATGTTGCCAGGGTCGGCCTCAGCGGATTGAGTTTGGGTGGTTATACCTCGGCACTGATGGCGGGGCTCGAAGAACGTTTTGAATTTGTGATGCCGGTGGTGCCGATCGTCAGCATTCCCGATGCGATGATGGAATGGAAGCCGCTCGATGGCGCGCTGAAAAATATCATGCGCAAATACGATGTCAGCATGCAGGATCTGCGTAACACGATGGCGTTTCACAGTCCGCTGTCGCGTCCTGCGTTGCAAGCGCCAGGCAATCTGCTGGTAATAGCCGGTGTGGGTGATCGGATGGCGTCGCCCCGTCATGCCGAGGCATTGCAGCGTCATTGGGGCAATTGCGCGGTGCATTGGTTCGAAGGTTCCCACGCCCTGCCGCTGCAGCGCCAGCAGACCAATCGCGCCAAGGCAGATTTTCTGCAGGGAATCGGCTTCGTCTGCTGATCTGAATCACTAACCCGCAACATGCCCGGTGCTAATTTCAAAGCTGGGCATGTCGTTTCGCCCTTTCCTGCTTCATTCGATAAAAGGGTTAGCTGATGAACTATTCTTCCTTAATTGCCAGATCCGGGATGCTGTGTCGCATGGCTGCATCGGTTGTGGTGCTGTCTGCCAGTCTCACATTGCTGCCAGGCTGTTCCGATGCTACTGATGATGCCGCTGATATCATCAAGCAACAGGCAGCACTGATGGAGCATTATGTGGATGCGATGGAGTCGGCCAAAAATGCCGACGATGTGGCGTCCGCCATCGAACAGTACACCGATGATATGAAAGTGCTGATTCCGCAGCTGAAGGAATTCGAACAGAAATATCAGAACGCGGATCAGGAAGCCCTGGCGGCTGAGGTGGAAAAGGAAATGGATCGGGTTGAGAAGGCCGGTCAGCGTCTGCCGGCAGCAATGATGAAAGCGGCGACCTACATGATGGATCCGAAAGTGCAGCAGGCCATGACCCGTATGTCAGAAGAGTTGGGGGATATGCAATGAAGCCTGTCGACAAATATCGCATTGCCGGTTTTGCCTTGCTGTCAACGTTATTGGTCGCTGGCCCGGCGCTGGCAGAAGTACCAGTACCGAAATCCGCCGTAGTAAAAGAGAAACTGCAGCCGGTCGCTCCGAAAAAAGAGATCCAGCGCCTGCCACTGAAAGCGGTGACGCCGCAGACCCAGGACACCACCACCGAGACGGAAACGCCGGCTCAGACGCTGGCGGTGACCATGGAGACAGTGCATTTTGCGCCCCAGCGCGATTGCTTTATGGAGTGGGTGGTCAAAATTACAAACACCGGCAATGTAGCAACGCCATCCAGTATGACGTTGCACCAGCACTATGTGGCTCCAGATAACACCATCATTGAAGCACCGAGTGCATCTTCGGTTGGTGTATTGCTGCCAGGTTACCATTCCCAGAGCACTGTCTTTTTACCGAAAGATATTGAAGCTGGCAGTCAGATGGTGGCACGTCTGATGGATGGTGACACGGTGCTGGCTGAGTTCAAGCCTGCAATACCACCCATGGCATCGCCGTCGGCGTCGAATTTGAGTCTGGGTGAAGGCGTGTTTGCAGCAACGCAGTTTTCTGTGGTTGTGAATAACAGCAGCAACACGGACTTTGGTAATGTTGTGGCGCGGTTCCGTGGTTATGCCAGGGCAGGTGATACGGCCAGTCAGTATGTGACTCAAAAAGCGCTGTGTATTCCTGCCCAGGGCAGCCAGATGGTTACGATCGATGTACCGGCCAATGTCTGGCAGGGTTATAGCGTGGTGCTCACGAAGAGCAACGGTATGACAGAATATCTGCGCCGCGATTACTGGCGCTGATCAATGTCGCGGCGGAATCAGTGCTTTTCCGCCGCGAAACCGATGCGGAATCCACCCCAGTGTTTGCCATTCACATAAATCGGCACCGACAGGTCGTGCATGACTTCGCCGGTGTCGCGCTTGTAGGTCTGCAGTAGAAAACTCTCCGTATGGCTGCCGCAACGCTTGCCGGTGGCATCGTTGAATATCCGCTTGCTGCGGCTCTTCACCAGATCAATATCGTAGTTGCCCGTCAGCGGCGCATCGAAGCGTTTGTTGTGGGTAGGAAAATAGCCATTCAGATCCACTGCACCAGCGTACACAATCTTGTCGTGCCGTTGCAGGATGGGTTCCTGTATCGCGGGGAAATGCTGGTCGGTAAAGCTGTCGTACGCCGTGTGATATTTTTTCGGGTTGGTGTTGGGTATGGTCAGGTAGTCCTGACTGAATACCTGTGTACTGGTAAGCTGGCCGTTGCTGATGGCCTGCTCGAACAGTTGCCCGATAGCAGTTGCCGCCTGTTGCGCTTCGCGCAGTACGATCTGATCAAAGGTACCGGCATCCCAGGTGGATAATTCGCGATAGATGATTTCGGCGTTCTGCGAAAGTCTGCCGGCCTGCGCCGAAATATTCAGGGTGGCCTGGCTGGCGTCACCCAGGGCGACACGAATGCGCTCGATGGCATCGGCAATGTGCTCGGCGCTGCGGGTGTGTTCCTGCAGCGAATGATCGATGGTCGACAGTGACGCCGCCGTTGCGTCAATCGCTGCTTCGATATCGACAAATGTTTCCCCCAGTTGCTGAACGCCGTTCACCACGGCACTGCAGCGCTGGTTCACCTTTGCCATGGTGTCGGTGGTGGCACCAGTTTCGCGCCGCACCTCGTTCAGCATGTTGGCAATATCGTCGGTGGCGTGGGCAGTTTTTTGTGCCAGGTTACGCACCTCGTCGGCTACGACTGCAAAGCCGCGCCCCTGTTCCCCTGCCCGCGCCGCTTCGATCGCAGCATTGAGCGCCAGCAGATTGATGTGATCGGCAATGCCTTCGATGACTTCAGTGATTTTCTGGATGTCGTCGGCACGCGCCTGCAGCTTGTTGAGGCTGGCGGACGCATCGGCGACTTCAGTGTTCAGCAGGCCGATCTGCTCGGCGTTGTGCTGGACGTGATGCTGGCCTTTGCCAACAGCGCCGGATGCCTGCGTGTATTGATGTGACACGGTCTGTGCCTGATGGGCGATGGTGCCGGTGGCGGAACTGAGTTGTTCCGCGGCTGCTGAAATATCGTTGGCATTGCTGGTGTTGTCCTGCAGGGATTTGTGCAGTTTGTCGACCAGGAACGACACTTCTGCAGAGCCGATGGCCATATGACTGGTCTGGCGCGAAATGACATTGGCGGTTCTGGCGGTTGCGCTGGCGCTGTGTTCGGATGCCGTGGTCTGACGCGCCTGCACAGCGCGGATGCGATTCAGCAGAGGAAAATAAAAAGCCATCAGCGCGACAGAGCCAACGATCCACACCAGCCATACCGGCAGAATGCGGGCATGATTCAGCCACAGTGCTGCAGCGCAAACACCGGACGAAAAAGCAGCAACAATCAGCGAAAGCCGGGCAGATCCCGTCATGATGGACTCCTGAGGTATTGATAAAAGTTTAGTCAGAAATCCTGCAGCAAAAGCCCGGCCATCCATTCAATTGGCTATAAGAGTGCGCGTTTATACGCGAATCATCGCAATATTATGCCGATTCATTCTGTCGCGATTTGCAGTTATGCAACACGGCCCGTAATACCTGAGCGTAAATGTCAGTCTTGCTGACCCTTTTCGTCATGGACGCCACTTGTCGCACTGACTGAAGATCAGGCCGTGGTAAACACGGTATTACACAACCGATATCGCAACAGGAGAATAATAATGGCAAAACTGCGGTTCGACGGCCGGGTGGCAATTGTCACGGGTGCCGGTGGTGGTCTGGGGCGTTCTCACGCGTTATTGCTCGGCAGCCTTGGTGCCCGGGTGGTGGTGAATGATTTGGGGGGTAGCGCCACCGGTGGGGGGCAATCGTCTGCCGCGGCCGACAAGGTGGTGGAAGAAATTCGCGCCATGGGCGGCGAAGCCGTTGCCAACTACGATTCGGTGGAACACGGCGAACGCATCGTGCAGACCGCACTGGATGCCTTCGGCACCGTGGATATCGTCATCAATAACGCGGGCATTCTGCGCGATGTCAGTTTCAACAAGATGACCCAGGCGGACTGGGATCTGATTCTGAAAGTGCACCTGACCGGTTCCATGAGTGTGAGCCACGCGGCGTGGCCGATCATGCGCGACAAAGGCTACGGTCGTATCATCATGACCACGTCGGCCGCCGGCATTTACGGCAATTTTGGCCAGGCCAATTATAGTGCGGCCAAGCTCGGGTTGATGGGCCTTGCGAACACGCTGGCGGAAGAAGGCCGCAGCAAAAATGTTTTTGTAAATACGATTGCGCCGATTGCGGCATCGCGCCTCACTGAAACCGTGATGCCAAAAGAATTGCTGCAACACCTGCAGCCGGAAGCGGTGAGTCCGCTGGTGGCCTGGCTGTGTCACGAAGAGTGTCAGGAAACCAAAGGTTTGTTCGAAGTGGGCGCCGGTTATGTAGCAAAACTGCGCTGGGAACGCACCAAGGGCCATCTGTTCCCGCTGGGCAAGCAATTCAGCGTGGATGATGTGGCGGCGCGCTGGAACAAGATCACCGATTTCAGCGAATCCGAGCATCCCACCAGCATCAACCAGTCCATGCTGCCGGTACTGGAAAACATCAACAACCCAAGCCTCGGCGGCAACGAATTCATCGATCTGGATGTGGCGAGCAAAGCGAAGCTGGAACTGGAATCCAGCTACGACGAAAACGATCTGGCGCTGTATGCATTGGGCGTGGGTGCTGCCCGCGATCCCATGGACAAGAGTGAACTGAAATTCGTCTATGAGCTGGGCAGTGATTTTCAGGCGCTGCCGACGTTCGGGGTGATGCCGCAATCCAGCGCCATGCTGAAAGCCGCGAAGGAAGGCAAGTTCGCCCTGCCCGGCATGAACTTCGGATTCGACCGTCTGCTGCACGGCGAGCAGTACACCGAAATCAAGGGACCGCTGCCGCGCAATGCCAAACTCAAGCATGTGTTCCGCTTCAAGGAAGCCTTCGACAAAGATCCCAATGCGGTGGTGACTTTTGCGATTTCCACCCAGGATGAAAACGGTAACGAGCTGGTGTACAACGAGATGACCTCGTTTGTGAAAGGCGCCGGTGGTTGGGGTGGTGATCGTGGACCCAGCGCGGAAATCAACGTACCGCCACAGCGCGAACCGGATGCGGTGATCGAGGAAAAAACCGATCCCAACCAGACCCTGCTGTATCGTCTGTCCGGCGACTGGAATCCGCTCCACGCCGATCCCAATTTCGCCATGGCCTTCGGTTACGAGCGGCCGATTCTGCACGGCCTGTGCACTTTCGGTTATGTGGGCCGTCATGTGATCAAGGCGTTCTGCGATAACGATGGCCGCCTGTTCAAGAGTATCAAGGTGCGTTTCGCCAAGAGTGTGTTCCCCGGTGAAACCCTGGTGACAAAAATGTGGAAGGAATCCGCCAATCGCATCGTGCTGGAAACCCGCGTCAAGGAACGGGATGAAGTGGTGATCAAGAACGCGGCGGTGGAACTGTACAGCGAGATTCCCAAACCGGCCGCCAAGCCGCAGGCGACTGCTGCTGCACCTGCCAAAGCAAGCGCAGTGGACAACAGCGTGACGCTGGCGGATGTGTTCACGGCCATCAATCGTTATGTAGGTGAAAATCCAGCGCTGGTGGACAAGACCAAAACCGTGTTCCAGTTCAATTTCAAGGACCCGGACAGCGCGTTTTTCATCGATCTGAAAAATGCACCGGGCAAGGCGGGCGCCGGTACGGCGGATAAAGCGGACGTCACCCTGGAGTTGCCCACCAAACATTTGCAGACCCTGTTCGGCGGTGACATGGCGGCGGTACAGAAACTGTATTTCGGTGGTGAACTGAAAATCGCCGGCAACATCATGGCGTCGAACAAGCTGGGTGTGTTGCAGGGCATGAATCCGCAGTACGTGGAAGAAGCCCGTGCCGCACGGGTGGCAGGCGGTGGTGCTGCACCGGCAGTAGCAGCAGAAACGGCAGCACCGGTGTCCCAGGAGCCAACATTGGAGGATGTGTTCGCCGGCATTGCCGCCTACATTGCACAGAATCCGGCGCTGGCAGACAAGACCGCTACCGCGTTCCAGTTCAATTTCAGAGATCCAGACAGCGCGTTCTTCATCGATCTGAAAACGGCGCCCGGCAAGGCTGGCGCCGGTACGCTGGATAAAGCCGATGTCACGCTGGAATTACCTACCAAGCATGTGCAGACCCTGTTCGGTGGCGACATGGCCGCGGTGCAGAAACTGTATTTCGGTGGTGAACTGAAAATCGCCGGCAACATCATGGCATCGAACAAACTGGGCGTGTTGAAAGGCATGGACCCGCAACTGGTACTGCAGGCTCGCGAACAGCGGGTGAAAGGTTCTGCTTCGGCAGCACCGGCGGCAAAGGCTCCGGCAACCGCCGAAAAGCCAGCCGCCACAAAATCCTCGCAGGCGGGCGAAGCACTGGCAACCCTGG
>JAWKZS010000007.1:0-177069 GCA_041395845.1 Gammaproteobacteria bacterium
CGGCACCCAGATTGATCAGCCGGTTCAATGCCTGCTGGATCATCGGGCTCTTGGCCGCCATGCCGTTCACTGCATTGCCGATCGACAGCGCCTTGGCGAAGTTGTTGAAGTAGTCGCCTTCGCCACCAACGATTTCGATCTTGGCTTTCTGCAGTGCCGCGGACAGCACTTCCGCCTGTTCCTTGGCGATTTCCTTGTTGGCGTCGATGGTGGACATGACCTCCTGGAAGGCCAGTTCCAGCCGCATGCGCAACTCCTCGAATTCCCGCGCCTCGGGGCTCATGTTGGCCATGGCATTGAACTTCTCGGTCAGGCCATCCGCTTCCGCACGACCTTTCTCGCGAATCACATCGGCTGCAGCAATACCCTTCTCGCGTTCTGCCAGTGCCAGTGCCTTGCCGATGGCTTCGTCGCCGGATGCCTGCGCTGCCAGTTTTTCCTTGAGGGCGCGGGCTTCCGCAAAGCCTACCTGCTCGTCGCCGCGGGCCTTGGCAGTGAGTTTTTCTTCCAGCACCTTGGCTTCCGCCAGACCCTGCTTCTGGTTGGCTTCGGCCTGCGCCTCGATCACGCGCGCCTTGGCCAGACCTTCAGCCTGACTGGCATTGGCACGGGCCAGGCCTTCTTTTTCCAGCGCTGCCGCCCGGGCTTCCTGCACCCGTGCGTCGGCCAGGCCAGGAGCCGCCTGTTCGGCCTGGGTACCTTCAGCCTTCTTGATCTGGGCTTCAGTCTGTTTGGACGCTGCTTCCAGTTCGGCCTGGGCGATGGTGTTGATTTCCTTCGCCTTGTGAATGGCCATGCGCTCTTCCGCCTCGGCTTTCTTCACCTGTTTCACCAGTACTTCCTGGGCTTCGGCTTCGGCATCCAGCACCTTGACCTGCTTGAGACGCTCGGCTTCGGAAAGCGTCCGCACATCCTTGATACGCTCTTCTTCTTCCGCGACTTTCTTTTCCACGGCAATGCGTTCGGAAATGGTGTTGGCGATAATCTTGCGCTCTTCTTCCAGCGCCTTTTCCTTGTCAATCGTTTGCAACTCGACTTCGCGCTCGCGATTGACCACTTCCAGCTGGCGGGCCTTTTCGACTTTTTCCGCTTCGATGGCGACCGCGCGCTCGCGATTCTTCTCGGCGATTTCCACCTGGCGCTTTTTGTTTTCTTCGGCGATCTGCAGTGCTTCTTCGGTTTCGATGCGAGCCTGCTCGGCCTTGCGACGCTCTTCTTCCCTGACTTTCAGGGTTTCGGCTTCTTCGCGGGCACGGATGGACTCCACTTCACGCTGCTGACGTGCTTCGGCATCGGCCTGCTGCTTTTCCAGTTCCAGCATGGCTTCGCGGGTGGTCACGTTCTTGCGGGTGATTTCCAGCTCTTCGTCGCGCTCCAGCCGGTTGGTTTCCACGTTCTGCTGGGCGGTGATCTGGGTAATCTTGCGGATACCTTCGGCATCCAGGATATTGTTCGGATCCAGCGCTGATTTGGGCGTCTGCTCCAGGTAGTCGATCGCCACGTCTTCCAGCACATAGCCGTTCAGATCATCACCGATCACTTCGATGATGCGATCGCGGAACTGGATACGATTTTCGAACAGCTCCAGGAATTCCATTTTCTTGCCGACGGTTTTCAGCGCTTCCGAAAATTTGGCGTTGAACAGTTCGTTCACGGCATCCTTGTTCGACGCCCGCTCCACACCCACCGCCTTGGCCACTTTCAGCACGTCATCTGCGGTTTCGTTCACTCTCAGGTAAAACGCAACCGTGATATCGGCGCGCAGGTTGTCGCGACAGATCAGACCGTCCTTGCCACGGCGATCGATTTCCAGGGTGATGACGGAAATCTTCATGATTTCGCGCCGATGGATCACTGGCAGGACCATGGCGCCAGTGAAATACACCTTGGGCGTGGTAGACATATCGTTAACGATCAAGGCCTGCCCCTGCTCCACCTTGATATAGAACGCCTTGAACAGTGCCAGTATCCCAATGACGAGCAGCACTACAATGCCGATGACGGTCAGCACCGGCAAGATGATGGATAGATCAATCATTGTATCCGTACCTCGTTGTATTGATTATTTTGAAAATTCGCTTTCGGGAACCACCAGATAACTGTTCTCGGCGGCACGGTACTCGATCAACACCGCACGATCACCTTTCTTCAGCTGCTTCGCAGGATCGGCCCGAACCTTGAGGATCAAACTGGCGCCATCCACCGTGGCGGTCGCCTCTCCAAACCCCATATCCACACGCGTTGACCGTATCAGACAGGGCTGACCCATCAGCACTTTCTGCGGCGCATTAGCGTACGCCTTGCGAAACAGGGGCTTCAGCGGCTTGACGATCTGGGCAGTGACAGGAACCGACACAGCCAGAGCAACCGGAATCACTACTGTTCCCACGGCATAACTCAGCCAGGAGCCCGCTGGCCAGAAGAACAGCAGATGCACCGCGAAATAGCTGATCAGCCAGCCCAGCAGAGCCAGCACGGTAACGACGACGGTGACGGGCACGCCCGTCAGGCCCAAGGTGACCAGCAAGCCGGCAAGCCCAGTCAATCCCTCCAGATCTGTGTCCAGATCTACATCCACATCCAGCACATCCATGTCCACCAGACCAAGGATCGCAAACAGCCAGTAAATGACAGCCACACCGAGAATCACGGTAAATATGGCCGTGGGATAGGTAAAGATATTGGTAAGAAATGCGTCCATGTTGATGCCCCAAGCAACGACATATTATGTCAATCTAGCGAGACCGACATAATATGTCAAACAATTCCGATGAAACTTGTGGTTTTTATGGTGTTCCTGTTAAACAGACCGAACTATAGCAATTGATTAGGTAAATTTCGGGAATTTCGCATTGACATAATATGTCGGTGCGACTAGCCTTACCCCTATCGACATATTATGTCAGCAAGGAGCCGTCGATGAGCCAACTACAAGAACTGACCTGCACACTGGGTGAAATCAATTTCGAAGGTCATACCTTCAACTGTCTGCCGATCAAGGGTAGCCAGCAGGTGTTGCAGGTGCTGGTGTCCGAGCTGGACGAAATGCCGATCTACATGACGATCACCGACACCCAGATGCTGTGCATCACTTATCTGTGTCACAAGCAGGAGGTCCGTGACGACAAGCGGGCGGAACTCAACAACGCCATGCTGGAAATGAACGTGGCGATGCCGCTGAGTTCGTTTGCCATCGTTGAGGATTACTACGTGGTGTTCGGTGCCCTGGCAACCACCAGCAGCACCCACGACATCTGCAAGGAACTGGTTACCCTGGCCGCCAATGCCTATGACGCACTGGAAGCCATCGAAGAATTTCTGAACTGAGCACGCACAGGAGACAGATATGAGTAGCGTATTCGACAAACTGTGGACGGCCCTGCGCGGTGGCGTACGGGAAATCGGTGATGCAGTGGTGGATGCCAACGGCATCCGCATTTTTGAGCAGGAAATCAAGGATGCCCAGGCCAACATCGCCACGGCGAAAAAAAGTCTGACCGAAGTGATGGCCAGGAAGATGCAGGCCGCACGCAAGGTGGATGAACTGGCGCAATCCATCCGCCAGAACGAAGGCTATGCCGAAAAAGCGCTGGAACAGAACAACGAAACGTTGGCGCTGGACGTGGCCGGCAAGATTGCCCAGATGGAAAATGATCGCAATGAGCAGCTTGCCATCGTTACCCGCCTGGAAGGCCAGATCGAACAGTTGAAAACGCACATCAAGAACGCGGAAAAGCTGATTGCCGATCACGAGCGGGAACTGGCACTGGTGCGGACTACCGAAAGCGTACAGAAGGCCACCGAGCAGGTGGTGGAAAACGTGGCGGCCAACAATTCCGCCCTGAATTCCGCCCGCGACTCCCTTGAGCGGATCAAGAAGCGTCAGGAAATGAAGCAGGATCGCATGGCGGCCGGTGACATTCTGGCGGCGGAACTGAGTGACGGCGGTCTGGATGCCAAGCTGGAAGCCGCCGGCATCAAGGGCACCAAAGCCGACGCCAGTGCGATTCTGGCGCGGATCAAAGCGAACAAGGCCGGCTGATTGTTGTAAAATCCCTGACGGGTGGCGGAGCGCTGGCTCTGCCACCCTTTTTTGCGTTATTCATCCACCACGGATACAGGCATGAACAATTCCCGCTGGCAAAAAGAGCAGTCTGCGATCAAAGCCATTCAGGTGGCGTTCGATATTTCCGCAGAGGCGCAGAAGATCATCAAGCAGGAAGCGTTGGCCAACAATCTCAATCCCCCGGACCAGATTCGCAAGATCCTGGGCCTGTCCTACAACAAGAAACCGGTACGCCCACGACTGACCGTGACCCTCAAGGATGACGACTTTGTAATTCTGGGCCAGCGCTATGGCATCGATCCGAAAGACCAGGCTGCCATCCGCGAAAAAGTCGCTGAAGAACTGCTGACCTTCGCCAAAACCAGCAAGGAATCCTGATCACACGGGTTTACAACCAACCGCGCCGCTTGAACAGCAACAGCAGCACGATGGCGACCGTCGCCATGACGCCGAGCAGAATGAAATAGCCGTTCTGGGTATGCAGTTCCGGCATGTGATCGAAGTTCATGCCATAAATCCCCGCCAGCAAGCCCAGCGGCACAAAAATCGCGGTAATTACTGTCAGCGCCTGCATGGTTTTGTTGAGCTGGTGGGACGTCAGCGACAGATAGCCTTCCACCAGATCGCCGCACTGATCGTAAAACAGTATGCCCAGGCTGTGCAGACGCTCACTCTTGTCGTAGACATCCTGCATCGCGTGATACAGCGCCACATCTTCCATGTTGAGTTCGCCGGTGGACTCTTTCAGTACGCGCCGGATCAGCCGCTCATGGTAGCTGAACACCCGGTTGAGTTTGCGCAGCCGCGAGCGATAGGTCACCAGGTCATGCATGATGGTATCGGTGGGCCTTTCCAGCATGCTGTCCTCGATCTGGCTCAGTTCGTCTTCCAGTTCGAGCAGGCCATCCAGATAGCGATTCATCGAGGTTTTAAGAATTCGTGTCAGCAGAATCGCGGGCTTGGCCAGATGCTGTTTCAACTCGGCTTCGCGCTGCAGATCCCACCAGTGGGAAATACTCAATGCAGGGCCATTGTGGTAGGTCACCAGAAAATTGGCGCCCACAAAGAACGACACCTGAATATGCTCCACATCGAGCCGCTCGTCGAATTTCTTCAGGCCGCGATACAGCAGAAAGGTGAAGTGGTCGAATTCTTCCAGCTTGGGGGGATGACGATCCCGCAATGCATCCTGAATCGCCAGCGGGTGCAGCTGTAACTGCTTGAGCAGACGTTCTTCCTGCTGCGGATCTTCCTTGGTGATATCCAGCCACAGGATGCTGCCTGGTTGCTGGTGCCACTGGCTGATGCCATCGCCTTCCAGACGAAGCAGGTTGCCGTCAGGGTTCAGAATCATGGACTGGATCATGGGGGAATTCCTTTAAGCATTGCGCGTGGTCGCACTATAACACAGCCAAAACCGGCGATTTTGAGCAGCGCTTATCGGTACTATTCACGTAATGGTTCGATTAGGAAAAACTTAGGAACTGGCTAGGCTAGATTTAGCAAACGGTCAGGTTCTGTCGCGGTAGTCTGCTGCTGGTCACCCCCACCACCAGGAGAGAACACCATGACCACCCCGCGCTTTGATATCTATCGTCTGATCCACAAAGGCCTGCGTTCCTGTCTCACCGAAACCTTGCTCACCATCGGCAAGATGGACCCGTCGTCGGATCATGATGTCCGCCATGGCATCCAGCAACTCCGCCAATTGCTGGAGTTCTGCCAGAGCCATCTGGAGCATGAAAACGAATTTGTGCATCCTGCCATGGATGCCTGCCAGCCCGGCAGTGCCGACAGCATGTTTCTGCATCACCAGCATCATGAAACCATGATTGCGGAGCTGCACGGCGCCGCCGCGCAGTTGCTGGTAACCGACGCCCACCAGCGCGCACCGCTGGCAGCTGCGCTATACCGAAACCTGGCGGTATTTGTGGCGGACAATCTGGCCCACATGCATGAAGAGGAAACCCGCAACAATGCGATTCTGTGGCAGGGCTACAGTGATGATGAGATTCGCGCCATCGAGCATCGTATCGTCGCGTCACTGACACCGGAAAAAAATGCCCAGACCATGCAATGGATGCTGCCCGCGATGAATCATCAGGAGCGTCACCAGTTTCTCTGCGGCATGCGCCGGGAAGCCCCCGCCAATGTATTTGCCATGGTACTGGAGATCGCCCGCGAGCAGCTGGCGCGTACCGACTGGAACAAGTTGCAGTTTGCCCTGGCGTGCTGATCAGACGGAATCGTTGTCCGGTTCCAGCAGGACAATGCGCTGGCTTACCTGCAGGCGGAAACGTCCGCGCCCGGTTTTGACAATGGCCAGGGCTGCGGATTTTTCCGCCAGCCGGCGCTGTAGCAGGATCAGGCGGGCTTCCAGATTGTCATCGATGTCCGGCAGCTGCAGGGTCTTGTCCAGACGCAGTTCACGATTGCTGAAATCGGTGCGCTGATCCTGCACGTAACTGGACAGCAGACGCCAGAGGATGGCACCGGCGACACCCTTGATCAGGTAATCATCATCGATGAACACACTGTGATTGGCCGCGTAATAACGGACCTGCAAAGGCCTTCCTGCCACCGCCGCAGTATTGCCGGTGGTGGCACTGACATCCGCATCGAGATCGCTGGCCTGCTGCAACTGGAGCATTGCGCATCCCATCTGACGCGCCAGAATAGCGAGCGCATCTTCCTCGTCATAACCGAAACTCAGATCCTGCTCGCTTTCCGCATACAGTACGCCCAGCAGTCGCCCGGCAACCAGGATCGGTATCGCAATCTGGGCATGGGGAGCCGCCAGGCCGGGAAACGGTATGGCGGTTTCCAGATGATTCACTTCGGCAAAGCTGGCGCGCACAGCGTTGCCGTAACCATATTCGGCTGCCATGTGGTTGATGCGAATGGGGGTGCGATAGTGCGCTGCCACACCGATGACACCGGCACCGAACGGAATTTCCGAGCCAACGCCGGACGCGGCATATCCATGCGTAGCCACCGTGTACAGCTTGCCGCAGGTTTCATCCGCCATCAGGATCATGCTGTGGCGAATATCCGCCAGTTCCTGCAGACCGGACAGCAGATCTTCAAACAGACTTGCCAGATCAATCTGGCGATCGATGCGTTCCCCCAGCGCGCGCAGGATGGCCAGCCAGTTGCGTGCCGGCAGGGTACGCGGACATTCCGGCCCCGCGACTTTTTCAATATTCAGTACACGGCACACATCGGCACCGCGCAGGGCAAACACGCCCGCCATGCCTGTGTGGGAGGCAATGCCTGCCAGTTTGGCTTTCATGTTTTCGAACAGCGAACCCGCTGTTTCAGTGCGCAGGTACAGCAGCGCCAAACGATAGCGGGCCGTGGTTTCCGGATCGATGACATAGGCAGTCAGCTGCGGATTCTGCAGCATGTTGCTGCGGGTTTTATTGAAGAACTGGAACGACAGCGCGACCTGATGGGCATCCACATAATGAATCTGCGACACGTAGGAAACGTTGGGCAAGCCGTCGGGATCGCAGGTTGCAACCACACCGGGAATCACCCCGTCCAGACAGGGACGAATGGCATTCAGGGTCAGGTTCATGGTGACGGCTCCAGCGGTGCGCCAGCCTGCGGTCCAGGCGTCTGCTGAAATACCGTCTGTGGTGTAAACGTCACCACCACGACATCCGCGGGCTCAATGGCAAACAGGCGCTCGGTGAATTCGCGGCTGAAACCCAGCGGCAGGATATCGGCGCCAAAGGCTTCCCGACTGCTGGCGATGATCGCCAGATCGACAGGCGTGGGTGATTCCAGCGTGGCATCGCTGCCCTTGATCTGCAGGGTGCGATGGGTACTGGGTTCGGTAAATACCACCGCAATGGCACGGCTTTTTTCCAGATCCCGCAGCAGGTCGTGACTCTGGGAACGGGCCAGTACGAGTCGCAGCCGGCAACCGTCATCAGAGATGCGGCAGGCCAGTGCCCGGGACAGGGACGGCACATGGCGTACATCCCGCGACGCCACGGAAATCGAAATCCCTTTTTGAATGAACGCCAGATTGTCGGCAGAGAGCAGCGCCGCCACCCCAGTCTTACCGGACATAGTGCAGATCCGCGTGCGATGAAAACGCCATCTTAGAAGCTGGTCATGAATGGATCAAGCGCCGCAAAATGTAACCACCTGGCCTCGTCCGCCCCTTGATCCCTTGCCTGCGTGGCCCGACAATACGCTATCACTGTCTGGAGCCCCTCTCATGCAAACCCGTTGGAAACGCGCCGGTATCATCGTTATTGCCGCCCTGGCTTTTGTAACCGTCGGCGCCTATGGCCTGCTGGATCATTACAAGACCGAGCTCTATCACGGGGCACTGAGCCTGCAGCAGGATAACGCCCGCCTGCAGGCGCGCCGCGCACAGGCTGCCGGCTTCGACTGGGCCTATCTGGAAAACGACCAGCGCGGCATCAAACCCACCCTGCTAATGGTGCATGGCTTTGGCGCCTCCAAAGAGAACTGGCTTGATCTGGCGGCAGTACTGAAGGATGACTACCACACCGTACTGGTGGATCTGCCCGGCCACGGTGAAACCAATTTTGATCCAGCCCTGCATTACGATCTGGATGAACAGGTTGAACGTCTGCACCAGTTCCTCGCAACCATCGGGCTGACCTCATTCCACATGATCGGCAACTCCATGGGTGGCGCGATTACCGCGTTCTACGCGGCGACCTACCCGGCGCAGGTACAAAGCGCCGTGCTGCTCAATCCCGGTGGCATTACCGACGTGAAAAGCGAGTACAACAAGTTCCTGGATCAGGGCCAGAATCCGCTGATTGTGGAAGACGAAGACGACTTCGATTTTCTGGTGCAGTTCGCCATGGAGCAACGTCCGTTCATCCCCTGGCCGATCAGCGCGGTTTCCACCGAAAAAATGCGTCAGCGCAAGGACATCAACGCCCATATCTTTGCGGATATCATCGGTGCGCACCGCTACGATTTCAAAGCCGTGATCGCGCAGATCAGCGCGCCGACACTGGTCGTGTGGGGCAAGGAAGACCGTGTGCTGGCAGCCGGCAATGCCACCGAATTTCAGCGCCTGATTCCCGGTTCACAGGTCGCCCTGCTGGAAGATGTGGGCCACGCACCCATGCTGGAAATTCCGCAACAATGTGCGGACATGGTGCGCAACTTCACCCAGACGTCACTGTAAGTTCAGCGCAGTACCCGTTCCAGCCGGCGGACCGCTTCCTCGAGGCGGTCCATGCCGGTGGTAAACGAAAATCGCACATGCTCCTGCTGCCGATGGCGGCCAAAATCCGCACCCGGTGTAATCGCAACACCATGCTGCTCCAGCAGATCAAGACAGAACTGCTGACTGTTTCGGGTAAAGCGTGAAGCGTCCGCATACAGGTAGAGCGCACCGGCCGGCGTGTGCGGGATGCCGAAACCCAGCTCGCGCAATGCAGGCAGCAGAAAATCCCGCCGCCGCGCAAATTCATCCCGCCGTGCATCGAGTATCAACCGCGTTTCAGGTTCAAATGCTGCCAGCGCGGCTTTCTGCGCCATGGTAGACATGGAAATAAACAGGTTCTGTGCCAGCCGTTCCAGTTCGGGAACCGCCGCCTCGGGCGCCACCAGCCAGCCCAGACGCCAGCCGGTCATGCCGAAGTATTTGGAAAAGGAATTGATGACAAACGCCTGATCAGTGATTTCCAGCACTGACGGTGCTTTCACGCCGTACGTCAGTCCGTGATAAATCTCGTCAACGATCAGGTGTCCGTGCCGCTGCTGACACACCTGCACCAGATCACGCAATTCATCGCGGCTGAGCATTTCGCCGGTGGGATTGGCCGGCGATGCCACCAGCACACCCGCCGTGTTGTCGCGCCAGTGCTGCTGGGCCAAGGCACCGGTCAGCTGATAACGCTGCTCCGGCCCCACCGGCACCAGCTGACCTTCACCTTCCACCATGCGCAGGAAGTTGCGATTGCAGGGATAGCCGGGATCGGCCAGCAGCATGCCTTCGCCAGGATTGACCAGCAACAGTGACAACAGCAGCAACGCACCCGAGGCGCCCGGCGTGATCATGATGCGTGACGGTGCGACATCGATGCCGTATTCGTCGTAATAGAAACGGGACAGCGCTTCACGCAATTCCGGAATGCCGGCGGCCTGGGTGTAATAGGTTTCGCCCCGCGCCAACGCCGCCTGCCCGGCCGCAATGATGGGCGCCGCCGTGGCAAAATCCGGTTCACCGGCTTCCAGATGCACGATGTCCCGCCCCTGTGCGGCCAGCTGCTTGGCACGGGTGAGCACTTCCACCACACGAAACGGTTCGATATCCACAAGACGGCGGGCAAAGGGGCGGTTCAACGTCAGACTCCTGCAGCAAACGCGATGGTATTTTTCAGGCTCGACTGTAACCAGTGCCAGGTGAGCGCGCCTACGTCCAAAAGGACGACGCCATCACGGCGCGCTGTCACCCCTGGCGGCAAAATCCACAACCTGCAAACGCGCAAACAGCGGCTGGAATTCCTGCACAAAGGCCTGGTGCAGCGGATGCGGGCCGTAACGGTCCAGCGCGGCCACACTGTCCAGCACCACCAGGATACCCACGTCATAATCGCGAATGTGCACCGGCCGGTCGTCGCGGACTTTGGGCCCTGCCGCAACGCTGACCACGCCGGGAATGTCCTTGAGTCGCTCAAGGCTCGCATTGATCACCTGCTCACGCTGCTGCCCGGTGACCTGCGGTTTGAACTGGATCAGCACAACGTGAACGACTGCATCCGTTCCGGTCACGCCACCACTGTGCATGCAGCCGACCAGCAGCCACACCATCAATACCAGCCCGATCAAATTAAGCCACTTGCCTGTCCGCATGAGGTCATTCCTGTTTTTATGCATGAAGTAAGCTGACTCAGCTTACTGTCGTGGTACAGTTCTTCACAATCACTACTATTCGTCACAAAAAATCGTCCGCCGACCCTATCGCGGGGGCGATGCTGTTCACTAGAATGGATAGATAATAATCATAACCACACCCTTGGGGCATTACATGAAAACAAGATTGCTGCCAGCGCTCGGTTGCGCCCTTGCCTTGTCTGCCTGTGGCACCGGCATCCTGTGGAAAACCCCGATCGAGGGCGCCGCCCTGAACGGTTCACCCCTGCCTATCGCTGCCGAAGGCAATAACCTCTATCAGCTGTTTCCCGTCGGAACCCAACTCCATCTGCGCAAACTGAACAGCGCAGGCAAGGAGCAGTGGCAGGTAGCGGTCGATGATACGCTCGCCAACGCCCTGACCTCGCCCAAGTTGCGCGCCACCGCTGACGGGGTCGTGGTGGGCTACCAGGACAGCGCGAACAAGCAGGTCTTCCTGAAAGGGTTTGATGGTGACGGCAACGAACGCTGGTTCAGCGATCTGGGCGAGCATGCCAGCGAAACCCTGGATGACCTGACCAGCGGCAGCAATGGCACCGTCACTGCGGCCGTACGCCTGAGCGGCACCCTGGTGAATGCCGTGCAGTTCGATGCCAGCGGCACGCTGCTGTGGGAAACCGCGATTCCCGCCTGTTACCTGCTGTGCGTGACTACCTTAGGCAGCGACAGCAACGGCAACACCCTGGTCGCCAATACCGAGATCGCCGCCACCAAATCCTACCTGCTGGACAGCAGCGGCACCCAGGTCTGGTACCAGCGCCGCGCCACCGGCATCAGCACCCTGGGCCTGGTCGCCAACAAGATCACCACCACTGTCGACGGCTTTGCCCTGCACCATCCCTTTGTCAGCTGGGGTTACGATATCGACGGAACCCCGACCTGGAGTTACAGCAGCGGCTCCCAGGCCAATCTCGCCGCCACGGCCACCAGCGAATACTATGTGCCGGGCTTTGAAAAGATCAGCCATCTTGACAGTGCCGGTAACCTGTTGAATGAACTGGATTTCAGCGATCAGAAAGGGGTCCGTCAGATCGAATGGCGGGACGACGTGCAGCGGCTGATCGTGCTGTCCAGCTACGAAACCACCGGCCCGGAAATTGACGGTACTATTACCGTTGAATCTGGCCAAACCTTGTCTATTTACGACGCCACCGGTGCGCGCAAGGCACGCTATACTAGCAAGGCAACCCAGGTAAAAAGCGCGCTGTGCACCCCCTACCCGCAATGCACCAGCATTGTGACCATTCCGGGTGAATCCTGGAGTCAGTTCACCACCACCGCCGATCGCAAACTGGTGGTCAGTGGACTGACCTTCGACAGCGAACGCTTTGCCAAGGCCCTGAAACTGCCCTGATTGTTCAGGGCACCCCCCCATCGCAGCCGACGACAGCGCGCGATGGGGTCACCCGACACAGGTAGCAGTAATGAGTCAGTATTCCATTCGTTCCGTTGTGATGGCCGGCCTGATTGGGGCTGGCGTTCTGGGTTCCACTTCCACTTTGGCCGAGTTGCAGGTAACACCGCGGATTATTGGTGGCACGGCGGTGACCGACGTTGCTGCAGAATATGACGCCATTCCGTGGCAGGTAGCACTGTTTTATCAGGCCGACGAACCCGACACATTCGGCTTCTTTTGCGGTGGCAGCATCATCGCAGACCGCTGGATACTGACTGCCGCCCATTGTGCAAAGTTTGCGGGCAATAACTACGTTGTAGCGGGGACCAACAATTGGCGCGACTGGAGCAATGCGCAAGTCAAAGCTGTGACTCGTTGGCATATCCACCCCGGCTACGATACGACCGTCGGTGCCCAGTTCGATAACGATATCGCTCTCTTAGAGCTGGCGGAGCCCATCGACCTGGTCACTTGTGACACACGCTGCGAAGTCGTGGGTATAGTGAGCAGTGACAACGAAGGTGCAGTGATTCCCGACGGCACCGAGGTGCTGATCAGCGGCTGGGGCACAACGGACCCAAACGACGACACCAGCAACCCCGACATTTTACAGTTTGCCTCGATCAATATGGTGGACTGCGCAACCGCGCCAGTGGATACCGACGGTGACATCACCAGCAACATGATCTGTGCTGCCGCAGCCGACTACAGCCGCGACACCTGTCTCGGCGACAGCGGAGGCCCACTGGTGGCTGAAAGCAACGATGGTAGTGGCGACATGTTGCTGGCCGGCGTTACCAGCTTCGGCTACGGCTGTGCAACGGCCGGCTATCCGGGCGTGTACACCCGTGTCGCCAATTACACGTCCTGGATTGCGGCTGTGCAGGACGGCACCTGCTGCGATGAAGATCCTGCCCCCTCCCGCTCGTCAAAATCCGGTGGAGGCGCACTGCAATGGTGGCTGCTGCTCGGCCTGGCCGGCCTGGGATTGCGCCGCAAAATCTGGCAGCGCTAGTCCCGTTCCACTCAACGTCGCACCCTGCAGGCCGGCACGATCAGCCGCAGGGTGCACCCCACTGCATTACTCGTCCGACGCGATCACCAACAGGCTTTCCGGCGCACCGGTGACATGAATTCGCGCCGGATCGATGATCAGTGCCGTCTGCAAAAAGCGGCGACCAAGCAAAACGGGATAGATAAATGAGTCCCGGTTGGTCAGCGTAAATTCCACGTGATAGACCTGCTCACCAATCCGCAGCGCCAGCTCCACCGCCGGCCGCTGCACGAACTTCACCGTATGCTGCTTGATCTTCACCATGCGCTTGAGCGGCGCTTCGATGGTGCGGGTCTGGCGCGGCACCGCAGGCATGCCGTGGAGCGGCGGACGGGCTTTCTTGTCGAATTCGAAACGCACCCACTGGCGGCCATCCCGTTCAAAATACTCGATCTTTTCTGCATGCAGGGAGGATGTCATGGCGCCGGAATCCAGCTTGGCCTTGGCAATGACATCAAAATCTTCCAGCGTCACGAACTCGACCCACCCCACCACGGCGCGGCCTTCCACCGTCTGCAGCGGAGTGCGGGACTCCGACGCCAGGGCACAAGACTGAACCAGCAGCGTTACGACAACACACAACAAAAGATGCAGGGACTTTTTCATTAAAACAGACCGGGAGGAATAATGGACTACGCCCTGCGGGACAGGGCACCACAAAAAAGCCCGCAGATGTGCTTGCGGGCTTTGCTGCTATTTTAGACGATGAGGGCTTATCCCCGCCAGACCAGATCCAGCTCCCTTGCCGCCTTCACGTCATCCAGACGTCTGACCGGCTGGGTATAGGGCGCGCCTTTCACCAGGTCCGGCGTGGTTTCCGCCTCGTGCTGGATTTTCTTCATGGCTTCGATGAAGCCGTCCAGCTCGTCCGGCGTTTCGGTTTCGGTGGGCTCGATCAGCCAGCATTCCGGCACCAGCAGCGGGAAGTACGTGGTCGGGGCGTGGTAGCCGTAGTCCAGCATGCGCTTGGCGAAATCCATCGCGGTGACACCGAGTTTCTTCGCCTGTTCGCTCAGGGTCAGGATGAATTCGTGGGTGGCACGGCGGCCCGGATAGGCCAGTTCGAAGCCGGCCAGTTCGGCCTTTTTCATCATGTAGTTGGCGTTGAGGGTCGAGAATTCGCCGACCCGGTGCAGCCCTTCACGGCCCAGCACACTGGCGTAGAAAAACGCGCGCAGCAACACGCCGGCGTTGCCCATGTAGGTGGACAGGTTGCCGATGGTGGCCGGAATGTCCTGCTCGGTGAGCCAGCGGTAGTGATCGGCACCGTCTCTGGTTTCCTTGCCGACGATCGGCGTCGGCAGGTAGGGCAGCAGGCGTTCGCCCACACCCACCGGGCCAGCACCGGGGCCGCCGCCACCGTGGGGCGTGGCGAAGGTTTTGTGCAGGTTCATGTGCAACACATCGAAGCCCATGTCGCCGGGGCGCACCTTGCCCAGAATCGCGTTCAGGTTGGCGCCATCGTAATACAGCAGGCCGCCGGCATCGTGTACCAGCTTGGCGATGGTCTTGATGTTGCGCTCGAACACGCCACAGGTGGACGGGTTGGTCATCATCAGGCCGGCAGTGTGGGGGCCGACCGCAGCCTGCAGTGCTTCCACATCCACGTCGCCATCATCGTTCACCGGGATTTCCCGCACCTTGTAGCCGCACATGACGGCGGTGGCAGGGTTGGTGCCGTGAGCGGCAGACGGAATCAGGATTTCGGTGCGGGCATGATCATTGCGCGCTTCGTGATAGGCGCGGATCATGGCGACGCCGGCGAATTCACCCTGGGCACCGGCCATCGGTGTCAGTGAAACGCCTTTCATGCCGGTGACATCTTTCAGCACTTCCTGCAGATCGTACAGACACGCGAGGAACCCCTGGCTGTGCTGTTCCGGCGCCAGCGGATGGCGCGCCAGAAAGCCCGGCAGCATCGCACCCTTGTGGGCACCGCGCGGGTTGTATTTCATGGTGCAGCTACCCAGCGGGTAGAACATGGTGTCGATGCTGAAATTCTTGCGCGACAGATTGGTGTAATGACGCACCACCTGCATTTCACCCACTTCCGGCAGCAGCGGTTTCTGCTTGCGCCGCAGGTGGGACGGAATTGAATCGACAGAGGCTTGCTGCAACGGTGCCTGGGAAGTGGCGCGACGACCGTTCTGGCTTCTTTCAAAAATCAACATGGTCTGTTCCTCACTTCAGCGCGGCGGTCAGTGCGGCGGCGTACTTGTCCAGATCTGCCGCCGTTTTGGTTTCGGTGGCACACAGCAGGATGCAGTTTTCCAGGCCGTCGTAATACGCGCCCAGATTCACACCGCCCTGGATGTTCTGTGCCGCTAGTTTTTCCAGCACCTGTGCTGCCGGTTGCGGCAGCGCGATAACGGCTTCGTGGAAATTCGGTGCGCTGAAGACTTTTTTCACGCCCGGAATCGCGGTGAGTTTTTCCACCAGCGCCAGCGTGTTGGCATGACAGTTCTGCGCCACATTGGCCAGGCCATCGGCGCCCAGCAAACTCATGTACACAGTAGCGGCGGTCATCGCCAGACCCTGGTTGGTACAGATGTTCGAGGTGGCCTTGGAACGGCGGATATGCTGTTCCCGCGCCTGCAGGGTCAGGGCAAAACCGGGGCGGCCTTCCAGATCGACAGTACGGCCGATGATACGGCCCGGCATCTGGCGCACGTGCTCCATCTTGCAGGTGATGAACCCGAAGTAAGGACCACCGGACGACAGCGGTACGCCCAGCGGCTGGCCTTCACCGGTGGCGATGTCGGCACCGTTATCACCCCATTCACCCGGCGGTGTCAGTATCGCCAGCGAGGTCGGGTTCACCGACGCAATCACCAGCATGCCGTTGGCATTGGCCCAGTTGGCCAGCGCGTGTACATCTTCCAGCGAACCGAAGAAGTTGGGCTGCTGGATCACCAGCGCGGCGTAGTCCTGACCGGCGAAGGGTTCCAGCGCGCTCAGGTCGGTGACACCGGTTTCGCGATTGAACGGCACTTCCACCAGTTCGATACCCTGGTTGTCGACAATGTTGCGGGTCGCACTGCGGTACAGGGGATTGATGGTCTGCAGCAGCAGGACTTTTTTCGATTTGGATTTGCGGTTGGCGCGCACCGCCATCAGCACCGCTTCGGACAGGCCGGAGCCACCGTCATACAGCGATGCATTGGACACGTCCATGGCATTCAGGTGCGCAATCATGGACTGGTATTCGTAGATGACCTGCAGGGTACCCTGGCTGGCTTCCGCCTGATACGGTGTGTAAGCCGTGAGGAATTCACCGCGGCCGGCAATTTCCCACACCGCCGCCGGAATATGATGTTCGTAGGCACCGGCGCCGATGAAACACAGGTTGCCGCTGTCCTGCGCGGCGCGATCGCTCATGATGCGCAGGGTTTCCATTTCGCTCTTGCCGGGCGGTACCTGCTGCAGGGGCTGCGCGAGGATGTCCTTGGGAATTTCGTCGAACAGATCATCGATGCTGTTGACGCCGATGGTATCCAGCATGCGGCGGATATCGGCATCGGTATGAGGAATATAGGGCATGGGCGTGGTCTCGTGTCGCTTCGGCAAAGGGGCAAAATGAAAAACCCGGACACGGGTTCCGGGCTTTTGATCAGTCCGCTGCAAGACGCGGTTTATTCGTCTTCCAGTTTTTCCTGGTATTCGTCGGCGGTCAGCAGGCTTTCCAGCTCGGCTTCGTCGGCGATTTCAATCCTGAACAGCCAGCCTTCGCCGTAGCAGTCGCCGTTGACTTTTTCCGGCTCGCCTTCGAGCAGTTCGTTGATGGCAATGATTTCGCCGGACAGCGGTGCATAGATGTCGGACGCCGCCTTCACGGATTCCACCACGCCGGCCTCATCGCCCGCCGCAACGGTCTGGCCCACGTCAGGCAGTTCCACGTACACCAGATCACCCATCGCCGCCTGGGCGTGGTCGGTGATGCCAACGGTAGCGATGCCATCTTCGACGCGCACCCACTCGTGGGAAGCACGGTATTTCAGTTCGGCTGGGATCTCGCTCATTTTGATTCCTCGGATGTTCTACAACTGTTCGTAAGATTGGGATTATTCAAACACTTTTTTGCCGTTGCGGACGAAGGGTGGACGCACCACTTTGACGTCGTTGAGTTTGCCGCGGATGTCCACCTGGGCGGTGGCACCAGTGGCGGCGGGGACCCGTGCAAGGGCAATAGAATAGCCTAAAGTGGGGGAAAATGTCCCGCTGGTGATCTCGCCTTCGCCAGCGTCGGTCACCACTTTCTGGTGGCCCCGCAACACCCCGCGGGACTCCATTACCAGACCCACCAGCTTGCGCTTCACGCCCGCGGCTTTTTCGGCGGTCAGGGCGCTGCGACCGATGAATTCACGGCTCGCCGGTTCCCAGGCAATGGTCCAGCCCATGGCGGCTTCCAGGGGGGAAATGGATTCATCCATGTCGGAGCCGTACAGGTTCATGCCGGCTTCCAGACGCAGGGTGTCGCGGGCACCCAGACCGCAGGGGCGCACGCCAGCGGTTTTCAGCTGTTCCCAGAAGGCAGGCGCCTGCTCGTTCGGGACCATGATTTCGAGGCCGTCTTCGCCGGTGTAGCCGGTGCGGGCGATGAACCAGCCGTCGCTGGGCTGGCCATGGAACACACCCAGTTGCTGGATCAGGCTGGCGCGGGGCTCGCCCAGCAGGCCCGCCACTGTCGTGCGGGCGTTGGGACCCTGGATGGCGATCATGGCGAAATCGGGGCGCTCGGTGACGGTGACGTTGAAGCCGGCGCTCTGTTTTTCCATCCAGGCCAGATCCTTTTCCCGGGTGGAACAGTTCACCACCACGCGATAGCCGTCTGCCATCAGGTACACGATCAGATCGTCGATCACCCCGCCCTGCTCGTTCAGCATGCCGCTGTAGAGGGCCTTGCCCGGCGTGGTCAGCTTGGCTACGTCATTGGCCAGCAGCTTTTGCAGGTAGGGTTTGGCATCAGTGCCCTGCACATCGACCACGGTCATGTGGGATACGTCGAACATGCCCACATCGGCGCGCACCGCGTTGTGTTCCTCGATCTGGGAGCCGTAGTGAATCGGCATGTCCCAGCCGCCAAAGTCCACCATCTTGGCGCCGGCGTCGAGGTGGTTCTGGTAAAGGGCGGTGCGGTGTCCCATGGATGGCTCCTGTGCAGGATTCAAAAGTGGCACGATTGTACCAGAAAGTTGTGAGAACTGGGAATCGTCGGGGCGGAATTCTAACGGCGGTACCGGGCGGGGGAAAGGGCAAACACGGACAGTGGACGGCTGGCAGGGAAAAAAGCCGGCGGACTGGCAGGTCAGCGATCGGAGCGGCGCACCAGGATGGCCACCGGCAGGAGTCCCACCAGGACCAGGGTCAGGCCGGGCAGAGCCGCCCGCTGCCACAGACCTTCGTTGGTCATTTCGTAAATGCGCACGGCCAGGGTATCCCAGCCAAACGGCCGCATCAGCAGGGTGGCGGGCATTTCCTTCATCACATCCACGAACACCAGCAGCAGCGCCGTCAACAGGCCGGGGCCGAGCATGGGCAGGTAGATACGGCGCACGGTTTCCCACTGGCGCGCGCCCAGAATGGCCGCTGCTTCAGGGATGGATGGCTTGATCCGTTCCAGGCTGGTTTCCACCGGACCGAAGGCAGCCGCCAGAAAGCGGGTCAGGTAAGCCAGCAGCAGCGCCATCACCCCACCAATGAACAGGGGTTGCACCGGCAGGCCCATGGCCGTCTGCAATTGGGCCGCCCAGTCGTCCAGATGGTTGAAGCTGATCATGATACCCACCGCCAGTACCGAGCCCGGCAAGGCGTATCCCAGGGTGGCGGTGCGCACCAGCAGATCCGAGGCCCGATCCTGATAACGGCGCTTGAAGTAGGCCAGCAGGAACGCCGCCGCCACGGTGAGGACAGCGGCAGCGGCGCCGAGAGACAGGGTGTGCCACACCAGGGCCAGATAGCGTTCATCCAGATCTTTCCACGCGCCTCTGGCCACCCACAACAGCAACTGACCTACCGGGATGGCAAACGCCAGCAGGAATACCAGGCCACAATAGCCCGCTGCCAGCCAGCCACGCGCACCCTTCAGCGCCACCCGGCGGTTCTGGGTCCGGCGCCGGCTGACCTGATAATAACGGGCATCGCCGCGCCCTTTGCGTTCCAGGAACAGGCCAGTGAGGACAATCAACAGCAGCAGGGACGCCAGCTGGGCCGCCGCCTGTACATTGAAAAAGCCGTACCAGGCCTTGTAGATGGCGGTGGTAAAGGTGTCATAGTTGAACACAGCCACGGTGCCGAAATCCGCCAGGGTTTCCATCAGTGCCAGGGCCAGCCCTGCCACAATGGCCGGCCGCGCCATGGGCAGCGCCACCAGCCAGAACCCGCGCCACGGACTGTGACCAAGTACCCGCGCCGCTTCCAGCGGTTCCCGGCCCTGGGCCAGAAAGGCACTGCGGGCCAGCATGTAGACGTAGGGATACAGCACCAGGGTGAGCACCATGATGACGGCGCCGGTGCCGCGGAAACTGAACGAAGCACCGCGCCCGAACCATTCCCGCAGCTGGGCCTGCACCGGGCCGGCCCAGTCCAGCAGCCCCACCATGACGAAGGCCATCACGTAGGCGGGAATCGCCAGCGGCAGCATCAGGGCAACATCGAAGAATCGGCGACCGGGAAACCGGCACTGAGCGGTGAGCCAGGCCAGCGACACCCCCAGCAGGGTCACCCCGGCACCAACCCCCAGCACCAGCACCGCTGTGTTGCGGAACAGTCGCAGCAGCTGGGTTTCCGCCATATGGCGCCAGACATCGGTCTGGATTTCCGCCCAGTTCAGGGCAATTACCAGCAGGGGCGCCGTGACCATCAGGGCCAGTAACACGGCGCACAGCCGCAACCACCCAATCCGGCGCAGTACGCCAGCCTGGGTGGAGGGCCATGAAGTCGGGATGACGGCGCCGGTTGCCACGGATCAGCGCTTACAGGTAGCCAGCACGATCCATCAGTTTGACGGCTTCGATCTGGCGACGACCTGCCACTTCCACATTCAGATCATCCGCCTTGAACTTGCCCCAGGATTCCACGATGGGATCCCACTTGGTGGCGTCGTTCACCGGGTATTCCATGTTGATACCAGCAAAAATCTCCTGGGCATGACGCTTCGCCAGCCACTCCAGAAATGCCTGCGCTGCCTGGGGACGCTTGGCGTGGGCGGTGATGCCGGCGCCGGAAATGTTCACATGCACGCCGGAGGTTTCCTGGTTGGGCCAGAACAGCTTGGCAGGAATGTCGCCCTTTTCATGTTGCAGACGGCCGAAGTAGTAGGTGTTCACGATGCCCACATCGCACTGGCCGGCAACGATCGCCTCGATCAGTGCGGTATCGTTGGCAAACACATCGGTCGCCAGATTATCCACCCAGCCTTTGACGATCTGCTCTGTTTTGGCTTCGCCGTGACGTTCGATCATGGTCGCCACCAGGGACTGGTTGTAGACCTTCTTGGACGTGCGCAGGCACAGGCGGCCTTCCCATTTCTTGTCCGCCAGATCTTCGTAGGTGGACAGTTCTTCCGGCTTCACCCGCTCGGTGGAATAGACGATGGTGCGGGCCCGCACAGACAGGCCGAACCAGCGATTCTGCGAATCCTGATACTGCTCGGGAACGATGCTTTCCAGTACCTTGGACTTGACCGGACGGAACAGCCCCTTGTCAGCCGCCAGCCACAGGTTGCCGGCATCCACCGTAATCATCATGTCGGCCGGCGTGCGTTCGCCTTCAGCCTGCAGGCGGGCGATGAGCGGCCCTTCGGCATCGGTGATGTAAGTGATCTTGGTGCCGGTTTCCTTTGTGTACAGATCAAACAGCGGCTTGACCAGCTGTTCGTTGCGGGCGGAGTAGACCACGATCTCCTCGGCAGCCTGGGCGGCCCCGGCAAATGCCACCAGCAGACCCAACACACCGCGCTTCATCCATGCCCAACCAGTCTTGTTCATGACGACCTCACCTACGATACAGAACAATGAATCACTGGGCGGAATGTTAATGCTTTTCATTTGATAATTAAACTGGTTTGCATCTTCGCTCCAACAGGAAATTGCCCAATATCAAGTTTGGCGGATCGGGTGTCGGGGTACTTGACGCCGTGACGCCCGATACCTGTACAGTCGCTGATCAGGACTGCGGCAAGGTATTGATTTGTGCCCACCGCAGCCGGCAAAAATGTGAGCCCCATCACAAAATGTCGAGGCTTTTTACACCTTGCAACACCCACCCCCTCAGGCCGCGCCAAAGCCTGCTGTTTTCATGACAGTTTCCTGAATTGGCCCCCACCTTGCTAATCCTGTAGCTGCTGTGAGTGTGGACCTTATTCAGTCAACGGGAATGACTATCATGAATAGATGGCTTAAGTGCATCACCATGTTCGCAGGTATGGGCGCAATGCCCGCAGTTGCCGGCTTCATCAACTTCGAAAGCGGTTTTGTCGACCAGCAAAGAATTTATGCGGTGGACACGGGTGACAACACCGTTGATTTTTCGGTGTGGACCAGCGCCGATACCCCCGCCCATGACTACGCCTACGTGGCCCGCGCCGGCGGGCGCGAAACCGCCTATGCGCCGGGTGACCGCATTCCGCTGGGACATGACGGCGGCCGCTTCTTTGCCACCGATGAGTACGACGGCCCCCGCCGGGCATTCAATTACCGCTTCGATTTCGCCAATGGCATCCGCTCCTTTGGGCTCGATCTGTACGATTACCGCGCGGATGGCGGCGCCCGGATCGGGGATTCGGTAACCCTGTATCTGTATGACAGCAGCAGCCTGGTCGTCGGCAGCCAGACCCACACGATCATCCAGGGGCTGCCGGACGCCAATCTGTTCAGCTTCGATATAGACCTGGGCGAGCTGGTGGCGATGTCGGCCTATCTGGATTTCAGCCGGCCGGATGTCGGGACGGGTATTGATAACCTGCGCTTCGCCAGCGTGCCGGAACCGGGAACCTACGCCCTGTTCGGTCTGGGCCTGCTGGGGCTGGCCTATGCACGCCGGCATGTCCGCTGAACGGTTTTATCTCGACCTTGCACCCCGCCTCGGCGGGGTTTTTTATCGCTGCAGCCGCGGCATGCTGATCACAAACGTCAACCCCTGAGCGGACTCCGCGCACACCACATTGCCGTGCTGGGCACGGATCAGTTCGCTGGCCAGCGCAAGCCCTAGCCCCGAGACATTTCCCTGATTATCCTGCCAGCTGTGCAGATGGTTGTAGCGGTCGAACAGCCGTTCCCGCCAGTCGGACAGATCAGGCTTGCCGGTGACGTGCAACTGCAGTTCAGCGCTGCTTTCGTCGATGGCTGCTGCCTGCAGCAGCACCGGACTGCCGCCCCCCGCACCCACACAGAAGCGCAGCAACGTCAGCAATGCCTGCTCGAAACGGCGGGCATCTGCATGCAGCACCAGCGTGGCCGGTGCCTCTATTTTCAGCCGATCCTGGTCGAACGGTTCAGGATCACCCAGCTTGTAGCGGATGCCTTCGAGCAGCTGCTGCAACTCTACCGGCCCACGGTTCAGTTTCAGATCCGCACTGTCCAGCGCCGACAGATCAAACAGGTCTTCCACCAATTGCAACATGGCGCTGCCGCTACGCTGAATCGCCAGCAATGAATCGGCCTCGCGCTCACTCAGACGCCCCTGCAAACTTTTGTCCAGCCGGCGGGAAAAGCCGACGATGGCATTGAGTGGCGTGCGCAGCTCATGGCTCATGTTGGCCAGAAAACGAGTCTTGGCCCGCTCGGCAGCCTGGGCTTCCTCCACCGCACGGCGGGTTTGCGCGATCTGCGCCTGGAGCTCCTGGTTCTGTTGAGCCAGCAAGGCTTCCGAGTACCCCAGCTGGTGAAAGAAGCCGCTGATGATACCCAGGACAGCCACCATCAATGCCACGCCCTGCAGCAAGGCCTGGGAGTGCCGATACTGCGGTGGCGTCAAGTTGTGGAATTCGAATCCGGCAAATTCCAGCACGCCCACCAGCACAGTCATCAGTAACGCAATCACGCCCCACAGCATCGCCGCACGACGCCCGGCTGTTACGCCGGCGAACAGCGGCAGCACCACCAGGGTACCCAGGCTGACCGCGCTGCTGCCCCCACCGGTCAACACGCCGCCCTCAATCAGCGACAACACACCCAGACACAGCCACTGGGACGTCCAGAACACCACCCGTTCCGACTGGAAGCGGCACAGGATTAGCAGGGATGAAAGGGCCGCCAGCATGGCAATGGGAATCGTGACCAGGCGCAGGCCGATCTGCCATTCGATAGCCCGCACCAGAAAAGGGATCGATACCAGCAGCAGAATGACCGCCATGGTGGCAACCGTACGCACTTTGCGCATCAGCACCACGGGATGACGGGCAGGATCCCAGCCAAGATTCAGCAAGTGGTCTAAGTAGGCATGCACGGTCAGCTTCCAGCCAGAGGATCTGGACAGTATAGCGAGACGCTGTAGAGGAAGGGGACAAAGCGTCCCCGCAGATCAGGCTGCCTGGTCAGCGCCGTTGCTGGCATCAGAAGTGGCTGGTGCGGTGGTGTCGGCTTCGAGCAGTTCCGGCTGCTGCGGATCCGGGCCAAACTCCAGCACAATGGGGCGATCCCGTTCATCCAGATCCAGCTCCACCACCTTACCGCGCAGCTCGATATCCTTGGCGTTGATTTCGATCAGATGGTTGAGCGCCTGATCAAACCAGGGCTGGTGAAACAGGCTGCCGGTATCCCGTCCGGATACCCACTCACCCTTGCGTGTGAGGTACTGGCCCAGCTGATTGCGAATAACATAGGCTTGCTTCATGACTTCCCCCGTTGGCTTGGTGACTGGCTGAAATACTATCAAAAATCGGCGATCAAGCCAGGCTGCGCGAGGGCCGGCAGATCCCCTTCCAGCCCCATGGCCCGCTGCAGGATCTGCTGCTTGATCAGGGTGTGGCGGTTGAAAAACGCCATGCCCAGATTACGCGCCACCTGCAGCGGCGGAATACCGGTGCCGAACAGCCGCTTGAAGCCTTCCATCACCGACATCATCAGCAGATTGTTGGCTTTGCGCCGGCGCTGGTAACGCCGCAGCACGGTGAAATCCTCGATCGGCAAACCGTTGGCATGGGCGGCCAGGATTTCTTCCGCCAGCACCGCCGCATCCAGGAAGCCCAGATTGATCCCCTGCCCTGCCAGCGGATGAATGGTGTGGGCCGCATCGCCGATCAACGCGACGCCGGGCAGCACATAATCCACCGCGTGATTCTGGGTGAGCGGAAAACAGTAGCGCTGATCAGTGGCGATCACCTTGCCCAGCCGGTGCTCGAACGCGGCGCCCAGCTCAGTGCAGAAGGCCGCGTCATCCAGTGCCATGATGCGCTGTGCTTCCTCCGTGGTGAGCGACCAGACGATGGAACTGATCGGGGATTGCTTGCTGGTGGTGGACTGACGCAGCGGCAAAAACGCCAGCGGGCCCGTGTCATGAAAAATCTGCCGGGCGGTATCGCCGTGAGGCTGCTCGGTGGTCACCGTGGTGACGATGGCGCTCTGGCCATAGGCCCAGGTCCGGCAGCGAAATCCCAGCTGGTCCCTTACCCGGGACTGGGCACCGTCGGCACCGATCAGCAGCTTGGGGGTGACCTCAGTGCCATCACTCAGCGTTACCTTCCATACCGCACCATCACCGGCCTCATTTTCCAGAATGCGCGCCAGCGCCAGCGGGCGGAATGTCACATTGCGATGCTGGGCCATCCGGATGAACAGACAATGAGTCGTCACCCGGTTTTCCACCAGATGACCCAGATGCGTAACGCCGCTTTCTGCCGCGCCAAACTGGATATTGCCGGTGCCGTTGGCGTCCCACACATCCATCGCCGTGAACGCTGCGACACGGAGACGGGTCATGGCGTCCCACACCCCCAGCCTGCGCAGGATGTTTTCCGACGCATGGGTGAGCGCACTGACCCGGGGATCAAAGGTGTTGGGCCACTGTTCGGGCGCATCCGGTGAGTGTGGATCGATCACCAGAATCTGCAGATCAGCGTCTGCCAGCGCGCAGGCCAGGGTCAGCCCGGCCATGCCGGCCCCCACAATCAAGACATCCGGCTGATTCATGACACCTCCGGCAATTGGGTGGAAACAGAACGCCCCATGGCGTAACGGGCGACAAAACGCTTGGTGCCCTGCATCGTGTCGAACAGCACCAGTCCGCTGTTGCGCAGGAAACTCAGCCAGGGATTGCGATTGCTGAACAGCTGGGTGAGCTTGTCGGAAAACTGGATGGTGTTGAACTGATCCTGATTGCGCCGGGCAAGATAGGATTGCAGCAGGCTGAAATCACCCCAGCTGCGCCCGGATGCCCGCGCGGCAAACAGCGTCTGCACCAGCACTGCCACATCCCGCATCGCCATATTGAAACCCTGCCCCGCCACCGGATGCAGGCCGTGGGCCGCATTGCTCAGCACCACCACATTGGGGCGGATCTGTTCGTCCGCCAGAGTCAGGCTCAGGGGATAGGTGAAACGCTTGCCCACCTTTACCAGGGTGCCGATGCTGGCACCGGCCGCCTGCTCGAGGGCACGCATGAAATCGTCATCGGATGCCTGCATCAACTGCCCGGCACTCTGCGCATCCTGACACCAGGTCAGGCCCCAGCGATTGTCGGTTTGCGGCAGCACCGCCAACGGTCCGGTGGCCGTGAAACGCTCCAGCGCACGATTCTGATGGGGCCGGTCGGGGGTCACGGCGGTAACGATTGCCACCTGATCGTACTGGGAGACGGTGGCGCCAATGCCGAGCAGCTGCCGGGTGCTGGATTGCGCACCGTCCGCAATCACCACCAGCGGCGTGGTGATCTCGCTACCGTTATCCAGGGTCGCGCACATCTGATCCTGCCGGTAGCGCAACGCAGTGACTTCCGCCGGGGCGCAGAAATCCACATTCGGACACTGCTGCAGATGGGCGTAGAGAATCTTGCCGATCCAGCGGTTTTCAATCACGTAACCCAGCGCCCGCACCCTCTCTTCTTCGGCACGGATGACGGCGCGGCCAAAACTGCCCTGGTTGGTGATGTCGATCGTGGTGATTGGCTCGGCGTGGCCACGCATGGCCTGCCACAGACCCAGCTGATCGAAGATGTGACAGGTCCCATTGGCCAGTGCGGTATTGCGGGCATCGTAGCTGGGATGGAAGTCGCCCTCCTGCTGGGGTGGCGGGAATTTTTCCACCACCGTGATGCGGATGGCAGGATCGCGGGCCAGGCAGGCAGCCAGCGAGGCGCCTACCAGGCCTCCACCAATGATGACGATGTCTCGAGATTCATTCACGCCGCTTTCTTCTTCCGTCTGGCCTTGGCTTTCGCCATCAGCGCTTCGATTTCATCAGGGTCTTTCGGGGCCGCCGCGGTGAGAATCTTGCGACCCTTTTCCGTCACCAGCACATAGTCTTCGATGCGGATGCCGATGCCACGCCAGCGGGCGTCCACCGTATCGTCATCGGCAGCGACATACAGGCCCGGCTCCACCGTCAATACCATGCCCGGCTCCAGCACGCGCCACTCATCACCCACCTTGTAGTCGCCCACATCGTGCACATCCATACCCAGCCAGTGGCCGGTGCGGTGCATGTAGAAGCGCCGGTAGGCTTCGCTGGCAATCAGTTCTTCCACCGTACCCTGCAACAGGCCCAGACTCACCAGACCTTTCACCAGTTCCTGCAGCGCCGCTTCGTGGGGCTGGTTCCAGTGATTGCCCGGCTTCACCGCCTTGATGGCCGCCAGCTGGGCCTTCAGCACCACGTCGTACAGCGCCCGCTGCTCGCGGGAAAACTTGCCGTTCACCGGAAACGTGCGGGTAATGTCCGCCGCGTAATGCTGGTATTCGGCCCCGGCATCGATCAGCACCAGGTCGCCGTCTTTCAATTCACAGTTATTGTCGATGTAATGCAGCACGCAGGCGTTGGCACCGCCACCGACAATGCTCGAATACGCCGGAAACCGGCTGCCCTCGCGGGAAAACTCGTGGAGGAATTCTGCCTCAAGCTGAAACTCCATCATCCCCGGATAGCACTTTTCCATCGCCCGCAGGTGCGCGTTCGCGGTGATATCCGCCGCCTTCTGCATGACTTTCGCTTCCGCCGGACTCTTGAACAGCCGCATGTCATGCAGCAGATGGTCGAGGGCAATGAATTCCCCCGGCGGATGGGCACCGCTGCGCACCTTGGCGCGGATGCTGTTCACCCAGTTCATCACGTTGCGGTCGAACTCCGGATCCTTGCCCATCTGATAGTACACCCGCTCGCGGCCTTCGATCAGGCCTGGCAGGATTTCGTCGAGGTCGCCGATGGGAAACGCATCATCCGCGCCAAAATCCTTCACCACACCCTCAGGGCCGGCGCGGTAGCCGTTCCAGATTTCCATGGTGCGATCACGCTCGCGACAGAACATCACGTACTCGCCATGGGGACGGCCGGGAATCAGCACCAGCACCGCTTCCGGCTCGGCAAAACCGCTCAGGTAGAAGAAATCACTGTCCTGCCGATAGGGATATTCGGTATCGCGGCTGCGGGTACGCACCGGGGCGGCAGGGACGATGGCGATACTGTTGGGCTCCATCAGATCCATCAGTTCGCGGCGGCGGGCGGCGAATTCTTTCTTGCTGATCATAGACACCTGCTGACGTGGGGAATGATCAATGAATGGTAGCATCCGGCGGAATCAGCCGATCCCGCTCCAGACCAAATTCGGTGAACAGCATCAGGGCAGCCATGCGCACGTATTCCAGCACCTCGAAATAGGCGTGCTCGCCCATTTCTTCCTCTTCGACATCCGTATCCACCTGACTGATCTGCTGCAGATCGCGCAAGGCCATCAGGCAGTCTTCACTGAAGTCGTCCTTCTTCCGTTCGCCGGTGGTGCCGAAGCCGGCGAGAAACCCCGAGCACCACTCCGCCAGCGCCGCCAGGCGGGTTTCCAGCGGATCTTCATCATCGGGCAGGATCGGCATGAAATTGAACTGGTCATCCGCCAGTTCGCTCAGGGTCATGTTGCGCAGTTCGAAGAACCATTCCCGCGCATCCTCGGCTGGTTCGCGCTTGACGCCCAGATTGGGCAGGAACAGTTTCAGCCAGCTCAGGCCATCGATCTTCATGCCGCCACTGAGCTGGCCACAGAGAATCCCGTGAGCTTCAGAGGGGCTGGCCAGGGCCTGGATCTTGCCCAGCTCGGCTTCCAGTTCGTAGTAATCAAGAACGTCTTCGGGTTGCAGGGACATGTTCAGTTCGCAGTTTTTTGTGACAGGATGGGGCATTGTAACACGCAGGGACTGGCTGCAAAGGCCGGGAACAGGCTAAGCTTGTAATGGCCTTGGCGCCAAAAAAAGGGGGATTCCACCCCTCCCGCGGGAATCGGGCTATCGTGTACCATAAAGACAATGCCGGGCTGGAACGGCAGGGGCATCTCACTTCATGAACAGAATCGATCAGCTATTCAAGCATCTCGAACAGCGTGTGGACGAAGTCATCGCCCTGTGCGATGAATACAAGCGTCACAACAAGTCGTTGCGCAGCCGCGAACTGCAACTGACCGAAGAACGCGCCAATCTGATGAAGAAAAACGATATGGCCCGCACCAAAGTGGAATCGATGATTTCGCGCCTCAAAGCGCTGGAGCAGGACTCATGACTACCCCGCTGGAAACATTGCATGTCACGATCCTGGATCGCGATTACGGCGTCAGCTGCCCGGCCGAGGAAGTCGACGAACTCAAATCGTCGGCCCGCCTGCTGGACGAGCGCATGCGCGAGATCCGCAAGAGCGGCAAGATTGTCGGCGTTGAACGCATCGCGGTGATGGCGGCGCTCAATATCGCCCACGAACTGATCAAGGCCCGTGGCGAACTGAACAACTACGATCGCATCACCGAAAAACATCTGGCGCGTCTGAACGACAAGATCGAACGTGCACTGGCGGCGGCACGCCAGATGGATCTTTGATCGCCCTACCCTCATTCGTCGCAAAATTCAACCTATCTATTTTCTGACAGCGGCCTGTCACCCGGGGCAAATCCGTTATAATTGGAAGCTCAGCCCCCTGCGCTGTTCGCGTTCTGGCTACGTCCCTGAGCCGATGCTTTTTTCCTATAGGGTGCCTTGGTTGATGTGGGAGTGCATGTCCGCTCGACGGAAAGCCCGATACATCACAGAGGCGCCCACCTTGAACCTTGGGTTCAAGGGCTGACGCCGGTAGCGGCAGAACGGGGGGCGCTTATTTTTGCAAGGATTCGCGCTGTGACTGTTGCCTCCCATCAACCCCACTCCGAACCTCACCTGCCCAAAGCACTGGCCCAGGACCTGTCTGCATCAGACACGCCGGCTGCCCCCACCAAAACCCAGCTACGGAAACTGTTGCGCCAGCGCCGTCGTGACCTGTCAGCCCAGCAGCAGAAACTGGCCTCGATGAACCTGTGCCGCCAGATCGCCCGCCTGCCCCTGTTCATGAACAGCCGGCGCATTGCCGCCTACATTCCCAACGATGGTGAAATCAGTGCCCAGCCACTGATCGAACTGGCCTGGCGCCTGGGCAAGCAGGTGTACCTGCCGGTGCTACATCCGTTCCGCAAGGGTTATCTGTTTTTCATGGAACACCAGCCACACCAACCCCTGGCACTGAACCGGTTTGGCATCCCGGAGCCCCTGTGCGACCACGACAGCCGGATTCCGGCCTGGACCCTGGATCTGGTATTGACGCCACTGGTGGGATTCGATGAGCAGGGTAACCGGATGGGCATGGGTGGCGGTTTTTACGACCGCACCTTTGCCTTCATGGAAAGCGGCCACACGCCAAGACGGCCACGCCTGGTCGGCGTTGCCCATGAATGTCAGAAGGTAGATGTGCTGCCTTGCGAACGGTGGGATATCGGGATGGATTTCATCGCCACCGACCGACAGCTGTATGGACTTGCTACCTGACGCCATCGGTCTGCGCCAGGGAATTGCTCTATTACGATGTAACGATTTAGCGGATGGTAAACTGGCTCGCCACCATTTCAGGGTCAGGTTCGCCCTGGGTGTAGCTGCTGGCCAGAACACCCAAACCCAGCACCAGCATCAACACCAGTAACAAATCGGGTTTCTTTTTCATCTCGATGCCTCACTCAACCTCACGCACGTCCCTGCAACAAGCGGTGAAACGATCCTGCCTCACCGGATGGCTGTCTGCCCTGACGTTGTTGTTGTAAGTGCCCGCTTCGTTGCAAGCCGGCGATGTCAGTGGCCTCAGCCGATCAATTCAAGAAAAAGAACCGTGGATACAGACTGTCTTAGCCTAACTATAGACAAGGCATTTACAACAGCCAGGACATTTGTGAGTGATAGCTCACAAAATAAACATCCTAGCGACATACTCTGTTACAGGTTCTCTTCAACGGCGCCAAAACTAGCACGCCCCGATAACGTTGAAAAGTACCGGAATAAAAAAGAATGAATCACTTCCCAAGATGGAACACTTTAGATCTATCAGGCACTTAAAGAGGGCTATTTGAGGAACAGGTGGTACGCCGGATTGTCCGTTTCATCGACATGGGCGTACCCCAGCTCCCGGAAATAGCGCTTGAGTATGGCGCGCTCCTTCAGGGGCACCTGCAAACCTACCAGCACCCGGCCAAACGCCGCCCCATGGTTACGGTAATGGAACAGGCTGATGTTCCAGCGCTCCCCCAGTTTGAGCAGAAACTCCATCAGGGCACCCGGACGCTCAGGAAATTCAAAGCGATAGACCACTTCATCGGGGATGCCGTGGGCCTCGCCATTGGAAGGGCCATGACCACCCACCAGATGACGGATATGCAGCTTGGCCATTTCGTTGGTGGACAGATCCTCCACCTGGTAGCCCCTTTCCACCAGCATGGCGGCAATGTCCCGGCGCTGTTGGGCGCCGGCGGTCTGCACCCCCACGTAGACATGGGCCTGTCTGGCGCTGGCGTACCGGTAGTTGAATTCGGTGATGGAGCGCTTGCCCAGGGCCTGACAGAAGCGGCGGAAACTGCCGTGCTGTTCGGGAATGGTCACGGCAAACACCGCTTCGCGGTTCTCGCCGATTTCGGCCCGTTCGGCAATGTGGCGCAGGCGGTCGAAGTTGACATTGGCGCCACTGCAGATGGCCATCAGGCTGGCACCCTTGATGCCAGTGGTTTCGACGTATTTCTTCAGCCCCGCCGCCGCCAGCGCACCGGCCGGTTCGTTGATGGAGCGGGTGTCGTCGAACAGGTCCTTGATGGCCGCACAGATTTCGTCGGTGGTGACGGTCACCACCTCGTCGATGAACTTGCGCGCGAGGCGGAAGGTTTCCTTGCCGATCTGGGCGACCGCGACACCATCGGCAAACAGCCCCACCTGGGCCAGCACCACCCGGCGGTCGGCATCCATGGCGGCCTTGAGGCAGGCGGCATCTTCCGGTTCCACCCCGATGACCTTGATGTCCGGGCGCAGATACTTGATGTAGGTGGCGACCCCGGCCGCCAGACCACCACCGCCCACGGGAACAAAGACCGCGTGCAACGGCCCGGTATGCTGGCGCAGGATTTCCATACCGACGGTGCCCTGGCCGGCAATGACATCGGGGTCGTCGTAGGGATGCACGAACACATAACCATGCTTTTCCATCAGCATGCGGGCATGCACCGCCGCCTCGTCGAAGGCATCGCCGTGCAGCACCACCTTGCCACCCAGATTGCGCACGGCGCTGACCTTGATCTCGGGAGTGGTCTGCGGCATGACGATGACCGCCTTGATACCCAGCCGGGACGCTGACAGCGCCACGCCCTGAGCGTGATTTCCCGCCGATGCGCAGATGACACCGCGGGCCTTTTCCTCGTCGGTCAGATTGACGATCTTGTTATAGGCGCCACGAATCTTGAACGAGTATACCGGTTGCAGGTCTTCCCGCTTCAGCCACACCGTGTTGTCGAGACGGCGGGACAGGGAACGGGCAGGGTCGACAGGGGTTTCAACAGCCACGTCATAAACGCGGGCCTGCAGTATTTTCTTGATGGTGCGCTCGGGCATGTGGGGCAAATCCTGGAACGGCGGGCATTCAGTGGCCTGTCAGCAGGCTCTGTCATTAGCATACACCATTATGCCCCCGTATAATGCCCACTTTGCCCATCGAGCGGATACCCCCATGACTCAAGACGAACTCAAGCAGGCCGTTGCCAAGGCCGCCATTGCCTATGTGGAAGAAGGCACCATTGTCGGCGTTGGCACCGGCTCCACCGCCAATTACTTCATCGATTATCTGGCCGGGATGAAGCATCGGATCGAAGGCACCGTCGCCAGTTCCGAAGCCACCCGCCAGCGCCTGCAGAAGCATGGTATTCCGGTGTTCGATCTGAATGCAGTGGATGAGATTCCGGTGTATGTGGACGGTGCCGACGAAGCCGATCCCAACCTCTGTCTGATCAAGGGCGGCGGCGGCGCGCTGACCCGCGAAAAAATCATTGCCGCAGTGGCGAAGAAATTTGTCTGCATCGCCGATGGCTCGAAGAAGGTGCCGGTGCTGGGTCAATTCCCGTTGCCAGTGGAAGTGATTCCGATGGCGCGCAGCCATGTGGCGCGGGAAATCGTCAAACTCGGTGGCGATCCGGTGTATCGCGACGGTTTCGTTACCGATAACGGCAATGTGATTCTGGATATTCACAATATGCAGATTGCCGAGCCGGTGAAACTGGAAGCGCAGCTGAACAATATCGTGGGCGTGGTGACCAACGGCCTGTTCGCCATGCGCAGTGCCGATGTACTGCTGCTGGGTACCGCATCCGGCGTGGAAACCGTCAGCCGTTGATTACCTGCAAGAACCGCAATGGTGCACTGGCGCAGTCCGGTGCACCGAAACTCCCTGTCTGTTTTCCCTTTCCGTTACTTTCCGATTAATTCAATCGGCTTTCACCGGCGTTTCGCTGCGTGGCACAGTCCTTGCTCGGTGCTGGCGGCTCGTATCGTTGTTTTTTGCCTGATCTGTTCGCGTCATTGTTGTACCCGGGGGTCATCGCATGTCTCGCCTGATCGTATCGCTCGTTCTGCTGGTGCCAGCCAATGTGTTTGCCGGCACCGATGCTGTCGCACTCAATACTGTGTGGGTATTGATTGCTGCCGCGCTGGTTTTCTTCATGCAAACCGGCTTTGCGCTGCTGGAAAGCGGGATGGCCCGCAGCAAGAATTCCGTCAACGTCATCATGAAAAATTACATGGATGTGTGCCTGGGCAGCCTGGTGTTCTGGGCCGTGGGCTTTGGCCTGATGTTCGGACTGAACGAATCCGGTTTTCTGGGCATGAGTCATCTGTTTCCGGATTTCGACGAGGAATGGCCGTTTACGTTTCTGCTGTTCCAGACCATGTTCGCTGCCACGGCTGCTACCATTGCGAGTGGCGCGATGGCGGAACGCACCCGCTACATGGGTTATCTGGTGGGCGCCATGCTGATTACCGGACTGATCTATCCGGTGTTTGGCAGCTGGGTGTGGGGCGGCTTTTTTGGCGGCAAGGGCTGGCTGGCGGAACTGGGATTCATTGATTTTGCGGGCTCAACGGTCGTGCACTCGGTGGGTGCCTGGTGTGCGCTGGCAGGCATCATGGTGGTGGGGCCGCGCCTGGGCCGCTTCGATCCGGTCACCGGCAAAGGCCGGCTGATTCCGGGACACAACCTCAACAATGTGGCGCTGGGTGGCTTCATCCTGTGGCTGGGCTGGTTCGGTTTCAATGCAGGCAGTACGCTGCAGGGTGATGCCAGTCTGGGCAAGATTGCACTGAACACTCATCTGGCTGCCAGTGCCGGCGCCGCTGGCATCTTTCTATGCCAGGCCCTGCTGGGCCGGCCGGTGCTGCTGACCCTCACCATCAATGGCAGTCTGGGTGGCCTGGTGGCGATCACCGCCGGCTGCGCCACCATGTCCATGGGCCATGCGATCGTCACCGGATTGATTGCCGGTGTGATTGTGATGCTGGGCACGCTGATGCTGGAAATGCTGCAACTGGATGATGCAGTGGGCGCTATTCCCGTGCACGGTTTTGCCGGCGTCTGGGGCACGCTGGCGGCGGGCTGGTTCCTGCAATCCGATCCTTACAATCTGCACAATCTGTGGGTGCAGGCGGTAGGCTGTGTCGTCGCCTTCCTGTGGGCGTTTCCGCTGGCGTTACTGGTGTACTGGGTACTGGAAAAAACCATCGGCCTGCGGGCGTCCAATCTGCAGCAGCAGCGTGGCCTGGATTTCACCGAGCATCATGAACTCGGTTATCCGGAATTCGATCACGTGCGTTTGCACAAACCGCTGGCGCAGTGAGGCATCCCATGGAAGACCGTATCCGTCAACGACGCGCCCTGTTTACTGTATTGCAGCAATGGCTGGATGAAGCCACCGTGCTGGAAGCGCTGCAAATTTTCGAAGAGCAATTCCAGGGTCGCCCCACAATTGCCGTGCACGATTACCTGACGCAGATTGCGCCACTTTATAAAGACCGGGTGGATGCCAAAACCTTGCGCCGCGAACTGATGCAGATGCTGGTACGCACATCGCAGCAACTGGCGCCGGACCCGCTGCCGCAACTGGAACAGTTACGCGCAAGCCAGCAGGCCGAACAGCGCATCGAGTTCAATCTGCAACCCAGCGCCGAACAACTGGCACTGCATCAGCTGATTTCTGCGATGATGCAGAAAGTCCCCCTCACCCAGCGCAAACAGTTGCACACGCATATCGCACGGCAGTTGAAGACCCGTTTCCGTAACGGCAGTTATGATCAGCTGGCGCAGTACATGCTGGCGGACAATCCGATCTATCTGGCGCGTTTCGATGATCGGTCACTGCGGGATTTTTTCAGTCTGATTTATGTGGCCGCATGTGAAGTGCTGGGCCCGGTGGCAGCAGACCAATGGCTGGGTGCCGGCATTGCGGCGTTCCGCGCCAGCCAGGGTGCGGCAGCACAGGCGATCAACCGTTATCTGTGAGCATCCTCCATTGGTCGCCCTGGCAAGATGCCGGATATCAACCGCTCTGATCGAAGTGCACACCATTGATCATCAGCCGACTGTGACGCTGAAAGACAAACGATGGTGTCATGCCCAGCATGCTGCGGAAGGTGCGGGAAAAATGCGGGGAATCCGCAAAACCGGCTGCCAGTGCAGCTTCTGTAAGACTCTTGCCGTAGGCCATGTAGCCGGCCGTTACGAACAAGCGGTGCCATAGCCGGTAACGCCGCACTGGCAAACCGATGACCTGGCGAAACTGCCGCTGCAATTGGGACTCGGACCAGCCCACCTGTTTCGCCAGCACCTGATTCGACATATTCGACAGCGGGTCCTGCTTGATCAGCTGCACAGCCTGCCGCAACCGTGCGTCGACACTGGCGCCCCCCATATCCACCGCTGGCAGAATGCTGTGCTCCAGTATCGCATAGGCTTGATCGGCTGCAGGAATATCGCGATACATCGCGGCAAACTGTTCCAGCTGGCGCGCCTCATAGACGCTCCCCACCCGCACATTCCCCAGATCTGTCTGCATTGCTGACTGCATGGCACGCAAATCCCGGCCGAATGGATCGAGAAAGCAGTTCGCCATGATCTGACCACCAGAATACACATTCACCCGAACATCGGCAGGTACCAGCGCTGACCGGGTAATGGCAGAACGACCGGATTTCACGTCCACAATTTCAAACGGTTTCTCCAGCCCCATGACAAAACAGCTGGCGGCCGTATGCATGGACTGCAACTCAAACAGTTCACCGACGTAAAAAGTGCGCAGATCCCAAAGATAAAGTAGCGCGTGACGTTTGCTTGCTGAACTCATTCTTATTCTTGTTGGTTGCAGTGTCGTTATCGATGCGTGCGCAACAGCAGACAGATCCGTGCTGCACGATTCGTTCAAGTCTTGTTGGACCGCAGATTCTATGCTGAATCACGTCATGAGTTGATAGGTATTTTGTATATAGCCGAACCATCCGAATAACACCAACAAAAAACAAGAATTACATAATAAAAAATGAGGATAACACCATGTTCAAGAGACGCGCTGTTTCCACGCTACTGTTTTGCCTGTGTTTTCTGGCAGGCAGCCAACAGGCACTGGCCATCAGCAAGGACTACACCAAAACCCGCTACCCGATCGTGATGGTTGGCGGCTTTCTGGCGTTCGATTCGATCTTCGGTATCGAATACTTCTATGGCATTGCCGACAACCTGCGCCGTTACGGTGCCACCGTCTATGAAACGGATGTCAGCGAATTCCAGGACAACGAAACCCGCGGTGAAGAACTGCTGGCGCAGATCGAAGAAATTCTCGCCGTCAGCGGTGCCGACAAAGTCAACATCATTGCCCACAGCCAGGGCTCCCCGACAGCACGTTATGTGGCGGCAATACGCCCGGATCTGGTGGCATCGGTGACATCCGTGCACGGCATGAATCGCGGCACACCGATCGGCAACTTTTTCAATGACATAGCGCCTTCCAACAGCCTTGCTCTGCAGCTGATGAACGCGTTGGCGCAGGGCTTCGGTTTCGTCTGGTCGAGTCTGTCCGGTGGCCCCAATGCAACCGGACAATCCGCCGAAGCCATCATTCGCGCTGCCAGGCCCGACAATGCCGCTGAATTCAACCGCCGCTACCCGCAGGGAATGCCATCAACGTCCTGCGGTACCAGCGGCGCGGCCAGCGTCAACGGGGTGCGCTACTACTCGTGGGGTGGCACTGGCGGCTACTTTGTCACCCAGACCAATCCGCTGGACCTGCTCGATACGGCGCTGTACGGCATTACAGCCCTGATGTTTCCGAAAGGCGTAAAACATGACGGCGTTGTACCCGTGTGCGGCATGTATCTGGGCACTCCGATTCGCCATAACTATCGCCATAACCATACCGACGCCCAGCGTCAGCTGTTCGGTCTGGTCGGCCTGGAAACCAATCCGCTGGTGCTGTACCGCAATCAGGCCAACCGTCTGAAAAAAGCCGGTCTGTAAACCTGTAACGGGAGCCGGTACCGGCTCCCCTGTCACCACGGAGAGATGCCATGTCAGTGCGTCGATTATCATTAACCGTCGGGCTGTTGACGGGTGTTGTGCTGATCGCGTTTGGATTACGGGAACAGGCAATGCCGTCAGCCGGTGCCGCCTTGCAGCAATCCCATCTGCACGCGTCACAGGAAATTTTTGCAACGGCGATCGTTACGCCCGTTACCACAGAATCGTCAGCAGCATTGCTGGCAGACCTTAATACCACATCGCTCGCCGGGGTCGACATTCCCCGCAGTCTGACTACCGACACCCAGGGCAATCTGATTGTTGACGAAGGACTGCGTGAATTGATGGATTTTTTTATGAGCCTCGATGGCGAGCGGGAGTTTAATGAGATTCGCGCACTGTATTACGCCGCCGTACAGCAACAGTGTGATGCCAACTGCGCCGCTACTGCGATCGCACTGTTTGATGACTATCGGCATTATCTGAGCGAAATGCAGCGCCAGCAGCAAACCATTTCGGACGTCGATGATTTGAAGACACGGATGGAAATGGTGGCTGCCCTGCGCGCCCAATTGCTCGGGCCGGCACTTAATGGTGCGCTGTTTGGATATGAGCAGGCCTACGATGCGCTGCGGATCGAACAGTGGGAACTCCAGCAAGACAACTCGCTACCCGAGCACGTCAAACAGGAACAGCTACAGGCGCTTAACTTCTCGAGCCCGGCGGAATTACAGGAACGGGACGCGGTAGCGCTGCAGTGGCGCCAGCTGCGCACCTTGCAGCGTGACAGCGCACAACAGGATCAGGCTTCACTCTACAGCGCGCGCCTGGAACTGGTCGGTGAAACGGCAGCCAGCCGGCTGGCTGAACTGGACACAGCGCGCGAGCAATGGCAGCAGCGTTATCAGCAATACCGCAGCGAAGCAGCAAGAATCACTGGCTCTACACTGGCCGCCAGTGATCGCGCAGAACAACTGGCGCATCTCCGGCAGGAATATTTCAGCGCACAGGAAATCACCCGAGTGGCTGCGCTCGACCGCATTCAGGCGCGATCGCAGCCGTGACGCAATTTATCGGTGCTGATCACGCTACCACCGGAACGCCGTGATGCTGATCATCGGTGAGAATTTCAAATGCCGCACGGTTGCGTGTCACCAGTTCGCGCTCCAGCTGCCCCGGTCGATACAGCACGATGCGCGCACTGGCAATCTTGCAGTTCAGGCAAGTGTGCGATCCGCCGGGCGGATTGTAGTAATTCAGGCCGACGAAATGCTGATGCGGCGCCTGAATGTTGCCGACGACGCGAACGCCATTGGCACGGGTATCAAAATGCCAGTGAAAATAGCCGTAATGGGCCTTGGCCAGCGCGGCTTTCCACAGGTTATTGAGTGCGTAGGTTTCACCATCGACGCGTAAGACCAGCGTGGTCATGCGCGGTGTCCAGAACGGACCAATTTTCAGACGTGCCGATGCCACTTCGAGAAAGGCGTCCGGCGCATTATCAAAACCGGCCACCTGGCCCCAGGCGTATTCATCGGTGTGTTTGGAACCCCAGTTGTGATTTTCGCTGCCTTGCCAATGATCCACCGGCAGGATTTCACCATTGACGATCAGCTGGCCAGAAAACACCGCATTGGGATTGGCCACCAGCGCCTTGGCTTTCGGCAGCGGTTTGTCGTACAGGGACGCCGGCAGCAGCAGTAACGGTTCGGCGCCAGGCTGATAGGACAGTTGCCACTGAATGTGATTGCCGCCCTGCTGCACGCTACCCTGCAGTTTTCCCGGTTCCAGCGTGGCACTGCCGATGCGCACATTGAGACCACCATTATCGAACTGGCACTGCGCCAGCGGATATTCCGCCTTTGCCGCCTGAATGCGATCATTCTCGCCATCAAACGCAATCACCCACAGCTCACCGATATTGCCACCGGCATCACCGCGTGGTGCAAAAATGGTGTAGCGAATCCAGAACGCCAGCGGCCGGCTGGGGTGATTGGCACGCAGGAAATAGCTTTCGTAGTGGCCCTGGTCGTGGTGGGTAAACCGGCACTGGTTCAGTGTGCGCCGCTGCTGTTCAAACGCATCCGTCATCATCGTATCCTTACTGAAAACCAACCCTGGGTTCGGCGCGCACCAGACGAATCGCCTGCAATGGAAACGCCAGCATGGACTCCCGATACGCCACTTCGGCATAACCAATCGCTTCGCCCTGCTGATACACCGTGAGCGGACACACCGTCAGTGACTCTTTCAGATTGGTAATGTCGTAACTTTTTTCACCTTTCAATTCCACCAGACCCAGATCGGGATGATGGAATTTCAGTTCGTAACGGGGGCCGGACAGTTTCAGGCTCAGATAGCCGTGCACTTCGGTCTGGTAACGACGATCACGCAGGTACAGCATGCCGCTGAACGGTTGTGGTTTCCACGGCTGCAATCGGTGCAGAAAAATCACACCAATGTCGAACGACAGGGATTCCTGCTGGCGATCGCGATTCAGTTCAATCCAGCCGCTCATGGTTTCCTGCAATTTAAGGGTGAACATCCGTTCCTCCAGATTAAGACTTGTCATAGTGCGAGTGCATATTCCTGCTGAATCCGCTGCCCCAGCTGTTCGGCCGCCCGGCTGGCCAGCGCCATGATCGTGACCTGTGGATTGGCGCCGAGGGATGACGGTACGGCACTGCCATCCATCACGTACAGCCCCTGGGTGCCAAACACCCGGTGCGATGGATCGATCACGCCATCCCGCGGATTCGCCGCCAGTCGCGCAGTACCCAGCGGGTGATAGGCGGTGATGGCAAACTGGGATGGTTTTAACCGCTGTGCCAGCAGCGCGTCCAGTTCCTTTTCGTTATGAACCTTGGGCAGCGCCCCCAAACCGGGAAACTGTACCGATTCAGCACCGCCGCGCAGATGCATCTTTGCCAGCCATTTCAGGCCTTTCCGGAAGCGCGCGAAATCACTGGCGTTCATGTCATAACGTATGAAGGGTACATCGGGATGCAGACCGCGTCGCACACTGCCGCGACTGTCATCCTTGATCATGAAGCCGAAATAGCCGGTGTGCTGCCACTGCTCGGCAAAGGCCACGAAATCGTCCGCCAGGTAGGGATTCATCAGACCATGGGCGGCAAACGGCGGCGTGCCACCTTCAAACAGAATGCCCTCGTCCGCCAGATCCGCAACACCAAAACCCTGGGGAATCCGGTGGGCATGATCGAAGGTGCGATCGGGGTAATAACCGGTGACCGCGCCACAGGGATGCAGCGACAGGTTGCGCCCCAGCCAGTCGTTACGGATGCCGTTACGCTGCAGGAATAGCGGGGTAAAGAAAGTGCCCATGGCGACCACCACATGGGCGGCTTTCACCGACACGGTTTTGCGCAAGCCATTCTCGTCGACACCACTGCCCTGCACGCCGCGGATCTGCCGGTTGTCCCACATCAGCTGTTCAGCGCGGATTCCGGTGAGCAGCATCGCACCTGCCTGCAACGCCTGCGGCACGTAACTCATTGGTGGATTGCTTGGCATCGGTGGGACAACCGAACTGACACAGACCCTGGCCATCACAACCAGCCGCATTGCGTTTAACGGATGCACCTGCTGGAAGCCCAGCGCACAGGCACCCTGTCCGATCACCTCACCAATGGCACCGACATAGCGTGGATCCGCCGGCTGCACCTGCAGCATGGCTTCCACCTGTTCAAAATAAGGCGTCATCAGTGTCGGCTGCAGGTCGTGCAACCCCGCCTGCACCCACTGCTCGAGCACCGCATCCGGCGTCCGCAGACAGGTGCCGGAATTGATGGTGGTGGTGCCACCCACAGTGCGGCCCACCGGTACCGGAATCACCGCATTACCCAGCGCCACAGTGGCACCGCTGGCACGATACAGTTTGGGAATCACCTCGGTGAGGCGGCCGGAAAAATCCCGCCGGTCGTGATAGCGGCCTTCTTCGATCATCAGCACTGCGAGCCCCAGACGGGCCAGGGTATAGGCGGCGGCAGCACCACCGGCACCGGTGCCGATCACCACCACATCGGCTTCCAGTTCAGTATGACCCGGCAACGCTTCCACCGGCGTCACCTGTTGCTGCCAGCGTTGCCGTTCGACCTGCGCCGGGACGCGGATGTCGTGACTGGCCCGCAGTTTTTGCAGATTGGATTCATCCAGCACATAGGCGGCGCGGAAAGGAACACTGAGCAGCTGAAGAAACCGGGCAGTGAGATCGCCCTGCTGATGCTGGCGCAGAAACGCCTGCCGCTGCGCCAGCGGTGCTGCGCGGAAGGTGCGCCGGTGCTGCAGGAAGAAACGCGCGTCCAGTGCCAGCAGCGCCGCATTCAGACCAGCACCCAACCCCGGAATGCGATCGGCATACTGCGCAACGGCAGCCGCCAGTGTCTGGCTATCTGGCCCCGGCAGGATGCGTCCCGCCGGAAACAGCGCTTCGATCAATGCCAGCGCAGTCGGATGCCGGGCCAGTGCTGGCGCATCGGCATGCGGTGGCGCGGTTGTTGTTGTCATCATGCGATACCCTCTGCAATCCTCTGCGATTGCCCTTTCAGTATACGTCATGACTCCCCACGCGCTTGACCGCAGGCACAGCCATCAGCTGCACAGTGGGGCAACCCCCACCACGTCGACGATGGTATTTTATGCGGCTCGTGCCAGCGCTACCGCCGCTTGGTCCACTGGCTGGGGTTGTGGTCGTACCGGATTATTGTGGTTGCGATCCACATACAGCAGCACCGGCACAAAGAAGAAGAAATTCACCGCCAGCGCCACTGCCACGGTGATGGATGTCAGTAGCCCCATGCTGGCATTGGGATAATAGTGGGACAACGCCATCATGCCGAAATTGGCCGAAATCACCAGGGTGGTGGCCACCAGCGACACCCACGGTCTTGAAGGCATAACGGCTGGCCGCCACCGCGTTCAATCCCTGTTCCGCCCGCGCCCGGGTGTACTTGCTGAGCAGGTGCACCGTGTTGTCGATCACGATCCCCAGGGTCATGCAGGCAACAATGCTCACCGAAATACCGATAAAACCATCCACCAGCGCCCAGATACCAAAAGAAATCAGCGCCGGAAACAGATTGGGCAACATGCTGAGCAGTCCATAACGCAACGAGCGCAGCGCCACGATCAGCAGCAGCGAGGTCAGGACCAGCGCCAGTGCGGTACCCTGCAACATGCTCTGACCATTTTCGTAGGAAGCTGCCCCAGCAGCAGATCGAATCCGACACCGCGGGTATGCATGCTGGCTGGCAACTGTTGCTCAATCCACTGCGCCGCCGCCTCCTCAAACGCCATGATGTCATTGGATGTCACATCCCCCAGCAGCACGTTCACCCGACCGCCGATTGATCCATATCGATCTGGTTTCGAGCCCCAGGCCAAACGGCAGCGACATCTGGAACATCAACACATACTGGGCAATCAGCTCCCGCTCTCCGGCACTTTGTAAAACGCCGGATCGCCACCGTGCATATCGCGATTGAGCCGCTTGATGGTGTCGGAAAAACTCGACACATATTTCACACCCGGCTGCTGGCGTGCCCATTCGGCAAAGCGATCCAGCCCCTGCATGTAGGCAGGGTCCATGATGCCGTTGGCGACACCGGAGGGAAACGCAAACTGCAAGCGGTGATGGCCGGTAATGTCCTGCACCATGAAATCCGTCGCGCGCCGCACTTCGTAGGTTTCATCGAAATAATCAATCCACACATCATTGAACTGGTTTTTCACGCTCAGCGCTGCCAGGCCGCCGAACACCAGCACTGACACCACCAGCACCGGCTTGCGATGATCGATCACGAAATCCGCCAGATGATCCATCCAGGCATGGCGCTCATTGCGTTGCGTCACTTTCGGCGCCGGCAGCAGCATCATCAGCGCCGGCAGAAACACCATCGACAGCAGCCAGGCGGCCATCACCCCAATGGTCACCAGATTGGCCATATCCACAAACGGTGGCGACTGCGATGCATTGAGACAGAGAAAACCGATCGCCGTGGTAATGCTGGTCAGAAACACCGGCGCGGCATTCACCCGCAGGCTTTCGTACATCGCTACCTGCTTGGCGTGGCCTTCGCGCAGGAACTGCTGATAGGAAATCAGTAGATGAATGGAATCCGCCACCGCCAGGGTCAGGATGATCGCGGGCGCACCCGCCATCACCGGCGTGATTTCCACGCCGAACCACACCATGGTGCCCATGGCGATCAAATTGGACAGGGTGATCACCAGCAGCGTCACGAACACGCCGCTGACACTGCGCAACATCACCAGCAGACACAGCAGAATCGCCGCCATGCTGAACAGGCTGGTGGTCTTGATTTCATGTTCGGTAGTGGCCTGGGACGCCGCCTTGAAGGCCACCATGCCGGTCAGCAGAATATCCACGTCGGGATAGCGCGCGCGGAAATCAGCCTGCAGCGCTTCCACATATTCCATGATTGCCGGCGCTTCACGGCCGCCATCGCTTTCCGTTACCACGCTGACATTGATGGTGGCGGCATGGCCGCGTTCGGATACCACGTTGCGTACCAGATTCGGCTCACGCAGGGCGATGTCGCGAATCCGCACCAGCTCCCCATCACTCAACCGATCCGGATCACTGACCAGATCGGTGACATTGAGATCGTCACCATCGACCTCGGTGTGCTGGAAATTGGTGAGGGAATCCACCCGCTGGGTGTGGGGAATGGTCCAGGCCTGCTCGGTCAGTTCACTCAGCAGGGTCAGATTGCGGCGGGTAAACACATCACCATCATGGGGACGGACGATGATGACAACGCTGTCATCCTTGGTGAAGCGGCTCTCCACCGCTTCAAGCTGCTGCAGGCCGGGATTGTCCCGGGCAAACAGCGCGCGATCGCTGTTGTTGATCGACGCATGCTGCAACCCGGCACCAGTGACCAGCGCCAGCAGCACTGTCACCAGCAGCAGCCTGACCGGATGATTGACCACAAACCACAACACCGACTGCACTCGGCTGGCAGGCCTCACCGCGCCCGCACGTACTGCTTCAGACATCATACTTTTCCCGGTTTCAAGAACGCCCCTACGCTCGTGCAGGGCGCCCCTGAAGTCAATCCTCAAAAAGGACGACTCTGACCGGTTGTGGCGGAAAATCGGCGGATTTACACCACGATATGATGCTTGCTGGCCATGCCGTCCGCCATACCGACAAAACTCAGCTGCTCCAGAATATGATCCAGGGTGTTGGAGATCTTCGCCGCATTGCGGATCTGCGCCAGCTTGGGCCAGGTGGTGCGGCGTCCCGCCAGAATCAGCTGCTCGATTTCATCGCCGCGAAAATCAAACAGGGTGTGCCGCCACTTGAAGTCACTTTTGCGCAACAGGATGTTGATGTCGCCCAGGTAATCCTGTTCCAGCATCCGCATCGTGTAGGCCAGCTGGGCTGCAATCCGGTTACCGGCTTCGCCGGTGCGCGCCACGTACTTTTCCATCAGCGCCAGGGATTCTTCCACCATTTTCAGCGCCGACACCGACAGCCGGGTACGGAAACCGCGCCGCTGCCTGGTGGTGACATCATGCACGAACGGCACCACCACCGGATTGATCAGACTGACGATGAAGTGATTGACGCCGTACAGACGCGACAGCCGTTTGGCGGGCAGATCACCGGACACCGAGCCATCCACCCAGCGCCGGGTGGCCAGATAGGGGCGCGGCTTGCCATCAAAGCCGCGCGCATACAGACGCTCCGCCGGAATCAGACCCGGAATGCTCGACGACGCAGAAATCGCCGAACGGATATAGACATTGGGTGAAGTGATCGCATTCAGCAGACGCGAAGACTGATGTTTTTCCGCCGCCGAAACCGACACATTGATATAGCGGCCAGTGCGCTCAAAGGCATCCTGGAACGTCATGTCACGGGGCACCATTTCATCGAGGGAACGCTCTTTGGAAATACGGGCATCTTCCTCGCTCAGCTTGCCGAGGAACACATCCTTCAGCGGTGTCCGCATCACTTCCTGATAGCGCTTGTTGACGAAGTGTCCCGCCTTCAGTTCCGCATCCGTATGAATACCCAGCTGCGCCGCCACGATCGATCCGGCACTGGCACCGGAAATCACATTGGGCACCAAATCATGTTCCACCAGTTCCTGCACCATGCCGTGGTGAAAATAAATCAGGCCGGCACCGCCACTGAGCAACAGCGCTGAACGGCCATAGCAGTGACTGGCACGACGGAAGAAATCCACTTTCTCGGTAAAGGCGATGATGTTATCGGGACATTTGAAAATCGCATCCAGCGCTTCGCAGATGGTATCCACATACGCATCGATCAGCTGTTTGGTGCCACAACGGGCACGCCCGTACAGAATCGGCCGTCCCATGCCACCCATGTTGCCGTGCACACCTTCATTCAACGCATACAGCAACTCGCGCCAGGATTTTTCTTCCAGACAGCGCTTGAGTTTATCGTGACGGCTCTGGATCTCGGTCCAGTCATACAGGGTGGACTCCGGCGTTTCCCGCCACTCTTCCGCACCCGACGCCTGATCATGAGCCTCGGCCAACCCATGCCAGTCTTCAAAGCTGGCTGCCGCATCCATGCGTTTTTCCAGCTGGCTCAGGCGGGAACCGCCCAGATTCAATACTGCATTCATCACGTTCATCCTCTGTCAGTCAAATACATCAAGGGCACAAGAGCCAAAGAAACACCCTTCCGATTGTGTCTCAGAATGCGTGAGGAGCGTTGATAAATATCAAGAAAGAACAAGCCGCTGCCCGGCTATTTCCGACCGGGCAGCACAGATGGGTCACACAGGGTTCAAATAACGCGGGATGTGACGTGCAAACAGTCAGCCACGCGCAATTCCAGTGCATCGCCCGGTTGCAGTGCGGCGACACCGGCCGGTGTACCCGTCATGATGACGTCACCAGGTAACAGGGTGAAATGCCGGCTGATGTAGACAATCAGCGCAATCACCGGCGTGATCATGTCGGCGGTGTTGCCCTGCTGCCGGACCACACCGTTTACAAGCAGCGCAATGTCGACATTGTCCGGCCGGGGGATTTTGGCGGCGGCGATAAAACCGCTGAGGGGATTGGCACCATCGAAAGCCTTGGCGACTTCCCAGGGATGGGATTTTTCCTTGAGCCGGTTCTGCAGATCCCGCAGGGTCAGATCCAGGCCGATGCCGTAACCCAGAATGGCGTTGCGCACCTCGGCTTCGCTGGCATTTTTCAGCGGCTTGCCGATCAATACTGCCAACTCCAGTTCATGATGACACTCGCCCTGATCCTGCGGAATGGCAAAACCGTCTGCCAGCGCCACGACTGCGGTGGACGGCTTCATAAACAGGATCGGCGAGGTGGGCACCGGGTTGTTCAGTTCCTTCGCATGTTCGGCATAATTGCGGCCGACACACACCACCTTGCCCACCGGCAGATCCAGGGTTTTGCCTTCCAGAACGTGACGGTAACTCACAGATCGAACACCTTGCCGGGATTCATCACATTGTTCGGATCGAACACCTGCTTCACCGCTTTCATATAAGCGATTTCCGCCGCGCTGCGGGTGTAATGCAGGTAAGGCTTTTTGGTCAGGCCCACACCATGCTCGGCGGACACGCTGCCGTTGTACTTCTGCACGGTTTCGAACACCTGCGTGTTGACGCTTTCGCAGCGCTTGAAGAATTCTTCCTTGCTCAGGGCCTGCGGCTTGAGGATGTTCAGGTGCAGGTTGCCGTCACCGATATGGCCGAACCAGACGATCTCGAAATCCGGATACTGGGAACCCACGATACGGTCGATATCCTCGAGGAAGTCCGGCACTTTCGATACCACGACGGAAATATCATTCTTGTAGGGAATGAACGGTGCGATGGTTTCGCTGATGCCTTCCCGCAGACGCCACAAAGCGGCCGCCTGACCTTCGCTCTGGCTGATCACACCATCGCTGGCCCAGCCCTGCTCCACGCAGTGCTCGAACAGGGCCATGGCCTCGTCCATTACGTCTTCGTGGGTGGCTTCGAATTCCAGCAGCGCGTAATACGGCGTGGCGGTCTGGAACGGGCGCGGCACATTGTGATGCGCGGTCACCAGCTGCACGGCCTTTTCCGAAAAGAATTCAAACGCAGTGATGTCCAGCTTGCGCTGGAAGGTACCCAGCACATGCATGATGGCACGGAACTCCGGCACCCCCAGCACCATCACGGTAAGATTCTTGGGAGCGCGAGCCAGCTTCATGGTGGCTTCGGTGATAAAGCCCAGCGTCCCTTCGGCGCCGATGAACAGGTGGCGGAAGTCGTAGCCGGTGGCGTTCTTGATCAGGTCGGCGTTCAGGTCAAGGATGTCGCCGTTGCCGGTCACCACTTTCAGCCCCGCCACCCAGTCGCGGGTCATGCCATAGCGGATCACCTTGATGCCGCCGGCGTTGGTGGAGATGTTGCCGCCCAGCTGGCTGGAACCGGCCGACGCGAAGTCCACCGGGTAGTAAAGATCGTTTTCTTCGGCGAACTGCTGCAGCTGCTCGGTAACCACGCCAGCCTGGCAGCGCACGGTACGGTCGGTGGCGCTGAAGTCGAGAATCCGGTTCATCAGATCAAACGCCACCACGATCTCGCCATTGGCGGCCACTGCGGCGGCAGACAGACCGGTACGGCCGCCGGAGGGCACCAGCGCCAGTTTGTGGGCATTGGCATAGCGCACGATGGCCTGCACCTGTTCGGTGGTCTTGGGCAGCACCACCGCCAGGGGGCGGGGTTCGAACTTCTTGGTCCAGTCGCAGCCGTAGTGTTTGAGGCTGTCGGCGTCGGTGAGCACCCGGCCTTCGTCTACCAGAGGGATCAGTCCTGCAATGATCTGAGCTGTGTCGGTCATGGAGATTCTCAATTAAAACAAGGAATTGCTTGAGTGATAGCCAGCTGCCGCATTTTACAGACCCCGGAGTCAGGATTCCCATTAGGGAATTTCACCATCGCTTGCGAGATTTTCACGGCCCCGAGGATGCGATTGAAGGGCGCTATGATAACATATGCCGCCTTTCAAGGCTGGTTCCCAGCCGTCCAAGGTTTCCCAAATCAGGTGTAGGTAGAGTCCCATGAGCAGCAGCACATCCCTCGACAAAAGCAAGATCCGCATCCTCCTGCTGGAAGGCGTGCACCAATCCGCCGTCGACAACTTCAAGCGTGCGGGCTACACCAACATCGAGTACATCAAGACCGCGCTGGCCGGCGATGAACTGAAAGCCAAGATTGCCGACGCCCATTTCGTCGGCATCCGTTCCCGCACCCAGCTGACCGAAGACGTGTTCGCCGCCGCCCAGAAGCTGATTGCGGTGGGCTGCTTCTGCATCGGCACCAACCAGGTCAACCTGAATGCTGCGCTGGAGCGCGGGATTCCGGTGTTCAACGCGCCGTTCTCCAACACCCGCTCCGTGGCCGAACTGGTACTGGCCGAAGCCATCCTGCTGCTGCGCCGCATCCCCGAGAAAAATGCCGACTGCCACCGTGGCGGCTGGAGCAAGGACGCCAGCAACAGCTTCGAAATCCGCGGCAAGACCCTGGGCATCATCGGCTACGGCAATATCGGTTCCCAGCTGAGCGTGCTGGCCGAAGGCCTGGGCATGAAAGTGAAATTCTACGACGTGGTCACCAAGCTGCCGCTGGGTAACGCCTCGCAGGTGAACACCCTGGACGAGCTGCTGGCCGAGTCCGACATCGTGTCCCTGCACGTACCGGAAACCCCGGCCACCAAATACATGTTCGGCAAGGACCAGCTGGCGAAGATGAAGCCGCTGTCGATCCTGATCAACGCCTCCCGCGGCACCGTGGTGGACATCGAAGCACTGGCCGATGCGATGCGTGACAAGCGTCTGCTGGGTGCCGCCATCGACGTGTTCCCGGTGGAGCCGAAGTCCAACGACGAGGAATTCATGTCGCCCCTGCGGGAATTCGACAACGTGATCCTGACACCGCACATCGGTGGCAGCACCCTGGAAGCGCAGCAGAACATTGGCTTCGAAGTGTCGGAAAAATTCATCAAGTACAGCGACAACGGTTCCACCATCACCGCAGTCAACTTCCCCGAGGTGGCACTGCCCCTGCACGCCAACGTGCACCGTCTGCTGCACATCCACCACAACGTGCCGGGCGTGCTGTCCAGGATCAACAAGATCTTCTCGGACAACAACATCAACATCTGCGGCCAGTATCTGCAAACCAACGAAAAGATCGGCTATGTGGTGATTGATGTGGACAAGGCGTCGAGCGAGCTGGCACTGGAAAAAGTGCGCGAAGTGGAAGGCACCATCCGCGCCCGCATCCTGTTCTGATCAGGCGGATGCACTAACAAAAGGCCGGGCTGCACTCCCCCGGCCTTTTGTTGTGAACCGGTGCCGGCGCGCCCTTGCGTTAACCAGGGCAGCGGCATAGAGTGACTCTTTCCACACCGATTTCAGGCGCACCTGTCATGCTGTCGCGTCAAGCCTATCTGAACAACCTCAAGTCCCTGTCCGACCGGCTGATTGCGATCCAGCAGCCCATCCGTATTCTCGACAGCATCAAATGGCCGGCCCACTGGCGCCCGCAGTTTTTCGACAGCGGCATGAAAGTGCTGCCGCCCGCGGACCAGGCTTACTACCAGTCGATTCCGCTGAACTTTGATCTGGCCAGCAAGCAGGACGACCTGCAGACCCTGCGTCGCGACATCGTGCGCACCCTCGGCCGCAAGGATCCGCTGGGAAAAATCCTGCTGACCACCACCGATCAGTATGTGAAAGTGCTGGATCTGCTCAACGCCCGTGGCACCAAAGCGTTCGGCGACATCAGCCGCGAGTTGTACGGCTCTGCCAGCGATCACCTGTCTGGAGACCGCCGCACTCTGGTGGAAGTGGGCGAGCAGCTGTGCGCGATTTTTTCCCATCCCGCTGCCCAGCACATTGCGTTTGCCCAACCCAAGATTCACGATGCCGAAACGGCGGTTAAAATTCTGCGCCAGCGCCTCGCCAGCTATTTCCCCGACGGCGAACTGCAGGTGAAACTGTCGGACGGTATCGTGTCCGACGCCGCGGCCGGTGGCGACAGCATCAAGATGAATGCACGCTCGCAGTTTTCCGAACGGGATCTGCAGGTACTTGAAGTGCACGAAGGCTGGGTCCATGTCGGCACCACGCTGAATGGCCGCCGCCAACCCTGGGCCAGCTGGCTCAGCGTTGGATCACCGCGCATTGCTGCGATTCAGGAAGGCCTCGCCCTGCTGATGGAAACCCTCACCTTCAGTTCGTTTCCCCATCGCGCCCGTCGTGTCAGCGACCGCGTCACCGCCATCCATCTGGCGGAACAGGGCGCCGATTTCATTGAGGTGTTTCGCTCGCTCACCGATCGCGGCGTGTCCGAAAGCGATGCCTACACCCTCACCCAGCGGGTGTTCCGCGGCGGCCTGTGCAACGGTGGTGCCGCCTTCACCAAAGACCTCGCCTATGTGAAAGGCTTTGTCGAAAACGTGAACTTCATTCGCAGCGCCATCGCCGCCGGTCTGCCGGAACTGATTCCCATGCTGTTCGTAGGAAAAATCACCCTGGATGACATTCCGGTGCTCTATGAACACTATCTGGAAGGTATCATCGAACCGCCACGGTATTTACCGACAATTTTTCGGGATATGAACGGCTTGTACGTGTGGTTCGGCTTTTCCAACGGCATGGCGCTGGTGGACATGAAGCGGGTGCAAAAGCATTTCCTCAAAAGTTTTGCGACTATCAAACCGGTATGTCCCATTGAAATGGCCCCGAAGGCGCCCGTTTCGTCCGAACCCGGTTAGAGCTGGCAACTGCGTCGATATTTGCTAGCATTATCAGCTGTCACCGGGATTTGACTTCTGCCTTCAGGAGCAGGCCATGGATTCTCCACTGCCTTTTTCGCCTGCCACTCACTGTCAGCAATGCGCTCTGCGCTCACGCTGCCTGCCCAATCACCTGGAATCCATCGACGTATCGCGCTTTGACGCCATCGTCCAGCGCACTCGCCCGCTGCGGCTTGGAGCCCACTGCTTTAACGCCGGCGAGCCCTTCAGCTCGATCTACGTGGTGCGCCAGGGTGCAATCAAAACCTACACCATGACGGAAGAAGGTGAAGAACAGGTGACCGGATTCTATCTGGCCGGTGACTGTTTTGGCTTTGACGGTATTCATACCCAGCGCCACACCAATTCCGCCAAGGCACTGGAGCGCACGCACCTGTGCGAGATTCCGTTCGAACAGTTCGAACATCTCTGTGCCGATATTCCCCATCTGCAGCACTACGCATTTCAGCTGGCCAGTCATCAGATCGTGCTGGAACAGAAACGCATGCAGCTGATGGGCAAACGTGCCGCCGAAGCCCGGCTCGCCTATCTGCTGCTGGAATTCGTGCAACGGGTACACCACGGCGATTCCGAGGGCGAAACCCTGTTGCCGATGACCCGCTACGATATCGCCAACTATCTGGGCCTGAGCGTGGAAACCGTCAGCCGGATTCTGTCCCGCTTCCACAGCGAAGGCATCATTCAGCTGCACGGGCGCCGGGTGGAAATACTGTCAGTGGAACGTCTGCGCAAGTACGCACACGAAGAAAACCCGCACCCCCTGCGCGCACAATTACCCTGCTGAAACAGCTTGTCGCGTTTTTTTCAGGACCGACGGTGGCGTCCGCGCCCGGCTTGGCGCACACTTTCGCTCCTGAATCCCCGAACGTATTCCCCCGACGTTGATCTGGAGTTTTGCATGCGTCGCACCAAGATTGTGGCCACCCTTGGCCCTGCCACCGATGATCCCGCTGTCCTCGAATCCCTGCTGCTGGCGGGCGTCAACGTCGTTCGCCTCAACTTTTCCCACGGCAGTGCCGCCGATCACCGGCAGCGTGCCGACCAGGTACGCAGCATTGCGGCAAAGCACGCTCTGAATATTGCGATTCTGGCAGATCTGCAGGGTCCGAAAATCCGGGTCGGCAAGTTTGCCGGAGGCAAGACAACATTGACCAAAGGTCAGCCCTTTCTGCTGGATGCCGAACGCAGTGAGCCGGGCAACGCGGAATGTTGCGGCATGGATTACAAGGATCTGCCGGCCGATTGCACGGTTGGCGACATCCTGCTGCTCAACGACGGCCTGATCGAGCTGGAAGTAACCGCTGTGGACGGCCCGCGGGTATCGACGGTGGTGCGACTGGGTGGCGTGTTGTCCAATCACAAGGGCATCAACAAGAAAGGTGGCGGGCTGTCGGCGCCGGCGCTGACGGACAAGGATCGCGCCGATATCAAAACCGCTGCCGCCCTCAATGTGGATTATGTCGCAGTGTCGTTTCCGAAAGACGCTGCCGACATGGAGCTGGCGCGCCATCTGCTGAAGGAAGAACATTGTCACGCCCGACTGGTGGCCAAGATCGAGCGCGCGGAAGCCATTGCCCGCCAGGAAACCCTCGACAACCTGATCCTCGCCAGTGATGCCGTGATGGTGGCGCGGGGCGATCTGGGCGTGGAAATCGGTGATGCGGAACTGATTGGCGTGCAGAAACACCTGATCCGCCGTGCCCGCCATCTGAACCGGCTGGTGATTGTCGCCACCCAGATGATGGAATCCATGATCACCAATATGGTTCCTACCCGCGCCGAAGTGTTTGACGTGGCCAATGCGGTGCTGGACAGTACCGATGCCGTGATGCTGTCGGCCGAGACCGCTGCCGGTGCCAACCCGATTGCGGTGGTGGAACACATGGCGCGGATTTGCGAAGGTGCGGAAAAACATCCGGACACCCGTCGCTCCCGTCATCGCAACGACGACATCTTCATCAGCACCGATGAATCGATTGCCATGGCCGCCATGTACACCGCGAACCATTTCCCCGGCATCAAGGCGATCGTCGCACTTACCGAATCCGGCAACACACCGCTGTGGATGTCACGCATTCGCTCTGCGTTGCCGATTTTTGCGCTTACCCGTCATCCCGCGACCCGCAGCCGCATGGCGCTGTGTCGCGGCGTCGAAGCACTGCATTTTGATCCGACCGAACATGCTTACGAAGATGTGAATGCAGCAGCGATTGCCCTGCTGAAAGAGCAAGGCCGCCTGCGCAGCGGCGATCTGGCCATTTTCACCAAAGGTGCACGAATGGGCGTGCATGGCCAGACCAACGCGATGATCATCCTGCAGGTACCCTGATCAGATGATCATCGCGACGATGCCCTGCTAATCCAGCGGGGCATCACTGGCGCGGAAGAATACCACCGCACCTTCCCGCACCAGATCAACATGCTCGAACAGATTGCCCAGTACCTGCTGCAGGTCGTCCTGGGTGTCTTCCCGGTTATTGAACGCACCCATCTGGTTATAGCGATCGAACAGAAAACGGGTCGCCACAAAACGCGCACCGGGCTGATAGATCGCGGTTGAACCGAATACCAGACCATCCGGCGCCAGCACCTGCTTGATCTGCTCGAACACCACGCCTTTTTCACGGATGGAACCGGGCACACAATGCAGCAGGAAATTCAGCCCTACCGACAGGAAGCGTTCATTCTGCATCGGAAACGGCTTGAGCATGTCGGCCTGGTATTTTTTCACTGGCAACGGCCGCAGTGCCTTTTCGGTGACATCCAGACAGGTGGGATTGAGATCCATCAATGCCACCTGCTCCAGCAGATTCTGGCGCAGACAATGTTTGAGGAAGCTGCCGGAACCCACACCGATATCCAGATGGTGTTCGGATACGTTCAGTTCGTAGAACGTGAAGAATTCCTGGGGCGGACACTGCATGATGCGCACGGCGATGCTGTACACCCACCAGTCGTAAAACGTCAGTGTGAATGGTGTGTAGATCGCCGCCGCTTTTTCCACCCGCTGCTGCAGTGCGGCCTGTTCCTGTGGCATTCCCATTGCGCTCTCCCTGATCATTATTATTGTGTTGTGTCGCCGGCCGTCTCAACCCAGCGCCGCGCGAATACGCGCCGCAAAATCCGCCAGCTTCTGCTGATCTTCCATCTTCGCGCCATGACCGCGCTGCATCATGCTACCCAGTGAACTGGGCAGGATATGGAAATGCAGATGGGGAACGGTCTGCCCTGCCTCGGCACCGTTGAGCTGGAACAGCACAATGCCGGGAAAATCGAACGCTTTCTTCACCGCCGCCGCCACGGTCTGGGTAGTCGCCATGACATTGCCCAGCTGCGCAGGACTCAGATCGAACAGCGTGATCGCCTCGACCTTGGGAATCACCAGAGTATGGCCATCCACCTGGGGCATGATGTCCATAAAGGCCAGGGTGTGGTCATCTTCGTACACTTTATGGCAGGGCAGTTCGCCCCGCAGAATCTTCGCAAAAACGTTATTGCTGTCGTAAGCCATCGCAGACATCCTGAACATGAAACGTGGGCTGAGGATACTCCGCACCTGCGCCGGCAACAACCACGCGGTTCGCAGAATTGGCCCGTTGCGAGGCTGGCAGTGGCCACAAATCCTGTGGCATAGTCGCGCTCAATCCCTTTTTCACACCCGTACATTCACACCAGTACAGGAAGGATACTGACCATGGTGGATTCCCATACAACCCGTACCGTACTGATTACCGGTGCCTCTGCCGGCATCGGCAAGGCCTTTGCCCATGTGTTCGCCAAAAACGGGTTTGATGTCGTGCTGGTGGCGCGACGTCAGGACAAGCTCGAAGCACTGGCCGGCGAGCTCAAGAAAACCTATGGCCAGCTGGCCTGGGCCCTTCCAGCAGATCTGGGTGATCCGGCGGCGCCACAACTGATTTTCGACTGGTGCCAGCAACAGCAGATCCAGGTCGATGCGCTGGTGAATAACGCCGGCTACGGCCTGAACTGTGAATTCCTGGAAGCCGACTGGGACACCCATCGCGCCTTCATGCAGGTGATGATGAACAGCGTCGTCCATCTGTGTCACCTGTTCAGCCCCGCCATGCAGGCCAACGGCTACGGGCGCATCATCAATCTGGCGTCGATCGCCGCCTGGGCGCCACAACTGAAAGGCAATCTGTACAACGCCGCCAAGGCCTTCGTACTGGATTTTTCCCAAGCACTGGATCTGGAACTCAAGCCCCATGGCGTGCACTGCACCGCGCTCTGCCCCGGCTTCACCTTCAGTGAATTTCACGACGTGATGGGCAATCGCGGCAGCGTGAGTAAACTGCCGAAATTCCTCTGGATGAGTGCCGATGATGTGGCGCAGGAAGGCTTTGACGCTGTCATGGAAGGCAAGGCGGTGCACATCAACGGCCTGGTGAATCAGGGTGTCAGTCAGGTGATGGCGATGCTGCCGCCACGGGTGAAGGAATTCCTGTCAAAGCAGCAAAAACTGATGTAATGCGCAAGTATCGGGTGGCCCCGGCGCGGATGGTGATGGACACTGCTACAAAGTCTCAGGAGTTGCCATGAATCCCACCGACGCCAGCCGTGATTACCAGCGCATCGCCAGCGCCATCCGTTTTCTGCAGCAGCAGTTTCCCGCCCAGCCGGCGCTGGAGGATATCGCTGCCCATGTGCATCTGAGCGAATTTCACCTGCAACGCCTGTTCACCCGCTGGGCCGGCGTGTCCCCCAAGCGCTTTCTGCAGTTTCTGACCAAGGAATACGCCAAAAACCTGTTACGCCAGCAGCACAGCGTGGAGTCCGCCACCTTTCAGGCCGGTCTGTCGAGCCCGTCCCGTCTGCACGATCTGCTGGTGGAATGCGATGGCATTTCCCCCGGCGAATACAAGCGCCTGGGTGCGGATCTGGCGATCGATTACGGTTTTCATCCGACACCGTTTGGTGAATGCCTGCTGGCCCAGTCGTCCCGCGGTGTGTGTTTTCTAATGTTTACCGATGACGATCGCGCCGGCTGTCTGCAGCTATTACAACAGGAATGGGCGCTGTCGCAGCTGACAGAAAATCCCGCGACCACCGCTGCCACTGTGGCGCGGATTTTTGGGGAGTCGACCGATCAGGCGACGCCGCTGCGCGTGATGCCCAAGGGCACCAATTTCCAGATCAAGGTGTGGGAAGCCCTGCTGCGGATTCCCGCCGGACAGGTGGCCAGTTACCGGCAACTGGCCAACGCCATCGCGCAACCGGCAGCAGCCCGGGCGGTGGGCAGCGCGCTGGCCCGCAACCAGATCGGCCTGCTGATTCCCTGTCACCGGGTGATTCTGGGGGATGGCAGCATCGGCCGCTACCGCTGGGGTAGCGAGCGCAAGGCCGCGCTGCTGGGTTGGGAGCAGGCCCGGCAGGATTGTCTGTCCGAGACGTGAAAATTACCGCTACCCATGCTGGCGTTTGCAGGCCAACCCTCTATACTGTACGCATATACAGTATTTGGAGGGAGCCGCCATGCAGATTCTGGAACAGGTCCGGGATGCCATCCGCACCCGTCATTACAGCCTGCGCACCGAAGACGCTTACCTGTACTGGATCAAGCGCTTCCTGTTCTTTCACGGCGGTCGCAATCCGGCGCTGTTCGATGGCAGTCATGTGAATGCCTTTCTGACCTATCTGGCCGTCACCGAGCAGGTGGCACCGTCCACCCAGAATCAGGCCCTCAACGGCATCCTGTTTTTCTATCGCCACATCCTCAATAAAACCTTTCCCGAAGACATGGAGTTCACCCGCGCCAAGCAGCACAAGCGCCTGCCCGTGGTGCTGACCCACAACGAGGTGCAACGGCTGTTCCAGCAGCTGGACGGCCCTCACTGGCTGATGGCGGCACTGCTGTACGGCTCCGGTTTGCGGCTGATGGAATGCCTGCGCCTGCGGGTAAAGGACGTGGAGCTGGAGCGCTGCGCGATTCTGGTTCGGGATGGCAAAGGTGGCAAGGATCGCGTAGTGACGCTGGATGAAGGGCTTGTGCCCCATCTGCGCCTGCATCTGACCCGGGTGCGCCAGCAGCACGTGCAGGATCTGGCCCAGGGCGGCGGTGCCGTGTTTCTGCCCCACGCGCTGGAGCGCAAATTCCCCAATGCCCACCGTGAATGGCAGTGGCAATACCTGTTTCCGGCGGCACAGCTGTCGATCGATCCCCGCACCGGCATCAAGCGCCGTCACCATTATCACGAAGCCAGCCTGCAGAAAGCCGTGCGCGAAGCGGTGATCAAGGCGCGGATCGACAAGCCCGCCACCTGTCACACCCTGCGCCATTCCTTTGCCACCCACCTGCTGGAACGCGGCTACGATATTCGCACCGTGCAGGAACAGCTGGGCCACAAGGATCTGAAAACCACACAGATTTATACCCACATTCTGGAACGTGGCGCCAACGCAGTGAAAAGTCCGTTCAGCCAGACCGTTGGCAACAAGCCGCTGGGTTATGGCCGCGATCCAAGTGTGCGGGAAGAAAGCGCGCTTTATCAGCTGGCTGGCTAGCGGGGCCATCCGCGAACAGCAGCTTCAGCTGTGCTGGCGCAGGAACCGGATCATGCGGACGAATACCTGGCTGCGAAAAGCCTGGGCTTCATTGGCAATCTGATGGCGCATGGCCGGCAGCGTGAACAGTTCCGCCCGGGGAAACTTGTCCTGCAGCAACCGGGTGTTGAAGCGCCAATCCACGGTTTCATCCGCCTGTCCCTGCACGATCAGCACCGGCAACGCCAGCGGATCATGGCGTTCGATAAAGGGAATCCACTGCTTGAGCGCCCCCAGCCATTGGGCTGACAGATAGCGGGGTTGCAACGGATCGGCCGTCAGCTGGAAACGGTGGAAGGCGCGGTCGTTGGTGCTGTGGGCAAACTTGCGCGGAATGTAGTCCCGGAACCGGCTGACCACCGTATGCAAATGTTGGTTGAACCACCAGTTGACCGGCCGCACCAGGGGCGCAAACAGGACCGCCGATGAAAAGCGCAGACGTCGGGGCAGGTCGCTGTGCTGCAACAGATACTCGCTGATGATGGCGCTACCAGTGCTCTGCCCCACAAAATGCCAGGGGGCAGGCAGATGACCTTCGGCCAGCCCGATCACCTTGTGCAGCACCGGCTGATACTGGTGAAAATTATGGATAGTGGCGCGGGCGCCCGACGACATCCCATGCCCCGGCAGATCAAAGGTCATCACGGCAAACTGGCTGTCCAGCAGCGCCCTGATCACATGATTGAACACCCCCACATGATCGTAATAACCATGCACCACGAACACGGTGCCACGGGCATTGCGGGGGCAGAAACTCTGCACCGCGATATCGAAGCCCCCCACGGACACCTGGCCCAGATGCACTTTCAGCCCTGCATGCTGCTGCTCGAAATCCAGACCGTAGTAACTGCGATAGGCCTGCAGTAACGGATCACGGGGCAGATGCTGGTGAAAGCCGAACGGCGGCAGACAGCGACGCAGACTGTCGGGCGTGAACGGAGTGGCGGGTACTGCACGCAGGGAAGAGTTCATACGTTTAAGTGTATGAACGAATAAAAAAGGGAGCCAGTGCAGGCTCCCTTTCTTTAGTGCAATTTACCGCAAATCAACCGCTCAGGCTTATTTGACCTGGGCAACCAGCTCGCCCTTGGCATAGCGGCTGGTCATCGCTTCCAGTGACAACACCTTGATTTTGCTGGCCTTGCCTGCGGTACCGAAGGCTTCGTAGCGCTGGATGCAGATGTCACGCATCGCGGCTGTAGAGTCCTTCAGGTATTTGCGCGGATCGAATTCGGCCGGGTTCTTGAACAGGTGACGGCGAATAGCACCGGTGGACGCCAGACGCAGGTCGGTATCGATGTTCACCTTGCGCACCCCATGCTTGATGGCTTCAACAATCTGTTCCACCGGCACACCGTAGGTTTCACCGATATTGCCACCGAACTCGTTGATGATCGCCAGCCAGTCCTGCGGTACGGATGAGGAACCGTGCATGACCAGGTGGGTGTTGGGGATGCGGGCGTTGATTTCCTTCACGCGCTCGATCGCCAGGATGTCACCGGTGGGCGGACGGGTGAACTTGTAGGCGCCGTGACTGGTGCCGATGGCAATCGCCAGGGCGTCCACGCCGGTGTCTTTCACGAACTGGGCGGCTTCTTCCGGATCGGTCAGCAGCTGGGAATGATCCAGCACACCTTCGGCACCGACGCCGTCTTCTTCGCCGGCCATGCCGGTTTCCAGGGAGCCCAGACAGCCGATTTCGCCTTCCACGGATACGCCGCAGGCATGGGCGAAGTCCACTACCGTCTTGGTGACGCGAACGTTGTAGTCGTAGTCGGTCGGAGTTTTGCCGTCTTCACCCAGGGAGCCGTCCATCATGACCGACGAGAAGCCCAGCTGGATGGAGCGCTGGCACACACCGGGGCTGGTGCCATGATCCTGGTGCATGCACACCGGGATATGGGGGAATTCTTCGATGGCCGCCAGGATCAGGTGGCGCAGGAAGGGCGCACCGGCATACTTGCGGGCACCGGCCGAGGCCTGCACGATCACGGGGCTGTCGGTTTTATCCGCCGCTTCCATGATGGCGCGCATTTGTTCGAGGTTGTTGACGTTGAAGGCCGGCACGCCGTAGTTGTACTCGGCGGCGTGGTCCAGCATTTGGCGCAGGCTGATCAGTGCCATGGTGGTTCCCCTTGATCTTGAATTGGGTTGGTGCGACGGCCAGAGGTAATCCTGGATAGGCTTTTGAGCAAGGTTTCGAAGGTCAGTTCCACTTTCCGGACACGCTTCAAGCCCATCCCTGGGGCGCTCAACAGCGGCCATCCATGGCCGCTGATGGTCCGGAAAGTGGAACTGCCCTCCGCAACCGATCCAGTCCTTGCTTCGCCTCGCGTCAGCGTTCGAGCGGTTTCACTTCGCCCGCGATTGTAACATCGCGACCGCCGGCAGGGTCTTGCCTTCCACATACTCGAGGAAAGCGCCGCCGCCGGTGGAGATGTAGGACACCTGGTCCGCCACTCCGTATTTGTCGACGGCGGCCAGCGTATCACCACCACCGGCAATCGAGAAGGCATCACTGGCAGCAACTGCCAAAGACAGGGCCTTGGTGCCCTCGCCGAACTGGTCCACTTCAAACACGCCGACCGGGCCGTTCCACAGGATGGTCTTGGCAGCGGTGATCATGGCAGCAAACGCCTTGGCCGTTTCCGGGCCCACATCCAGGATCATGTCGTTGTCCTGCACGTCGGCCACTTTTTTCACCACAGCCTTGGCATTGCTGACGAAGGCCATGAAATCATCGATAGGGCCGGTGACTTCCGCCACCACCACATCGGTAGGCAGGGGCACGCTGACTTTGGCAGCAATGGCCTTTGCAGTGTCGATCAGATCGGCTTCACACAGGGACTTGCCCACATTGTAACCAGCGGCCGCCAGGAAGGTGTTGGCAATACCGCCGCCCACGATCAGCTGATCACACTTTTCCGACAGGGAATTCAGTACGTCAAGCTTGGTGGACACCTTGGAGCCGGCCACAATCGCCAGCATCGGGCGCGCCGGTTTGGCCAGGGCTTTTTCCAGGGCGTCGAGTTCATCGCCCAGCAGAATACCGGCACAGGCCACCGGCGCAAATTTACCCACACCGTGGGTCGAGGCTTCGGCGCGGTGAGCGGTACCAAAGGCATCCATCACGAACACATCGCACAGGGAGGCGTAGGCCTTGGCGAGTTCTTCGTTGTCTTTCTTCTCGCCCTTGTTGAAACGGACATTTTCCAGCAGTACCAGCTTGCCCGCCGGCACGTTGAGGCCGTTTTTCCAGTCCGCCACTACCGGCACGTCGAAGCCCAGCAGTTCACCGATACGCGTGGCCACCGGCGCCATTTTGTAGGGGGCGTTCTCTTCCTCGCTGCCACCTTCGACCGGACGGCCGAGGTGCGACATCAGGATCACACTGGCACCCTGCTTCAGCGCCGCTTCCACGGTGGGCATCGAGGCACGGATACGGACGTCGCTGGTCACGACGCCATTCTTGACCGGCACGTTGAGATCGGCACGGATCAGCACACGCTTGCCGGCCAGGTTGAGATCGGTCATCTTGATGACGGACATGCTGGGAAAATCTCCTTGCGTTGAAATTTGAATCAATTCGGGGTTATTCGCCGTTGAACCACTGCGGCTCCACGTTCAGCACACCATTGATCCGCTGGTCACCACCGTCCTGCGAGCTGGTCATGGTGAGGCTTGCGGTGAAATCCCAGGTGCTGCTCTCGCTGACAACCAGCGAGCCAACGGGATTCGACAGGGTACCTGCCCCAATGGTTGCCACGTCATAAGCGCCTGTCACCGTGCCATCGTCGACTTCGCCGCCGTAACTCAGCGTCTGCTCGGCATCAAAGGCAAAAGGCGACTCAAACTCCATGCCGATGGTTGCGCCAACAAAGGCATTGGTGGCCCGGAACGCCAACCGGCTCTGGCCCACGGCAGAGACACCGGTTTCAAGGCACAACTCGGTCCATACGTTGATCGGTCTGGGCTGGGTCAGGGCCAGATCCGCCAGTACCGCGCTACTCTGACGATACAGCGCTACGTCGATGGTGCCGGTATCTTCCACGGGAACCAGAACATCATCGCCACTCAGACGCAACACCGGAAAACTGTCGTCCGCCGGCGTCAGGGTATCGCCTTCGACGGTGACCTCGACAGTTTCGCCATCGAGGCAGTTGCGGAAGCGGAGTATATCACCGTCGAGTTCAACAATGACGGTTCGGCGTTGGGTATCGACCCAATCCCGGTCGACGCCCTCGCCCGTGTACTGGGTGCGCACGTCCATCCAGGTACCCACCAGCGCACTGGTGGGCAGCGGATCAGTGTCTTCGGTTTCAAGATCCTCGGTACACTGCGTCAGCCCGAACATCGCAGCCATCCAAACGGCAAACTGGTTTTGCATATTGTGCCCAACCTTGTCAGTTATGGATTTCTTGTTATTAACAATTAGACCGACCCTGACGGTTTACTCTCCGTCAGGGCGCGCCAGCCATTCGGAATTGAGTTCGATCGTGCCTTCGATACCCAGTGTCGGGGCAACCGACGAGGTGCTATCCAACACCAGATCGAAATACATGACGGTAGAAGCGTCCTGCGCCAGAATCATTGAACCAACGGGATCGCTGAGGTTGCCGGAGGTATTCAGGACCAGTGAATTCAGCGAGAAGCTACCGGTGACATTGTTGCCAATGGCAGGATAGTTGTACTGTCCAGCTTCGAAGTAATCATAAGTGGAAAAGTTCAGCAGTACGGTTCCGCTAACACCGTTTTCACTGCCACTTGCCTTTACCTGGATGCTGTTGCTGAGGTACTTGTCAACAACCGTCTCGACACAGACCTGGCTCCACTCCGACCGATCCACCACTGTCCCGCCCACATCCACCGAAGCATCGACGGTTGCCAGCACGTACCTGGTCGCATCACTGACCTTAACCAGTTCCACGTCCGTTTCCGAGTTGCTGCCGGTAACCCGAGTGGTAAGGGTGGAAGCATCCTGCACCTGTAGGGACAATCCCGGCTGCGCTGCAAACGTAATACTATCGTTGGAAAGTGTGCCACTGAGGCTGGTATTGGCAATGCAATCGGTCATGCGCAAGGAACCACCCACAAGTTCGATGACGATGGTCTGGCGGCGGGTCTTGACCCATTCCAGCTCACCTGTAGTCAACGGGTCGGCCCTATTAATGTTGGTCTGAACCCAGGTTCCCACCAGATCAGCCGCCGTCACCCCCGTGGAAAACTCGCCACCCCGATCAGAATCACTGGAGCCACCGCCACCACCGCCGCCACAACCTGCCAGCCCCAAACCGGCCACTACAACCCAAGCGCACTGCAACTTCATACAATTACCAGCCTATATAGTTGATTTTATTGGATTTATTGGTATTAAACCTGGAATTCCACCCCCACACCGCTTCAGCATCGCAAGGCAGGCAGAACACGTGACAAAGACAAATTTCCAGTTGTTTATTATTTAAACGGAATCAGCGGCAAACTCTACCCTGCTTTGGTATCACTCTGTAGCCGGGCAACCCCTGATAAACTTACAAAACCGCAACATCCTGCAACACTCAGCCCAATCCCTCCACCAGATCCAGCAGCCGGTGGGCGTAACCGGTTTCGTTGTCGTACCAGGCGACGATCTTCACCATGTCGCTGCTGATCAGGGTCTGGGTTTCGTCATAAATGGCCGATTCGGTGCGCTGCAGAAAATCCGCACTGACCAGTGGCTCATCGCAATAGCCAATGATGCCTTTCCAAACGCCCTCGCTGGCCGTGCGCATCAGATCATGAATGAAGTGGACGCGTTCCACCGGGCGTTCCAGCACCAGATTCAAATCCACGGCGGCCACGTTGATCGTCGGTACCCGCATGGAATAGCCGGCGATTTTGCCGTGCAGGCGCGGCAGGACTTTCTGCACCGCACCGATACTGCTGCTGGTAGTGGGAATCAGGTTCTGGGCGCCGGCGCGACCGCGTCGCACATCCCGGTGCACATGATCCAGCAGCACCTGATCGCTGGTGTAGGAGTGGATTTCGGTCATGAAGGCCTGCTTCACGCCAAAGGTCGAATCCAGCACCTGCAACAGCGGCGCAATGCAGTGGGTGGTGCAGGAGGCGGCGGATATTACCTTCTGATCTGCCTGCAGCGTATCGTGATTGACGCCGTAAACGATGGTGGCGTCGACCTCGTCAAACGCCACCGCACCAATTACAACCCGTTTGGCACCGGCCTGCAGATGCTTGCTTGCCGCCACCCGGGAACGGAATGTCCCCGTACACTCCAGCACCACGTCAATATCCAGCTCTCGCCACGGACACTGTGCCGGATCACCGACCTGCAGCAGCAGGATCTGGTCGCCGTTCAGCTGCAGACGATTATCGTCCAGCAAGGTGACCGGCGTATGAAAACGGCCGTGGGTGGTGTCATATTTGGTCAGATGCAGAATGGATTCTGCGGTGCCCAGATCGTTGATCGCCACCAGCTGGATATCACGGTTACAGCCGTGGGCACGGTGCTCATACAGCGCCCGTACCACGGTTCTTCCGATTCGGCCATAGCCGTTGATGGCGATACGCAGGGTCATATCAGCGCAGTACCGACTCCACCGTGGCAACCACATTGTCCACGGTGAAACCGAACTGCTTGAACAGCTGGTCGGCCGGTGCGGATTCGCCGAAGCTGGTCATGCCGACCACGGCACCGTCGAGACCGACGAACTTGTTCCAGTAATCGGCAATGCCGGCTTCCACGGCGACGCGGGCGCGCACGGCGGAGGGCAGCACGGATTCACGATAGGCCGCATCCTGCTGCAGGAACACATCGACGCTGGGCATGGACACCACGGCAACGTTCTTGCCTTTCGCGGCAAGGGCGTCAGCTGCTTTCACGGCCAGTTCCACTTCGGAACCGGTGGCGATGATGATCGCGTCCGCAGTGCCGCTGACCGCCTTGAGTACGTAGCCGCCCTTGGCCACATTGGCCAGCTGTTCGGCGCTGCGCGGCATCGGGGTCAGGTTCTGGCGCGAGAACACCAGTGCGCTGGGGCCGTCACGACGTTCGATGGCGGCTTTCCAGGCCACGGCAGATTCCGCCGCATCGCAGGGACGCCACAGGGACATGTTCGGAGTCAGGCGCAGGTTGGCCAGCTGCTCCACCGGCTGGTGGGTAGGGCCGTCTTCGCCCAGACCGATGGAGTCGTGGGTGTACACCTGAATGTTCTGCTGCTTCATCAGGGCGGCCATGCGCATGGCGTTACGGGCGTATTCCATGAAGATCAGGAAGGTCGCGCCGTAGGTGATGAAACCGCCGTGCAGCGCGATGCCGTTCATGGCGGCGGTCATGCCGAATTCACGCACACCCCAGAACAGGTAGTTGCCGTCGGCGTCTTTTTCCGAGATGCCTTTGCAGCCTTTCCACAGGGTCAGGTTGGAACCGGCCAGGTCGGCGGAACCACCCAGCAGTTCCGGCAGCAGGGGGCCGTAGGCATTGAGGGCGTTCTGGGACGCCTTGCGCGAAGCGATCTTCTCGCCGGCTTCCTGCACCTGCTGGACATAGGCCGCGGATTTTTCTGCCCAGTCGGCCGGCAGTTCGCCGTTCATGCGACGCTCGAATTCCGCCGCCAGTGCGGGGAATTCCTTGCGGTAGTTTTCAAACTGGCGCTGCCAGTCGCTTTCGGCTTTGGTGCCCTTTGCTTTCGCGTTCCACTCGGCATAGATGTCGGCGGGGATTTCGAAGGGGGCGTGGCTCCAGCCCAGCTGCTGACGGGTCAGGGCGATTTCGTCGTCACCCAGGGGGGCGCCGTGGCACTCTTCCTTGCCCTGCTTGTTGGGGGAGCCGAAGCCGATGATGGTCTTGCAGCAGATCAGGGTCGGGCGATCGCTATTGGCGCGGGCCATTTCGATGGCGGCGCGGATTTCGTCCGGGTTGTGGCCGTTGACGTTGGGCACCACGTGCCAGCCGTAGCTTTCGAAACGCTGGGGGGTGTTGTCGGTGAACCAGCCGTGGACTTCGCCGTCGATGGAGATGCCGTTGTCATCGTAGAACACGATCAGCTTGCCCAGCCCCAGAGTACCGGCCAGGGAGCAGACTTCGTGGGAAATACCTTCCATCATGCAGCCATCGCCCATGAAGACATAGGTATAGTGATCGACGATGTTGTGGCCGCCTTTATTGAAGTGGGCTGACAGGGCCTTTTCCGCAATCGCCATGCCCACCGCATTGGCGATGCCCTGTCCCAGCGGGCCGGTGGTGGTTTCCACGCCCGGGGTGTAGCCGTATTCCGGATGGCCTGGGGTCTTGGAGTGCAGCTGGCGGAAATTCTTCAGATCGTCGATGGAAACGTCATAGCCGGTCAGGTGCAGCAGTGAATAGATCAGCATGGAGCCGTGGCCGTTGGACAGGACAAAGCGGTCACGGTCGGCCCACTTGGGGTTGGCCGGGTTGTGCTTCAGATAATCCCCCCAGAGCACCTGGGCAATGTCCGCCATCCCCATCGGGGCGCCCGGGTGACCGGACTTGGCTTTCTGAACGGCGTCCATGGACAGGGCGCGAATGGCATTGGCAAGTTCACTGCGGGTGGGCATCGGGATGCTCCTAACTGAATTAGCTTGAGGGACGCGAATTTTGGGGCGCTATTGTCGCCGATGTGGTCAAGGCGGGCAAATGCGTCTTTTCACTGGGGGTGATTACTACAGTGCGTAGTCGTGCTCGCGAATGACCTGCAGGAACGCCGCACCAAACTTGTCGAGCTTGCTGTCTCCCACACCACTGATCCGCAACAGCGCGGCCTCGGTGGTTGGGCGCTCGATGACCATTTCGCGCAGGGTTGCGTCGTGGAATACCACGTAGGGTGGGACGCCGAAGGTTTCTGCCAGCTGCTTGCGGCAGGCGCGCAATGCGTGCCACAGGGGCATGTCCGCCGCATCGATATCGTTGTGGGGTGTTCGGGTGGCGCGGGCAGCAGACGGCGCAACATCCTTGCGCAGCTGCACGGACTCTTCCCCTCGCAACAGCCCCCGACAACGCTCACTCAGTCGCAGCGTACCAAAACCATCGCCATCCACTTCCAGATAACCCCGCGCCACCAGCTGGCGCACCACCGACTTCCACTCCGTCACGCTCAGTTCCTTGCCGATGCCATGGGTGGACAGCTGATGATGATTGAGCTGGAGAATCTTTTCACTGCCACTGCCCCGCAACACGTCGATGACATGATTGGCACCGAAACGCTGGCCGGTGCGATATATGCAGGACAATAGCTTGCGGGCGGCGTCACTGCCGTCCCAGGTTTTGGGTGGATTCAGGCAGGTATCGCAATTGCCACAGGGCTGTGGCGATTCTTCCCCGAAATAGCGCAGCAGGGTCTGGCGCCGGCAGCTGGTGATTTCGCACAGACCCAGCATGGCATCCAGCCGTTGCCGCTCGTGGCGCTTGTGCTGCTCGCTGCCTTCGGATTGCGCCAGCATCTGGCCCAGTTTCACCACATCTTCCAGCCCGTACAGCAGCAGCGCTGTCGCCGGCTCACCGTCACGACCCGCGCGGCCGGTCTCCTGATAGTAGGCCTCGATACTCTTGGGCAGATCCAGGTGGGCAACAAAACGCACGTCGGGCTTGTCGATACCCATACCAAAAGCAATGGTGGCCACCATGATGATGTTGTCGTCCCGCAGAAAGCGGCGCTGGTGGGTGGCGCGCAATTCCGCGCTCAGGCCCGCATGGTACGGCAGCGCATTGAAGCCCTTGTCGCACAGCCATTCCGCCGTGCGCTCCACCTTGCTGCGGGACAGGCAGTACACCACCCCCGCATTGCCCTGCTGTTCGGTCTGCAGAAAATGCAGCAGCTGATCCAGCGGTTTGTCCTTCTGCTGCACCCGGTACTGGATGTTCGGGCGGTCGAAGCCGCTGATGAAGTGGCGCGCCCGGGTCAGGTTCAGCCGTTCGGCGATCTCCTGGCGAGTCCGGGCGTCCGCCGTGGCGGTAAGGGCAATCCGCGGCACACTGGGGAACTGTTCGTGGAGCAGATTCAGCTGCAGATAATCGGCACGGAAATCATGGCCCCACTGGGACACACAATGGGCTTCGTCGATGGCGAACAGGGCCAGGCGGGAACGTTTCAGCAACTGCTGGCAGCGGGGCTGGGTCAGCCGCTCCGGTGCCACGTACAGCAGATCGAGTTCGCCGTTGAGCAGCGCCCGTTCGGTGGCACTGGCCTGCTCCGCCGACAGGGACGAATTCAGAAAGCCCGCCCGCACCCCGGCGGCCTGCAATGCATCCACCTGATCCTGCATCAGGGCAATCAGCGGTGAAATGACAATGCCACAGCCTTCCCGTGCCAGGGCCGGAATCTGGTAACACAGGGACTTGCCGCCGCCGGTAGGCATGATCACCAGGGCGTCCTGGCCGGCCACCAGGGTATCCACAATGGCCTGCTGCTGGCCGCGGAAAGCGGTGTAGCCAAAAACGTGCTGAAGGATGTCGTGGGGGGATGCCGTCATGGGGCGCAAGTATAACGATTTCAGGCGCCGAATGCGTGGCCGGAACCCGCTGATTTTACGTGCGTTATAGCTGCTTATAGCGAATACCACCGGCAGCGGGCCGGCTAATGCCAAATCTATATCAAAAATTTTTGATATAGGGTGACGATCTGATTATACTGCGCCCCCATGAACGCTCCCGAGGAATCCCTCCACACCCTGGCCCAGCTACTCAAGGGCACTGGCGACCCGCTCCGGCTCGAAGTCCTGCGGGTGCTAAAGGCTGATTCCTTCGGGGTGCTGGAACTGTGCGAGATCTTCGGCATCAAGCAGCCGGCCATGAGTCATCATCTGAAAGTGCTGGCCAATGCCGGCGCCGTGACCACCCGGCGGGAAGGCAACTCGATCTTCTATCGCCGCGCCCTGGCGGACCAGAACGAACCGGCGGGGCAGTTGCTGGCCGCACTGTTTGCCGTGGTGGATCAGGTGGCCCTGCAGGACACGACGATCCGTAACATTGCCCGGATAAAAGATGAACGGGAAGAACTGGCGCGGGAATTCTTCGACCGCCACGCCGATGATTTTCGCGAACAGCAGGAACTGATCGCACCGTTTGAACAGTATGAAGACGCCGTCACCGATCTGCTGCTGCAGACCGAACCGGCAGCGGAGCAGACCGCTCTGGAAATCGGCCCCGGCGAAGGCGCCTATCTGCCCACCCTGGCAGGCCTGTTCAAATCGGTCACTGCCATCGACATATCGGTGGAGATGCTGGAAAAGGCCGAAGCGCTGATCCGGCAGAAAAAATTGAAAAACGTGTCGCTACTGAAAGCAGACACGGAAGACGCGGTGAAACAGCAGATCCGCGTACAGCGGGTGGTGTGCAACATGGTGCTGCACCATGTCCCCTCCCCCGCCGATGTTTTTTACGATTGCGCACAGCTGCTGGAACCCGGCGGCGCCCTGATTGTCACGGATCTATGCCGGCACGATCAGGACTGGACCAAAAAGATGTGCGGTGATCTGTGGCAGGGTTTCGACCCTGAAGAGTTGACCAGCTGGGCCACCGAGGCCGGGCTGGAAAGCAAAGAGAGTCTGTATCTAGGCCTGAGAAACGGTTTTCAGATTCAGATACGGCGTTTTGACAAACCTGAATAACGATAGGGATCGAGTTCAATGAGCGAATACTCCATCTTTACCTCTGAATCCGTTTCTGAAGGCCATCCGGACAAAATGGCGGATCAGATTTCCGACGCCGTGCTGGACGCGATCATCAAGGATGATCCCCATGCCCGTGTTGCGGTAGAAACCCTGGTGAAAACCGGCATGGCCGTCATCGCCGGCGAAGTCACCACCTCCACCTACGTGGACCTCGAAGATGTGGTGCGCAAAGTTATTCTCGACATCGGCTATGGTAGTTCCGACGTCGGCTTCGATGGCGCTTCCTGCGCCGTGCTCAACGCGATCGGCAAGCAGTCGCCGGATATCGCCATGGGCGTCGATGAAAAAGAAAACAAGGAAATGGGTGCGGGTGACCAGGGCCTGATGTTCGGCTACGCCACCAACGAAACCGACGTGCTGATGCCGGCGGCGATTCACTATTCCCACCGTCTGGTGCAGCGTCAGGCCTACCTGCGCAAGAACGGCATCCTGCCATGGCTGCGTCCCGACGCGAAAAGCCAGGTGACCCTGCGTTATGAAAACGGCAAGCCTGTTGCCGTCGATGCGGTGGTACTGTCCACCCAGCACGACGAAGGCATCAAGCACGCGGATCTGGCCGAAGCAGTGCGCGAAGAAATCATCAAGCACGTGATTCCGGCCGAGTGGCTGCACAGCAAGACCAAGTTCCACATCAACCCCACCGGCCAGTTCATCATCGGCGGCCCGGTAGGTGACTGTGGTCTGACCGGCCGCAAGATCATCGTGGATACCTACGGTGGCGCTGCCCGTCACGGTGGTGGTGCGTTCTCCGGCAAGGACCCGTCCAAGGTGGACCGTTCCGCTGCCTACGCCGGTCGTTACGTGGCGAAGAACATCGTCGCTGCCGGCCTGGCCGACAAGTGCGAAATCCAGGTGTCCTACGCCATCGGCGTGGCGGAACCGACCTCGATTTCCATCAACACGTTTGGCACCGCCAAGATCGACGAAAGCCAGATCGCCCAGCTGGTGCGTGATCATTTCGACCTGCGCCCCCGTGGCATCATCGAAATGCTGGATCTGCGTCGTCCGATTTACCGCGCCACTGCGGCGTACGGTCACTTCGGTCGCGAAGAGCCCAACTTCACCTGGGAAAAAACCGATCGCGCCGCTGCCCTGCGCGCGGCTGCCGGCCTGTAAGCAAATCCCGAGGGCGTCTGCGGACGCCCTTTTTGCACTGCTTTATTCATGACAGAGCACAGATCTGTCACCTGCGATACCGGAATACGGATCGCCAGACAACACAGAGAGGCTGAACCCATGAACGCCGTACTGGACAATAAATTCACCGATTTCAAAGTTGCCGATATCTCGCTGGCCAAGTGGGGCCGCAAGGAAATCGACATCGCCGAAGGCGAAATGCCTGCGCTGATGGCGCTGCGGGAAAAATACAAGGCCCAGCAGCCACTCAAAGGCGCCCGCATCATGGGCTGCATTCACATGACCATCCAGACCGCCGTGCTGATCGAAACCCTGGTGGCACTGGGCGCCGAAGTGCGCTGGTCATCCTGCAACATTTTCTCGACCCAGGATCACGCTGCGGCTGCGATTGCCGCCGCCGGCATTCCGGTGTTCGCCTGGAAAGGTGAAACCGAGGAAGAATTCTGGTGGTGCATCGAGCAGACCATCAAGGCGCACAAAGACAGCGACCAGCTGTGGAACGCCAACATGATCCTGGACGACGGCGGCGACCTGACCCAGATCGTGCATGAAAAATACCCGCACATGCTGGACAAGATTCACGGCATTTCGGAAGAAACCACCACCGGCGTACACCGCCTGCTGGAAATGCTCGAGCACGGCAAACTGAAAGTGCCCGCCATCAACGTGAACGATGCCGTCACCAAGTCGAAGAACGACAATAAATACGGTTGCCGTCACTCGCTGAACGATGCCATCAAGCGCGGCACCGACCACCTGCTGTCCGGCAAAAAAGCCCTGGTAATCGGTTACGGTGATGTGGGCAAGGGCTCTGCTGCGTCCCTGCGTCAGGAAGGCATGATCGTGAAAATCACCGAGATCGATCCGATCTGCGCGATGCAGGCCTGCATGGACGGTTACGAAGTGGTGTCGCCGTACATCAACGGTATCAACACCGGCACCGCGGAAGGTATCGACAAGGTGCTGCTGGCCAATACCGATCTGGTGGTCACCACCACCGGTAACGTCAACGTGTGCGACAAGCACATGCTGAGCGCGCTGAAATCCGGCGCCGTGGTGTGCAACATCGGCCACTTCGACAGCGAAATCGACACCGCTTTCATGCGCAAGAACTGGGAGTGGGAAGAAGTGAAACCGCAGGTTCACATGGTGTACCGCAACAAGGCCACCAATGATCACCTGATCCTGCTGTCCGAAGGCCGTCTGGTCAACCTGGGCAACGCCACCGGTCACCCGTCCCGCATCATGGATGGCTCGTTCGCCAACCAGGTGCTGGCGCAGATGTATCTGTGGGAACGCAAGTTTGCCGATCTGCCGGCAGCGGAAAAGGCCAGCAATCTTTATGTGAAAGTGCTGCCGAAGAAGCTGGACGAAGAAGTCGCCGCGGAAATGGTACGTGGCTTCGGCGGTGTGATCACCCGCATGACGCCGGAACAGGCCAAGTACATCAATGTACCGGTGGATGGACCTTACAAGCCGGATAGTTACAAGTACTAAGCGACCCAACGCTGGCACGATGCCGCGCGCTGGTGCGGTGGAGGCTGTTTGGGGACATCAGCGGCCAGGGATGGCCGCTGTTGAGCGCACATGGATGTGCTTGTAGCGTGCCCCAAACAGCCTCCACCGTACCAGCGCGCAGAACAGGCACCGAGCAAAAAAAGCGAGACCACAATGAACTCCCAATCAAAATACGAAAAACGTTTCAGCTTCGAATTCTTCCCGCCGAAAACCGACGCGGGTGCCGACAAGCTGAAGACCGTGCAAGCCGAACTCGCGGCACGCAAACCGAGCTTTTTCTCCGTCACCTATGGCGCCGGCGGCTCCACCCGTGATCGCACTTTTGACACCGTCATGACGGTGAAGAACGGCACCGGCATCTGCACCGCGCCGCACCTGTCCTGTGTCGGTGACACCAAAAAGCAGCTGGCCGAATTGCTGGAACAGTACAAGGCCAACGGCATCAACCGTATCGTGGCCCTGCGCGGCGATCTGCCATCCGGCATGGGCGCGTCGATGGGTGAACTGAAATACGCGTCGGACCTGGTGCGTTTCATCCGCGAGCAAACTGGTGATCATTTCCATATTGAAGTGGCGGCCTATCCGGAAATGCACCCGCAGGCGCAGAACATGAAGGCCGATCTGCAGGCGTTCAAAACCAAGGTGGAAGCCGGTGCGAGCAGCGCCATCACCCAGTATTTCTTCAATGTCGATGCCTACAAGTTCTTTGTCGACAGCTGCGAGAAGATGGGCCTGGATCTGCCGATCGTGCCGGGCATCATGCCAATCACCAACTATGAGAACCTGGTGCGCTTCTCGCACACCTGTGGCGCGGAAATCCCCCGCTGGATCAAGATGCGGATGGAATCTTTCGCCGGTGACACGGCCTCCATTCAACAGCTGGGTGAAGAGATCGTCACCAACCTGTGCGCCGAACTGCTCGACATGGGCGCACCCGGCCTGCATTTCTACACCATGAACCTGACCGGCCCCACCCTGAACATCTGGGACAACCTGGGCCTGTCCAGCTGACCTCCACGCGCCCGACCGTCCGGTCGGGCCGTAACCTCTACAACACTTCGACAAGCTGAGCAAAATTGCACCAGTTTTGTCCTGCACTATACTCTCTCGGCGTCCGTACAGGATTTGTCACGGTACACACCCTGCATTTTCAGGAAATGCCTCTGATTAATCTGAGATTTTACGGAGTTACCATGTTCTTCAAACGCCAGCGCCAGGCCATCGCCCATCTGACCACCGAATTGCAGGAAACCCGCAGCATGTGGGATGCGATCCGGCAACACAATGCGGTGATCGAGTTCAGTCCCGATGGCACCATCCTTGATGCCAATGATGCATTCCTGAGCCTGATGGGTTTCCAGCGCCAGGACGTGGTAGGCCAGCACCACCGGCTGTTCTGTGATGCGAAGGACGTTGCCGCACCAGCGTACCGTGCGTTCTGGGCAGCACTGGCAGCCGGTGACAAGCAGGCCGGAATCTTCCGCCGCATCACCCGTGCCGGTCAGCCGGTCTGGCTGCAGGCCAACTATATGCCGGTGCGCCGCGACGGCAGGGTCGTGCGGATCATCAAGCTGGCGCAGGATGTGAGTGAGCAGACTCTGCAGCGCCAGCAGCAACAGTCCGTACTGGACGCGCTCGACCGCTCCCAGGCCATCATCGAATTCCAGCCCGATGGCACCGTGCTGCACGCCAACGCGAATTTCCTGCAATGCATGGGTTACCGGCTGCAGGATATTGTCGGCCAGCATCACCGCCTGTTCTGCTTCGACCAGTTCTATCAGGATCACCCCCACTTCTGGAAAGAACTGGCGCAGGGGGAATTCAAGCGTGGCAAGTTCCAGCGCCATGACAAATTCGGCAATACCGTGTGGCTGGAAGCGTCCTACAATCCGGTGCTCGACGAGCACGGCAAGGTGGTGCGGATCATCAAGTTCGCCAGCGTCATTACCGCCCGGGTAGAACAGGAGCTGGCGACCCAGCAGGCGGCGGAAGTGGCCAGCGCCACCTCGGAAGAAACCGCGCAGATTGCGGTGAACGGCGCCAGCCTGCTGCGGGACAGCGTGCAGATCTCCCACGCCATCGCCGCCCAGATTGCCGATGCCGGCGAGCTGATCAATCAGCTGAACGCGAAATCCACGGAAATTTCCGCCATCGTGACGACGATCAGCAGCATCGCCGACCAGACCAATCTGCTGGCGCTCAACGCGGCCATTGAAGCAGCGCGGGCCGGTGAGCACGGGCGTGGCTTTGCGGTGGTGGCGGACGAAGTGCGCAATCTGGCGTCCCGTACCAATGCTTCCACCGTCGAAATCGAGAATATGGTGAAAGCCAATCGCGGCCTGACCCAGGATGCGATGAACCGCATGCAGAAAGTGCAGGAACAGGCCCTGGAAGGCAGCACCCTGATCAACCGCGCCTCGTCAGTGATTGAGGAGATCCGTCTGGGCGCCGAGAACGTGTCGCGCACCGTGGCGGCACTGGGGAGCCAGCAGTAACCAGCGCCCTACGCACAAACCGTTAACCTTTTCTATACTCGAAACAGTGCGACTCCCATGTTTCCTGCCAGAAAGGGCTTTCATGAACCAGGCTTCTGTCGCGCCCATTCATCTGGGCACTTTGCGCCGGCTTACCCGTGCCCTGCCGTATTTCAGTTACTGGAGCGGGTCACAGTTAAATTCCATCGAAACGGCCTGTCGCGCCGTGACAGTAAAGACGCCGACCGTGCTGCTGCAGCTGAACGGACTGGAACCGTTTGCCTATTTTCTGCTGCGTGGTGAAGTACAGCTGCAGGACATCGCCGGCACAATCCGGACGCTGCGCGCCGGGGAAACGGACGCCGGCTTTCCGCTGACCCGGCAGAAGGACCGACCGTTGCAGTTGACGGCTCTGCCCGGCGCAGAGCTGCTGCGGATCGAAACCTCGAAACTGCGCAGCCATCAGGTCCGCCGCAAGCCGGCGCGCTATTGCATCCCCGATGATGCACCGGATGCCCCCTGGCGAGGCCACCCGCTGGTGGTGGAGCTGATTCACCAGGCCGAAACCGGATCACTGGCGCTGCCGGCCATTCCGGGTATTGCCTTGCGGGTGCAGCGGGCCCTTGCGAAAGACGCCACCCGCACCGATGAAATCGTCGCGATCATCAGCGCCGACCCGGCCATCACCGCACGCCTGCTCAAAGTCGCCAACAGTGCGTTTTTCGGAATGCACACCCAGTGTGAAACGGTGAAAGCCGCACTGCTGCGTCTGGGCATGGAAAAATCCCGCAACCTGGTGACCAGCCTGCTGCTGCGGGATCTGTTCTCCAGCCGTCACGCTGCGCTCAAAAAGCTGATGCTGCAGCGCTGGCGCCACGCCATCGATATCGCTGCCCTGTGCGCCGTGCTGGCCCGCCTCACCCCCGGCCTGCAACCGGAACGCGCCATGCTGGTGGGCCTGCTGCACGAAATCGGCGCCCTGCCCATCATCCGTCTGGCCGAGTCCCATCCCGATCTGCTGGCGGATAGTGCCACCCTGCACGATATCCTCACCCACCTGACGCCGGAACTGAGTGCCATGGCACTGGAAGGCTGGGGCTTCGAGCCGGAATTCATTACCGCCGCGCAGCATCAGCATCAGTGGTTTCGCGATCACGATGGCAAGGCCGATTACACCGATGTGTTGCAGATCGCCCATCTGCATGGCCTGGTCCAGCAGCGCAGCGAACTGCAGCTGCCCCGCATCGACGAGATCCCGGCATTCCACAAGCTCGCCCTGGGCCAGCTGACCCCGCACCTGAGCCTGCAGGTGCTGGAAGAAGCCCGCCAGCAGATCGATGAACTGAAATCACTGCTGGCCTGATACCCCTTGATCAGGCTCGCCCGGTTTGCCCCGGCGCACGCCGGCACGTAACATCGGGACACCCAGCTTTATGGAAGTATGTCTCATGTCCATCAATCACCAACTCATGCAGCGGGATCTGGCCGTGCTCTGGCACCCCTGCACCCAGATGAAAGATCACGAACAGCTGCCGATCATTCCGATCAAACGGGGCGACGGCGTGTGGCTGGAGGACTTCGAAGGCAAGCGCTATCTGGACGCCGTGAGTTCCTGGTGGGTCAATCTGTTCGGCCACGCCAATCCGCGCATCAACGGGCGGGTCAAGGCGCAGCTTGATCAGCTGGAACATGTGATTCTGGCAGGCTTTTCCCACGAACCGATCATCGAACTGTCCGAACGTCTGGTGGCCATCACGCCACCCCGGCTGACCCGGGTGTTTTATGCAGACAACGGCTCGTCGGGCATCGAAGTCGCCCTGAAAATGAGTTTCCATTACTGGCTCAATCAGGGCGCCACCCGCAAAACCAAATTCGTGACCCTGGCCAACAGCTACCACGGGGAAACCCTGGCGGCCCTGGCAGTCGGCAATGTGGACCTGTACAAGAAGACCTACGAACCGCTGCTGATGACCACCTTTACCGCCCCCAGCCCGGATGCCTATCTGGCGGAACCGGGGGAAAGCGCCGAGCAGTATGCGCTGCGGGCGGCAGACGGCATGGAACAGATCCTGGCGCAGCACAGCGAAGAAATCTGCGCAGTGATCGTGGAGCCGCTGATCCAGTGCGCCGGCAGCATGCGCATGTACCACCCCGCCTACCTGACCCGGTTGCGCCAGCTGTGCGACCAGTACAACGTGCACCTGATTGCCGATGAAATCGCCGTAGGCTTTGGCCGTACCGGCACCCTGTTTGCCTGCGAGCAGGCGGCGATCACCCCGGATTTTCTCTGTCTGTCGAAAGGCCTCACCGGCGGGTACCTGCCGCTCTGCGCAGTCCTCACCACCGATACCGTGTACCAGGCGTTCTACGACGATTACGCCAGCCTGCGGGGCTTTCTGCATTCCCACTCCTACACCGGCAATCCGCTGGCCTGCGCCGCCGCCCTGGCGACCCTGGATATCTTCCGGGAAGACGACGTGATCAACCGCAACCAGGCACTGAGCGCGAAAATGCGCGCTGCCACCGAGCACTTCTGCGATCACCCCCAGGTGGCGGACGTACGCCAGACCGGCATGGTGCTGGCCATCGAAATGGTGAAGAACAAGCGCACCCGGGAACCCTATCCCTGGCAGGAACGCCGGGGCCTGCGGGTCTACCAGCACGCCCTGTCCCAGGGCGCCCTGCTGCGACCGCTGGGCAGCGTCGTCTACTTCATGCCACCTTACGTAATCACCGAGGAACAGATCGACTTTCTGGCCCGGGTCGCCTGGGATGGCATTAACATCGCTACCCGGGATTGACCTGATCCGGACAGCAGGCACAAAAAAGGCGGGAATTCCCGCCTTTCTCACATCAAGTCGGCCTCAGCCAAACTCGCGGATAAAGCCTTCGAGCTTGTCCACCATGTTGGGCGACCCAACAAACAGCGGGCAGCGCTGGTGCAGCTCAGTGGGCTCGATATCCAGCACCCGCTTGCCGGCACCGGCAATCGCCTTGCCACCGGCCTGCTCGATCAGGAACGCCATCGGATTGCACTCGTACAGCAGGCGCAGCTTGCCGTTGGGGTGACTTGCGGTGGAGGGGTACATGTAGATGCCACCCTTGATCAGGTTGCGGTGGAAGTCGGATACCAGCGAGCCGATATAACGCGACGTGTACGGCCGCTTGGTGGACTTGTCTTCTTCCTGGCAGTACTTGATGTACTTCTTCACGCCATCGGGGAAGTGCACATAGTTGCCTTCGTTGATGGAGTAGATGGTGCCGCTTTCCGGTACCCGCAGATTCGGGTGGGACAGACAGAACACCCCGATGGTGGGATCGTAGGTGAAACCGTTGACGCCATTACCGGTGGAGTACACCAGCATGGTGGACGAGCCGTAAATCACGTAACCGGCGGCGATCTGCTTGTGACCGGGCTGAAGGAAATCTTCTTCCGTCACGTGACTGCCCACCGGTGACACCCGGTGATAGATACTGAAGATGGTCCCCACCGACACGTTCACATCGATGTTGGACGAACCGTCCAGCGGATCGATCAGCACTACGTATTTTCCGTCGAGGTTTTTGGTTTCCTCGAATTTCACGAACTGCTCTTCTTCCTCGGACGCAATGCCGCATACCACGCCGCGCTGGGCCAGTGCGCTCTTGAAGCGTTCGTTGGCGTACACATCCAGCTTCTGCTGCTGTTCACCCTGCACGTTGGCCGCACCGGCAGAGCCCATGATATCCGCCAGACCCGCCTTGTTGATTTCGCGGTGGAGGATTTTTGCCGCCAGCCGGATCGAGGAAAACAGCGATGTCAGTTCGCCACTGGCACCGGGGTATTCCTTCTGCTGGTCAATGATAAATTCGCCAAGGGTTTTGATGATTTCCATGAAACTATTTCCACTCGTTCATTGATTTTAAAATTTGGTTGCCATGATTACTGCCGACAGCAACGTCAGTTGCGAGCCGTAAGATCACGGCTGAAACACAATCCGGTAAGCGCGTTACTTTCAACCAAGCTCCGCAACCTGTCTGTGCAGAACAGACCGCGGCCGACTCCGTACGTGGTGCACCAGATGATCTGGCCGGCGACTTGTTCAGGCAGAAATCCTAACGCCTGGATTTCCTCATACTCATCAAGCCGACTTGCATGCTCATCCACTTCATCAATCTGATTCTGGCAGTTGAACAGCCAGTATGTCGCTTCTCCCAACACTACCGGCAACCATTCCCCCAACTCATTCAGTAATCCCGCCACGCAATCGCGGGCCGCTGGAGAAAAAACCAGATGGGGTCCAGACAGCCGGGAAATATCCGGGATTGTTTTACCTTCATCCAGCAACGCCGGCGACTCGACCCAAGCGTTTGCGAAAGGCGCCTTTCCACTTTTGGCAAGCAGGAAACCAGCCCTGTCCGCGGTCCGCAGTGAGATTGTGGCAAAGTCTGGATACACCAGCGCAAAAGCAGGATCACTAAGAATTTTGTAAACTGTCATGCTTGATACCTTCCAGGATTTCTGGTGGAAGCGCTCCGTGTTCCAGCCTGCGGCCAATCAGCAGCAGACGCCTACGCACATCCTCGCCATTTGCTGTACTCAACAGCTGGTCTTCTATCCACTCAAAATAGGTCTTGCGGTGAATGCGACTGTGGGGCACTGCTCCTGGTGTTGCCCAATTTTTCGAGGCTTTTGCATCGTTGCCACGCCGGGGTAACCATGCCCCGTTCTCATGCTCGTCGATTCCGACGCGATGCTGGGCAAGCGTAATCCGGCTAAGTGCAGCAGCTGCATGATTACCAGCAACAATCGCGTGAGGATCATGACGATCGGTCGGCTTTGGTCGCCCCGCTGCACGCATATTCGCGCCAAGCCTTGCGCTATCATGCGGCTGCCGCAATAGCTCTTCATAAGACGCCTTTTCAACCCAGCCCTGATATTCCTGAAGCCTCCGGGTAATCTCTGCCAACGATCTGATGTGGGCACGCTCCACTGCAATATGCCGCAACTGGCTTTCCGTAGGCCCACTCCCTAACTCCGACATTTTTGTCTGAAAACGCACCAGTGCGGCTTCCAGACGGGTTTTGGCGGGAAGATGGGGAATCGCCGTCATTCTTCCTTATCCGAGCCAGGGGTGTCGGAACGGTCGTTGCCTTCCTGCTGGCGCAAAAAGCCGGCAGCGGCGGCCGGATTGTCGAGCCGGCGCGTGCTGTCGTCATCGGGCATCACGGCACGGGTCTGCTGGTTGACCTGGGCAATTTTCGAAATCGCATTGAGTTCCTTTTCATTCTGCAGCGAGGCAACGGCTTCGCGCTGGCGCAGGAATTCCTTCACTTCGCCAATCATCGCCTTGAGTTCGTCATCGTTTTTCTCGAAGCCCCACACCAGGCGCGCATGTTCCAGGTTATCCACGCCGGACATGGCAAAGGTGGACGAGTACAGATTGGCGCAGATCACCCAGGGGGTCATGCTGGAGCGCACCACCACGTTTTCGGAGCGGGTGCTGTCGTAAATGCTCATGCCGGTGGACACTTTCGATTCGGTGAAAGTGCCCTGCACGCGGAAGAACACCATCAGCGACTTGAACTGGATTTCGGCCCAGAAGGTGTGGGCATAGTTTTCCAGCAGGCGACCGAAGATGCTCAACAGCAGAAAGCCCAGCGCCAGTTTCAGCAGCACCAGTCCGCTGTTCACGAACGGCGCCAGTTCTTCCACTGCGCGGGTATTGGTGATGTTCTTGAAGAAATCCAGCGCCGGGCCGGACAGGAATTCATTGAGCGGATTGATGGCAAAGAACAGCAGCAGGTAAGCAAAGAACAGCATCACCTGGGCGCCAATGGTGGCGATCATACGCAGCAGTTTGAAATGCGCGGGATATTCCCAGGGCACGAATTCCGGCTGGGTTTCCTGAATGGTTTCACCGTCGAACTGGCCCTTGTCGCTGGCGCGGCCTTCCTGCAGCAGGTTGGCGTCGAAATCCCGGTACACGCGGTTGGGCACTTCGCGGTAACGGCGGTTGGCCATCACGCTGCTTTCGATATTGATGAAGATGTCCTGCGGATGCACCAGCTCCTGCCAGCTTTCACGGAATTCGGATACTTCGGTCACCGGATTGGCCAGCTTCGCCCGCTCCGCTACCAGCAGGAAAATCACTGCGCAGACCAGCGCCGCCAGCACCAGCAAACCGAGAATGAACCAGCCGGAACTGAAACCGATAAAGTGGGTTTCCATCAGCACCGCCAGCTGGTCGAGCTGCTTGATTTTGGAAATGTACGGCAGCCAGATCGTCTTGTGGACGAAGACAAAGATCACCGGCGTCAGAATGGCCACCACCAGTGCAATGGTGATGTTCTTGACGCTCATTTCACCCTTGTAGCGGGAAATATTCACGTCACTCAGGTTTACCGTGGCCTTGCGCCAGGCCAGGATCAGGTACACCAGCAGGGCGAACGACACACCGGTCAGCACCATCTCGGCGTTCTTGCCCACCAGGCCGGATTTCACCATGAACCAGCTCAGCACATAGCACAGCAGCGCCACCGCGGTCTTGGCCAGGGCACCGGCCAGCTGGTCGGCGATGTTGCGCACCGGGAAGGGCGTGAAGGTCAGCCGCGGAAAGAAGCTGTGCACCATGCGGGAAATCAGCCCCACCGGCTCCTTGTAGGTGACGTTCTTGCGCCCCATCAGCATTTCTTCCAGCTGCTGGTGGCTGTAGTGGACGTGCTTTTCGGTGTTCTGCTTTTCGGAGCGGGACACGTTCTTGGCCAGCGAGGTGGGAATGGAGCGGCCCACGTAAAAACGCACGATCTTGAAGATCCCCCGCCCCAGGGCATACAGGCCGTTGCTGAGCAGGATGAAACCGATCACCGCCGTGATCCAGCCCAGCTTGAAGCTCTGGTCGATCAGGCTGGACACCGATACCAGCAGGTAAATGGACAACAGGGTCTGCAAGGCGCCGCGGGTCGCAATCACCACGCCTTCCAGTCTGAAGGGATTCTTGATACCAAGGCCAATGGAGCCGTAATCAAAAGCCATCTGAAGTTCCTTGTCGCAGGGAGGCCAAACGGGACAACTATAAACGATCTGGGCTATGATGGGTGTAACTTCACCCGCGATTCACCACAGCCATCCAGCCATGCGCACACCCCGGATTTTTCAGAACCAGCCCCTGATCGAAGGCAATACCATCGAACTCGACGACAACGGCAGCCGCCATATCGGCAAGGTGCTGCGCATGGGGGCGGGCGATCCGGTGATCCTGTTCAACGGTACCGGCGGTGAATACCACGGCAGCATCACGGCGGTAGACAAAAAGGCGGTACAGGTGTCGCTGGATTTCTTCAATGATACCGATCGTGCGTCGCCGGTGCACATCCATCTGGGCCAGGTGATGGGCAAGGGCGACCATATGGACTACGCCCTGCAGAAGGCGGTGGAACTGGGGGTCAGCGAGATCACGCCCCTGACCAGCCATCACTGCGAGGTGTCCCTGAAAGGTGAGCGTCTGGACAAGAAGCTGCAGCAGTGGCGCCACCTGCTGATCAGCGCCTGCGAACAAAGCGGCCTGAACATCGTTCCGGTGCTGAATCCCCCCCAGTCGATCCATCAGTGGTGCGAGTCGGTACAGGCGGAGCGCAAGTGGATTCTGCATACCGAGGAACTGCCCACCAACCCGTTCGCCGAGGCAGCCCCGGCATCCCTGTGCTTTGCGGTAGGGCCGGAGGGTGGCTTCAACGATGAGGAAGTGGCGCTGGCCAAGGAGAAGGGCTTTACGGTGGTGACGCTGGGGCCGCGGGTCTGGCGTACCGAAACCGCTCCCGTGGTGATGCTGAGCCTGATTCAGCTGGCGTGGGGGGATTTCGCGCTTTAACCGGCCACGTTGCTCGCAGGATCCGGCCGGGCGACTTCGATCCGGTTGCGTCCGCCGGCTTTGGCCCGATACAGCGCCTGATCCGCCCTTTCGAGCAGGTCCGAGGCATCCAGGGTGGAAAAATCCGCCGTACAGGCCATCCCCACCGACAGGGTGCAGGAAAACTGTCCACCGTCCCAGGAATAACTCAACGCCGCAAAATGGATGCGCAGGGCTTCCATGATCCCGACTGCGTTGTCCAGCGGGCAATCCGGCAACACGATCAGGAATTCCTCACCGCCGTAGCGCCCGATAATATCGGACTGCCGCAGGCGCTGTCGTAGCAGCACCCCCACGGCCGCAATGACCCGATCCCCCACCGGATGACCATAGGTGTCGTTGACCCGCTTGAAGTGGTCGATATCCAGCATTACCACCGTGGTCGGATTGCGCGTACCCCGGACCCGGGCGATCTGTTCCATGTACGCACTCTTGACGGCAGCATGCCGCAACAGACCGGTCAGGCTGTCGCGCTGAATCCAGTCATTCAGCTGACGGGATCGAGCCACCCTGGCACGGACGCTGACAACCAGCTGCACGTCAGCCACCGGCTTGAGCAGAAAATCATCGGCGCCACCCCGTATCGCCCGGATTTGCCGCACCGGGTCGGTCTCGGCGGACAGATAGACGATGGGCAGATTGGCATACTGATCATACTGGCGGATGACGCCGGCCAGTTCGGTACCCGAATACGCGGGCATATGCAGATCCATCAGTACCAGCTCCGGCCGGAAGCTGGCAAGCACCTGCAGGATATCCGTCGGTTGTGACAGCACCTCGGCCACCATGCCGGCCGCCATCAGCGTCAGCTGGATGTGCGCCGCCAGATCGGCGTCGTCATCGACAATCAGTACCCGTTCGGCCGGTGCGGTCGCACGCTCAAGCAGTTGGGCAATCCGCGAGATCAGCCCCAACGTATCGAGCGGCCTGACAAAATAACCACTTACCCCCAGCCGGGCCGCCTGCGCCCGCGCAGTAAAGTCATCGTGACTGGCCAGCATCAGCAGCAACAGGCAATGGTTATCCACCAGGGATTCCACCGCCTTCAGCTGATCTGCCAGCAGGGCCTGATCCAGTATCAGCAGGTCCGGCCGGGTGTTACCAAGCTCGGCAGCCAACTGACTGATATCCTTGAGGGAATGGAGTTCGTAGTTGAAGGATTCGAGCTGGTTCGCCAGCTGCTCGGCCTGCTGGTGATCAGCGGTCATCAGCCAGACCAGGGACTTTCTGCGCGGAACAGGCGACGGAATGGCGGGTTCAACTGCAGCGACAGGCAAGGCAGACTGCAACTCAGGCACGGTTTCTGCCGACAGGTCAAACACTCCTTGTTTGAGGGCAGCGCACGCGTCCGCGTCAAAGCCGGATACATCGGCATTGTCCAGCCACTGCTTGATTTTCTGTTCCACCTGACGGCTGGCCTGGGTCAGATCCCCACAACCAAAACTGCCGGCGGTACCGGTCACCTTGTGCAGACGCTGGTGCAGTTCAACCAGAATGGGGCGATCCCGCGCTTCCCCATGGAGGCGTGTTGCCAGCTCACGCAGATACTGCAATTCGCCCGGCAGACGGGCCAGATAATCCGCGCGCAGCTGGGCGATTTTTTCCTGCAGGGTCAGCTTGCGCGGTTCTTCCATGCTCAACCGTCCTGCCAGAGCGCTCTGACCTGATCGGACAGGGTCATCGGATCAAACGGCTTGGCAATGACACCGACCGCGCCCAGGGCGATCAGCTGCTCGACTTCGTGGGGCTGCACCTTGGCGGTCATGAACGCCACCGGCGTTGCCTTCAGGCTATCGATACCACGCAAGGCGGCCAGCGTGCTGGGGCCATCCATCCCCGGCATCATGACATCCAGCAGGATCATGTCCGGCGCAAAGCCGGCCGCTTCCCGGAGCGCTTCGTCCCCGGAACTGCATATCTTCACGGTAAATCCGCCCACCATTTCCAGGGCAAGCCTGGCGACGGCCTGAATATCAGGCTCATCTTCTACATACAGAATACGTTGCAAACCCATGTCCAAAGACCATTCTCGGGAACCCTGTTTTCAGTCTAGTTGAAATCCCGCGCGGCGCCGGACCTGTCAAAGTTCTGGTACCGCCGGCTAGAACAGGCAGTACGGACCCGCCACTGCATTGCTGCCATCAGGTGCCAGTGGCAATTCGATCCAGAAGCTGGCGCCCTGCCCTTCCACCGACTCGAATCCTATCCGGCCGCCCATCCGTTCCACCAGGTCGCGACTGATGGCCAGGCCCAGTCCGGTACCCCCTTTCTGCCGGGTATCAGAGCTGTCCGCCTGGGAGAATTTCTGGAAAATGCGGGTGCGGAATTCAGCCGGTATTCCCGGCCCCTGATCCTTCACGGTAAGGCGCACCCGATCCGTCGCACGGGTGACACTGACCTGAACCGTGGCGTTGGCGGGCGAGAACTTGATGGCATTGGAAATCAGGTTCGCCAGCACCTGCTGCAGGCGCTGGGCATCGGTCCATACCGGCACCCGGGACACCTGAACCTCCATATCCAACGCGAGCATTACCCCCCGGTTGGCGCCAAAGGTCTTGTTGACCTCGACGGCCTGTGTCAGCAGGGCTTGCAGTCCATGCGGGCGCATGTCGAGCTGCAGTTTGCCAGCGGCAATCTTCTCGATATCCAGCAGGTCGTTGATCAACTGGGACAACCGCACGCTGTTCTTCTGCGCGATCGACACCATGTACTCGCCCTGTTCCGACAGGTTGCCCAGCATGCCGTTGGCGAGCAGACCCAATGCACCGGATATGGCCGTCAGGGGTGTGCGCAGTTCATGGCTCACGGTTGAAATGAACTCGCTCTTGAGGCGCTCAATCCGTTTGCGTTCACGGATGTCGCGCAACAGGCCGATGAACAGCGGCACACCCTTGTCAAACGTTTGCGATACGGACAGATCCACCGGGATGAGGGTGCCGTCCTTGTGCAGCGCCTCGACTTCGCGTCCTGTGCCGATGATTCGCGCAACACCGGTGGCCAGATAACTGGCGAGGTACTGATCGTGCTGTTCCGCATGGGGACCTGACATCAGCACGTTGACATTGCGGCCGATGACTTCCGCAGCGGTATAACCCAGAATGCGCTCGGCCGCACCATTGAATGACAGTACGATGCCATGACGGTCAATGGTGATAAGGCCGTCGACCATGTTGTCGATGATCGCCGCTGTCTTGTGCACCTGATCCTGCAGTGCCTGTTCGGCCTCCTTGCGCTCGCGGATATCCACGCCAATGCCGAGATAACCGGTAATGACCTTGTCGCGGTTGCGAATGGCGGTGACTGTCAGCTGTACGGGGATGGTTTGACCTGACTTGGCAATATAGGTCCACTCCCGGGTTTCAGACCCGTCACGCTCTGGTTTGGCGACAAAAACCCTGAATCCGGTTACCGGTTCACCGAGTTCCTGGCTCAATTCCTGACTTAGCGCGACCACATCATCGCCGACATGGAGCAATGCCGGTGATTGCCTGCCAACGAGTTCATCAGCACTGTATCCCAGCATGCGCTCAGCGCCACGGTTGAACACGGTTATCAGGCCATCACAATCGGTGGCAATAACGGAGAAATCGGCCGCCGCATCCAGTAGCGTTGTCAGCTGATCGGTCTTGCTCGCCAGTTCGTGGGTGCGCAGTCCCACCTGGGTTTCCAGCTCGTCCCGCGCCTGCTTCAGTGCCGCGAAGCTTTCCATCAGGCTCTGGCTCATCCGGTTCAGTGTATTGGCCAGCGACAGATACTCATAAACGGAACTGTCCGGCATGGTGGGACGTTCGCCCCTGACAATACGTTCGTTCAGATCGCGGCTGGCCAGCTCCAAACGTTGCAGGGGAAGCGTCAACAGGCGACTGACCCAGAAGCTGAACACCATCGCGGCCAGCATGATCGCAGTGAGTAACTGCATGGATACCATGCGCTTATGCTCAAGGCTCTGTACCAGCGGCAACGCCGGGTATTCAACCAGCACCGACGCCACCGCGCCCGCCTGGGTAACCGGCGCCCGCATCAGATACCTGCCCTGCTTCCAGCGCTGCATCGCCGAACTGCTGCCTTCAGGCAACCATACGGCAAGCGTCTCCGATACCGGGGTCAGTGTGCCCCCGTGCAAGGTTTCAATCTCACCAATGCTGGCGACGACAGATTGCCGATCATCCAGCAGCGCGAGCCCCAGCAGTGGCAGGGTTTGCACCTCAAGCAAATGATAATCCAGGCGATGACGACCCTGGTCGCCTTTGCCACTGATACGCCCTGTCAGCTCCTTGGTCTTTTCCTGCAGGCGTTCGAACATGAAGGATTCTTCATCGAGTCGCTGCAAGCGGCTTTCGTACCAGACCGGTATGCCGGCTGCCAGTACCACCATCAGCATGGAGGCATGGAAAACCAGGTGAAAAACCGGAATGCGATTGAGCCCCAGCCAACCGGATACGCGCGGCAGCGCAGCCATCACCAGCAGCGCCAGGCCAGCGAGCAGCGCATTGGTCACGCCGTTGAGTGGCTGCTTGATGGCGACGAGATAGGCGGATTCCGGCGCCATATCCAGAAAGCCCCGATAAAAAATCAGTACCAGCGGAATTCCCACGCACACCCAGTACAGCAGATCCAGCAGCACCAGATTGTGCCATCCGCGCCGGTACAGCACACCGACACAAGCCGCCTCTGCAACAAAGATGAGTAACGCGTAAGGATGCCCCCACAGGACTACCGTATATGCCCCACCGACAAGGGCCACCAGCAGTGCCGGAAACACACCAACCAGCGCGATGGCCAGCATGACTGCAACCGAACCAAAAATGAGATCAACGCCGAAGAACAGCGGCAAATGCAGATAATTCCCCGCCAGCGCCAGCAGAGCCAACACCAGGGTGATGACACTGCGCCAGAGCAGGGACATCGTCGCGGTCTTTTCACCGTTATTCTTCATATTTCAACCCACCGGCAATTCCAGCCAGAACGTGGTGCCTTGACCTTCCACTGAATCAAAACCGACACGACCTTTCATGTGTTCGATCAGTTCACGGGTGATGGCAAGCCCCAATCCGGTGCCCCCCTTCTGGCGGCTGTCACTACCGTCCGCCTGCGCGAACTTCTGAAAAATCCGTTCGCGAAAGGCCTGCGGAATACCGGGTCCGTAATCGCGCACATTAATTCTGATGAGATCGTCGCTGCAGGTGGCCGAGACTTCAACCCGGGATGCTTCCGGAGAAAATTTTGCGGCATTGGACAACAGATTGGCCATCACCTGGGCAAAGCGCTGGGCGTCGACATTCACGACCCAACGCTCGGCCATCGGCAACAGCACCAGCTGAACCTTGAATTGATCGGCGTAAGGCTGATTGGTCTGCAGCGCCTGTTCCAGCAGTGATTCCAGCAGATGCTTGCGCATGTCGAACTGCATCTTGCCGGCAATCAGTTTTTCCATATCCAGCAGGTCATTGATCATGAAACCCAGACGCTGACTGTTCTTGTGGGCAATGGAAATCATGTGCTGGGCGGCGTCCGGCAAGGTGCCGGCAACGCCACCTGCCACCAGGCCGAGGGCGCCACTGATTGCCGTCAGTGGCGTGCGCAATTCATGACTGATGGTCGAGATGAATTCGTTTTTCATGCGATCAATGCGCTTGCGTTCCGAAATATCCTCGATGATCGACCATATCAGTTTGCGCCCATTGATGTCGTACACCACCACGCCGTTGAGCAACACCGGACAGCAGGTGCCGTTTTTTAGCAGCAGCTCCTTTTCATAGGGACCATACTGGCCGGTTTCTTCGAGCTGTTTGCGCTGCTGCTGTTCCTGCGCTGCAAACTGCGCTGGTGTGAGATCACGCAAACTCAGCAGTTTCAGTTCATCCGCCTGATAGCCGGTCAGTTTCAGCAAGGCCGGATTGCTTTCGATGAAGAGGCCAGTTTCATAGGCATTCAGCGCGATGCCGATGGGTGACAACTCAAACAGTCCCCGCAGGCGCGCTTCGCTGCGTTCCATCGCACGATCGGAATGGCTGCGTTCGATCGCCGCCGCTGCCCAGCGACTCAGCAACCGCATGAACATCAGTTCACTGTCACTGAAAGGCTCTGAACGTGGCGCCACCGAGTAGAAGCTCAAAGTGCCGTACAGTTCGCCGGACAACCGGACCGGAATACCAATGTAGCTGGCGTAATCAAAGCTGTTGCGGGCAGGATGTTCAGCGTAAGGCGAGTGCTGGACATCATGGATGGCTACCAGATCATCCTGGTGAATCGCCAGCGCGCAAAACGTCTGGCTGAGCTCATACATATGATCGCGGGCGGGCGCTTCACCTCTCACAACTTTACGCGCACGTACCCGATAAAAATCACCTTCTATCCGGCCAAGAATGCCTAGATCCATACCAAGGAAACGGGCACCCAATTCCAGTGCCCGGTAGGTCTGTTCAGGGATGCTCAGGGTGGCATTGGAAGAAATTTCGTTGAGCACGGCGAAGGCATCGATCTGGCGCTGGCTTTCAATGCGCAAGCGCTTTTCTTCGGTGATATCCAGAATAAAACCATCCAGATACTGGATATGTCCGCTGTCATCCTGTACCGCTGAACCGCGCTCATGGGCCCACCGGATCGTGCCATCGCGGTGCATAATCCGGTATTCCACCGACCAGGCTTCATTGCATTGCACGGCTGCTGCAACAGCCTGATCCGTCTTTTGCCTGTCATCTGGATGGATGACGCTCTGATAGCTGCGCACGGCATTGTTGATGAAGTCGCTGGCAGGATAGCCGGACAGTGGATCGACCTGATCACTCATGTACATCATGGTCCAGTGCTCATCCATCAGGCAGCGATAGGTGATGCCCGGGATGTTGTTGACCAGGGTGCGGAACTGGCGCTCGCTCTCCTGCAGTTTCTCGGCGTCGAGTTTTTCCCGCGTGATGATTTCCAGCGCAATCACATAGCCCGTGCAGATGCCAGCATCGTCCACCATCGGATCGACCGTCATGCGCAGCCATTCATGCTGCCCCTGCACGGGTGCAAACGCCAGTTCGGTCTTGACGCTGCCGGTCTGTTGCAACGCCTGAGCGAGGGCGTTGATATCGTCCGGCGCTTCCAGGTGTGTGCTCAGTACGTCTTCCACTGCACGACCGGCCAGCGCTTCCGGCCCGTAGCCAGTTAACACGCTGAAGTTGGCGTTGGTCCATTTGATACGGCCATGGGCATCGGTAATCACGATCGCGTTCGCATTTTTTTTTGCCATCAGTGCCAGGCCCTGTTCCAGCAGCGCCTCGCGGCCGATTTCGTCCATCACAATATCGGCGATTTCACGCAGGTTTATCCGTTCCTGTTCCGTCAGCTGCCGGGGCCGGGAATCGATCAGACACAGAGTGCCGATGTTCTTGCCGTCGGGCGCCGCCAGAGGTGCACCAGCATAGAAGCGGATATCCGGTGGCCCGACGACCAGCGGATTGTCGGCAAAGCGGGGATCCAGCCGGGCATCCGGCACTTCGAAGATCTGATTGCCCAGAATGGTGTGACCACAAAAGGAAATATCACGCCCCGTTTCACAAGCATCCAGACCCTGACGGGATTTGAACCACTGCCGATCGGCATCCACCAGGCTGACCAGTGCAATCGGCACGTTGAAAAGCTGCGCCGCCAGGTGAGTAAGGCGGTCAAAACGGTTTTCGGGCGGCGTATCGAGCAAGCCCGTTTGGCGCAATGACGCTAACCGGTCAGATTCATCGGCGGGGATTTGCGGAGCCTGCATACGCTGTTCCGTGTTCGGTCAGTCCAGGGGTGTTCATGAAGTGTAGATGGCCATATCAGCAACCGCGAAAAACACGCTGTTACTGTTACGCTGGCGTTTCCCGGTGCGAAAGCCCCATAATTGCCGGATTCATGTGGTTTTATCCGAGGGGTTTCCATGGCCCACCGTGCCCACCTGTTCTCATTGCGGATCGCTCACGCGGTGCGCGAAAGCTGTCTGCAGGAACCTTACTCCCGCCAGCGGCTGGGCAAAGATCTGCTGGCCGGCGCCACCGTGGGTATCATTGCCATTCCCCTGGCCATGGCGCTGGCCATCGCCAGTGGTGTCGCCCCTCAGTACGGCCTGTACACCGCGATCATCGCCGGCTTTCTGATTGCGTTGAGTGGCGGCAGCCGATTCAGCATTTCCGGGCCCACGGCGGCCTTTATCGTGATCCTCTATCCGGTGGTGCAGCAGCATGGCTTTGCCGGTCTCCTGCTGGCAGGGCTGATGGCGGGATTCATCCTGATCGCCATGGCGCTGTTGCGGCTGGGACGCTACATCGAATACATCCCCGAGGCGGTGACCCTGGGCTTCACCGGCGGGATCGGCATTGTGATCGCCACCCTGCAGCTGAAGGATTTTTTCGGGCTGCCCATCGGGGATATGCCAGAATCCTATGTGGGCAAGGTGACGGCGCTGGTCGGTGCACTGCCGGAGGCGTCCTGGCCGAATCTGGGGGTGGCACTGCTGACGCTGGCGGTGCTGCTGGTGTGGCCACGGCTGAAAACACCGGTGCCGCCCCATCTGCCCGCCGTGATCCTCGGCGCCCTGGCGGCCTGGCTGATGAGCCAGCAGGGGCTGGCGGTGGATACCATCGGCTCGCGGTTTCATTACGTGCTGGCGGATGGCACTACCGGTCATGGCATCCCGCCGTTGCTGCCGTCGTTCATGTGGCCCTGGCAACAGCCCGGCGCCGGTGGCCAGCCCTTTGAACTGTCCCTGCAATCCATCGAGGCCCTGCTGCCCGCCGCGTTTGCCATTGCCATGCTGGGGGCCATCGAATCCCTGCTGTGCGCTGTGGTACTCGACGGCATGACCGGCAGACGTCACAGCGCCAACAGCGAACTGCTGGGACAGGGCATCGGCAATATAGTGACACCGTTTTTTGGCGGCATCACCGCCACCGCCGCCATTGCCCGTTCTGCTGCCAATGTGAAGGCCGGTGCCGAATCCCCCGTATCTGCCATGATCCATGCCCTGGTGGTGCTCGCCGGGGTGGTGGCACTGGCACCGCTGCTGTCCTGGCTGCCGATGGCGTCCATGGCGGCCCTGCTGCTGATCGTGGCCTGGAACATGAGCGAGGCCCCCAAGGCAGTACACCTGATCAAGACTGCCCCCAGCAGCGACATCCTGGTCTTCGCCGTCTGCCTGTCACTGACGGTGCTGTTCGATATGGTGATTGCGATTTCGGTGGGCGTGGTGCTGGCGTCTCTGCTGTTCATGCGCCAGATCGCCGATATGACCCAGGTGAAGGACATCACCCAGCACCGCAAATGCCTGAACGACACACCGCTGCCGGAGGGCTGGCAGATTCTCCAGATCAACGGCCCGCTGTTTTTTGCGGCGGCCGACCGGGTGTTCGGGGAATTGTCGCTGAAAGTGGCGGGACTGAAAGGCGTGGTGCTGTACCTGGATGCGGTGCCGCTGCTGGATGCCGGCGGGCTGGCGGCACTGCACAAGTTTCTGGATAAATGCCGCAAGTGCGACACCCGGGTGATCCTGTCGGATCTGCAGTTCCAGCCGTTGCGCACCCTGCGCCGGGCGGAATTGCAGCCGGAACCGGGGGTGGTGGAATTTGCCGCCTCGCTGGAAGAGGCACTGGCAATGGTCAGCGCCTCCCGCTAGCGTGGCAACGGTTTACATGACCGCGTCCAGCTCCCGTTCCACCGCAGCCAGATCCGGGATCACTGCGCGCTCGCCACTGACCTGCACATGCATGTCGTAGGAGCGTTCTTCGGTGGCATCCTGTTCATTGCCCAGTTCATCGGGGAACACCCGCACCAGCCGGGGAATACCCTGTACCGAGATGGCATAGAAATCCCGCTTGCTCTGGCCCACGCCATTGAGCACTGCCAGACGGTTACCCTGGGCAGCGTCTTCCAGCTCGGGATCGTTCATCAGTTCCAGCGACAGCACCGGAATCCGCACGCCGCGCCATTCCACTTCACCCAGAATCCATTCCGGTTTGCCTTCCACCGGTTCCGGCTGCTGCCAGGGCACGATCTCGGCCACCGCCACGTTGGGCAGTAACAGGGGGCGTCCCACCATGGGGATCAGAAGACTGGCAATTTGTTCGGGTAGTCTGGCCATAAAAATTCCCTGTCAGAGATTGAGTATTTCAACGAAATGTTCGGCAGCATGCCGGGTCAGGTGCTGGGCCAGTTCGGTGGGCGAACCGCTGAAGCTGACGCAGCCGGTGGCCCGGGCCGAATCCGGCATGCTGCTGTTGGCGCAGGTATCGGCGGTCTGTGCCCACACCGGGATGTTCATGTCTTTCATTTTGCAGGCCGCAATGGCGCCGTCATTACCCATGCCGGAAAACAGGATGGCACCGGTCTGCTGGCCCAGGTGGTCCGCCATCAGGCTCATGACCTGATCAATCGACGGCGAATAGGGGCCTTCCCAGGGCTCGCCGAACAGCATGACTTCCGCATTGCCGTTGACGCACATGACCTGCTCGATGGGCGCAATCATGATCTGGCCGTGAGACAGTCGGTTGCCCAGTTCCGGTTTGACGAAACTGAAGGCGCTGTTCTTGCTCCATACCTTGGTCAGGGTGTCTTCAAACCCGGCATCGATATGCTGGGCGATCACAAAGGCAATCGGCAATCCGGCAGGCAGTGCATCGAGGAATTCCTTGACCGCATTGGGGCCACCCAGCGATGCGCCCAGCACCCAGATGTTCGACGCCGGCTCACCGGCATGCTGGCGCCCTGCCAGTTCCGCTGGCAATGGCAAGGGTTCCGCCTTGGGTTTGGCCAGCGCCACCACGTCCAGCGGCGGCGGTGCCGGGGCACCGACGATATCTTTCAGCTTGGCGTAGATTTTCCGTTCCCAGCGCTGGAACTGCAGGCTGTTGACGCTGGGCGCATGACCTTCGCCCAGCAGGATGGGGGCTTGCGCGGCTTCGAACAGGTGAACGATGAAGTCCGACCATTTGTCTTCGTCTTCGATATCCACCAGCCAGACATCGGTACCGTTGCCGGTGAGGATGCTGTCATCGACCTTTTCAGGCGACAGCGTGTGGGCCACCCCGTAACCGGCAGCCTCGATGGCCTTGCAGACCACATGGCGCTGCAAGGTCGAGTCAGCAATCACCCCCACACGGGGATTGTGCTTGTGCCCCACACTAGCGATCCTGCTTGATCAGCTCTTCGATGTTTTGCAGCAGTACGGTTTCCTGATACGGCTTGCCCAGATAGCGGTTGACGCCGATGCTCATGGCGCGATCGCGGTGCTTTTCCCCGGTACGCGAGGTGATCATGATGATCGGGGTGTCCTTCAGGCGTTCGTCGTGACGCACCAGCGTCGCCACTTCGAAGCCGTCCATCCGCGGCATTTCGATGTCGAGCAGCATCACGTCCGGCTTGCATTCCTGCAGCTGGGTAATCGCGTCGACACCATCTTTCGCCGTTATGACATCGTAGCCATTGCGTTCCAGCAGACGGCTGGTGACCTTGCGTACAGTAACCGAGTCGTCCACCACCATGACCAGCGGGGTTTCGTTGATCTTCGCCTGCGGCACCAGATTCTGCATCGCCGCAGCGGCAACGGCAGCTTCCTGACGGCTGAACTGGGCCTGTTCGGCACGGATCACCGCACCCAGATCCAGAATGATGACCACGCTACCGTCACCGAGGATGGTGGCACCGGAAATACCACTGACGGCGGCCAGCTGCGGCCCGACGGATTTAACGACGATTTCCCGCGAGCCCACCAGCGAGTCAACCTGCAGTGCGACCGCGTGCTCGCCACCGCGCACCAGCAGCACCGGCAGCGGCTTGGTATGACCCATCAGGTTGGGCATCGGCACGTTGTGCACGTAACGGCCCAGGTAACGCACGTTGTAGGACTGGCCCGCGTATTCGAACTTGGGCGCATCCGGCTGGTAGTAAGCTTCGAGTTCGTAGGGGCTGACCCGCACGATACCTTCGATGTTGTTGAGCGGGATGGCATACAAGTCTTCGTTCACCCGCACCATCAGGGCGCGGTTGACCGACACGGTGAACGGCAGCCGCACGGTGAACTGGGAACCGGCTCCAGGGGCCGAGTGCAGTTTGACGGTACCACCCAGCTGCTTGATCTCGCTGTGCACCACGTCCATGCCCACACCACGGCCGGAAATCTGCGTCACCTTTTCTGCGGTCGAGAAACCAGGCTTGAAGATGAACTGCAGCACTTCCTTGTCGGACAGCGGCGCATCGGCTTTCATCAGGCCGCGCTCCACTGCACGCTGGCGTACCTTGTCCAGCGGAATGCCCTTGCCATCGTCGGTCAGACGCAGCACCACTTCGCCACCTTCGCGGGCCAGGTGGATGGTAATGCGGCCCTGTTCTTTCTTGCCTTTCGCGGCGCGCTCTTCCGGCATTTCAATACCGTGGTCCACCGCGTTACGCAGCATGTGTTCCAGCGGCGGCACCATCCGTTCCAGTACGGTACGGTCCATTTCGCCTTCGGCGCCGACGATTTCCAGATCCGCTTTCTTGCCGAGCTCCTGCGCCACCTGACGCACGATGCGACGCAAACGCGGCACCATGCGGCTGAACGGTACCATGCGGGAACGCATCAGCGATTCCTGCAGTTCGGTGTTGATGCGGGCCTGCTGTACCAGCAGGGTTTCGGTGTCGCGGGCACGATCCACCAGAGAGTCCCGCAGGTCCGTCATGTCCGAAATGGTTTCGTTGAGCGAGCGCGACAGCTGGTTGAGGGTCGAGTAACGGTCCATTTCGAGCGGGTCGAAATCTTCATATTCCGAACCTTCACCGGCCTGCTGGTAGCGATACAGAACCTGGGCTTCGGTTTCCATGTCGAGGCGGCGCAGCAGTTCACGGGCACGGTCGATAGTCTGGCCGACTTCACCGATAACCGTGGTGAAGTCCGTCATTTCCTGTTCAATCCGGCCGCGGATGATGGAGGTTTCCCCGGCCAGGTTGACCAGGTTTTCCATCAGGTCGGCGGATACCTTGATGCTTTCGTTGCTGCTGCGTTTGGGCTCGTCCACATGGAAGGCCGAGGCCGGCAGCAGATCCGGCGTGTCCACTTCCTGAGGCAGCGGCTGCGCCACGATGGGCACCACGTTGTCGGGCACCGGCTGGGCTGCGACCGGTTCCACTGCCGCAGGCGCCAGCGGCTCCGCTGCCACTGCAGTTTCTTCACCGGCTTCGATCAGTTCACCACCATGCTTGCGCAGGTGCTCCATCTGGGCGATCAGCTTGTCGTGTTCCTGCTGGACCCGGGCGAAATAGGCGTCGTCCTGGGGCAGGCGGTCAGTTTCGGCCTGGATCAGGAAGGATTCGAAATTGTGGCTGAGATTGCCGATGTGCATCAGACCGGCCAGACGTGCACCGCCCTTGAGGGTGTGCAGCAGGCGCTTCATCTCGTCCAGATGTGCCGGATTGTCGCGCTCGCTGAGCCACGCGGCGATGGTGTTGTCGATGCCTTCGGTGAGTTCTTCGGCCTCTTCGAGGAAGATTTCCAGAATCTCGGTATCGACGCCTTCGTCGGCCAGTGCCTGCAGCGCACTGGTATCTTCGTTGGCTGCCAGCAATGGTGCCGGTGCCTGTACTGGCGCCGGTGCTTCTGCCACCGGTTCAGGCTGCGCGGCGGGCGCCTCGGCCTCCAGACGGCCATGCATGAAGTCCTGGATCTTGCCGATCAGGTCGTTGGCCGGCGCCGAATTCAGACCCTGCTGGACTTTTTCCAGCATCACCGCCAGGCGATCGTGGCACTGGTTGAGCAGATCGAACAGGGCGGGCGTGGCAACGAAACGGTGCTGGCACAGACCTTCGTACAGATCTTCGAGCTGGTGTGACAGGTCGCCGATCTCACGCATGTCGGACATGCGCGCGCCGCCTTTCAGGGTATGCAGGTCACGCTGCAGTGCAGCGACCACGGCGAGATCGTCCGGATTTTCCATCCAGCTTTGCAGCTGGTTGGCGGTGGATTCCATGATGTCGGCGGCTTCTTCCAGGAAGATTTCCACCAGCTCGGGATCGAAGTCGCTGCGCCGCTCGGGCTCGGCTGCCACCGGGGCTGCCTGCTCTTCTTCCAGTGCGTCGATTTCAACATAATCTTCGCCCAGATCCGCATCGACATCTTCGGCGCTTTCCAGCACGAATTCTTCACTGGCGAATTCGGCAGGCTGCTCGGCCTCCGGCTCTTCCAGCGTGAAGGCCGGTGCTTCGGAGAATGCGGGTTCTTCGAGCACCGGCTCTTCGAATACCGGCGTTTCGATGGTTTCATCAACACCAGCATCAAATGCAAAGTCGACGGATTCTTCTGCGGTTTCCGGTTCCTCGGTAGCTTCGAAAGCAAACCCTGTGTCCGCCGCCTGTTCCGGCGCAAGGTCTTCCTCGCCACCGAAGTCAAAGCTGACAGCCTCTTCTTCCTCGGCGACTTCCTCGATCTGCATTTCTTCGATCTGGGCTTCTTCGATCTGTTGCTGGGCCTGATCCAGCTGTTCGCTCACCTGCGGCGCCTGATCCATCAGTGACTGCAGTTCGGCGACAATCCCGTCGGCGGACGGCAACGGCTGGCCGGCGGCGATGAAATCCATCATGTTAACCAGCTCTTCATGGGCACGATGGGCGGTGCGGAAGAACGCATCGTTGGGCGTGATCATGCCGTTGGAAGCCGCGTTGTAGAGTTCTTCCAAAGTCATGGACAGGGCCACAACCTCGTTGAGCTGGGCCGCGCTGGCACTGCGGGCCAGAATGCGCAATTCCTGCCGCAGCTTGTCCAGCTGTTCGCCCGGTACCGGATTGGCTTCCCAGTGACGCAGGACGTCGCCGGCATCGACGATCAGATCCATGCCCTCGGCCAGGAACAGGGATACCAGTTGCGGGTCCGGTTTGCCCAGCGCCGCCACATTGGCTTCGCGGGCATGCTTGAGTTTGCTGTCGCGCAATTCGTCGATGCAGACCAGTACGTGTTCGGCACCGTGCAATGGTTGCGACGGATGATTCTTCAGATCCACCAGCCCCTGTTCCACCAGACGTACGACATCGTCCAGCAGCGTCTTGATCTGCTGGTCGGCCTGGACGCCCTGCAGATGGCATTCCTTGATGAAACGTTCGGTGGGTGACGCCAGTTCGGCAATCGGCGTGATGCCGGCCATGTGCGCACTGCCCTTCAGGGTATGCAGCGCACGCAGCAGGTTTTCGCTGAGCGGCTCGCGTTCGCCGGCCCGGGCCAGAAAATCCTTGATGGTCTGCAGATGGGTGGAGGCTTCCTGGCTGAAAATATCCACCAGCACCGGATCGATCTCGACACTGCCGGCGGCCAGTTCGGTCTGCAGCGCCTCTGCCTCGGGCAGTTCGTCGGCCTGCTCCAGCACGAACTCCACTTCCTCGGTGTCGGCAACGCTTTCTTCCAGCATTTCCTCGGCGGCGCTGGCCGGCTCGACTTCCTCGGCAAGGAATTCCAGTTCGGGTTCGGCTTCGGGTTCTTTCATCGCCGGTGCAGCTGCCACGGGCGCCATGACTTCTTCAGCAACTTCCGCTTCGGCGGCTTCCACCACCGGTGCAGCGGCGGCCGCAAGGCTCAGGTCGGCCGGAATCGGCGGCGGGGTCTGTCCCTTGGCCAGGGCATCCGCGACCGCTGCCAGCGCATCGACATTGATGGTGTGCTTCGTGCGGGTTTCAAACGACTTCACCAGCGAGGGCACGACGCCGGTGACGGTTTCCACAATGCGGATGACACCGGGTGATGCGGGAACCGTGTGATCCAGCACCCGGTTGAGCATGTTCTCGATCGACCAGGCCAGCTCGCCGACGATCTTGGCGCCCACCATGCGGCCACTGCCCTTGAGGGTGTGGTAGGCCCGACGCAATTCCTTCAGCGCATCTTCGTTTTCCGTATCGCTGGCCCACTGGGGCAGATACTCGTTGATGGTTTCCAGCACTTCGCCGGCTTCTTCGATGAAGATTTCAATGACTTCCTCATCGATCAGATCGTTGTCTTCTTCCTCCAGCGGCTCGGGCTGCAGCGCGACCGGCGCAGGTGCAATCCCGGCAACCGGCTCGGCTTCCGCTTCGGCCAGTTCTTCTTCGCTGAACACCAGGAATTCTTCGTCGGTTTCTTCAGGCTGCGGCGCTGCTTCCGGTTCCAGCTGCAAGGTGGGCAGCTGGTCGATGGATTCGGTTTCGTCCGCAAAAGCCAGACTGAAATCGTCTTCTGCCGGGGCCGGTTCGCTGGCCGGTGTTGCCACCGCGACACTCAGGGTCGGCGCCAGATCTTCGCTGGACACCCGTTCGGCCGGATAACCCAGCGCGGCGACGGCTTCTTCAGCGATGGCCAGAATGTCTTCATCACCGGGGAAACGGTCACCCAGACGTTCCAGATAATATTCGATACTGGTGATCGCATCGGCCAGCGTGTCGAGTTCTTTCCAGGTCGGCTTGACCTGGGCATCGATCAATTGCTCGCGAATGTAGTTGATGCAGCTGGTGAGCAGGGCAGAAGGATGCATCAGCGGCACCATCTGCAGACCGCCGCGCACGCTGTGCAGAATGTCGGGCACGGATTCAATCTTGGCAACCGCGAAACCACTGCTGACATAATCGGAAATCGCGTCCTTCGCCAGTTCCAGCCCCGAGCGGGATTCATCGATCACCGCGGCGCGGGCCTTGCTGACATGTTCGGGCGATACAAAATCGCTGCCGTCCGACTTGCCTTCGCTCACGGCGCTGGCACGGCTGGCATCTTCGGCAATACCCTGCAGTGTGGCTTCGACATACAGCAGTGCGCCGGCCACATCCATCAGCACCGTATCGGCCGGCACCTGGCCGACATCGATCATGCGACCGATCACATCGATCTGTTCGACGATGACGCGACGGGGATTGCCGATACCCAGCACGGCAAGGGTATCCGCCACCTGTTTCAGCGCGGGAATCACCGGTTTCAGTTCTGCGGTACTGTGGCTCTGGCCACGCATGAACAGATCCAGCGTATCTTTGACGCCAGTGAGTTCGTCCAGCAGCGCACGCACCACCGACGTAATCGCGGAACGGTCGGGCCCGGTCAGACGTCGGCGTTCGCTGTCGAGCAATTCTTCCGACGGTAACGCGGAATCCAGCTTGAACGCTTCCTTCACCTTGCGGATGCGGGGCGAATCGCCTTCGCAGCGGGCCACGTAGTACAGCAGGTTTTTCAGCAGATCCATCGGTACCGCTTCGTTGCGGTCGGCCTGGGTGTCGATGCTGTTCTTCAGCTGACGGTCGAGATTGCCAAACAGCATCTTGACCGAGGTACCCAGCTCGATGAAATTACGCGACACACCTTCCACCAGTGCCGCCGCAACCCACCACAGTTGCGCCATCGGCGTATTGGAATACAGCTGTTCGAGCTTGGTGAGAGATTTGGCCATGTAGCCCAGATTGGTGGGCATGTCCTGATTGCGGATCAGACCGACCAGGGCAAACTGGTACAGCTGGCGGATTTTTTTCAGCAGTTCCGGCAGCTGGGCGATGGCTTCGGCGGAAATCTTTTCTTTCGGGGCAGCCTCACTGCCGCTTTCAAGATCCGGTTTGAACAGCGCGGTTTCCGACAGCAGACTTTCACCGCGGGCAGCACGCAGATCGTTGAGCAGTGGCAGCACCACCACCGGCATGTCACGCTTGCCGGACTTGACGCGATCCAGATAGGCCGGCAGTTGCAGGATCGCGCGCATCAGCACTTCCTGCGCATCTTCAACCCGGCTCACCTTGTTGTTCATCAGGGCCTGGGCCAGATTTTCCATTTCTTCGGCCAGCAGCGCAGCACCGTAGAATTCCACCATCTGCAAGGTGCCGGACACCTGATGCAGGTGCGCCAGACAAAACCGCATGCGCGAGGAATCCTCGGGATTGTCCACAAAGGCTTCCAGCGATTGCTGGGCCTGTTTCAGGGTTTCTTCGATTTCACCCTTGACCCATTCCAGCGCCTGAAAATCGTGGTGCTCAGCCATGTTCGCTCCTGGCTTTCATCATTATGACGGCCGGCGTTTCTGGTAGGCCAGGGTGTCTTCGTACTGGAGTCGCTCCAGATCCGGGCGATGCCAGTCAATGACTTCACCCACGCCCAACACCATGATGCCCCCCGGCGCCAACCGGTCGGCCAATTTGGTTACGATGTCCCGCTTGCGCCAGCGCTGAAAATAAATCAGCACGTTCTGACAGAACACAACATCCACGTTCTGCATGGGTGCATCACCCAGACCCAGGATGTTGAGCTGCGCAAAGCAGACCCGATCTTTCAATCGCGGCACCACCCGACAACGGCCGCGTTCTACCGGTTCAAAATAACGCTGGCGGAAGCGCTCTTCGATGCGCTCCAGCTTGCGCACGCTGTAAACACCTTCCCGCGCCTTGGACAGCGCCGGCAGGCTGATATCGGTAGCAGTGATTCCGTAGTAGCGCTTGCCTGGAAAATCCTTGATCAGATCATCCATGACCATGGCCAGAGAATAGGGCTCTTCGCCGGTGGCACAGCCAACGCTCCACAGTTCGATATGCTTGCGCCCTTCCTTTTCGTAGAGCTGGTGACAGAAATCCCGCACCAGTTCGTACGAATGTTCATGGCGGAAGAAACTGGTTTCCTGCACCGTGAGGCGGTCCACCAGGGTGGCCCACTCCACTTCGCCTGCCAGACCCGACATCAGCTTTTCATAGTAACTGTCGTAATCGGCACAACCAATTTCGCGCATGCGAATGGTGAGGCTGGTTTCCAGAAAAGACTTACGCTGGGGTGATATCTGCATGCCGGTGCGGTTTTCGAGCAACGCCTGCCAGAGCAGGAATTGCTCGTTGTTCATTTCCACCGTGCTTTGATAACTCCAGCGTTCCGCAGGCACTGCCTTTCACTCCTGGCGACGACACAAGGTGCCGCCGGCCATTACATTCCGGTATCCGGCAGCTTGAAGCCCGCAACAGAGTTCCGCATCTGCACCGCCAGTTCTGCAAGGTTACCGATAGAGGTCGCCGTTGCAGTGGTACCGGCGGAGGTTTGCGAGGTGATTTCCTGGATAACGTTCATCGTGTTGGAAATGTGACCCGCAGAGGCCGCCTGCTGTCGTGCTGCGTTGGAAATGTTCTGGATCAGATCCGCCAGGTTGCTCGATACGTTCTCGATTTCTTCCAGTGCCACACCCGCATCCTGGGCCAGACGGGCACCCCGGACTACTTCAGACGTGGTCTGTTCCATCGAGATAACCGCTTCGTTGGTGTCGGTCTGGATCGTCTTGACCAGTGCTTCGATCTGCTTGGTTGCAGCGGCGGAGCGTTCCGCAAGACGCTGAACTTCGTCCGCTACCACCGCGAAGCCGCGGCCCGCTTCACCCGCCATGGACGCCTGAATCGCGGCGTTCAATGCAAGGATGTTGGTCTGGTCCGCGATGTCGTTGATCAACGATACGATGTCACCGATTTCCTGTGAGGATTCACCCAGACGCTTGATCCGTTTCGCTGTTTCCTGGATCTGTTCGCGGATGGTATCCATGCCGTGGATGGTGTTCTGTACCACTTCGGCACCCTTGTTCGCGATGGATACCGAGCGCTCCGCTACCGCGGCCGATTCGGCGGCGTTGGCAGATACCTGGTCGATGGACACCGCCATTTCGTTGATCGCCGCAGAGGCCCCGGCAATTTCCTGGGCCTGGTGTTCAGACGCTTCCGCCAGATGCATCGCAGTTGCCTGGGTTTCCTGGGCCGCTGCGGATACCTGTACCGCGGTTTCGTTGATGGTCGATACCAGAGAGCGCAGCTGGTCGATGGTGAAGTTGATAGAGTCCGCGATCGCACCGGTGAAGTCTTCGGTTACCGTGGTCTGGATGGTCAAGTCACCATCCGCCAGATCGCCCAGTTCGTCGAGGAGTCGCAGGATCGCTTCCTGGTTACGCTGGTTCTGTTTCTCTTCTTCTTCACGACGATAGGCTTCGTCGGCCAGTCGGCTGCGGGTTTGTCCGATGAACGAGAAGAAAACCAGCAACAGGAACAACAGCGCCAGTGCGGCAAACACGATACCGAACAGCGTCGACCAGATGCCCTGTACTGGCGTCTGTTCGAAAGATTTCACCAGCGCACCGGTTTCGGTCAGCAGGGTCTGGGAGTCGGTGAAGATGGAGTTCGCTGCCGCACGGACCTGGAACAGTTCCGGGGAGCTTTCGAGAATCTCGTCGACCGAGTCGTTGACTTCGGCAAACAGATCGGAAATCTGGTTCAGCGCGTCCACGGCTGCCTGCTCACGCACCCGGGTGATGCCCAGGGACTTGTCGCCTTCCAGCATGCCGGTCAGAACGCGGCCGAAGCGCTGGGTGTCCTGACCGAAGCTGTCCGCCGCCATCACCGCGTCTTCACCGCCTTCCAGTACCTTGTTGACCGAACGCACGATACGTTCTGCCAGCAGGGCCTGACGCTGGGCTACCGCCACCTGATCACCGGGCGCCTTGGAATCCACCAGGGTCTGTACCACCAAGTCGTATTCTTCCTGCAGTACCGGAATCGAGTTGTTCAGGCTCTTGGCCACGTCGTGCAGGTTGATCACCGTCTGGCGGCCTTCCAGAATCACGTCGGAGCTTTGTGATACCTGTTTCCATACCCGTTCCACCGCGGCCATTTCATTGGGCGCTGCGGTCACGAAGATGGAATCCGGTGCCATGTCTTCCTCAGGGGAACCATTCTTGATGGAGTCCCACACCAGACCGTATTCCACCCGGGCCTGGTCGAGGAAAGCGAACGCGTCGGCGTTACCGGCGGCGGCTTCCAGGGCGTTTTTCGCAATCCGCTGGGACAGTACCCGCAGTTCGGTCGCTTTGGTTACGTACTTGGCAGACTGCTCACTGTGGTTCGCAACCTGGAAGAAGTTCCACAGCATCAGGCCGATCATCACAACCAGCAAAACGATGTAGACGGGTATCAAGTTAGTGGACTTGCTGGATTCCAGCTTTCCAGTGCTCGACGACATAGGCGGACTCCTGGCCGTTTATTGCACAACTATTGTTATGGTTAAAGTGAAGCAAAGACATCTCTAAAAAACCGGAATTCTTGTCGCGTCGGTGAGGAGTTGATGGGAAATGCCTGTTTTTTAGAGATGCCTTCATTAAATGTAGGCACGAAAGGCCCGACCGGGTAGAAAAAATATCGCCTTTACCCGTATCTGCCGCTGCAGAGCATCCGCAGCGGCAAGATTCCTGCTGGGCTTCGGTCAGGAAGCCACGTTGAGAAAGCGCGGATCCCGCGCCAGCTCGTACAAACTGAATAACGCAAAAAAGCCCTTGTCGCTGGCAAAGCCACCCTTCAGATACGCGCGGGTCTCGGCATAATCCTCGGGTATTTCACTGGTAAAGGTATCCTGCGGAATATGCTGCATTCCCAGCACTTCATCCACCACCAGACCGCTGTACAGCTCGCCGCGTTCCAGCGCCAGTACCCGGCGTCGCTTTAACTGCAGGGCCGAGGGGCGATTGAGAAAGCCAAGCAGGTCCATGACGGGCATCAGGCGGCCGCGTACGTTCGCAATGCCTTTCACCCAGCTTTTGACGCCGGGCACCTGGGTATAACGGGGAACGGACAGAATTTCAGACACTTCATCCATGGAAGCAACATAGCGACGGCCGTTCAGCGTGAAGCCGACACCGCTCCAGATGGCGCGGGCTTCCTGCTGTTCCGGCAGACCCTTGGCGTGCTGGTGACTGAGTTCGGCGATTTCCGCCAGTTTGATGAAGGCGCGGGAGACCTCGGACATAGGGTGGATCAGCTTCCGCTCATGACGCGTTTGATGGTATCGATCAGGACAGTTTCATCCACCGGCTTGGTGAGATAATCGCTGGCACCCTGGCGCCGGCCCCACACCTTGTCGGTTTCCTGATCCTTGGTAGTCACGATGATGACTGGAATATGCTGGGTATCCGGACCTTTGCTCAGCTGGCGTGTTGCCTGAAAACCGTTCAATCCGGGCATGACCACGTCCATCAACACCACATCCGGCTTTTCCTGCCGCGCCACCGCTACGCCATCAGCACCATTATCTGCGGTGATGATTTCGAAGCCGTGCTTCTCAAGAATTTCCTTGAACTTGTAGGTTTCAGTGGGTGAATCATCAACAATCAGGACGCGAGGCATGGCTCCTCCGTAAATCAGTATATGTGGGAATATTCAGTGCAGACCGCACACTCGAGCAGTGCATTCGGGCTTACGCCGCCGGTACATGCTCTCGAATGGCTCCCAGCAATTCTTCTTTGCTAAAAGGTTTGGTCAGGTATTGGTCGGAACCGACAATCCGGCCCTTGGCCTTGTCGAACAGGCCGTCCTTGGAGGACAGCATGATCACGGGCGTGGACTTGAAAGCACTGTTGTTCTTGATCAGGGCGCACGTTTGATAGCCATCGAGCCGCGGCATCATGATATCGACAAAAATGATGTTCGGTTGAGTGTCCGCAATCTTGGACAGCGCGTCGAATCCGTCGGTAGCGGTAATCACCACGCAACCAGCTTTCTTGAGCAGCGTTTCAGCCGTGCGACGAATAGTCTTGCTATCGTCGATCACCATCACTTTCAGGTTCTCGAAATTCTCTTCCATCGACATTGCCTTTGAATCCGGAGCGATAAGTCTGCGATTGTATATTAGTTATAATACCGGTATGGGGAGTTCGCAAACCGAAAGGGCGATAAAAATCGCGCTTGAGCCAAGCAGCATGATATTTATCACAGTTTTTCCGCCCAATCCATAACTCACTGTAGATCAAGCTTTTTTTGGGCTTCAATAAAATGATAGCCGATATAACCGGAATCAGGTTTGTCGTGTAATTTATATGCAGATGCGCCATCATGGCGCCACTGCTCCACCGGCATCAGGATCGGAAACTGCAATGACGATCAAACTGGGGGTCGTGATGGACCCCATCGAATCCATCACCTACAAGAAAGACAGCACGCTGGCCATGCTGTGGGAAGCGGACGCGCGGGGCTGGGAAATCTATTACATGCTGCAGGGCGATCTGACCATCGACTGCGGCCGTGCCATGGCGCGCATGACCCGCCTGCACCCGCGCCACGACCCCAGTCACTGGTACGATCTTGGTGAAGAGGCATATGCGCCACTGGCGAATCTCGATGTGATCCTGATGCGCAAGGATCCTCCGTTCGACATGCCCTTCATCTATACCACCTATATTCTGGACAAAGCAGAGGCCGATGGCGTGCTGGTGGTGAACAGGCCCCAGAGCCTGCGGGACTGCAATGAAAAAGTCTTCGCCACCCACTTCCCGCAATGTTGCGCACCCACGCTGGTGAGCAGCCAGAAGCAACGGCTGCGGGCGTTTGCCGAAGAACACGGCGACGTGATCCTGAAACCGCTCGACGGCATGGGCGGCGCCTCGATCTTCCGCACCGGTGCCACTGATGGCAATCTCAATGTCATCATCGAAACGCTGACCCAGCATGGCCGCCTGCCGGCGATGGCACAGAAATACATTCCCGAGATCAGCAAGGGCGACAAGCGTATTCTGGTGGTGAACGGCGAGCCGGTACCGTACTGCCTGGCGCGCATTCCCATGGCCGGCGAAGTGCGCGGCAATCTGGCCGCCGGCGGTTCCGGTGTGGTACAACCGCTCACCGAACGGGATCGCTGGATTGTCGACCAGGTACGGGACACGCTGCTGGCCAAGGGATTACTCTTCGTCGGCCTGGATGTGATCGGGGATTATCTGACCGAGGTGAATGTCACCAGCCCCACCTGCATCCGCGAGATCGATGCCGGCGCCGGCACCCGGATTGCCGCCCCGTTGATGGACGCCATTGAACAACGCCTGAACCGTTAAGAATTACCCATGGCCGCAGTTGCTGAACGCCCTACCGTTACCGCCAATGATCGCATGCTGTTCACCCTGTTTCTGGCAGTGGTGTTGCACGCCCTGCTGATTCTGGGGGTCGGCTTTGAATTTCCGGACCCGCGTCCGGCGGCGGCAGCGCTGGAGATCGTGCTGGCCCAGAGCCGCAGCGACAAGGCGCCGGACAAGGCGGATTTTCTGGCCCAGGCCAACCAGGAAGGCAGCGGCGAACTGGACAAGACCGCCCTGCCCAGCACCGATGAACTGGCCCAGTTCGAAGACGTGCAGATCCGCGAAATCCAGCCACTGCAGCAGACTGCCAGCCAGAAGCCGGTGCAGGAGCCGGTGAATCGCATCATCACCACCCGCAGCGACAGCCGCCAGCAGATCGCGCTGGACCAGCCCAGCCCGGACGATCGCAAGGTCGAGATGACCAAGGAAGAGCGCCTGGCGATGATCCAGCGCAGCCTGGAAATCGCCAGCCTCGAAGCCCAGCTGGAAGAACAGAAGCAGCTGCACGCCAAGCGCCCGCGCAAACGCCAGCTGACTTCGGTGAGCACCCAGGAATCCCGCGATGCCTATTACCTGCATGGCTGGAGCAAGAAGATCGAAACCGTCGGCAACCTCAATTATCCCGCAGAGGCGCGTCGCAAAAAGATCTATGGCAACCTGCGTCTGATGGTGGCAGTGCGGGCCGACGGCTCCGTGCAGGAAGTGCGTGTTCTCAAATCGTCAGGCCAGCGCATACTGGATCAGGCCGCCATCGATATCGTGCGACTGGCCGCCCCGTTTGCGCCATTCCCGCCGGAAATCCGCCAGGATACCGACATTCTGGAGATCATCCGCACCTGGCAATTCGAGAAAGGTGATCGCCTGTCCAGTTTCTGAGGGACAACAGGCGCTTATCCCGCCCTGTCGGTGACCGGCGGGAAAATTCACTTGAACGCCGCATTTATTGATCCAATACTGTATCAATGAGCACTCTGAAGACCGCCTCCCTCAAGCATCATTTCCTGATCGCCATGCCCGACATGGCCGATCCCAATTTTGCCCACAGCATCACCTACATCTGCGAACACAACGATGAAGGCGCCATGGGGATCGTGGTGAACCGGCCGATGGAACTGACGGTGGCCGACATACTTACCCATCTGCAGATCACGGATTTCGATGACCGCCTGCTGGATCAGCATGTGCTGTATGGCGGCCCGGTGCAGACGGAGCGGGGTTTCGTGTTACACCGCACGCTGCCACACAAGTGGGATACCACCCTGTGCGTGGACGACGACATTTGCCTGACCACCTCGCGGGATATTCTGGTAGCCATCGCCAACAATGAAGGCCCGGCAGAAAGCCTGGTGGCGCTGGGTTATGCCGGCTGGAGCGCCGGTCAGCTGGATCACGAGATGGCGCAGAATGCCTGGCTCAGCGTGAAGGCAGATTCCGATATCCTGTTCGACACACCCTTCGACCGGCGCTGGCAGGCGGCCGCTGCCCTGCTCGGTGTCGACATGAATCTGCTGTCGAGCCAGATTGGCCACGCCTGACTCTTCCCCCTGCTGCTGTTTCGGTGATCTATTCCCATGCCCGCCCTGCCTGACCAACTGTCTGCCCTCGCGTTTGATTTTGGCACCCACAAGATCGGGGTCGCCGTGGGCCAGACCATCACCGGTTCCGCCAGCCCGTTGCCGGAACTCAAAGCCAGCAATGGCCAGCCCAACTGGGATCAGGTGGCAGCACTGATCGCGGAGTGGCAGCCGAACATTTTTGTGGTCGGCGTGCCGGTGATGATGGATGGCAGCGAATTCGATCTGACCCAGCGCGCCCGCAAATTCGGCCAGCGTCTGCAGGGGCGCTTCGGCAAAGCCTGGTATCCGATGGATGAACGCCTGACCTCGTTCGAAGCCCGGGAACTGGCGAAGGCCCAGCCGCAACGCAGCAAGGGCCTGGTTGACAGTCTGGCCGCAAGCCTTATTCTGCAGTCCTGGTTCGAAAACGAATGGCCCCGCCTGCGCAAGGAATCCCAAGATGACAATGCCTGAAGTGGAACCGCTGCTGGCGGCAATGACCGCGACGCTGCAGCAACGCATTGCTGCCCTGCCCAAAGCCCCAGTGATGGTGGGCATCCACAGCGGCGGTGCCTGGATTGCCGAGCGTCTGCATCAGGCCCTGCAGCTGGAACAGCCCCTGGGCCTGCTGGACATTTCCTTCTACCGGGACGATTTCGAGGGCAAGGGCCTGCATCCCAGCGTGAAGCCGTCGGTACTGCCGTTTGCCATCGACGACCAGCATGTGATCCTGGTGGATGACGTGGTGATGAGCGGGCGCACCATCCGCGCCGCCCTCAACGAACTGTTCGACTACGGCCGCCCGGCGTCGGTGCTGCTGGCCGCACTGGTTGATCTGCCGCAACGTCAGCTGCCGATCCAGCCCGATGTCGCCGGAATTCGCATGGATTTACAGCCCGGTCAGCGGGTAAAATTGGCCGGCCCTGCGCCCCTCACCCTGACACTGGTCGACCGCTGAACCTATGACACCAACGATACCGCCCCATCAGCTGCAGTTGAATGAACAAGGTCAACTACGCCATTTCCTCACGACTGAAGGGTTGAGCCGCGAACTGCTCACCGAAATCCTCGATACGGCTGACTCCTTTGTCAGTGTAGGCAAACAGGCGGTGAAAAAGGTCCCGCTGCTTCGCGGCAAGACGGTGGTGAATCTGTTCTTCGAAAACAGCACCCGCACCCGCACCACCTTCGAACTGGCGGCCAAGCGGCTGTCGGCGGATGTACTGAATATCAACATCAGCGCCTCGTCCACCTCCAAGGGTGAATCCCTGATGGACATGCTGTGGAACCTGGAATACATGGACAGCGACATGTTCATCGTGCGCCACGGTGATAGCGGCGCGCCCCACTTCATTGCGGAATTTGTCTGTCCCCATGTGGCGGTGATCAATGCCGGCGACGGCCGTCATGCCCACCCGACCCAGGCCATGCTGGACATGTACACCATCCGCCGCCACAAGGGCGCGTTCGAAAATCTCACCGTCGCCATCATCGGTGACATCCTGCATTCCCGGGTGGCGCGCTCGCAGATCCATGCCCTGACAGCGCTGGGTGCCCGCGAAATCCGCGTTATCGGCCCCAAGACCCTGATCCCCAAAGACATCGAATCGCTCGGAGTGAAGGTGTTCTACAACATGGCGCAGGGACTGGCGGACGTGGACGTGGTTTCCACCCTGCGCCTGCAAAAAGAGCGCATGGAGTCTGCCCTGCTACCCAGTGAATCGGAGTTTTATCGCTTGTACGGCCTGTCGATGGAAAAACTGGCGTTCGCCAAACCGGACGCCATCGTGATGCACCCGGGCCCGATCAACCGGGGCGTGGAAATCGAGTCGGCGGTGGCTGACTGCGAACGTTCGGTAATCCTGAACCAGGTCAACTACGGCATCGCCGTGCGGATGGCGGTGCTGTCGATGGCCATGAGCGGCCAGAATACCGATGCCGGCACCGGCGGGGAGGAGGCGTAACATGGACTTTTCACGCCCCACCTTCAATCAGCGCATCGTCATCCGCAATGGCCGGGTGATCGATCCGCGCAATGTGCTGGACAAGGTCACCGATGTGTATGTGGCTGACGGCCTGATCGCCGGTATCGGCGCGGCACCGGTCGGCTTCAAGGCAGATGTGGATATCGATGCCCGCGGCATGCTGGTGATTCCCGGCGCCGTGGACATCTGCGCCCGCATGCGCGAGCCGGGCCAGACCCAGAAAGGCAGCATTCATTCGGAAACCCGCGCTGCGGCCGCCGGGGGCATTACCCACCTGTGCTGTCCGCCGGATACCAAACCCATTATCGACACCCGGGCTGTCGCCGCCCTGATTCAGGAGCGGGCCCACCAGTCCGGCTATGCCCATGTGCTGCCCATCGGCGCCCTGACCAAAGGGCTGCAGGGCCAGCAGCTGGCGGAAATGCATGCCCTGCGGGAAGCCGGCTGCGTGGCCGTGTCCCAGTTGCGCTATCCGGTGAAAGATTCCCTCAGCCTGCTGCGCTGTCTGGAGTACGCCAGCACCTTCGATCTGACGGTGTTCTTCCAGAGCGAGGAAGCATCCCTGAGTCCGAAAGGCGGCATTCACGCCGGACCCACTTCGACCCGACTGGGCCTGCCCGGCATCAGTGACGCCGCCGAAACCATCGCCCTGAGCCGGGATCTGCTGCTGGTACAACAGGCCGACGTGCGCGCGCACTTCGGCCAGCTGTCCTGCGCCCGCTCGGTGAAACTGATCGCCGCCGCCCAGCGCGAAGGCTTGCCGGTGACGGCAGACGTGGCGGTGCACCAGTTGTTCCTGACCGATGAAATGATCGACGGCTTCAACAGCCAGTATCACACCCGTCCGCCCCTGCGCAGCGAGCAGGATCGCCTGGGCCTGATCGATGGTGTGAAGGCGGGGGTAATTTCCATCCTCTGCTCCGATCACCAGCCCCACGAAGCGGCGGCCAAGTCGGAACCGTTCCCCTCCACCGAGCCGGGGATTTCGGCGTTTTCCACCTTCCTGCCCCTGAGTTACCGGCTGGTAACCATGGGCATCCTGACGGAATCGGAGTGGGTGCAGCGAATTGCCATGAACCCGGCCCTGCTGATCGGGCTGGATGCGGGCCATCTGGATGTGGGCAGCAATGCCAACCTGTGCGTGTTCGATCCGGCCAGGCAATGGCAGCTGACGGAAGAGCGGATGCTGTCAGTGGGCAAGAACTCACCCTTCCTCGGACAGACCCTGCAGGGACAGGTACAACTGACCCTGAAAGACGGGGCGATCACCTTCCGCCAGACCGCCGGCCTCTGAGCCGGCGAACCCAACCGCTGCCTGCTCAGCGCACCAGATCAAACGGGCCGGGAAAGCGCAGGATCTCTCCTATGGCAGGAACCGGCATCGCGAAATACTGACGCTTACGCCAGTCGTAGTATTGCCAGACCATGCTGTCCGGCATGTCGTCATCGAAGAACTCGATCTGCAAACGGGACGGCCGGTTTTCGGTGAGCGCCAGCACCGTAACCCGCATGTCACCGGCGTAGCGCCGGTCACCCACCGTCAGCGGCTGGCCTGGGGACGCCACCAACCCCTGCAGCATTTGCGCACCATAGGCCGACGACAGCAGCGGACGATGCCCGTCGAGACTGCTGACCGCGTGGCGGTTGTGCAGTGGCAAGCCTGCCGGCGCCGTTAATTCGAACACACGGGCAGACAGCCGCTTGAGATCAAGAGAAACCAGTCCCGGCGCCAGCACGTTCAAGGTTTCGGGAATCGCCCCATGATTGAAGCGCCAGTCGAACGGCAGGTAGTAGTCATTGTTGATGGTCGGCGAGTTGACCACCACCAGCGAGGGACCGGTGCGACCGGCCGGATAGGCGCGCTGCACGCTGGAGTACTGACCGTCGTCGGTGTAGGTAACCGGCAACAGCGTCGATGTAATGAGGAAGGCGCCCAGTCCCGGCAGGAACAGGTGGAAGCACAACACGGCACCCACCACGAATTTATCGGCACGCCAGCGCGCATCATCCAGCAGCAGATGCACCCAGCGCGCCAGCAGCCAGAAGAAGCCAATCGCGGCAAAGGCGCCGGCCCGGGTTCCGGCGGACACCAGGGTGCAGGCCGGCACCGCCGCCAGCACGCTGCCAAGCAGCATGGCACGGGCGAGTGGCGAATCACGCAGCAGACGGCGAATCAGCGGCAGACAGATCAGCAGCAGCGCTGCACCTGCCACTGACACCCAGATTCGCAGGTCCGGCGCCACGCCGGAAGCCACCCCGTCAACGCCGGTAATCAGGCTGGACAATACCAGCGGCAATACCTTGAGTATCCACCCCAGAAACGCCGCAAGATCATTGCCCGGATCCAGGTACAGGCCGATATCATCGGCACCGAATCCCAGCCAGTTGTACAGCAGGCGCCACGCCAGCACGATGCACAGATACGGCGCCAGCAAGACGGCCTTGCGCAACAGGCTGCCGCGCTCGATGAACAGCAGATAGGCCCCCATGTAGGCCAGGATCGACAGGCTGTTTTCGGCACTGAGCAGCGCCGCCAGAAACGCCAGCGCAGAACGCACGAAGGCCCAATGGCGGGATTCTTCCCGCCACAACCAGAACTGCTCCAGCGCATAGCATCCCAAGGCCACTGCGATGAACACGTTGCGCGCCGCTATCCAGCTGAAACTCATGACATGGCCGGCGTCCACCACCAGAAACAGCGCTCCCAGCACCGCAACTCGGGTCTGCGCACTGATACGCAGGAACAGCCGATACGCCATCGCCGCCATCAGCAGCACATATATCAGACTGTGCAACGCTTGCAGCGGGAAAGAATCCGGTGCAATGCGAGCATCCAGCCAATGCGTGGCAGCAGACAACGGACGCCAGGGATTCATCTTGGCATCTTCACTGCTCCACCAGGGCAGGCTGCCGTAATCCTGATACAGGTCCGTGGTCCCGGTGGCCGGGTTGTAGAAATGAAAAGCATTGGAAACCTGATCCCAGAACGACAGACTGGCGTCGGCCAGCATGAAGCCACGGGCCGCAAGCACGGGATCCCCGGCCACATTCGCGCGGATCATGAAATCATCGGACGCCAGGCGGGAAAACGCCCCCGGCAAATGGGTCAGCAACGCCACCAACAGCACGACCAGCAGCCCGCTGCGCCGGGAGAGCCGCAGCCGCACACTCTGCAAACGCGCCAGTATCGACTGCTGCGTTGTCGGTTGATCCATCTTGGACTCCATGCTTCAAGTGCCATCCGGCCACCGTTGAAGAAGGTGAATCTAGCCCGCCAGAAGGATCATGACTGCGGCCGGATTCGCATTCGGAGGTGGAACCAGGTCCCGCTTATAGATTATTTCGGACAAAAAACAAGGCGGACTGACCGGTCACAGTCAGAGATTTTGGGCTTATCGTGCCAAAAAGTAAACGACCAAAAGGAGTAGAAGTAGCCGACCGGCGGTCACCGGTCGGCGGAGGGATTACCAGCGACCCTTGAGGGAGTCGTCGTCCTGCAGGGTGAGGCCGCGGGTGGATTCGCTCAGGGATTCGGCGGATTCCGAGCCCAGCTTGATCATCAGGCGCAGATCGTTCGGGGAGTCCGCGTGGGCCAGCGCGTCTTCGTAGGTGATTTCGCCAGAGCTGTAGAGGTCGTAGAGCGCCTGGTCGAAGGTCTGCATACCCAGTTCACGGGACTTGGCCATCAGCGGCTTGAGCAGGTGCACTTCGCCCTTGCGGATGTGATCCGCCATCAGGGGAGTATTGAGCAGGACTTCGATAACCGCGCGGCGACCCTTGCCATCCGGCGTAGGAATCAGCTGCTGCGCCACCATGCCCCGCAGGTTGAGAGACAGGTCCATCCACAGCTGGTTGTGCCGGTCTGCCGGGAAGAAGTGGATGATACGGTCCAGCGCCTGGTTGGCGTTGTTGGCGTGCAGGGTGGCCAGTACCAGGTGACCGGTTTCCGAGAACGCGACGGCGTATTCCATGGTTTCGCGGGTCCGGATCTCGCCGATCATGATGACATCCGGCGCCTGCCGCAGCGTGTTCTTCAGCGCCACTTCAAAGCTGTCGGTGTCCAGCCCCACTTCGCGCTGGGTGACGATGCAGCCCTTGTGCTGGTGGATGAATTCGATCGGGTCTTCGATGCTGATGATGTGGCCTTTGGAATTCATGTTGCGATGACCGATCATCGCCGCCAGCGAGGTGGATTTACCGGTACCGGTGGCACCCACGAAAATCACGATACCGCGCTTGGTCATGGCCAGGTCCTTGAGGACCGATGGCAGGTTGAGTTCGTCCAGGGTCGGAATGCGGGTTTCGATGCGACGCAGCACCATGCCGACCAGGTTGCGCTGGTAGAAGGCGCTGACCCGGAAACGGCCAATGCCGCGGGCGCTGATGGCAAAGTTGCATTCGTGGGTTTCGATGAATTGCTTGCGCTGGCCTTCGTTCATGACCGCGAGCACGGTTTCACGGGTCTGTTCCGGGCTCAACGAGGTTTTGGTCACTGGCACGATACGGCCGTGGATTTTCATCGAAGGTGGAACGCCGGCTGTAATAAACAGATCCGAGCCCCCTTTTTCCACCATCAGTTTCAACAGGTCTTCAAATTCCATTGTTCACCTCAAGCCTTTGTTCAAGCACCCAACTCAACCGTTCTACTGATTGCTGTGGCGATCGTTCTGGCGTTTTGCTTTCAGAACCGCCACGAGTACATCCCTGTAGGCTCGTTCGCGGCCATCCTTGGCCGCAAACGTTCTGAAAGCAAAACGCCAGAACGCTCTTCAATTCAGGGCTCTGTGCGCCTTATCGGATTCGAAGCTCGTGGTCAGACTCGAAGTGGAGCCTGGTGTTACGATTCCAGACCGTTTGCGGCCAGGGATGGCCGCGGACGAGCGCACATGGATGTGCCTGTAGCGTGTCTGGAATCGTAATACCAGGCTCCACGCCACCAAGCTCAATTCAAACGAGCCCTCACCGAATCGCATCCGGATTCTTCGCTTTCTCCCGCGCCAGCTCCACATTCACCAGCCCCTTGCGCACCAGATCCGACAGACACTGATCCAGGGTCTGCATGCCCAGTGAAGCGCCGGTCTGGATCGCGGAATACATCTGCGCAACCTTGTCTTCGCGGATCAGGTTACGGATCGCCGGGGTGCCGATCATGATTTCATGGGCTGCCACCCGGCCGCCACCGTTTTTCTTCAGCAGTGACTGCGAGATTACCGCCTGCAGGGATTCCGACAGCATCGAACGCACCATGGCTTTTCCGCGGGAACACGTCCACCACACGGTCGATGGTCTTGGCGGCGCTGGTGGTGTGCAGGGTGCCGAACACCAGGTGACCGGTTTCCGCCGCCGTCAGCGCCAGGCGGATGGTTTCCAGATCCCGCATTTCACCCACGAGGATGATGTCAGGGTCTTCCCGCAGGGCCGAACGCAGTGCTTCGGCGAATCCCAGGGTGTCGCGATGCACTTCACGCTGGTTCACCAGACACTTCTTGGATTCGTGCACGAATTCGATCGGGTCTTCGATGGTGAGGATGTGTTCGTAACGGTTCTCGTTGATGTAGTCGATCATCGCCGCCAGGGTGGTGGACTTGCCGGAACCGGTAGGGCCGGTCACCAGGATCAGGCCACGGGGGAATTCGCAGATATTGCGAAACACCTGGCCCTGCCCCAGATCTTCCATCGACAGCACCTTGGACGGAATCGTCCGGAATACGGCGCCGGCGCCCCGGTTCTGGTTGAAAGCGTTGACCCGGAAGCGGGCCACGCCGGGCACTTCGAACGAGAAGTCGGTTTCAAGGAATTCTTCAAAATCCTTGCGCTGCTTGTCGTTCATGATGTCGTAGATCAGGCCGTGGACCTGCTTGTGATCCATCGGCGGCAGATTGATGCGGCGCACGTCGCCGTCGACCCGGATCATCGGGGGCAAGCCTGCGGACAGGTGCAAGTCGGACGCGCCATTTTTCACGCCAAACGCCAGCAATTCAGTAATATCCATGGGGGAACCTTCTCGATACCAACAGATTGAAAACGGAGCGGTGGAGCCTGTCTTTCAAGCGTAGCAGACAAACCGCCACTGGCTGCGCCACACCCATTCCTAATTCAATTTTGTGATTAAATACCACGGTTTCACGTAAAATGCCCGTGCCCGTTTCACACCACTTCCGGAAACCCCCATGACCACCCTGGAACAGAACTGGCGCCAGGTGCTGACCCGGCTGCAGGACGCCGCCAGCCGCTACGGCCGCCCCACTCCCACCCTGCTGGCCGTCAGCAAGAACCACCCGGCAGCGGCGATCCGCACCCTGTTCAATCTGGGCCAGCGCGCCTTCGGCGAAAGCTACTGGCAGGAAGCCCAGGGCAAGCTGGCGGACCTGGCGGATCTGCCCATCGACTGGCATTTCATTGGCCCGCTGCAGTCCAACAAGACCCGCCCGATCGCCGAACATTTCCACTGGGTGCACGGGGTGGACCGGGACAAAATCGCCCGCCGCCTGAGCGAGCAACGCCCGCCCCATCTGCCGCCACTGAACATCTGCCTGCAGGTGAATCTGGACGATGAGGCCACCAAGTCCGGCGTTGCACCGGCTGACGTGCTGGCCCTGGCGCTGGCGGTGAAGGATCTGCCCCGGCTGCAACTGCGCGGGCTGATGTGTATTCCCGAGCCGCACGACGACATCGACACCCAGCGCGCCACCTTCGCGCGGATGGGGGCGCTGTTACAGCAGCTGAAAGATGCGGGCATCAGCGGACTGGATACCCTGTCCATGGGCATGTCCGATGACATGGAAGCGGCAGTGGCGGAAGGCAGCACCATTGTGCGGGTAGGGACGGCGATTTTTGGAGCACTTGTAGTACACCCTCAGGCATCCGCATGCTATCGAATCCCGGCGGGTTATAGACACCAGGCAGATGATTTGACGACCTTCTCACAATCTCACCCCCGTATTGGCGCTATCAAATTTTTCACCCACAATCATGAGTGTTCATACGTCATGTCCTGCAGGAACAAAGGAGATTGGAAGCATGGTTCGGATACTGAAGGTCTGCTGCTGATGCTGATGGCTTCAACGGCGCAAGCGGAATGGACACAAGAGCAGTTGCACCAGGTACTCTCCACGCGCATCGAAGGCATCAAGTTCCTGGCCAAGAACAGCATGCTGCTGGATGCGGTCAAAGCACAGAACGGCAATCCGCTAACCCAGGACGAAATTCTGCGTATTGATGCCGAATGGCGGGCCGGCCAATCCCCCCAGCTCCAGACGGTGGCGCAATCCCACGCCAGCAAATATCTCAAACACATGATCCGGCAGATGTCCAATACGTACAGTGAAGCCTTTGTCACGGACATGCTGGGTGCCAACGTGGCCATGTTTCCTGCCACCAGCGACTTCTGGCAGGGTGATGAAGAGGCTTTCATCGAGGCCTATGCTGGCCGGCAAAGGCCAGGTCCACATCAGCGACGTATCCCGGGATGAAAGCACACAGGCCACTGCTGTGAAGGTGTCCGTACCGATGCTCGACGACAGCAAGGTAATCGGCGTACTGGTGATGGGCGTCAAACTGTCTGCCATCGAAGCGCAGCGGCTACGGGATCTGAAAAAGCAATCCAATTAGTTTCGTATCATCCGGCTCATCTTGCTGCTGCCCTCCCACACCCGGCCGGTTCCACTGGATCCGGTCGCTGACACATTTCCTTCTCGAAATTGCCATGCATTTATCGGACACTTATCACCAAACTGAAACAGCCTGACACAGGAATCGTCCTTCCCATGACCATCAAGATCACCTTTATCGGCGCCGGCAACATGGCCAGCAGCCTGGTGGGCGGCATCATCGCCAAAGGGTTTGACCCGCTCAACATCACCGTCACCGACGTCAACGACAGCCAGCTGGCCCAGGCCCGCAGCCAGTTCCAGGTCAACACCAGCCGCGACAACCTGAACGCCTGCCAGAAAGCCGATGTCATCGTGCTGGCGGTGAAACCCGGGAGTGATGGGGGATGTGGTGGCACCGCTGCCAGACATCGTGGCCACCCGCAGGCCACTGATCATCAGCATCGCCGCCGGCATCACGCTGGCGAAGCTGCAGGGCTGGCTGGGGCAGGACACCGCCATCGTGCGCTGCATGCCGAACACCCCCGCCCTGGTGGAAGCCGGTGCCACCGGCCTGTTCGCCAATGCCAACGTGTCGGATCTGCAGAAGGAACAGGCCCGCTCGATCCTGGCCTCGGTGGGCCTGGCCCTGTGGGTGGACAATGAAGACCAGATCGACGCCGTGACCGCCGTGTCCGGCAGCGGCCCGGCCTATTTCTTCCTGGTGATGGAAGCCATGATCGCCGCCGGCCAGGCGCTGGGCCTGTCGGAGCAGGTATCGCGCCAGCTGACCCTGCAGACTGCGCTGGGATCGGCCCAGATGGCGATCACCGGCAGCGTGGAACCGGCCGAACTGCGGCGCCGGGTGACCTCGCCGGGGGGCACCACCGAACGGGCGGTTTCCATCATGGAGCAGCAGGGGCTGCGTGACACCTTCCTGCAGGCCCTGACAGGCGCCTACGACCGCTCCAAGGAACTGGCGGGTTAACATCCCGCCATTTATTGTTATGATCTGGCCCTCCTGAACTGCGAAGGAACAACACCCAATGGATGTCAGTGGCGCACTGAATTTTCTGCTCGTCTATCTGTTCGACATTTACATCATGATCGTGTTTACCCGCTTTCTGCTGCAGTTGCTGCGGGCGGATTTCTATAACCCCGTGTCCCAGTTCGTGGTCAAGGCCACCACCCCGGTACTCAAGCCGCTGCGCCGGATCGTTCCCGGCTATGGCGGGCTGGACAACGCCTCGCTGCTGCTGATGGCGGTGCTGATCCTGGCCAAGCTGCTGATCTGGGCCTACCTGCAGATCGGGGCGCTGATTCCGTTTGGCCCGCTGGCCCTGCTGTTCCTGAAGTCGGCGGCCGCCACGGTCATCAACTACTTCATGTTCATTATTTTCATCGGCGCCATCATGAGCTGGGTGGTGCAGGGCTATCATCCGGTGTCCTCGGTGCTGTTCCAGCTGGCCGACCCGATTGTCGCGCCGGTGCGCCGTATCCTGCCGCCCATGGGCGGGCTGGATCTGTCGCCGATGCTGGTGATGCTGGGCCTGTACTTCCTCAAGATCCTGTTCAAACTCAATGGCATACCCTGAGTGGCCGACTGGTACCAGTGGGACGGCAGTGACCTGATCCTGCACTGCCGCCTGCAGCCCAAGGCATCCAGCGACGAACTGGTGGGCGCCCAGGGGGATGAACTCAAGATCCGCATTACCGCGCCACCGGTGGATGGCAAGGCCAACGCCCACCTCACTGCCTTTATCGCCAAGAGCTTCGGCGTCGCCAGGAGCCGGGTGACCATTGAAAAAGGTGAATTGGGGCGCAGCAAGCGCCTGCGTATTCACGCGCCGGACAAAATTCCTGCTAAGCTGAACATAATCAAACCGAACTAGGTCAGATGCTTAGGCGGTTTATCGGGGGTGCGCTTCAGGCCGAAGCGTGGTATTCACCAGCGGAAACGGTTTCTATTCGGGCAAGGGTTCATGGATTCAGCGCGTCTTTCCAGTCAGATGGATGCCTATCTGCAGTGGCGGCAGGAGATCTACCGCGAGCTGACCCGTTACCGTGGCTGGCTGCATGACCACAACCTGGAAAGCGAGGAGCTGTCCCACAAGCTGGACGAAGCCCTGCAGACCCTGAAAGACGACCGCATTACCATCGCCTTCGTGGGTGAGTTTTCCCGCGGCAAGACCGAACTGATCAACGCCCTGTTCTTTGCCCATTACGGTACCCGCATCCTGCCCTCGGGCGCCGGCCGCACCACCATGTGCCCCACCGAACTGTTTTACGATCACCGCGCCCAGGACAGCTATATCCGCCTGCTGCCCATCGAGACCCGCATGGTGGGCTCGAGCCTGGCCAGCTTCCGCAAGATTCCCGACAAGTGGATCTTTGTACCGCTCAACCACAAAGATCCCAAGATGCTGAAGAAGGCGTTTGCAGAAGTGGCAAACAGCAAGGCGGTATCCCCCAATGAAGCGGCCGCCATGGGCTTCCAGGTGGAACTGCTGGAAGCGGCGCCGGACAAGCCGGACAAGGTGCTGATTCCAGCCTGGCGCCACGCCATGATCAGCTTCGATCACCCGCTGCTGCGGCAGGGACTCACCATCATCGACACCCCCGGTCTGAACGCCCTGGGCTGCGAACCGGAACTGACCTTCAGCCTGCTGCCGGAAGCGCAATCCATTCTGCTGTTGCTGTCGGCGTCCACCGGCGTCAGCGCCACCGACCTGGACATCTGGAACCGCCACATCCGCGATCTGTCGCTGCGGGAATCCACCGGAGTCTATGCGGTGCTGAACAAGATCGACGCGGTGTGGGACGAACTGGAATCCAACGAACACAATGAAAAGGTACTGGCCACCATTCGCGGTCAGTGCGCACGGCAACTGGCCATCGCACCGGATGAAATCCTGATCGTGTCCGCGAAGGAAGGTCTGCTGGCGCAAGTGGAAGGCAACCTGCCGCGGCTGGAGCGCAGCCGACTGCCGGCACTGGAAGAACTGCTGTCCAACGACATGATGCGACGCAAGGAACACCTGATCCAGAAAGCCGTGATCAAGGATATCCACGCCATGCTGCACGGCAGCAAGAAGACCCTGCTGCGCCGGCGCGAAACCGTGCTCGACGAATTGAGACTGCTCAAGTCGGAAGAATCCAACCGCAAGGAACAGCTGGAAGACCTGCTGCAGACCGCCAAGAGCGAACAGGCGTTCTATCACAAGAAGCTGATTCTGCTGAAATCCAGCCGCAAGATGATCGAGCGCGAAGGCGCTGCCATGCTGGAACCGGTCAGCCCGGCGAAACTCGATCACTACCTGAAGGAAGCCGGCAAGGCGCTGACGTCGAGCTGGACCATCGTCGGCATGAACAACGCCATCGACAATTTTTTCGATAATCTGAAAGCCGACATGACGGCACTGGCGCGCAAGCAGGAACAGGTGCAGAGCATGGTGGCCGACATCTATGCCCGCTATGAAGCCGAACAGGGTCTGGCGCCGCTGGATTATCCCCGCTTCAGTTCCCGGGAACACCTGACCCGGCTTGATGACCTGCGCACCAAGTCCGGCAGTTTCCGCCGCAATCTGCGCAAGCTGCTGACCGAGCAGAAAGCCACGTCAAAACGCTTCCTGTCGACTATCGTGTCCGAAGGTTCGAGCATTTACCGGCAGTTCGAAAAGAGCGGCCGCGACTGGCTCAACAATGTGCTGATGCCGCTGTTCCAGAATGCCCAGGAGCAGAAACAGCTGCTGGACGATCACGTGCTGAAACTGCGCACCCTGGCCAATGCGGATGACAACGCCGGCGATCGCATCGAGCAGATGGAAACCATGTTGCAGGACGTGGAAGACCAGCTCAGCGAGGTCGAAGACATGATCAAGGGGCTGCGCAAGCCGGCGCCGATCCATCAGCAGAAGAAAGTCATTCCCCTGATCACCGCCCAGTTTTCGCCGTCCACCCTGAAGGGCTGAGCCGTCCCGGCGCGATTGCGCGCAACGCAGAGCGGCGCCGGCTTCAGGACAGCGCGGCGGGGTTTTCCAGCAACAATGCCGCACCCAATCCACCACCGGCACAGGTGGCCACCACCGCGTAGCGCTGATTTTCCTTCTGCAACCGTTGTGCCGCCGTCTGCAGCAGACGCACGCCAGTGGCAGCAAACGGATTCCCCAGCGCCAGCGATCCACCCCAGGTATTGAGTTGTTCCAGCGGAATCTCGCCGCAGGGGAATTCGCGACCAAAACGCTGATCGATGAAATCCCGCGACGCCATGCACTGGCGGTTGATCAGTACCTGGGTCGCAAATGCTTCATGAATTTCCCACACCCCAATGGCGTCGAAATCCAGGCCGTTGCGTGCCAGCAGTTTCGGAATGGTCAGCGCCGGGCCCAGCAACATTTCGGTTTCCAGACGCCCCACCCCCGCCAGCAGATAATCCCGCACGATGGCCAGCGGCTGCAGGCCATGGGCTTGCACAGCGCCCATTGCACCCAGCAGCACGACGCCCGCACCATCGGTAAAACGCGAGGCATTGCCCGCGGTGATCACACCGTTGGCACGATCGAACACCGGTTTCAGGCGAGCCAGTTTTTCCGCCGTTGTATCGGCGCGAATGCTGTTGTCGTCGGTCACCGTGAGGCCCGCCGTCTGCACCGGCACGATCTGCTCGCGGTAGTAACCCTGCTGCGTCGCGCTGGCCGCACAGGCATGGCTGCGGGCGGCAAAGGCATCGCTGTCGGCACGGCTGGCACCAAAGGTCTGCACCATGGCTTCGCAGGCCGATCCCATGGTCAGCCCGGTGGTGTAGTCCGCACTCATGGGCAGATCCAGTTTCAGATCCCAGGGCCGCAGGCTGGCCAGCAGTTTCAGCCGTTCCTTGCTGTCGCGACGCTGCCGCACTTTCATCAGGGTGCGGCGGATTTTCTGCGACAGCCGGATCGGTACGTCGGAAAAATTTTCGGTGCCACCGGCAATGCCGAACTGCATGCGACCCAGGGCAATATCGCTGCAGATATTCATCACCCCCACGCTGGGGGAAATGCCCGCCATCGCCACGGTGTACGCCGGGACCGCGGGCGGCATGCCCGCCTTCAGCATCGCTTCCCGCGCCACGTTGGTGGTGTTGATTTCATGCAGCACGGTGCCCATCACCACCAGTTCGATCAGGGCCGGGTCCAGATCTGCCCGCTGCAGCAGGCCGCGCAGGGCGAAGGCGCCCAGCTCAAAACTCATCAACTCGGAATAGGCACCGGCGCTTTCCAGAAACGGGGTACGGGCCGCCGCCACCAGCACCGGCAGTTGATCTTGGGGAACAGCCTTCATACAGCAGCCTCCAGCGGACAGTAATGACCGGCCTGATACAGCGTACCGGCAGTGTCGATCAGGCGAAAGGCGATGCGCCCCTGGTCGTCGGCCGTTTGGGCCTGCTGGATCAGCAGCGGTGGACTGGGCAGTGGCAGCGGCCGCACGAAACGGGTCTCGATTTCGCCAAAGCGGGCGCCATGGCGCTGCAGGGCTTCGTATACCTGAGCGAAGGCACCGTAGCCATGCATGATGCAGCCCTTGAAGCGGGTACGTCGCGCCAGCGCCGGCAAGGTGTGGATCGGGTTGAAATCGCCGGTCAGCCAGAAGAAGGTCTGGCCTTCGCTGGCGCTGGCCTGCCAGCGATCCACCGTGACGAACTCCGGCTCGCTGCGGGGCTTGTCGCTGTCGCCGCCAGAGCGTTTCTTCAGTACCACTGCCGCAATGGCATCCACCGTCATGGCCAGGGGTACTGAACGGGTTCCCACGGTCACCCTGGAATGAATCCGGGCCCGGTAGCCGTCGTCACTGGCGTCCAGCAGATCACCGTGCAGCAGAAGGGATTCGCCCTCGGGCACCGGGTGATGCAGCTGCAGGCGCACGCCCTGATTGAGCACGCTGAGCAGCTGATAGGGGGACTGGGCTGTCAGATCCGCCACCACCGGCATGGTGATCTTGGCACACACCAGATGGGGTGGAATGCCGGGCAGATCCTCCGCCTGGCACCACTGCCGGTAAGCGGTCAGCAATTCCGCCGAAGGTGCCGGGGCTGTGCGTTCCACTGCCTGCGGTGCCCGCTGGCGCCCCTTGAACGGCAGCACGGAGCGCAGCCCGCCCAGGGCCATGGCGCTGATGGTATCGCGGTGTTCCAGCAGCAGGCGGAACGGCAGATCGGCGACGGTGACAGGCTTGTTCATGCAGGTGGACTCCCGACAAACGTTGGACTGCTGCAAGGATGCCGCAAATCCGGGCAGCCGGTAAGCATCCTTGCTGACACCCGGGGTGCAGAAAGTGACAGATGACGCCAACCCTTTCATACTGACGTTTTTCGCTTGCACAGGTCGTCGATGCTGTTTCCCGTTACCTACATTCGCCTGCTGGCCCGTACCCTTGCGCTCGATGAGCCGCGGCGGCAACAGCTGCTGGCAGGCAGCAGGCTCGCGCCGGCAGCACTGGAGCGGCTGGACCAGTCGATCAGCGGGGACGACATCCTGCGGATTCTGCGCAACCTTCTTGCAATGACAGAGCAGCCCTGCCTTGGCCTGTACCTGGGCAGTCGCCTGCCCCTGGCGGCCCACGGCCCGCTGGGACACCTGCTGTCGGCCAGCCCGGACCTGGCCAGCGCCTGGGAAGCCCTGGCCCGCTATCAGGTGTTGCGCCTGCCCCTGATCAGCCTGCAGTGCCTGCGCACACCGGATCGGTTCCTGTTCGAACTACAGCTGCCGGAAGGACTGGGGGATGCCGGATGGCTGCTGGTGGAAGCGCTGGTCATCACCATCCAGCGCAGTATTGAACTGGTGACCGGCCGCCCGCTGGTGGAGGCGGAAATCGACCTGCAGCAACCGGCCCCGGCCAGTCTGACCGACTACACCCGCTACCTGCCCGGCCAGCTGCGCTTCGGCCAGCCGCTGAACCGGGTGAGCGTTCCCATGACGCTGATGACCCAACCCAACCCCTATGGCGATTCCGCTGTGTGGGAACAGGCCCTGGCCCTGTGCGCCCGCCTGGCTCCGCCACCGGCCGGCGAGCGTGCGTCCCTGGCGGATGCCCTGCGCCAACTGCTGCAGCAGGAGGCCGGCAGGCGCTGGACGCTGGAAGAAATCGCCGAGTATTTCCACCTGTCCCCCCGCACTGTCATCCGCCGCCTCAAGGCAGAAGGGGTACGTTACCAGCAACTGCTGGACGAGGTGCTGGCGTCCCAGGCCAAACTCTGCCTGCGCAGCCCCGGTCACACGGTGGAGTCCGTGGCGGCAGCCCTGGGCTATCAGGATGCCTCGGCGTTCCGCCGCGCATTCAAACGCTGGACCGGGCTGGCGCCGTCGGACTGGCAACAACGCCCGCCCCACTGACGGGCCTGTCAGCTTCTGCCCGGTGGCTGGCATCATCTGCACTTGGGCAGACACGTCCAACCGGTCAGACTGCAACCCATCTCCTCTGCGTCGTTTCCGGCATGAACAGCTATACCGCACGTCTCATCAAGAAAGGTTTACGCCTGCAACGCCCGCTGCTGCTGCAGGTTTCCCACCCGGGCCAGATTGCGCCACTACAGGGCCTGCTGGAAACGCTGGCGCTGCTGCCGGCGCACACGCGGCAACACCGGCACCACATCGGCAATATCCCGGTCCTCGAAATCCACAATCTGCGCGGCGATCGGGTGCGGGGCCGCTACCTGGTGTACATCCACGGCGGTGGTTTCAATCTGGGCTCGCCGGATTCCCACCGCAGTTTTGCTGCCCGCCTGATGCAGGCCGGCCGTTTCGAGGCCCTGTTCATGCCGCGCTACCGGCTGGCACCGCGCCACCCCTGGCCGGCGGGACTCGACGATGTGAGCACCTTGTGGCTTGCCCTTCAGCAACAGCACCCGGACGCTGAATTCTGTCTGGCCGGGGAATCCGCCGGCGCCAACCTGGCCCTGGGACTGTGCCTGCGGCTGCGGGACGGCGTCCAACCGCTGCCGCGCCGGGTCTACCTGCATTCACCCTGGCTGGACGTGAGTCTGTCGGGTGCGTCGTACCACGACAACTCGCTGGAAGACGGCTTCATCGGCACCCACCCTGCCCGCCGACAGTGGCTGCGGCGCGTTTTTTCCGGTCATTACAGCGCTGACCACGATCCGGCCCACCCCCACATTTCCCCGCTGTTCGCCGACCTGCACGGCTTGCCGCCGCTGCTGGTGCAACCCGGCGCCAAGGAAATCTTTCTGGCAGACAGCCACACGCTCAAGCAACGCTGTGATGCGGCAGGTACCGCGTGCGAGCTGGATATCTGGCCAGGCATGTGGCACGGTTTTGCGCTGTTCGCGCCGCTGCTGCCCGAGGCCAACCGGGCCATCGCCAGGGCCGGCCGCTGGCTGCGCCCCTGAATCCGTCCTGCCCCTTCCCCCCGGGGGCAATTCTGCTAGACTGCGCACACTTCACACCTCAACGGGGATGTACCTGCGTCGATGCCACAAAAGCTGCCCAAGGATTCCGTGGGAATCGTGGAACCCCACTGGTTCCGCCATGAACAGCCCATCACCCTGCAATGCGGAAAAACCCTGCCACGCTACGAACTGGTGTATGAAACCTATGGCCAGCTCAACGCCGATGGCAGCAATGCAGTCCTGGTCTGTCATGCCCTGAGCGGCCACCATCACGCTGCGGGCTATCACCGCGCCGACGACAGCAAACCCGGCTGGTGGGACACCGCCATCGGCCCCGGCAAGGCCATCGACACCAACCGTTTCTTTGTGGTGTCACTGAACAACCTGGGGGGCTGCCACGGCTCCACCGGCCCCAAGACGCCAAATCCCGACACCGGCAAACCCTACGGCCCCGATTTTCCCATCGTCACCGTGAAAGACTGGGTGATCAGCCAGAAAGCGCTGATGGATTTTCTCGGCATCCGCCAGTGGGCGGCGGTGGTGGGCGGCAGCCTCGGCGGCATGCAGGCCATGCAGTGGACCATCGACTATCCCGAGTGCGTGCGCAACGCGGTGATCATCGCTGCGGCACCCAAGCTGTCGGCCCAGAACATCGCCTTCAACGAAATTGCCCGCAAGGCAATTCTGTCCGATCCGGATTTTCACGGCGGCCATTTCTACGAAAAAGGCGTGTACCCGAAGACCGGCCTGATCCTGGCGCGCATGCTCGGCCACATCACTTACCTGTCCGATGCGGCAATGCGGGAAAAATTCGGCCGGGAATTGCGGGATGGTGAAATCAGTTTCGATTTCGATGTGGAGTTCCAGGTGGAAAGCTACCTGAACTACCAGGGCGAAGTGTTTTCAAAAAACTTCGACGCCAACACCTATCTGCTGATGACGCGGGCGCTGGATTATTTCGATCCGGCGGCGGACTTCGATCACGATCTGTCAGAAGCCCTGCGTCGCGCCCGCGCCAATTTCATGATCATGTCGTTCACCACCGACTGGCGGTTTTCCCCGGAGCGTTCCGAGGAAATCGTCACCGCGCTGCTGGCTGCCAAGAAGAGTGTCAGCTACGTGGACATCGACTGCCCGCAGGGGCATGACTCGTTCCTGCTGGACGTGCCGCGCTACACCAGCATGTTCACCGCCTACATGAATGCGATCGAGGTGGGCGCCTGAGCGCTCACCCCGGCTGCTGAGGTTCGAACAGATAGCGGAATGCCGCTGCGATCAGGGCAATGGCCGCCACCGGAATCACATAGTGCACCATCACGTCGAAATAAAGCGCCGTATGCGGTGACTGCATGGCATTCAGTATCAGATAGACCGTGTAGGCGACGTAGAAAAACAGGAACAGCGCACCGTTCCAGCGACTGATGCGGTAACCGGTGAAAAACACCGGCAGACACAGCAGCGCCACACCGATCATCACCGGAATATCAAACTGCACTGCGCTATCAGGCACACTGATGCCTGCCGGCGACACCACGCTGGACAATCCCAGCACCGACAGCAGGTTGAAGATATTACTGCCCACCACGTTGCCCACCGCGATGTCGCGTTCGCCGCGAATACTGGCGATGACCGAGGTGGCAACTTCCGGCAATGACGTGCCCGCCGCCACGATGGTGAGGCCGATCACCAGTTCGCTGACACCGAAATGCTGGGCAATCTGCACCGCGCCATCCACCAGCCAGTTCGATCCCAGCACCAGCAGCGCAAGTCCGCCCAGAATGTACATGCCGTTGAGCAGATGGTGCTTGCCACCGGCCTTGTCGTCGCCAAAGGCTTCGGCATATTCCGCCTGCACCTGGGGATTGGTTTCCTTGCGGCTCTGGCGGATCAGGAATACGGTGTACGCGACGATGCCGCCGAACAGCAGGATGCCTTCCCAGCGTTCGATATTGCCGTTCAGCCCCATCAGCAACACCACCAGCGATGCGCCGATCATCAGGGGCACATCCAGTCGCACCAGCTGCTGCGCCACCACCAGCGGCGCAATCAGTGCGGACAATCCCAGGATAAACAGCACATTGAAGATATTGCTGCCCACCACATTACCGAGCGCCAGATCGGCACTGCCCGACCAGGCCGCGCCCACGCTCACCGCCAGTTCCGGTGCGCTGGTACCAAACGCCACGATCGTCAAACCAATCACCAATGGTGAAATACCGATCACGGCAGCCAGACGTGATGCACCTTTCACCAGCATTTCTGCACCCAACACCAACAACACCAGACCGGCAGCCAGCATCAGCAATGTCATAGAAGTCTCACAGGGGATTTAACAAGGAAGGGAATTCGGAAGTGAATGACAGCGCTGATTCTAAATCAGCGACAAGGCGCCAGTGCGCCCTGCCGCGGAAATATATTTTTGATGGCACCCTGGCAAAGCCACTTGCGGGTAAAAGCTGGTTATGGCAGCGGTAACAAACCCAGTTGTTGCAGACTGGCTTTACCCAGTGCGATCCGTTGGTCCGCATCCGCCGGCGTTGTGATATCGATATTCAGGGCAAAGGCCTGCACACGATCGCCCTGTTCCACCCAGCCAACCCACCAGCCAACACCGGCACCCGGCGCATTCTGCCAGCCGGTCTTGCCGTACAGACGCCAGTCGTCGCCGCGCTCCAGCAGCAGGATCTCGCGCACGGCCATCTGCACATTGTGCGGTAACGGTAATTGCTGCCGCGCCAGCCGGGCCAGAAACCGTGTCTGCTCCACCGCACTGATGGCCAGTGGCCCATCCAGCCAGAAACGATCCACCACGGTGCCAGTGTCAGCATTGCCATAGTGCAATTGCTGCAGCGTTTCCTGCATCCGTGGCAGCGCAATACGCCGCGCCAGTGCCTGATAGATCGGTACATTGGACAGGGCAATGGCATCGCGCAGTCCCATGTCGCGCGCCCAGGCCCTGATGAATGGCTCCGCGTCACCGGTGTAGGGAATCACCTCGTCCACACTGCTTACCGCGCCCACCGACAGGCCGATCAGCGAGTTGGCAATCTTGAAGGTGGACGCAGGTACGAAGCGGGTTTCCGCCCGCACCTGATTGTGGCCACGCAGACGCTGGGCGTCCGGATCGTACACCACAAAGGTGCCATCCAGCTGCGCGGATGCGAACAGCGCTGAAATCGCCGGCACCGCCTGCCATTCCGCCGCCCGGGCGGGCAAGATCACCAACAGCAGAAGCGCTGCCAACAGGTTTTTGGTCATGGAATTCTGCCTATGGCCGGGTGTTTGACATGGATCAACGCTGGGCGGGGACAACAAGTATACGGTGTATACCTGATAAACATCCAAACGCAGGAGCATAACCATGAGCCTGACATCCGGCCTGTTCAACCCGAAAAACCGCTTTGGTTTTCACAAGGCGTTTCTGCAGGCGCAGTCGGCGGATTTTGCCGACCGCCACAAGGCGCCCTGCTATATCCCCACCCGGCTCGAAGTGTATCGCATGCCGATGGCAGAGTTGCAGCCGATTTTACAAAACTGGTTCAAGCATGCGCCGGCCGAACTGGCACCCTCGGCGCAGCAACGCAAGGCGGTGATGGATTTGCTGCGCATGCGCAGCGATCGGGAACAGATTGCGCCGGTCATCGCTGTCCTGTATCAGACAGCGTGACCAGCTAATGCCTGTCAGGACTGGCCACTGAAACTGGCGCGCCCGACAATCAGCGGATCGGTGGGGCCAATGTGCTGGATATCCTTGCCGGTGTAATCCAGTGAGTTCAGCACATAGCGCATGGCGTTGAGCCGTGCCCGCTTTTTGCAATCGGACTTCACCACGATCCAAGGACATTCGGAATGATCCGTGTGAAAAAACATGGCTTCTTTCGCGGCGGTGTATTCGTTCCACTTGTCCAGTGACGCAAGGTCGATGGGGCTCAGCTTCCACTGTTTGAGCGGATGGATACGGCGCTCATCGAAGCGACGTTTCTGCTCCTTTTGCGTGACCGAGAACCAGAACTTCACCAGATGCGTACCGGTACTGACCAGATGCCGTTCCAGCTCAGGAGCCTGACGCAAAAACGCCTGATACTCCTCTTCACTGCAGAAACCCATGACCCGTTCAACACCGGCGCGGTTGTACCAGGAACGGTCGAACAGCACGATTTCACCGGCCGTCGGCAGATGCTGCATGTAACGCTGGAAATACCACTGCCCACGTTCGCCTTCAGTTGGCTTTTCCAGCGCCACCACACGGGCACCCCGCGGATTCAGATGCTCCATGAATCGCTTGATGGCGCCACCCTTGCCTGCCGCATCACGGCCTTCGAACAGAATCACGATACGCTGACCGGTTTCACGCACCCAGGACTGCATTTTCAGCAGTTCGACCTGCAGCATGTATTTCTGGCGCTCATAGGTCTTGCGCGACAGCCGATTCTTGTAGGGATAATTTGCGGTACGCCAGTCTTCCACCAGCTCATCATCGCGACTGACCGGCAACCGCGCATCAAACTGGCGCCACTCCAGGATGGCCTTTTTCAACGCTTCTGCATCGTCTGGCGAAGCACCTTCCAGAATCGACGCCACCGCCTGCAGGGCAGCATTCTGATCCTGCGGTGCCGGTGCGCTGTGATCCAGAATATCTTCCACTGCCGCAGTCTGGGCATCCTGCGCTTCGGCGGCCTGCTGCAGCACCGTAAAGGTTTCAATAGTGTCCGCTACTTTCTTGCGGCGGGAAGGGTTGGTACGTGGCTTTGCTGCGGGCTTGTTCATGGGAATCACTTGCGGTCGGTCATGGCTTGGAATGAGGGACATCATTCATGAGAAATGCTGCTCCATGAACGATGTACATATCCAAAAAAGCCTAGCACAGCACCACAAGGTGAGCAATGCGCGGAATACTGACCCTCGTCAATCGAATGACCTGGACAGATGCCGATTCACTCGGCAGGTAGCACAATGTTGCTGAGTTTCCAGCGCAAACCCTCGCGTTTGAAGGCGAAGCGTGTGCTGTTATCGGGACGCGTGCCCACCGTGGCGACAAACAGATCCGCATCGTAAAACTCGAAGGCAGCACCGGCAAACATGTCATCCCGGGCGCGACGCTCAACATTTTCATCCGTTGCAGGCGCATCGGATTCGGCGGGTGTTGATGGCTCTTTTTTCGTGTCCTGCGCGGGCGGTTTCTTGTCGTGGGCCTTGTCCGAACTTTCGCGAATCAGCGCAATGACACCCGCCGGCGTCACCATCGCATTCACCATTTTTTCCACCACCAGGGATGCGAAACCGGCTGCGATGGCAGCAAACGGATTTTCATCCATCTGCTGTTGGGATTTTGCCACCACCCGCGCGGAAAACTGTTCTGACAGACTCTGCCGCAAGGATTCAAAATCGACCTCTTCCGCCAGCCGTGTCGAGTCTTCGGCAACAATGGCGCTGTTGATCCGGTGCATGGTGATGAACGGGCCTGCGCCGACATAAACTGCCAGTCCAATCAACACCAGCATCACTGCTGCAATCAGTTTTTTCACTACTGCACTCTCCAGGCGACAGTTGTCAGTTGAACAGCCGGCAAACCTTGCAGAGAGGTCACCGCCGTGTCTGCAGCAATGACACATTGCCGGACGGACAGGATCAGTGGTGGGTAAGGGAGCCGATGCAGTGCTTACTTATACAGGCCGCGGGGATAAATGGCAAAGCACCACAGCGCCAGCCCGCCATACAGCACAGCGATGACCAGGGACGCCAGCGGCATGTCCGCCTGCGAGAAAAACGCCAGGACCAATACCAGTGCAGCAACCGTTTTGTAATAGCCGATCAGCAACAGCAGGGTGGCATGGCGCAGCGGATTCGACAGCGCGTGCAATCCGGTCAACCCCACCCCCAGCAACACCGCGCCATACAGACGCGACAGCGTGGCATCTTCCCCCACCTGCAGCCCCAGCAGCTGCCAGAACGTCAGGGGGAACAGTTGCACAATTACTCCGACGATCACGGCACTCGGGGCAAACACCCACAGGGTCCAACGGATTTTCTGTTCTTGCGGATTCGTCATGGTCCTTCGCTCAGCCAGACAGGCAACATTGCCTGCCCGGCAGCTTAGGCACGAGTGCACAGCGTTCCAAGGTTGGATCAGATCAGAAGCGGTCTGAACTGTTCATCCGGGCCGTTGCGCTGACTAACAGCAGCCACGCACGATCTGCTCTGAAATGTCGAGGGTGATCTCGCGCTTTTCACCAAGCTTTGTCATGCCATGACGTTCCAGCTGGGCCAGAATGGCGGGCACGGCGGACTCGTCGATGCCGTAATCGCGCAAGCGTGTCTTCACCTGCAGGGATTCGAAGAACGCGCGGGTCTTGGCGATGGCGGCAGTGATTTTTTCCTGCTCGCTGCCGTCGTGAATGCCCCACACCCGCTCGGCGTACTGCAGCAGTTTCGCGGCTTTCTGTTCGCGCCGGATATCCAGCAAGGCCGGCAGCACGATGGCCAGGGTCTGGGCGTGATCCAGGCCGTACAGCGCCGTGATTTCGTGGCCGATCATGTGGGTGGCCCAGTCCTGCGGCACACCGGCACCGATCAGGCCATTGAGTGCCAAACTCGCGGTCCACATCAGGTTGGCGCGCACGTCATAGTTATCCGGCGTTGCCAGTGCGCGGGGGCCGTCCTCGATCAGGGTCAGCAGCAAGCCTTCGGCGAAACGGTCCTGCACTTTCGCATCTACCGGATAGGTCAGGTACTGCTCCATCACATGAACGAACGCATCCACCACACCGTTGCCAATCTGACGTGGTGGCAGGGTCATGGTCTTGGTGGGATCGAGCACGGCAAAGCGGGGAAAACAGTGCAGGCTACTGAAACCGATCTTGTCGTGGGTCGCCGCACGGGTAACCACGCCACCGTTATTCATTTCCGATCCGGTGGCGGCGAGGGTGAGCACCACACCGATAGGCAGTGCGCGCTGGATATTGCGACCACGGTTTTCCAGGATGCACCAGCCGTCGTCTTCCATCAACGCGGCAGCGGCAATGTATTTGGTGCCATCAATCACCGAACCGCCACCCACCGCCAGCAGGTAATCAGTACCGTCGGCCTTGACCTTTTCCACCGCCTTGCTCAGGGTTTCGTAGGTCGGATTGGGTTCGATGCCACCGAATTCACTCAGGTGCCGGCCTTGCAGAATCGTTTTTACCTGATCCAGCACACCCGTGCGTACCACACTGCCACCACCGTACAGGATCATGACCCGGGCATCGGCCGGAATCTCTTTCGCCAATGCGCTCATGCGATCCTTGCCAAAATGAATGCGTGTGGGGTTATAAAAGGTAAAGTCGAACATGGGATCACCCTAAAAACGTATGGACATTGAAATCGCACGATCTGCGTTCAGTGTAGTGATCCTAGCATTACTGGGTGATGCGGCGTGCAGCAAACGTCTATCTTTAGCCGGATTGCCCCCGATCACGGTCACTGGATGGGGGCCAGCCAGTATGTCGTAAAGTCATCACCCAGCAGCTGATTGTGTTCGACCCGATGTGCCAGGCGCTCCAGATAACGATAACGTCGGCGCGTGTGCAGCAGATGCAATGCGACTTCCTGATGCCCCAATTCCCCGGCCCACGCCAGCAGTTGCCGCAACAGAGTACGACCAACACCCCAGCAGGCAGGATCAATCACCGCCGCCAGTTCAAAATGATCACCCTCCGCCTGCACGCCGCACCAACCCACCAGACGATCATTCATCGTTACCGCACGCACGCGGCAGCCTGGCTGCGTATCCAGGTGGATTTTGGCCTGCAACCACTGCGCGGCACTGGCTCGATCGAAGCGTGGGTGCGCCATCAGATGCGAACGGACGCGGTCCTGATTGAGCAGCCCCATCCAGGCATCCGCATCAAAATGGTCCAGCGCGACAAAGCGTAGATCAGACATGACGTTCCTCGTCAGAACAGATAACGGGAGCCTCGGCAAAGGCTCCCGTCGTAGGCACTACCCGGCACTACAGCACAGGATAGTATTGCGTGAACACCATCCCCTTGCCGGCGTTGGCAGTGTGACAGCCCGAGCAGCTTTCAGCAGAGGCCGCCTGCGCTGTCGGCAGATACGGTGGTGCATGGTGGCCAAAGTTGAAAAAGCCCCAGCCATTACTGGCTTTGAAGCGTTGGCTGTCTTTCACCATCACATCCATGCCCTGGAATTCCCCGGCAAAGTAGCCGCGGCCCGAAGGTCCGAGGCTGGAACCGTCGGGGAAATTGCCTTTCTGCAGCAACACCAGTTCCTTGGCGATCACGGTGCCGTCGGGAAATTCCCCGGTCTGCCGGTACACCGCATAGGCATCCGGATTGACATAAACATGATGAAATTCCGGGAACGCTGCCTTGCCGTTATTGAGGCCGTGAGGCGTGAGCGGCGCGCCGATAAACACCCACTCGCGGAATCCCTCCGGCAGCAACAGCTCACCTTTCTGGTTGAACACGGCGGCACCGACGCTTTGCGGGGGCTGGGCGAAGGCGGTCATGCTCGCCCCCAGGGTAACCGCCAGCAACACACTTCCAATGACTGTTTTCATGACAGATCCTCCTGCGCTCAGGCGGCGGAATGCAGCTTCAGCAGGGGAAAATCCACCGCCGTACCCGCAATCCGGTTCACGTAATTGGTGAGCACGTTGAGCGCCACCTGACCGATCACTTCCAGTATCTGGCCATCATCCAGTCCGGCCTGACGGGCCAGCGCCAGATCGTCATCGGTGAGGTCGGCACGGGAACGCGCAATGCGCAACGCCAGGCGGGCAATGGCGGCATCGGCGGGATTGACGGCTTCCCCGCCGCGAGCGCGCTCGATATCGCCGTCCGTGAGTCCGGCACCTTTACCCAGGGCGGCGTGGGCACTCAGGCAATACTCACACTGGTTTTCCTGGGCGACTGCCAGGGCGATGATTTCGCGCTGACGGGCATTCAGCCGGCCCTGACTCAGGGTTTCCGACAGCTGCAGATAGCCGCCCAGCACCACCGGCGCATGGGCCATGGTAGTGAACATGTTGGGCAGTACCCCCAGCTTGGCCTGTACCGCTTTCAGGGTGGCGGCGGTTTTGGCATCAGCGTGGTGCAATTCAACGGGTTGGATCCGGGGCATGGTGATGTTCTCCTGTGTCAATCAAGGGTCAGTGCGTCGATGCAACGCCCGGCCATGTTGACAGCCAAACCAATACCCGTGGTATCTTGAAGTATCATTTTCAATACAGATCGTATCGCATGGAAGATCGCCTGGTTGCCCTGCTGAATTGTTTCGAACTCCACGCCCGGGTGTTCCAGGCCGGGCCGTTCTGTCACACCTCGGAGTTTTATGACGACGAGCGGCTGGGTTACATCCATGTGGTAAAGGCCGGCACACTGCGGGTGGAATCACCCCGGCATCCCACCCTGCTGATCGATGAACCAAGCGTGTTTTTCTACCTAAACCCCGTGCGCCATCGCCTGATTCCGCAGGGGCAGACCGTGGAAACCGTGTGTGCATCGCTGGAGTTCGGCGCCGGTTCGGGCAACCCTTTGGCGCGGGCGTTGCCCGAGGTGATGGTGATCCGCCTGCGGGATATGCCGACACTGGATCTGGCACTGCAACTGCTGTTTCAGGAAGCGGCGGAGCGCCACTGCGGCCGGCAGGCCATGCTCGATCGGCTGATGGAGGTGGTGTTCATCCAGCTGCTACGGGATGCGATGGATCAGAAGCGCCTGCAGGTGGGGCTGCTGGCAGGGCTCGCGGACCCGCGTCTGGCCAACGCCATCAATGCCATGCACGACAAGCCTGCCCATCACTGGTCACTGGCGGAGCTGGCGGAAAAATCCGGCATGTCGCGGGCGCGATTCGCGGTGCGGTTTCATGATGTGGTGGGCATGACACCGGGCCACTACCTGAGTGAGTGGCGCCTGGCGATTGCCCAGTCGCTGTTGCGACAGGGCAAGCCGGTGCAGTGGATTTCCGACCACGTGGGTTATGGCAGCGCCAGCGCCCTGTCACGGGCGTTTCGCACCCACATCGGCATGTCGCCTACGGAGTGGTTGCGGCGCAACGGCGGATAAACTCCACCACCACCTGCGCCAGGGTTTCCCCCTGATCTTCCTGCAGAAAGTGACCGCCATTTTCGATCGTGGTATGCGGTTGACCGGCACAGCCGGGAATCAGTTTCTGGATCACCGGCGCGGCGGCGCGGGTAATCGGGTCCTTGTCGCTGAACGCAGTCAGAAACGGTTTGTTGAACGCCATCAGGGTTTCCCACGCCTTGCGATTGGGTGCCGACGCCGGATCATCGGGCCGCACCGGCACCAGCAGGGGAAACTGGCGTGCGCCTTCCTTGTACGATTCATCGGGGAACGGCGCGTCGTAGGCCGCCAGCACCTCGGGGGCCATCGCTACCGCGCAGCCACCCTGTACGATCATGCCTACCGCAAACACCGGCGTCGACTGGGAAAACGCCTGCCATTTCAGGAATGCTTCGCCGGGATGATGATCCCCGGTGGGCAGCATGGTATTGGCCGCCACCACCCGTGCAAACCAGTCCGGATGTTCACCTACCAGACGCAAGCCGATCAGCCCGCCCCAGTCCTGGCACACCAGGGTGATGTCGCGCAGGGCCAGCTGCTGCAGAGCGCTGCGCACCCAGTCCACATGGCGCTGATAGGTGTAATCATTGCGATCCGCCGGCTTGTCGGAACGGCCAAAGCCGATCAGGTCCGGCGCGATCACCCGATGGCCCGCCGCCACCAGCAGCGGAATCATCTTGCGGTACAGATAACACCAGGACGGCTCGCCATGCAGCAGCAACACCACCTCGCCATCCCGTGGGCCTTCGTCGAGATAGTGCATGCGCAGCTGGCCGCCTTCGGTGTCATCCACCATCAGGTAGTGGGGCTGGAACGGAAAGCCGGGCAGATTGGCAAACCGTTCATCCGGGGTACGTAACGCTTTCATGGGCGGGCTCCTTCGGTGGTGGCAGCGGTGACAGGCAGTAACGCGAACAGGCTGTCCACCTGCCGGCGCAACAGGGCGGGATCGCGGATCAGCTTGCTGGTGACCAGCAGGCCCTGCAATCCCAGGTAAAGGGTATCCGTGAGGGCACGGACATTGGCGTGCTGATCCAGCTGGCCCAGTGCCTGGGCGCGGCGCAGCGTCGTGCGAATCGCCGTGCGTACGCGGCGCGCAGCCTGGGCCAGTTCGCTGGCTACCGCCGGATCGGCGCTCAACGCCTCCAGCGACGTATTCAATACCAGGCATCCCAGGGGTGGCTGGGTTGCGGAAACGTAATCGTAAGTCGTATCAAAGAACGCCCGCAGACCGGTCAGCGGCTGCTCCTGCTGTTGCAAATAACGCTTGATGCGCGCGCCGATAATCTGCTCCACATACTGCTGCAGGGCCGCCAGAAACAGCTGTTCCTTCGAGCCAAAACGGTGATACAGCGCCGGCGCACGAAGGCCAAGCCCCTGTTCCAGTTCACGAATGCCCGTCGTCGAATAGCCGTTACGCCAGAACAGCTGCATGGCGGCAGCAAGCAGTTCGGTATCATCCTGACGGCGGGGTCGGGCCATGGGGAAATCTCGTTTTGTAACGTTCGATACAAAATAGTCCGGAACCGGGGCTGGCGTCAAGCGGGCAAGGTGAAGGTGGCGACGGTATAATGGCCCCGCTGCCACTGGCGCAGCGTCCACAGGAGAACCGATTGGGCAGCCTCGTTTGCATTCTGGCACTGGTACTGAGCTTCGCCGTTTCACCGGCGCAGGCTACCCAATCGGCGTCGCTGTTTCAGGAAGTGGTCACCGCGTTGCCGATGGCACCGGCGGAATGGCGCCGCGATTTTGCTGCGATGGGACTTTCCCTGATCGTCGAGGCCTACCTGGAAGAAGCCCAGCTGGCCCGCAGCGATGATCGGGAAGACGCGCGCAAGAAAACGCGCTGGTCGGGATCGGTGGAACGCTACGCCGATCAGCTGATGCAACTGAAACTGGCGATTGAACAGGGCCAGGAGGTTGCCGTCAGTGTTTCTGCCACTGGCGATGTGATTATCAAGACCGGTGATCAGCAGGTCATGCTGTCCTATCCCCGCGCCCGCCAGCAGGCGGCGTTTGAGCAGCGTCTGCTGGAGCTGTTCTGCGATGCACGGGATTGCAGCGCGCTGACTGCAGCCGATGCGCCGCTGCCAGAAGAACCGGCGCAAGCCATGATCAATCCCGACTGGAACTTTACCGAGGATGGTGCGGAGTGTCGTCACCAGGGGCTGCGGCTGGTGTTTGCGCTGACGGAAAATACCAACCATGTGCGTTCGTTCTGCGAAGCATTGCTGGGTGAACTTGAAACATTGCTGACCGAGTTGCAGGCCATGTCACAGTTCGGTGTCGCGATCGAACTGCAGCACCTGCAGATCAGCAGGCCACCCGCATTGACGGAACATGCCGTAAAGATAAATGACCGCGACGATACCATCATGTTGACTCTGCCGCTGCTGCATCAGTATCCGCGGCTGCTACCGTTGCTGCAGCCGTGGCTCGAAGCACGTTTGCGCAGCGGGACCGCCACGCTCACCGTGACTGCCACCGCCTTTGGCTGGAACGGCGCCGCTGCAGATTAGCGGAGCGTCAGCCGTACATCGCCCGGGTCGATCCCGACACCAGCCGTACCGCCCATTTCCGTGGCAGCAGACGCGACAGGATCGCCGACGCCAGCGTATTGTTGCGACCGGCCACTGCAGAAGGGCCACGTCCCAGTGCGGCCAACGCGCCCCGCACCGTGTCCGGCATTTCCATCACCTGGACCAGCGGTGCGCGTTCCAGTCGTGGACGGGATTGTTCAAAACCCGGTGTCCGCGTCGAGCCCACCAGGTAGCCCAGCACGTCCACCCCGCTGCCACGCAATTCATCCCACAAACCTTCAGCGAAAATCAGATTCCAGGCCTTGGTGGCGGCGTAGTTGGCAACGTACGACGTTCCCTGCAGCGCGGAAAGCGATGACACGAACAGCAGCCCACCACGGCCACGCTGTTTCATCGCCGGCAAAAAATGATGCGTAAGTTGCAGCGGCGCACGCACATTGACATCCACCACCGCCAGATGATCGGCAATGGACTTGCTGTCGAACAGGCCAAGCTGGCTGATGCCGGCATTGTTGACGACCAGACCTATTTCGATGCCGTCTGCAGCAGCGATGATAGCGGTCAGAAAATCAGGCGCCGCCAGATCGACGGCAACCGTTCTGACATCCACCGAAAAACGCTGCTGCAATTCCTGCGCAACACGCTGCAGCCCGTCGGCGTCACGATCCACCAGCAACAGATGCAGACCTTGGGCGGCCAGCTGGCGTGCGAATTCCGCGCCGAGGCCATTGCCTGACCCGGTAATCAGTGCCCAAGGGCCGTATTGCTGTTTGAACTTTTCCATGACACTCCCCTGAAAAGATAAAGCGACAGGTAACAAACGGCGGATCAACTCATGAATGTTGCAGTATCGCTGCCAGATCATCCGGCACCGGCATGGGCGCAAAGGCACTCACACTGGCACGGCCATTATTGCCGACCGGCAGGAGCCCGGTCAGATGTCCCAGTGGCGTCAGGAACAGTCGCAGCAGCTGTCCGGTAATTTCGCGGCGATCTTTCATCTGCCATCCGACCCGCAACATCCACCCATGGGAAACGGTATGGGGCCAGAACCAGCGCTGGCCAAGAATATGGGCGCGCTCCAGGTGCGCAAATGCGACGACATAATCACGGCAGGCAAGCGCCCGGCGCGCCGCCGCCATTTCGGCCCTGAAGTGGAGTCTGACGCAAGCGTTCATGGTAGTGCTCCTTCCGGTTGTGGGTGGATGTCACCATTGAACACCCTGGAGCTTTGTCCAGAGTCAAGCGTTCAGCGATTGCGGATCTGGAACAGCGCCTGATACTGCTTGTCGATTTCCTGCAGCAGCGTACGGTTGTCTGCCAGCAGCTGCTCGAAACGCTGACGCTTCTCCGGGGATGATGGGGCACCCGCTGGAGCCTTGCCGCCGGAGTCGGCACACAGTGCATCCAGTTCGGCGCGATTGGCGGCCAGCTGTTCCCAGCGGGTCCGGATCCGTTTTTCACACACAAGCATTGCGCCATGAATATTGGCCATCGGTTACTCCTTACGATCTGCAAGGTTTACAGCATACCGCGAGCCACACCGATGGGGGCATCGTCCCTTTGAACTAGCGCCATGGTGGTTGGGCAGGTGGCCGGCTTTCCATCTACACTTGGGTTATCAAGCGGTGTTCACCAGCGTCCGTCGTCTGTCGCAACAGGTTACAGCATGAAGATTCAACCCGATTTTCGCCCACTGGGCTGCGCCGAGTGCGCCCGCGGTATTGACCTTGGTTTTGATTTCACCATGGCGTTCCAGCCCATCGTCAATATCCAGACCCGGGAAATCGTTACCCACTATCAGCAACTCTGCCACCCACACCGCTGATCAGCCTTCATCCGGCTTTCACAAAAGCGTCATCCTAACTGGTTACCTTTCATCCCTGTTTATGCCGGGGCGAACAATCTATTTCCTTTTTTATCTGTATACCTTTAGGAGTTTTCCATGAAAGTGTCTGGTTTGTGCAAGCTGCCGCTGAGAGCGCTCGCGCTGTCGACGGTGGTCGCAACGTCAGTGGCGGTTTCCCACAGCGCACTGGCGCACAGTGGTTACTCACCCCTTAATTTCAAACATCTCAGCACGTTCGATGTCATGGCTGGCAATGGTTCAGGCGTTGCGGAAATCACCGATGTATCAGCAGATGGCCGTCAACTGGTGTATACCGACGCCAGCAAGGGTGAAATCGGCTTTGTGGATATCACCCATCCTGCCAAACCCGCCGGCAAAGGCACGGTAAAAGTGAACGGCGAGCCGACCAGCCTGATCGTGCGTGGTTCGCTGGTGCTGGTTGGCGTCAACACCTCGGCAAGCTTTAGCGAACCCAGTGGAAAGCTGGTAGTCGTGAACCGTTTTTCCCGCCAGATTGTGGCCGAACATGATCTGGGCGGACAGCCCGACTCGCTGGCACTGGCACCGGATCATCGTCGCGCAGCTATCGTGATCGAAAACGAACGCGATGAAGACAGCAACGACGGCTTGCTGCCTCAGGCACCCACCGGTGCGCTGCTGATTGTCGATATGAAAGGCCAGCCGCAGCAGTGGAAAATCCGCGCCGCCGATCTGTCGCCAGTGGCCGCCAGTGCACCCAACGGCAACGACCTGGAACCGGAATTTGTCGATATCAACAAGCAGAACGAAGCCGTTGTTACCTTCCAGGAAAACAATTATCTCGCGGTGATTGATCTGGTCAGCGGAAAAACGCTCAGCCACTTCCCCGCTGGCAGCGTGACCCTGCAGAACGTGGACACCAATGAAGAAGACGCCATCAACTTCGATTCCACCATCACCAAACGGCGTGAACCGGATGCGGTGACCTGGATCAGCAACGATGTGTTTGCTACTGCGAACGAAGGTGATTACGAAGACGAGTACGGCGAGGAAGGTGGCAGCCGCAGCTTCACCCTGTTCCATCAGGATGGCACCGTACATTATGAGTCGGCAGAATCCTTCGAACACTGGCTGGCATCCGCCGGTCATTACAACGAAGACCGTTCCGAAAACAAAGGCTGCGAACCGGAAGGCATCGAGGCCGGCCGCTTTGGCTACCGCACCTTGCTGTTTGTGGGTTCCGAGCGCTGCAATGCCGTGGGTGTCTATGACGTCACCAGCGGCTATCCCAAACCGCTGCAGATCCTGCCCACCGGTATCGGTCCGGAAGGTCTGAAAGTGGTCACCCGCAAGGGGCTGTTCGTTGCGTCCACAGAAACCGACGAAACTGGCGCCGGCATCCCCACCATGCTCAATATTTTCCAAAACAGCTTTGGCCCGGCGGCGTATCCGATGATCGAATCTGCTTATGTCGATGGCGCACCGATTCCGTGGGTCGCGCTGTCCGGCATGGTGGGCGACCAACGGGATGCCGGCACACTCTACGCCGTCAGCGATTCGTTTTTGGCCGACGCGTTCATCTACAAAATCGATGTGCGTAACAAGCCTGCGAAAATCGTCGAGCGCATCGCAGTGAAAGGTGCCTCAGCCGGACTGGATCTGGAAGGTATCGCGCAAGGCCCCGATGGCAGCTTCTGGCTGGGGAGCGAAGGCAATGCCAGCAGCCTGCCCAACCTGGTACTGCAGGTGGCTGCCGACGGTTCCGTGTTGAAGGAAATCACCCTGCCGGCGGAGCTGGTGGACCAGCGTCGCAGCAATGGCATCGAAGGCATCGCCATCACCGGTGAGGCCGGCAAGGAAGTGGTCTATGTCGCGATCCAGCGCGCCTGGCCCAAAGAAGGCGATACCGATCAGGTGAACACCAAGATCGGCCGCTACGATGTTGCCACCGGCGAGTGGACCTTCGTGCACTATCCGCTGCAGGCACAGGGCAACGGCGACTGGATAGGCCTGTCCGAACTGACCCTGCTGCCCAACGGCACCTTTGCGGTGGTCGAGCGCGACAAGGGCTGGGGCAGCAGCACCGGCCCGGTGGCGGAACTCAAGGCCATCTACGGTGTGGATCTGGCAACGGCTGATTTCCGCCCCTATGGCCAGCCACTGGCGACCCTCGAAAAAACCCTGCTGCGTGATGTGCTGCCGGATCTGCAGAAAGCCAGCATCTGGACCGCCGAGAAGCTGGAAGGTGTGGCCGTGGCCGCCGATGGCAGCCTGTACATCGTCACCGACAACGACGGCGTTGATGATGCCACCGGGGAAACCGTGTTTCTGGATCTGGGCCACTGGAAGCGTGCGTTAGGCATGGGCCGCGGTTACTACAGGCACCATCGCTAGCCACCGCTGCGCCGCACTACCCGACCCCGCCCCTGTGGCGGGGTTTTTGTTTCGCTGCCACCTAGGCCAGCCTTTTCTTCCCGCAAGCCACTTGCTGACGACGACCACTCTTGGTACTGTTCTGTACCAACAAAATCCACTCCATCGGCTCGCGGAAAACGAACATGCGCAAAACTATTCTGATCACCGGTGCCTCCAGCGGTATTGGTCAACAGGCAGCATTGCTGTTTCAACGCCAGGGCTGGAACGTCGCTGCCACCATGCGTTCACCCCACAAGGACACCACACTGCGTCAGTTGCCCAATGTGATCTGCCCGGCCCTCGATGTCACCGACACCGCCAGCATCGACGGCGCCGTCAGCGCCACCATCGACCAGTTCGGCGCCATCGATGTGATTCTCAACAATGCCGGCTATGGTTTGATTGGCGCATTTGAATCCTTCACGCAGGAACAGATCGAACGCCAGTTCCACACCAATGTCTTTGGACTGATGGCGGTGATCCGATGTGCACTGCCACATCTGCGCGCGCGTCAGCAAGGACTGATCATCAATGTGGCAAGTTTTGCCGGCCGCTCGATTTTCCCCATGTACAGCGTCTATCACGCCAGCAAGTGGGCAGTGGAAGGCTTCAGTGAATCACTGCAGTACGAACTCGCCAGCCACGGTATTCGGGTGAAGATCATTGAACCTGGTATCGTCAGGACCGAGTTCTGGGGGCGTTCCACCGACCGCACCAATGCAACCGGCGTGAACGACTATGATAACTATGGCCAGCCGGTGCTGGATCTGATTGACAACGCGGCAGGCATAATCGCCACCCGGCCGGAAGATGTGGCGAATACCATCTGGAAAGCCGCTACCGACGACAGCAAACGTCTGCGCTATGTGGTCGGCATCGATGCGCATCTCACCCTGAGTGCTCGCCGGCTGCTGAGCGAAGGCGCCTATCGCGGCCTGATGAACAACGTGTTCAGCGCACCGGCACAGCGACTGTTTCAGGGTATTATCGACCGCTTCGTCCGCACATAAAAAAACGCGGGCATCCACACTGCAGGATGCCCGCGAATCCGTCACTGCAGCCGGATTTATGAACGCGATGTCCGCTCCTGATAGGCGCGGGTTTTTTCGTGATCCGCCGTGATGCGCTTTTGCGCTCCCAGCAGACGTTTCACATATTCACCCATGCGTTCCGGCAGTACGTGTTCCACTGCACCGATGGGCGCCAGCCATTTCGGCATGGTGATTTCCGCCTGACCGTGCTTGCAGGACGCAACGATTTCCGCGGCGATGTCTTCAGGGGATGCCTTGGGCACGCCGCTGATATCCAGTCCGGCCGTCAATTCGGTCTGCACTGCAGACGGCAGAATCGTGGTAATGGTCACTGCAGAATCCACAATCTCTGCACGCACGGCGCGGGACAGACTCGCCACGCCGAATTTGCTGGCGGTATAAACCGCTGCACCCGGCACGCTCATCTTGCCCGCCATCGACGCAACGTTCACGATATGGCCACAATCACGCGCCAGCATATCCGGCAATACCAGTTGCATGCCGATGATCACGCCACCCAGATTGATGGCGATCTCGCGCAGCTGGCTGTCCAGACGCTGTTCCACAAAGGCACCGGTGCGCTGGATGCCGGCGTTGTTCACCAGTACGCTGATCGGGCCGATCGCATTCGCCCGTGCGATAAAGGCGCCAAACGATTCCGGATCAGCTACATCCAGTTGCACTGCCAGTGCCGTCGGTCCAATGTCCGCGGCCACCGCCGTTGCGTGTTCAATATCGAGATCGCCGATCACCACCTGCGCGCCCGCTTGCGCCAGCGCACGGGCGGTTGCTGCACCAATGCCTCTGCCACCGCCGGTCACGCACGCCACCGCACCCCGCAGATTGACTGCCATGTCACTGACCTCCCTTGGGATAGCGCAAGCCGAAGTAGCCCACTACTTTCCAGTCATGGGAACCTCTTAACAGCGCACGCCCCAGATAGACGCCAGGCACAATTTCTACCAGCTCATCGCGGGTACGTGGCAGCACCAACGGATTGGCATGCACCGGCGCGTCATACTTGATGGAACGCACCAGCGCATGGGGCGGCAGCGGCGAGTTTTCGATGGCATGAAAAAAATGGAAGCCGATCAGTTCGTTGTTGATGGTTTCAAATTTGTAGCCGGGCATCGTCAGCATGGCGGCAAAACGGCTGGATGTCGTCAGCCGGTTGTAGCCGGTGCCCGCCTTGCGATTGAAGGTTTTGCCAGTCCAGCCAATACCACCCAGCAACTGGCCGAGCCGCACCAGTTTGTCCATACCGTTCAGCCACAACGCGCCATACAGATTCATCACGATGCCTTCGCAATCACCCTCCGGGGCTTCTGGTGCAGAACCCTGGGCAAACACCCACGACAGGCGGTAGTGCTGGGAAGGGTCCTGCAGTTCACGCAGCCACGCCCAGGTCTGATCCTTTGCCTGGCCGGGGTTTGCTTCGCTCAGCTTGCGCAAACGCTGCAGGCGCTCTGAATCCGACTCAGGCCGGCTGGGGTTTGCGATGGTTTGGGACGGTGTTTTAACGGCGTTGGCAACACTCACGGGCAATCTCCGGTTACAGATGATGGGAAACGGTCTATTCTAGGTACCGCGCTGTACCTAGAATAAGGTGACCGGCCGTGGCAGGTCAACACCCGTGTTGCACGCCATGGCACCAGTCGCTAACCTGCGCCCAATCCCATCCAGACGAGATTCACCATGTCCCAACCTGTCCGACCTTTTCTGGGCGAGTCCGCCGAACAGCGGATCGAAGCCCGTCGCCGCCAACTGGTGGACAAGGCCTTCGAACTGCTGGCTGCCGACACCTGGCGTCAGACGTCCATCGCCCAGCTGTGCCGCGAGGTCAGCCTCAACAAGCGCTATTTCTACGAGAGTTTTCAGGATCTTGCGGAAGTCGAGGCCGCCGTTGTCGACGACCTTACATCCCAGCTGCTGGCCACCGGGTGGAAGGCACTGAGCGAGGCCCAGATGAACCGGCTGGATACCGAAAAGCTCGCCCGCCATGTGCTGAAGGCCTGTATCAGCTGGCTGGTGAACGATCCGCGCCGGGCCCAGGTCCTGTTCAGCAAGGCCAGTGACAATCCGCGCGCCCGTGCCCACCGGGATCTTGTCGTCAGCCAGCTGGGCCAGACCCTGTCGAACTTTGGCCTGGAATATCACCAGCCCCAGCCGCATCCCGTGACGGTGACTAGCCAACACCGCACGCTGGCCCGGCTGACATCGTCGCTGCTGATTGGCGGCACGGTGGAAAGCATTCTGGACTGGATCGACGGCAAGCTGGATCTGTCGCTGGATGCGTTTGTGGATTATGTGGCGCGGTTCTGGGTGGCCATGGGGAATTCCGCCGTCAGCATGGCGCTGAACCCTCCGGAAGCCCCGGCGCAGGACACTCCGCCACCGGACAGCCCACCATCCGGACGCAGGCGCCGCCGCTGACCCTGGGGCGCATCCAGCCATCACCCATACGTGTTGTTCAGCAACCAGTACCCAACGGAAACCCATGACCCCACTGCTCACCCTTGCCGTTCATCAAATCCTGATTTCCGCCCGCGGGCGCGTCGAATGTTCACTGGATCTTGGCCGCAGCCTCACGGCGGTTGATGTGGATAGCGATGGCTGGAGCGTTGCCGGCCAGCGCTATCCGTTCATGCGTAAATGCAAGGAACGCACGATCTATTACTGGGATGGGGAAGCGTTCGAACCGGTATCCCGTTACCAGGGTTCCCTGATCAAGCTGGTGCCGACAGACTGGGGTGCACCCACGTTTGAAATCGATGGCATCAAGATGCTGCCCAGCGCCCAGCTTTCCCCCTACGAAGATGCCCAGCGCAAGGTGGCGCTGATTCAGCCGGCCGGCAAACAGATTCTGGATACCTGTGGTGGCCTGGGTTATTTTGCAGCCTGGTGTCTGCAGGGCAACGCGCAACGTATCGTCTCGTTTGAAAAAAATCCCGACGTGATCTGGTTGCGCAGCCACAATCCGTGGTCGCCCCAGGCCGGTGGACGTTTCGAACTGATCAACGACGACAGTTCAAAGCGGATTGGCGAACTGCCGGACGCCAGCTTCGATGCCATCCTGCACGACCCGCCCCGCTTTGGTATCGCCGGGGAACTGTATTCCCAAATGTTCTACGATCAGCTGGCGCGCGTGCTGAAGCGCAAGGGCCGGTTGTTTCACTACACCGGCACCCCCAACAAACTCACCAGTGGACGCGATGTGCCGAACGAAGTCGCCAAGCGTTTACGCAACGCCGGCTTTTCCACCGAGATCATTGGTGACGGCGTACTGGCCATCAAGCGCTAGGCGCTCCCGGTCAGGGCAGCGCCGCCAGAATCCCGTTTACAAACTCCTCTTCGCCAACGTTGCCTTCATCTTCGGTCACACCCGTGCGCACGATCACCAGATCGTGTTCCGGCAGGATCAGCACCAGTTGCCCCTGATGGCCGTTGAAATGATAGAGCTGGCTGGGCAGCCCAGGCCATTCGAAACCGTTGCTATTGATCCACAGTTGCGCAGCGTAAAAATCTGCCGACGGCGATGGCGTCAACGCGAATTCCATCCACTGCGGCGACAGTATCTGCTGATCTTTCCAGCGTCCGCCGTTGAGATAGAACAGGCCCAGACGCGCCCAGTCTCGCGGCGTCATATAACCGTAGGCGCCACCCACAAAGGTGCCGCTGGCATCGAACTCAATAAAGGCGGAATGAATATCCAGCTTGTGAAACAGTGAGCGCTGATAGAAATCGTAACTGGATTGCAGATCGCCACCGGCAGCATCACGCACCAGTTTGCTGAGCATCAGGGTATCGCCCGTCGCATAATTGAAACGGGTGCCAGGCGTTGCGGCCAGTGGCTTGGCTCTGGCAAACGCTGCCATGTCGGCTTTCAGGTTCAGCATGGCCGACGCATCGGATAATCCCAGATAATCTTCATTGAACTGCAATCCCGACGCCATCTGCAGAATGTCCACAAGACGAATGCTTGCACGTTCGTCGTTCTGCCATTCCGGAAACAGGCTGGTCTGCTGCAGATCCAGCACACCCCGGTCCACCAGCAGACCGATCAGCATCGCCGTCACCGTTTTGGTCATGGACCAGCCCAGCACCGGGCTTTCTGCGGACACGCCCAAGGCATACTGTTCGGCAATCAGCTGGCCCCGATGAACCACGAGCAGCGACGTGGTGTTGCGTGGCCCATCGCGGTTTTCGGTAAATGCGCTGGCAACCGCCGCCTGCAGTTGGGCGTAATCGATATCGGCAGGCAATGGATTGGCCAGGCCACCACGGCCATAGGGCCAGGGTTCGTCCGGCAGCGGTTCAACCGGCACCGGCGCCACCCGGGTCAGGGCAATATCCAGGGCACCGGGGATCTTCTGTTCCGACAGCAAGGTGCAACCAATGTTGTCACGATGCACCGCCGTCGCGGCAAAGCGCGAGCCGAACACCACATCACCCACCGTGACAATTTTCTGTTGCTCATCGATGTCGATGTTCCAAAAGAAGGGTAACGGTTGCACTTTCGGCGCGATGAACTGGTCCCGCACCAGCGCCGGGTCCAGTCCCGTGTTGAAAATGCCTGAGCACAGATGTTTTGCCGTGTAGGCATTGCCCACGGGCAAATCACGGATCTTGTCACAGCCTGACGGCCCGACCAATGCCATCAGTAACGCCAACATTTTCCATCCAGGATGCCGCAGCATGACGATGTCCCTCTTTTTTTTGTTGTAGTCCGCGCCACGCTAGCACAGAAGTCCGCTAACGGTCCTGTTCCCATACGCCGCGCGCCTGCGATTGCACGCCGGCCACTTATCTCGTCCGTCCATCACTGCCAAAATATTTCTTACCGTAAATTCAATCACCTGACCACAAGGATCAGGCAGTTGCCACAGGCCAGCCGGGTAAATCGGGGTTGCCGGCTTGAGGGTTACGCTATACTGTATATATTTACAGTATAGCGTAACCTCGGTGTTCCCCCATGCCCGACCTGCCGATCCAGCACCCTGCCCTCTGGCGCGCCGCCGACGCGCTACGGGCTGCGGCGTGCCGCGAGCAGGGGCGCCAGGGCATTCCCAGCGGTTTTGCCCGGCTGGATGAAGCGCTGCCAGATGGCGGCTGGCCCCAGGATGGCCTTGTGGAGCTGCTCTGCCCGGAGTTTGGCGGCGATGCGGATCTGGTGGCGCCGCTGCTGCGGCAGCTGGGCACGCAGGAGCGCTGGCAGGTGTGGATCAATCCGCCCTGGCTGCCCTATGCCCCAGCGCTGGGACAGCAGGGTGTAGCGGTCGGGCAGGCATTGCTGCTGAACTGCCGTCATGACAAGGATGTGCTGTGGGCCATGGAGCAGTGTCTGGCATCCGGCAGCTGCAGTATTGTCCAGGCCTGGCCGGCCCGGTTGCAGCCGCACCAGATCCGCCGTCTGCATCTGGCGGCGCAGAAAGGTTCGGCGCTGGGCTTGCTGCTGCGGCCGCAAGCCTGCGCCCAGCAGCCCTCGCCGGCGCCACTACGGCTGGAACTGGCTGCCCGTCAGCAGAGCCTGCAGGTGCGGGTGCTGAAACGCCGGGGCGGCTGGGGTTCCGACTGGCTCACCCTGAAAACACCCCAGGAGCCGATGCCCATGGGTGCAGGCTCGGTGCTGGCCGCGGCGCCACCCGATGTCGCCACCGCCACCCCTACCCCGGCAGAGACCGTTCCGCACGGCCCTCACCGCCTCCTCTGGCACACGCCGGGATCGCCAGGGGTCTGACATGCTGTGGGTCTGTCTGCATTTTCCGGCACTGGCCTTGAACCTGGTGGAGCAGGGGCTCCCCTGCGAACGCCCACTGGTCATCGAAGTCACCCGGCGCCAGCGCCGGCTGGTCTATCTGTGCAATGCCAGCGCCCACCACGCCGGGGTCGTGCCGGGGATGACGATTCCCACCGCCCAGGGGCTGGTGGACGGCCTGACCTGCGTGCCCCGCAACGAAGACGCCGAGCACGCGGCGCTGCAGCAGCTGGGGCACTGGGCCTATCAGTTCACGCCCCATATCCAGTGCCACCCGGCCAGCCTGGTGCTGGAAGTCAGTCGCAGTCTCAACCTGTTTGGTGGCCGCCAGCCACTGGCCCAACGCATGATCGCGCAGCTGCCAGCGGGCTACCGGCCGTTCACCCTCGCCTTCTGCGATACCGCCCAGGCCGCGGTGCTGGCGGCGCAGGCCCATCCGCCCTGCGATCAGCCCTATTTTTTCAGCGTTTCCGAACTGCAGGATCTGAGTGTGGAGTGGCTGGCGATCGACACGCCACTGGCAGCGCAATTACGCGGCATGGGGATCACTACCCTTGCCCAGCTGCTGGCATTGCCGCGGGATGCACTGGGCAAACGCTTTGGCACACCGCTGGTGACCTATCTGAAACAGCTGACCGGGGAAACGCCCGATCTGCTGACCCACTGGCAACTACCGGAACAGTTTTCCGCCCGGCTGGATTTTCTGCAGGACGTGGAAAGCACCGACCCGCTGCTGTTCCCCCTGCGCAATCTGGTCAGCCGGCTGGCGGATTTCCTCTGTGCCCGCCACTGCGCCACCACGCAACTGGATTTCCGCTGGCAGCTGCGCACTGGACAGGCAATGCCATGGTCGGTGGCGCTGTCATCCCCCGTCTACCGCAGCAGCGACATCCTGCCATTGCTGCAGCTGCGCCTGGCACAAACCCGGCTGCCGGCGCCCGTGGTGGGCGTGCAGCTGCAGGTGACCGATCTGGTACCGCTGCCGCAAGGTCAGGGGGATCTGCTGACACCCTGGCGCAGTGACCAGCTCAGCCGCTATCAGTTGATCGACAAGCTGAAAGCACGGCTGGGTAACGACAACGTGCAGGGGCTCGCAGCGGTGGCAGATCACCGGCCGGAATATGCCTGGACCGGCGTGGTGCCAGGCACGGGCAAGGCTGCCCAGCATCCCGCCCAGCGGCGACCGGTCTGGCTGCTGCGATCACCCCAGCGCCTGACGCAGAAAAAAGACATGCCGATGCTGGAAGGACACCTGCAACTGCTGACCGGGCCGGAGCGCATTCACAGCGGCTGGTGGGACGGACAAGCCGTGAATCGCGACTATTACGTGGCACGCCAACCCAGCGGACGCCAGTTGTGGATTTACCGGGATCGCGGCGATGGCAGCTGGTATCTGCACGGCGTGTTCGGGGTATGAACCATGTACGCCGAACTGTTCTGCCAATCCAATTTTTCGTTTTTATGCGGCGCTTCCCATCCGGAAGAACTGCTGCGCCAGGCGGCCGTGCTCGGTTATCAGGCCATCGCCATCACCGACGAATGTTCCGTGGCCGGGGTGGTGCGGGCCCATGTGGAACGGCGCAAACTGGCAGAGGAACAGCCGCAGCTACCGCTACCCGCCCTGCTGATCGGCAGCGTCATCACCAGCGAAGAAGGCGTGCAGTGCATTGTGCTGGCTCCGGATCGCAATGCCTACGGCCAGCTCTGCACCCTGATCACCCGCGCCCGCCGCCGCAGCGAAAAAGGCCACTACTGTCTGCGCATCAGCGATCTGGAAGCGGCCACCGATGCCTGCCTGTTCATCTGGTTGCCCAGCCTTGAGCAGGCCACTTGTCTGCTGGATTCACACACCAGTGAAAAACCTGCGAGTGCGCAGGCCTGCGAACAACTGATGCGCCTCACTGCTGGCCGCCTCTGGATCGGACTGACACAGCAGCGCGACGGCCATGACGACAGCATCGCGCAGGCCAGCACCGCGCTGGCACGGCAATACTCACTCCCCATCGTCGCCTGCGGTGGCGTGCTGTGCCATGTGCCGGAACGCCAGCCGCTGCAGGATGTTCTGACGGCGATCCGCCTGAATGTGCCACTGTCATCCGCCGGTTTTGCCTTGCAGGCCAACCGCGAACGCCATCTGCGCCCGCTGCCGGAACTGCAGACACTGTTTCCCGCCGACGCACTGGCGCAAACCCTGGTGATCGCCCGGCGCTGCACGTTTTCACTGGATGAATTAAAATACGAGTATCCTGCCGAAGTCGTGCCACCGGGCCATAACGCCACCAGCTACCTGCGCGAACTGGTCGAAGCCGGTGCCCAACAACGCTGGCCTGGTGGCATCACACCAGCGATCCGCGCGCTGATCGAAAAAGAACTGCAGATCATCCACGAACTGCGCTGCGAACAGTATTTTCTTACCGTATATGACATCGTGCAGTTCGCCCGCAGCCAGCGCATTCTCTGCCAGGGGCGCGGCTCAGCCGCCAACTCCGTGGTGTGTTTCTGTCTGTTCATCACCGAAGTCGATCCGGCGCACGGCAATTTACTGTTCGAACGTTTCATTTCGAAAGAACGCAACGAACCGCCGGATATCGACGTAGATTTCGAACACGAACGCCGCGAAGAAGTCATCCAGTTCATCTACCGCAAATACGGCCGCCAGCGTGCAGCGCTGACCGCCGCCGTCAGCACCTACCGGCTCAAGGGTGCGATTCGCGATGTGGGCAAGGCGCTGGGATTCGATCAGACCCTGCTGGACCAGCTTTCCAAAAATCTGTCCTGGTGGGAAAAGCGTGACCAGCTGCCCGAACAATTGCAGGCCCTGGGGCTCGATGCCCGCAATCGGCGCCTGCGCCAGTTCAAATGGCTGGTGGACACACTGCTGGGCTTTCCCCGCCATCTGTCCCAGCACGTGGGCGGCTTCATCATTTCCGCCGGGCCGCTGGATCAGCTGGTGCCCATTGAAAACGCCAGCATGGACGATCGCACCGTCGTGCAGTGGGACAAAGACGATATCGAAGCCCTCGGCCTGATGAAAATCGACGTGCTCGCGCTCGGCATGCTGACCGCCATCCGCAACAGCTTCCATCTGATCGAACAGGTACGTGGCCAGCGCTGGACCATGGCCAGCCTGCCCGCCGAAGATCCCGCCACCTATCGCATGCTGCAGCAGGGCGACAGCGTCGGCGTGTTCCAGGTGGAATCCCGGGCCCAGATGGCCATGCTGCCCCGCCTCAAACCCGCCACTTTTTACGATCTGGTGATCGAAGTGGCGATCATCCGCCCCGGCCCCATCCAGGGCGACATGGTGCATCCCTATTTGCGCCGGCGTCAGGGACTGGAACCGGTCACCTACGAAAGCCGGGACATCGAAGCCATCCTCAAACGCACCCTCGGCATTCCGATTTTTCAGGAACAGGTGATCAAACTCGCCATGGTCGCCGCCGGTTTCAGTGGTGGTGAAGCCGATCGTCTGCGCCGTGCCATGGCCGCGTGGAAACGCAAGGGCGGACTCGAACCCTACGAACAGAAACTGGCCGCCGGCATGCGCGAGCGCGGCTATTCCGCTGATTTCATCCAGCGCATCCTTGCCCAGATCCGCGGCTTTGGTGAATACGGCTTTCCCGAATCCCATGCCGCCAGTTTTGCCCTGCTGGTGTACGTGACAGCCTGGCTGAAATGCCATGAACCGGCGGCATTCTGTTGTGGCCTGCTCAACGCGCAACCCATGGGATTCTATTCACCGTCGCAACTGATCCAGGACGTTCAGCGCCACGGTATCGAGGTGCGCCCCATCGATGTCTGCCACAGCGACTGGGACCACACCCTGGAAACCGATGCCATGACGCTGCACCCGCAGCAGCAGCCCGCCATCCGTCTGGGCCTGCGGCTGGTGAACCAGCTATCCCACGCCGGCGCCACGCGCATTCTGCAGCAACGCCGTCGACGACCCTTTGCCTCACTGGCCGACTTCACCCGGCGCTGTCCGCTCACCAAAACCGACAGCGATGCCCTGGCCCATGCCAACGCCCTGCGCTCCCTCAGTGCCCACCGGTTTCAGGCACGCTGGGACATGCAGGGCCTGCAGCACGAATCCCCACTGGTGCGTCAGGAACAGCAGCAGGAAACCCCGGTGCAGCTGCCGGCCCCCAGCGCCGCCCAGAGCCTGGCCGAAGACTATCGCAGCACCGGCCTGACCCTGGGCCCCCACCCCATGGCACTGCTGCGCCAGCATCCCGCGCTGCGCGGCTGCAAACGCCACCGCGACCTGCCTTCGCTGCGCCATAAACAGTTCGTCAAAATCGCCGGCATCGTCACCGGCCGCCAGCGTCCCGGCACCGCCACCGGCGTCGTGTTTCTGACTCTCGAAGATGAAACCGGCAACAGCAATATCGTGGTATGGGCCGATCTGGTGACGCGCTACCGCGCCCAGGTCCTGCACGCACGGCTGTTACGGGTGAAAGGCGTGGTCGAAAAGGAAGGTGATGTCATCCACATCATCGCCGGTCATCTGGAAGACATCACGCCGCTGCTGGGGGATCTGGATACCCACTCGCGAGATTTTCACTGAGGTTGGGATCACAGACTATGCTTATGGTAATCTTCGCGCCCCCATCGCCATCCTGTTACCTGCCAAGGACTCCCCGTGCGTCGCACCGTCTACAACACCCCGATCGTCAAGCAGATACTCACCGCCATTTCCTGGGCCGGACTCAAACTGGCCGGCTGGAAACTGACAGGGCAGCCGCCGATCGAAAAGAAATACGTGCTGATTGCCGTACCACACACCTCGAACTGGGACTTTCCCATCACCCTGGCGATGGCGTTCCTGTTCAAATTCGACATCTTCTGGATGGGCAAGGATTCACTGTTCAAGGGCCCTGCCGGCCCCATCATGCGCTGGCTTGGTGGCATCGCCGTCAACCGCTCGGCTTCCAGTAATCTGGTGCAGCAACTGGTGGATGCCTTCAACGAGAACGATGAACTGGTGATCGCCATTCCACCGGAAGGCACCCGCTCCCGGGTCGACAAATGGAAAACCGGTTTCTACCACATTGCCCACGGCGCCAACGTCCCGATTGCATTGGGTTTTCTGGATTACCAGCGCAAAGTGGGCGGCTTTGGCCCCACCTTCTATCCCACCGGCGATGTCGACAAGGATATTGCTGAAATACGCCAGTTCTACAAAGGCATCGCCGGACTGTATCAGGATCAGTGCCATATCGATTGAGCCGTTGTGCATGACCGCCTCGACCACCTGGTACGTCTATATCGTAGAAACCTCAGGCCAGCTGTTCTATACCGGCATTGCCACTGATGTGGAACGGCGCTTCCGGCAACACCGCGACATGTTCGAACGCAAGCCCAATGCGCGCGGTGCAAAATATTTTCGTGGGCACGAACCCGTGGCGGTGGTGTACCAGGAAGCCTGCGCCAACCGTAGCACTGCATCGCAGCGGGAACACGTCATCAAGCGCATGAGCAAAACACAAAAACAGCAATTGATCAGTTGCCAAACTGCTCGATAGGCACCGGCCGACCAAACAGGTAACCCTGAAACACACCACAGTGCCGACTCAGCAGAAATTCGAATTGCGCTTCAGTCTCAACACCTTCTGCCACCACATCAAGACCCAGCTGTTTCGCCAGCGCAATGATGATCTCGATGATCGCAACATCATTCGGATCCGTCATTACATCCCGGGTAAATGTCCGGTCAATCTTGAGTTCCGCCAGCGGAAACCTTTTCAGATAACTCAGCGACGAGTAGCCGGTGCCGAAATCATCGAGCGAAAAGCGGATACCCTCGGCGCGCAACGCATTCATTTTAGTGATGACATCGTTGACATTATCGGCCATCAGACTTTCTGTCAGCTCCAGCCGCAGTCGCGCGGGATTCACGCCAGTGCGCTGCAGAATAGCCATTACCCGCGACACAAAATCCGGGTCCCGCACCTGATGCACGCTGATGTTTACTGACAGGGGGATGGATGCGAGCCGGGCCTTGCGTTCCCACTGTACCAATGTGCGACAGGCGCTCTCCAGCACCCATTCACCCAGCGGCAGAATCAACCCGGTGGCTTCTGACAGCGGAATAAACTGATCCGGGGTTACCATTCCACGCACGGGATGATCCCAGCGCACGAGGGCTTCGCCACCAATCAGCTCACCCTTGTGATTCACCTGGGGCTGACAATGCAATCGTAATTCGCCGTTCTGCAAGGCAGCACGCAAATCGTTTTCCATGGCAACGCGCTGATCCACTTCGGCCTGCATGCTCGGATCAAAAAAGCGCAACGTATTGCGCCCAGCGGCCTTGGCCTGATACATCGCCACGTCCGCCTGTTTCAACAATTCATCGCAACCACAGGAATCTTCATCGAACAGGGTGATGCCGATACTGGGCGAGGTACGGAACGGCTGATTCGACAAGTAGAATGACTCGTTCAATGCTGTGACGATCTTCTGCCCCGCCGTTTCGGATTCGATCGCGGCAACCTGCAGATCCTCACCCAGATTTTCCAGTACCACCACGAACTCGTCGCCACCCAGGCGGGCAACCTGATCCGATTTGCGCACGGATTGTTGCAGGCGGCCCGCTACCATTTTCAGCAGCTTGTCACCCACATCATGACCAAGGGTATCATTCAATGATTTGAAATTATCCAGATCAATGAACAGCAGTGCACCTTTCTGGCGAGTACGTTGCGCCATTGCCATGGCAGTCTTCAGCCGCTCGATCAGCATGGTGCGGTTCGGCAGGCCAGTAAGCACATCAAAATAGGCCAGCTGATGAATGCGGGCTTCCGTCTGCTTGCGTTCGGTCAGGTCCATATTGGTACCGGACAAGCGAATCGGAATGCCTGCCGCATTGCGCAGGATGAAGCCACGACACAGCACCGGCAAATAACCGCCGGATTGTTTTGCGAGCTGAACTTCTTCTTCAAACGATGTAATCGCCGGGTCCGTCAGCAACTCGTCCATGCGACCCTGCACGCGCTTGCCGTCATCCGGATGCAACCACGATATCCACAGATCCGGCGTAGGCGCAACCTCGTTGAACTCACGGCCGATCATCTGCCACCAGCGCGGCGAGTAGTACATCGTGCCCGCCACCAGATCCCAATCCCGGGGGCATCACTGGATCCTTTCAGCACCAGATTCAGCCGCTCTTCCGATGCCTGCAGTGCCTGCTCGGCAACTTTCAGCGCTGTCACATCAGTAAAACAGGTGATGACCTGCAACACGGCACCGTCACTACCGATACTCGGAAAGGCATTACAAACCACCCATACCACATCGCGAGTAACCGGACGATGCACCTTGATCACCAGATCGCGCACCGACGCCCTGCTGGCCAGCACCCGGTTGACGGGATAGTCCGCCAGCGCCATGGGTGAGCCGTCGCTGGCCTCGAATCGCCAGGCGGGGTCAATCGCTACTTTGCCCAGCATCTGGTCAATGCTGAGCCCCAGAATATCCGCTGCTGTCTGGTTGGCCGAGATGATTTCCGACTGAGGCCCGTGAACGACAACGCCCACTGGCATGTGTTCGATCAGATCCTTCAATAAACGCGCGTCTTGCATGACATCCCCAGTGCGTTGTACCTGCCTGTACACGCGGTATTCATGTTGTGGCGGATGAATGAATTCAATCCGTTATCCTTTAATTCTAATTTGAAGGATTGCGTCGTATCATCATAGAGCGAAACAGAATAAGCTTGAAACTCGAACGCATGACCCGAAATCGGTCATGATGCCGGAAGCCTGTATATAACCGATTAAAATAAACGCGCGGCAACCCGACATCCACACGCTGAAAGAGGATAAGACTATCAACACCGGCATCCTTTACGCCCTGCTGGCAACGCTTCTGTTCGGCGCCAGCACACCGTTTGCAAAACTGCTGATTGAACATTCCCACCCGGTACTGCTGGCAGGATTACTGTATCTGGGCAGTGGGATTGGTCTGGCCATACTCATGGCGATACGTCATCTGCGCACGTCAGCCTCAACCAGCAACGCTTACCTGACACGCAAGGATCTGCCCTGGTTTGCCGGCGCAGTGCTGTTTGGTGGTGTCATTGGGCCCGCGCTGCTGATGTTTGGCCTGCTGTACACACCCGGCTCCAGCGCGGCACTGCTGCTGAATCTGGAAGGGGTTTTTACCGCACTGCTGGCGTGGTTCGTGTTTCGGGAAAATTTCGATCGGCGCATTTTCTGGGGAATGGTCAGCATCGTATTTGGCAGTATTCTGCTGTCCTGGGATCAAGCCCCCGAACCGGGCGGCGCATGGGGCGCACTGGCCATTGTAGGCGCCTGTCTGTGCTGGGGTATCGACAACAATCTCACCCGCAAGGTATCCGCCAGTGACGCAATGCAGATCGCCAGCATAAAAGGCCTAGTGGCCGGCGGATTCAATATTGCACTGGCGCTGATGGCCGGCGCTGCACTACCAGCAACTGCCGATGCACTCTCGGCCACACTAGTCGGATTTTTCGGTTATGGCGTAAGTCTGGTGCTGTTCGTGCTGGCGCTGCGGCATCTGGGCACTGCGCGCACCGGCGCGTACTTTTCATCGGCGCCATTTGTCGGTGCCACCCTGTCGCTGCTGATCCTGCAGGAATCCCCCAACGTTCTGTTTATTGCCGGCTTTGCAGCGATGGCACTGGGGCTGTGGCTGCACCTGACCGAAAAGCATAGGAACACACTCATACCCATGAACCCATGACACACACCCATGCCCACGTGCACGACGAACATCATCAGCACGCCCATGATTTCCCTGGGACGGAACAGAACCGCATGTGCATGAGCATTACCATCCGGCTATCACCCACAAGCATCCACATTATCCGGACATTCATCATCGCCATGGACATGCGTGAGCAACGCTGTGCCGCCCTTCACCAGCAGCCAGATCGCAAAGGACATTTCCCCCACAATAGCCGGAACAGCGACGAATAAAAGAAAGATGGATGCGTATTCTTCATAATTTGGCAACACAAAATACGCGACAGTATCCGCCATATACATGACACCTGCGACAAGCAGGAAGAGCCTGACAAATCCCACTCTGGAAAAGATGCTGCCCAACAGCACAATATGAATACCAAAGAAGAAAAGCCCGAGCAGCCAAATCGAATTGAATATATCAATCTGTTGCAGAATGTCGTCAGCGCTGGTCAACGTCAACACCACAGGCAGCGCATGAATGGCAACGCCCATCATCGCGGCATGCATCATTCTGAACAGTGTGCTCAACAGGGTTAGCGGATGCCCTTTGAATAATTCATAAAGCGCCCACGCCACTACCACATCGAAAACCACCGTGATCATGAACGCGAGAATGCCTGCTCTGATCCATATCGCGTCTTGTCGAACGGTTGTCAAGGGATCAGCCATCAACGATTCCAGCATATAAAAATTGGCAAAGCTGGCTGCAATAAAAATTATGCAGTAACTGCCGCCCGCTACCAGGGCCAGGGTTCTGGCCGTGAATCCATTGGTCATGTCTGATTTTCCTGCGTAGCTAATCGTGCACTCAGTTTCAATCCCAGCAGAACGATCAGCGCGCCAATCCAGATACCGGGTGAGTAGGACTCATTGAACCACAGAACGCCAATCATCAGGCCAAAAAGCGCAGCGACAATCCCCAATTGGCTGTAGAACACCGGATTGGAACGCTTCTGCAACTGAAACGCGCACAGATAGGTCAGCGCAGTGAGCAATCCCTGCAGGATCATTGCAGCCAGCATATTCGTATTAATGAGATCCGGTATCAGTTCGGTTCCTGTGGACTGCGCAAACACCGCCAGTACCGCCGTGCTCGTCAACAGCGTGCCCGCCGCCAGTGTTGCGGGCTTTGCATCCGCAGGCCAGCGCAATTGATCGATAGATATTGCCAATGGACAGCATCAAGGGAATGACCAGACCCAGGACAAACCATAGCGGACTCGCATCGCCCATTTCCGCATGACGTTGTACTACCATCCAGGAACAGGCCAACACCGCAACGCCCAGCCCGGCAAACCGGTTCCAGACAGGCTTTTCCAGCCCCATGGTCAACGCCAGCAGAAACGTAAACAGCGGTGGCAGTGCATACATGATGCCGGTGAACCCGGCCCCCAGCCGGGTAACCAGGTGAAAAGCAATCACATTGGGAATGGCAATGCCGGTCAATCCGCTGATGACAAAATACGGGATCAGCCGCCGGTTGAAGCGCTGCCTGCTGCCGACCGCAAACGCCAGCAACACCGTTCCTGCAATGAGTGTCTGCCAGAATGCATAGCTTGCTGCCGGCATGCCCTGGGCCGTAACGGTTTTGGCGAGCGCCAACATGAGCGCAATCAGCAGTCCGTTGAGCAAGAGCAGCCCCCACGTCAGAATATCGGGTGAAAACGGCTGCTGCCGCTGGATCTGGATAGAGGTCATGGTCTGGCGCTCCGGGTATCGGCTGGATTGATCTGCCCGTAGTCTGGCGGTTTTTATTGCCCGGATAATTAGCTAGACTCGAACAACTTTATTTCCAGATCAGCAATAATCAGGAGGAGCCCATGGCTACCGACAAGCTCGTTGCCATGAAGATTTTTCGGCGGGTCGCGGAATTGAAGAGTTTTACCCAGGCCGCCGATGATCTGGATATCACACCAGCCACCGTCAGTAAGCACATCGCGTTTCTGGAAAGCGAACTGGATACCCGGCTGATTCACCGAACCACGCGCCGACTCAGTCTCAGCGACGCCGGGCTGACTTACCTGAAGCGGGTACAGGCATTACTCGATGACCTTGAAGATGCCGAGCTGGAGGCCCGGGGTTACCAGACTACGCCCAAAGGCACCATTCGACTGAATGTCCCATGTCGTTCGGACTGGCGCATCTTACCGAGGCCGTCGAGGGCTTTCTGCGTTGCTATCCTGATGTCGAAATTGACCTTCAGTTCAGCGATCGTCTGGTTGATCTGGTGGAACAGGGCGTGGATGTTGCCATTCGGGTGCGTCGCTCACTGGCGGATTCCAGCTTGCAGGCCCGCGCTTTGCGCCAATCGAGCAATGTGGTCTGTGCTGCGCCATCCTATCTTGCCAGCGCAGGTGAAATTCGACATCCCTCCGATCTGATCCATCACAACTGTTTGCTGTACACGCTGCACGATCGGCCACACGTCTGGGAACTGGGTAATCAGGAAGTCACCGTGTCAGGAAACTTCCGAACCGACAACAGCTTGGCCATTCGACAATGCCTGATCGCAGGAGCCGGCGTCGGCTTCATCCCGCGCTTTCTGGTGGAAGCGGATGTTGAAAACCACCAGCTCACCCGCCTGCTGGCAGACTTTCCCGCCAAACCGTACACGGTATTCGCCTTGTTCCCGCCCGGCCGCAAGCAACCCGCCAAGGTGCGGCTACTTGTTGCCTATCTGGAAGAGTATCTGAGTCGCAAATCATTCTGGGAGTGATATCGACACTCATATAAGTCCAGGTTCGACGTGTTTTTCCGATATGGAAAGAATCTTGTTCCCGCGCATGCGTTTTTCATGTTGATGCGATCCCCTACAGTGATGACTCCAATCAACAGGAGACATCACCATGTACCGGAGTATCGCTATCGTATTTTCTTGCGCGTTAAACCTGACCAGCTTTTCGCAACCGACGTTTGCAGCAGACGTCGCCTCCAGCCCCTGGGGTCCGGATGACGAAATCGGGCGTCTGAACCTCATCACGCCTGAATCCCGACGCTCGGCACTAGCGAATCTGAATCCCGCCACCACCTACGACCTCAGCGTGGAATATTTCATTGGCATGCCAAGCTGGCAGGCCGCAGGCGACCCGCATTTCCAGCTCTGGATGACCCATACGCCCAGGGGCACGATCGTCGATGATCCGCTCTCAGTAGGTGACTCGCAGAATGCCCGGGTCAGTTATTCCGGTTCTGCCTTCTCGATGTATTCCCACACGGGTACCCACATCGACGCGCTGAATCATTTCGGACTCAACGGCAAGATATGGAACCACTTTTCAGCTGAACATCATCTGGGCGACCGGGGCTGGAAGAAGACCGGTGCCGAAAAGATTCCGCCGATCATCGCCAGGGGCGTATTACTTGATATTCCGGCCGCCAAGCAACTCGATGAACTTCCCCCCGGCTACCGGATTACCCGACAGGACATTGAACACACCCTGAAAGCCCAGGACACAGCCATTCGGGCTGGCGATGTGGTACTGATCCGCACCGGGCGCATGCGTCACTACGCCAATGCTCATCAATACATGGATAACGCTCCCGGATTGGGCATGGACGCTGCCCGGTTTCTTGCGGAGGAAAAGCAGGTTCTGTCCATCGGCGCTGACAATCTCAGTTTTGAAGCGTTTCCGTCGGAAGATGCCAACAACTATGTGCCGATCCACACCTATTTGCTGGCGCAACAGGGTGTCACGATCATGGAGCTGGTGAATCTGGAACAACTGGCGGCGGATCGCGTGTATCACTTTGCATTCATCGGAACGCCACTGAAGCTCCGAGGCGCCGACGCTGCCCCACTGCGCCCTATTGCCATCCCGTATGCCGCATCCAAATAGGCCGCAACGACTCGACAATCAGCATCAGGAGCAAGCAGAAATGAATATTCACCAGGTCCTGGACTGGCGCTACGCCGTCCGGGAATTTTCACCCAGAACGCTGGACGGAAAAGCGGTCGAAGCGTTACTGGATGCGACGCGCAAAAGTGCATCATCCTATGGACTGCAGCCTTACAAAATGCTGCTGATCGAGTCAGAGTCCACTCGGATGGCGTTACTGCCACATTCCTACGGACAGCAGAAAGTAGTGTCCTGCTCGCATCTGTTGGTATTCGCTGCCCATACCGACATCGGCAACGCCACTGTCGATCGGTATGTTAAACAATGCATGAAGATTCGCGGACAAACGCTGAGTGAACTCGAAGGTTATGCCAACCATATGAAACAGGCGCTTGCTGCCAAAACGCCGGCGGAGAAACGGGCCTGGGCACACCAGCAAGTTCACATCGCATTGGGAACCCTGCTCGTGGCTGCCGCTTCCATGCAGATCGATAGCTGTCCTATGACCGGATTTGATCCGAAAGGCTATGATCAGGTACTGGGACTGGAAGAACGCGGCCTGGAAAGTTCCGTTGTCGTCGCGCTGGGTTATCGATCCGCCAGTGACAACAGCGCGCACCAGAAGAAGGTGCGCATGGATTACAGTGAGATGGTCGAGGCAATTTCTGAATGAGTCACTATCGCACTGGAAGCCAGTCAGAGCAGCTAAACGCTTCTTCAACCGATAGTTCGACAACAAACATCTCCACCCGGCAGAGCAAGGCAAGGAGCCCGGGAAAGTTTCTGCCGGTAACACCCAGTCAATGCGGGGAGCAGGATCACAACAGCAATTGTGCCTCCTTGGCATACCGCTGCTGCTTTGTTTCCTGCAGATACCTTTTCGCATAGCGCTGCGCAGCTTGCTTATCACCGATCGCAGACAAGCTGACAGCAACATGATAGTAGAACGCATCAGGGAGCGGACTGAGAATCCGCTCCAACTCACCGTATTGAATCAACGCCTCCTTGTGATCACCTTTTTGCAGCGCAACTTTCAAACGCGAGAAATACCGCCGTTGCTGTTCATCAACAGGTAACCAGCGCTCTGATTCGAGCTTCAGCTTCGCAAGCTGATGTTGATCCAGCGCTATATTTTGGCTCTCGACGATATCCTCATGCTTCGCAGTCAAGATCACGAGAGCCTCCAGGGGTCGCGCCGACAGGGTTTCCAGTTTCTGTTTCAGATCCAGCTTGTAGGATTGACCGGAAAGCGTCATCTCCTCGGCCGAATTCAACGCTTTATCGCCTTCCGATTTCGCAAAAATGTAGGCCTCAACCACACCTGGTGCCGTCACCGGCCTTTGCTCCGTGACAAGCCTGCCGGTGAACCGCACATTGCGCTCCATGGGCATGCCGGTTGGCTCCCACTCGCCGGTATAGCCGAAGCAGTCTTTCGGCTCCATTACGCACACCAGCCAGGTCAGGGGATTAATAATGAACAGCAGCGTTGGCTCCTGAGAATCCTGGCCATAGCGCTGGTATTTTTCATACTCGATTTCTTTTACCTGCACATCCTGAACGACTTCCACCAGCAGCATATTCCCGCTCATACGCAGGTTCTGCAGGCTGATGGCGCTTACCTTCGGCTTGCTTTCATCATTCGTCTGCAGGCGGGTGGCCATGCCGACGAATTCTTCCTTTTCCTGATAGTGTAAAGTGCCACAGCCGGTAACAAGCCCAGTCATCAGCAGAATAATGAAACCAAATAAATACTTCATGGAATACACTCGCATCTGTTAATACCTTACTGCGTCGAGATGAAGACAACCTCCCATATCCCGGACTTTTTCTTCGTACACAGGAACGCCCTCCTGCTTGCCAAATCTGTTGAGCACAACAAGCTGGTATTCTTTTGTCTCAAGTCCGCATTCAACCGAATCAACCGAATAAAGTGACTTATCGATAAAACGTCCATCATCCGTTTGGCTCAACCTTCCCTTCGCAACATACACAATCCTGCCATCACCTGTGCGCAACTCCTCACGGCATCCATCTTCCGCGCAGGCACTCCTTACTATTTGCAGATTACCAAACTGTTGTGCACATCGCGCACTGGCTTCGATCAACGCTCTGGGCGTGGACAATGATAGTGTCTGGCCCTCTATCTGCTCTTGGGACACGCAAGTTCTGTTTTTCTGCTGTTGCGCATCAGCAGCAATCTGCTCCTCAGCCTCAGCCAACTTCTGCCGATAATCCGGCACGATTTTTTTTCGAATCTCACTTGCCTGGGTTTGTGCACGATACGTGTTGGCGCTTTCGACCAGACTATCCAATCCGTCATCGATCAGCGCAGCATTATTTGACATCGCGCTTACCAATTGCTTTGTTTCCGCTTCAATGTCGGTCTTCAGTCGCTCGGCAGTCTGCTGTTTCTGCTGCTCATGCCAGCTCACAACCGGCCACAGGTTGATGTGCGCCTTCGCCACTTCCATTCCCTGCCAGTTACTATCGCGGGGAAAACCGTTGCGTTTAATGTCATCCATCAACTGCTTGGCGCGGTCGGCACTCACGCTACCCACCTTGAAAGACCCGGAATGGCCGCGCTGATCAAAGAATGCCTCCCACGCCGGGCTCCCTGGCACCGTAAAGCTGGGCTGCCCGCTACCGGCGTTGTACAGTACACCAGGATCACAGTTCAGCACGATGGTTGGCTCCGGGGTAGGAAAGTCCAGCTGAACACTGTACAGAGTGACGGCCTTCCTGACGGATGCCGGCAACGATGCAGGATTGATACGCTCGCCGTTCAAATGAATAGCCTTGATATCCCAGGTCGCGTTGCACGCCACGACCGGTTCCCCCACCAGAACCCACGCGGCCACCGACGCGGTCAGCGAAAGTGTGACAGCGCCCTTCACCTCCGGCGCATTGACATCGACACTGGCAATTTCGTAAACCCCGGACGGAATTCCGCTTGCGCCCATCGCCGATCCAACTCCTGCGAGCAGCAAACCCAGCGCAGCCGCCGTCCTGTAGCCCCACTGACACACACCAGCAAAAGACAATAACTTCATAATGTTACCCACCAGCAAGAAGGATCACCCCAAGAACATAGACCCACGTTCGTAGATGATAGTCCAGCGAACAAAAAATGCCCGCTATGGGCTTCCCTCCCCAAACCCCTCAATCAGGAAATGCACGCTCCGCATCCCCTTCTCTACCAGACTGTCTTCGCAGTTATACAGCAACAGCCAGGTCTGAAAGTGTCCCAACAGACAACTGAGGATGGCATCGATGATCACCGGCGTGGGTACGCTGCCCAGCTTGCCTTGCTGACGGGCGGCATCGAACAAAGGCTCTAACGCGGGCAGGATCTGATCCTTTTTCTGACGGTAAGTCTGGCCGATTTCGGTGACGCAGCTGCCCGCGTCGCGCAGGATCAGCAGACACAATTCGCGGTTGGCTTCACCGAAGCGCAAAAATGATTCCGCGATATCCAACAGGCGTTGCATGGCGGGTTGGGGGCTGGCGATAGCCTGCAGGGTAAGCACACCCAGATGATTGAAGACCTCGCGCACCATTTCCTGCAGCAGGTTGTCCTTGCTGCCAAACAGTTTATAGATGGTGGCCTTGCTGATGCCGGTCTGGTTCGAGATCACCTGCACTTCAGTCTGATGAAAGCCACTGGCCGCAAACACCTTCTGTGCCGAGGCCAGAATTTCGTCGCGCTTGCTGCGGGCCGGTTGCCCCAGCCACGTCATCTCTTCAAGGTTTGTGCTGACTGCCATCTGGATTCCATCACCCTGCTGCTGTTTTCGGATTTGCAATTATCACCCTACAGGCATAGATTAACACCAACTAAACGCGCGCGTTTAGTTGCGAGTAAACATACTCATAACAAAAATCTACACCCGGCAGAGCAAGGCAAAAATCCGGGGAACCGTGGAGGCCACCATGAACAGCAAGGTAGCACTGGCAGGCACAGAGGCGAGCAAGGCAACCGTCACGCACCATGGCGGATTCGAAGCGCTGAACGACGAACTGGATTACACCGTTCCGCTCGATCAGGTGAAAGGCACTATCCCGGCCAGCGTGAGGGGCACGTTTTTCCGTATCGGCCCCGGCCGCAATAAAATCGGCGGCCAGAAATTCGGTCACTGGTTCGATGGCGACGGCATGCTGCACGCGGTGTCCTTCAAGGATGACGGCGTGGTGTACCGCAACCGCTACGTGCGGACACCCAAGTACCTGGCCGAAACCAAAGCCAACAAGATCGTCATGCGCAGTTTCGGTCACAATGCGCCCGGTGGCATCCGCAAGAACATCGGCCGCCTGCCGGCCAACTGCGCCAACACCAGCCTGATTTATCACGGCGGCAAACTGCTGGCCCTGTGGGAAGGCGGCCGCCCCTGGCAACTCGATCCCGCCACTCTGGACACCATCGGCGAACACGATTACAACGGCAAACTCGGCAAATTCAACGCCTTCAGCGCCCACGGCAAAGTCAACCCGCGCACCGGCGTCTATTACAATTTCGGCATTCGCCCGTCGTTCACACTGACAGGCGCACTCACCGGCAAAGGCGCCATCGATCTCTACAAGATCGCGCCCTCAGGCCATCTGGTGGACAAGGGTTCCTTCGAAGTCGACTTCCTCAGTTTCTGCCACGACTTTGCACTCACCGAACACTACATGGTGTTCTTCCAGTCCCCCATTGCGATGAAATCCCCTGCGCCCTGGCTGGCGGGGCTGATTCCATTTGATCAGGCGATTGCCTGGCGCCCCGAACTGGGCATGAAAATCTACGTAGTACGCACCGCTGATTTCAAAGTGGAAAAAGTCTTCACTGTCGATGATCCGTTTGTGGCGATTCACTTTTCCAACGCGTGGGAAACGTCCGATGGCGTAATAGAAGTGGATCTGACCCGTTTTGAAGATTTCTCGGTCAACGAATTGCTGCGCGATGTGTTTCACAGCAAAGGCTCCGAACTGGGCGGCACCTTCTGGCGCTACCGTCTGGATCTGAAATCCGGCCGCCTGGAATCCCGCCAATACCAACAGGCTTTGTCCGGCGAATTCCCCCAATGGGATCACCGCCACAGCTGCCAGCCCACATCGGTGATGTATGCGGCCTGTGGCATGTCCGACGCATCGTCGTTTTTTGACGGCGTCGAGCGCATTGATCTGCACACTGGCGACGTGATTAGTCACTTCCTGGGCGACGGTCGCTACACATCCGAGGCCGTGCATATTGCGCCGGGGCCAGAAGATGACAATCATGAGGGCTGGCTGGTGAGCATGGTCTACGATGCTCGCACCCATAGCAGCGAGGTCGTCCTCTTCGACGCCCGCACATTGGACGAAGTGGCTGTGGTGCCGCTGAACAATCATGTGCCATTCGGTTTTCACGGTGGCTACAGTCCGAAAACCTTTATCCGCTAAGTCAGTAACAGGTGGAACCATTCGATGACGAACAAAGCCCAACGGGAATTCGATGTAGTGCTGTACGGCGCGACCAGCTTTGTCGGCCGCTTTGTTGCTGCCCACCTGTATCAGCGTCAGCAACAGGACACTGCCCTGCACATCGCCCTGGCCGGGCGCGACAGCAGCAAGTTGGAAGCCCTTAAGCACGAACTCGGTTTGGCAGGGCTGCCGATCATCATCGCCGACGCCAGCGACAGCAAGGCGCTCACGGCATTGACCGAACGCACCAAAGTCGTGGCGAGCACCGTGGGCCCCTATGCACGCTACGGCTCTGCACTGGTGGCCGCCTGCGCGAATGCCGGCACCGACTACTGCGATCTGACCGCCGAAATTCCCTGGATGCAGCGCATGATGGATCAGCATGGCGCCACCTCGAAAAATACCGGCGCGCGCATCGTGCACAGCTGCGGATTTGATTCCATTCCGTCGGACCTCGGCACCTGGGTATTGCAACAGGCTGCGCTGCAACGCTTCGGCAAACCCTGCGAGCGGGTGGAAATGCGTCTGCTGAAAGCCAGTGGCGGATTCAGCGGCGGCACCGTGGCGAGCCTGTCCGACATGGTGGCCGAAGCGGTCGACGACCCGCAGGTGCGCGCAGCCATGATCGATCCCTATGGCCTGGCACGGCACAGCGCCGGCGGCCCCCAGAAAGACCGCATCCTGCCCCATTTCGATCGCAACCTGGGCCAGTGGAGCGCACCTTTCCTGATGGGCCCGATCAACACGCGCACCGTTCAGCGCAGCCATGTCCTGGCCGGCCTGCCCTGGGGCCACGATTTCGTATACGACGAAGCCATGTCCACCGGCCGCGGCGTACTGGGCCTGGCCATGGCCGCTGGCGTCACCGGCGCACTCGGCAGCCTGATCGGCCTAACCGCACTCAAACCCACCCGGCCACTGCTGCAACGCATCCTGCCCAAACCCGGCACCGGCCCCAGCCTGAAAACCATCGAAAACGGCTTCTTCACCATGCACGCCACCGGCACCACCCGCGACGGCCAGCAACTCAGCGTCGCCATCCACGGCAAGAAAGATCCGGGCTATGGCGCCACCGCGAAAATGCTGGGGGAATCGGCCCTGTGTCTGGCGGCGGATTGCAACAATCAATATGTGGGTGGCGGATTCTGGACACCGTCTACGGCGATGGGCGCAGCATTGGTAGAACGGCTGGCAGAACATGCGGATGTAAAAATCGAGGTGGTCGCATCATGACGCACACGCATGTGCAATGCCAATGTGGCGCCAACCGCTACCGACTGACCGGCAAACCCGTGTGCCGGTTTATCTGTCATTGCCAGATCTGTCAGGCCTACACCGGCGCAGCATCATCGGATGTGATGGTGGTACTGGCGCGCGACGTACACGTGGACGACATCAGCCAGACCCGTTTCAAACGCTGGCGCATGCCACCCAATATTCGCCGGGGCACCTGCCGCCAGTGCAACAAACCGGTGATCGAATTCGGCGCGGCCAACCAGCTGGCGTTTGTGCCCGTGCCCAACGTGCAGGAACAGGATGCACTGCCGCCCACAGACCTGCATCTGTTTTATAACCGGCGTTGTGCGGAAGTAGCAGATGAATTGCCCAAACTGTCGGGCTATATTCGCAGTAACGCAGGTTTGATGCGGTTGATTGGGGAACGGCTGGTGGCGCGGTTGTCGTTGCTGGGCTAAGCCTCAATCCACACAGCAATGATTCCCACTCACTGCATCAGCTGACCCATTTCCTGGGCAAAACCCCGCCGTCACTCATAAGCGCCATTTGACGATATCCCCCAATACACATTCACGCAGGTACGCGGCCCCTCATCCACCAACGCCAACTGCCAGCCAAGCTGCTCGCACGCCAGCCGAACAATATAAAGCCCGAGGCCAGACACCGGGCTGCTACCACCTTCGACCAGCACCGGTTTCGATTTGGCAGAACCACTGTCACATACCGCTATACCATCGGGCGATTCCTGGATCAGAACGTTGCCTTCCGTATGAGCAAGTGCATTGCTGATCACGTTATGCAACAGCATACGTACCAGTGCCTTATTGGCATTCACAACAATCTGAGTTGGCTGGCGTTCCAGCAGCAATCGGGGCGCATTAGCCGGCTGCTCCAAACGATAGTCGGCACACAACCCCTCCAAAACGTCACTGATCACCACAGGCTCCGGTGCCAGCTCCGTTATTTCCTGACGCACCACTGACAGTAACGCGTGGATATTGGCGGACATTTCCTCGCTTGCCACGACTATACGCTGCAAGGTTTTCGCATCGTCTGCTGCGAGCTGCCCCCGGCTTTGAATGATACGGGCAGCACCTAACACAACGGCCACAGGTGTTCGCAATTCGTGCGAAGCCATACTGATCAGTCTTTTCTCTCGCGCGACGCTGGCATCCAGCCGGCTTCGATAGCCATTGATAGCGGCTGCTACCGCGTTGAGTTCAGCGTCAACAAAGTCCTCCGTCAACCGCGCGGCATTATTCTGCTCGTCGATTGAACCAATCGCGCCAGCCAACTGAAGAACCGGCGCGGCAATGCGAATACTGAAAAGACGCGCAAGCAGATAACTACACAAACATATCACCAGCGCCAACCCAGCCACATAAAAAATCAGCGTTTTTTCCCGCGCCTCAAACAGCGCCAGATCCTTTGCCAGATAGTAATTGCCTTCTGCAAAGGCCTGCGTCACAACGGAATAGTCCTTGCCAAGAAACTCGACTTCGCCCTGAAATGGCACAGGAATATTTTCAAACAGCACCGGCAGATAATTTGACGGATCGAAGCCGCTGGGAATAAAGGCGCTGATGAGCAATCCAGTGGAAATATGTTGAGGCTTATCCCGTTCTCCGTTCTCGGCAAAATACTGGAGTTCCACCTGGCGATCCGATTCGAGCATGGTCAATTCCAGATCTTCCAGCGCCCACCACGAAAACGCCAGAATTATTCCCAGAAACCCGATGTTTACGAAGAAGAAAAGCCGAAAGGTACGTTGTGCAATCGAATTAGACATCATTTACCGATGGCTCCGTGATCAGCGGGGCTTGCTACAACTGGCCAACATGTCGCTATCCCGACGATACAGACTGGTCTTGATATCCAGCAGGCCCAACACAGTATCAAACAGGTTGTCATGACTGTAAGGCTGATTACTCACAGCGTTAAGGCAGTCAGTATCAATACCAAAACGCTCGCTATAACGTTCAGAGAACCACATAAAGAAAGGAATATGGGTCTGTTCGTCTGGTGCGATAGCATAGGGAAGCCCATGCAAGTACAGGTTGTTCTCGCTCAGGGATTCACCATGGTCCGACACGTAAACAAGCGCACTGTCATAACGCTCGGTGCGTAACTTCAAAAACCCGATCAGGTTGGCAAGCACGTGATCCGTATACAAAATGGTATTGTCATACGCATTCAGAATTTCGGTTTTGCTGCACTGCTGAAGCTGATTGGTGTGGCAGACAGGGACGAACTGCTGAAATTCCTTCGGCGACCGCAGGTAGTAGGCCGGCCCGTGACTCCCTTTCTGATGCAGTACGATAACGGCTGCGTCCGGCAGCTGATTAATCCTTTGTTCCAGATCTTTGAGCAGAATCATATCGAAGCACTCCTCGTTATCGCACAGGGAGGCATCGCTGGCAGGGGTAAACTCTTCATACCCGACCCGATCGCAGACACCCTTGCAACCGGAATTGTTATCTCTCCAAAGCACTGAAATACCAGCGTGCTGCACCACGTCCAGCAGATTTTCTTGATAAGTGCTTTTATCGGCGTCGAAGCTACTGCGATCTTCGCGCGAGAACATGCACGGCAGACTGACAGCCGTTGCAGTACCGCAGGAATGCACCTGATCGAAGTTGACCAGATCTTCATGGGACAGTTCAGGATTCGTCGGGCGGGAATATCCGTTCAACGCAAAGTTTTGCGCCCGCGCGGTCTCCCCCACCACGAGAATAACGACTGCCTTGCGTGGCGATTCCGCGTTCCAAAGCGCACCAGGATGCGCATCCATTCCTATGGATTTCAGCGCGATTTTCTTTGGCTTAATTTCCTGTTTAGCAAAGGTGTACAAGGCATGAACATAGCCAGTAGGCACCACCAGATAGCGCAACTCGCGATGATTGCGGAATATCGACGCGAACTCCTGATAGTACGTCAGGGCCGCCGCGCCTATCAGCAGCACCGATAAAAGCGCTGCCAGCAATCGTTTGAAAAGCTCACGCAGCGGCGATGTGTAACTGAGCTTCAGGCGAGCGACCAGAATTGATGGCACCACCCCAAGCGCAAAAAAATACAAGAGGAGCGTCGAATTCAGCAGCTCCAGAGCTTCACGCCAATCGGTCTGCGCGATGTTGCGCACCATATCGCGATCGATTATCACACCATAACGGTTGGTGAAATACGCTGCGAGCGACGAGGACAACAACAGCAGGATCAGCCACAGCTTGAACAGGCGGCCAAACCCGCCCAGTATCACCAACAAATTGATCAGCGCCAGCGCGAGCAGCCCCGCTGCAACCAAAAACATCCATTGGCTAAAAGTACTGCCACCGTGGGCTTCGGCCAACACGCTGAACAGATGCTGATTGAACAGCAATAAAAAAAACAGTGAAGCCAACCAGCCCAGCGTAAAGGTGGACACCGCAGGTAGGGTTATGACAGGTTTGGCCAGCAGTGCCGCGGTATTAGCAGTCATGAACAGGGGATCCGTGAACAACTATATGAAACAACGGGGCATTTTTACACGGCAGTGGTCAACGCGGTGTCAACGGAATATCAATGAAATATCAAAAGGCAGGGTCGGATGCGGCTATTTCTGTGGCGCCATGGCAGGAATCCGGCTATCTGAGCGCCCCGCCCTTCGTGGGCATTTGCCTGCACTTGAACAAAAATCACACAGAAATTACATGGTGTAACGTCCGACCATCATCAAAATGGATGGTTTGCAGGCCAACCGATGTCCGGTGGTCAATATCACGAGATTGATTCAATGCTCCCTACTATCAGAACCCTGGTGTTAGCAGTCCTGGTTGCCGGCAGCGCGGCGTCGCAGGCGCAATGTTTTCAACCATCGCCCAACCTCAGCGCGCTGGGCAAGAAATACCATTTCCTGATGAATAGCGATAAATACCAGTGGACGGCTGAAGAACAGAAAGCCAAGCAGGCCTTGTTCAAATCCGCCTACGGTACCTGGCAAGGTGACTATACCGAGACCGAATGTTTTGGCACCGAAAAAAATCCGCGGGAAGTGAAGAAAACCGCCGAGGTTAAGGCCGAGCTGCAGGAAGCCATGAACGGCATACTGCGCGGCAATGTGTGGAAGCGGTTCAACGAACAGAAGAAAGTCAGCTCGGATGTGCTCGAACTGTTCGATAATCGCAATCTCTTTGCCGGCAAAATCTTTGCGGGTGGCATCGAAGGCACCAAGATATTCACAAGAAAATTCGCCACTGGCGGCACGCAGATGGAAGAGTCCATTTCGCGGCTGCAGGTAAATGGAAACAACCTTCTGCTGATTCGGGATATCTATCTGAATGGTTATCTGGCGCGACAGGAGCGGTATCAGTTGAAGCGGGACTAAGTCGGCCTGCGCGGCTGTACATCATCCATCTGTCAATTCACGCCGACTGATACGGTGGAAAGTCATCCATTCTCTAAATAGCTCATTATCTCTAATGTTGTATAGGTCTTTATCGTTTTCTATTTGTTTTGTTGAAGGCAGCATTCTGTGGTCTGCTGCACCCTTAAGCCAATAGATGCTTTTTTCAATATTTGACTGGCGAGAAAAAGCACATGCCAAGTTATAAGATGAGGATCCTGGCATTATTTTCTCGGCTATTAAGAATAGTTTTTTAGATTCTTCCAAGAAGGATTGTTGTTGGCTCGCGTGCAAGTGTCGAGACATATCAAGAAGGATAACTCCTTTGTGATTGTAGAAATTGAAGTTGGCGGGCTGCAATTCTATTAAAGTATCAACTTGCTTTTCTGCTTCAGCCCAAAGAGTGTTAGCTCTATCATTGTCACCACAAGAGATGACCAATGTAGCTAGATTACTCAACGAAACAGCAAGAAAAAATAGTCCATATATGTTGTTTGGTGTTGCGGCTAAAGATGATTTGAATTTATCAATGGCTTTTGTAAGATGTTTAGTAGAAATATCTGAATCTTTTTCGAAATAAAGTTCGGACCGGGCAATAAGATTCGCCCCCCATTCGTTCCATGCAAAATGTTGCTTTGGATTGATTCTGAGCGCAATTTCGTAGTGACGATCAGATTCATCCCACAATAAGGTCGCCTTTTCTAGATCTGAAATAGCTAATAAATTACATTTTCCTGCTATTGCTTCTGCTAGAAAACAATGTGCCTCACTGTCGTGCGATTTGGATTTTGCAACCATTCTTAAGTATTTTTCTGCTTCGTTCCAGTACTCATGCAAGACACCAGGATTCATTGCTTGATGTATTTTTGCTTTACAAAGGAACATCCTTCCCATGTTGCGTTTAACAAGTCTGGAGGTTGGCTTAATTCTGAGAGCGGCTTCTAGTGCTTCAGCGGATTGTTCTATGCAATCAACAGCCTCCAGATAAGTCGCCCCCATTGAATAATAACATCTTGCCTCGTTCAGCAACGTCCAACCCAAATTATTGAGAAATTTCCATTTTTTTTCGTCTCCACCAGCTAGTTCTCGATTGATATTAGTTGCTTCTCTCCATAAAGGGATTGACTCAAATGCCCCGAGAATAGAGGCGGTCGTGGCTTCTTCAACAAATAACGCACTAATTAATTCCTGGGCTTTTTGTTTGTATCTCTCGTCCTCCAAGAGTTGCCTGCATAAGACTCTGGCTTCTTCCAAAAGGGCTTTTGTTTGTGGGTAATTGATGGCTGGAATGTGTTTTGCTTCTTTACTGTATGTAAGAGCTAAATCGATCAGTCTCTCTGGGGGCAACTTCTGGAGGCTATTAGCATGTTGATATTTCTCTCTTGATTTGCGCCATAAATCTCGCGAAAATTCAAAATCAGTATCTACATTTTTGCTTGCCTGCGAGCTGAAAGAAGTGGCGAAAAGAATATAAATTGCAGGATTGTTCGCGTGCTTCTCGGATAGTTTTTCGAGAATGGAATTTGCTTCCTGCCATCTCGAATTTGCAGCCTGCAAATCGAAGCGACTTAGACTGTTTGCCTCACATATTAGGGCATTTGCTAAGCTATAAGATGCTTCCCACATTTCAGGAATTATCTCGCCGGCCTTCTTATAAATGCTTGTGATTTCTTGCCAATTTTTGTTAATTTCATTTTTGTTTTTGAACTTTTTTTGCCACGCTTTATTTTGCGCGGCATTTCCTAACTGAATATATGCCCACGCCGCTAAGCGGCGATGCCCCTCCTTAATAGTGAAATTTCTGGCAATAGCATCTTCAAACCATCTAATTGCTTCTTTGTTTTTTCCATATTTTAAGTAGTGAAATGGAATCACACCTTCCTTCATTTGAAGAAATTTTGACTTAGTTGACGCTCCCTTATTTTTTCGCTTTTTAATAAAATGGGATGTTTCGTTATTTTCTATGTATTTGCATAGTTTGAGCAATATTTCGTAGGTCGTCTTTGATGCATCAAATATCATGCGTTCAACTACAGGCAAGCCAGAAACGCTAATGTTTCCATTTCTTAGGAAGGCGTGATCGTCGTCGATTTCTTCATCGACGTGGAAAACAGTGTCATCTGCTAATTCTTCAAACAATTCCTTATAATTGAATATTCTTCCGTTGTATTTTAAATCAGGACTTTCGATGGCTTCAGACAGTGGAATTAACTCTCCTTTATCACCCAGCCATTCCGTAACACCGCTATAGAATACGAAACTGGCATTTCCATTAAGTATGGATTCCAAAATATTGGTGTTTACATAAACGTAAAACTCAATCTCATATCTATTCAAAATAGACTCGATCAATGGCTTTGTGCCACTTTTTTTGCAATATATAACCCTCAACTTTCCGGCCAGCTCTTTTATGTATGCCCTTTTTCCAGATTCTACCTGTTAAATAAATTCTGAAATTATTTCAACAATATTTTTAAGTTCGTAAAGATAGTCACTTCCGCTTCGTCTTGGCATTGATTGAGGCTCTTCCGTAAATATTCAACCACCCTGATTGTATTTTAAATATCTAATTTATTGATTCTTAAAGCTAGCAATGTTCCCGCTCTAGTAAACATTTGTGAATGCTTAGTTCTCGTGGCTTTTTGATTAGAATCTATTTTGCATGGGCTTTAAGTTGTCCTTGTCGATACTATTAACCCGGTGACCAATAGCATCTGATATAATGTTCAGATGGACACTAAAATTGATGCAAGAAAATTATCCCTGGAAGCATTGGAAGAGAAACGCCGTTTGGCACACCAGCTTCGGAAACGCGGAATGACAAGAGCCGAAATTGGTGAAATCGTAGGGGTTCACGCGGATACGGTTGGTAAGTGGCTAAAGTTGCGTTCCAATGAGCTGGGCTATGAAACACCGGGACGTAAAGTGGGTAGCGGTACCCGCTTGAGCCAAGGGCAGTCTGAACGGATAAGAAAGCTGGTCATCGACAAGACGCCCGATCAGCTGAAGATGCCCTACGCATTATGGACACGAGAATCAGTACGTGAATTGATTCGAAGTCAATGTGGTATCGAAATGCCCGTTCGTACGGTTGGCGATTACTTGAAGCGCTGGGGAATGACCCCGCAAAAACCACAGAAACGTGCATACGAGCAACGTGCACCGGAAGTTCAGGCATGGCTGGAAGACGAATATCCTGCTATTCAGGAGCGGGCCAAGCGCGAAGATGCTGAGATTTACTGGGGCGATGAAACCGGTATTCGCAACGACTGTCAGCACGAACGCGGATATGCCTTGAAAGGCAAAACGCCCACGATAAGACTGAATGCAAAACGCGAATCCATCAATATGATTTCGGCCCTGACCAACCAGGGCAAAGTGAGATTCCGATTTTTTGAAGGCACCATGAATGCTGACATCCTGATCGACTTCATGATGCGGTTGCTGAAGGATGCAAAACGCAAGGTCTATCTGATACTGGATAATCTGCGGGTTCACCATGCGAAGCCCGTCAAGGAATGGCTGGAAGATCACAAACAGATGATCGAAGTGTTTTATCTGCCGGCATACTCACCGGAATTGAATCCGGACGAGTATCTGAATTGCGATCTAAAGGCCGGGGTACACAGCGGCACACCCGCTCGTAACAAAGATCAACTGAAACAGAAAGCGTCAAAGCACATGCGAATGCTGCAAAGAAAGCCCTCGCGCGTCAGGAAATATTTTCAACACCAACGTATTCGCTACGCGGCATAACAGATGCTATTGGTCACCGGGTTAATAGTATAAATTTGGGGTCACATCGAGATGTCGAGCGCAACTTCGATAACCGCATCAATACCTAAGGAAGGTCTGAACAATTGATGCCTACAGCTCCGCAACGATCAATTTGGCCAGACTTTTCC
>JAWKZS010000008.1:0-170357 GCA_041395845.1 Gammaproteobacteria bacterium
GCCAGTGGTCGGATTCCAGGGCCCGCTCGCCGCGCAGGTGATAAATAAAGGCGGCCAGAATGGTGTCATGGGTGACATGCACCGCCAGCGAACCGGGCTCGCCCTGGTGCTGATGCAGGTGCCGCAACAGTTGCGCAGCACCTTCCGCCGGCGACAGCACGCCGCGCACTTCATTGCGCAGATGCTTGTTGGCAAAGCCGAGCGGCCCGAGTTTGAAAAACAGCCCACCCACCTGACCGATATCCTGCACGTAGCTGCCTGGCTCTACCAGCTGGGTACAGGTCTTGATCGCCAGATTCACTCCGGCACCACTGGCGATGGCCTCCGCCGTAGCCACACAGCGCCCCACCGGGCTGGAAAACAGGCCGGAGATCGGCCGCGTCAGCCGTTCACCCCATGCTCGCGCCAGTTCGACACCTTCCTGCGTCAGCGGCACATCGTAGGTGGCAAAACGATTGGCAGGTTCCTCACGGATGGAATGGCGGGTCAGCAGCGCCACCGGGACGTGTTCTGGTAACTCACCCAGTGACGGCAGCAGTGAAGGATGCAGACGGTGCAGAATGGACTCATTTTCCATGGGTATTGGCTTCTTCGTCAGACTCCATGGCAGTGTACCAGATCGCGCATTGACAATGGCGACCCTGCCCGCCCATGATGGCCGGCCGATTCATGCCCGACGGAAATCATGATGCCTCTGCTCCGACTCCTGGCCCTGCTGCTGTGCTGCTCGCCGCTGACCCTTCAGGCCATCACGCTGCAGGATGATGCCGGCAATACCGTGGTGCTGGTGCAACCGGCCCAGCGTATTGTGTCCCTCGCCCCCCATATCACCGAAGTGCTGTTCAGCGCCGGCGCCGGTTATCGTATCGTGGGCACCGTGTCCTACAGTGATTATCCGGACGCAGCAAAAAGCATTCCGCTGGTGGGCAGCTACAACCAGGTCAACTTCGAGCAAATTCTCGCCCTGCGACCCGACATCATCATCGCCTGGGAATCCGGCAACAACAGCGACACCCTGGAAAAGCTTGCCACTCTCAATTTGCCGGTGTACCTGAGCGAACCCAAGGATCTGCAGACCATCGGCCGCAATATCCGTCAGTTCGGCATTCTTGCTGGCACTGAACAGGCGGCCAACGCCGCCGCAGATGCCTTCGAGCAGCAACGTCAGGCCCTGCAGCAGGCCAACGCCGGCAAGCCAGTGGTCACCCTGTTTTATCAGGTCTGGGAAGAACCGCTCTATACCCTGGGCGGAGGCCATTTCAGCCGTGACATGTATGAATTGTGTGGCGGGCGTAATATTTTTGCGGACTTGGAACACCCGTCCCCGGTAGTGACCCTGGAAGCTATTGTCACCCGCAATCCGCAGGTCATGCTCACCGGCAATCATCACGGCAAACGCAAAATCGAGGAATGGAAGGCCAAGTGGGCGCGCTGGCAGAGTATCGATGCGGTGAAAAACGACCAGCTGTATCTGGTGGATCAGGACATCTACACACGTTCCTCACCCCGCGCCATCCTGGGGGCGGCCCACCTGTGTGAATTACTGGATCGGGCGCGGAAAATTTACTATCCGGAACACAACCCGGGCGCAGAAAGCGCCCATGCACTTCCGTCCAACAGCAACTGAACTACTGTGCGGAAGGCGCCGCCTCGGGTTCCGCAAACAGCGCACTCACCTGTTCAATGTTGTCGCGATGGGCATCCAGCATGGCCATCAGATCCGCCTGCAATGCCGGATCGTCCACCTCCTCCAGCAGCTCACGCAGCTTGCGCACCACCCAGCCCTGACCACGATTCAGAAACCGCATGCGCTCGGGCAAATCCGCAATCGCCATTGCCTTGTCGGCAAACGCGCCGATACGGGTATTGGGCACCGCCCCCAGGCGGCGCATCTGGCGGGCAAGCATGGCACACCAGCGGGATTCGTCATGATGGATCGCCTTGAGCAGATCCTGAAGCGCGGCCTTGGGCGCTCCGGGATCACCGGACTGCTGTAGCTGCCGCAGACTTTGCAGCGCCACCAGCGCGCCCGCCCGCTCCGCCTCGAGCAGCTCCCCCAACCGGGCCAGGACCATGAAGGTCTGCTCCACCGACATCGGTGCCGGATGATGTTCCGCTTCACCCGCATAACAGACCGGTGACGACGGTTCCGCGCCGGCAAGCGTGTCATTATTGAGCCGGCTCACCAGCACCTCGTCAATGATGCGCTGAATACGCTGTGCCGCGGGCTCGACGGCCGCAATACGGCCCACGCCCGTGCCGGCATACAGCGCCATGGCCTCGAAATCGCCGGTCATGGATTGCAGGGGGGAATCGGTGCTGAATAGATAGACGGGTCGCCCGGCCTCTTCGCCGATCACGGTGCGCTGCGATGTGGCGGGATTGCCCCGTTCGCCCCGGGTGACACTGTTGGGCAGCACCCGCACCGCCGCCTGCGGCGGCCAGTTAATGTGAAACGCCTCGGTGAGCACGGTCACGTCGCCCTGCGCTTCTACCAGCCGCTGCTTGTGGTAGTCATGGGCGAAGGATTCCTGCGTAGCCACCAGCGCGGTACCCAGCACCGCCGCCTGGGCACCCCGGGCAAGGACGCGATCGACATCGCGACCCGACACGATGCCACCGGCTGCCGCTACCGGCACACTGGCAATATCCAGCACTTCATCCAGCACCCGGTCCAGCGGTTGCCGACCGCGCACATGCCCGCCAGCCTCGACACCCTGCACAATCAGCACGTCCGCACCGGCCTGCTGGGCCAGACGGGCCTCCGCCGCCGAGCCGACCTGACACACTGCCAGAATTCCTGCCTCGCCAAGCCGCGCAACGATATCCGGCCGCAGATCCCAGAACAGCGCCACCGCACCCACCTGCAGTTCAATGCACAGCGCAAGCTGCTGCTCCAGCAAATCCCCCGGCGTGGCCGCAGGAATCAGATTGATACCAAAACGTCGCCCGGTCTGCTCGCGCACCCGGGCCACTTCCTCACGGATCAGTGCAACGGGTTCACGTACCATTCCCAGAAAACCAAAGCCGCCTGCCTCGCTGACTGCCGCCACCAGCGCCGAGCGGGCCACACCACCCATGCCGGCCAGGATCAGCGGATAGTCACATCCCAGCAGATCGCAAAGCGGTGTATGTAACGAAGTCGAAGTGGACATGGGAGGACTCCCTGAAACGCTATCCGGCAGGCACCAATGCCTTTCACCGGTCGTTACCAGCATGGTGAAACAGGGACAGCCAGGGAAACAAATGAATAATTGTGCTGCGTGGGCGCAATACTTTTGCGTTGTCGAACCGGCGGGCACAAAAAGGCCCGACATTTCTGTCGAGCCTTTCTGAAAATCTGGAGCGGGAAACGAGACTCGAACTCGCGACCCCGACCTTGGCAAGGTCGTGCTCTACCAACTGAGCTATTCCCGCTTGGTGTGGGCGCGAATAATAAAGACCCTCCGCACCCTCGTCAACCGATTTTTTTATCAGGCCGCCACTAATTTTTCGTCGCTAAACCGTTGAACCAGCTCAGGATCGGTGATGTAGCCATGTTCGACGAACCAGGCCAGGGCATCGTGAATGGTTTCCTCGATCGGGCGTACCTGCAGGCCCAGTTCCCGGCGGGCCTTGCTGGCATCGGTGATCAAGCCTTTCTTGGCGATTTCCAGCTCCACCTCGGTGGTGAATGGTGCCTTGCCGGTGACATGATCCGCCATCCACACCCCGAATTTCGCCATCGGGCGCAGCCATTCCGGCTTCAGAATCACCATGCGGCGACGCAGACCGGCAATCCGCTGCAACCGGCGCACGATATCCGGGTGGGTATAATTTTCACCGCCCAGAATGTAGCTTTCCCCGGTACGGCCCTTTTCCAGCGCCAACACATGGCCCATGGCGCAATCCCGCACGTCGATATAGTTGCTTTCGGTTTCAATGCCCATCAAGACTGGCGTATCGAAGGCTTCCACCATCACCCGGCCAGTGGGCGTCGGGCCGACGTCGCCAGGACCCAATGGCGCGGTCGGACACACAATCACCACATCCAGTCCCTTGCGGGCCCAGGCTTCCGCCAGCTTGTGGCTTTCGTACTTGGTGCGGGAATAGTAGCTTTCCTGCAGGTTGAAGGGGGATTCCTCGGTGCAGGCAGTATCCAGGCCCTGACCGGCAAACACGGCGAACGAGCTGGTGTACACCACCCGCTTCACACCCTGTTCGTGACAGGCACGGAAGACATTATTGGCGCCATCGACATTTACCCGCTGCATCAGTGTCATGTCCGGCAGCCACAAGGCATACAGGGCCGCCAGATGGAACACGACATCGCAGCCTTCCACGGCGGCAGCCACCTGTTCGGGCTTGGTCACATCGCCGGCGAACAGTTCAACATCCAGCCCCGCCAGATTGAGCAGGTTTTCCTTGGGCAGGTGCATCACCCGCACAGGGGCGTCATAACGCTGCAGCAGGGTTCGCACCACGTGGGAACCGATAAAACCGGCACCACCGGTCACCAGAATCTTCTTGGGTTGCATGGATCAGAAACTCCTATTGCGCCAGCGCCAGGGTCAGGGGTACTTCAACCGCCACCGGACCGGCTTTCATGTGATGGCGCATGAAGGCGCCGATTTCCTTCAGGGACAGGGTAGCCTGCGGCATGACGCCGGCAAACAGCTGGAACACATGGGGCGACTCCTTCCACACCCGCAGGGTCACATCGACGCCGTGGGAACGGGCCTTGTGGGCCAGCCGGGTGGAATCATTGAGCAGCACCTCGCTGTCCCCCACATGAATCATCAGGGGCGGCAGGTCGTGCAGCTCGGCAAACAGCGGGGACACCCGGGGATCATTCAGCGGCATGCCATTGGCAAAATGGCGGGCGGCATGACGAATCCGGCGGGCAGGCAACATGGGATCACGCTTCCTATTGCCGCGCATGGAATCACCACTGCAGGACAGATCGGTCCAGGGTGACAGGCAGGCACCCGCTGCGGGCCGGGGCAGGCCACGATCCCGGATTGCCAGCAGCGTCGCCAGGGTCAGATGGCCGCCAGCCGAATCCCCGGCCAGCATGATCCTGTCTGCGGAGTACCCCTGATCCAGCAGCCACTGGTAGGCCAGCAGGGAGTCTTCCTGCGCGTAGGGATAGGGATAATGGGGTGCCTTGCGGTAATTGATCGCCAGCACCCGGCAACCGGCATACCGCGCCAGGCGCATGGTGATATTGCGATGGGTAATCGGGGAGCAGGCCAGGTAGCCGCCGCCGTGCAGATACAGCAGCACGCGGTCGTTGGCGCTCGGATCATTGTTCAGGGCATCCACCCACTCGGCCCAGAACGGGCCCAGGGTCAACCGGTTGATCCGCACATTACCCGGCACCGGCAGCAGCGATGCCGCGCCGCACACCAGGGGCCGCCGCTTGTGCAGCTTGTCCGGATGAAAACTGGTAAAGGCCAGGAACGGTTTCACTACTCCACGCAGCACGGAATTCACTGCAGTCTGTTGCGCAGTCATCACCACCCTCCGTCACGCCAGGTCATTGACCCGGCTAATAATTATGTGCGGTGTGCTGGAATTTTAGACTTATGAGTCACACCTGTTTTTGAGTATGTCACAGCGTTTGATGTCACACCAGTCACCAAAAAAGGCAAAGTTGTAACCGCTCTTCACAATCCTGTGCCTGTCGTACCCTGCCCCAAGCTGTAATACAATGCGCCCCCTGCCAACCGCCGTACCGAGGTTTTCGTCACCATGAGTCAGAAGAAAGTGGGTTTCATCAGTCTGGGCTGCCCAAAGGCCCTGGTGGATTCCGAACGTATCCTTACCCAGTTGCGTACCGACGGTTACGACATCGTGCCTACCTATGAAGACGCCGACATCGTGGTGGTCAACACCTGCGGCTTCATCGACGACGCCAAGCGGGAATCCCTCGAAGCCATCGGCGAAGCCCTGCAGGAAAACGGCAAGGTCATCGTCACCGGGTGCATGGGCAACGAAGCGGACAAGATCAAGGCCATCCATCCCGGCGTACTCAGCGTCACCGGCGCCCATGCCTATGAGGACGTGGTCAGCGCCGTACATCAATATGTGCCGCAGGAAAAGCCCCACAATCCGCTGATCGATCTGGTACCCCCCCAGGGTATCAAGCTGACACCGCGCCACTATGCGTATCTGAAGATTTCCGAGGGCTGCAATCACCGCTGCACCTTCTGCATCATTCCTTCATTGCGCGGTGATCTGGTGAGCCGCCCCATCGGCGAAGTCATGGACGAAGCCGAGCGCCTGGTAAAAGCCGGCGTGCAGGAACTGATGGTGATTTCCCAGGACACCAGCGCCTATGGCGTCGATCTGAAATACCGCACCGGCTTCTGGCAGGGCCGGCCCATGAAAACCAACCTGAAGGAATTGTGCGAAGGCCTGGGCAGCCTGGGCGTGTGGGTGCGTCTGCATTACGTGTATCCCTATCCCCATGTCGACGACATCATTCCGTTGATGGCCGAAGGCAAGATCCTGCCCTACCTGGATATACCGTTCCAGCACGGCAGTCCCCGTGTCCTCAAGGCCATGAAACGCCCCGCCCACGCGGAAAACACCCTGGAGCGGATCAAGCGCTGGCGTGAAATCTGTCCGGATCTGACCCTGCGCAGCACGTTCATCGTCGGCTTCCCTGGCGAAACCGAAGAGGATTTCCAGATGTTGCTGGATTTCCTCGAAGAAGCGCAGATCGATCGTGCCGGCTGCTTCAAATATTCCGCCGTGGAAGGCGCCACCGCCAACGCGCTGGCCGATCACGTACCGGAAGACGTGAAGCAGGAACGCTTCGAGCGCTTCATGGAAGTGCAGGCCCGTATTTCTGCCGAGCGTCTGCAACGGAAAATCGGCCGCATCATTGAAGTGGTCATCGACGAAGTGGATGAAGAAGGTGCTATCGGCCGCAGCCATGCGGATGCGCCGGAAATCGACGGCCTGGTGTTCCTCAATGGTGAAACCGAACTGATGCCCGGCGATATCGTCACGGCAAAGAAAATTTCCAGGCCGACGAGCATGATCTTTGGGCGGAACTGGCTCACCCGGAAGACTGATCAGCATTTAAAGATCAAAGCGAATGCCCTGCGCCAGCGGAATGCTATCACCGTAATTGATGGTATTCGTGGCGCGACGCATATAATTTTTCCACGCATCCGATCCTGACTCCCTGCCGCCGCCGGTGTCTTTCTCACCACCGAACGCACCACCGATTTCGGCACCACTTGTACCGATATTGATATTGGCAATGCCGCAATCGGAACCGACAACTGACAGGAACAGTTCCGCCTCGCGCAGATCATTGGTAAAAATCGCCGATGACAATCCCTGCGGAACGGCGTTATGCCAGTCCAGCGCCTGACGCAGATCCAGAAAACGCACTACGTAAAGTATCGGCGCAAAGGTTTCCTGTTGCAGGATCGGTGCATCGGGTGCAATCGCGATCACCGCCGGCGTCACATAATAACCACCTTCGGGCACATCACGGATAATGCGCTCACCACCACACAGCAACTGACCGCCTTGCTCACGCGCAACGGCAATGGCCCGCTGGAATGCGTCGAACGCGGCCTTGTCGATCAGCGGCCCACACAGCACATGCTCATCACGCGGATCACCAATACGCAACGTATTCAATGCTGCCAGCAACCGGTCTTCGAACACGTTGGCAATCGGCTCATGCAGAAACAGCCGACGCATACCGGTACAACGCTGGCCGCTGGTGCCGACAAACGAAAACGTCACGCCTTTCACTGCCAAATCCAGATCGGCTTTCTTGCTAACGATAATGGCATTGTTACACCCAGCTCGAGCAAACTGCGTCCCCAGTCGTGCGGCTACCGTTTGTGCGACAGCCCTTCCCATCGTCACTGAACCGGTTGCAGACACCAGCGCCACCTGGCGATGGGCCGCCAGCGCCTCGCCCACCTCGCGGCCGCCGATCACTACACTGGACACGGTTTCAAACTGATCCATGCCACAGGTCTTGAGCGCTTCCTGCAGCAACTGCTGACAGGCCAGCGCACACAGCGGCGTTTTTTCCGACGGTTTCCACACCAGCGTATTGCCACACACCAGTGCCAGGGCGGCATTCCACGCCCACACGGCCATGGGAAAATTGAAGGCGGTGATGATTCCCACCACTCCCAGCGGATGCCACTGCTCCATCATGCGATGCTGGGGACGTTCGCTCGCAATGGTCAGACCATGCAGCTGCCGGGAAAGACCGACCGCAAAATCGCAGATATCAATCAATTCCTGCACTTCACCTTGCGCTTCCTGCAGGGTTTTGCCCGCTTCCAGCACAATGAAACGCGCCAGATAAGTCTTGCATTCGCGCGCGATATCCGCCATCACCCGCACCACATCGCCGCGACGGGGCGCCGGCACCTGACGCCAGTCCAGAAAACACTGGTGGGCTTCATTGACCAGCTGCTGCACTCGTTCGGCATTCGCAAACCCGATATTAGCCAGACACTGACCATCGATCGGCGAACGCACCGCCTGCACGTTTTCGGAGAATCCCATCTGCGAACCGCACGCCCAGGCAGGAAACATCTGTTCGGCATGCCAGAATTCCGCTAGCTCCTGAATTGCTGTGTTCCATACCATGTGCGTATCCTCCTGGATCATGTCAGGCATGCTGAATGGGTTCGGCTGTCTTGTAGATGTCACCGAATTCCGTCGCCAGAAAATCGGCCAGTCTGACATCTTCCTGGCGCACGAAACCCTGCCGGGGAAGTTTGCCATTGAAATGCAGATCGACCATTGCGCACAGACTCGATGCGGTCGTCAGCTGAATCGAACTCCAGCTTTCCCCATCGATGGTGCGATGATAGATCTTGCGGGCATCGGTCATCTGTTCAAATTGACCGTTGCGCCAGCCGGACACCGAAGCAAACGTCAGCACCACATCCTGACGGGTCATGGGCACGGCTTCTTCCAGAATCGATTTCAGCAGCGGGCGCTTCTGTTCCTCCCCCATCAGCAGCTCGCGGATGAGAAACTGCATCAGATACTGATGACCGCGATAGCGCACCGTCTTGTAATTGAGTTCGCGTACTTCGCCATCAAGGGTTTCACACAGCGTGCCCAGACCGCCGGACGTATTGAACGCCTCGTACACCACGCCATCCAGTGAGATCTGCTCAAGGCCTTCCAGCGCCACCAGATCGATGCGCTGATGATCCTGAATCCCTTCGCACATGTTGCAGTATTCGTTGATCAATCCATCGGTGGACCAGGTCAGGTTGTACATCATGCGGTTGGTGGGATATTTGGGGAGCGCGCCGACACGCATCTTCACACTGTCGAGCCGGTCAAAGTGCTGGCACAGATCCCAGGCAAGAATGCCGATGAATCCCGGCGCCAGTCCGCACTGCGGCATGAAGATCTGACCGCTTCCCGCGTGCTGCGCGACTGCACGGATACTGCGGGTCGTTTCCACATCTTCAGTGAGATCGAAATAGCTGCAACCCGCTGCACTGCAGGCCCGGGCAATCAGCGGGTTGACATCGAAGGAACAGGCAGACACGACCGCATTCCAGCCCCGGATGGCCTCGATCATCCGTGCTTCGTCATGCACTGCAAAAGAATCCGTTTCAATACCGTCGAGGGTCGCAGTACCGGTTCCAGATGGACAATATCAAGGGGTGCATAACGAAAGGTGCGGAACGCCACATGATCGTTGACAACGGCACCGTTGAGGGCGGCAACGGCATCATGAATGCGCCGGGCCTGCGGTGTCATGGCGGTGTACTGTTCCCACAAACGCTGGAAAAAAACATCGGGTTCCATACGTACCTCCTGCGGCAAACAATCGGGAGTACTGCCCAATCATCAACCATACGGATTCCGCATGCCCATTTGAAAGACCGAGAAATTCCAAACCGCCGACGGCTTATGGCATCAAGTGAAATAGCGTGGGGAATCAATGACGTCCCAGCAGATTCACCAGCAGGGTCAGCACGACGCTCAGGACGATCATCGATGTAATGGGAATAAAAAGGCCACCGCGCCCGGATTCCACCCGGATATCCCCCGGCAGTTTGCCGAACCAGCTCAGCAACCCAGGCGCATACACCAGCACCAGTCCGACAATGACCAAGATCAGGCCAAGAAAAATCAAGCCCTTACCCACTGTCCGCTCCGTTTATGGCAATTCTGTTGTTTTAGGAAGATCATTCTAATTTCCGGATCTATGATGGCGCCATATTCTGCAAACCATGTCTTCAACAACCGTCTTTTCGAGAGAACCATCATGATTCAGGACAAAGTGAAAAACCAGATCGACACCATCAAGAAGCAGGGCGAAAAACTGCAGGGTCAGCTGAACAAGCGCCTGGAAAGCGCCAAGGTTGAAAGCCAGCGCATCCTGAACGAACTGGGTGTCACCACTGAAATCAACCAGCTGAGCCTGGCCGAACTGGTGTCTGAACTGCGCGCTGCCAACCCGACCGTCAAGGACTTCATCCGTAAACTGGACGTTGCCACCTACGACAACCGCTTCCGCCTGCAGTGGGATTCCACCATGATGTCTGCTTACACCAAGCAGCTGGCCGAAAAGAAGTACATCAAGGAACTCAAGCCCCGCATTGAAGAAGTCCGCGCCACTGTCAGCGAGCAGCTGAAAGAAGTGCAGGCCAAGGCCAAGGAACTGCGTTCACGCATTTCTGCCTAATCGATTTCATTTATACGCAACTTCTCCTGCGTTACAGCCCCCACGCCCGTGGGGGCTTTTTTATGCTCACAATTTGCAATCGACTCGTGAGTCAATCGCTTTCAAGCCCATCAGGGGGCTGTACAGCAGTTTATTTGCTGCCATAATCAAACCCGCATTCTGGCACGATTGTGCCTGTTCCATGCGCCCGTCAATTCAGCTGTATGACACGGCCACCATAAAACCATAACAACAATGAAAATGGAGAATATCCGTGATCCAGACACTGAAGCTTGTCAAAAGCCTCATGTTGGTGGGGCTCCTGTGTTTTCTCGCAGGATGCAAAAACGTTCAGATCGTTTCCCCGACCAACAACTCTGTTTCGAACGCCGCGCCTGAATTCCGTATTCGTTTCAAGAGCGGAGTCCCCGAAACCTTTACGGCCACCATCAACGGTGTAGTGGTTGATCAATCCCTCTTTACCGTGGATGGCAATGACGCCTTTACCGCCGTTTCCCTGGCGCAGCTGAAAGCAGGTGACAACGAGTTTGCCGTTACTGAGCCCACCGAGGTGAAGACCACCTTCCATCTGGATCAGGTGGGGCCGGTGATCCATCTGCTGGGGGCAACCGGCGATAATCCCAAACAGGTAACCGGCTATCTGTCCGACCGGGGCGGACCAACGTCACTGACCCTCAACGGCACCAGCCTGACGCTGGACAGCAAGGGCGCCTTCAATGCCAGCATTCCGGCTGCCACGACCTATGATCTGGTGGCAACGGACGTGTACGGCTATGTCACCTCGGAGTCGTATATCCGGCTGGGCGAGCGCTTCAACCCGGCCTTTGCTGTGCGCATCAATCAACAGGGCCTGGCCGACTCCTTGCCGAACGCGATCCTGCAGATTGTCGAATCCCTGGATTTCAACAGCTTCATCACCAACCCGATTTCGGAAAGCTGTTCCGGCGCCGTCATTGCTGACGCCTGCGCCAACTTCAGCATCAACAATATCGTCCTCACACCGGGCAGCACCGTGGCGATCCAGGCCCTCAGCGGCAACCGCCTGCGCATGAATGTGGGCCTGAGCCGCCTGGATCTGGATACCACCGCCCGCACCTATGCCCGCTGCAAGAGTTTCCTGTGCGGGGGTGACGGCAACATCTTCGGCACCCTCACCTTCTCGGGCGTGACGACTGTCCAGAACACCAATATCGCCGCTGATTTCATCGTCAATGTCAGCAACGGCAATGTCAGCGTGCAGATCGTTGACGGCACCCTGGATGTGGATCTGCCGGCCAACGGTCTGCAGGTGGATATCGATTTCGGGGCAGTGGAAGACATTCCCTTCATTGGCGACCTGATGAATACCGTGGTCAACGGCATCATCAATGGCCTGGTAGGCATCCTGTCCAGCATCATTGTCGACATCGCCGACGGCTTCATCGCCGGCCCGGTCAGCAGCCTGGTGAACAGCCTGATCAGCAACCTGCTGCCGGACAACATTGCCCTGCCAGTGGGCGAAACCACCCTGAACATCGGTTTCAGCCCCGAAGGCTTTGCCACCAGCAGCGGCGGCTTTGACCTGATACTGGCCAGCGATGTTGAAATCGAAGCCAACGATCCGGACGTGTTACCGGTCCTGGGTTCCCGCTATGCAGCCGGTGCGGCACCTTCGCCCTATCCACGCCAGACCCCGGGCGGTGCCAACGCTGACCTGACCGCCACCCTGTCGGCCAATCTGCTGAACCAGATTCTGAGCGAAGCCTACGAGGGCGGTCTGCTGGATGCCACGCTGGACGAAACCAACGGCTTCAGCCTCGGTTCCCTGCTGGCCATCCCCGACTTCCCGCTGGATCTGGTGGGCGTTGAGGACATCAATATTGTCCTGAAGGGAGCCACTCCGCCGGTTGTGACTGTGCTGCCCCAGTCCAGCGCGGCAGACGGCGTGATTGCCCTGCAGGTGCTCGATCTGACCCTGACCATCAACGCCGATGTAGGCGATGGCAACGGCCTGCAGGAAGTGCTGACCACGACCATCGATCTGCGCTCACCGTTCGACCTGGGCATCACCGCCGACAACAAGCTGACTATCGGCATCGAAGGCACACCTGATGTGGTGGTACAGAACTTCCGCATCAAGGCGGGTGGTCTGGTCATCAGTTCCGGTAATGCCGGTGCGATCAAGGATCTGATCAACTCCATCGCACCGCAACTGCTGCCGAAACTGCTGGAATCCGTGGGTGGTGTGCCGATTCCGTCCATCCAGGGCTTCTCGCTGCAACTGCTGGGCATCTGGAACCCGAACGCCGGCAACACCGCGTTCCTGAGTCTGGCGGGCAATCTGGTATCTGCTGAAGCAATGGCAGCAGCGGAAGCACCGGTGATCGCTGCCCAGGCAGAGGAGCAGGTTTACCCGATGTTTGCCACCGTGACGCAGGATCAGCGTCGCAGTGCCACCATCAGTCTGGATGGTTACAACCCCGAGCAGGAACCGCTGGAATACCGCTACCGCATCAACGGCGGCCACTGGACCGTGTGGAAGCAGCGTGAACAGATCCAGCTGTCCTATCTGCCGGCAGGCGACAACCAGATCGAGGTGTGTGCCCGTACCTCACTGCTGAAGGAAGACTGCACCACCGTGGTGGTGCCGGTACCTTCCGCCCAGTAATCAACAGGTTGCAATAACCTGGCGCAAAACCGGCCCGTGCAGCGTCCCTGCACGGGCTTTTTGTTGCCCGGCGAATTGGTCTAGACTGACGCCACTGCCTGCCAACAGGAGGTTTCACTGCATGGAATGCCTGGAAATCCATCCCCCCAAACCGTTACTGGACTGGCTGCCACAGACCCTGGCCGACGATGACCTGGCACCCAAGAAATCCGTCGTCCGCTGCCTTCATTGCCGCAACTACCTGACCGAACTCCAATACCTGATTGCCGTCGATGGCGAGACGACACATGTGTTCAGGAATCCGGTGGGACAGGCATTCGAAATCCAGACGTACGGCTTTGTGGAAGGCTGCACGGTGAGCGGCAAACCCACCGAGTTTTTCAGCTGGTTTCCCGGCCATGCCTGGCAGTACAGCTATTGCCGCCAGTGCGACACCCATCTGGGCTGGTATTACAGCTGTGACGGGTGTTCCGGGTTCTTTGGCCTGATTACGGATCTGCTGATCCTGGAGTAACCTGTCGGCTGCAACGGTCAGCCGAGCTCATCCAGGGTCAGGCGATAACTGGGCAGGAAATTATCGAGGAAATGCTGCACTTCCGGCAGTGCATAGTCAGCCAGCATGCCTTCCACCCGCTGCTTGGCCACCTGGAATTCATGATTGTTGGATTCCACTTCCTGAATGCACTTGATATAGGCTGCAATCACATCCGCCGCTTTCACCAGCTTCTTCAGGTCGTCCGTCATCCAGCTGTCATCGATCAACGGACCGTAATCCGGCTGCAATTCCTTGGGTAGCATGGTAAGCAGCTTGGCCTTGGCGGCCTTCTCCACTTCCTTGTACGCAATAGCAATTGAAGGATTGAAATACTTGATCGGGCCCGGCAGATCACCGGTCAATACTTCGGATGCGTCATGATACAGGGCCACCACGGCCAGCTGGTTGGCATCGACGTTGCCACCAAAATAGCGATTGCGGATCAGCGCGAGCGCATGGGCAATCACCGCCACATCAAAGCTGTGCTCCTTGACGTTTTCGTTTTCGACATTGCGTTTAAGGCCCCAGCGCAGGATGTACTTGAGCTTGGCGACGTAGGCATAGAAGTGAAACAACCGAAACCTCCGGAGGGAATCCGGCGCGACAGGGTGCCGCGCCGGGTGGTGCATGTTACAGATTGGCTTCGGCGTATTCTGCCAGCAACGAGCGGGGGATGCCATTCAGTCGCAGACTGGTACCATGACGGAAGCCTTTGAAACGTTCTGTCATATAGGTTAGTCCCGAACTGATCGGACTCAAGTACGGCGTATCGATCTGCGCCAGGTTGCCCAGGCACACCACCTTGCTGCCCTCGCCTGCCCGCGTGATGATGGCTTTCATCTGGTGCGGGGTCAGGTTCTGGGATTCGTCGATCAGGATCATGCTCTTCTGGAAGCTGCGACCGCGAATGTAATTCAGCGCCTTGAACTGGATATTCGCTTTCTGCTTCACATACTCGATACTGCCCGACGGACTTTCATCCTGCAGATGCAAGGCTTCGATGTTGTCGGTAATGGCGCCCAGCCACGGGTCCATCTTTTCTTCTTCGGTACCGGGCAGAAAGCCCTGCTCTTCGGCCAGCGGCGGCGTCGAGCGGGTGACGATGATCTTGTTGTAATGCTTGCGCGCCACCGTCAGCTCGATCGCCGCCGCCAGTGCCAGAATGGTTTTGCCGGAACCGGCCGGGCCGGTGAGGTTCACCAGATGAATATCCGGATCCATCAGCGCGTGCAGTGCCATCGCCTGATAGATATTGCGCGGCTTCAGACCCCAGGCATTCAGATGCATCAGGGAATCCCGCTTCAAATGACGCACCAGCACATGTTCATCGGTAACCTCCTCGATGCGCGCAAGAAACTCCTGTTCATCCAGCACATACTGGTTCACGTACAGCTGGGTATCGAACACGCTGCGCGCCAGCGAATGAAAGGTGCCATTTTCGCGCTGGATCGTATCCACGTGTTGCACACCATCCCAGAACGAACCGGGGAATTCGTGGTAACCGGTGGTGAGCTGGCGGATATCGGAAATCAGTTGGTCGTTGTGGTAGTCCTCGGCTTCGAGATTGCAGCCGCGGGCCTTGAGGCGCATGTTGATGTCTTTGGTGACGAGGATGTAGCGGGTGTCGGGATTTTCGAGCTGGAGCTGGACGATGCGGTTGATGATTTTGTTGTCGTTGTTTTCGTTGGGCAGACAGGCTTCTGGAGGTTCACCGGTTCGGTTCATCAGGATGGCAAGGGAACCTCGCAGTGTGTTGCCATCCCGGGGTATCGGTACCCCTCGCGCCACCTTGTCGGTGGGGCTTTCCCCTATCACCCGATCGATCAGGCGAATGGCGGAGCGGCAGTCTGCGGCTATCGATTTGTGTCCGTTCTTGAGTTTGTCGAGCTCCTCCAGAACGGTCATGGGGATCACTACCTGGTGTTCGTCGAAGTTGAGTATGGCGTTGGGATCGTGGATCAGAACGTTGGTATCAAGGACATAGGCTTTTTTTGTACTTTCAACTCGTGTGCTCATCAGCATTCCTCAGGAAGATACTAAAACCAAACACATCAGCCTTTTGTGAATTCCGTGTCGCGCCTGTCATCACCTCCTTGCGGCTTTTGCTATTCAGTTAATGTGCCAACTGATTGAACCCGGTGAAGAAATTCCCCTGTTTGCCTCCCGAAGGATTTTTGCGGGACAAGGGTTCCCGCCTGAGTGAAAGTCTGTTTTAATCATTGCTAACAATGTAGATCACAATTTTCGCAACGTGCAAATTTTTTCTCTGCTAAGTTTTTGAATTACTTGGCGAAAGCTTCTTCTCCCCCGTTTTTAGCACAGCCCCGTTACCACTGCGTTACAACCGCCCCTACCCCACCTAGCACGGCAACGCCGCGGTTTTCTCTGTTCAGTTTTCGACCGACCCCGTATACTCGGGTGAACCGCAAGTCACATTTGTCTGCATTCCAAGAAGAATCACTTTATTGACGCCCGACCATTAGGGTGCTGCATTTTGGGGCATGGAGAAATACACGCACGACAGGACGAAGGAACCGGCAGACGATATTGGCTGGTCCTCGCCTGAAAATCTGTTGCACTGGGTCAGCGTGCCACGCCTGGCGCTGAAGCTGACGCGCGCCTGCCACTTGCCTCACACCGATTACGATCAACTCTGCAATTGGCTGCAGTACGATCCTGCGCTGTTGTGTCGCTATCTGTTTGTGCTGCACACCTCCGGACAGATGAAGGGCATGAGCGTTCGCGAACGCCTGCAACAGGGGGATCGAACGCTGCTCAGCCGAACCCTGCTGTGTTCGCCGCGCCTCGACGAACAATTCCCGGAAACGGGCCTGATCGCGGCAGAACAGTGGCTGCTGCAACACTGGCTCGAATCGGTGCAATGCGCGTTTCTCAGTCGCGCGTTCGCCCGCATGCTGGCGCTGCCGGATGCTGACGACGTGTTTTTCGCAGGCCTGCTTTATCGCTGTGGCGAACTGGCTCTGTTCGCACTGGAAAAGCAGGATTATCTCAACCGGGTAGTGAATCTGGCCGATGGCAACCGGCAACGGGATCAGGAACACCGGTTATTCCAGGTCACAGCACCCCAGATCAGTCAGCGCATTTTGCGGCAGCTGCATCTGCCACAGGCCTATCAGGATGCGGCACTGTTTCATGAACTGCCGATGCAGCGGGTACTGGCCGCCCATCCCGTCACCCGTGCCGTCTGTGTTGCCCACCAGATTGTCAGCGGACAGGTTGCAAGCTACGCCGATGCACTCCGACTGTGCCGGCAAGTATTGGGCATCACCGGCGATCACTGCGAAATGCTGCTTGAGTCCGCGCTGACCCAGGCTTTTGACGTGGTCGAGCTGCTGGGCCTGCCTATGCCGGCCGCCATCCGGCAGCGCCTGGTGCCACCTGTTCCCGACGATGAAGAGGCATCAACCCTCACTGCCGATCTGCACCAGTTGCGCCTGGAGCGGACCCAGATAAAGAACATCCTGAGTGCATCGTTGTGGCTGCAGGACGAAGCCAACCCTTCCGCACTGTTGCAACAGATTCAGCGCGCGGCTTACCTGCTGTTTGGCAGCCGCCAGGTTCTGCTGTTCCGCTACGATCGCCAGCACCAGTGCCTGCGTGGCGACAACCCCGTCGTTGCCCAATCGTTCGAAGCCGCAGTGACGATTGCACTGGAACACTCAACGCTGTTGACCGACAGCTTCCGCAAGCAAACGGCCATTGCCAGTTTTGGTCGCAGCGAATCCGAACTGTCAGTCATTGACCTGGAATTGATGCAATTGTGTCAATGTCAGTATCTTGTCGCACTACCGCTCAGTCTGGCGCAGGAAAAGTGGGGCTGCATGATCCTGGCGTTCGACAGTGAAATTCACACCCGCTTCAACCGCTGGCACGATCCCCTGCTGTTCTTTGCCCAGCAGGTGTACCAGGGGCTGGCGCTGCAGGACGCCCGTCGCCGTTGGCAACAGGACACCGCCCAGTTCGAAAAACGGCTGTTTGAAAACCGGGTCAAGCGACTGGCGCATGAGATCAACAACCCCCTCAGCATCGCCCAGAATCACCTGTACATCGTGCGCAACCAGTTGGAAGCACTCCCCGTGCCTGCCGAACACCTGGCCACCGCCGTTGACCAGATTCAGGCATCCAGTCGGATATTACAGGCCACAGTTGAACGCCTGAATGGCCATTCCAGCCCGGTTTCTGCCGTCAATATTAATGAGCTGATTCAGGATGTGCTGTACGTGTTTTCGAGCCAGGAAGACAGCGCCCTGAAAATCATGACCACGCTGGACGAACGCCTGCCCACTCTTTATATTGATGACAATTACGCACGCCAGGTGCTGATCAATCTAATAAAAAATGCGATGGAAAGCTGCGATGAAGGGAACACCATTCACGTTTCCACCCGGGGTCAGATCAACATTCAGGGACAGCGTCATATTGCCATTCAGATCCAGGATGATGGACCGGGACTGGCCGATGCGTTACTGGATACCCTGTTCATCGAGCAGCACAGCGACAAGCCCGGCCCCAATCATGGCCTCGGGCTTACGATCGTCAAAGATCTGGTAGAAGCCATGGGCGGACTGATTTTCTTCCAGCGTAACGACGATCTGCTTTCCACCTTTACCGTTTATCTGCCCGTAACGTCCCAACCCAACTGACCATGACACGCGCCTATCACCAGAAGGATCTTGCATGACAGCCCCGACCCGACAGCGCGCCTTTGCTCATCATCTGCTGGTTATCGACGACAAGACCGACATGCTGGCCAGTCTGAAATCATTGCTGGAAATCCAGGGGTTTCGCGTGACGACCGCCAGCGCCACGGACAAGGCCATCGACGAAATCAAACGGGGTAATTTCGATCTGATCCTGCTGGACATCCTGATGCCGCAACTGAGCGGGCACGAAGTACTGCGCTTCGTTCAGGAAAAGCGGGCCGAGATTCCGGTGATCGTGATCAGCGGCGACTATTCGTTTTCGTCAGTCTCGACCGCACTGAAACGGGGCGCATTCGATTTCATCCGCAAGCCCTACGTGGCCGACGAACTGCTGAACGCCATCAACAATGCGCTGGAGAAGCGCCGTCTCGAATACGAATACAAAACCATGCAGCAACGCATCCAGCAATCCGAAAAGATGCATCGTTTCATGGTAAATCACTCGCCGGACATCATTTATATTCTCAACGAGCGTGGACACTTCACCTTCGTCAACGACAGCGTGGAAAAACTGCTGAATGTGCCCAAGGATGAACTGCTGGGACAACCCTATACCGCACTGATCGGCGATGACGAGAACCGCCAGCATCCCTTCACGTTCAACGAGCGGCGCGCCAGCGGGCGCAAGGCGCAGAACCGGGAAATGCAGCTGCGTCGAAGGCTGGCTCTGAACTCGGAAGGCAAAGCGACGACGCTGTCAGTGCCGTTCGAAATCAATGCGATGGGCATCTACGAAGTCGACAAATTTACTGGCAAGCGGATGTTCCGCGGAACTTACGGAATTGCCCGTGATATCACCGACCGCAAGCAGGCGGAATCCTTCATGCGATTCCAGGCCTATCACGACCTGCTCACGGGGTTGCCCAACCGTTCACTGTTCCGCGACCGCCTGTCCCTGGCCATTTCCCACGCCAAACGCAACGGCAGCAAGGTTGCGGTGATGTTTCTCGACGTCGATCGCTTCAAGGTGGTGAATGACACCCTTGGCCATTCCATCGGCGACCTGCTGATCCAGGCCGTGGCACGACGCATCAGCAGCTGTCTGCGGGAAGGCGATACCCTGTCCCGTTTCGGTGGCGATGAATTCACCCTGCTGATGCCGAATGTGAACAGCCAGAATGATGCGGCGATCATCGCCCGCAAGATCATTGCCGAGCTGAAAGAAGTCTTTTACATCGAACAACACGAAATCTATATCTCGGGTTCGCTGGGCATAGCCCTGTATCCGGACAATGGCGAGCAGATCGATGCGCTGATCCAGAACGCCGACATCGCCATGTACCACACCAAGTCCCACGGCAAGAATGGCTTCCAGTTTTTTACCGACCAGATGAACCAGACCTTTGCCGATCGCGTGACCATCGAACGGGATCTGCGCAACTGTCTGGAACAGCAGCAGCTGTTTCTGGAGTACCAGCCCATTTACGACATCAACACGGGTTCGGTCTATGCGCTGGAGGCCTTCCTGCGCTGGCAGCATCCTGAAAAAGGCATCATGCTGCCGCAGGACTTCCTCAAGATCGCCGAGGAAACCGGCCTGCTGATCGAGCTGGGGGAATGGGTGGTGAACCGGGTGTGCGAGGATCTGCAGCAATGGCAGAATCCGGTCTTGCGGATAGCGGTGAATTTCAGTCCGTTGCAGGTTGAACATCCGGATTTCGAGAACATGCTGATGTGTGCCATGCAGGCTCACAATGTGTCGCCCAATCAGATCGAAATCGAAATCACCGAGCAGCTGCTGGTGCGGGATCAGGCGCAGATCGCGGCCAAGCTGAAACGTCTTACCCGACTGGGCTTTTCCATTGCGGTGGATAATTTCGGCACCGGTTATTCATCATTGAGCTGTCTGCATCAACTACCGATCCACACTATCAAGCTGGATCACTCCTTCCTTAAACATATCAATGACGAACGCAACAGTGGCGACGCCTGCATCGTCAATGCCATTGCTGCCATGGCCAATGGACTCAACCTGAATCTGGTGGCCGAGGGGGTGGAAACCCTGGCCCAGAAGGAATATCTGAGCCGTCTCGGTTGTCATACCATGCAGGGCCATCTGTTCCAGAAGCCGGTCGCCAGTCAGGAAGCCCGCCACATCACAGTGGCTCCACTGCTGATTCCTGAGTAACAGCCCGGCCCTGGCACCTCTTTTTCTGATCAGGATCATGTTGCACAGCGTGCGGCACTGGCAAACTGTTTGCCATATCACAAGGAATGACAACAATGACAGCAACGACTCTCAAGATTGATACCGTCGAAGCCTGCGTGGACAGGATTCTTGAAACCGTCGGCAAAACCGTCCGTCTCGGCTTGCCACTAGGTTTGGGCAAGCCACCCGAATTCGTCAATGCGCTCTATCAGCGCGCCAAGGCCGACCCCACTATTCACCTGGAAATTTACACCGCCCTTTCGCTGGAAGTGCCTCCGCCGGGTGAAGGCTTGCAGAAAGCACTGCTGGGCCCCTTCTTTGAACGGGTATTCGGCAATTACCCCGGCCTGGATTACATGCGTGATCTGCGCAAAGGCGCAGTACCTGCCAATATCAAGGTGCATGAGTTCTATTTCAAATCCGGCTCGATGCTGGATAACAGCATGGCCCAGCAGAATTATATCTGTACCAACTATACCCACGCGCCGCGGGACATCATCAGCCATGGTGTCAACGTGCTGGCGCAAACCGTTGCGCACCGGGTTCGCAATGGTCGCGATGAATACCGCCTGAGCTGCAATCCGGAAACGACTCTGGACATTCTGCCCAATATCCAGCAGCGCAAAGCCCAGGGCGAAGCCATTCTGCTGATCGGTGTTGTCAATGAACACCTGCCGTTCATGCTCCACGATGCACAGATTGATGAAAGCATTCTGGACATCGTCATCAATAATAAGGCGTACTACTCCACCCTGTTTGCGCCGCCGAAAATGCCGGTCACCACCATCGACTACATGATCGGTCTGCACGCCAGCACCCTGATTCCCGATGGCGGAACCCTGCAGATCGGCATCGGCTCGCTGGGCGACGCCATCGTGTATGGCTGTCAGTTGCGCCATCAGAATCCCGCGCAGTATCAGGAGATCGCCCGCGAACTGCAGATCGATGCCAAGTGGGGTGACCCTGATCCATCGCGAGCGGATTGGGCGCCTTGAAAAGGGCCTGTACGGCAACAGCGAGATGTTCATCGACGGGTTCTTCACCCTGATCAAGGATGGCATTCTCAAACGCCGGGTTTACGAGCATGAAGGTCTGCAGCGCCTGCTGAATGAAGGCAAGATTCAGGAACAGCTGCGCCCTGACACCCTGGATGTCCTGTTGCAGGGAGCGCGTGATTCACAGCCGGCTGCAGCGGCAGGATGTGCGTTCCTGAATTACTTCGGCATTTTTCGCCGGCGGTGAAACTCGACAAACACACCATCACTACCGAATCCGGACAGACGTTCTCGTGGGACATTCATGACGACGCCAACCGCGGGCCATCAGTGACGCCTGCCTGGGTAAACAGCTGAAGCACGGCCGCATCATGCATGGCGGTTTCTTTCTGGGTCAGAAATCCTTTTACGAAGGCCTCAAGCATCTGGATCCGGAAACGCTCGATGCCATTAACATGACCCGCATCAGTTACGTGAACCAGCTGTATGGCGGCGAACAGGTAAAACGCTATCAGCGGGTTAATGCCCGCTTCATCAATACGGTGTTTCTGGTGAATCTGCTGGGCGCTGCAACGTCGGATGCCCTTGAAAATGGTCACGTGGTCAGTGGCGTTGGCGGCCAGTACAACTTTGTGGCGCAGGCACACGAACTGGAAGGCGCCCGCTCGATCCTGATGCTGAAGAGCACCCGCGAAAAGAACAGCCATACCCAATCCAATCTGGTGTGGAACTATGGCCACACCACCATTCCGCGCCATCTGCGTGACATCTATGTAACGGAATATGGCATCGCGGATGTGCGTGGGAAATGCGACAGTGAAGTGATTGCTGCGCTGGTCAACATCGCGGATTCCCGTTTCCAGTCCGACCTGCTGCAAAAAGCCAAACGGGCTGGCAAGCTGTCGGCGGATTACACCATTCCCGAGATGTTCCGCCATAACACGCCTGAACGTCTGGAGCAGATTGCCGCAAAATTCCGCGCCAACGGGCTGCTCCCTGCCTTCCCGCTGGGAACCGACTTCACCGTGGAAGAACTGGTGGTGGCGCGCAGCCTGAAAGCGGTAAAAGCCAAGACTGAAAGCAAGTCCGTGGTGATCAAGGCACTGATGAAAACCCTGCGGGAAGGCAACAAACCGGCGCCGGAAAAAGTGCTGCCCTACCTGGAGCGCATCAACCTGACGGCGCCCCAGGATCTGAAAGACCGGATTGCCCGCACCCTGCTGATCGAGGAACTGGAAAGCGCGCTGAAATAGCGCGCTTTTTCAACGTTTAAGAATATGGTCAGCTGTTCTTTTCGAGAACGGCCAGGTAGTTCGAGCGTTCATAGCCGCTCGGATCTTTGAGATTGCCGTAACTGAGTTTGCCCTGCAGCGTCCGCAGAGATGCATAGCCCTTGCTGTCCATCCAGCTCTCCAGCGCCCCAAGCAGGCGCCGCACCTCATCGGGGCCATGCTGGAACAGCACGCTGCATAACTGGACTGCATCAGCCCCGACCAGCAGCGCCTTGAGCACATCATCAACCGAATGGAAACCACCGGTCGCCGCCAGCGACAGTTTCACCTGATCCCGCAGAATGGCAATCCAGCGAATCCGCATCAACGCTTCCGATGAGGTGCTCAGCTGCAGCGCGGGATTGATACACAGGGTCTCCAGATCGATATCCGGCAGATAAAAACGGTTGAACAGCACAGCGCCATCAATCCCGGTATCCTCCAGCCGTTTGATCAGATGGGCGATGGAGGAAAACTGGTAGGTGAGTTTGACGGATACGGGAATGCCGATGTGCGCACGCAGCTTGTAGACCAGATCGATATAACGTCGCTCGATATGGTCACTGCTCTCGTTCACATTGGCGGCGATATAATAGATATTCAATTCCAGCGCGTCACAGCCCGCCTGCTCCAGCCGGGACGCCTGCTCCAGCCAGCCGCCTTCGGTAATGCCGTTCAGACTGCCAATCACCGGAATTGACAGTGCATCCTTGTAGCGTTTGATGCGATCGACATAACGTTCCAGATTGGCGGTATCGACGCGTACCGCTTCTTCGAACAGCGATGGCAATACCACCGCCGCAATCCCCGCAGCTTCGAGTTTCTGCGCCGATGCCAGCTCTGCCGTCAACGGCGAGGCCGACGCAATCAGGGGGTTTTTCAGCTGCAGTCCACAATAACGGGTCGCCAGTTTCATCGCCGATTGATCCTTTCAGAAGATGTCTTACAGTATAGGTCGTCAGCGGCAGGCGCGTTGACCTTTGACAACAAACGGCGCTATCCCGTCACCTTCCGCACCAGGGCACGACCGATAAAGCGCGCCTTGGTGCCAATGTTGAAACGCTTGAGATTGGTACCGACGATGCCCTCGGTAAACCGGGTGCGTTTGGAATAGTCGATTTTCACATCCACGATCACCGGCACATTGTCCTGGGCCATTTTCAGCGCACGGGTCACAATATCCTGACAATCGGCATTGCGCTCCAATGCCAGGAACCGCGCCCCTGTTGCTTTCGCCACGCCACCCACATCCAGCCCGTTCAGCACGGTGCAGGTCTTGCGGTTGTAGGGAATCTCCTGGGCCTGGGAAATCTGCGACAGCTCACCGTCATGAAAGACAAAAAACACCGCGCCCAGTTTCAGGTTGGTGGCGGTGAGGATTTCCATGCAGGTCATGGTGAAGGCGCCATCACCAATGATACCCACCACCTGATGCTGGGGATTCGCCAGCTTGGTACCGATCACAGCTGGCACCGCATAGCCCATACAGTTGAAATCCGTCGGCGAAATCAGGTGGCCGGACCGGTGGATCGGCAACAGTTCCGCCGTGAGAAAAGTGTGATTGCCATCGTCCACCACCACAAAATCATCATCCTTCAACGCACTGCGCAGGGCGCGGAAGAAATGCAGAGGATTGACGCGGTCGCGACTGTCGTGCTGCAGCCACGCCTGCTCATACTGCGCCTTGTCTTTCTGGATCTGCTCACGCACCTGGCTGCGCTGATTATTCGGTTGCGGCATTTTCTGCAGGGTTTGCCACAACGACTCCAGCACCTGGGACGCATCCCCTTCCAGCGCCACTTTCGCGGGATAATTGGCGTGAAACACCCGCGGATTGATATCCACATGAATCAGGTTTTCCGGCACCTTGACACCGAAACTGCCGGTGGCGATTTCGCCGAACCGGGTGCCGATGGCCAGCATGCAGTCACACTGCCGAAAGGCGTTTTCCGCCGCCGGCACCGCCGATGGACCAAACCCCATGCCCGTGTGCAATGGATGATTGGCGGGAAAAACGCTGAGGCCCTGCAATGTGGTGCTGACCGGCGCGTTAAGGAATTCAGCAATTTCACTCACCCAGCGGGTAGCATGACGGGCACCCCAGCCGACGAATATGCCCGGATGCTTCGCTTTGAGCAGCAACTCCACCGCCCGGTCAATCTGCGAACTTTCGACCAGCAATGGATTCACCGGGCGATGCTCAAACAGGGGCAGACTGTCCACCTCGCCGGTAAACAGCTGCAGGTTAACCGGTACCTCGACAAACACCGGCCCCGGCTCCCCTTCGTTGGCGATCCGGTACGCCTCGTAAATCGTGGGAATGATTTCGGAATGGCGCGAAACCTTCCAGGTCTGCTTGGTGATTTCATCCAGGAAATGCTGCTGATCCATCTGGTGCAGCTGATAGGTAAAGGGAATGTCCGTGCGCACGCCACCGGAAATCACCAGCATGGGAATGCCATCGAGATACGCCTCGCCAATACCCGCCGAGGCGTAGGCGGCACCGGCTGCAGGCACGATCACCAGAGTACCGATACTATCCGAGGTACGACTGATGGCATCGGCCATGAAGGCGCCACCGGCTTCGTGGGTGACCAGGATAGGCTGAATGGATTCCGAGCTGTTCAGTTCATCATAAAGCTCGGTGTTGTGCACCCCGGGAATACCGAACGTGAACCGTACACCGATCTGCTCCAGCGCATACCGGACCAGCCAGGCACCTGTTTTCTTCATCTTGTTGTCCTACCCGTACCCAATGGATGATGGCCTGCATGAGGTTGGCCAGATCGTCGCTGTTGCGGCCACATTTGGCAAGAACCCCCGCAAGAACCCTGCAGGTTGCGACCAGCAGCCATTTTGCCTGTCTTTGAACCCCAGTCAATTCAACTACTTAACAATCCACCAAAGTGGCCGTTCGGACAGCATTGCCCCGCCGGAAAACGGCGCGTAGAATGGGCGAAAACATAATCACAAATCAGTTGCTTTAATTGCTCTTTTTTCAGAGGCCCACTGCATGACCGCGCCACAAGATATCCAGGAACCCGGTTTGACCATCGCCTACAACCCCGCCACTGGCGAGGACATCGGCCATATCCCCAATACCGACATGAGCAAAATGGGTGAAATGTTCGCCCACGCCCGCGCCGCGCAGAAGATCTGGGCCCAGCGTACCTTCAAGGAACGCGCCCGTGCTTTGCATCGCATGCGCGACTATATCGTTGCCAACGCAGAAGAACTGGCGACCATTGTGAGCAAGAGCAACGGCAAAACGCTGGTGGATGCCCTGGGTACTGAAGTGCTGCCCTGCACCCTCGCCTGCGACTGGTACGCGCGTCACGCCGAAAAAGTTCTGAAAGACAAGAAACTGCCGATCGACAGCATCCTGTTCTTCAACAAGCGCACGATCATGCAGCGCAAAGCACTGGGCGTAGTGGGCATCATCAGCCCGTGGAACTATCCGCTGTCGATTCCGTTCGGCGAAGTGATCATGGGACTGATGGCGGGCAACGCCATCCTGCTGAAAGTCGCCGCTGCCACGCCGCTGGTGGGTGAAGCCATCAACCGCATCGTCGAGGCCGGCAATCTGCCCAAAGGCCTGTTCCAGCAGGTGGTGGGCTCCGGCGGCGCCGTATCCACAGCGTTCCTGGAAAATGGCATCGACAAGATTTTCTTTACCGGATCGGTAGACGTGGGCAAGCAGCTGATGGAACAGGCCGCCAAGACCCTTACCCCGCTGTCGCTGGAACTGGGCGGCAATGATCCGATGCTGGTGTTTGAAGATGCAGACCTGGAACGTGCCACCAACGGCGCCCTGTGGGCCGGTTTCCAGAACGCCGGACAATCCTGTGGCGGTGTGGAACGGGTCTATGTGCACGAATCCATTTACGATGAATTTGTCGAAATGATGGCGCGTAAAACCCGCGCCCTGCGTCACGGTGTCGGCCAAGGCTTTGATGTGGACATGGGTTCCATGACCACCCGCGGCCAGCTCAACACCGTGCGCAAGCATGTGGATGAAGCATTGACCAAAGGCGCGAAAATCGTCGCGCAGTCGAAGGCGGTTGGCCCGCAGGAAGGTCACTTCTATCCGGCAACCCTGATGGTCAACACCACCGAGGACATGCTGCTGATCCGTGACGAAACCTTCGGCCCGGTGATTCCTGTCATGAAGTTTTCCACCGAAGAAGAAGCGATCCAGCTGGCCAACGACTCCCACCTGGCCCTGACCTCTTCGATCTGGACCAAGGATCTGGCCCGCGGCAAACGGGTGGCAGGTCTGCTGGAATCCGGTGTTACTACCATCAACGATCATCTGTACACCCACGGCCTGTCGGAAATGCCCTGGGGCGGCTGGAAACATTCCGGCCTGGGTCGTACCCACGGTCACGAAGGCCTGCTGGAAATGACCCACGCCAAGGCCATCAACTGGGATGTGCTGCCCTCCAAACGCAACCTGTGGTGGTATCCGTTCAACGAGCAAACCTACAAGGGCCTGCTCAACGCGCAACGCTTTGCCTATCCGCGCGATGCCAAGGAGTTCGTTACCAGCGCTGCCAAGTTGACGCCGTTCATGGTGAAGAAAATGTTTACCGGCTGGAAACCGAAAGACTGATCTGCATTGTACGCATGGCCGGATGAAACAAAAAAGCCCGCTGTTTGCGGGCTTTTTTGTGGCGCTGCAATGAACTCAGTATCCCGGCGGCGGCGTGAAGCCGCCCATCACCTTTGCCATCAGCGCGGCAAACTTGATGGTGGTTTTATCGTGGAACGGTGCACCCACGATCTGCACATTCACCGGCATGCCCTGGGTTGTCTTGCCAATCGGCGCACTGGTGGCAGGCAATCCCATCAGCGTGGCCGGGGAAATCCACATCATCAGATCCGCGTAATTGCGCTTCTCACCGTTGATCATGATTTTTCGCAACGGCATTTCCGGCTGATGCTGATGTTTCACCGCCGTGGTGGCCGCCGGTGGCATCAGGATCACGTCATACTGCTCGAATACCGACAGGAATTTCTGCCGGACACGTCGGCGCTTTTCATCCATGCGCATCCAGTCCACATGACTTTGCGCAGCGCCTTCGAGAAAGTTTTCGAACCGCTTGGGCAAATCCAGATAGCCACCCAGACGTTGCCACAGTGGCGCCGCCAGTCCCATCACGGTGCGTTCCATCTTCTTCTGTGATGCGCCCATCGCGCCGCCCAGCAGATTGAGGTACAACGGATAGAAATCATCGAGGCCTTTACCCAGCGGCGATCCGACTGTCACCGCAACACCGGCGCTTTCCAGCGCCGATTTCAGTTGCAGATACAGGCTTGCCATCTGCTGGTCGATGGGACACAGGGGATCGTCGATCCACAGCAGGACACGGAAATCCTCGAGTTTTTTCTGGGTGGGTGCAGGCAGCTTCAGTTGCCAGCCCGGTTGCTGCAACGGCGATGGACCGGCCACTACATCCAGCAGCAATTGCAGATCTTCTGCCGTGCGCGCCATCGGTCCGGCCACCGCCAGATCCGGTTCACCCAAGGTGCCCGGCGGACCCGGAACGTGGCCGCGCAGCGAAATGATGCCGTGGGTGGGCTTGTGGCCGTAAACGCCACAGAAATGCGCCGGGATGCGAATCGAACCGCCGATATCACTGCCCAGTTCCAGCGCGGTGAAACCCGCGGCCAGCGATGCGGCCGCACCGCCGGAAGAACCACCCGGCGTGTGCGCCACATTCCACGGATTGTGAGTCGTACCATACACCTTGTTGTAGCTCTGCAGATCCGAGGCAAACAGCGGCACGTTGGTTTTGCCGATCACGATGGCACCGGCATCCTGCATCTGCTGCACCGCAACTGCCGATTGCTTCGGCATATGATTGCGAAATACCGGCGCACCGGCAGTACAGGGCATGCCCGGCACTTCATAGGTATCCTTGATGGTCACGGGCAAGCCGTGTAATGGTCCCCAGCTTTCACCCCTGGCTGTCGCGGCGTCGGCTTCATCCGCCCGCCTGCGCGCCGCATCGAAATCCATCGCCACCACAGCATTGAGCGCGGGATTTTTTTCCTGAATCCGGGCGATATAGGTTTCCAGCAATGCACGGCTGCTGATGTCGCCTTTCTTCAAACCCTGGGTCAGTTGCTTGGCATTCTGGTACAGCCATTCGTTATTCACGCGCTACCTCTTGTGATCACGGGCAATTCATTGGATGTTGCACAGGTTACTGATTCAGGCACGGGAATTAAATGACAATAAGCGCCATCGTCGCGGTCAAAATGTCCAATGGACACAGCCTTTCCCGCTCAGAACGGTTTGTCGGTGCCGGCGCGCCGCAGTTTCTGGAATACCGCCAGTTCCCACGGCCGCATCGCCACCACCAGACTGGTACCAAAGCGCTCCGCCAGCGGCCGGTTCTTGTCTTCTTCGTGCAGCAGGCGGAATTCCTGCCCCAGGCGCTGCATTTTCTGCTGGATCTGGGTGTTGGATTCCCGCGATAGCATGCCGGTGACAAACAGGCGCAACTCACCCGGCTGATTGAAACCCGACTTGAAAAAATCCGCCTGCACCTGCGCCTCGAAAAAGCGCTGGATCGGCCCGCCCTTCTGCCACTGGAACGATGGCGATACCAGCGGGCGGATGCGATTACCCGGAAGCAGCTCGATCAGTTTCATGCGATCGAGCCGGGCCAGGCGCTGGATCAACTCTGCCTGGGTCAGCTTGTAGGTCGCCAGAATCTCGTCGAAACGCCAGCGATTGAGGGATGATACTGCGACGATCAGCAGCTTGAGGTCCGACACCAGTTCTTCTTCATGTTTCCAGTCGATCTGGCTGATTTCCTTGTCCTGCTGTACCCGACGCGCCAGATCCGATATCTCGATGCCTGCCAGTTCGCACACCTGATCCAACCGGCGCAGGGAAAACTGCTTGTCGGCAAACAGCCGCTTCACACTGGGCAGTGACAGTTTCAGTTTTTTCGCCACATCGGCGTAGGTAATCCCCTGTTCCCGCAAGACCTGCTTGAGGGCATCAATGAGGGCGGTAGTCTGGGCCATGGGGTCTCCGCGGTATCACTATATGATACCTATAGCACTACCTATCGCTACAAACAAGACAAACGTTGCTTAAAACAATACCGGACACCAAACTGACCCTGCTGCTTTCAACCACGGAGTCAATTCCATGTACGACGATATTCAAGGCAATTCAGGTGGCTGGCTGTTCTTCGTGAAGGCCTCCTTCGCCATCGCGCTGGGCGCCACCGCCCTCGGCATCGTGTTCGCGCCAATCGAGCTGCTGGTGAAGGGTTACCTGGGCATCTGCGCCCTGTTTCTGGTGAGCACCACCATCACCCTGTCGAAGACCCTGCGTGACGAACACGAAAACCGGCGCCTGATCAACAAGATTTCCGACGCCAAAACCAAACAACTGATCAAGGAATTTGCGGAGTAATCATCATGAGCCTGTGGATCAAACTGAACACCCTGCTGCGTGCCAGCGCCCGTGAACCGGTTGAACAGCTGGTGAATGCCAACGAAATCCGGATTTTCGAACAGGAAATCCGCGACACCGAAGCCGCCATCGTGCAGGCCAAATATCAGCTCGCCGCGGTGATGGCTGAACGCAAACAGCTGCAGCGTCACAATCAGAGCCTGAGTGAAAACCTGAGCAACCGGGAGCGTCAGGCGCTGGCGGCACTTGAGCAAGGCAACGAATCCCTGGCGCAGGACATCGCCAGTGTCATTGCCGATGATGAAAATCTGCTGCAGCAGCAACAACAGCAGGAAGCGTATCTCGGTCAGCAGGAAACCCGCATCAAACAGCAACTGCGCCACGCCGCCAAGGCGATCCAGCGTTACCAGCGCGAACTGGCCCTGGCCAAAGCCAATCGCAGCGCGCAAAAAGCACTGGGGCAACTGCACGGACATTCGAACGGACTGACATCATCCCTGCAGGAAATGGCCACGTCGCTGGAACGTATCCAGCGTCATCAGGCTCACCGGGCCGACATGGACAGCGCACTGCAGGAAATCAATGCCGACATGAACGGCGAACAGCTGGACGCACGGCTGAAACAGGCAGGCATTCAAACCGGCAAACACGATGCCGACGCAGTGTTGGAGCGGCTCCGAAAGCAGCGGGCAGCCTGACGGTCGGGGCAGCCATGCTGCCCCGATTTATTCTCTAATAGTTGGGGTAACAGGTTCATGATCGACGTTCGCCATATCACGTTGCTGGTGACACTGACCGGTGGTCTTGCGGCCACACTGCTGGCAGCCCCGTTCGCGCAGGATCCGCACTATCATCAGTTTGCCGACACCCGCCATCTGCTGGGCATTCCGTTCTGTCTGGATGTGCTATCCAATCTCGGATTTGCGCTGGCAGGATTCTGCGGCCTGTTCACGCTGCGCAGCAGCACACACCTGCCGACGGTGATGCAGCGCTGGCTGATAGCCTATTGCTGGAGCCTGCTGCTGGTAGCAGCCGGATCAGCGTATTATCACCTGGCGCCTTCCAATCAGACACTGGTGTGGGATCGTCTGCCGATGACATTCGCCTTCAGTCTGTTCTTCGGTCTGATGATCGCGAGCCATTTGAGCCTAACACTGGCGAAACAGGTATTGCCGTGGCTGATGCTGGCCGGCGCAGGATCGGTAATGTACTGGCACCACAGTGAAGTAACCGGCGCTGGCGATCTGCGGTTTTATGCCGCGTTCCAGTTCCTTCCAATGGTATTGAGCCTGATGATGTTGCTGCTGTTTCCCAGCCGCGATCTGGCGAAAACCAGTCTGGCGTTGACGCTGTTACTTTACGCGTTGGCAAAACTGGCAGAACTCGGCGATAGCACCATTTACGCAGCCACCGGCAGCCTAAGCGGGCATACACTGAAGCATCTGCTGGCGGCTGCCGGCGCCTGGACTGTCATTCAGGCAGCGCAGGCTCGATATGCATCTGCTGATCGATCACCATCTCGAGAATCCGGAACTGCGCTACAAACAACTCGGTAAATTCCTCGGGATCTTCGATCAGGTCACGATCCGCAACAAAGCCAAACTGCACAGAATCCGCATAAGTGATGATCGCCAGCCCGACACCGATATTGCCCGCCTGGGGCACCCACACCAGTGGCTGCTTGAGTTTGGCACCCGCCATGTAAATAGGATGCTTTGGCCCGGGCACATTGGTCATCACCGCACTGGCCTTGCGACTGAGGATATCCAGCGCCGTCTGTTCCAGCACACTTGGCCCCATGCCGAATATTTCCAGCAAGCCGTAAAACACATGGGCCTGGTAGGAGTGTTTCAATTGGTCCATGGCTTTCTTGGCGGCATGCAAACGTTCCAGCGGATCTGCCACCTGTACCGGCAACGGCAGCAACACCAGTCCGAACTGATTGCCCAGCGTTTCAATCGGCGCATCCAGCGGACGCAGATTGAACGGAATCGCCACATGAACATTGGCCGGTTTGACGTCACTCGCCTGCCGCAGCATGTATTGGCGCAATGCACCGGTTACCGCCGTCACCAGGACATCATTCACCGTCGCATCACACTTGCGACCAATCCGCTTCACATCTTCCAGCGCGAACGGTTCTGCCCACGCCACCTGCTTGAAGCCTGAATGCTTGCCCTTCAGTGGCGAAGCGCCATCGGAAAACGCAAAGGTTACTTTCGCGAGCTCTGCCAACCCTTCGACACTGCGTTTGGCAAAATCCACCAGATGGGAAGGATGGGTCAACACGTCCCACAGGCCTTCGTGGTGATGACTGCCAGCGCCGGCGGTCGCCTTTTCCATGCACAGATGCGCCTGGGAAGGATCTTCACAATCATCGGTGAGCGACAACAACACTTTCACCAGCGACATGCCATCGGCGATGCAATGGTGAATACGGATCATCAGCGCGCTGCCACCCCGGTAATCCGGCACCAGATGCACGCTCCAGAGCGGACGTTCGAAATCCAGTGATTCATTCATCAGGTGGGTAGCCAACGACTGCAATTCCTGCTGGCTGTCGGGATCATTCAGCGGCCAGCTAAACACATGGTTACGCAGGGAAAAATCCGTGTCGTCCTGCCACCATGCCCGGATGTCGTGCTGCACAACCTTCTGCCGGAACCGGTCAAATTTCAGCAGACGTTGCTGCAGCACCTGATGCAATGCGTCGAGGCACAACGGTGTTTCAAAAATCAGAACGGCACCGATGTGCATGCGTGAGGTGGGGCTTTCCATTCGCAGCCAGGTGGTATCCACACTGGACATGGGTTCCTTGTGCGCGGTCATGGCGATGCACCTTCTTTGTTATAGTTCGATCAGTGTACGGGAACCCGATGGTCACACTGATTGATCAATATCAAAATCACGGTGCATGTGACGCCAGGACACAAGCGAAACTAACCAACTTAAGTGGCATCCTCTGCTTCATGCTGCAGCCGCCACATCTGTGCATAACGGCCCTGCTGCGCCAGCAATTCGCGGTGATGCCCCCGCTCCACAATCTCGCCATGCTCGAGCACAATGATTTCATCCGCCTCCACCACCGTGGACAGCCGGTGCGCGATGATCAGCGTAGTGTGGTTGTGGGCCACCTGCTGCAAGGCACGACCGATGGCCTTTTCGGTGTGTGAATCCAGCGCAGATGTCGCTTCATCAAACAGCAGGACACGGGGCTTTTTCAGCAAGGTACGGGCGATGGCAATTCGCTGTTTTTCACCGCCAGACACTTTCAGCCCCCGCTCCCCCACTTTGGTCTGAAAACCCTGCGGCAGACGTGAAATGAAATCATCCAGATGGGCCAGGGTTGCCGCCTGCCGCACTTCGGCATCAGTCGCCTGCGGATTGCCGTACTGGATATTGGCATACAGCGTGTCATTGAACAGCACCGTGTCCTGCGGCACCACGCCGATGGCGCGGCGCAGACTGTCCTGGGTCAAATGACGGATATCCTGTCCGCCGAGCCGGATACTGCCCTGCTGCACATCGTAAAAACGAAACAGCAGACGCCCCAGCGTCGATTTGCCGGCGCCGCTGGAACCGACGATTGCCACCGTGTGACCGGGCGCGACGGTAAAGCTCACGTTGCGCAGAATCGGCCGCTCGGGATGATAATGAAACGACACATTATCAAAGGTAATACCATCCGCATCCGCCGGCAGCGCCACCGCATCATCCGCGTCGCGAATGGCCGGCGGAATTTTCAGGATATCAAACATCGCTTCCACGTCCGCCAGCGCACGCTTGATTTCGCGATAGACAAAACCCAGCACGTTCAGGGGAATGAACACCTGAATCATCAACGCATTCACCATCGCCAGATCGCCCAGCGTCAGCGTGCCATCCATTACCTGCTGCGCTGCACGGATCATCATCAGGGTAATGGTGACGGCAATAATCAATGCCTGACCGGAATTCAGTGCCGCCAGTGAAAACGTGTTCTTGATCTTGGCCGCTTCACGCTCCCGCAGACTGTCGCCGTAGCGGGCCGCTTCCCATTCCTCATTGGTGAAATATTTCACCGTCTCGAAGTTCAACAGACTGTCGATCGCCCGGGTATTGGCCTGACTGTCCTTCTGGTTCGCCGCCCGCACATACTCCGTCCGCCAGTTGGTCACCACCACCGAAAATGCCACATAGGCCACGATGCCACCGACGGTAATCCAGGCAAATCCCGCATCAAACTGCCAGACAAAAATCACCAGTACCATACCGACTTCAACCAGAATCGGAATCACGCTGAACACCAGTGAGCGCAGCAGGAACGACACACCAGAGGTGCCCCGCTCAATATCCCGCGACAGGCCGCCGGTACGGCGACTCAGGTGATATTCCAGATCCAGCCGGTGCAGATGGCGGAACACTTCCAGCCCGATGTTGGTCAGGGTGCGCTCGGCTGCCAGGCCAAAAATCGCATCCCGCAATTCCCCCAGCATGACACTGCTGAAACGCAGCACGCCATAACCGATCAGCAGCGCCAGCGGAATCGCCGCCAGTGCCACTGCACCACCCTGACTGGCATCCAGCGCATCCACGATATGCTTGAGCGCCAGTGGCACGCTGACATTGGCCACCTTGGCCAGAATCAGACAGCCCATGGCCAGTCCTACCCGCACCCGGAAGGTCCACAGATAGGGCAACAGTTTCAGCAATACTTTCCAATCGGTTGGCACACGCAGCTCGTCGCCACCCACATGACTTCGCATCAGTACATTCCAGAGTTGTGATCAGAAGGGAATTATTCCCATAATAATCCAAATCTGCAGTCCGGACGTCGCCCTGCCATGAGCAAGAAAATTATTCTGCTGAAAACCGGTTCCACGCACCCCGCCATTCGCCAACGCTTCGGGGATTTTGAAGACTGGTTTCTGCAGGCCTGGAGTGGCTGCGACGTCAAGCTGGTCAATGCCGTCACCTGCGAGGCGTTGCCAGTATTAGTGGGAAATGAGGGTGTGGTGATTACCGGCAGCCCGGCCATGGTGACGGATCAGGAACCCTGGAGTGAACGACTCGCGCACTGGTTGCGGGAACAGGCCCATGGTCGAGTGCCGATTCTGGGGGTTTGCTACGGCCATCAACTGCTGGCCTACGCACTGGGAGGCAAGGTGCACTGGCATCCCCGCGGCCGCGAGATCGGCACCGTTCCCATTACCTGTGAACCGGCAGCACGTCAGGATCCATTGCTGAGCATCCTGCCGGCGACCTTCCTTGCGCAGGTCACCCACGCCCAGAGTGTGCAGACCCTGCCCGCCCAAGCAACCCTGCTCGCCCACAACGATTACGAGCCCCATCACGCCTTTCGGGTCGGTGCCACCACCTGGGGGCTGCAGTTCCATCCGGAATTCAGCAGCGAAATCATGAGTGCCTATATCGAGGAAAACGGGGGCAATCCCGATCTGCTGGCGCAGGTACAACCGGCGGATGCCAATCAGAATATTCTGCAGCGGTTTGTGGAACTGATCTGAAGGCGGCTTTCCATATGCGCGTTCACTTTTCCAGTGACGCCAGCCGATGGGCCTGCCGGGTCGGCTCCGGCAGTCGATAACGGGTCAGGCACGCCATCACCCACTCAACCGCTGTCGCCTGACTGATCCGATGTCCGGCCGACACGTACAGCGGATTCACCCCGGTGCGGGAACGCACCACCGTTCCGATACACTCACCTTTATCCAGCAGCGGCACGGCAGAACCCTTGTCGTTGCCCACGTCCTCGTGACGCCCCACCAGACGTTTCTTCGCGACGCCAATGGTGGGCAAATCCAGCCACACCCCCAGATGACAGGCAATCCCGAGCCGGCGCGGGTGGGCGGTGCCCTGACCATCGCACAGCAACAGATCCGGTTTGCACTGAAGCTGCTCCCAGGCAGCGAGAATCGCCGGCATCTCGCGGAATGACAGCAGCCCGGGCACATAGGGAAACGTGGTTGGCACCCGTGCCAGCTGACGCTCCATCACCTGCAGATCCGGCCAGGACAGCACCACCAGCGCCGCCCGGGTGATACCGCCGCCCTGCTCGAACCCCACATCCACGCCACCAATCCGGTTCACTTCTCCCACCTCATCACGCAGGACCACGCGCTGCGCCCAATCGGCCTGCAGGGCACGGGCCTCTGCCGGCGTCAGCTGCCATTGATGTCGGGGTAGAACCATGGGTGAATGCTCGTGCCGCTGGGGAAGAAAAAGTGGCACCATTCTGCCAGCGCAGAAACGAAAAAAGCAGACCGAAGTCTGCTTTTTGGAAGAGTGGCGTCCCCTAGGGGGTTCGAACCCCTGTTCCCGCCGTGAAAGGGCGGTGTCCTAGGCCACTAGACGAAGGGGACGCGGTGTAGACTGTCATCGTCTGTTGAGGCGCGCATTCTATGGAGTTCGGATTTTTCCGTCAATACCTTTTTTTGAAATCCGGCAAAAACAGTTGCGGATTCAACAACCTGGCTCTTTAAAGACCGTGGCCGGCAGAGTCAACAGGCTGACCCGCACGCCCCTGTGCACGGCGGACAGGCTGGGTTACGCTTAAAGCATAACGCGAACAATACCGGAGCATCCTTATGAGCGAACCGCAGACCTTTTCCAGCTTTGACCAGTTCTATCCGTTCTATCTGGCTGAACACAGCAATCTGACCTGCCGCCGCCTGCACTTCGTGGGCAGCACGCTGGTATTGGTTACCCTCGCCTGGATCATTGCTACCGGCAGCTGGGCCATGATCTGGCTGTTGCCGATACTCGGTTATGGCTTTGCCTGGGTGGGCCACTTCTTCTTCGAAAAGAATAAACCCGCCACCTTCACTTACCCGTTATACAGCTTCATCGGTGACTGGGTCATGTACAAGGACATACTGACCGGCAAGATCCGCTTCTAACGCATTGATTCAACGGATTTTATGGGCAGACCAGAAAGTCAGCAGTCTGCCCTTCCCTGCCCCGCCTGCACCCTCGGCATACCCTTGTTCCAAAAGCTGTTTTTGGGTCTACACTTACTTTCAGTAGCTGCATTCAACACAACAAGGGAAATCCGCAATGTCCACGGAGATGATCGTCGTCGCGAGTATCCTCGGCCTCGGCGCGCTGATTGGCTTGTTTTACGTAAGTCATGCCATCGAAAAGCAACGCCGCCAGAAAGCGCTGATGATTGCGAACCTGAGCGATTACGCCTTCCGCCTGCAGCGGCTGCTGGACTTCATTCCTGATGCCTACCTGAGCAAGGACGTGCGCCTGCTGCTATTGGGACAGATCCACAAGCGCCTGGAAAAACTGGTGGAACTGACGCCCGGCAACGACAAGTTCACCAAAAAACTCGAATCCTGCAACGCCCAGATCGCCGACGTGCAAGCCAGCGGGGCTCCCGCGCAGGTGCCGCAACTGAAAACACCGGAAGAGGCCAATGAACTGCGCGTACTGCTGCAGGAACTGTCCAAGGTCATCGAACACTTCGTCCAGACAAAAGCGATTGCCGTCGCAGATGCCCAGAAACACCTGAATGCGATCCAGACCAGCTTCATCGAAGCCAATATCAACTACATGCTGCAGATGGGCCAAAGTGCCCGCCAGGAAAAGAAACCCAAACTGGCAATCCATCACTATCAGAAAGCCATGGCAGAAATGAGCAAACGCAACCAGAACGGCAAGTACACGGAGAAGCTCAAGCAACTGCAGCTGCTGCTCACGGAATTGCAGGCTGAAGCCGGCATTCAGGAAACACGTCCTGAAGAGAAAGGGTCGTCCGAACTGAATTCAGGTCTTAACGAAATGCTGGAAGAACAGGACGCCTGGAAAAAGAAGTACTTCTGACGGTTACTGGCAATTCGTGCCCGCTAACCGTCTGTTTAAGCCCTTGAATTGTCAGCCCGCTTACGGGAATCTCATGACACGATAACAACGAGTCGAGAGGAAATTCCCATGAGCATCACGCTGTATGGCGCGTCACTGTCACCCTATGTTCGCAAGGTACGTGTGGCGCTGGCTGAAAAGGGTTTGAGTTACGAGCACGTCCAGATCGACCCCGCCCGCCGTCCTGCGGACTACTACGACATCAGCCCTTTCGGCCGCATACCTGCACTGCGTGATGGTGACAACGTACTGGCCGATTCCGGTGTCATCTGCACCTATCTCGACGCCCAGTATCCGGATATCAGTCTGACTTATGCAGATCCCTATCTGAAAGCCCGCGTCGAATGGTTTGAAAAATTCGGTGATTACGAGCTGGGTCCGGTCACCACCTTCGGCGTGTTCCGCAATCGCGTGGTGATGCATCTGTTGGGGCAGCCCTGCAACGACGAATACGTTGCCCGCTGCCTGGACGAAAAGCTGCCGCCCTTGATGGATTATCTGGAAGCCAATCTGGCCGATGACGGCTTTATCGTCGGTGATCGTTTCACCGTTGCCGATATCGCCATCGCCACCCAGTTTGCCAATTTCAGTCTGGGCAAAGAACAGATCGACGCCCAGCGCTGGCCCAAATCAGCTGCTTATGTGCAGCGCATCCTGAGCCGCCCCAGTTTTGCGACGTTCGTGGAGCAGGAGCACGGCTTTGTCCACAAACTGCTGACCAAGCTGGGGGTGGCCTGAGCATCGCTCAGGTTTCATTATCCCGCTCACAGACTGCGCTCAGCAGCGATCGTAACTCCTGCTGCAGCGCAGCCACCCGATCTACCGGCAATCCACTGTTGCAGAGCATCTGTAGCGGAATCTGGCGGGCCTGCTCTTTGAGTTGCAGGCCCGCCGCAGTCAGGCGGATACGCACTTCCCGTTCGTCGGTTTCACTGCGCTTGCGCTGGATCAGGCCATTGGCTTCCAGCCGTTTCAGCAGCGGCGTCAGCGTACCGGTATCCAGCAGCAGACGCTCCCCGACGAACTTCACCGGCACGCCGGGAAATTCGTCGGACGTAGCATTACCCTGGACTTCCCACAATACCAGCATCACCAGGTATTGCGGGTAGGTCAGCCCGATGGCATCCAGCAGCGGCCGGTATTCCGCCGTGATCTTGCGTGACAGGGCATACAGGGCGAAGCAGAACTGGTTATCCAGCCGCAACAGGAAGTCGGCGTTGTCGTCGTCCATCGCCACGCTCAGGCCAGCAGACGGGCCACATCCTTGGCGATTTTTTCCGGCGTATCGGTGGGCGCATAGCGATCCACCACCTTGCCGTTCTTGTCCACCAGGAACTTGGTGAAGTTCCATTTGATCGCCTGGGTGCCCAACAGACCTGGCGCCTGGGTCTTCAGGTATTTGAACAGCGGGTGGGCACTGTCGCCGTTGACGTCCACCTTCTGGAACATCGGGAAGGTGACGCCGTAATTCAATTCACAGAACTGGCTGATCTCGTCGTTGGAACCCGGGTCCTGATGGCCGAACTGGTTGCAGGGGAAGCCGAGGATCTCCAGCCCCTTGTCCTTATATTGCTGATAGAGGGATTCCAGCCCCTTGAACTGGGGTGTGAAACCACACTTGCTGGCCGTGTTGACGATCAGCAGCACCTTGCCCTGATAGTCAGACAGCGCCACGTCCTTGCCCTGCATGTTCACGCCCTTGAATGCATATACGTTATCCGTCATGACATCTGCTCCTGATGTGTTTGAGTGAGTACGCCGCTAACCGTACCTGATTTTTATATTGCGCACAATATAATTTGAGCCTACTCGAATCCAGGCTTGGATGATGCCCCTTTGCGGTTACCCACAACTTCTGTGGATAACTCTGTTGATACATTCTGTAAAGAATCCGCAATCAAACCAGTTCTGCCCACCTCAGCAAATTGTTCGTTTTTTGATCAGTGCTTTTTGGGCCATTTTTCAGCAACTTAAGGGGCGCAACTTGACAGTTTTGTGTCAAAACGAAGAAATGGGGCCTGGAGGCGGAGCACACACTTACTGTGAACAAATTAAGTGCGGAAATAAAAAGCGACGCACCATTCTGCGTCGCTCACAAGATAATCAGATATAGGTATTTGCTGCTTAATTACTGAGAGTTATAACGTAACCGTATGTAATCGCCCGCAGCCGCGCCCCTCACTCAGGCTTGTGCGCAACGAAATCGAGGGACACGGAATTGATGCAGTAACGCAGACCGGTGGGTGGCGGACCGTCGGGGAATACATGGCCAAGATGGGCATCACAGGCAGCGCACAGTACCTCTGTTCGCACCATGCCATGGGTGGTATCGCGCCGTTCAGTAATCAGATCATCCGCGAGGGGCTGAAAGAAGCTGGGCCAGCCCGACCCTGAATCGTACTTGGTCACCGACTCGAACAGTGGCGTCCCGCAACAGGCGCAGGCGTAGATTCCCTTCTCTTTGTGGTTCCAGTACTTTCCGGTAAAGGCCCGCTCGGTACCCGCCAGACGACAGACCGCAAACTGTTCATCACTCAGCGACTGTTTCCATTCCGCATCGGTTTTTTCGACTTTCTCGACCATAAAACAATCCTGTTGAAATCCATCAAAAACAAAACGTTTTCGTATACACTAGGCGGCTATCATGCGCTTGCTATGCTTTATTAATGACACTTTATGTGCCTGCGCGTTCCACCTGTTTTCCCGATCATCGTTTAAGTGAGGGCGAAGAGACCTTATATGAAGCCGATATTGAAATCCACCAAACTCCATAACGTGTGCTATGACATCCGCGGGCCGGTGCTGGCGGAAGCGCGTCGTCTGGAGGAAGAAGGCCATCGCGTCCTCAAACTCAATATCGGAAATCCAGCCCCCTTTGGTCTGATGGCGCCGGAAGAAATCATCCAGGACGTAATCATGCAGCTGCCGGAAGCGTCCGGCTACAGTGATTCCAAAGGTGTCTTCGCTGCCCGCAAGGCGGTGATGCAGTACTACCAGAAAAAGCGCATCGGTGATGTGCAGATCGATGACATCTATCTGGGCAATGGCGCCAGCGAACTGATCGTGATGGCGATGCAGGCACTGCTGAACAATGGCGACGAGGTGCTGGTGCCCGCCCCGGACTACCCGCTGTGGACAGCGGCAGTGAGCCTGTCCGGCGGCAAGCCCGTGCATTACATCTGCGACGAACAGGCTGGCTGGTTCCCGGACCTGGACGATATCCGCAGCAAGGTGACCGACCGCACCCGCGCCATCGTCATCATCAACCCCAACAACCCGACCGGCGCCGTGTACCCCAAGGAAATCCTCGAGGGCATCATCCAGATCGCCCGCGAACACAAGCTGGTGGTGTGTTCCGACGAAATCTACGACAAGATCCTGTACGACGGTGCGACCCACACGTCCACCGCGTCGCTGGCAGATGACCTGCTGTTCCTGACCTTCAACGGCCTGTCCAAGACCTACCGGGTGGCGGGTTACCGTTCCGGCTGGCTGGTGGTCAGCGGCAACAAGCCGGCGGCCAAGGATTATCTGGAAGGTCTGAACATTCTGGCCTCGATGCGGCTGTGCGCGAATGTGCCCGCCCAGATGGCAATCCAGACTGCGCTGGGTGGCTATCAGAGCATCAACGAACTGATTCAACCCGGCGGCCGCCTGTACAAACAGCGCGAGCTGGCGCACCGCATGCTCAACGATATTCCCGGTGTCAGCTGTGTGAAGCCCATGGGCGCCATGTACATGTTCCCCCGCCTGGACCCGAAGATGTACCCGGTGAGCAACGATCAGCAGCTGGTACTGGATCTGCTGCTGCAGGAGAAGATCCTGGTGGTTCAGGGCACCGGCTTCAACTGGCCCCAGCCGGATCACTTCCGCCTGGTATTCCTGCCGCGGGAAGAAGAGCTGGAACACGCCATCAGCCGGATCGGCGTGTTCCTCGACCGTTTCCGCCGCGGCATCATCTGACAGGTTCGTCATGGCTGATCTGAACCTGATCGACTTCTACAAGGACACGGCGTTGATTCTGTTGAGTCTGCACCGTGTCTTTCCGCGCAAGATGGATCTTTTTGTCGAAGACCTGATTGGCCCCGATCAGGTGGATGAATTCGGCATGCATACCAAACGGCATGAGGCCTGTCTGGGCGCCATGCTGTGGCTGGCGGACGAGGGTTATCTGAGGTACGCCACCACGATCCGGCAGGAAGGTATCGATCAGGTGGTACTGACATCGGCTGCACTGGTGAAGCTGGGTGTGATCTCCAACCAGCCGCTGACCCACGTGGATCTGGACGGCGTGCCTTCCTTCGAGGCGCAGGAACGGCTGACACTGGTGGAGCACATGCGCCGCGCCCTGGCGTCCCAGTCGTCGGAGCAGCTGATTCAGGTGATGCGTACGTTCTTCGAAACGCCGGTCAATCCTGCCCGGAACTGATTCTGATCCGCAGATTCACACGGTTCCATAGCGGATAGTGACTGATGAACTGTCCGACGATAAACAGCATCATGACCCACTCAAACGCGTCTTCGATGTCGTCATAACGGGCGTAGGTCAGATCGAGCACAACGGACAGAATGCCGATAGTGAGCAGCATCGCCGCCAGCGCAGTCTGAATGTTCACGACCCGGCGCTGATCCAGTTTCAATGCTTGCAATGCACGTCTGGCATGGTGCAGAAAAAACAGTTGCGCCACGAAGGTCAGCGAGAAGAACAGAATGATGCCGATGCGTCGAATGGTTTGGTAATCCCGCCCCTCCCCCAATGCGACCACATACAGCATGAGAAACAGTCCGGCGATGGCACCGGTGGCCAGCATGGCTGGCGAGCGTCGCTGACAGGCCTGCCACAACCACTCCCGCGCAATCCACCAGAACACGATCGCCAGCAAGCCTGCCGGCAACATGATGAGCTTGAACAGCAGTTTTTCCGGCAGCTGGCGCCCGGTGGCGCTGATCGACGTGCAACTGTCCCAATAGGGAACGCACCAGTCCACGTGGCCATGACTGGCTGCGACCACATAGGTCAGATGAATGCACAGCAGCGGCAGCAATCCCGTGATCAGCGCGAGCGGAGCAGCACGCATGGTATTGCCTCAGATGGTGTAGGACACGACAGTCTGCTGCCGCCCTTTCACGATCGTGATACCCACTTTCCCGCAGGATTCCCGCAGGTCATTGGGCAGCCGGGTCATGACTTCGTCGCTCATCAGAATAGTGGTGTTGTACTCTTTGTTGAGCGCTTCAAGTCGGGCCGCCACATTGACAGTGTCGCCAATGACGGCGTATTTCATCCGGGTTTTCGAACCCAGATTGCCCGCCACCACCGGGCCGGTGTGCAGCCCGATACGGCATTGAATGCGATCAATACCCATATCCTTCCAGCGATCGGCCATGCCTTGCTCTTCCCATTGCCGATTCAGATGCTCCAGGGCTGCACGCATGGCCAGCGCACAACGCACCGCGTTTTCCGCGTGCTCGGGATAGGCCTGCGGCGCACCGAACACCGCAAGAATGCCGTCACCAAGAAACTCGATGACACAGCCCTGGTGTTCATCGATGACGACATTCATCACGCCCAGATATTCGTTGATCATGCTGACCATCTGGATCGGTGACAACCGCTCGCTGATGGTGGTGTAATCGCGCAGATCACAGAACAGCACTGTGACCACGACTTCCTGTCCGCCCAGCTCGAACTTCTGATTGCGCGCCAGCACTGAACGCGCTACATCCTCGCTCAGGTAACGCCCGAACAGATCGCGAATGGTCTGGCGTTCCTTGAGTTCCTCGGCCATTTTGTCAAAGTATTTGCCAAGCAGACCAAATTCGTCGGCCCGGGAAAAGCCCAGGCGCACATCCAGATTGCCTTGTGCAACAGCACCAGTACCAAGAATCAATCGCCCCAACGGCTCACGAATACTGCGCGCAACAATGAATGAAACCAGTGCAATCACCGCCAGTGCGATCAGCAGAATGACCGCCGACGCGATGAAAATATCGTTGCGCATCTGATGCAGACGGGTGCTCTTGACGTCGACACCCACCAGACCGACTTTCTCGCCGGCGTTGGTGATCAGTGGCGAATATGCTGACAGGGTAATGCCATATTCATCTTCGTAGGGCTGATCTTCCACCACAGTCTTGGTGAAGCCCTTGAGCAGGATCGGCGTCTCTTCTGCCGAGTAAAAACGCCCGGGCTCGGCCTGCAGTTCACCTTTGGCAAAATCCACAAAAAAATACAGCTCGGTGGGTACATTGGAAGGGCGCAGAATATAGATGGATTCTATGTCGGGATCTTTCTCGGCCAGAGCCTGAAACTGCGCAAAGACCTCGCGGTGAAACGGTGTGCTGACCGTATTGTCGATGGCATAAGAACCAATTCGCTCGGCATCGATCGTTTGCGCAAGACTGCTGGCGACGGCAGTCAACCGGCGTTGCAGCGAGTCGATTTCAGACTGGGACCAAAGTACATAAAACAGATAGACCAGGACGCTGATAGTGGCCATCACGGCACCACCATAAGCCAGCGTCAGTCGGAAGTGAAAACGGTGAAATGCGCGAATTTCCTGGGCCGGATTGTAGTTTCGCCCATGCTCCAGCAACTGCCCCGCAGGCACCGACCCCGCTGGCACTTTTGATCGCGCCGGCGGCATTGCGGCAACTTCGTAGGTGTCAATTTTTTGTTGCTGGGACATGCCACCACTCGGGAAAACAAATGTAAAGAAGCCAGCGAATGGCTGAACAGGACTTACCAGCACTATCGCACAGGCGAAGGTTTACCAGCAAGCGGACTGCACCAATCACTCTCGAAAGACAATCCACTTCATCAGGTGATCAGCTTGATGCCGGCAGGCAGCGTTTCACCGAACACCCGCTTGCTTTCGTCTTCATCCAGCGCGACCCGTTCGGTCACCATGCGCTGCCACAATTCGGGACATTTTGCGTTCTGCAACTGCGCCGCAATCCTGCCACGCTGTTCTGCCGACAAATCCCGTTCCCGATCATCGCAGACCCGCGCCAGCATCACCGCCGCAAACGCTGCCGACGGATTCTTGCGCCAATCCTGCCGCATGATCTGCGCCAGCCAGGGTTCTACCTGTTTGGGCGGTAACACATTGTGGGCACTGCCATGGAAGGGTTCGCGGGCACCCAGACGGCCCAGCGCCCACCAGCAGGTCAATGTCTCGCTGCTTTTTTCCAGCCGTTTGAGCAGCCAGCCACCGAGCTCGGTCTTGGTGGCAAGATCCAGGTTTTCCAGTGCACCCACCAGGCGCACCATGTCCTCGTAACCCCTGTTCTTCAATTCCTGCTGCACTTTCAGATTGCGCGCCGTGGCCGGATTGATGAACTTGCTGATGTCCTTGTAGATGCGCTGCTGGATCAGATTGTCGAGGCCGCCGGCGACGCGACGCCAGAATATCCACCACTCCGCCCAGGACTGGCTTTCCTTGTTGAACTGCAGGCCTTGCGGATACAGCGTCAGAATCTGGCTGATGCGCCAGTCGTCGGCGGGCGCACCAAAGCCGGGACGCACACAGTAACCGGCCAGATTGAACCACACCCGTTCGTGGGCCTGGGAACGCCGGCGCCGCTTGCTGCGTTCCCACAGCACATCGAACAGGGCGCGGGCGAGCGGCGTGTCCCAACTGTCCCGTTCGCCCAGCAGTTTTTCCAGTTGCTGGCGCAGGCGTTTCACTGCATTGGGATCAGCCGCCTTGTCTCCGGGGCCAAACACTTCATCGATGGCAGCAACGGCGTCCTTGAAGCGCGACGGCAATCCGGCGGTGCGACTGTGCAGACTCTGCAGCTGGCGGCGTAATTGAAATTCCACTTTCCAGCGCCGGTTCGGGTCATCCACCGACGCACATTGCAGATCCAGCGTGCCTACCTCGGTGAGCCGGGTCACCAGGGTGACGGGGACTTCGGCGCGGGTATCATCGGCGTCCAGCGCCGCTACCAGCGGCGGCAGCGGCAGGAAACGCTCGTCTTCCAGGGCAACCAGTTCGCCGGCTGTAAATGCGTCGTCAGCGGAACAGGCTGTCAGATGGAACTGCACCGGCTGATTCAGGCGCAGCGAAAAGCGATGTTCGGTCAGCCCGATTTCGGTACCCGGTTCGGTGCCCTTGGGCAGCAGGCAGACGCCCTGATGTTCGCCCTTGCCGGTATGCACCTGGAGGAAATAACTGCGGGCCGAACCGCCACCGATCTTCAGGCCGGAGGTCGCGCGCGCCAGCAGATAGGACACCGCACCGTAGGCAACCGCCAGATCCGGATGCGCGTTCGGCAATTCCGTCACCGGCGCACCGCGCCACTGGGTCAGCAGCGTCAGCGCACGCTGCTTCAGTGCATGACTACGGAAGACACCGCCGTTGAATAACACCGCATCAGGAATCGCGACGCCATCATCGATTCCCAACGCCTGACGACAACTCTGCTGATGCTGCAGCAGAAACTGGGACAGATAACGGCTCACCGCCGGATCGGGCGCATAAGGCAAACCAAACGCCACCACCGCGCTGCTACGTTTCGCCGGTTGTTCACCAAACGGGATCAAAGGAAAGAAGCCGTCCAGGGCAAGGTCCTGAACTTCACCACGGGAAAATTCGGCGCTGCGCGCACCGCCGATCAGCCGGGAACCGGAACCCAGCAGGGTCACCTTGGCACTTTCGGGCGCGGCATCGCCCAATAGCAATTCTTTTGCCTTGCGGCTTTGCTGGATCAGTTGCGACAGGCTGGCAGCGCTGAGTTTTTTGCCGTCGGTGTGAATGCGCGCTTCCGCCTGATGGGCCAGCGCCAGATCCACATTGTCGCCACCCAGCATCAGATGGTCGCCCACTGCGATACGATCCAGCCGCAGATTGCCATCCCGGCTATCGATGCGAATCAGACTCAGATCCGTGGTGCCGCCCCCCACGTCCACCACGAACAACAGGCGGGTTTGCGCCAGCTGACTGGCCGCGGTTTCGCGATGACGATGGAACCAGTCGTAACAGACCGCCTGGGGTTCTTCCAGCAGATCCACTGCGGGATATCCGGCCATTTCAGCGGCTTCCAGGGTCAGGGCACGGGCCGCTTCGTCGAACGACGCCGGCACGGTGATGACGACCGTCTGCTGTTCCAGGGGATGATCGGGATGTTCATGATTCCAGGCGCAGCGCACATGATTCAGGTAGGCCGCACTGGCGACGACGGGGGACGCTTTTTCCACATCCTCGGCGGCTGCCCACGGCAGAATTGCGGCAGAACGGTCTACCTTGTCGTGAGACAGCCAGCTTTTGGCGCTGGCAATCTGCCGGCCTTCAACCTTGCTGCCCAGCTCACGCGCCAGTTCACCTACCACATGGGGAATATGATCCCCCGGCAAGGGTTCGGGTCGCCACGGCAATACCAGTTGTTCGTCTGGTAATTCGCCCGGCGCCGGGTGATAACGGAACGATGGCAGCAACGGCCGCCTGGCCACTTCGCCCGGCGCAATCAGCTGTTCGATTTCAAACAACTGCGGCTTGGCCAGCCCCGCTCCGTCCTGCAGATCAGCGTACGCCACCACCGTGTGGGTGGTACCCAGATCAATGCCAATCAGATAACGGGACGGGTTGCTATTCATGCGGCTCAGGCATTCCTTACATCAAATTCGACGCGCCAGCGCTGGTCGCTGTTGCGGGGAATGGCTTCAAGACAGAGGGTGCCCAGTTCGGTAACGCGGGCCGCCAGCCGCACCGGCACGACTTCACCCGGTCGGCGGTTTTCCACTGGCAACGTCGCCTGAATCGGCGGCAGTTCTTCCAGTTCGGTTGGCTCCCAGTCTTCCAGCAATACGCCAGCAGTATCGCCCCGGCGCACATTGGAACCGAAGAAGCGGAACTGCACCGGTTCACCCACCACCAGGCCGAATTCCGCTGCACTGGGCTCGGTGGCGCTGCCTTCTTCCATGCCGAACGGTGCGACACACAGGGCCTGCAACGGTGGCTCCATACCAGGCACCGCGGGCATCGCACTTTCAATACCGACGTAATAGGCGTTGGCAATACCACCCCGGATGCGGACACCGTGACCTTTGCGCACGTAGCCGTAATACGCGGCGCCATTGGCCACTGCCAGATCCAGATCGGCCCCTTCCAGCAGGCGCGCGGGCTCGGCACCGGCCTGCTGCAGCCACTGGTTAATCACACCCATCAGGCGCCGGGCCAACAGCAGCAAGCTATCACACCACCACGAACAACACGGCAGTCGGCCGAGAAAGCCGGCCCGTACGGCCGAACATGTCCACTGTCGCCTCCGCCTGCCGGCAAAGAAAGGCAGCCAGATGGCGGGGCAATACCGGCGTCCGATGCATAAGGCAGACCTGTGTTGCGCCAGCGCCGTCCGCAGCGCCTGACGTGGATGTTCAGACCTGCACCCGGAAGAATGCATCCACCAGGGTTTGTTCCACTTCCTCGCGGGTAAGTTTTCCGTCCGCAGAGTGGCGCCCAGCAGCTGAACCACGGCTTGGCACCACAATCGGAACACTCAGGGTATCGATCAGTGAGCAAGGCTTCCTTCGCATCGGCGATTGGCTGTGAGTCAGGTCGAATCCTGCCAGCCTGCAGGGTCTTGCCTTCGCTATCGAGCCAGCTTTTCAGTTGCACGCCAGCGCCAGATCCATATTGTCGCCGCCCAGCAGAACATGATCACCCACGGCAATCCGGTTGAGCTGCAGGTTGCCCTCTTCTTCCGTCACGGCAATCAGTGACAGGTCGGTGGTACCGCCACCCACGTCCACCACCAGGATCACATCACCCACATTTACCTGCTTGCGCCAGTCATCACCGCTGGCCTTTACCCAGCTGTACAGGGCGGCTGGGCCTTCCAGCGTCAGCTGTTGCAGTCCAACCAGGCGCGCGGCTTCGACGGTCAGATCGCGGGCTGCGGGATCGAAGGATGCCGGCACGGTCAGCGTGACATCCTGCTGATCCAGGGGATGCTCGGGAAACTGGTGATTCCACGCTGCCTTGAGATGGGCCAGGTAAGCAGCGGAGGCCTGCAGCGGAGACACCTTGGCCAGATCCTCCGGCGCGTTCAGTGGCAAGAAACCGCTGCGCCGATCGACGCCGCCATGGCACAACCAGCTTTTGGCACTGGCCACCAGTCGCAGCGGGGTCTTGCTGCCCAGCTGACGGGCAATCACGCCCACTACGCCACTGCGGCTTTCGCCCCAGGGCAACACCAGTTCATGGGGCGCCACTTCGGTTTCATGGGGCAGATAAAGGAAAGACGGCAGCTGGGAACGGTTTTCGACCACGCCGGGCTGGGTCAGCTGGGGCAACGGCAAAATCGTCTGGGCAGGCTGTTCGGAAGCGGCTTCAGATCGACATAGCCCACCACGCTGTTGGTGGTGCCCAGATCGATCCCGACCGCAAAACGGCTGGCCTCATTCATAGCTCGACCTCGGCCGGCACCAGAATGCGGGCATCATGGCCGTCCGCGAGTTTGGGCAGATTTACGTTGGTCACGCGCCAGCCGCGATGTACCAGTGTACCCGTAAACGGTGGCTGCCCCACCACATTACCAGTCACCCGCACTTCGGCGGCATTGAAGCCTTCCGGCAAGGTAATGCGGGTTTCTTCGTCTTCACTGCGCACCGGCGCCAGGGTGAAATACTGCTGCAGGGTCTTCTTGCCGCCTTCATGGACCACCCGGGCGACCGCGCCGATTTCCGCGTCGGAAAAGCCTTTCAGGTCTTCATTGAGGAAATCAATGAAGCGGGCTTCCTGCTGCAGCAGGCTCAGCAGCTGCAGCGCAGCATCGGGGGAATGGGTTTTCAGGGCGGGCTGGGCCGGGGCCTGAACAGGTTTAGATGGCTCGGCCACCTGCACTGGCGCGGGAGATATCGGCAGTTGACGTGGCTTACCCTTGAGCAGCAGCAGAACGATCAGCAGCAGACTGAGGGCGCCCAGGGTCAAGTGCAGGATGTCCAGAGTGGCGGGCAAGGCGGTGAAATCAACGTTCATGTCAGGATACTCTTTATGCGTCCAATGTTTAGGTGCCCGGATCGGCAAATGCCGCGCAGTTTACCATCTTGATCCCGGCAGGAAAGTCCACAGCGAATCTGTCTTTTAACTTTCACCGAAAGGTGACATGATATGTCACGTGCAACTTTTCCAAACCGGATGGTCTAACGGAGTGTTGTACTGGTAAATCAAGCACTTGAATTCCGGTACCGCACCCCAAAATAGACCGTGTGATTCCCAACAAGAGGTTAAGAAATCACCATGATGCGTATCGCGCTGTTTCTGCTCACCAACATTGCCGTCATTGCGGTAGCGGGTATTTCGCTGAGCCTGCTCGGCGTTCCCGGTTATTTGCAGCAGGGCGGCACTTCCATTGACCTGACCGCACTGCTGATCTTCTGTGCCGTGTTCGGCTTTGCGGGTTCCTTTGTGTCCCTGTTCCTGTCCAAACCGATGGCCAAGTGGAGCACCAGAACCCAGATCATCGAGCAACCCCGCAACCACGCCGAACAATGGCTGCTGGAAACCGTGCGTGACCTGTCCACCAAGGCAGGCATCGGCATGCCGGAAGTGGGTATCTTCCCCTCCCATGTATCCAACGCCTTTGCCACTGGCTGGAACCGCAACAAGGCGCTGGTAGCCGTCAGTGAAGGCCTGCTGCACCGCTTTGACCGTGAAGAAGTCCGCGCTGTACTGGCTCACGAGATCGGCCACGTGGCCAACGGGGACATGGTCACCCTTTCCCTGATCCAGGGCATCGTGAACACCTTCGTAATGTTCTTCGCGCGCCTGGCTGCATTCGCCGTCGACTCCCTGCTCCGCCGGGACGATAGCGAAGGCATGGGCACCATCGCCCGGATGCTGGTAACCTTCGTGTTCGAGATCATCTTCGGCATCCTGGCCAGCATCATCGTGATGTGGTTCAGCCGTCAGCGTGAATACCGGGCAGACGCCGCCGGTGCCGATCTGGCCGGCCGCGGCGCCATGATCCGCGCCCTGCAGCGCCTGAAGGCCGAAACTGAACTGCCGAACGACCTGCCGCAGACCATGACCGCATTCGGTATCCGCAGCCACGAGATGGCCGCCCTGTTCGCCTCGCACCCGGCGCTGGACGACCGCATCGCGGCCCTGCAGAACGCTCGCTGAGCGGATGCAATCTGACTGAAAACGGAAAAGGGGCGCCAAGCCCCTTTTCTTTTATCCGCAGGAACCGTTATTGCCCGTCAACCGGGTACAGCACCACGTCTTCGTATCCCGTGATCACTGGCAGGAACCCGCTCAGGCGTCGATTGGTGGCTTCATCCCAGGTATCCACCAGCAGCGGCCGACCTTCCAGTTCCTTGAGTTTGGATTTGGTGGCAACAATCCGGATATTCCCAACGCCGGCGTTGGCAATCACCTGCGGACCGATCTGATGATTGCCACGGCCGAAAATATGGCCCTGGCCGCCGATCAGCGTCACGATGATCTGACTGGGAAAACGTTGCTGCCAGTCCAGAATCTGCCGCTCGGTAGCATCGGCCTGCACGACCTCATCGTTCAGTAGCAGATCGACACCCAACAAAGTCTTGGGCTGGTGAAGAAAATCGAAAATGGCTTTGGTTGTGGTGCCGGGGCCGACAATGTACACCACATCCGGCGCCAGCTGATCGGCGACATGAGCGGCAATTTCCTGCAGCACCAGCGCCTCCACTTCGCGTCCGCCGCACTTTACATGCTGCAGGTAACGGCCTTCTGCCGGGACTTTGAGTTCACCGAAGTGACGGGCCTGCACCCGGCCAGCGCGAAACGCATCTTCATCAATATCGCGCACTTCACCTTCAATCACACTGACCAGTTCGCCGCGAATCATTTTCGCGATAATGTCTGCGGCACCTTTTGCATGCACGGCATATACACCGGAATGGATTTTCACACCGGCGGGAATGCCCAGCACCGATACTGTGGTTCCAACGGCACTGGCAATATCACGGGCAGTGCCATCACCACCGGCAAACAGCAGCAGATCGATACCGGCATCCCGTAATGTAACTGCAGCATTCACCGTGTCGGACGCGCTACTGTGCAGCGTTCCAGGCCGACCCAGAACCTGGCAACTGAAGCCAGCGTCATGCAGGCTGTCTTCGCCCATCTCACCGCCCCACGTCAGCCACTGGATCACCTCGCGAAATTCAATCAAATGCTCAAGGGTGATCGCGACCCGCTGCGCCGTACGCTTTTCCGCACCCAGTGCCAGCGCCTGCTCGACGATGGCATCACCGTCACTGCCTTTCAGGCCCACGGCGCCACCAATGCCTGCAAACGGATTGATGATCAGACCAATGCGAATCCGGTTCATGTCAGTGGCGCTCCGTGTTCATCCCGGAATCCCAACGCAACCAAACGCTGCCATTCTTTCTGCGGCAAGCGCTGGCGCAGATAATCGCAGCCGCGCAGTCGCACTGTGGCAAATTCCCGCCGCACCCGGTAATGCTTGCGCAGGGCATCAAAGCCTTCACCGCGTCGTTCGCGCTCCAGCTGCAAACTGCTGCGCAGCCCCAGATCATCTTCGCGGATGTCATAGACCTTGCGCACGATGTCCCGTGCGGTCAGCGGGTCGTCGGTATGCGGCAACGAAAAATCCAGCAGGATATTCAGTTGCGGCGCAATCAGATCCGCTTCCTGCAGCGTGACCGGTTGCTGGAGAAATTCACAGAGTTTCTGGTAAATCATCCAGGTACCACGCACCTTGCCATCATGGCTGTAGCCGGCAATATGTGGCGTCGCGATGTCAACCTGGCTCGCCAATTCCCGGTTCACCAGCGGCTCGCCTTCCCACACATCCAGCACCGCGCACAGATCGGCACGTTCATTCAAAACATTGCTGAGAGCGCGATTATCAATGACTGCGCCACGGGCCGTGTTGATCAGCACTGCACCAGGGGTCATCGCATGCAGACGGGCATAATCACCCAGATACAACGTTGGATAAGGCCCACTGCGCTCGAACGGCACATGCAGGGAAACGATATCCGCCTGCCAGGCGTCATCGGCGGACACCAAGCCCGCAACACCCTGCTGTTGCAGCGGCGGATCACAGGCACGGACATTCAAACCCAGGGCCTTGGCAGCTGAACGCAATCGCGATCCCACATTGCCAACACCGATAATGCCAATGGTTTTACCTTCCAGCGCAATACCGCGACTGGCTTCCAGCTCCAGCAGAGCCGTTACGACATAATCAACCACCGACTGCGCATTGCAGCCCGGTGCATTGGTGAAAAACATTCCCTGCTGCGCCAGATACGCCTGATCCACGTGATCGACACCGATGGTTGCAGTTCCAACAAAGCGCACCTTGCTGCCCTGCAATAATGCCTGATTGACCTGGGTGATCGAGCGCACGATCAGCACATCCGCATCGCGCACATCAGCTGCCTGCAGACTGCGCCCCGGCTTTTTGACGACCTCCCCCAGTGTGGCAAAACAGGTTTCCGCCGCGGGAATATTTTCATCCACGATGATTTTCAGCATCGGGTACTAATCCATGGTTGCGAGGAGTTGATCAACGCTGTTTTCCACCTGACCCAGATAGGTCACGCCGAACAGGTTGAAATGATTGAGCCAGTGATACAGGTCGTACAGGACACGACGACGGTCTGCGTCTGGCTGATCCGAATGTTGTACCGCATAACGCTGGTACACCGCAGGGCGCAGCGCGCCAAACATTTTCGTCATGGCGATGTCGGTTTCCGCATCACCGTAATACACGGCGGGATCAAACAGGCAGGGAATACCGGTTTCATCCACTGCAAGATTGCCACTCCACAGGTCGCCGTGCAGCAATACTGGTCGTGGCCGGTGCTGGCCAAAGGCCATCGGAATACACTCAATCAGTTGTGCCAGCTTTTCCACCAATGCAGGGCGCATTCCCCGCAGCTGGGCCAGCCGCCATTGTGGCTGCATTCGGCATTCACACCAGAACATCCACCAGTCATCCTGCCACTGATTGATCTGCGGCGTGCGGCCGATGAAATTATCTGCCGCAAAACCAAACTGGGGGCCCGGCATTTGGTGCAGCGCACTCAAAGCGTCGGCAATAGCGTGATCATCTTGTGCACGCGGGGCTGTGAGCGCAATGAACTCCATCACCAGCACGGCCTGATCACCGACCAGCGCACGAAAATGCACGCGGGGCACCCGGATCGCCTCGCACTGACGCAATGCATCCAGGCCGGCGCACTCCTGCTCGTACATCGCCAGTGCCGTAGCGGGACCCGTTTTCATGAACAGGGAATCGCACCCGCGCGCCGCGATTTCCCAGGTGTCATTGATACAGCCGGTGCCGGATGGCCTGACAGTACTATTGGCATAGCCACTGCCGAGTTCCACTACCAGCTGTTCCTGCAGCTGCGCCTGCCATTCGCGTTTCATAACCGATAGCGCTCCCATTCGCGCACAAAGGCGTTGCCCAGATCCAGATCCTGCAGTACGGCCAACACCTGATCAGCATCGACCTCGCGCCGCTGCAGATCGTCGGCTTCTATCGCGCAGTCGGCCTGATGCAGCCGGATCAGTTCCCGGTACAGCAGTGCCTCCTGCTGATGGGCAGCCAGCTGATCCGCCAATGTGCGCGCACCGCGCAGGGGCAGCGACAACACTTCATCCAGACGACTGAACAGATTCTCCAGATCACCAAAATGCTGCAGCAACACCGTGGCCGACTTCTTGCCGACCTTGGGAACACCGGGAATGTTGTCCACCGCATCGCCAGTCAATGCCAGCAGATCCGGGATCGCAGCGGGCGGCACACCCCACTGCTCATGAAGAGCGGCATGACCATGGCTGATGCCACTCGCCCAGTCGCTCCAGGCATCCCCCGGCGTCACGATCTGCGCAAGGTCCTTGTCCCGCGATACCACATCCACCGCAAACCCTGCCGTGCGAGCAACATTCGCCGCAGTGGCAAGCACATCATCGGCTTCATACACCTGACTCGAGCGAGTCGTAACGCCCAGCGCATCTGTCAGCCGGCGACAGGCATCGAGCTGGTGGGCAAGCGCTGCATCCGGCAACGCCCGGTTGGCCTTGTAATCCGGATAGAGTTGATGGCGGAATCCACTGAACAAACTTTCGTCAAATGCAGCCAGCAGATAACGGGGCGTGCGCTGTTCAATCCCCTGCAGCAGCTGGCGCCAATAACCATAGACCGCATTTACCGGCCGCCCATGCTGATCCACAATCGAATCCGGATAGCCGAACCAGGCGCGAAATATATAGATGCTGGCATCCAGCAGATAAACCGTGTCGGAATTCGCCAAAATGGAGTTTTTCCACTATAACTGTTTGATAAATGGAATAATCCACTATACCTTAGCTGTCTGGCCCGCAAAAGTTGGATTGCGCTAAGGGGAAAAGGCACCATTTGGTTAACCGGCGCACAATTCTGGCATGGATTGCGACGACGGCTTTGCGCAGATTCGAAAATCCGACGACAATCAAATGTATCCCTGATGGGGTAGCCCATCAATCCGCGCATTTCCTGGCCAATATACCTACAAAATAAGAAGTCACGGGTTTTTATTCGAGTGAGTAACAGAGTTCGCATACTGGCCATCGGTTCCATCACCGCCCTGACCGTGAACCTCAGCGCCTGCGTATCACCCTTTGGCGGTGACAGTGCCGAGCGCATGTCACATGCCACGCTTGCCGATCTGAGAACCCGCAACATCCGCATCGAACAGCAGCAGCTGGATCCTGTCGACCCGGAAACGGTGCTCGAAACCTATCAGCAGGCTGTCGACCTGTTTTCCTCTGCAGAAGAACGCAATCTGGCTTTGCGCCGGATGGCGGATCTCACCATGGTGGCCACCGAAGACCGTCTGATCGATTCGGTCGAGGAAACGCCGGAAGTGGCAGAAGGTCCGGTCGGTGACGCCGAATCAGCAGCACGTCTTGCACGGGATGCCGGCAGCAGCCTGCAGTACAGCAAGGCGATCGCTCTGTATCTGTCACTGATAACGGCTGCCCCTAAAGGCAGCAATCTGGCGGAAGAATACTACCTGCTGGCCAAAGCCTATGATCTCGACGGCCAGTCCGAACAAGCCCTGGCGACCCTGGACACGCTGGTTACCCAGTATCCCGACAGCCCGTTCACTGCCGAAGCCCAGTTCCGCCGTGGCGAACATCTGTTCCTGCAGGGTGACTACGAAGCTGCCGCCCTCGCCTACAACGCAGTGCTGAAACTGGGCAAGACCACCGAATACTACGAACACTCGCTCTACAAGCACGGCTGGAGCCTTTACAAACTGGGCGACTACGATCTGGCGGTCCATGATTTTGTCGCGCTGCTCGACATCTATATGCCAACCCCGCCGCCGAAAACCGCCGAGCAGATCCGCGCGGAAGAAAAAGATCGCACCGCTCCCAAGATCGAAGCCATTGTGCTGCCGGAAGTCACCGGCACCCAGCGCAAGACCATGGATGACACCCTGCGCGTCCTGAGCATGTCATTCTCGAACCTTGATGGCGCCGAAAGCCTGAACCAGTACTTCAGCCAGAATGGCAGCCGCATCTACGAGCACGAGGTTTATCAGGCGCTGGGCGACCTCTACCTGTTCCAGGAACGCTTCAAGGATGCGGCGGACACCTTTGCCATGTTCGCCAAGCGTCACCCATTGCATCCCATGGCACCGTCCATTTCCTCGCGGGAAATCGATACTTACCAGAAAGGTGGTTTCCCCAGCCTGGTACTGCCGGCGAAAGAGCGTTTCGTCAAACAGTACGGCGTCTACAGCACCTACTGGGAGCGGGCCACACCGGCCGCCCGCGATCAATACAGTGCCGAGCTGAAACTGCATCTGGTGGAACTGGCCAAGCATTATCACGCCGTCGCGCAGGGCAGCAAAAAGCCGGAAGACTACATGGGCGCTGCCCGCTGGTACCGGGAATTCCTGGCGACCTGGCCGAACGACGAAAGCGCGCCGGTCATGAACATGCTGCTGGGTGAAACCCTGTTTGCCGCGCGGGAGTTCCGCGGCGCCATCGAAGAATTCGAGCGTACCGCCTACGATTATCCGGCACACGAAGGCGCGGAAAAGGCAGGTTACTTTGCCCTGCTCTCCCATCAGGAATATCTGCGCACCGTTCCCAAGGATGATCCGATCTACCGCGGCCTCGTCGCCAAACGGGCCGGCAGCTCGCTACGCTTTGCCAAAGCCTATCCCGCCAATTCCCACACGCCGGAAATCCTCGACACGGTGATCGAGGATGAACTGTTCCTCAACGATCTGGACGGCGTCATTGTCGCAACCCAGATGGTCATCGGCCTGGTGCCCCCTGCCCCGGAGCCGCTGCGGGAAAAAGCCTGGATTACCTATGCCAACGCAATCTTCGACAAACAGCAGTTCCGCGATGCCGAACTCGCCTATGTGCGCGTACTGGAAATTCCCAGTCTGAGCAAAAAGGATCGGCTGAACTATGAAGAGCGCCTCGCCACCTGTATCTACAAACAGGGTGAAGCGCTGGAGCAAGGCGGCAAACTGGCGGAAGCTGCTGGTGAGTATTTGCGGGTCGGCGTCGCGGTGCCGGCGGCAAGCGTACGCGCCAATGCCGAATATGATGCCGCCAACATCCTGCTGCAGCTGGAGCAGTACGACAAGGCGATCACCGTGCTGGAAAACTTCCGCAAGGCCTTCCCCCGTCATGAGTTAACCGCTTCCGTGCCGGAAAAACTCACCATGGCCTACGAGAAGACCGGCAATATCGGCGCAGCGGCGACCGAGCTGGTGACCATCGCCACCCTGAACCGGGACAAGAATCCGGAACTCGCCCGTCAGGCCCTGTGGCAGGCAGCCGAGATGAAAGAAAAGGCAGGCGACAGCAATGCCGCACTCAACCTGTACAAGGATTACGCCAACAACTATCCGCAACCGTTCGACCAGAACATGGAAGCGCAGTACAAACTGGCCGAGATGTATGGCAAGGCAGGCGACAGTCAGAAGCGCTTCTTCTGGCTCAACAAACTGGGCACCACCTACAACCAGGCCGGCAGCAACGCCACGCCGCGGATGCGTTATCTGGCCGCTTATGGCTCATTCAACAGCGCCGAAGTCATCTATAACGACTTCGAGCGTATCCGCCTGACCCAGCCGCTGAAAAACAGCCTGAAAGCCAAAAAAGCCGCCATGGACAAGGTCAACGCCGCGTACACCCGCACCATCCAGATGGGCGTGATCGAATTCACCACCTCGGCCAATTACAAACTTGGTGAAGCCTATCGGAGCTTTGCCCAGGCTATCCTGAAGAGCGAGCGTCCTCGCGGCCTGGATGCCGACACGCTCGAAGAATATGAGCTGCTGCTGGAAGATCAGGCGCTGCCGCTGGAAGACAAGGCCATCGCCATTCTGCAAACCAACGCGGAACGTACCAGGGACGGCGTGTGGGATGAATGGATGATCAAGACCTATGAGTCCCTGCGTAAACTGTCCCCTGGCCGTTACGCCAAGACCGAAATCACCGAGGAGGCAGTGGATGTCATTTACTAAAACTGGCCTTTTCGTGCTGACGATTTACAGCCTGATCCTGACGGGCTGTGCCACCAAACCCGCCAGCGACGAAGACGGCTTCGATATGCCGCAATCCTTGGCCGAAGAATTTCAGCAGCGCCGGGAAAAAGCAGCAGAGCAGCCGCCAGCAGATGAAAATTCCGACGCCAGTGAAGCAGTCACTGGCGACGCTGCTGATGCAAAACCCGCCGTCAGCGACGAAGATTCTGCGGCAGTGCTGGCGCGACTCAAAGCCCAGAATACGGCACCGGCAGTCGTTGCACGTGACTCCGAACATGAAAAGCAGGCCCAGGCTGCTCGCGCCGATTACGATCGCGCCCTGATCGAAATGAAGAAAGGCAACCTCGACAGTGCCCTGGCGCAGCTGCGTCAGCTGTCCAACCAATACCCTGCTCTGTCCGGCCCGATTGTGAACCAGGCCATCATTTTGCGGAAAAAAGGCCAGCAGGAAGCAGCCCACAAACTGCTGCAGGACAATCTGCTGGCGCATGGCCGGAATCCTTACCTGCTCAATGAGTTAGGCGCCATCAGCCGGCAACTGGGGCAGTTCAAGAAGGCCCAGGCAAGTTATGAATCTGCGATCCGTATCGACCCCAATTACGCCAAGGCTCACTATAATTTAGGTGTGCTGGCCGATCTTTATCTGCACGATCCGGCCCTGGCGCTGCAATCCTTTAACCGCTACCAGACGCTGATTCCCGAGCCCGACAAGAAAGTCGACGGCTGGATCAAGGATCTCGAACGTCGCGCTGCGAAGAGTGCACAATGAAGACCAATCAGATAAGACAATGGGTTGCCCTGACCGTATTCGCGTGCAGCAGTCCGCTGGCATGGGCACTGGACGAAGGCACCACCATTATCGGCACCAAGGAAGCACCCAACGTGCTCAACGTGGTGCCGTGGCAAAGCAAGGAATTATCGAAAGACCCGTGGCAATCCACACCGTCACACAAGTCGGATTTGCTCAACGATACATTGAAACCGGTGGACCGTGACGAGTTGCAGCGGCAGGTTGATTATTTTAACCTGCTCCAGCATTCGTCGCCGCAAGCCGTTGAACAATAAAAGAATTAACTAACAATTACAGAATCCGGAATCTGGACTGCGCCGCCCATATTGGCGCTTCCTAACCAATCAGCAAGCAGGAGACCACCATGCCCACCACCACCGAAACCAGCGTCGGACTGATGACCACCATCGCCCAGTTCTTCAACGAGGGCGGCATCTTCATGTACTTCATTCTCGCCGTGTTTCTGGTGGGGCTGCTGATCGCTCTGGAGCGTTTCATCTATCTGAATCTGACCCAGACCCGCAATCAGATGGTGTGGAAGAAGCTGTTCCCACTGCTGACCCAAGGCAAGTTCAAATCAGCGATGGACGAAGCCAAGAATTCCAATAGCGCCGTTGCCAAGATCCTGGTGTACGGACTGTCCCGCAGCGCTTATGCCACCCGTCCTGACGAAATCGAAATGGCGATGGAAGAAGGCCTGATGGAAGCCATTCCCAGCCTCGAGCGTCGCACCAACTACATCGCAACCTATGCCAACATTGCTACCCTGCTCGGTCTGCTCGGTACCATCATGGGTCTGATTACCGCGTTTACCGCCGTTGCCAGCGCCGATCCGTCGCAGAAAGCTGACCTGCTGTCGGCTTCCATCTCGGTGGCGATGAATACCACGGCATTCGGTCTGATGGCTGCGATTCCCCTGCTGCTGATGTTCACTTATCTGCAATCCAAGACCAACCAGCTGATCGACAGCATGGAGATGGCATCGGTCAAATTCCTCAACGTATTCCGCCAGGCACAGAGCCAGAAGCAACAGCAAGGCAATGGCCAGGCTTGATTGCCGGCCTGAATACGACTGAGCAGGAGCCGTTATGAACCGACGCTCGCGTCGAAGACACAGCACCGAAGCGGAACTCAACATCACCACCTTCATGAACCTCATGGTGGTGCTGGTGCCGTTCCTGCTGATCACGGCCGTGTTTTCGCAAGTATCGATCCTCGAGCTGAATTTGCCGCCCACCAGCGCAAACCAGCAGCAGGAAGACGAAAAGAAAAAGCCCATCGTGCTGGAACTGCTGATCTACAAGAACCGTCTGGAAATCGTCGACCGCCAGACCGGGCCGCTGAAAATCATCCCTAACCAGGGCAGCGAATACGATTTTGATACGATGGTGACCACGCTGAAGGCAGTGAAAAACCGATTCCCGGATATCACCGAAATCACCCTGCTGCTGGAAGCCAACACGCCCTATGAAATCCTGGTGCGGGCGATGGACAAGGTGCGTCTGACCGACCAGCTGGTGAATGGCACCAAGATCAAGGCCGAACTGTTCCCGGACATCGCCATTGGTGATGCGCCGCCGGATACCACTGCGGCAGCGGCAGGAGGTGGCGCATGAAGCTTTCCCATCGCGCCAAGCGTATGGATCGTCGCCACAAGCGCTCGTTTGTCGCCCAGGTGAACCTGGTATCGCTGATGGACATCTTCACCATTCTGGTGTTCTTCCTGCTGGTGAACTCGTCCAATACCCAGCAGTTACCAAGCCAGAAAACCATCAAGCTGCCGGAATCCATTGCCGAGGAGTTACCCAAGGAAACCCTCGTCATCATGGTGAACAACGACAATATCCTGGTGAACGGCCGCCTGGTGGAAAACGTCGCGACTGCACTGGCGATGCCCAGCGATACCATTCCGGAATTGCAGAAGGAGTTGCGTTATCAGGCCAGCAAGTCCGTAGCGCCGGTCAACGAGCTGGGCATTGCAGAACGGGATGTCACCATCATGGGTGACAAGGCCATCCCCTACAAGCTGTTGCGCAAGATCATGATGACCTGCAGCACCAACGAGTATTCCAATATCTCGCTGGCAGTCCTCAAGAAAGTGGAGGACAAGGCCTCATGAACCAGTCGTATTTTTCGACCCCGGTGTTACCGTGGGATCGCAGTGCGGAAGAGGAACGCCGTTTTCGCAAGATGGCACTGGTGTTTGCCATCATCTTCGCGATTATCAGCGTGATCATGGCCTACTATCCGCTGCCGGAGAAAAAGCGCGAGCAGGTTGAACGGATTCCGCCACGCCTGGCCAAGCTGGTGATGGAAAAGCAGAAACCACCACCGCCGCCTCCGCCACCGAAAGAAGAACCCAAGAAAGAAGAACCGAAGCCGGAAGAAAAGAAAGAAGAACCGAAGAAAGAAGAGCCCAAAAAGGAAGAGCCTAAAAAAGAGCAGCCCAAGAAAACCGCCAAGGAAAAAGCCAAGGCCTATATGGCCGCCTTTGATGACCTGGCGGACCTGCGGGACACCCAGGATCTGGCACAGCTGAAAACCGAACAGCAGGCCAGTGGTGTGGGCGCACAGGCGGCGCCGACCCAGCGGGCGCTGATCGGTACCAATGCCATTGGTGGCAGCGGTGGCGTGTCGGTTTCCAAGGCCAGCTCGGGCGGTGGCGGCACCGGTTCACTCGCGGGCGTGAGTTCGACCAAAGTGGAAAGCACCATCGCCGATCCAGTTGCGCAGAAAGAAGAGAAGCGTGGCAAGGGCGGCAAGGCACGCCGTACCACCGAGGATGTACAGCTGGTCTTCGATCGTAACAAGGGCGCTATCTACTCGTTGTATCGCCGTGCGCTGCGGGAAAACCCGGCGCTGGAAGGCACTCTGGTACTGCGGCTGGAAATCCAGCCCAATGGTGCAGTGAGCAAATGCGAAGTGGTCAGCAGCGAATTGAAGGATCCGGATCTGGAGCGCAAGATTGTGCTCAAGATCAAGCAGATCAACTTTGGCAAGATGGACGTGGAGGTCTGGCGTGACACCTATCCGATCTCGTTCATTCCATCCTGATGCGGTTGCCCTGACATGAAACGGACGCTGACGCTCACCCTGATGATAACGACGCTGCTGGCGGCCCTGCCCGCCAGCGCCAAGAAGCCGCCCATCGGTGATGTTGCGCCAGATTTTACGCTGCGCTCCGACGGCAAATACAACCTGCGGCTGAGTGAGCAGAAAGGTTACATCGTGGTGATCGGTTTCTGGGCCAGCTGGTGCCGTTCCTGCCCAGTGCAACTGAAAGCACTGGACGGCCTGGGCGAGAAATACCGGGATAAGGGCGTGAAGGTGTGGGGCGTCACGCTGGACCAGGAATTCGACGCCGCACGCCACTATGTGGAAAAGCACGATCTGCGTTTTACCACGTTGCACGACAGCAGCGTGCAGGTCAGCGAACGCTATAACTTCGATGATCTGCCGACAACACTTGTCGTGGATCGCGATGGCAAATTACGGCTGATGAGCGAAGGCTTCAATCCCGGCGACGAAGCCAAACTGGATCAATTCCTGCAAACACTGGTGAACGAATGACTTGCGCACCGGCAGAATCACAAACCGAGCATGCAACCATGAAACCTGTAACACGTTGGCTTAACGACAGCCTGCCCCGGCTTGCCCTGGGCGCTGCCCTGCTGCTGACCCTGGCTGCCCCCGTGCAGGCAGAAGACGACATCCTGGGCCTGGAAGATACGTCCGATCTCGAATACATCGAAATCGACGAAATCATGGCCGAAGATGAAAACGCACCACGCCCGGCCATTCCGGAAAAGGAAAAAACCGAAACCGCTGACGCAATGCCGGAAGAGGAAGAGTTCGTGGATCTGGATGCCATCCTTTACGGTGGCGATGGCACCGACGCAGCCAGTGCAGATGCCGGCGCGGCGGCCCCCAAGGATCGCAAGACCATGCAGCAGGACATGCAGTCTCTGAAAGAAAAAGTGCTGCAGGTCAACCGGGATCTGTTCGTGCTGGAAGAAGATCTGCTCTACCCCAGCAGCACCCAGGTGAACGTGTTCGTGTCGTTTGATGCCCTGCCCTATTTCCAGCTGGATGGCGTGACCCTGAAAATCAACGACCGCCCGATCAGCAATCACCTGTATACCGAACGGGAACTCAAAGCCATGAACCGTGGCGCTGTACAGCGCCTGTTCACCGGCAACCTGCCCACCGGCGAGCATGAACTGGTGGCGATTGTCACCGGCATCGGCCCGGAAGGTCGCGACTACAAACGTGCGGTCAGCATCGAGTTCGAAAAAACCAGTGGCACCAAATATATCGAACTGAAAATCGAAGGGGACAATCTGCGCCAACAGCCCACCTTCCGTCTGAAACAGTGGGAGTGATGCTGGGGGCATTGTGTTGAAACCGGCTGCAATTTCCTTGAACCATCGTCGACCCGGCCGACTGCGTGCACTGGCACTGGCAGTGACCCTGGCTGCCTCGGGATCGGCCTTCGCTGACGAGGGAGGCGGCTTCTGGTCGCCTTTCAACAGGGCCCTGGATGCGGTTACCGGCGTATTTTCCTTCGGGGATGATGCGCCGTCCGAATCCGCCGAAGCCGCCCTGCCCGTTGGCCCCATCGACCAGCCCCATCCCGTTGAGGATCTGGCCTACGGGGACCTGCTGTTTGACTACTATCAGGATCGCTATTTTGCTGCGATCACCAAGATTCTGGTGGCGCAGGAACGGGGCCTGCTGAAGCGTCATTCCGAGCACGCGCAGATTGTGCTGGGCGCGCTTTACGTTTCCTACGGTATGCTCGACAAGGGCGAAGCCATTTTCCGTGAACTGCTGACCGCCAATACCAGCCCCAAAGGGGCCGATGAAGCCTGGTACCAGCTGGCGCGCATTTATTACAAGCGTGGCAACACGGCACACGCACTCGAGCTGCTTGGCAGCCAGATTCAGGCGCCGGCGGAAGAACGCGCCACCGAACACGTTCTGTTGCAGGTGCTGTGTCATATCCGTCTGGGCCAGACCGATCAGGCCAAGACACTGCTGCCCTATCTGAAACAGGATGAAGCCCTGAGCGTATTCGTGCGTTTCAACATGGGCTCTGCCTTTGCCCAGTTGGGCGAAGTCGAACAGGCGGAAGGCTACTTCCGGGACGTGTCCGAACGGGATGCCAAATCTGAATACGACTGGATGCTGAAGGATCAGGCGTCAGTGGCACTGGGTGTGCATTACCTGCAGCAGGAACAATGGGAGCAGGCACGGGAAATCCTCGAACGCGTCCGACTGTACGGCCCCCTGGCCAATCGCGGCCTGCTCGCCCTGGGCTGGACCTACTACAACAGCCCTGATCCTGCCAGCGCGCTCAATCCCTGGCTGGAACTGGCGGAACGGGACGTCACCGATCCCGCCGTGCAGGAAGCAATGCTCAACGTACCCTATGTGTACGAACAACAGGGTGGACTGCGTGACGCGCTGAAACGCTACCGTGAGGCCTATGCCGAATACGGGCGCCAGAAAGAGATTCTGGAGCAGGCCAAGCAGGACATTCGCAAGCCCGAGTGGATTCGCCAGATCAGTCCTGTGCAGGAGCACACCCAGACTGTCATGGGTGCGATTCCGGCCTTCGAATTTCCCAAGGACGACAATGCCTCGCGCTATCTTTATGTTTACTTCGCGAGCAACGAATTCCAGCAACTGTATCGTGACTATCGCGAACTCCAGCGTCTGTACATGGTACTGATCCACTGGCGCCGGCAGCTGCCCAGCTTTAACCAGATGATTGCCACCAACGTGGAACGGCTGGATACCCTGGGCCCCCGCTCGGAACAGGCGATAGAAAAGTCGAAAAAGTTTTACGCCTATGCCAGGGTGAAACTGGAAGAATTCAACACCCGGCTGGATCAGATCATCGTCAATGATGACCTGGCCGGCACCGCCAACGTCCAGCAACTGGCACAGAAAGAACGTCTGGAGGCCGCCGAGGCCACCCTCAAGGCCCTGGGCGATCCCGAGATGTACGAAGAAGAATGGACCAAACTGCGCCTGCTGAAAGGCCTGTTGATCTGGGACATGAACGCGACGGCCTTGGACCGTCGCTGGGACATGACCAAAGACAGCATCGCCATCGACAACCTGCTGATTGATCTGGAAGATGCGATTCGCCGGGTGCAGGCCGCCCGGGATGTCCGGCTGGATCGTTTCTACGGCTTCGAAACCCGCATTCTGGATGTGGATCAACGGATTACTGGACTGCAGACCGATATCGCAGCGGCACTGCAGGCCAACCGTCAGCACCTGCAACAGGTCGCCCTGACCGTGATTGAACAGCACCAGCTGCAACTGGATCGCATGCGCGCCAAGGCCCTGCTGTCCATCGCCCGGCTGCAGGATCGCGGCTACGTGCAGGATCGCGAGCGTCAGGCAGCCTCCACCGTGCGCCAGCCGGTGACCGTTGACCTGGAGTCCGGGGATGCGCAAACTGTACCCGCGACAGAACACGGTGGCATCAGAACCACTGCGGATATGCCGGTCGAAGAAAAACCTGCGGCCAAATCCCTGTCCGAAGTAATCAAGCGTATATTCGAAGACTAACAGCCCGCGCACGGTGCCGACCCGAGTCGGCGTCCGGCTGCGTGGTTTTGCCCAGGACTCCAGCATGCCTTCCGTTCGCCGCAAACACCCCGTGATCCGTCTGATCGCCGTTCTGGCCATCGTTGGTGGCCTGATCACGATGGGGAACAGCCTGACCCACCTGCACAGCGCCCTTGAGCGCCACAACTGGCCCGCCACCGAACTGCACCGGTCCGACCAGCAGCTGACCTACCGGGTTGGTGAGCAGGACTACGTGGTACCAGCAGACGTTCAGCAGGAACTGGCAGCCGATACCCGCTGGATCTTTTACGACCCGGAACAGCCGGGCAACATCCTGTTGCAGCGCCCCAATTTCTGGTGGCCACTGTATCTGAGCATGGCGGGCCTCATTGTGCTTTATGCCGGCCTGCATCTGTTCCGGGAAAAAGACCGCGACCTGCGCTCCCTGAGTTTTGAATAAGCAACTACTGCCCACAGGATTGCCGATGAAACAGCAACTGATCGACATGCTTGCCCTGCAGGACAAGATGAACACCAAGGTCCATCCCCAGTGGCGGGAGCAAGGCTATGAATGGTACCGGGCCATCTGGACCGAATGCGCGGAACTGATGGATCACTTCGGCTGGAAATGGTGGAAAAAGCAGAATCCCGACCTGCCGCAGATCCAGCTGGAAATCGTCGACATCTGGCATTTCGGCATGAGCATTCTGCTGCAGCACAGCAACGACTACGATGCGCTGGCCAGCGCCCTGTTGCCGGAATGGAAAAGCGCTGGTTCCACCACCGACTTTCGCGTTGCAGTGGAACAGCTGGCGAGCCACGTGCTCACTACCCAGCAATTTTCCCTGCCCCTGTTCTGCCAGCTGATGGAACTGACAGACTTCGATAGTGACCAGCTGTATCGCCAGTACGTGGGCAAAAACGTGCTGAATTTCTTCCGTCAGGATCACGGCTACAAGGAAGGCACTTATCACAAGCAATGGCACGGCAAGGAAGACAACGAGCATCTGGCAGAAGTACTGGCCAGCATCGACGCGTCGGCCGGGCATCTGCAGGAAAAGGTTTATCAGGAACTGGAAAAACGTTACCCGTCAGCCTGAACGTTTCTAGCGGAATACCGTCTCAGTCAGGAAGAAACCGCCCAAGGTGAAAACCATGTCTGTCAAAACCCTGTTCACTACCATTACCCTCAGTGGCATGCTGATGGGAACCGCCGCAATGGCCAGTGCCGGCCCTTCCCTGACCATTTATAACGGCGATTTTGCCGTCGTGCGCGATCAATTTGACCTGACGCTGAACAAAGGCAGCAATCAGGTCAAATACCAGAATATCACCCAGCGACTGGAGCCCGATTCAGTGCTGCTGCGCAGCCGGGATGGCAAACGCCAGATTCAGGTGCTGGAGCAAAACTACCTGGCCAACACGGTCAGCGAATCCCTGCTGCTGCATCATTTTGAAGGCCAGACCATCGATTTTGAAATCATCCGTGATCAGAAACCGGTGATCGTGCCCGGCAAGATCGTGCGCAGCGGTTACAACGCCGGCAGCGGTGCGACGCCGATCATCGAGCTGGAAGGCAAGACCCGTTTTGGTCTGCCCGGCAAACCGCTGTTTCCTGCCCTTAAAGATGACACGCTGCTGAAGCCCACGCTGCAATGGCACCTCAATGCCAGTCATGCGGGCAACACCGCACTGGAGCTGGCCTACATCACCGGTGGCCTGAACTGGAAGGCCGACTACAACATCGTGGCCAACGAAAAGAATGACAAGGTTCGTCTCAATGGCTGGGTGACGTTCAGCAATAACGCGGGCAAGGATTTTTCCGATGCCACCATCAAGCTGATGGCCGGCGACGTCAACAAGATCACACCAGACGTACCGATGATGAAGGCCCGCTCGATGGAGTTCATGGCGGCAGCTGCACCGGCAGTAAGCGAAAAAGCCTTTGACGAATTCCACCTGTACACCCTGCAGAACAAACTCAACCTGCAACATGGCGAAACCAAGCAGGTAGAGTTTGTCAGTGCCAACGATGTAACAGCCACCAAGCTGTACGTGTATGACGGTGCTGCCAGCGAGCCATTCCAGGAATTTTACGGTAACGACTTCCGTAACGATCCCAACTACGGCACCCAGAGCAACAGCAAAGTCTGGATCATGCGGGAATTCGCCAACAGCAAGGCCAACCAGCTGGGTATTCCGCTACCGAAAGGTCGGGTCCGTTTCTATCAGCAGGATGATGACCAGCAACTGGAATTCATTGGGGAAAACAATATCGATCACACACCGAAAGATGAAACGGTAAGGCTTTACACCGGCAATGCGTTCGATGTCACCGGCGAGCGGGAACGCACGGATTATCAGGTCAACTCCAAGAATAACTGGATCAAAGAGTCGTTCCGCATCACGGTAAAAAACCGCAAAGACGAATCGGTCAACGTGCGCGTGGTTGAACACTTGCTGCGCTGGAGCCAATGGAATCTGGAACAGGCTAGCCTGAAAGCTGACAAGAAAGACGCCAGCACCATCGAATTCACGGTGCCCCTCAAGGCCAACGAAGAAAAGGTTGTGACCTATACCGTGCACTACAGCTGGTAGCAACATACTAAAGACTTCTTAAAAGGGCTGGTGAATATTCACTAGTCCCCTTAAGTTCCTTTTAGCAAACAGGCTGTCCGCCTTTCGTTAGCATTCCCGGCGTTGATTCACCTCTTTCACCCAACGCCGGGAGCACATCATGCATTGTTTAGCCATCATCCCCAGGATCGTCGTCCTATCGACTGCCCTAACCGTCCTGAATACTGCACAAGCAGACCCCAAACAACAGCAATCCCTTGAGCGCGGCCGCTATCTGCTGGTGGTGGGCGGTTGCAATGACTGCCACAGCCCTGGGTATGCGGAATCCGGCGGCAAACTGGATACCGGCAAGTGGCTGATGGGCAACAATGTCGGATTCAATGGCCCGTGGGGAACCACTTATCCCGGCAACCTGCGAACTCTGGTGGCGTCGATCAGCGAACAGGAATGGCTACAGCGGGCTCGTACTCCCATGCGGCCACCAATGCCCAGTCCAAGCCTGATGATCATGAGTGACGATGACTTGAGAGCGATGTACCGGTTCATTCAGGGGCTGGGTCCCGCCGGTGTCCCGGCGCCGGACTATGTACCACCGGGGCAACCGGTTTCCACTGCCGTAATCAATTTCGTGCCTGTGAATCTGCGCTGATACCGGATGGCGGTGCGGAAAAAACGCCACCCGGCGCGCACCTTCCCTTCATCATCACAGGGTCGCGATCATACTTGCCAGTCTGGCTTTTTGCCGCCAGGCTGGCGCATCGACCGTGAACAACGGTGACGCCGGATTGAGTGCTTTTAAGTGCAATGCAGCAGCGTGACGCTGTAATTGATCGCCCTGCTGCAGCACCTGCAAACATTGTTCTACGGTAATCGCGTTTCCTGCCAGATAGCGTTGCCCTGCCACAAAACGACCACAGTGCTGCGCCCACCAATGGCTGACCTTGGCCACATCCGGCCATGGCAGAGCATCATCCATGTCGGAATCGACATTGTCGTCGCCGGGATCATCGTTGGGGCCGACAGTAACGTCAGCAGGTGCAGGACGCTCAAGATTGAAGGCCACCAAATCGGCACCCGTAATTATGGAAAAGGCGTGCCCTGCGATACGGCCAAGTAACGGGTCGGGCATCAGACGCAGCAACGCCGGGATATTGGCCGGGTCGCCCAGCTTTCCGGCCAGCTGCACCAACAAGCGACGATCCGGCGTGTTGCGCCCCACAGTCGCGAGAAAGGACTGCGCCTGGGTCACCGGCAGAAAAACCGTCAGCAGTGCCAGCGCTGCCTTTTGCTGCGGTGAGGGTGTGGTCGCCCATTGCATCAGCAACGGTAGTGAACGGGTTCGTTCTCCCAGCATCAGGCTGGCCCGGCAGGCGGCAAAGCGCACAGCGGAATCTTCCGCCGTGAGACGCTGCTGACAGTAAGGCAACAGATCGAGCGCACCGGTTTCACCTATTACATCCAGCGCGAGTAGCTGCACCGTGCGATCCGGAGTGGTAATGGCGCGCTCCAGCGCAGTATCTGCTGGCACCTGATGCTGACGGCACAGGTAAAGCCCGATACGCTGGTAAAACGGCACCGATGCTCCCAGCATGGGCGTCACCAATGGCGCAGTTACAGTGGCAGGCACCCACCCACAGGCATACAGCAATGCCGCACTCAACATTGCATCCGCTTCTGCCAGCGCGATCAACGCCTTCAGACGGCGGGACTGGCGTTGCTCCAGGCTGAGCACCGTGGCGACAAACATCAAGCCGGGACTGGGTGACGCCAGCTGAACGTCCAGCAACGACCAGGCCTGCGCTCCTGCAATACGCAGTACATCCAGATGGGCATCAAGGCGGTCACACAGCATACGGATGTCACTGAACGTCGCAGCATCACCACACAGCTGCTCCTGTAACGTTTCATACAAAACGCCGGCTTCTTCAATGCTCGCTTCCACGCACCAATGGAGACTGCGCTGATCAGCCACGACACCAGCGGAATGGCCCTGTACTTTCGGCTCTGTCGCCTGTGCACTCATCGCCAGCCTCCGGGGTCGGTAAAGCGGTTCAGCCAGCCGGTTGTATTACCATTACGGACAAATTTCTCACCGCTGAAATCCGGATGCATCGGCACCATCAGCGGTTGCAGTGCCTGGGCAATGGCGATGTAAGGCGCCAGGGTGTTGTCAGGACGATGCTGGTCACCTGCCACCGGTTGTGCGCCTGCCAGCAACAAGGTCGCCATCGCACGCCGTTCAACCACTACATCAGTTCGCTTGCCCAGCGCCGCAAGGGCCGGCTGGATGCGCAGATCGGCCATGTACGCCTGCCCCAGCAGGGTCAACCAGCTGACGCCTTTGATGCCTTTTTTCATCTGCAGCAGCGTCGCGTTCAGATCTTCGATATCGATTCCCCAATAACGTCGTGCCTGGGCATAAATGTGATTGAATGCGGCTTCTTTCAACCAGGGATCGTACGTGAATGTCAGACCGGCGTGACCGGAATACAAGGCAACATGCTTGGCCAATGCGCCCGCCAATGCAGTGAGAATCCCAGGATCGGACTGCAAGGGAATCAGCACACGCACAAAGCTGTGATGTCCGGATGCCTGAAGATGAACCCGGCGACAGGAAAAACTCCAGCTGCCGTCAGCCTCATCAATTCCACGGCCATCCCAGTACTGGATTTCAAATGCCCTGCCCTCACGAATGCGCCGACGCACCGGTTCAAGATAGGGCCGTGGTACGCCGGCGGCCGCCGCTGCCCTGCCGCTGGCTGTCAAATGCGGTTGGGCAACCGGCGCCCAGTATTGCAGTTCCGCGATCTTGTATTTCACCAGCCGGTCTTTCGGGCACAGGCGTTCATACAGGCTGATCAGGTACTCCAGTTCCTGCTCGGTGGGCCCCACCAGATACGCCGTCAGGTCCAGCATCAATCTGCACGCCACCCGTCCGTTGAGCCGGACGGGGTTCATCAGATCAGGCGGCAGCGACGACATCATCACGCTCATTCCCCGTCACTTTCTTCAGGAATGCCATTGGTTTCCCGATCGATCAACCTGCGGAGAATGGACAGGCGGTTTTGCAGGTATCCGGTGAAATCCTCATAGGATTTTTCTTCGTGCATGTAATCGTACAGGACGAACAGTGGTTGGCCCTGCTGGTTGACGCGGCGGGGATCGAGCACCAGGAAGTGATTCAGCCCCTCGCCCAGCATGACAGGCATCGCGCCGTGCTCGAACGGATTGTCGCTGTCCATGTCCCACAGGTCGTTCCAGTACTGGATTTTTTCCTGCACCCATTCTGCAGCATGATCATCGGTGCCCAGCAGTTTGCCGTCGCCTTCGAAGTCACTCCAGCCGTTATGCAATTGCAGAAATGCGCGGTATGAATCGGGCAACGCTTTGCCGAGCAACTGTTCCAGCGCGGCAATCTGCTCGGGCGTCGCCGGCGGCCCCAGTTCAACTGGATACTGCTCATCAAACACCAGTTGATCGTAGGTATTTTTTGCGGCAATGAGCGCGTGAATCAATGTCTGCAACTGTTCCCTGATTTCCATGTCGTGATTCCGTGTCAGGTCGATAAAATGCAATGCACCGGATGGCAGCCTGTCAGCCACAGCAGTCCGGTTTCACACCCGTATGCGTATCCGGATCGTACTTTTTCATTTGTCCGCCAATCCACGAGTTGGGTGCACTGGACATCCAGCGCAAGTTCGACGCTGCGGTGGGATGTCCACCCAGCTGGATCTCATGAATGTGATCGGGGCTGAAGCCTTTGTAGTTGTTGGCCGTGGCTTTGTCCTTCAATTCTTTTTCACATTCCGGCGACACAGGGCAGAATCCCAGGTCAGCCGGATTGCCCGCGCGCGCAGCGCGATTAAGGCTGGCACATTTGCTGTCACCATCAGCACGGTTGACTTCATAGGCGCTCTGGCGGATGCGTTTGAGGCCACCGTATGGCCCGCTGTTCGAATTGGCCTGCTGATTGATGCTGGCGCACTTGGCGCACAGTTCTTCCTTTTCGCACTTGGTGAATTTGGTTGAACCCGGTTTGGCCGGTGCATCCTCGCACTTGATCTCCAGTGGATTGGCGCCGCCCATCACCGCCATCTGCATGAGCCCAGTCATGGTGGCACCGGTATTGGGTGGGCTGCCGCTGGGGCCACAATTATTCAGCATCGGTTCGCCCAGCAGGTGAACACTTTTACCCTGTATCTTGACCGTCATTGAACCGGGCGTAATGAATTTCGCCGGCCCGTGGGTGTTCGATGACAGCAGACCACCGCCAGTACCTTTGCTGGCGATGTCCCCCATGCTTTCAAACAGCGCGCCGCGAATCGCCACCGTATTGCCTTCGATTTTCACCGTGGTGGAATAATTTTTTGGCGACGTGCCGGACTTTGCGATGTTCGGCAACGGTGTCGGCACGAACGGTGCCGGCGGGCCGGGCATCTTGCACACGTTGGGCAACGTGGCCGCGGCAATGCCATTACTGCCTTTGGTACAAGGGGTTTTGGGCGGGTGAATCGCAACCGTTGCCATGCTGTCTCCTCAACCTCTGAACGCGCTGGGAATCACGTCGGCTTCGAGCAGCACCGCTGCCCGCAATCCGTTTTCGGAACTGGTCCAGAGCAGGCTGCGCCTGCCACTGGCATAACCACGCTGCGCGGCCTGCACCGCCAGCATCAACTGCAGACCGCCGGACGCCGCGCCCATATCACCCCAGCCATCGGCAGGGCTGCAATACGCGGTGGGATCGTCAAAATAGCGCGCCAGCTTTAGGCAGACAAATCCCCATTCCTCACCGCGATAACGCTCACCGTTGATATCGCAATAAATGGCATTGATGCGTTCCTGCGGTGGTTGCAGTGATCCTACTGCTGCGTGGACCGCTTCAATGAGTCCCGTCCCCATGTTCACATCGTCGGTCTTGATGCGATGGGACTCCCATGCGGTCGCCGATCCGGTTACAAGTGCCAGTGGCTGTAGCCCGCAACGATGAGCCGCCACTGCAGTCATCAGCAGACAGAAACCGGCACCTTCACCGGGAACGAAGCCGGAACGGGACACGGGGCCCACCAGCTGGCGATTCCGGTCCAGCCACTCCAGAGTGTCGGGATGAAAATAACTTTCCACGCCACCGATCAGACACATATCGTATTTTCCCTGCGCCATGTCACGACGGGCCTGATCCATCAGAAACAGCGCCGCGCTGTGTCCACTCAGACAGGCCTGGGTTTCACCCGGTACAAACGTTAATCCACCCTGCTGTGCCAGCTGACTGCGTAACCAGTGGGCATCCGCTTCACTGAATCCCGGCCGTGGTTCCGGCAATCCCACCAGCACCGGCACGCGGATCTGTCTGCCGCCGGCCAGAAGAGGCAACATCGCTTCCTGCATGGCACTGCGCGCCAGCGCCAACATGCGTTCCCGGCACGGCAGACGTGGATCGAGCAATCCATCCAGCGACGCAGGCATGGGCTCGCCGGTGCCATCCACAAAATAGGGATGTTCACTGCAGCTGCTGATGGCGGCCCTCAAGGAGGCTGCGGACGCAGCGGAATGCAGTCCCAGTGGCGTCCGCGCCCCCGTTGCCATTACCAATAGCGGCGCGTTCATTGCTCATACCGCTTTTGACGGATAGTGGTTTTATCCAGATAGTCGGCCTCGTTGCGACACAACAGCACCGTGTTCCAGACCATCTGGAAACGCCACAGATCCGGTTCGATGATCACGCTGGAAAGTTGGCCGCGATGCTCCTCCTTGCGACCGTCGATGTGGGTCGTAAATCCCAGAAACACTTTCGGCAACGAAAACACCACACGGCCCTGCGGCACCAGATTCAGCAATTCGATGGTTTCACCGCCCCGAAGCGGCTTGTCCGTCTGCTGATCCTGCGGTGCGCTCTGCAGGCAGCGGGGCTGCCAGTCCAGCGGCAGCAACGGCTGACGATGCTGCTCCCAGGCCTTGTCATAGGTACCCAGCAACTCACGGCGCGGACTCCAGAACCGGTCAATGGCACCGAACCCGGCAGGCCCGGTGGACTGGGGATCACCCGAGAGGTATTCCAGCTGGTGCAACAACTGATCCTGCCTGTCGCCTTCCTGCCGGTAGATGCCACGGCCCACGGGATTACGCGCATCCCAACGTTGTCGAGCAGGGTCCGGATCACGCCTGTCCCAGCCCCCAAACGCCCTTTCATAACGGATCGGTACCTGTGTAACGGGCATGGGCGCCGATGGCTTCAGACCGGTCACGCCACGCTCCCAGCGCCGCTCTCCCCACACCCGGAGAATCTTGCGTTTGCCATTGATGCCAAGTCCCACCGCAAATTCAGTGCTGGGTTGCCCCTGGGGCGCGTAGGCAGTGCCGTTCACGATGATGTCGGTGGAAGGTTTTGTCGGTACCAGATCGGCATCGTATTGCAGACTGGACAGGCCGGGCTCACCAAAGTATTCCGGCGCCAGCACCGGCTCGGGCTGTTCATCGGCGAGCGCAACGTCACCCCGATCATTGAAGCGGTAGGTGGCTTTTACTGCGACGATCCACTGATGCCAGCCGTTGATGTCACGGCTCCAGGTGCGCCCCGCGGCGAACGGCGTGGTGTTTTGCAGCGCCCACATCAGGCGAACCTCTCGGCACCGGTGGCAGACGGCAGATCAATGCGTTGGTGCTGTGCCGTGGTGTAATAACCACCCCATTGCAGCTCTTGCTGGTTGAGCGGGTTCAGTTGCTCAGGCGTCTCCACATCTGGCACCTCGGGCAACCATAAATCAATCAGTCCGTGCTGATAGAGCAGCAGCAGATCTGCCACCGCGCGTTCATTGTCCCCCAGTAGCGTGCGTACCGATTCGCTGCGTGGCCAACGCTCGCCCAACATCATCAGCGCATCGCGCAGCGGTGCTTCATGGGCCTCCACCTGAAATCCGTTGGGATGCACAAACCAGCCGGGCTTATCCGCCGCCAGCGGTGTCAGACAGGACGCCATCCGCAATGATCCCAAGGCATCTGCTCCAGGGCGCGCCAGCACCGGTTGCCTGCTTAACACCGGCGAATGCAATTGCCGGTAAGTCAGCAGGTCGACCGTATCCTCGACGTGCTGTCCGGCCAGGCCATGCGCATCCAGCCGCGCCGGCAAATCAGCATTGACACGCCCGGATGGGTAATTGAAATCCGCATCCACCACGGGATGGAAACCGGCTGCCGCCGCCATTGAGGTGAATTCACTGCGCCAATAAGCGCGGTTGTGTTCGGCCAGGTATTCATGCGCCACGTAACTGCTGTGGCTGTCGCATACGAAACGGAACTCGCTGGCCATCAACTGCGAAAAGGGATGTGACTCTGCGGCGAGGGCCTGGGCCATGCGTGCCGCCGCGTGCTGTGCCTCCTTCGCCCGCTGTGCGAGGGTCTGTGCCGATGCTGTCTGGGTCAGCAGATAATCCCGCACCATGCCCCGTACATTCCAGCCCGGCCGCGCGTTGTAATTCAGATAGAGCAGTCCATTGTCAGTGAGTCGACGCGCACATAACGCCAGCAAGGCATCCCGCACATCATCGGCGACCCAGGAAAAAATGCCGTGAGCAATGATGAAATCAAACTGGCCTTCCAGCGCGGCATCGGCCGCAGCAATATCCAGCTGCAGAAATTCGATATTGTTGATTTGCAGGCGTTCGCATCGACGCCGGGCAATATCAATCTGCGAACCCGCACCATCGACACCGACAAACTGTGCATCACGACGATAGTACGCCAGCGGCAACAGATTGCTGCCGTCACCACAGCCCAGTTCCAGCACACGGCATCGCCGGACATCAGGACAGGGCCCGCCGTGCAGCAACGACGCCAACGCAAGACGTTCCGGTGCCGTCCATTCGATCGGCTGGCAGCGATAGGGCAATTGATCGTACGGGTTGCTGCTCATATCAGTTGATCTGCACGTTGCCGCCCTTGATGCGATGGGTACCCGTGGCGCGCGATGACAGATAGGTGCCCTTGATCAGCACCTTGCCGGATTTGGTGAGCGTGATGCTGGCAGCCCCGCACCGCAGCACCAGCTGCTCTTTCGCCTGGATCTGCAGATGCTGCCCGTCAACATCCACATCCAGTTGATGTCCGGCAATCTGGCTGGTGACTGCCTCCGGTTGCTGCAATACGCCCAGCACAATCGGCTTGCTGACATCGCCCTGATCAAACTGCAACAGCACCTCGGCACCGAACGGCGTGCGTTGCAGATCGGCAATCGTGCGCGCCTCGACCGCAGCGGTACCCTCCTGGCCGGGAAAAACCACCAGTGGCTGACGCTGCGGGTTCAAGCCCAGAAACTGGCCGACCACTACTCCATAGACGGGACTGCGCAATAGCGCGGACTGCGGATCTTCAAACATTGACATGGCATTCCTCCCTGCAACGACACCCGGTTAATTGACGCCGACCTTACTGCCCTTGATCACCACATCACTGCTGGCCTTGACGTTGATCTTGCCACTGCCTTTGATCTGGATATCCTTGCCATCGAGCACGATGGTACCGTCCTTTTTCAGGGTCAGACTCGCCTTGCCGACTTTGATACTCAGCTCGTCTTCAGCGGTAATCCTGATTTTTTTCGCGCTGTGGCTGCTGGTATCACCAACGCTGATCGAGCGATTTTTGCCGACATCCTCGGACATGCTCACCGCGACCAGTACATTCTTGCTGGCACCGACTTCCTCGGCTTTCACACCGGCAACGGTTTCGTTCATTGCGCCGCCAACGGATACCTGAAACAGACCACCGATCGTGAGTTCTTTGGCAGCACCAATGGTTTCCGCACAGTTGACACCAACCGTCACCGACTGATTGCTGCCCACCGTCACTGACTGGTTCTGTCCAACGGTAACGGACTGATTGGATGCAACGGATTCGGTCTGATTGGCACCGACCGTTTTGGATTCATCGGAACCCACGGAGATGGTACGGGTGCTGCTGACCGACAGGGACTGGGCATTCTGCACCTGGCCGGTTTCGTTGTTGGCGACAATATAATTCCAGTCCTTGCCCGCTTTCAGGTAGACCTCTTCGGCGCCGCCCTTGTCATCGAACCGAAGCTCATTGGCGTTGGCACTCTGGGTTAGCCAGCCGGATTGTGTCGACGTGTATTTCGGCCCCTGATTATCCTTGTTGTACATCGCACCCACCACGATGGGACGATCGGGATCGCCGTTGATGAAATCCACCAGCACTTCCTGCCCTTCCCGCGGTACGAAGCTGGCCCCCCAGCCACTGCCCGCATAGGTTTGCAGTACCCGCAACTTGCAACTGTTGTGCTCACCGTCCCAGGGGAACTGCACCCGGATCATCCGCTGCGGATCCGCATCGCCGGAGGAAACCGACGCACTCAGCGTCATCACTTTTGCCATCTGCGGCCCCGGCATCTGGCGTTTGAGCTGATCCCGCTGCGGACGCACCGGCATGTTGGCCGGAACACACTGGAAACTGTTCTGGTACTGATCCGGTCCGTCCACACTATTGCTGGCCTGATGACTGACACTGGTCAGCACATACTGGCCCGATTCGGATGTGACACTGTGTACCAGTTCGAAGCGGGCCCCGCAGTGGAAGCTGGCGCAATTACCGCTGCCTTCCGCAACATCATGGCGTGTTTCCAGCGCTTCCATCCGGCACTGGGTCAACAATTTGTTGTAATCCACATCGAAATCATGACAGCTGTTACTGCCCGTCTTGAAGTTGTAGCCGCCGTAGTGCTGCACGGAATTGATCGGCGGCACCTGGGAAAAAGCCGAGGTAGTGGCGATGTGCTGTTTGTAGAAATTCTTTGGCGTGTCCTGGTTGTAGTCGAGCTGCTCGCAGGCCTGCGGGTGATACAGCAATGCCCGCCGCCAGTCCAGAATCACGTTACCCTCGCTACCCTCGACCCGCGAAATGCCCCTTACCACGATCTTGCGATCGGCACAGTCGTAAAATCCCCCACCGTGATCCGTCAGTACCAGGGTGTGATCATTTTCGGCAAAGGTGAAATAGTAATTGATGCCGTCTTCCGCCAGGATGCGCTGGACAAAGTCCAGATCACTTTCATTGAACTGCACACAGTACTCGCGACTCAGATACTGCCGGCTGGTCTTGATCTGCACATCGCAAAACGTGCCATAGGCCTTGATGACTTCCTGCACGATATCGAGGCCAGTCTTGTTTTCAAAGATGCGATTGGTACCGGCCTGGGACAGGAACCATAACCCCGGCACCAGGGTAATCTGGTAAATCCGGGCGCCGTTGTCCGTCACATCCTGCAGCAGCAGCCGGTTCACTCGGCCATGCAGATACTCCGGTTGTGCACGGCCCTGGATATGAATGGCAACGGATACCTTCTGTCCGATCACGTCCTTGCTGAGTAGCGTGGGTGTCGTGGACTGAAACTGGAGCTGGAACTGGAATGGTTGCGACATCGCTTCGCGACCGTTCAGGTGCATGGCGACGCAGGAATCATCAATGAAGCTGGCTTTGAGACGAAGAAGGTGGGTTTCCTGAGTCATGGAGGCACCGATTATCAATCCTGAAAAACGGTTCAGACGAATCTGATACAGTGCCCCATTTCAATGCAGCGAGGCTCGCGCGTCAATGCGCAATAATCACGCCACAGGTTTATTTGTGACGTAATGTACGTTCGCGCCGGTGGTTTTGTTGACTAGAAATCCAACAATTGCCGAACCTCATCCACGCCCAGGGTTTCGTGGGCGATCAGTTCCGCTGCCAGTTTTTCCAGATCCGCCCGGTGCTGCTGCAGCGTTTCAAGGGTTCTGGTTTCGCTGCGCTTTACCAGACGTTCCACTTCCTCATCGATCAGTCGGGCCGTTGCATCACTGAAATCCTTGGGTTGCGCCATTTCCATACCCAGAAACGGATGCTCTTCATGCTGCGGATAATTGACCGGCCCCAGATGCTCGTTCATGCCCCACTGGGTCACCATGCGCCGCGCCAGCTGAGTGCCGTGTTTCAGATCATCGGCTGCGCCGGAACTCACGTTATCAAACACGACTTTTTCCGCGCAGCGTCCACCCAGCAGCATGCAGAGACGATCCTCCAGAAAATCCTGGGTGTAATTGACCCGATCTTCGGTCGGCATGGTTTCCGTCACGCCCAATGCCCGGCCTCGGGGAATAATGGTGATTTTGGCCAGTGGATCGGCATTGGGCAGCAACAGCGACATCAGCGCATGACCCGCTTCATGAATGGCAATGCGCTGTCGGTCGGTGCTGTTAAGAATATCCTGACGTTCTGACCCCAGAATGATCTTGTCGTGGGCGTATTCGAAATCCGCCTGATCGATCTGCTGCTTGTCTTCATTGGCGGCATGCAGCGCCGCTTCGTTGACCAGGTTTTCCAGATCCGCACCGGAAAAGCCAATGGTGCGACCTGCAAGCTGTTCAAGATCAACCGAGGTCGCCAGCGGTTTGTTGCGGGAATGCACCTGCAGGATCTGCAGACGGGCCTTTTTCTGCGGCAATTCCAGGGTGATCTTGCGATCGAACCGCCCGGGGCGCAGCAGCGCAGGATCGAGTACATCGGGACGATTGGTCGCGGCCAGCACAATGATTGGCTCAGTAGGTTCGAAGCCGTCCATCTCCGCCAGAATCTGATTCAGGGTTTGCTCGCGCTCGTCATTGCCGCCACCGACACCGGTGCCACGGACACGGCCGACAGAATCAATCTCGTCGATGAAAATCAGCGCCGGTGCCCGTTCCCGCGCCTGCTGGAACATGCTGCGCACCCGCCCCGCTCCAACCCCGACGAACATCTCGACAAATTCCGAACCGCTGATGCTGAAGAACGGCACGCCCGCTTCCGCCGCCGTCGCCTTGGCCAGCAGCGTCTTGCCCGTGCCCGGTGGCCCCATCATCAGAATGCCTTTTGGAAGCTTGGCGCCCAGCTTGCGAAACTTGTCAGGATTTTTCAGATATTCAATGACTTCACGCAGATCATGCTTGGCGGAATCAAGTCCCGCCACCTCGTCAAAGCTGATGCGCTTGTCGAGATTTTCGTACAGGCGCGCACGGGAGCGGGAAAAACCGAACAGGCCACCCGCCCCACCGCCACCCATGCGGCTCTGCAGCGCCCGGTTGCTGTAGACAAAAAAACCGAAGATCAGAATCCACGGCAGAATATTCACCAGCAGTGTCGCCCACAGGGGCCATTCCTCCGAACGTGACACCACTTCCACCTGACGGGCTTCCAGCTGCGGCAACAGGCGTTCATCGGTTACCGGCGGCAACCGGGTGACGAAATCATAGTGATTGGGATCGCTGGAGGTGCGCAGCCGCGCCAGCAGTTGCTGACCCTTGAACTGCACGGCGGCAATCTCGTCGTTCTCGAGTTTCTGCTTGAAGGTGGAGTAAGGAACGTCACTGGGCGCCGCCTGCTGCTGGGTACCCAGGTAGTAATACAGGAATAGCAGAAACAGGGTGAAGATCAGCGGTCGCCAATCCATGTTCGGAGTGGGCTTACGGTCTGCGGTTTTTGGCGCCATGAATTAGCCTTGCCTTGGCCGACCCGGGGCCGGCGATTCAACTCAGGCCTGCTCGCACGCAACCAGTTCCAGCAGATCAGCTTCCGACAGGGCGCGGCTCAGATAGAACCCCTGCACCTCGTCGCAGCCCTGTTCGTGCAGCAGACGGTACTGCCCCCAGGACTCAACCCCTTCGGCAATGACCCCCAGTTTAAGGCTTTTGGCGATGGCAATCACGGTCTGGGTCAATTCCAGGGTGCCTTTATCCAGTTCGATATCATCGATGAAGGCCTTGTCGATCTTGAGCGTGCTGATCGGAAAACGGCGCAGATAACTCAGCGAGGAATACCCGGTCCCGAAGTCATCAATGGCAATCCGCAGTTTTTCCTGCTGCAATTTTTCAAGCACTGCGAGGCTGTGCTCGACATCTTCCATCAAAGCGCTTTCGGTGATTTCGATTTCCAGCTTCGTCGGATCGATCTGGTAGTGACGCAACTGGTAGAGCAGCCAGTCGGCAAAATCCCGCCGCTTGAACTGGTGAGCCGACACATTGATACTGACCCGGCCAAACTCGATGCCCTGTTTGCGCCAGGCTGCCATTTTTTCGCAGGTTTGCTGGAACACCCAGTCACCCAGCGGAATGATCAGATCGGTACGTTCCGCCAGATGAATGAATTCCAGCGGATTCACATTGCCGAACTGCGGATGTTCCCAGCGCAACAACACTTCTACACCGGTCATCACACCATTGTTGACGCTGTACTGGGGCTGAAAATACAGTTCAAAATCCTCGTTCACCAGCGCCTTGCGCATGGCGTTTTCCATGATCAGCCGATCCATCGCCCGGCGGTTCATGTCTTCGTCGAAAAACTGGTAATTGTTCTTGCCGGAACGCTTGGCTGCGTACATGGCCGTATCCGCGCTGCGTAACAGCACTTCGGGAGAATTGCCGTGCTGCGGATACAAGGCAATACCGATACTGCAGGAGGTGAACACTTCCCGATTGGCGATCATGAAGGGCGAATAGAACTGCGCGAGCACCCGCGACGCCGTTTTCAGCGCGGTCTGTTCCGCCGTGTCATCATCGAGGCCCGGCAGGATAATCGCAAACTCGTCGCCACCCATGCGCGCGACGGTGTCGCCTTCGCCTATGCAGTAAAGCAGTCGGCGTGCTACGCCTTTCAGCAACTGGTCTCCGGCAGAATGGCCAAGGGAATCATTCACCGGCTTGAAACGATCCATGTCGAGAAACAGCACGGCCAGTTTTTTGCGCTGCTGCTGCGCCTGCTCCACCGCCACTGCCAGCCGTTCATGAAACAGACTGCGATTACCGACTTCCGTGAGTGCATCATAAAAAGCCAGGCGATGAATTTTGCGTTCGTTCTGTTTCTTGTCGGCGATGTCCATCAACACACCGACATAGTGCTGTACTTCATGTTTGAGGTTATGAGTCTGACTGAAACTCAGCAGCGCCGGACGAAATTCGCCGCCCGCGTTGCAAAAGGACACTTCTTCGCGCCAGCTGCTTTCCCGGGTCAGGCTGTGGCGAATCTTGCGAAACAGTTCCGGCCCATAGGCATGTTTCCACAGATGGCCGCAATGCAGTCCCAGAATCTGCTGCGGACTGAAACCTGTGACCTGATAAAAAGCAGGATTGGCCCGCAGAATGTAGCCGTTGCGGTCGGTGACAAATATACCTTCGGAAATGGATTCAAACACAGCGGTGAACAGTTGCCGCTCGCTATCCAGTAACGCCCGGCTGGGAATAAAATCCGCAATACCCAGCGCGCCTGTTACCGCGCCGAATTCATCGAACAAAAGGGAAAACTGAATCGTTGCCGAAACCGGGGTGCCATCCACCGAGCATAACGGCTGGCGCACAACGCGGGTGTCCGGCAGATTGCATTGCAGATGCTCGGATTCATTCAGGCCGAACTCTCCAAACACCAGGGTTTCAAAAAATTCGCGGGATTCTGCCGGCAGAAACAGCGGCTCACCACTTTCCAGCAAGGACCCCGGATCAAAACCCAGGGTGCGGCATTCATCACAGACATGGGTCAGGCGCATGCGGCGATCAGTGATCCATACCAGCTGCGAACCCACCGGCTGCTCCGGGGTGCCCGCCGCATTCTGCGCCAGGGAAATCAGCCCGCACAACCATTGCTGATTCGCCTGGGAACCGCTCATCAGCGTCGTGCTGTTGACCCAGCCAAACCGCCAGTACCCGTTCTCATCACGAAAGCGGAACAGATGACTTTCGCAGGATTCGTCGGCCTTGTTGATGACATCCAGCAGGTCTTCCTTGATGCTGCGGAATTGCAGCAACGACGTCGCCGGACTGTGCATGTAAGCCTGATAAAGATCGGCTTCGAGACTTTCATGTCGCAACAGCGTGGAAGGCGACGCCAGATTGGAACACAGAATGCGTTGCTGACGTGAATCGGCAATAAACACGTAGTACGGCGAACCATTACCCGCACTGAGCGGTTGGGATGCAAGAGACGAATTCATGACGTGCTCACTGGCTGTTTCTGGTTCTTGTTATTAGAAGGCCATGGGTTCTTATACCACGGCCCACAGGGCATTTCACTCGTCCAATGGAACGGGCGGCGCCAGATCAGCAGAATAATGAATTTTGCCTGTGCGATCTATCAGTATTGCGGACACACCCGTCATTCCGTTGACCAGATTCAATCCCTTTTCCACGCCCAAAATGAAGATGGTCGTTGATAGTGCATCACTTTCTGTCGCCGTATTGGCAATGATCGTTGCACTGACCACCTCGCGGGCCGAATCGCCCTTTTTTGGGTCAATGATGTGATGGTAACGGACCCCGTCTGCCTCAAAATAGCGCTCGTAGTCACCGGACGTGGAAATGGCCACATCGGACAAGGGCAGACTCACCACATGCTGCTCGCCCCGGGGATGCTTGATACCCATCAACCAGGGCCGACCGCGATGATCCCCCAGCAGCCGACTGTCTCCGCCAGCGGTCACGATCGCATGGGCAACACCGGCGTTTTTCAGCAGCGTGATGGCATTATCCACCGCATAGCCTTTGGCGATACCGCCCAGGTCGATCTTCATGCCCTGCCGGGGAAAGGCTACCGTGTGTTTATGACTGTCCAGTTGCAGGGCTTTGTAATTGATCAGCGCTGCCGCTTCGCGCTGCTGCTTCGCATCGGGCCTGACATGTTCGCGGTAATTGTACGCGTGTCCCAGCGACGCGAAGGTAATGTCAAACGCCCCACCACTCAAATCCGCATAGTGATTCGACAGCACGATCAAATCAAACAGTTCCGGCGTCACCGCCACCGGATGCTGCGCTGCATCCCGATTGACAATGGCCAGCTGCGCCTCCGGTTTGTACGGACTCATCAGGCGATCGATGCGGCGCATCTCGTCGATCACCTGTTGCATCAACTGCTGCGCCCGTACTGCATCGTCCTGCCACAGCTGCACATAAATGCGGGTACCCATCACCGCTTCGGTACGTTCATACCAGTCGGCATGAACAATGCCTGCACACAACAGCAGCAACCATCCAAACAACAGACGCATCAATGGATTTACCATGGAATCACAGTGCCATCATAGGCGATGAACTGGCCGCTCTGCTCCCAGGTCAGATTGGCCAGCACACGACGCAATCCACCAATGGATGTCGGCGCATCAATCAGCCCGTTCGGCCCGCCCATGTCGGTACGTACCCAGCCAGGATGCAGAATGGCAACCTTGATTTTTTCCCCCGCCAGATCCACCGCCAGGGATTTTGCGGCGGCATTCAGCGCCGCTTTCGACGAGCGGTAGATGTAACTCCCGCCGGAAGTGTTATCGCTGATGGAACCCATCTTGCTGCTCAGCAGCGCGACGATTGCCTGTTCGGCATTCACCAGGTTCGACCGCAACATTTCCACCAGTTTGATCGGCGCAATCGTGTTGATGTGCAGGCACTTGAGCCACTCGGCTTCATCCAGCTTGCCCAGCTGGCCCCAACCGCCATGCACACCAGCATTGTTGATCAGCAGATGGATGGCCTGATCACCCACGGCCTTTGAAAAAGCCTTGCGGGATTCCGCACTGGCCACATCCAGCGCATGCAGTGTCAGCTGCTTGGGATACTGTTCCAGCAGCGCCCGCAATGGCGCACAGCTCTGCGGATCGCGCGCAGTAGCGATAACGCGGTTACCCGCTTCCAGATACTGTTTGACGAATTCCAGACCCAACCCACGATTGGTACCGGTGACGAGTACGGTTTTCATTGCTGCTCCCTCCTGAATGAATACGGTTACGGCTGATCCGCAGCCGCCGTGAACGGTTCATATTGCACGCGGACAATATCGAACGTGGCTGGCCCCTTCGGGCGCTGCACCACCACCTCTTCACCTTCCTGTTTTTTCAGCAAGGCGCGCGCAACCGGCGAATCCACACTGATCCAGCCCTTGTCCAGATCGATTTCATCCGCGCCTACCAGACGATAACGCTCGACGCTGCCGGAATCCACGTCTTCCAGCTCCACCCAGGCACCAAAAAACACCCGGCTCTGATCCGCCGGCTTCTGATCCACGGCTTTCACCACTTCGAGCCGTTTCACCAGATAGCGGATGCGACTGTCGATTTCCCGCAACTGTTTTTTGCGATAGATGTATTCGGCGTTTTCGGAACGGTCACCTTCCGCAGCGGCGGCACTCAGGGCTTTGGTGACTTCCGGGCGCAGCGTGTCGCTCAGATAACGCAGCTCCGTTTCCAGCCGGCTGCGGCCTTCCGGTGTGATGTAGGGCGACGAGGGTTTCGATGGCGGGCGATAACGTGACATGACGTACGGCAATTTCCACTTCGGTTCAGGGACGACTGATCAGGTCCGGATTGCTGGACAGTTCTTTCACCATTTTGTATTCGGCCGAGAGGATTTTCATCACCGGCCCCTGCTGGCTCATTTCCACTTCGCTCCCCAGCAGGAAATTCAGCGACAGGTAGCCGCCCTGGTCCGGCTGGCAATGGGGAAACAGGCTGATAAGCCCATTGAAGTATTCCCGGGGCGCCAGCATGACGATGTTGAGCTGGCCATCGCGCTGTATCACGGTGCCGACACTGGCGCTTTCCAGCCGGGTGGCTTCGCGGATTTCCACCACCGCCTGCTTTTCCGGCAGATGGGATGATTTGCAGCCGCCGTGACATTTGGCGGTGTAACGCATGCTGGCCTTGCCGGACTCCGGGTCCAAGGCCAGGGTCTGCGCGAGTTTGAGGGTGCTGACAATCATCAGGATCTGGGCGTCGTAATGCATGGCACGTCCATTCTGTGGGGCTGTTGTTGTTATAGTGCCCACCATCATACCCGATTACAGGTCTTCGAGGCGGAACAGGTCCTCAGTCAGCTGCAATCCGGGGCGATAATGGTCGATCAGGGCCCGGGTAAAGCGGGCTGCCCGTTCCGGCAAGCCTTCCTGCAGGCGGCGACTGACTTCCTGGCGGACATTCTGCTTGAAGCCAGCGGGATCGTAAGGGCCATCACCGCTGAGATTGTCGGTACTGACCCGAAAGCGGTGACCGGCCGCCACATTGAAGATCCATTCCAGGGCCTGGGGCCTGATTTCCACCGACTCGAATACCCGCTGCTGGTCCCGGCTGCGACCGTCCGGGGCATACCAGTAACCAAAATCCACCTGCAACCGCCGCTGCGGCCCCGCCACGCACCAGTGGGCGATCTCGTGCAGACAACTGGTGAAATAGCCGTGGGCAAACACGATCCGGTGATAGTCACATTCGCCATCCGCCGGCAGGTAGACAGGCTCGTCCCCGCCCCGCACCAGGCGGGTATTGTGGGACTCGGCAAAGGTCGCGTTGAACAGCGCAATGAGGTCGTCGGCGTCGTGATGCATGGGGACTGCGGGTGCGAAAATCAGGGCCGCCATGATACGTGAATCCGGTGCCCCGTGGCGACCCGGCCCGGCCACAACATGCTATCCTAGCGCCCCCGTTGTACCCCGCTCCAAGGACATCCATGCAGCAGTCAAACCACCGTCAGGCCCTCCGGCTGGAATTCAGCACGCTGATCCGGCTGGCCCTGCCCATTGTGGTGGCGCAGTTCGCCCAGACGGCCAATGGCTTTGTCGACACCATCATGGCCGGTCGGCTGGGGCCCCAGGATCTGGCGGCGGTGGCGGTAGGCGCCTCGATCTGGGTGCCGGTGTTTCTGTTCATCGTTGGGGTCATGCAAGGGGTGACGCCTTTTGTGGCCCAGCACCACGGCGCCGACGAGCGCAGCCACACGGGCGACGTGGTCCGGCAGGGGTTGTGGCTGGCCTTGCCACTGGGACTGCTGGGCTTTGTCGCCCTGCGCTCGGTGGAACCGGTACTGGTCCTGATGGAAGTGCAGGCGGACCTGCGCCCGCTGGTGGTGGCCTATCTGGATGCCCTGTCCTGGGGAATTCCCGCGGTCACCCTGTTCCTGGCCCTGCGCTGCATGACCGAAGGCATGTCCCACACCCGGCCGGTGATGGTGGTCAGCCTGCTTGGTCTGGCGCTGAATATTCCGGCGAATTACGTCTTCATGTACGGCGAACTGGGATTGCCCGCACTGGGTGGCATCGGCTGCGGTTGGGCCACTGCGCTGGTCATGTGGGTCATGCTGGCGCTGCTGGGAGGCTACTGCCTGCTGGCACCCCACTGTCAGAGCACGGGCTGGCATGAACGGCTGTCGCCCCCGCATCTGCCGACCCTGGGAAGACTTATCCGGTTAGGACTACCGATTGGCATGGCGATCTTCATCGAGGTCAGCCTGTTCTGCGTGATTGCCCTCTTCATCGCCTCCATTGGCACCCAGGTGGTTGCCGGACACCAGATCGCCCTGAATGTGGCCTCCATGGTCTTCATGATCCCGCTGAGTCTGTCACTGGCGCTCACCGTGCGGGTGGGCTTCAACCTGGGCCGGCGCAACGCCGCCGGTATCCGTCACAGTCTGATCGCGGGGATGTGCTTGATCGTGGCCTTTGCGGTCATCAACAGCAGCCTGATGGTCCTGCTTCGGGAGCAGATTGTAGGGGTTTACACCCAGGATCTGAGCGTGATCGCATTGGCCAGTACCCTGCTGGTATTTGCGGCCATATTCCAGCTGTCCGATGGGCTCCAGGTGGGTGCCAACGGGGTTTTGCGTGGCCTGCAGGACACCGCCATTCCCATGCTGCTGACCGTGGTGGCCTACTGGTGCGTGGGCCTGCCCGTCGGCTATGTGCTGGGGCTGACAGACTGGATTACCCCGGCCATGGGCGCCCAGGGCTTCTGGATCGGCCTGGTGGCCGGCCTGACCGTGGCAGCACTGCTGCTCAACCTGCGGGTGCGCCAGCGTCTGTCCAGGGTCCGTCAGCAGTTGGCATAAGACGGAAAATCCCAGTCAATCCCTCCAGTTATCCCCGTTATGGCCGATAAACTGATTGATTAATACTCAGCCGGGCAAAATTTCGACACTGGTTAGATCCAATTGACATTTTTGCCCCTGATGTACTTAGATTAATCTTAAGTCAGTAAGTCCATACGACCGCTGCTGCACATCACCCTGTTGCAGGTATGTCCGGCGCTGGTCCGCGAGGGTAGTCGCATGAAACAGCAGACAACCACTACTGATCGCAGCAATGTGATCGACCTCTTCACCGGACGCCCACTCGATGAAGTCACCGACCGCATCGTCCGGATCGCACCAGAGCTCGATGGACTCGAGATGCTCTACTCCAATGACACCTCTGCCGATCGCCTCTATTCGCTCAAGGTCGTATGCTGGGCCCTGCGGGAATCCGGCGAAGTAGTCGGTCTGGTTCCCTGGCTCAACCAGATCGTGCCCTGTACCGAAATCAACGATCCCCTGAACGGCCACTGGGAAGGCTATCGCGATCCCGGCACCAACCAGATCTTCTACACCCCACCCCGTCACAAGGTGATGGAGCTGGAACTGGCGGAAGAGTACTACCACATGGAACATCAGAAAGATTCTGACATCGTGCAGGAAATTCCTGATGCCATTGGCACCCACGCCGTACTCACCAACAACGGTTTCCGCTCGTTCATTCTGATCGAGGTACTGAGCTGGCGTCTGCTGGCCGACGGTACCGTGCTCGCCATGCTGGTGGATGAAGAGAAGGTGAAATCAACACCGGTGCTGCCCGGCGACTCCTGTCTGTATGCGGCGCAGGACAAGGCGGAATTCAAATACTTCTTCCAGCATCGCATTGCCAACAAGATCAAGGAGCAGGATCCGGAAGCGTTGGCGGCGATCTCGATGCTGATTGAGAACTGAAAGTGACGAGCATGGGTTGATCTGACAGGGCGCCACTTGGCGCCCTGTCTTTTTGTGATCGCGAATTTATTGCGGGGAAACCAGTGTACTGCCGGTGCGCTGGTTCTGATACTGGAGTTTTATTTCATCTGCAGTCAGTGCCCGACGGGCCACCCGGACTTCGTCGAGGCGATTGCTCGCCGCACCGAACACCAGGTTCTGACCTGCTTCCATATTGTTACGCAGACTCGAATTGCTTGACTCAAGCGCTCCGTTTCCATAAAGGCGTAACCCGGTACTGCGACTGTAGGAGGCTGTCATGTGAACCCAGTTACCACCGTTGATACAGAACGGCGCAAACCCAAGCCCGAGGTTTATCCTGCTCGTGCCACTGCCATCCTGTATTTCAAATCCTGGGCTGATCTCACCGGCGCAGAAAACCAGCGTGTAACCGAACAGCATCCAGTGGTTGCCACTGGTACCTCTGGCAATCAGTGTATCAGCCGCATGGAAGATCGGATTGAATTCAAACGGCTCGTAAACCCACGCCGAAACACTGAAACTTCGATCTGCCGCGTCGAATGAAGCATCGTAATTGACCCGCATACTGTTGTTGGCACTGAACTGCCTGCCATTGCCAACGATTGCCGTCACATTGCTCGCCGTTCCGTTAACCTGCGCAGCATCATTACCGAACACGGTGGAATCAAATGCGGTGCCACTGGTGCCCTCACCCATATGCCAGACGCCGGCATAATCCACCCACACATTGGCAGGATTCTGCGCATCCAGAACCGTGCCATTCACCACATCGTTATAGTGCAGCACGATATGGTCGGTGTTACTGTTGCGGTCAATCTGCGGAACCAGCACCCAGACTTCTGCTGCCGTCGATGTCCAGCGCTCGATTTCATAGTCCAGCCAGGTAACCCGGTCTGCATCACTGAAACGGATGTCCGGTGCACCGCTCTGGACTGACGTCAGAATACTGGTGTTGGTAATCCGGATCAGCACCGGGAACCGGGTGACCGGTGCAGAAATCGTGTTTGCTGACAATGTGGTGTTGAAAGTGTATTGCTGCTGGCTGGCCAGCTTGCTGATACCACTCTGGCTGATGCTATCCTGCACGTATAGCACTGCGCCGTTTTCGATATAGGTATTGAACGTAGCACCATCGATCACGGTGCTGCCCGTACTGAGCCACACTTCATCAGCAGCAACCGTTACCACGTCGGCACTGCCGCCGCGTACGACCAGGCGATTGGTTTCAGTTGACAGCGCCAGCAGACCGGTTTTACTGACATTCAGGCTGTTGCCCTGATCACCCAGATCAATCACTTCAATGCCGTTGATTTTTTCCGGTAGCAGCACCGACAGATCCAGCGCATTGCCGCTGCTATTGAATGCCAGTGTATCGGTGCCACGTCCACCATTGACGCGCTGAAATGCAAGATCCGGAACTTCGATTCTGTCGTCACCGGCGCCCGCCGATACCGTATCCGCACCGCCGCCACCCACAATGCTGTCATCCCCAGCCGTACCCACCAGATGATTCACATCTGCATCGCCGGTCAGCGAATCACTCACCAGCAACTGGAAGTCACGCCCGAGAATAACAATGGCGTCGCCGGAATCCGCTGCACCACGATCTGCCAGCGGAGCGCCCATCAGCAAATCAGAATAACCATCGCCGTTAAAATCACCATGACTGGTACTTGCCGCAAAATAGTCACTGGCACTGGCGCCGAGAATTTTAAATCCATCCAGCGAGGTGAGTGTTGCCGTGTCTACATCTGAGCGCGCATCACCATTGGCTCCCAGTATCAGCCAGGCAGCGCCGGCATCAAAAGCACTTTCATCATCCAGATATGTCGCTATCAACAGGTCATCCAGACCATCACCATCGAAATCACCAGCACTGTCCAGCGAGTGACTGAAAAAATTGCCGCTGGTGTCACCCAGAATACGATAACCGGTACCCGTGCCGAGACCATCAACATCCACATCAGCGTAAGGCGCACTGGTGTTGCTGCCGTACACCAGATTGGCCAGTCCGTTTTCAGTCAGCCCGCCGGTATCGCTGCCATTGCTCGATAGCAGCAGATCCACCAGTCCGTCACCGTTACTGTCACCGGCAGCAACGGAATGCCCCAGCACATTCTCGGCAAATCGGGTAAACAGGGCATAGCCGTTGAAGCCATCCAGCAAAGTAACGTTGACATCCGGATAGAGCGGCCCGGGGCCACCTAACAAGACATATACCTTGCCCGCCTGAAAACTGTTTTCGTCGTTCCAGATTGCACCAATCGCGACATCGTCATATCCATCGCCATTGGTGTCGCCAACAAAACGCACGCCCTGCCCCAGCAACCAGCCCGCTGAAGCTCCGCTGATCCGAAAGCCATCGGCACCCAAAGAATCAAGTTTGATGGCGTGACGGGTCGCTCCACGCTTGCCGAATATCACGAATGCCTGACCGCTGTCCGCACCCCCCGCGTCGCTGAACCGGTGACCAATCACCAGGTCATGCACGCCATCCCCATTGAAATCCCCGCCACTGGCGATCGCCTGCCCGTTAGTCTGGAACAGTGTCGCTGCATCACCCAGTCGTTGACTGTTTTCGCTTGCCCTGATGACAAACCCTGCACTATTGAGGGTATCGAAATCCGTTGCCAGCGTAGCAAGATTCACATCGGACCGTGTTCCCCCGGCTCTTCCCCAGATGACATAGGCAGCGCCACGATCGGTACCGCCGGTATCATTACCTGGTGCCATGACGAAAATGTCGTCGTAGCCATCACCATTCAGATCGCCGGCACCGCCCAGGCTTTCACCCAGGTTGTCCCCGGCCGCAACGCCCGTCAGGCGGAAACCATCCGTAGCCGCAAACGTAGCAAGATTCACCACAGGCAACGTCGCGCCCGGCTTGCCCCAGAAAACGTACACCACGCCATTACCCAGACCAGGCGCACCCGCAGCATAATCTTCATATCCATCGCCGTTGATGTCGCCCAAACCGGCCACCGACCACCCGAGGCGTGCGCCAGCAGTTCCAAATGCCGTCTGGGTGCCATCGTCCCCGAGATTGCCACTGCCAATCGCTTGTGCTGAGACGACGATGGCCTTGTTGGCGCCAAGCGATCCTGGCGCTCCGGGAAGGGGCAGTGTCAAATCTGCATTCACGAAATCGGCACTGCGAACACGGGCACCGTTGGCAACCAATGCTGTTGCTGCAACGTAATCCAGATCCGGTGATGCATCCCCCAGCATGACAGTGTACTGAAATGTCAACACGCTGGTGCCGCTACCGGATACCAGATCAAGAGTTGCATCATACCCGGCCAGATCCAGCGTCAGCTGCGGTGTCCCCAGCGTGACAAAAACCGCATCGCTGAACTGTACCTGGACATTAATTACGTCACTCTGACGATAGATGCCGTCGGCAACACTCGAAGTCACATTGGTGACGACGGGAACGGGGAAGTTTGCCGTCACGAAATTGAGACTGGTTGGATCACTAATGCCATCGAAACTGGCCCCACTGACCGTATCAAAAGTACCTGGATCAATTTCCAGATAGTAGGCCGTATTGGGCTCGAACACGTCCGGCGGCGTGATCGTAATGGCCGTGCCACCACCCCCACTCACCAGCGGATCTGTCACCGCAATCGTTGCAAACAGACTATTGTCGCCGCCGCGCCGAATCCGGATATCACCACTGCCGATTGTCGCCACACTGTTGAAATTGAGCTGAATAACAGCATCCAGCAGAACTCCGCTTGCATTATCCGCAGGCACGCTGGAAACCAGCAGCAAATCTTCGGTAGTGAAATTCCAGCTTGTGTTATCACTGATGCCGGCAAACGCATTACCTGCCACATCCGTAATCGCTGTGCTGTCGACCTGCACTGCATAGGCAGTATCGCCCACCAGATTGGCGACCGGATCAATCACCACCAACACTCCCCCGCTGATGGAAATTCGTGGATCCGTCACCGGAATCTGTTCAAACACGCTGTTATCGGTGAGTCGGCGCACCGTTATATTGCCGCTGCCGATGACTACATCGCTGTCAAATCCCAATACCAGATTGGTGGTGTAGGCAGCATCCAGGGCATCATCTGCGGGAATCAGTCCGGCGATGGCGGGGGCAAGTGTATCAATCGTCACCGGAAACTCTGCCGAGACTACCGAGCTGTTTCCGGCGCTGTCGGTCGCCATCGCAGAATAACGGTATTGCGCATCGCTCAAGGGTGCGCCGGCATGAACCAATGACCAGTTACCGGATACGTCCGCAACTGCTGTACCGATTTCCACGCTATCACGGTACACCGTTATCGTTGTGCCTGACTCAGCCGTGCCGGTAAGCGTAGGAGAGGTATCGAAAGTAATGGCGTCCCCGCCCGCGCCCGTATCATCGGTGACGCCGGTAATCACGGGTACCGCTGGTGCAGACACATCAATGGTTATTGCAAAAGCGCCGGACACCGCAGACAGGTTACCCGCAGCATCCTCAACCCGCGCAGTGAAGAGCCGAACACCGGCTCCCAGCGACGCTGCCGAATAATCGAAGATCCAGTCGCCAGCACCATCTGCCACAACCGTTCCGATTTCCACACCGCCAAGGAACACCGTCACGGTTCCGTTCGCTTCTGCACTTCCACCCAGAATGACACCGGGATCGGCTGTTATCAGATCGCCCAATGTGCCCGTATCGCTCAGCAACGCTGAAATAACGGGCGCGGCAGGCGCGACCGAATCCACAACGACAGCCAGCGTCGGAGATACTGCAGAAAGGTTCCCCGCGACATCACTGACCTGCGCAGTCACGGCATACGCGGCATCAGGCAACAGCGTGGCGCTATGATCCACCTGCCAGCTACCAAGACTGTCTGCTTGCTCGGTGCCAATAGGCAGGCCATCAATAAACACTGTTACCCAGTTATTCGCGGGTGCCGTGCCCGCGATGATCAATGTCCCGCTGGCAGTAATACCATCACCAGCGACACCGGTATCCGGATCGAACGACAACAGCGAAACGGTAGCGGGTGACGTGACATCCACTTCAACTGCCAATGGTGACGACAAGCCTGACACATTGCCGGCCAGATCCGTCTGGATCGCGCGCACTGCATAGATGTTTTCGGCCAGCGTTGCGGATCGATGATCAAATTGCCAGCTGCCATCCATACCAGCGGTCACAGTCCCTATCACCACAGCATCCAGCTGGACCTGCACCGCTGCATAAGGCTCCGCACTGCCGACGAACTGCAGCTGCTGCACGTTTGTCACTGCATCTGTCACGCTCATGCCCGAATCGGGAATAATGCCCGACACTGTCGGTGCCGCCGGTGCAACGGTGTCGATTACCAGTGGAAACTGTGCGGAGGTCGCGCTCCGCAACGTCATCACTACACTTTCAGCCGAGACAACATAACTGCCATCATTCAGTGGCGTGGCGCGGTAATCCACCTGCCAGTCACCTGCAGAATCAATCTGTGTTGTTGCGACCAGCGTATTATCCAGAAACAGTTCGAGCGAGGCACCCGGCTCACCGGTGCCAAAGAATTGCAATGTATTGTCGTTGGTAATGGCATCCAGTGCGGTTGCACTGTCATCACTGATACTGCGGATCACGGGCGCTGCAGGCGCAGTGGGATCATAGACGAAGACAAAGGTGCCGATGGATGCGGTTGCCGTACCGTTCGGTGCCACCGATTGCAGCGCGACTTCGTACACGCCTGGTGTCAGCGGAATCATCGTGTAATCCAGCATCCAGTTGCCGTCTTGCGGCACCAGGCTGGATCCGGCCAGCTGACCATTGAGATACACCTCAATGACCTCGCCCGGTTCGCCGACACCAATGAAGGCAATGGTATCGTCGACAATTCGCCCCGAACCGATGAGCCCTTGATCCGTCTGCAGTGACGCCAGTACAGGCGCAAGGGAGCGCGCTTCTTCCACCGCACGATCTTCTTCCTGCGGCTGACCCGCATCGTCTTCGCCTGAGGTCGGGGACGGCCCTTCTTCGGCTACCGGATCGCTCCCGGCACCAGAGGACGAATCACCAGACGAACCACCGCCACCACCGCACGCAGCGAGGTGCAGCAAGACAGCGAAGATCAGGCAGAAGCGCACAAAGACGGGAGGGATAACAGACACCTGCAACACAGCCATTGGGTACGGAGAATACAGTCCATACTTTTAAAGGTAGCAGATGAAGCGCTGATAAGAGGCGTAATTTACCGTGTTCGTTGCTGACGGCCAGCGCACTATTGCTTGCGAATCAGATAGATGAACTTGCCATCCACTTGCTGCTGGTTCACCAGTTCATGGCCCAGAAACTGGCAGAACTTGGGAATGTCACGGGTAGTCGCCGGATCGGTCGCCACCACCTCGACCAGATCACCCGATGCCATTTCACGCACCTTGCCGTGCAGCATCATGATCGGCTCGGGACACAGGAGCCCGCAGGTATCCAATTGAAATTGCGCGTGTTCTTTCATCTCACCAAACTCTTTATCCATCAACGGCGACACTGTTCCCAGGCCGCACGCTGGGACTGCGGAACGTGCCGCAGCCAGATCACTATCGGCACCAGCACCAGCAGACTCAGCAGCGCCGCTACCATAAAGTGCACATCATACCCCAACGCCTTCGCACTGAATCCACTCAGACCATGAGCCAGCCCAGTGATGGACACCTGGATGCTGGCCTGAATCGAATAGTCCGAGCCGGCCTGTTCATAGCGGCAGGCATCCATCATCAGCGTGAACAGCGCTGCTGTCGCCATGCCACCGGTGAAGTGCTCCACGGCATTCGCCGTCACCACCCACACCAGATCCGCATAACCCAATGCCAATGCCGCATAACCCAGCAGACTGACGGATTGCAGCACGCCAAACAGTATCAGTGCCCGCACCCGGCCCAGGGTCTGCACCCAGTACCCGCCGGCGATGGCACCCAGGATGCCCGCCTCCATACCCACACCACCCCCTATCCAGCCGATGGTATCGAGCGACAGCCCCAGGTCCACCAGCAACGGCTTACCCATGGCCGAGCCGAACGAATCACCGACCTTGTAGAGCGCCAGCACCAGCACCCAGGACCAGACACCCGGCAACCGGAGAAATCCCCACAGGGCCGACCAGGCTGGCACCACAGGTTCCGGACGCTCCGCGCTGCCGCGTTCCGGCTCATGAAAAAAGAACAGTGGCAACGATACCGCCAGCAGCACCAGCGCAAGCACCCAGAACGTCTGCGTCCAGCCAAGATGCGCCATGATGACCAGCACCAGGCCGCCGCCAAACACCATGCCCACCCGGTAACCACCCACCTGCATGCCATTGGCCAGCCCCCGATCGGAAGGCTTCAGCGCCTGAACCGCAAGGCCATCGGTAGCGATATCCTGGGTTGCAGCGATCAGATTGATCAGCCCCAGCAGAATGAAAAGGTACAGCCATTCCCCCGACGCCAGCTGCTCCGGCCGCAACAGCGAAAACCCCAGCAGAACCCCGATGGCAGCGAACTGCAGCGGCAGAATCCAGCTTTTGCGCTGACCCACACCCGGCAACCGGTAGCGATCCACGTAAGGCGCCCACAGAAACTTCAGCGCCCACGGAAATCCTAGAAAGGAAATCAGCCCGATCACCGCCAGATCAACATCGTAGCTGCGCAACAACGTCGGCACTGCATGACTGAAAAAGCCAAACGGCAGCCCCTGGGAAAAATAGAGACAGAACAGAAGGCCCAGCTTGTACGACACGCTACGGGACGTCACGTCTCACTCCACCTGCAACGGGTCACACGGGCTTGGGCCCGACAAACACCGTGATTTCTTCACGGTCATGATAAAGCTGCCGCGCCGCCAGCTGGTATTGAATACCCGCAGCATCCAGTTCGTCGCGCAGCCGGGTGAGGATCTGATCCACTTCCTGCCAGCGCTTTTTCATCGGCAATTTCAGATTGAACACCGCAAAACGGCACCAGCCCTTGGTCAACCAGCGCTCCATGAGTTCTGCCACCCGCGCCGGCTTTTCCACGATGTCGCACACCAGCCAGTCCACCTGACGTGGAGGTTTGTAGGTAAAGGCGTCCTCACGCAAGTGGGTCACCTGACCGGAATCCATCAGCCCCTTGTCCATCGGACCATTGTCCACGGCCACCACCTGCATGCCGCGATGCACCAGCTGCCAGGTCCAGCCACCCGGCGCAGCCCCCAGGTCCACCGCTTTCTGGAACGGTTTGATATAGATGGCTCGCAAATGCTCGGGGATGAGCTGGAGCCACGCCTCTTCAAGCTTCAGCGTGGAACGACTGGGCGCAGTGGACGGCTGACGCAGGCGCGGATATCCCAACTCCCAGGGGGAAGCGTTCTTCACGGGCGTGAGTCCCACCCAGAAATCGTCACCCGACAGGAAAAACACCTGCGCAACCCAGCCGGCCTTGCCAGGCGATTTTTCGAGAGGCGACAGCGCCTTGAACAACGGCCTTTCCAGCTTGCGGGTCAAGCGCGACAGACTCTTGCCATCGTTGGTATCCGGAAAGGTCAGCCAGCAGCCATGAAACGCTGGCCCCGAACCCAATGCCTCCAGGATCGGCGACACGCGGTCTGCCTTTTCCTCCAGTTGCACGTGGGAAAGCACCACCATCCACTGCCGCGCAAAAATCAGCTCGGAAAACGGCAACCGCTGCACCAGATGCTCCGCGCTGTCTGGCTGGTAGCCTTCGAAGACGATAAAGCCCTGATTGGCCTGGGCCCGCACAAAACCGGGGACACCCGCTGCTGCCGCTTTGCCCTGAATCTCTGCGGCGATGTCCGATTCCAGCCCTGCGCGGCAGGTGATGAGTAGTTGCTGCATGCCCGTGGCGTTCCGTTCGATCAATAAGGAGCCGCATTCTACCGAATCATGCCCCCCGGCGCCTCCTTTTCAACAGGCACAAAAAAGCCCGCACGAGGCGGGCTCTTTGTCTTGGAATGCACCGATCAGGCGGTGATTTCCAGGATCTGCTTCTGCAGCGCCTTCTGGGCAGCAGACGGCTGGATGGTCTGCATGGCCATCAGCTTGCTCATGTCGCCTTCGATCTTGATCTGGCCGCTCATGAAACCCTGCATGCCAGCAGACTGGTCGTTGTCGATGAACAGACGGTGCGCCAGGTCGACAGGCAGTGTCATTTTGGTCGGCGCGTTGGCGTGATGACCTTTTTCGATGTTGCCGGATGCCATGGCGATATCCACGTCACCGAAATCGGAACCGGTTACAGTGATGTTGATCACCAGATCGTGCATCGCAGCAGGCACCTGCAGATCACCGGCAGCGTTTTTCAATTCAGCCACTTTGTCGAACCACTCAGTGGACAGAAACTTGAATTTCATACGACTTCTCCTGTGTATTTTTATAGTCGCCCCACCTGGAGCTCATTCATTTATACGCTCATCAATCAAACGACTGTTCGAGACGCTGCGGTTAAAGTATTAAATCCCCCGCTTTTATTCAATAGCCTTTTCAACCAGCCAATCGGGTATTTTGGTCAACCCCAAACGCAGAAAGGCAGCCCGAAGCTGCCTTTCTGCTTAACCGAATGGTCCGGTTACTTGATGTCGTAACCACGCTCGTCGTGGAGGACGATATCCAGGCCTTCGGTTTCCTGATCACCGGAAACCCGCAGACCCACCGCCAGATCGACCACCTTGAACAGCACCCAGGACACAATTGCTGTATAGACAAACGTCGCAACAACGCCGGTGAACTGCACTTTCAGCTGGGCCGCGATCGAGGCATTTTCACCCCCAAAACCCAGGCCGCTGAACAAACCCAAATCGGGGGAGCAGAACACACCTACCAGCATGGTTCCCAGGATGCCGCCGACACCGTGCACCGGGAAGACATCGAGGGAATCATCAATCTTCAGTTTGCGCTTGATCAGCATGGTCATGTAGAAACAGACCACACCTGCCGTCAAACCAATTACCAGCGCCGCCGCCGGGCCAACCGAGCCGGAAGCCGGTGTAATGGTACCCAGGCCCGCCACCATGCCAGTCACGATACCCAGCACCGACGGTTTGCCATGACGTATCCATTCACAGGCCATCCACGCCATCGCACCGGCGGAGGCAGACAGATGGGTCACCAGCAACGCCATCGCCGCATTGCTGTTGGCCGCAACCGCGCTACCGGCATTGAATCCAAACCAGCCCACCCACAGCATACCTGCGCCAGTGACGGTCATGGTCAGGTTGTGCGGCATCATCGCCTGCTGGGGAAACCCTTTCCGCGGCCCCATCACGAGGGCGGCAACCAGCGCGGCAACACCAGCAGTAATGTGAACAACGGTACCACCGGCAAAGTCGAGCAAGCCCATCTGCTGCAACCAGCCGCCACCCCAGACCCAATGACACACCGGCGCATACACCAGCACCAGCCACAGAATGCTGAAGAGCATCATGGCTGAAAACTTCATACGCTCGGCAAACGCCCCCACAATCAGCGCAGGGGTAATGATCGCAAACGTCATCTGGAACATGGCAAACAGCGAAGACGGGATCTCGCCAGTCACGCTATCAAGGCCAATGGCGGCAAACATGATGTTACCCAGATCGCCGATCCACGCACTTTGCTCGGCTTCGGACCCGAACGAAAGCGTGTAACCGATGACGAACCACAGAATCGACATGGCACCTGTCAAAGCGAAACACTGCATCAGTACCGACAGCACGTTCTTGGAACGCACCAGCCCCGCATAAAACAGCGATAGACCCGGAATCGTCATGAACAGCACCAGCGCCGTTGCAGTGAGCATCCAGGCAGTCGTGCCAGAATCAATCCCTTCGGCATAGGACATGGCCGGAACGACAGACAACAACAACCCCATCGACAGACGTCGAACAGACTTCTTCACCATGAATTTCCCCTTGGATATGACTTACTCTGACAGGCGCCTCAGATGGCGTCGGCGCCCTGCTCCCCGGTGCGAATACGCACGACCTGCTCCAGTGCGGTGACAAAGATCTTGCCGTCACCTATCTTGTTGGTGCGGGCGGCACTGGCGATGGCAGCGATGGCATCGTCCACCTGTTCGGCCTTGACGGCCAGTTGCAGCTTGATCTTCGGCACGAAGTCGACAACATACTCCGCGCCGCGATATAGCTCTGTGTGGCCTTTCTGACGTCCGAATCCTTTCACTTCTTCAATGCTCATGCCGGTAATTCCCAACCCGGTCAATGCGTCTCTGACATCGCCAAGCTTAAAAGGCTTGATGATTGCCGTAATCATTTTCATAATTGCGCGCCTTTTATCCGTCGCCCTGGTGATATTGAACCAACTTGGTGCTACTGCACCAATCGGGCGCATGCAGATATTAGGCCACCTCCACAAGCCTAGTTAAATCAAATGGTTAGGCTATAATGCAAATGAGCCTGCCCCAAAATTGCACCAAAGGCGTGCCAGCAACAATCGGGCTGCACCCATTACGTGCAAGGGATGCGCCCTAACAGGACGATCCGACTTATCCCTAAATGGATAACAGACGGTTGACTTGTATCAACATCGATTAGGGGGCGCTTTCTATAATGCAGGCAGCCGCTTATTAAAGCGGCATTCTGTTTTTGTGGGAGAAACAGAAGTCGAAGCAAGTGTGTTAACTCACTCAACACAGGAATGACTCTCAATGGGTAACAATCCAGTCGCAACGCCGCAATACGAGTATGGTGTCGTAAAGCAATTTACGGTCATGACCGTAATCTGGGGTATCGTGGGGATGACTGTTGGCGTTTTTATCGCTGCGCAGCTCGCCTGGCCGGCCCTGAACTTTGATCTGCCGTGGCTGACTTTCAGCCGTCTGCGTCCATTGCACACCAACGCGGTTATCTTCGCATTCGGTGGCTCGGCACTGATGGCAACGTCGCTATACGTTGTTCAGCGCACCTGTCAGACCCGTCTTTTCGCACCTGGGCTGGCGCAATTCGTATTCTGGGGATGGCAGCTGGTCATCGTACTCGCGGCCGTTACCCTGCCGCTGGGCCTGACCTCTTCCAAGGAATATGCTGAGCTGGAATGGCCGATCGACATTCTGATCGCCGTCGTCTGGGTGGCCTACGCCATCGTATTCTTCGGCACCATCACCAAGCGCACCACCTCCCACATTTACGTTGCCAACTGGTTCTACGGCGGATTCATCCTGACCGTTGCGCTGCTGCACATCGTCAACAGCCTGGCACTGCCTGTGACCCTGACCAAATCCTATTCCGTCTACCCTGGTGCCATCGATGCAATGGTGCAGTGGTGGTATGGCCACAACGCCGTCGGTTTCTTCCTGACGGCCGGCTTCCTGGGCATGATGTACTACTTCGTACCCAAGCAGGCAGGCCGTCCGGTCTACTCCTACCGTCTGTCCATCGTGCATTTCTGGGCACTGATTTCGGTTTACATGTGGGCGGGCCCACACCACCTGCACTACACCGCGCTGCCTGATTGGGCACAGTCACTGGGTATGGTGTTCTCGCTGGTACTGCTTGCTCCATCCTGGGGCGGCATGATCAACGGCATCATGACCCTTTCTGGTGCATGGGAAAAGCTCCGTGATGATCCGGTTATCCGCTTCCTGATCGTCGCCCTCTCTTTCTACGGCATGTCTACCTTCGAAGGCCCGATGATGGCGATCAAGACCGTCAACGCCCTGTCTCACTACACTGACTGGACCATCGGCCACGTACACTCCGGTGCACTGGGCTGGGTAGCCATGATCTCCATCGGCTCCCTGTACGCGCTGACACCCTGGCTGTACGGCAAGAAGAACATGTACAGCGTTGGCCTGGTCAACACCCACTTCTGGCTGGCCACCATCGGAACCGTTCTGTATATCGCCTCCATGTGGGTTTCCGGTATTACCCAGGGCCTGATGTGGCGTGCGGTCAACCCGGAAGACGGCAGCCTAACCTACACCTTCGTAGAGGCACTCAAGGCTTCACATCCGTACTTCGTCGTTCGTACCCTGGGCGGTCTGATCTTCCTGAGCGGCATGTTCCTCATGGCGTACAACATGTACAAGACCATCACGACTCCGGTCGATTCCACCAACGCTGCGGCTCAGCCTGCTTAAGGAGTACATAACATGGCAAAGACGCATGAAATCGTTGAAAAGAACGTCGGTCTGATGATCATCCTGACCCTCGTCGCCGTGAGCTTCGGTGGTCTGGTTGAAATCGTCCCGCTGTTTTTCCAGAAGCAGACTACCCAGCCGCTGGAAGGCATGAAGCCCTGGAACGCGCTGCAGCTGGAAGGTCGTGACATCTATATCCGGGAAGGCTGCAATGTCTGCCACTCCCAGATGATCCGTCCGTTCCGTGCTGAAACCGAGCGCTACGGTCACTACTCGGTCGCCGGCGAGCACGTGTGGGAACACCCGTTCCTGTGGGGTTCCAAGCGTACCGGTCCTGATCTGGCACGTGTTGGCGGTCGCTACAGCGATCAGTGGCACCACGATCACCTGTACAACCCGCGCGACGTGGTACCGGAATCCAACATGCCCGCTTTCCCCTGGCTGTTTGACAACACCCTGACCGGTGAAGTCACTGGCAAGAAGATGGAAGTCCTCCGCACGCTGGGTGTGCCGTACACCGATGAAGACATCGCTGGTGCCAAGGCTGCTGTGGAAGGCAAACGGGAAATCGACGCGCTTGTCGCTTACTTGCAGGGATTGGGAACCGCCCTCAGCTTCAAGAGGTAATCCCATGGATATCAACACACTGCGCGGCATAGCAACAGTACTGGCATTTGCCGCTTTCATCGGAGTGTGCTGGTGGACCTTCAGTGGTCGCCAGAAGAAACGCTTCGATGAAGCCGCCAACCTGCCATTTGCAGATGACGCGCACGATATGAATTCCCTACAGCACGACAAGGGCACGGAGAATAAACAATGATAGGTACTGACTTTACACAAGGCTGGGTCAATGGCTGGATCATTACCATTGTCCTGATCAACCTGCTGGGCTGCCTCTGGCTGCTCTGGTGGACCCGTAAGCGCCCGGAAGATCACATCGCCGAAGGCGAATCCATGGGCCACTCTTTCGATGGTATCGAAGAACTGAACAATCCCCTGCCCCGCTGGTGGTTGAACCTGTTCTACCTGACCATTGCGTTTTCCTTTATCTACCTGACCCTGTATCCCGGATGGGGTGATGCGAAAGGCCTGCTGGGCTGGACTTCGCAAAACCAGTGGGACATGGAAGTGGAAAAGGCCAACAACCGTTATGACCGTATCTTCAAGGATTATGCAGATACGCCGATCGAAGAACTGGCCAAGGATCCCACTGCGGTGCGTATCGGTCAGCGTCTGTTCGGCAACAACTGCGCGGTTTGCCACGGCTCTGACGCCCGCGGCAACGTCGGCTATCCGAACCTGACTGACAATGACTGGCTGTATGGCGGCACGCCTGACCAGATCGTCGCCACCATCGTTCACGGCCGCAATGCCATGATGCCTGCCAAAGGCGGATTGCCGATGACCGAACAGGATATCGTGGACATGGCTGCTTATGTGCTGAGCCTCAGCGGACGCCAGGGTTCTGGCAACGCGGAAGCTGCCAAGCCGAAGTTTGCCGTGTGCTCTGCCTGTCACGGCGCCGACGCGAAGGGCAACCAGATGCTGGGCGGCCCCAACCTGACCGACAATATCTGGCTGTACGGCGGTTCCGAGAAGAGCATCATCGAAACACTGACCAATGGCCGTCAGGGTAAGATGCCTGCCTTCAAGGACACACTCAGCGAAGAGAAGATTCACGTTCTCGCTGCTTACGTCTATAGCCTGAGCATGTAAGCCCCTACACGGACACGCCGGCAAGTGCTGCGTGTCCGTGTCTCCAGCCGATCGTTTCAAGCTCGCAGAATTCCCGCTCTGAAAAAGGTGATGTATGGCAAGCCAGGAAAAAATCGCCGTCAAGGAAATAAACCCCGGCGACAAAGGTAGTGGAGACCTTTACAAGACCCGCGAACACATCTATCAGCGCCACATTTCAGGTTTTTTCCAGACCCTGCGTGTCGCCACGATGTGGATTACCCTTGGCCTTTATTTCCTGCTGCCCTGGTTTACCTGGGATGGTCGTCAAGGCGTTCTGTTCGACCTTCCGGAGCGCAAGTTTTACATTTTCTGGTTCACGTTCTGGCCGCAGGATTTCCTGTTCCTGTCCTGGCTATTGATCATTGCAGCCTTCGCGCTGTTCTTCTTCACGGTACTGGCCGGCCGAGTGTGGTGTGGTTACACCTGCCCGCAAACGGTCTGGACCACCTTCTTCATGTGGATTGAATATATTACCGAGGGTGACCGCAGTCAGCGTATCAAGCTGGACGCGCAACCCTGGTCTGTTAACAAGGTGCTGCGCAAGTTCGCCAAGCACGGCCTGTGGCTGGCGCTGGGATTCTGGACTGCATTCACATTCGTTGGCTACTTCACCCCGGTTCGCGAGTTGTGGCTTGACCTGTTCTATCTGAATGCGTCCGCCTGGGCCTGGTTCTGGCTGTTCTTTTTTACCGTCGCCACCTACACCAACGCTGGCTGGCTGCGGGAGCAGGTCTGCCTGTACATGTGTCCCTATGCCCGCTTCCAGAGCGTCATGTTCGACCGCGACACACTGATCGTGACCTATGACGAAAAACGTGGCGAACCCCGTGGATCCCGCAAGAAGTCTGCGGACCCGAAAACAGAAGGCCTGGGTGACTGCATCAACTGCCAGATGTGCGTGCAGGTCTGTCCGACCGGGATCGATATCCGCAATGGCCTGCAGTACGAATGCATCAGCTGTGCTGCCTGCATCGATGCCTGCGACCACATCATGGATCAGATGGGATATCCCCGTGGCCTGATCCGCTACTCGACCGAGAATTCCATTGAAGGCAAGACCCACAAACTGCTGCGGCCCCGCCTGATCGGTTATGGCCTGGTGCTGACAGCGATGATCGTGGCGTTCTTCATCGTGCTGCTGAACCGGGTACCGCTGCAGATGGATATCATCCGTGATCGCAACGCCCTGTTCCGCATCAATTATGAAGACAACGTCGAAAACACGTACACGTTGAAGATCATGAACAAAACGCAGGAACAGCAGTCATATGCGGTGACATTCACCGGACTGGATGGCGCCACCGCCCACATCCCGGACAACATCGTTGCACTGCCTGGTGAGCTGGTTACCTTGCCCGTGACTGTTGAAATCAGTCCGGACAAGCTGGCGCAGCGCAACACCACGGTCTATTTCACCGTGCAGTCGCTGAATGATGAATCCCAGTCTGTGGTCGAAGAAACACGCTTTTTGGGGCCTCGCTGAAACATGAGTAACGCGCAGTCAAATCCAGGTCATCGCGTCCGAACCGATTCGAAACCCTGGTACAAGCAATTCTGGCCCTGGTTCATTATTGCCATTCCCGCCTCCTCTGTGGCGGCGGGAATGGTCATGCTGCACCTGGCTATCGATGGTGCCGACACCCTGGTAAGGGACGACTGGTACAAGGATGGCATGGCCATCAACCAGCGGCTCGACAAGCAAAATCGCGCCAAGGAAGCCGGGCTGAAAGCCTTTTTCAGTTTCGATCAGGAAGAAAACATTGTGAAACTGCGAATCGATAACCTGGATTCGCAACAGGTCCCTTCGCTATCACTGGACCTGGTTCACCCTACCCTGGCGCAACGGGATATCAAGGTTCAGCTTTATCGCGCGCCGGACAACACGTACTTTGCAAAGCTGCCCCGGACACCGGCCGGCCTTTACTATGCGCAAATCCGTTCGATAGAGGATGCTTGGGAAATTGACGCTCGCATCAATTTCGGCAACATGTTGAGCGACGCTGAACTCAACTGAATATGAGCGATTCCCTCGCAGGCGAGTCCTGTTTTCACTGCGGCCTGCCGGTTCCATTGGGCACTGATCTTTCCGTCAACATCAAGGGGACAGCACGCGCCATGTGCTGCCCCGGTTGCCAGGCCGTAGCGCAGACCATCGTCGGCATCGGCATGGAAAGCTACTACGATCACCGCGAAAACTGCGCGCCTGGCACCATTCCCTCGGCCGAAATCGTACCTGAGTTTCTCGGCAACCTTCAGGACTGGGACGACCCGGCACTGCAGCAGTCGTTCGTCCACACCAACAGTGATGCCCACCAGGAAATTACCCTGATGGTCAATGGCATCACCTGTTCCGCCTGCGTCTGGCTGATCGAGCATCATCTGAAATCCCAGCCTGGCATCGTGCAATGCCAGCTTAACATGAGCAGTCACCGCGCCCGGGTAGTGTGGGATCCGCAGCAAACCAGCCTCAGTGCCATCATCCGCGCCATCGCCCAGGTAGGTTACAAGGCGGAGCCCTACAGCCCGGCCCAACAGGAAGCGGCCATTCGCAAGGAAAGCCAGCAGGCCACCATGCGCCTGGGTCTGGCGGGGCTCGGCGCCATGCAGGTCATGATGTATGCCGTGGGGCTTTATCTGGGTGCATTTGAAGGAATCGATCCAGGTCACGAGTATTTCCTCCGCTGGATCAGCGGCATCGTCTGCACGCCGGTGTTTTTCTATTCCTCCTGGCCTTTCTATCTCAACGCCTGGCGCGCCATCCGCACCCGGCGCATGAACATGGATGTGTCGGTGTCGGCCGCGCTGATCATTGCCTATGTATCCAGCTGGTGGTCGGTGTTCACCCACGGGCGCGAGGTCTATTTCGACGCTGTCTCCATGTTCACGTTCTTCCTGCTGCTCGGTCGCTTCTTCGAGATGAAGATGCGCCACCGCTCCCAGGAATCTTCCATCCGCCTGTCACACTCCAGCATCCAGACCGCGCGCCGGCTCGACGATGACGACAACCCTTCCCTGGTACCGGCAGAGCGCTTGCGCAAGGGTGACCGGGTGCTGGTGCGGGCAGGTGAAGTGATTCCCGGAGACGCCCGCATTCTGGGTGGGGACAGCGCCATCGACGAATCCATGCTGACCGGTGAACACCTGCCGGTGCGCAAGTTGGTGGGGGACATGGTCACTGGCGGCACCCTCAATGTTGAGCAGCCGTTGACCCTTGAAATCACCCGGGATCCGCAGGACAGCACCCTGTCCACGCTCCGTCGTTTGCTGGATCGCGCCGAGTCGGAAAAGCCGTCGATCACCCTGATGGCAGATCGCCTTGCCCGCCATTTCGTTGCCGGGGTGCTGGTGGCATCCCTGCTGGGGTTCGCCTTCTGGTACTGGCAATCACCAGAAGATGCCATCTGGATTCTGCTGTCGATGCTGGTGGTCAGCTGCCCGTGCGCACTGAGCCTGGCAACACCGACCGCCGTCACCGCCGCAACAGCAGCACTGGCGAACATCGGCTTTCTATCAACCCGTTCCCACACGATTGAAAGCCTGCGCGCCGTCACCGACGTGGTGTTCGACAAGACCGGCACGCTCACCGAGGGACGTTTCAGTCTGACACGCACAGTACCCTTGGCCGACCTGGACAAGACCACAGTGGAAAGCCTCGCTGCCAGCCTCGAACAGGCCTCGGAGCATCCCATCGCCCGGGCTTTCCATCCATTGACCGGCCGGAACGACGTCACCGATTTCAGCGTGATCCCCAACGAAGGCGTTCAGGGACGCTGGCAAGGTCAGCAGCTGCGGATTGGAAAGCCGGGGTTTGCCGGCGCGGGGCTCACCAACGTGCCACCCGCTCCGGAGTCAACCGGACAGTGGGTGCTGCTGGCGAGCGAGCAGCAGGCACTGGCCTGGTTCAAGGTGGAGGACCAGCTGCGTTATGATGCCGCTGACCTGATCCGGCTGCTGCAGCACGAGGGGCGGGCCTGCCACATCCTGTCGGGGGATGGCAGCGGCCATGCCCGCGAAATCGCCGCCATGCTGGGGATTGAGCAGGTGCGCGACAATGCATCGCCGCAGGACAAACTTGCCTACCTCAAATCATTGCAGGCCCATGGCCGACACGTTTTGATGCTGGGTGATGGACTCAACGACGCACCCGTACTCGCCGGCGCCGATGTCTCCATTGCCATGTCCGACGGCACCGATCTGGCCAAGGTCGCAGCCGATGGCGTATTGCTGGGCCAGAGCCTGACACCGGTCAAGCATATCCTGGGCATCGTGCGCCAGTCGTACCGCGTGATGCGCCAGAACCTCGCCTGGGCACTCGGCTACAATATCATTGCCCTGCCACTGGCCGCAGCGGGCTTTGTACCGCCATGGCTGTCAGCCATCGGCATGTCGGCCAGTTCGCTCATAGTGGTGATGAATGCACTGCGCATCAATCGCTATAATGAGCGCAACACCGCGCCCCAAGGTAGCTGATCGTGGACGTCATCTATTTTCTCATTCCGCTGGCACTGATTCTGCTCGTTGCAGCAGTCGCCGCCTTTTTCTGGGCCGTTCGGCACGATCAGTTCGAGGATCTGGACCGCGAAGCCAACCGCATTCTGTTTGACGAAGATCTGCAACGGGATGCGAAACCCCGCCCGCAAGACCGGACGCCTCCCCCCTGAACATGGACTCGACGCTCAGTTTCATCGCCGCCTTCACTATTGGCTTCATGGGCAGCCTGCACTGCATCGGCATGTGTGGTGGCATCAGCAGCGCGCTAACCACTGCAGTGATGCCCGGTCGCCCTACCCTGGCCCGTCAACTCGGTTACCCCTTGCTGTACTCCACGGGCCGGATTAGCAGCTATGCCATCGCGGGCGGCATCGTCGGTCTGCTGGGCAGCCAGTTTCGTGATTTGCTGGGAGGCCATGGCCCGTCCATTCTCAGGATTCTGGCAGGCGTCATGATGGTGTTGCTGGGCTTTTACCTGAGCGGCTGGTGGCAAGTCCTCAATCATCTGGAGCGGGTCGGCGCGCGGGTGTGGAAGAAACTGGCACCCTGGACCCGTCACCTGATTCCTGTCGACAGCCCCCTCAAAGCCCTGTTGTTGGGCATGCTGTGGGGCTGGCTGCCCTGCGGACTGGTGTACAGCGCGCTGGCCTGGTCAGCTGGGGCAGACACCGCGCTGCAGGGAGGCTTGCTGATGCTGTGTTTCGGACTCGGCACCCTGCCAGCGATGGTGGGCATTGGGGTATTCACCCATGCACTCCACGACTGGGCCCGCGCCCAATCCACCCGCATCGTGGCCGCTCTGCTGCTGGTCGCCTTTGGCATATGGACCATCACCACGCAGATACCGGGTCTGCACCTGATGGCACATTGATCCACGCCCAGCCTTTTCCCGGTCGCCCATTTCTTTTACAGTGAAGGGCCTTGCACAACAAGAAGCCCCTGATGTCCACACGCATTGTCGAAAGTTTTACGTGCACCATGCCCTGGCGCACCGACAATCAGGTTGAATTGCTGGCCGATGGCGATCAGTTCTTTCCCCGCATGCTGGAAGCCATCGACGACGCCCGCGAGAGCGTCGATATCGAAATGTACCTGTTTGAGTCCGGCTTCACCACCAACCGTTTCATCAGCCGGCTTGCTTCTGCCATCACCCGCGGCGTCAGCGTACGGCTGCTGCTGGATTACTTCGGTTCCTACCGGCTGGCGCAGAAAGACGTGCTGCGCATTCGGGAGCTTGGTATCGAGCTGCGTTTCTTCAACCGCATTCGCCGCCACAAGCTGCTGCGAAACCTGTCTCGGGACCATCGCAAGATCCTGATTACCGATCGCAAGCGCGCCTTTGTGGGCGGCGCCGGCATCACCGACGAGTTCTCGCCCCGGGTCAGCGGCCATCAGGCCTGGCGCGAACTGATGGTTGAAATCCGCGGCCCTGTCGTCAGCGACTGGCAGATTCTGTTTGAACGCACCTGGGCCAACCACGACGCCATCCATGCGGAAGCCCTGCGGGAGCGCGTTCTTCGCTATCAACAGCCGGCATTCAATGCCCATCACATGAACCGGGAAATTCCCCAGGCCCGGGTGAACGCCACCCGGGGGCTCGGCAACAAACCGATCATGGGTGCCCTGCTGAGCGAAATCCGCAAAGCCGATGCCATCATCTGGATCAGTACCGCCTATTTCTTCCCATCAGGCAAGCTGCTCAAGTCACTGCGCAAGGCGGCGCTGCGGGGCGTCGACGTGCGCCTGTTGCTGCCCGGCCCTTTCACGGACCATCCCAGTGTACGCCTGGCCGGACGCACCTGGTACGCGGCACTGCTCCGGGACGGGGTGCGTATCTACGAATATCAGCCCCGCGTGCTGCACATGAAGCTGGCGCTGGTGGATGACTGGTGCAGCATCGGCTCCTGCAACTTTGACCGCTGGAATCTGCGCTGGAATCTGGAAGCCAACCTCGAAGTCATCGACACCGCCTTTACCCGCAATGTGAAATCGATGCTGGTCAACGATTTTACCCATTCCATCGAATATACTTTGAAGAAATGGGGACAGCGTTCTCGCTGGATGAAAATGCGCGAGTATTTCTGGAAGTACATCGGCCTGATCCTGAACCGACTGACCAATCAATAGCGATGGCGGATTTTTGTGGAACACAACCTTCTCAATGAGCTGATCATCATCCTGTCGGCCTCCGTATTGGCCGCCGCCTTGTTCAACCGCCTTCATGTGCCCACCATCATCTGCTACCTGCTGGTGGGGATTCTGGTCGGGCCCAGCGGACTGGGGCTGGTAGTCGATGCCAAACCCTTCCAGTTCATTGCTGAATTTGGTGTGGCCTTCCTGCTGTTTACCCTCGGGCTCGAGTTTTCGTTGCCCCACCTGATCGCCCTGCGGCGTGTCGTGTTCGGCATGGGTACCCTGCAGGTGCTCGTATGCGTCGGCGTCTTCAGCTTTGCCAATTACCTTTATGGCGGCATGACGCTGGCCGGCATTCTGATCACCGCCAGTGCGGTGGCGCTGTCCTCGACTGCCATCGTCAGCAAGGAGCTGGCTCAGCGCAACGAGATCACCACGTCCCACGGTCACATTGCCATCGGCATTCTGCTGTTCCAGGACATCGCCGCCATCATCATGCTGGTCCTGATTTCTACCGCTGGCCAGGGCAACGAGGATGCCATGTGGTCGACCCTGGGCATAACGGGATTGAAGGCGCTGGGCTATTTCGCGGCAGTCGTTGCGATTGGCAAATGGGTGCTGCCACCGCTGTTTACTGAAATCAGCAAGGCCAAATCGGAAGAACTGTTTGTACTGACCGTACTGGTGGTAGCGTTGCTGTCTGCCGCCGTGGCGCACTCCCTGGGACTCGCCATGGCGCTGGGTGCCTTCATGGCGGGCATGATGCTGGGTGAAAGTCATTTCCGTCACCAGATCGAACTGGAAATCCGTCCCTTCCGCGATGTGCTGCTGGGTATCTTCTTTGTCAGCATTGGCCTGATCATCAACGTGGAACTGATTACCACCTACTGGGCACGCATCCTGTTTTTCACTGCCTGTCTGGTCGTCTTCAAGACCACGCTGATTGCAGGGCTGTGTTATCTGTTCGGCAACAACGGTGTGGTGTCGATACGGACCGGCCTGATTCTCAGTCAGGGTGGTGAATTCGGTTTCGCATTGCTGGCGCTGGCGCTGGCGGTGAAGGACAGTCTGGTGCCAGACGACGTATCGTCGTTTTCCTGTCGATCATTGTGCTCAGCATGGCAGTGACACCGTTCCTGGTATCCAACAGCGAAAAAATCGCTACCCGACTGCTGTTGCGTCGCGCCAAGCAGCAGAATCCCGAGCAAGAGATTCTCGCCGACAAAGCGGAAAACACACTATCGAATCATGTGCTCATCTGCGGCTATGGCCGGGTGGGACAAACCATCGCCCGCTTTCTGCAACAGGAAAAAATTCCCTATGTCGCCGTGGATGATGATGCGGTGCGGGTCAAACGCGCACGCACGGCAGGCGAACCGGTGTATTACGGCAGCGCACGCAAAATGGCGGTACTGAAACACCTGGGGTTGATGCAAGCCAATCTGGTGATCATCAGTTTCGACGACCATGCAGCTGCACGCATGATGATCACCATGATCCGGGAAGAGCGCAAAGAGATGCCGATTCTGGTGCGTACGCGGGATGATGCCCACTTGCAGGAACTGCAGGACGCCGGGGCCACCGAGGTCATTCCCGAAACCCTGGAAGCGAGTCTGATGCTGGTCAGTCACGTGATGGCGGCGCTGGGGCAGTCCGGCGATCAGGTATTCGAATCGATCCAGAACGTGCGCCGCGAACGCTACAAGATGCTGCACGGTTTCATTCTGGGACAACACGGACAGTACGGTCTGAGTGGCTATCAGGGCCGACTCAAACCGGTGTTCCTGCCGGACTCTGCCTTTGCGGTCAACCGGACACTGTCAGATCTGTCGCTCGACAAGATCAAGGTCAATGTCCACACCATCCGCCGCGGCAACGACATTGTTCCGAATCCCCGCGATGACACCCAGCTACTGAGCGGCGATATCGTGATTCTTAACGGTGAAATGGCCGCCATCGAAGCCGCGGAATCCTTTCTGCTGATCGGAAAAAAATAAAATCGGTAACAATCAGACGCTCTATCCATCAATACGGTTATGCCGAAATAATTTATTCATATTTCATGGCAAGTTAGCAAAATGAACTACTATTTTGCTTATGAAAACGCGGCTAACAGATTGGATCGTAACGCTAAAGTTAAGGTGCAATCTGTCGCGGTTTCAGTCTGCAGTAATTCGATTTCTTCAGGTGAAAGGCTAAATGGGTATAAATCCCGCTGATTTCCGCCAGTTGATTATACGCCCCACTATGCAAAAGCTGGGCAAATGGTCCCCCTCCCTCGAAAATCTTCTGCTCGGTACTGCAGCGCAGGCGTCCTGCCTTGGTTTGCAGTCAGCCCGCGCACAGGGTTTGGGTGTTTATCAGATCAACCGGGAACTGCATCAGAGCGTATGGGACCAGTATCTTGCTTTTGATGCCGACCTGGCGAGCGCAGTCAGGGGACTGGCGTCACAGCGGGAGTTTCTGTGTAATCCCCATGCAGAGCTGATCACGAACCTGAGTTATGCCAGCGCGATTGCCTGGGCCATTTATGCCAGTCGCAACGCCGACATTCCCCAGGATCCCGACAACGTGGAAGGTCTGGCGCGCTGCTGGCAGCAATTCTTTTGCGATGACAACAGCCAGACAATCCGCCAGTTCATCACCACGTACCAGCAACTGATCCGGCAGGAAAACGCAATTGCTGCCTGAGCAAGACAACTACGCCAGTGCCGGGCGTTCGCATTCCGGCAATTCATATCCCAGTGCCTGCCAGATCTGACTCATGGCGTCGACGGCCCGCATCGGCAAGCGATAATTGGCAAAGGTTGATACCTCGGTAATACCGGGATTGATTTCAACCGATTTGCCACCCCAGCGCCGCACATCGAGCACCGGTTGCGCGATGTACGGAAACACACTGGTTGTACCGATACTGAACACCAGATCGAATCCGCGCAGCATCTCCCGGTGATACAGCCGCAACGCCGGCTCAGGCAGCATTTCGCCAAACAACACCACCCGTGGCCGTATCCCCGCGTAACAACGGGGACACGCCGGTGGCACCGCAAAGCCGGAATAATCCTTCACTGTCTGTTCGTAATGGCAGCAAGTGCAATACACCTGATCCACCCGGCCATGTATTTCAATCAGCTGACGTGATCCCGCCGTGCGATGCAAACAATCTATGTTTTGCGTCAGCACCCAGGTCTGCGGTTTGATTTTTTCGATTTCCGCAATGATGCGGTGTGCCAGATTGCAGCCCGCACCACGGCAGGCACTTTCCACCTGCAGCAGATATTTCCAGGTCAACTCGGGACGACGGGACAGCATCTCACCGGACAAGGCAACTTCAATCGGAATGCCGTCGTCTGTCACCTGTTCTTCATACAGGCCGCCAATACCACGATAGGTTGGCAGGCCGGAATCCGCCGAAATACCCGCGCCCGTAATAAACAGAATGCGCCCGGCGTCCTCGATCAGACGGGCAATTTCATCAATGCGGTTCGACATCACGCCACCTGTTCCTGTCAGATAAAGCCGGCACGCCGGGTCAGTGCCTGATAATGCTCAAACGTCATGGCCTGCGATTCCAGCGCGACCAGGTGACGAAAAATCCGGTCGATCAATGTACGCGGATCCCGCTCATCGCTCACCTGAACATGCACACCACCCCAGCTCAGGCTGATACCACGATTGAGCCACTCCTCCTGTTGCAGCACCGGCAGCGTCAGCAGACGGGCCCGCAATGATTCCAGCGCCTGTCGCAGCAACGCGTCATCATGAACATGGCACAGTGCGACGAAACGACCGCCACCCAGGCGCGCTGCTGCGCCATCGACTTCGTTGAACAACGTGCGCAGATGGCGGGCGATATCCCGCAACAGATCATCACCTTTGTCATCGCCGACATGATCATTGAAGCGGGCAAACTGATCGACCTGGATTGCCAGCAACATGATGCGACGCCCGTTGGCGGCACAGGCGGAACAGGCCTGTAACAGACTGTCTTCAAACGACATGCGGTTCTGCAGCCGCGTCACCCTGTCCTGACTGAACTGTTCACTCAGTTGTGTATTGAGATCCCGCAGCTGATCCCGTTCCAGCTGGATGAGCTCGTTCTGCAGGAATGAGCGCCGTGAAAATTTCTCGATGCGATAGGCGATCATCATGCAGAGCAAGGTGCCGGCCATCAGCAGGAACAGCAAATAGGTGGAAGAGCGCAACGCCATCTGATCCAGGTACAGCGCCGGCGCTACCAGTAACACCATCAGCAGCGCAGTGGTACTGGAAAAATTGATGGGCGGCCGGATGAAGCCGAACAGCACAATTTCAACGAAGAAAATATTGGTGTAGTAGATCTGCTTGATTGGTTCGGCAGAATAGCGGGCGATCAGCAGGAACAGCGCCACCACCAGCACCCCATTGGCACAGGCCAGCCAATGTAGCCAGCGCCCTCCAGTGCTGCGATGAGCGTACAGATAGCAGCCCAGCAGACAAAGCACCACGATTCCGCGCCACGCCTGCACCCATACCGGCAGGTCCGCGCGATGAAGTGCGTCGACGACCTGGCTGGCCAGAATCAGCAGTGCCGCAAGCAACGAGGATGCTCGTACGGTTTCCTTGTACCAACGGGACAAGGCATGCTGGTATTGCTGCTCGAGCGGTGAATCGAAAAACAGCTCCCAGAACGGCGCATTGCGCAACGCCGCGAGCTTTTCCACCACCTCGGCATATTTCTTTTTGTTGTCCATGGGCCGATCCATGCCTGACCGTTCAAAACCCGAGTCTAACGCTGACAGCAGGGGGAATCCAGCGCCCAGACGGCGTCAGGACGCGGGCGGTACCGCTGGGGGACGATATACCTGCACCTGGTTACGCCCCAGGTTCTTGGCACGGTACAGCGCTTCATCTGCCTGATTGATCAGCTGTTTCTGACAGGCATCATCGACCGGCGTCAGGGCCGCAACACCAATGCTGATGGTCACATGATCGGTAATGCGGGAACCAGGATGGGGAATGTGCTGCCCGGCGATTTTAAGGCAGATCATCTGGGCGATCTTCTTCGCCTCGTTCGCATCAAGCGCAGGCAGAATAACCGCGAACTCCTCGCCACCATAACGGGCCACCAGATCGCCGGGGCGGCGGGCCTGTTCCTTGATCAGCTGAGCCACCTGACGGATACAGGCATCACCCTGCACATGACCCAGCAAGTCGTTGTAGGACTTGAAGAAATCGATGTCGCACATGAGCAGCGCAACCGGATACTCACGCCGGCGGGCGCGCCGCAACTCTTCATCCAGCACACCATCGAAGTAACGCCGGTTGGCAATTCCCGTCAACGGATCGATTTCGGCCAGATCCCGCAAATACAGATTGAGTTTGCGCAACTGCTGGTTCTTGCGGTGAATGATGATTTTCTGCAGGAATTCACGGCGCCGGGACTGGTCTGCAATGAACTGTGCAATCAGACAGAACATTACAATGCCTGCGCACAACACGATGTAGTAATGGATAAAGCGCGTATTGACGTGAACACCTGGCAACAGCACCAGAACCGCCGTCAGAAATACTGCTCCCGTGATCACTGCGTGCCAGAACGCCAGCCGGGTAATGGTCATGCCGGTCATGACAATGGCCAGGGTACTGGACAGGTAAAGATCCATCACGTCTGCCGGCACCAGCCGCGTCATCAGCAAGGTAGTAAGGGTCAGCCACGCCAGGGTGACCACCACCATGCGATCCAGGAAGCGCTCGGCCCTGGGCAGTCGCGTTACCAGCCACGCCAGGGCAAGACCTGGCAATCCCAGGCCGTAGCGCACAGTCCAGACGGGGGCCGCCAGCTCCCGCAACAAGTACCAGTCAAACAACCCGTAACTGATATACAGCAGGATAAGGATATTGAGCAGGTTCCCAATATAGCGCCGGTCGCGACGGGCACAGTAACGCTGATACCGCTGCTCCAGCTCGCCAACGAAACTGACGCGCAGCCGGTTCCTGTAATAATGTCCGTCAAGCTCTGACGGAATGCCCACGGCGCCGGGCGATGGCGGAACATCTGAGGTCACGGACAGCACCACCCTGTGACAAGCAATAGTGTCGGATCAACCCACGCGACAGGTGGAGCAACGCACTCCACCCTCTCTATCAATGCAGACTGGTGAACAGGCGACGACGATACGGGGCTACCCGTGGATCGGCCGCTCCCAGCATATCGAATACTTTCAGCAGCGCCTTGCGACCACCATCATCACGGAAGCCCCGGTCAAGGCTGATTACCTGCAACAACAGTTCCATCGCTGCTTCCATTTCACCTGCCAGCACGCAGTTTGCCGCCATGAAATAGCGTGCCTCTGCATCACGCTCGTCAGAGGCAATGCGGTATTGGAGGGATTCAGCCGTTTCGAAACCCTGTAATTCGTTCAGAAAGAACAGCCGCCCACTGGCAGCCGCCTTGACCTTTTCATCCTTGATATTATCGAGCACCTGCTGGGCATCCTGCAGGCGTTCAACATCCATCAGCACGTCGGCCAGGAGGACCTGATATTCCAGTGCCTCCGGCTGCTCCTTGATGGCGGCCTGCAGCGCTTCCAGGGCTTGGTCATGAGCACCCATCCGGCGGGCCCGCTCCACCTGGGCAATGAAATCGTCACCCTCTTCTTCGGGTTCTGCCTCGGGTGCTGCACCCACGAAAGGTTCCAGCAGGCGACGAATCTCGGATTCCGGCTGTGCACCATTGAGCTCACCCGCCAGCTGACCTTTCACCACCAGCTTGAGTGCGGGAATGCTGCGTACACCCAGTTGCTGCGACAGCATGGGGTTGGCGTCGGTATCCACCTTGGCAAGAATGAAACGGCCCTGGTATTCATTGGCCAGCTTTTCCAGCACCGGGGTCAACGCTTTGCATGGCTGACACCAGCTTGCCCAGAAATCCAGCAGCACAGGCACTTTCAGGGAATACTGGATGATTTCGTTTATATTGTTCTGATCGACATCAACAATAAAAGATGACTGGTTCATACACGACTCACAAGGCTAGGCAGACACCCGCAGGGCCTGCTGCGATAAAAACATGGCTGTGAGGTTACCGACGGGCGGATAGGTAGTAAAGGGACTTTTGGTGGCGGTTGCCGTATCAGACAACAGGCTGTTCCTGCTGGGGATTTTCAGTCTGGCGGGTTTTGCATTCTTCAAGCAGGCGGACCGCATCGCCGTGCCCCCGGTCAGCGGCCAGCGCCAGCCAGTGCAGGGCCGCCTTGTCATCCCGACGGATCAGCTGGCCATCCATGTGGGCCGCCCCCAGCAGATACTGGGAATCGACGTCCCCCCCCTTGGCGGCACGGCGCAGGTACTCCAGCCCGCTTCGCTTGTCGGCACGGCCCACGCCGCAACGATACAACATGCCACCCAGCTGGGCCATCGCCTGAACATGGCCCTGATCTGCCGAGTACTGCAACATCTTGAGGGAAAAACGGGAAGGGAAAGCGCGGCCGTGCTGGCACTGGTAACTGATGACGGAGAAAGCAAGTCGATAGAACAGACGGGCAAACAGTCCGCAGCCAGCGTTGGTACGATCAGCAGTCAATCCGAGGTTGGAAGATCCCACATTCACTTGAGCGAACCCTGTTTCAGTCCTGACATGAACATTCGGGAGTGTTTCACCGCGTGCTAAAAGACACTGCAGCAAGGCCAGCCCCAAACGTGACCTGCTTAACAATGGGCGCAAAAGGTACTCCCATTTCCCCAAAAAGCCAATGCTCAATTTGTATAACCTGACGATCTTTAAGCACCCCGAAATCTATCCACATTTTCTGTGGATAACTCTGTGGATCCTTTGGTGAAAAGAGTGCTGAGACGCCACAATCTCTATTGTTCCTACAGATTGGTTATTTTTTAACCAACAAAAAAGTCTTTAAAAATCAGAAACTTATTTTTTTAACATCGAAAAATCAGGGAGTTATCGCAGCTTCCTGAAAAAACGCTGCAATGTGAAAAAAGTTGAAAAAATCATTGCAATTCAGGAACGATATCCACAGGCCAATAAAAAAGGCGGGTTGTTACCCGCCTTCCGTTACGATTTGTTACGCGATGTTTTACGTTTCTCAACAAGCTCGGTAACACGTTGCACTTCTGCCGCCAGTTTCGCAATGCGTTCGTTCAGCTGGTCAACATCTGCACGGGTGGGAATGTTCAGGCGGTGGAGGGCCCGGGATACCCGCTGATCAAAGGCCTTTTCCACCTTTTCCCAGGAACCGGTGGCACGGGCGCGCACCGTTTCGACAGTTTCCTTGGCCACATTCAGAGGCTTGTCCACCAGGGAGCGGGTTTTGGCTTCCAGTTTCTCACCATCCTGCACCAGGGCCTCGAACAGTTTGCTGCCTTCCTGCTCGGCTTTGGAATAGGCCCCCAAGCCCGCAAGCCAGATCTGGTTGGCGGATTCTTTTACCTTGTCAGCCATTTGCTCGGCCAGCTGGGCAACCTGGGTATCAGTAAGCGGAAGTTTTTTGTCGGCCATAACCTTGCTCTGTCAGGTGGATCGGTGAATCGGAGGCGGCCCGCACTACCGGGGTGCAGACCTGCATAGTTTGCACGTTAACCGCGCAAGTTAGAATGTTCACCCTAACCCCAGATTGCCCTGCAGGGGCCCGCAAAAGCATGTACAATTCGGGCTCTTTGCTTTGAGTCAGGCCAGTCTTTTTTACCATGTCCTTTGATTTTCTTCAGAATATTCCCACCAAACCGGGCGACCAACGTACCTGGGGACATCTGAAAGGCAGCGGTGCTGCCTGGGCCTTGCAGCAACTGTCGCAGCGTCATTCCGGTCTGATACTGGTGATTACACGGGACACTCAGACGGCGCTGCAGCTGGAGCAGGAAATTCCTTTTTTCGGCGAAAATGCTACCGAAATCCTGTCGTTTCCCGATTGGGAAACCCTGCCCTATGACTCGTTTTCGCCCCATCAGGACATCATTTCCCAACGTCTGGCGACGCTGTACAAGCTCCCCCAGATCAAGCAGGGCGTATTGATCGTTCCGGTCTCGACCCTGATGCACCGGATTGCGCCGCCGCAGTTTCTGGCGGGCCACAGCCTGGTGCTGGATGTCGGCCAGACGTTCGAACTGGACAAGATTCGCCTGCTGCTGGAACAGGGGGGTTACCGCTGCGTCGATACGGTTTACGAGCATGGTGAATTTGCGGTGCGGGGCGCCATCATGGACCTGTTCCCCATGGGTAGCGCCGAGCCTTACCGTATCGAACTGTTCGACGACGAAATCGATACCCTGCGCGCCTTCGATCCGGAAACCCAGCGCTCCCGGGACAAGGTGCAACAGATCCGCCTGCTGCCCGCCAAGGAATTCCCGCTGAATCACGCGGCGATCCAACAGTTCCGCGACAATTTCAAGCAGACGTTCGAGGTGGATTTCCGCCGCTGCCCGGTGTACCAGGACGTGTCCGACGGCATTGCCAGTGCGGGCATTGAATACTATCTGCCGCTGTTTTTTGCAGCCACCGCCTCGCTGTTTGATTATCTGCCCGCCAGTACGCTGGTGGTGACGCCCGACGGCATGCAGAGTTCGGTCGATGCATTCTGGGCGGAATGCAACGCACGTTATGAAGACCTGCGTTACGACATCCAGCGGCCGATTCTGCCCCCCGGCAGGCTGTTTCTGCCCACCGACGAGTTCCATCACCATCTGAAAGCATTTCCACGGCTGACCATTCGCAGTCATGCCGCCGATACGGATCGCGCCGGTCATTGTGATCTGCCGCTGCAGGATCCCCCCGCCCTGCCGATCAACGCCAAGGCCACCAACCCGCTGATGCATGTGGAAGCGTTCTGCATGACCGCGCAGGCGGACCAGCGCCGGGTACTGTTTGTGGCAGAATCCGCTGGCCGCAAGGACACGCTGCTGGAAATGCTGGGGCGGATTCGCATTCATCCGAAATCCGTGGAGACCTGGCAGGAGTTTGTTGCCGCCGGGTCGCCGCAGCCGATGATCACCGTGGCTCCGCTGGCCACCGGCATGATGCTGGACGATCCGTCGATCGCCATCGTGACGGAATCCCAGCTGTTCGGCCATCGGGTGATGCAGAGCCGCCGCCGCAAGCGCGGGGACGATCACGCCGAAAACGTCATCCGCAATCTGACCGAACTGAATCCCGGCGATCCGGTGGTGCACATCGATCATGGCGTCGGCCGCTATCAGGGTTTGCAGACGCTGGAAATCGATGGGCAGAAGCAGGAATTCCTTACCCTGGAATATGCCGACAAGGCCAAACTGTATGTGCCCGTATCGTCGCTGCATCTGATCAGCCGCTATTCCGGTGCCAGTGACGCCGGTGCGCCGCTGCATCGCCTGGGCACCGACCAGTGGAGCAAGGAAAAACGCAAGGCCGCCGAACAGATTCATGACACGGCGGCAGAGCTGCTCAGCATTTACGCCCGCCGCGCCGCCAAGCCCGGCCATGCCTTTGCCCTGTCCCAGCTGGATTACGAGGCATTCTGCGAAGGCTTCCCATTCGAAGAAACCCCCGATCAGCAGGCGGCGATCGATGCCGTCATCGCTGACATGACATCCGACCGCCCCACCGATCGCCTTGTCTGCGGGGACGTTGGTTTCGGCAAGACCGAAGTGGCCATGCGCGCGGCCTTTATCGCAGTGCAGAACGGCAAGCAGGTGGCGATACTGGTTCCCACTACCCTGCTCGCCCAGCAGCATTACCAGAACTTCCGCGACCGCTTTGCCGACTGGCCGGTGCAGATCGAAGTCCTGTCACGCTTCCGCACCGCCAAGGAACAGACCAAGGCCCTGGAGCAGATCGCCGATGGCAAGATCGATATCGTGGTCGGTACCCACAAGTTGCTGCAGGACAATATGGCCTTCAAGAATCTGGGCCTGATCATTGTCGATGAAGAACACCGCTTTGGTGTGCGCCACAAGGAAAAGCTCAAGGAACTGCGGGCGGATGTAGACATGCTCACCCTCACCGCCACGCCGATTCCACGGACCCTTAACATGGCCATGTCCGGGGTACGCGACATGTCCATCATTGCAACGCCACCAGCGCGCCGTCTGTCGATCAAGACCTTCGTGCGGCAGGAAAACAATAATGTAGTGAAAGAAGCGATCCTGCGGGAACTGTTGCGGGGCGGCCAGGTGTATTTCCTCCATAACGAGGTGAAGTCCATCGATCGCCGCGCCGAGGAAATCCAGGCGCTGATACCCGAAGCCCGCATCGTGGTGGCCCATGGCCAGATGCGCGAGCGGGAGCTGGAGCAGGTGATGTCGGATTTCTACCACAAGCGCTTCAACGTGCTGATGTGTACGACCATCATCGAAACCGGCATTGACGTGCCGTCCGCCAACACCATCATCATCGACCGGGCCGACAAGTTTGGTCTGGCGCAGTTGCACCAGCTGCGGGGCCGGGTGGGACGCTCCCATCACCAGGCTTACGCCTACCTGCTCACACCGCCGCCCAAAGCGATGACCGTGGACGCCCACAAGCGACTGGAAGCCATTGCCGAAGCACACGACCTGGGCGCTGGCTTCACCCTGGCCAGCCATGACCTGGAAATCCGCGGCGCTGGTGAGTTGCTGGGGGAAGAACAGAGCGGCAACATGCACACCATCGGCTTTTCGCTCTACATGGAAATGCTGGAAGAAGCGGTCCAGTCCATCAGGGAAGGCAAAACGCCGAACCTGGACAAGCCCTTCCATCATGGTGCCGAAATCAATCTGCGCATCCCCGCCCTGATCACCGACGACTATCTGCCGGATGTGCATACCCGCCTGATCACCTACAAGCGGATCGCCAATGCGAAAACCGATGACCAGCTGGATGAGCTGCGGGTGGAGATGATTGACCGCTTCGGTTCACTGCCGGATTCCACCCGCAATCTGTTCCGCCTGACGTCGCTGAAACTGAAAGCGGAAAAGCTGGGTATTCTCAAAGTGGATGCCGGCCCCAAAGGCGGGCGTATCGAGTTTGGCACGGATACCAAAGTGCATCCGCTGACCATTGTGAAGATGATTCAGACCCAGCCCCAGTTCTACAAGCTCGACGGGGCTGATAAACTCAAGTTCGCCATCGAATCGGACAGCGCGGAACAGCGCCTGGATGCGGTGGAAAAACTGCTGACCCAACTGGCTACTTCCAAACCATGATGATTCGACTGTTTGCCTGTCTGTTGCTTGTAATCACCTCGACCCCGCTGCTGGCGCAGAGCTGGTATCAGGTCAATATCGTGGTGTTCGAAAACCGCGCCGCGGTGGACGGTGGCGAAGTGCTGCAGCAGCCGGATGGCATGCAGTTCGTTGTGCCTGGGAATGCTGTGGAAATCGATGCCATTGCAGAAAGTGGTGATGAAAACGGCTTCCAGCGCACCACCATCATCGACAACGAGTTCAACAGCGTGGTCGCGTCACTGCAACGCAGCAGCGGCTACAAGGTATTGCTGGTGAAAAGCTGGCGTCAGCCGGGGCTTGAGCGCAACGTTGCCATCCCGGTAGTGGTGCGCGGTGGTGAAACCTACGGCCCCCATTCCCAGTTGGAAGGCACGATTCGACTTGTCCTGTCACGCTATCTACATCTGGAAACCGATCTGTGGCTGGGTGAATATACGCTGGAACAGCCACTGGCACCGACAGAAGTAACTACAGACGCACAGCCAATTCCCCAGGATGTGCCTGCCATTGATGCCAGTCTGATGCCGGAAGGGATGACACCTCAAGTCGCTGAATCGCTCTATGTGCCGCTACAGCTGGTGCGTCTGCAGGAGTCCCGTCGCATGCGCAGCAAAGAACTCCACTATATTGATCACCCGCAGATTGGTGTGGTGGCCAAGATCATTCCGCTGCGCTGAACGTTGCCGCAATCAGGCAACACCGCTGGCCTGGCGCACCCAGGCCTGGATCTGTACCGATGACATGGCGCCGGCCTGACGGGCCACTTCCTTGCCGTTGCGATAGAGGATCAGGCAAGGAATGCTGCGAATTCCCAGCTGGGCAGACAGCGCCTGATTCGCCTCAGTATCCAGTTTCAGAAAACGCACCCGCGTATCCATCGCATCGGCGGCCTTATGGAATTCCGGCCCCATCATCCGGCAAGGCCCGCACCAGGCCGCCCAGCAATCCACCACCACGGGAATATCGCTGTTCTGCACGTGTTTGAGCAGGGCTTCCGCCGGCACGTCCACTGGCCCCACGCCAAACAGGGATTGCTTGCAGGCACCACACACAGGCTGTTCCTGCAAGCGGTTGGCTGGCACACGGTTGGTACGGTGACAATGGGGGCAAACGATCTGGATGGCATTCATGGCGAACAATTCCTGACTCATGTTGCCCCAGAAATGGCGACGACGCAGCCGGATTTCAAGGGCAGTCGCGGATGGACTGCCCTGATGGTGGTTCAGCGGCTCAGAAATGCCGCCAGCAAGGCGCGGACATTCTGCATGCCGGTTTTCAGGCAACGATCGATTTCTTCCATGGTGATGATGCCATCACTGCGCCCGGCTGCCATGTTGACCACCAGCGACAGGCAGGCGTAATTCATATCCGCTTCCCGTGCCAGCGAGGCTTCCGGCATCCCGGTCATCCCCACGATATCGCAGCCATCCCGTTCCAGCCGGTCGACCTCGGCAGCGGTTTCCAGGCGCGGCCCCTGGGTGGCACCGTAGACTCCGCCATCATGGACCTTCAGACCGGTTTTACGGCCCGCTGCCAGCAATCCTTCCCGCAGACTGTCGGTGTAGGGGAACGAAAAATCCACGTGCAGCACGTTGCCTTCTTCGGCAAAGGTGAACTCGCGTCCCCAGGTGTAATCGATGACCTGGTGCGGCACCACCAGCGCTTCGGCACCCATCGCGGGATTGATGCCACCCACCGCATTGATCGCGGTGATGTCGGTCACCCCCACGGATTTCAGGGCGGTGATATTCGCGCGGTAGTTGATCTGGTGCGGTGGCAACCGATGGCCTTTGCCGTGGCGAGCCAGAAATACCACCTCCTGCTCGCCAAAGCGGCCAAATTCCAGCGCCGCCGACGGTGGCCCGTAGCGGGTTTCCACCGTGCGGGATTCACGGATACTGAGACCATCCAGCTCGGTCAGACCGGTACCGCCAACAATTGCAATCAATGACATGTCAAAGCCCCTTTACCGCATAGATCCCGTTGGCGTTGCGCAGATACCCCTTGTAATCCATGCCATAGCCGAACACGTAGCGGTCGGGTACGTCCAGACAGGTGTAATTCGCCTTGAACTCGGGGTTGGGTTTGCGATCGTGCAGTTTTTCCACCAGTACGGCCGACGCCACCGACAGTGCCCCCTGGGACTCGCAGGCCTGCATGATGGCTTCGAGGGTCAGACCTTCGTCCAGGATGTCATCAAGGATCAGCACGTGACGGTTTTCCATGGATTCGGTGGGTGTCACCTTCCACTGCAGTTCGGAACCGGACAGGCCGCGACCATAGCGGGTCACATGGATGTAATCGACTTCCAGGGGAAAGCGCAGCTTCAGCAGCAGTTGCGCGCCAAACATCAGGCCACCGCGCATGACCACCAGCACCAGCGGATTCTTGTCGCCCAGATCGGCCTGGATGCGCGCGGCCTGCTGCTCCATCGCCTGATCCACCTGCTCTGCTGTCCACAGACAATCCGCTTCTTGCCAAACGCTTTCCACTTCGGGAATCGAGACGTTCATCAGGGTTCCTCTTCAATTCGACCGGGATGCCGCCGCCAGCGCAGCGGGTTCTTCTATCAGATGCAGTGTCTGGGTCGGGAATGCGAATTCGGCGCCGTGACGGGCCACAATGTCCGCAATTCGAAACAGCACATCCTGCTTTACTTCGTGGTACTTGATCCAGTTGGTCGTCACTGTAAACGTATAAATAAAGAAGTCCAGTGATGACGCGCCGTAGCTGTTGAAATTCACGATCAGGGTCTGGGTATGATCGATTTCGGGATGCTCGATCAGCATCTGCTTTACATCGGCCACGATGGCCGGCAGCTTGGCCACGTCGTCGTAGCGCACACCCATGGTTTCGTAGATGCGACGATGGGTCATGCGGGAAGGATTCTCCAGCGAGATGCTGGTGAACATGGAATTCGGCACATAAAGCGGCCGCTTGTCGAAGGTGCGAATGACCGTGAGACGCCAGCCAATGTGCTCAACGGTGCCTTCGATCTGGCGATCCGGCGAGCGCACCCAGTCCCCCACGGAAAACGGCCGGTCCAGATACACCATCAGGCCGCCGAAAAAGTTGGCCAGCAGATCCTTGGCGGCAAAGCCCACAGCAATGCCACCGATGCCCCCGAACGCCAGCACGCCGGATACGGATATGCCCAGCGACTGGGCAATCACCAGGCCACCGGTGATCAGCACTGACAGCCGAAGCAGCCGGGCAATTGCCGTCACTGTTGTGGCGTCCACCGGTTCCCGGGTGTAACCGGGGGTCTTCATCAATTCTTCGACCTTGGCGATCAGCCGCACCAGGAACCAGATGACGATGGAAATGAACGCCACCGTGTAGGCCGGCTCCACCATGGCGTTGATGGCTTCGTCCATGATGGGTTCCATGATCTTGCACACCAGGCGGGTACCCACCGCCAGCACAAAAATATGGGCCGGACGACTGACCGCCCAGATCACGGCGTCGTCCCACAGGTTGCGGGTCTTGGCAAAGCGTTCTTCCAGCCGCCCCAGCAGCTTGCGAACGAAATAATTCAGCATCAAGGTGGTAAATACCACCACAAACACCAGCACGATCCAGTCCCGGCTGCCGGTAAGCCCGGCGATCCAGTCGATCAGTTGATCCATCAGGTCAGACTCCTTGCCTGCATGTCAGTTTGAATAGTCTGGTAACGGTCGGACGCCATCAGCGTCGCCAGATCCTGCCGCCGCCGTGCCAGCATCCGTTGCAGCCGCGCCTGATCGACCGAAGCAGGATGCTGATCCAGATAATCCAGTACGGTCTGCGCGCCTGCGGGATTATTGCAAACCAGCACCATATCGCAACCCGCGGCCAATGCGGCTGCCGCACGTTCACCATAGCCACCGGCGACACTGGCGCCTTCCATGGTCAGGTCGTCGCTGAAAATGACACCCTCGAAGCGCAATTCGGATCGCAACACCTGCTGGAGCCAGTAACGGGAAAAGCCGGCTGGCTGTGCATCCACCTGCTGGTAAATCACATGGGCGGGCATGACCGCATCCAGATCCCGGGCCAGCTGGGCAAACGTCTGCAGATCCTGGGCACGGATATCCGCTTCGCTGCGCTCATCCACCGGAATCGCGTGATGGGAATCCGCTTCGACCCAGCCATGGCCGGGAAAATGTTTACCCGTCGCCGCCATGCCCGCCTCATGCATGCCGGCAATGTAGGAACGGGCCAGCGCCACCACCGCCTGCGGGGTTCCATGAAAGGCGCGGTCGCCAATCACCCGGCTGCGGCCCACATTCAGATCCAGCACCGGCGCGAACGAAATATCGAATCCCAGCGCCAGCATTTCTGCCGCCATCAGCCAGCCCCATTCACGGGCACCCTGCATGGCCTGCACCGGATTTTCGTCCCACCACAGCCCCAGTCGGGCCAGCGGCGGCAACAGGGTCACGCCCTTCTTCACCCGCTGCACCCGGCCGCCTTCCTGATCCACTGCCACGATCAACTCCGGCCGCACCTCGCGCATCGCGGCAATCAACGTCCGCACCTGATCCGTATCCTGGATATTGCGGGCAAACAGGATGACGCCACCCACCCCCGGATGAGCAATGCGCTCACGTTCCAGCGCAGACAAAACGGTGCCTTCAACATCCAGCATCAAGGGGCCCAGGGTCATGGGTGGATTGCTCCTGCAAACAAAAAAGGGGAATGTCAGACGGGCGAAATCAGAACCGGTGTGCCGGCAGGCACGCGCTCGAACAGTTCCAGCACATCCTGGTTGCGCATGCGGATGCAGCCGTGGGATCTGGGCACGCCCATGGGTTCGGAATCCGGCGTGCCATGAATATAAATGTATCGACGCTGGGAATCCACGTTGCCACCGCGGTTGATGCCGCTTTCCTCGCCACACAGCCAGAGGATGCGGGTGAGGATCCAGTCGCGCCCGGGGAACGCCTGCGCCAGGTCAGGCGTTAAGATTTCCCCGGTAGGACGGCGGGCACGAAACACCGCATTGAGCGGTTGCCCCGCGCCGATTTTCGCCCGAACGCGGTGCCGCCCCATCGGCGTCTGGTAGGAGCCGGACTGATTGCCCGCCCCCTTCAACGCCGTGGATACGGGCCAGCAGGCAATCTGCCGACCATTCTGCATCAGGGCCAGCGTTTGCTGCGGAATGGAAACAATGATCTCGAGATTATTCATGGGCCGCATTATGCAGGCCGGCGGCCATGAACGCGGTGAGTCGGCTCACAATAAAGTCCACCGGCGTACGGCTGCCGGTATCGTTTTCACTCATGGCCCGCAACGCATCGAAGTTGGACATGGTGAAGATAGCCGTCCCCAGCGCGAAATGCGTGTGCCAGAACAGATCTGCAGCGGTGGCGCCCGGCAGGGCCGGCTTCAGGTGCGCCACGTAATGCTGGAACGCCTCGCCATATCGCTCACCAATAAAGCGCCGCAAATGGGCCTGGGACTGGGTATAGGCCAACCCGAGCAAACGCATGAATGCCGTGGCACGATTGGAACCCTTGCCATGAATGTCGTAAACCGACTGGGTCAGCAATTGCAGCAGATCTTCCACAGACAGATGATCCTTGCTTTGCTGCATGTCAGTGAGACGGCGTTCCACCTCGGCTACCAGGGGATCAAGAAAACGCACAAAGACCGCCTGAATCAACGCCTTCTTGGAGCCGAAGTGATAGTTTACTGCCGCCAGATTCACCCCCGCCGCACCCGTAATAGTGCGCAAGGAGGTTTCTGCGAATCCCCGTTCCGCAAACAGCACTTCTGCTGCGTCGAGGATTCTTTCTACTGTTTCTTTCTGAGCCATCGAGAAATTCCCGCCAGCCGGCCACCCAACATCGGAACCGGACACAAACAAGTGTTTGAAACTTACGTTTGCAGACTCGTACTGTCAAGAACAGAAAAGCGACAGCCACACTTAGACTTTGTCGCCTTAAGCCATCGGCGCCGTTAGTGCGATCGTCTCTAACCGACGCTGATGTCACGCCACGCCAGAATCTCAACCGGCTGAAACGTCAAAGGATTCCACAACACCAGACGGCAGGGGTGAAATTTCGCCATCAGTCACCCCCTAATTCCTTTCGTGAGGAATTCCCTACGGACTCTCATACTTCCCACTGCAATCACCAGACGCCGGAGGACCCTACGATGTTGCGTCGCACTGCGCCCGAAGTTGGATGCTGGTATCAGGAGGCGGAACAGGGCCGCCTGTTCGAGGTGGTGTCCCTGGATGAGGACGAAAACAGCGTCGCCATCCAGTATTTTGAAGGAGAAATCGAAGCGCTCGAACTGGACGCTTTCATGCAGATGCCACTGCGTATTGTCGAGCAGCCGGAAGACTGGAGCGGCCCCTACGAACTCGACCCGGAAGACAGGATGGATGAGGAGTACGCCCACTGGGACGACAGCCGCGACGAATTGCGCCTGCTGGCCGACGACGACTCGCTGCATGTGCTGGACGAAGACTGACAGCAACCACACCGGATTCCCGCTTCAAATCAGCCTGTTGCAATCCGATCCAAACTGTATATACTTTCAGTACCTGTATATAAAAACAGTTGGAGACCGGACGCATCCATGGAAAAACTCACCAAGCGCCAGGCAGAAATTCTTGCGCTCATCAAACAGCACATTGATGAATCCGGCATGCCGCCGACACGGATGGACATTGCTGCGACATTCGGTTTCAAATCCCCTAACGCTGCCGAGGAACACCTGCGCGCACTGGAACGTAAAGGCGTCATCCAGATGGTGCCCGGCGCGTCCCGCGGCATTCGCCTGATTGAAGCAGAAGACGAAAACCCGGGGCTGCCGATCATCGGTCGTGTCGCTGCGGGTCATCCGGTGCTGGCACAGGAAAACGTACTGGGCTACTGCGAAGTGGAACCACGTTTTTTCAAACCGAAAGCGGATTACTTTCTGCAGGTAAAAGGCCTGAGCATGCGGGATGCCGGCATCCTCGAAGGCGACCTGCTCGCCGTGCACAAGACGCATGATGCCCAGCGCGGGCAGATCGTGGTGGCCCGCATCGGTGACGAAGTGACCGTCAAACGTTTCGACCGCAAGCGCAACAAGATCCTGCTGCTGCCGGAAAATCCGGATTTTGAACCCATTGAAGTGGATCAGCGCAGTGATGATTTCGCGATTGAGGGTTTGGGAGTGGGCGTGATCCGGCAAGGCCTTTGAACAGCCCGCACGGTGAACCTGAAAACAGAAACGGGGCTCAACGGCCCCGTCAGTTGCTACTGGTTGAGTAATCCATCAGTGCAGAATGCCCGAGGCGTCCTCGTACTCTTCCAGATTGTAATCGTGACGTTCCTCGTGATGTTCCAGCACGTGTCCATACACCTCGCCGACTGCCTGAACCCCAGCACCGACCATGGCTTTGCCGATATCCAGCGAATGTTCCGACAGCAGAACGCGCACCTCATTCGAGAACTTGATCTTGACCAGCGGCTCCCCGATGCCATCGGCGCGACGCAGCACGATTTCACCAGAGGACAGCTCAACAATTTCTAACAGAGAGGACATTCGCCAGCCTTTTTTTCGGAAGTGCCTGAAGCGGTTGGGAAAATACGTCTGCGCAGGATTTCCGCTGAAAAAACGCCAATAACCAACTGCATAATGGCCGCAAATACTACCATGCCGGTACTTGCTGCCACAAACAAATCACCCCTCAAGCCGATATATTTTTCCTACCACTCCCCCAGCCTTTCCCTGATTTCATCTATCAAAAAGCGAAGTTTGCCATGCCAATCAGGAAGTTGCAGCAGATCGTCTTCTTCCGTGCTGACACGCACTTCGATGGCATTCAGGTTGACCGGGGCCTTCGCCACCGAGGTCGTCGCCGGATCTGCATCCTGAATGCGCTGCCAGGCGTTCATCATCTGATTGAGCCAGGAACCGGAACGACTCTGCAGATCAAACAGCTGTTCGAGTTCGGGCACGCTGCGCCCAGCGTCGTTCTGTGCCGCCAACAGTGGACGCAATGCGTCCCCGGCTGCATATTCCAGATCGTAGGTCTTGGCAATTTCCCACAGCAGTCCATGGTAGGCACCTACCAGATGGAACAGGCAGGACTCACGATGCGCCGCCTGCAATGCCTTGCGATTCACCAGACGCTCATCATGCTCAATGGAATCAAGCGCTTCGAGGTAGAAGCCAGCGAAATAAACCTTCTGGTTTGCCTTGCCAATCTTGTGTCTTGCCATAGTTACTCACCTGTTCAGCTGCCGCCATTGTACGCACTGAATATTGGTCAGCAAAGCGGCGAAAATTCAAACTTTATCTATACTGGAATGGTCAGCCCAGGAATACGCAGATAGTTGTTTTTGTTGTTATTTTGCATACAGAGTCCAAGGTGAAACGATGCTGAAGCTGCTCTGGCCGGCCATGTTCGTGATGAACCGGCTGCAATACACCTATAAATTTTTGCTTATAAGTGTGCTTTTCTTATGTCCCATCATTCTGTTGAGTTACCAGCTATGGGACCAGCTCGAGCAGAATATCCAGACTACATCCAAGGAAGCCGACGGCATTCTTGTCATCCAATCCCTGAATGAGATTTCAAAATCCGCCAGCGAATACCGCGATATCATGATGGCGCATCAGTACGATCGCACGGAAGAAACGGTAAAGAAGGTTTCCCAGAGTCGGACCGCCACGCGGGAACTGCTGGAAAAGTTCATTCGTGAAACGGCGGACAGCGAACTGGTCAAGCCCGCCCAAATCGAGCGACTGGAAGCCAGCTGGCGCAAATCCATTGACGAAAGCCTGGGTCGCCGGCCTGCTGATCCGTGAGTACATGGCATCTTATGGCAGTCTGGGACGCGAGATCGACAACGTCGTGCTGGAAATCGCCAAGAGCAGTGGCTTGACTGCCGAGGCAGACGAAAGCCTGGCGCGGGAGCTCTCCCTGTATCTGGAAAATCTGCGTCTGGTTGCGCGGGATGTTGCTGTGTTGCGCGGTTACGCCAACAACACCCTCAACACTGCATTTCTCGACAGCGCCACGCTAACCGAAGTGGAAAATCTCTACAACGGCACCAGTGCAAACCTCGCCAAGGCCGAAGAAGCTTACGACCGGATTCTTGCAGCACAGCCCGGTCACCCACTGGCGGCAACGATGAAACAGGTAACGGAGCAGACCGGTGTCGTGCTCAACGCCGTCAACGAGCAGCTGATCGAAGCCTTTGCTGACAAAATGACCTGGCAGGAATTCAATGCCATGGCTACCACCAACATGAGCGCCGTCTGGGATGCCGAATCCGGGATTCTTGATCGCACCTTTGCCCAGGTGGACAAGCGACTGCACGAGAAACAGAAAAATCGTGTCGTGCTGGTGGTGAGTCTGCTGTTCCTGCTCGCAGTGATTTCCTACCTCTACCTCGGGCTGTATGCGTCGCTGCGCAGGAGCATCAGCAGCATGGTGGACAGCGCCGCCAAAGTGGCGAACGGCGACATGACGGTCAAAGTTGATGCTCTCAGCCAGGATGAATTCTCGATTCTGATTACGAATTTCAATCGCATGATCGAGCAGATGCGCACCCTGATCCGGTCAGCGCAGAGCAGCAGCGACCAGACCCAGCAGCACGCAGAACATGTGCAGGAACTCGCGGAAATGAACAGCGAGCTGGTACGCCAGCAGACCGAAGAGACCCGCAAGATCAACCGGGCCATGGAAGAAATGACCTCGGCATCCGAAGACGTGGCACGGGAAGCCGAATTCACCGCCGGCGCAGCGCAGGATGCCGATGAGAACGCCCGCGGCGGACAGTCGCTGGTTACCAACGCCGTGGCCAGCTTCGAGGACCTCACTGATCGCATCAATGCGTCAATGCAGGTCGTTGAACGGCTCGCGGAGCATAGTCGCGGCGTCACCACGATTCTGGCGGTCATCAAGGGCATTGCACAGCAGACCAACCTGCTCGCACTCAACGCAGCTATCGAAGCAGCCCGTGCCGGTGAACAAGGTCGCGGCTTTGCCGTGGTTGCCGACGAGGTTCGCACGCTTGCCCAGCGCAGTCAGGAGGCAACTGAAGAAATCGATGCGGTTCTGGGCAAGATCCAGTCCGGCGTCGAAGAGGCGGTCAGCACCATGAAGGTCAGCGTGAACGTCACCGGCACCTCGGTGAGCACCGCGCGTGCGCTAAGCGAAAAGCTGGACGAAATCCTCAGTGGCGTTACCAGCATCAGTGATCGCACCCAGTCCATTTCGGCCGCATCACTGGAACAGACAGAGTCGGTGAACCATGTCCGTTTGAGCGTGCAGGCAATTGATGCCCGCGCAGGCGATGCAGCAAACGCCGCAAGCAACACGCTGCAATCGGTCAGCGAGATGCGTCAGGCCATTACCGAACTGACCCAGCAGCTGCAGCGCTTCAGGATCTGATTCACTGCACACAACCACAAATGAAGACGGGGCCATCAGGCCCCGTCTTCATTTGTGCCAGGCACCACTGTTACTTGCCGGCTTTTTTCTTTGCAGCCGCCTTGGTGGTTTTCGCAGCTGCGGTTTTGCCCTTGGCGGGCTTATCCCCTGCTGCCACATCGGCCTTCGCCTTCCACTGCTTGCCATCAAAGGTGGCAACCCAACCGGTGGGCTTGCCGTCCTTCTCTGTCATCACGTACTGGGACTTGCTCTTGCGGCTGAAGCGTACGATGGCCGCATTGCCTTCCGGATCGGCTTCCGGCGCATCCAACAGGAACAGGTATTTTTCGTCGAGCTTGTCCTTGACGGACTTCAGTTCGGCAATGGTGGGTGCCCGGGTTTCCCGATGTTTGGGAAACTGACTCGCCGCCAGGAAAAGACCGGATGCACCGTCACGCAGCAAGAAGAAATCGTCCGTTTTGTCGCAGCGCAGGTGCGGCATGGGAATGGGTTCAGCCTTGGGCGGGGCTACCTCGCCATTACGCAACAGCTTGCGGGTGTTGCCGCACTCGCTGTTGGTGCAACCGAAATACTTGCCAAAGCGACCGGTTTTCAGCTGCATGTCTGAACCGCACTTGTCGCACTCGACGATGGGACCTTCGTAACCCTTGATCTTGAAATTGCCGGCCTCGATCTCGTAACCGTCACAATCCGGGCTATTACCGCAGACGTGCAGTTTGCGCTTCTCGTCGATCAGATAGTTTTCCATCGCGGTGCCGCACTTTTTACAGCGGTGTTTTTCCCGCAATGCGCGTGCTTCTGCTTCTTCGTCGTCGACGTTGAGGGCTTCGGAGCCGTGAATCAGGTTAATGGTGGCCTTGCAGCGCTCTTTCGGTGGCAGCGCGTAGCCGGAACAGCCCAGGAACACGCCGGTGCTGCCGGTGCGGATCATCATGTTGCGACCGCACTCGGGGCACTTGATGCTGGTTTCCACCGGCGGATTCAGGCGCATGCCCTTGCCTTCCGCTTCGGCGGTTTCCAGCTTCTTGCTGAAATCCTTGTAGAACTCGTTGAGTACCTGTTTCCAGTCCAGCTTGCCTTCGGCGATTTCGTCGAGGCGCTCTTCCATCTGGGCGGTAAAGTTGTAGTCCATCAGGTTGGTGAAGCTTTCGTTCAGGCGGTCGGTGACGATGTCACCCATTTTTTCCGCGTAGAAACGGCGGCTTTCCAGCTTCACGTAACCGCGATCCTGGATGGTGGAAATGATCGAGGCATAGGTGGACGGACGGCCGATGGCACGCTTTTCCAGCTCTTTTACCAGACTGGCTTCGGTGTAGCGAGCCGGCGGCTTGGTGAAGTGCTGGCTGTGGTCGAGCTCTTTGAGTTTGAGCTGCTCGCCCACTTTCACGTCGGGCAGTTCGATGTCTTCGTCGGTTTTCTTGCTGCCGGGCATGTTCACGATCAGGTGACCGTCGAATTGCAGAATGCGCCCCTTGGTGCGCAGCTCGAAATCACCGGCGCTGACGGACAGGTTGGTGCTCATGTATTCGGCGGGCGGCATCTGACAGGCAACGAATCGCTTCCAGATCAGGTCATACAGTTTCTGGGCGTCCTGCTCCAGCCCGCTGACACCGCTGGCCAGCACCGTCACATCGGTAGGACGAATCGCTTCGTGGGCTTCCTGGGCGCCTTCCTTGCTGGCGTATAAATTCGGCTTTTCCGGCACATACTGTTTGCCGTACTTCTTCACGATGTAATCACGGCAGCCGTTGACGGCGTCCATGCTCAGGTTGGTGGAGTCGGTACGCATGTAGGTGATGTAGCCGGCCTCATACAGGCGCTGGGCCATCATCATGGTTTTCTTGACGCTGAAACCCAGCCGGGTGCTGGCCGCCTGTTGCAGGGTCGAGGTGGTAAACGGTGCCGCAGGACGGGACTTGGTGGGCTTGTCTTCGCGGCCGGCCACGGTGTACTGCTGTTTCTGCAGCAGCGCCAGGGCCTTTTCGGCATCGGTCTGGTTGGTAGGGCGGAATTCCTTGCCAGCCTGCTTGGCGACCTGCAACCGCAGGGCTGCATTTTTCGCGGTGGCGGTGTCAGCAAAGATTTCCCAGTATTCTTCCGGGATGAACGCACGGATTTCCCGCTCGCGCTCCACGATCATTTTCACGGCAACGGATTGCACCCGGCCGGCAGACAGGCCGCGGGCGATCTTGGCCCACAGCAGCGGGGACACCATGTAGCCCACTACGCGGTCGAGGAAGCGCCGGGCCTGCTGGGCATTCACCCGTGGCTGGTTCAGCACACCAGGCCGGGAGAATGCTTCCTGGATGGCGGTTTTGGTGATTTCGTTGAACACCACGCGCTTGTAGCGGGATTCGTCGCCGCCGATGACTTCCCGCAGGTGCCAGGCGATGGCCTCCCCCTCGCGGTCCAAGTCCGTTGCCAGGTAGATGGTGTCGGCCTCACGGGCGAGCTTCTTCAATTCGGCGACGACTTTTTCTTTATCCGGCAGGACCTGGTAATTGGCTTTCCAGCCGCCTTCCGGGTCTACGCCCATACGGGCAATCAGGGATTCGCGGGCCTTGCTGCGCTGATATTCGGCCTTTTCGTCGGCACTCATCTTGCGGGTCTGGGCCGCCTTCTGGGCGCGCTCCTTGGGATCAACCGTACTGGTCTTGCTGCCACTGGTTGGCAGGTCGCGCACGTGGCCGACGCTGGATTTCACAATGAAATCCTTGCCCAGATATTTGTTGATGGTCTTCGCCTTGGCAGGCGACTCCACGATGACCAGTGATTTTCCCATAGGGTGTGATCCAGCCTTGCGTTGTGTAAATCCGTCAAAAGGGCGACATATATAAGAGGTGACAGGGCAATGGTCAAGGGAAGCCTTCACGGTTATCTTCCCGGACAAAGTAGGTCAGGCCCCGGCATCCACCAGAGCGCCCGGCGGTTGGTGTCATATTTTCAACAAGTTAGATGTTATTTGAAGAATCGACAAGTTTTCCTAATCAGCGTCGGCCCGCCCCGCCCGGCCCAGGCGGGTAAAATGGGCTGTCACGGTCTACGCTTGATGGATATTTGAACGTGCTCACCCACTGTTATCGCCGAGGAAACCCGATGCTGCGTGTCCACCCCACAGCCCTGCTGGCCTTGCTCGTGGCCCTGTTTGTCCAGTCCAGTCATGCCCAGACCAATCCGGCCATCGCGCTGGCCAATCTGCAGGCCGCCAGGCTCAGTGTGCATGCCACTGCCTCGGCGTTTCACCGCTATCAGGACAGCGAGGGTGACAAGAAGCAGCTGGTGATACTGAACGGGGCCCTGCAACAGCTGAAAGCCAATTTCCAGGCCGCGTATCAGGATATGGCGGATCTGGGGCTGTCGGCCGAGCTCAAGCAGGTGCAGGGACACTGGCGCAATGCCGCCCGGGACCTGAATGCAGTAATGACCGCCATTTCCGGCGGGGGCTATGCCGAAGGTGCCATCACTAACAGCTACCTGCTGAACAGTTATTACACGGCGCGGGATTTCAAGGCCGGGTATGACGCGGTGATCAGCAAGACCGGCTTCAAGGTATCCCCCACCCTGCAGGGTATCCGGGATGCTGCTGCCCTGTTTCAGGAAATGGCTGCGCTCTACATGGAACGCAGCTCAACCGAGTACGGTTATACCTACCGCAGTGAGGCAGGCGACACCGAAACCCTGGACCAGATGGCGTCACGCTTCTCGAAGCAGCTTGATCTGCTGGATCGTATGACCGCCAACAATCCCGAGGCCGCCAAACGGCTTGCGAACGTGCGCAAAAAATGGGGATTTCTGGAGAAATCCTTCATCAACTACAACGAAAAATCGGTGCCCTATCTGGTGGTGAAGTTTGGCGGTGAGATCGTCACCGGGCTGGATGAGCTGTCGACCGTGTACACTCAGCCCTGATTGACCTGTTTCTGATACTGGAGGGGTGTTCTGCCGGTCCACTGGCGGAATGCCCGGGTGAAGGCACTCTGTTCGGAATACCCCAGCAGGAGCGCGATCTCGCTCAGGCTGAGACGTTTCTCCTGCAGGTACTGGCGCGCCAGCTGAAGCCGCAACTGTTGCAGTAGCTCCTTGAATACCAGCTGCTTTTCCGCCAACCGCCGGTGCAGAGTGCGGGCTGACAGCGCCAGCAGCGCCGCCACCCGCTCCAGAGTGGGCGCACCGTCCTGAATGGCCTTGACGATCGCCTGCCGCAATCCCGTTTCAAAATCGTCCTGCTGGGGCAGCACCGCCAGCAACGCCTGCGCCTGTTGTTCCAGCAGGTTGCGCAGGCCCGGATCGGCGTTGGTGACCTTGCGCTGCAGATGGGCCAGCGGGAAACACAGGGCCACACAGGGCTGCTCGAACAGTATCGGACAGCGAAACACTGACTGGTGAGCAGTCAGGTCTGCCGGGGCGCTATTGACGAAATACACCCGCGAGGGATTCAGGCTGTCGTCCCCGGTCATCATCCGCACAAAACGGGTCAAGCCCACCAGCAGGACTTCATCCGACAGACGGGTGGATGGACCGTAATCGCAGGTCCAGCGCAGACATACCTCGGCATCCCGGACTTCCACGTGGGCCCGGTCGCCCTCATGCAGCAGCCGCTGGTAGCGCTCGAAACGCTGCAGGGCCTCACCCACGGTTTCGCAGGACAGGGTCAGATACCCCAGCACCCCCAGGTGGCAGGGCTGAATGGTCAGGCCGACCTCCACGCCTACCGGGCGATCAGGCTGGCGGGCCTGCACCTGTTCCAGCAGTTGCCACCACGCCTGGAACGTCAGCGGACTGCTGGGCGTGCTGCGGCGCAAGGGCGCGATCAGTGCCGGATCATCGATCCCGCACTGGCCCAGGTAATCCAGCAATAGCCCGGACAGGTCGCCGGTAACATGAAGATTGGCAAGCAGCATGGCGGGAATTGTCAAAAATTTGCCGGGATTGGTCAATCCATTTAACGCCTGACCGCTTATTCTGGCAGCATCAGAAAAGCGACAGGAGCCGCTCCCCATGCAAGACGTGCTACACGCCCTCTTCTTCGTTACCGCCTTTGGCGCCGTGTTTATCGGCGTCATCGGGCTGGAAGCCTTTTATGTACGCATGAAAGGCCTCACCGGCGTTTACAACCTCAAGGAAACCTTTGCCAACCTGGGCACCGGCTTCTCTTACAAGGTCGTGGACGGCATTGCCATCGCGCTGTTCATCCAGACGTTTTACGAGTGGGTGGCGCAGTTCGGGCTGCAGTGGTATCCGGAAGCATCCCTGTGGAGCGTCTTGGTACTGATCGTACTGGTGGATTTCTGTTTTTACGTAACCCATGTACTGATGCACAAGGTACGCTGGTTCTGGGCAACCCATGTGACCCACCACTCCTCCGAGCATATGAATTTCTCCACCGCCCTGCGGCAGAATTTCATGCACGCCTTCAATGGGGCGTGGATATTGTGGTGGATACCGGCGGCGTTTATCGGCTTTGACAAGGACTGGGTATTGCTGGCGATCGAAGGGAACCTGGTGTACCAGTTTTTCCTGCACACCGAGCAGGTGCGGACGCTGGGCTGGGTAGAGAAAGTCTTCAACACACCTTCACACCACCGCGTTCACCACGGCAGCAATCCCGCCCAGATCGATACCAATTTCGGCGGCATCCTGATTATCTGGGACAAGCTGTTCGGTACGTTCCGCGCGGAAAAGGATGCGGGCCCCATCGTCTACGGCTGCACCCGGATGCCGGCACAGCCCTACAACCCCATTTACCTGCAGCTGCATGAATGGGGCAATATGCTGAGCGATCTGTGGCGCTACAAGGATCTGCGGGTGCTGATCATGCCGCCCGACTGGGTGGAAAAGCACTACGGTACCGCGGAAACCGGCACGGGCGCCGCCCCCGCTACCACCTCCACCAGCAATTGATCACACAGTCAGCAGCTGCTGCAGTTGCTGACTCAACGCTTCCACTTCCGGCGCGACGCCCTTTTCATTCCAGACAACGGCGACGCTGCGCGGACCCAGTTCCAGTGCCAGAAAGTCCGGTTGCTGGGCCTGCTGCCACTGGCTCAGCACTGCATCGATCGCCGCACAGGACTGCTGCCGTACATCCTGCGCTTCCCACACCAGCCGCCCCTCCGGCGTCCGCCGCTGAATCCACTTGCCCTTGATCGAAGGGCCGGTCTGGTTTTCAGCGGCCACCAGTTGATAACGCGTCCAGCCGGCATCCGGCAGATGGGGATTACGCTCGAGCGTATGGCTGAACACCGGATCACGGCGCAGATAGAGCGGTTGCACCTTGATCCGCTGCTGTTGGGCGAGCAGGCGGATGCGGGCCAGTCGCCGTTCACGGGGCGATGGTCGCAGCATCAATACCGGGCCGACGATGAACAGCATGGCGAGCCCGATAATCAGTAACAGTTTCATGAATGACGTCCGATTTGACCAATGACAACGCTTGCAAGTGTAAAGACAGGCATTATCTAATAGATGGCAATTAACCGACACCCAAAAAGGAATTCAGCATGGGCCAATATACTCACATTCTGCTTGCCGCCGATTTCAATCAGGAATCCGACAAGGTGGTGCATCGGGCCAAGGCGCTCGCCGCCAACTTCCACGCCAAATTGAGCATCGTGCATGTCCTTGAGCCCATTTCGATTGCTTACGGCGGCGAATTCCCGGTGGACCTGGGTGATCTGCACAAGGAACTGGAAAAACAGGCCCGCACCCAGCTGACAACCCTGGGCGAACAACTCAATGTCGCGCCGGAAAACCAGTATCTGGAAGTGGGCATCACCGAAAAGGAAATCCTGCGGGTGGCCAAGGAACAGGGTGTGGATCTGATCGTGATGGGCACCCACGGCCGTCACGGCCTGGCGCTGTTGCTGGGCTCTACCGCAAACGCCGTGCTGCACCACACCGAAATCGATGTGCTGGCGGTTCGGGTCGGCAAGAAGTAATCAGTAAAACAGTCGCTCGCGATCCTGCTGTTCCTGCATGGCGAGCGACGTGTCGTCATCCGTCATCATCTGGCGGATTTTCTGCAGCTGTTCTTCCAGCGATGTGGTGACGCTGGAAGACAGATTCGCAAAACTCAACAGCGCCTTCAGGTTGGAATCGCTTTCACAGGCATCATGAATGCGCTGCCAGAAAGCCCGATTCAGCGTACCCAGTTCCTCGTTGATACTGATCAGACCCTGCAGATCCCAGTCCGGCCGTTTGCCTTCGCGATAATTGAAATACTGCCGCAGCAAATAGAGGGCCGTCGAACGGATGATGAATTCATCCTGGGAGGCGAATGGCAGGTGACTGCGGGCATTGGGCTTGAGCTTGTGCAGGATGGGACAGGCACTGGTAGCCATGATCAGCCCCATCAGGGAACGCAGCCCCTCTTCCACCGCGGTTTGCTTGCGGTAGTCCCGTTCTGGTGTCGACACGGTTATGTTCGCGGTCTTCACTGCGGGCAGCGTGTCGAAATCGGTAATCACCTGCACCAGATCCACTGCCGCCGGGCAATAGGCACAGTCCTTCACCGTCAGCGGGCAATTCGGGCACTGATGATGGGCCAGCTTTGCCCAGGGTGGCGCATCCGGTCGCGCCTGGCGAAGATCGAACGCCCGATCCACATCAACGTCATAGTGCAACGCGCGATCTTCCAGATCAAAGGTGTAGTGGATTTTCATTGCAGCGGAATTCCCGGACCGTGGCGGTGAAACGATAGTATCAGTGTAGCAGGCCCGGGCCGGGTGCCAACCTGATCAATTCCCGGCCAACGATTCTAAGCGTTTGAATGTGAAATGGTTCCACTCCTGCCGGTGCTGCCAACAGGGGTCGGGCAGGTATCAGGATCCTGGGCTATGCTTGGTAGCAGGTGATCGATGCTGATCGCCACCGTTCGTAAGCACCCTTCAGCACAGGAGCGTCATGTCAGTGCCCAGCGGTTCCCAACTCATCAATCCCGGCTCCAGCGCCGTCAAGCCTGATCTGGACTGGAGCCAGGTCAAGGAGACTATCTCGATGCTGTGTCTGGCAATGGCGCAGATCGAGTCGACGCTGACCGACAGTTCGCGTTCTGTCGGCGAACTGACAACAAGTTTCACCGGCATGGCGCAGGATGCACAAACCGTGTCCCGGCTTTGCGACAGTCTGGACAGTGCCGACAAATGGGAACAGCAACGCCATGAGCTGGCCCAGGTGGCACGCCAGATGAGTCAGCAGATGCACCGGGCCATCGTCGCATTCCAGTTTTATGATCGTCTGAGCCAGAAGCTGGGCCATGTGAACCTGAGCCTGCGCCATCTGGGGGATCTGATCAGCGACAATGCCCGCCTCTACAATCCAACTGAATGGCGCCGTATCCAGGACGAAATCCGCTCCAACTACACCATGGAGTGTGAGCGGCTGATGTTCGACATGATCATGAAGGGTTCCACCATTGATGAGGCCCTTGCGCTCTACCGGCATCAGTTTGAACAGACCGAGCGTCTGGTCGACAACGATAGCTCGGGCGATGACATCGAGCTGTTCTGACGTGCAGTGCGTTTATCGATTATTCCAGCACTGACACCGGATCACCGACACGGATCACGCCAGTTCCCACCGGAATCAGATTCTGACCAAAAAACACTTCTCCATTGCGACTGCGGGTCGCCTTGAGCGCCTTGAAGACCTCGGGCTGCTTTTGCGCGGTCAGCGGATCGATGGTGGGAATCGCACAGCGGGAACAGGGTTTGGCGACGATAAATTCCAGCGTACCCACCCGTATGCGCCGCCAGTCATCCTCGGCATAAGGTGCTGAACCGTCGATCACCAGATTGGGGCGAAACCGCTCCATGCCCACCGGGGTTTGCAGATGGCTATTGAAGTCCTGCAATGAAGCGTCCGTCGCCAGCAGCAAGGGAAAGCCATCGGCAAAACTCACGGTTTCCTGGTGACGGGCAAACTGGGGATCAACAAGCCGGCGGGAATCCTCTGGCATGAATACCAACTGGGCCGGCGTCTGCAACACCGCGCTGATCCAGGCATCCAGCCACGCTGGGCCGCGACTGGCCTGGCAGCGGTCGCGCCAGACCTCGACCTCGATAACCCCTTCCCCAAAGTCAGCAGCACCAAAGCGCGCCTCAGCGTGACCGTCGGCACGCAGGGTTATCTGGTCGCCCTCCAGACCGGCAGCGATTTGCGCCATGGGTGCATATTGTCGCTGGGTCAGAAACCGCCCCTGCGGATCCACCACCAGCCAGCGCCGATCCCAGCGCGGACCAAAACGATCGATCTCGAAACGCGGCACAGCAATTCCGCCCAATGACTTGACGGGGTGGATGAATAACCGGGTCACCTGCATGGCGCGATCCTTGTGGTTTAAGTGGAGGATTCAGTGCCCTATTCTATACTGAGCCCAGTAAGTTCATGAGTTACGGGGACAAAAATGCGATTTCTGATGATCAGTCTGATGGCGGCACTGCTCGCCGCCTGTGGGGACTCCAAGTTTGCCGATCTGTCCGATTCGGAACTGCAGGACCGCCACAGCCAATGCAAGCGTGCTACCAGTCTGGCACCCGGAGGTGCCATTACCTGCGATAACATAGCGCGAGAATGCGAACGTCGGGGCAAAGACAAAGGCCACAACGTCTGCTACTGATCAGAACAGGATACTGCTGCCCTCGGCAGGCACCTCGGCGGTAATGCCTTTCGTGCGATGCAGTTTCTGCTGCAGCACCTGCAGTGCGTCTGCTTCCCCATGCACCAGGAAAAAGCGCGGATTGCTGGTAAAGTTGCCCGCCCATTCGATCAGCTGGCTCTGCCCGGCATGGGCCGAAAAACCACCCAGGGTGTGAATCTGCGCCCGCACCGCGAACACTGAGCCGAACATCTTGACCCGCTTCTCGCCATCCACCAGCTGACGTCCCAGCGTTCCGCGGGCCTGAAAGCCGGCAAACACGATATGGCTTTCTTCGCGCCACAGATTGTGTTTCAGGTGATGACGAATGCGCCCACCATTACACATGCCACTGCCGGCGATGATGATCGCTCCCCCTCTGACCCGGTTGATGGCCATGGACTCTTCGGTGTCTTTGGTAAACGTCAGGATCGGCAGCTGGGCACGGGGATCATCCCCCAGCCGCATCGAGACTTTTTTGAGATCTTCCGGATCGAGCAGATCCATGTATTCGGAATACAGTTGGGTGACCTCGATCGCCATCGGGCTATCCAGAAACACCTTCTGCTGCGGTACCTTGCCCTGACGATAGAGCATGGTGAGATGGAACAGCAGTTCCTGGGTGCGCTCGACAGCAAACGCGGGGATCAGGACGTTGCCCTTGGACTGGGCTGCGGCCTGCAGAATGGCTTCCAGTTCATCCAGGGTATGGACCAGGGTACGGTGATCACGATCGCCATAAGTGCCTTCCATCAGCACGATATCCGCATCAGTCACCACTTCAGGATCTTTCATCAGCACCGATCCGGCATTGCCAAGATCACCGGAGAACACCAGCCTGCGCACATGCCCCTGCTCGCGAATATTCAATTCGACGATGGCAGAACCGATGATATGGCCGGCATCGCGGAAGTACACGTTCACATGACCATTGATGGTCCGTTCCTTGTGGTACGGAATACCAACGCAGTGCTCCAGCACGTGCAGAACATCTTCCAGATCATACAGCGGCTGGATGGGGTGACGTCCGGAACGCTTGCGCCGCTGGTTTTCCCATTCGACATCGCGCAGATGCAGCTTGGCCGCATCTTCCAGCATGATCGCGAGCAGATTGCGGGTGGCCTCGGTACAGAAGATCGGACCTTTGTAGCCTTCCTTGAACAGACGCGGCAGCAGACCGCTGTGATCAAGATGACCGTGCGACAGCACTACCGCATCCAGCTTGTGTGGATCGAAGGGAAACGGATCGCCGTTACGTTTTTCGGACTGTTTTCCGCCTTGACGCATGCCGCAATCCAGCAGGATGCGGACGCCTTCGGTTTCGATGAGATGACAGGAGCCGGTAACTTCTTGCGCCGCGCCCCAGAAGGTCAGTTTTGCCATGAAAGATGTTGCCTGTTCAGTTTGGGATCAGGCTTCATCTAAACATGGACGCTCGCTGAATGCACCCACACAGATCAAGATTTCGCGCCTGAGCGCCGTTCCAGCCACAGCAGAGTATCAATATAGGAAACGAACCGGTTGAGATAGGATGGGGACAACTCCTGCATCTTGGAAACCGCCTGAATAACCAGACGATGGGCGTTCAGCGGCCCGGCGTCTTCCGGGGCTTCTTCCATGGCATGGGCGACGGCCTTTTCGAGTACACGTTTGGCCCAGGCTTCGCGAAACTGGCGCATGGCGCGCAATTCGCCGCTGCGCTCGCCATCGCTGATGCCTACTCCTGCTCCCCGTGCCTGTGCAAGTACAGCGGTCTGTTCCTGCTGGCGCAGCAGTTCTTCGAACGACGCGGCATCGTCCGCCGGATCGTGATCGGTATCGGATCGCTCGAACGCCTGCTGCAATTCCCGCAACGGCCGTAGCCGATTACCGTTTTCCAACCGTCGCCGCAACTGCCGCAGGCCACGAAAATCGCCCCGCTCCAGCAGTACCGTGGCCGCAGCACCGGCCGCCGGAAATTCATTATCCAGCTGATCGCGCTCGCGGGTGGCCGCTGTCTGTGCGTTGGCGAAATCGGCCTGCAGGGCCGTCATCCGCTGTTCGATCCGCGCTTGCAGGCAGGCCCAGGTGACCTGATCTGCAGTCACTGATCGGCGCAGCATGGATTCGATCACAGCAACCCGCACTGGATCGAAGCGTCGCAGCGCAGGGGCCAGGGTTGGACGCTTGTCGGCGGGATTATTCATTCGCAACCGCCTCGCTGCCGCCACGGGGAACCGACGCAATTTCCACCCGCCGGTTCTGCGAGCGGCCGGCAGGATCGTCATTGGATGCTACCGGCTGCTGGGCGCCAAAGGCGGCGGCAAACACCCGCGATGGCGGCATACCTTCTTCAATCAGCGCGCGGGTAACGGTGAGCGCCCGTTGTGCTGACAGTTCCCAGTTATCCTGGTAGCGATAATTGTTTTTCTGGATCGGCAGATCGTCGGTGAATCCGCTGACCATCAGCAGTTCATCGCGCTCGCCCAGATAGATCTGCAGCGGCGCCACGAGTGTTTGCAGCAGTTCACGGCCCTCCGGTTGCAGTTCCGAGGAATTCAGTGCGAACAGCACGCTGCCGCTGATGCCGATTCGACCGTCGCGCAACGTCACCCGCCCGGTGGCGAGCGGATCGGCCAGTGCCCGCTCCAGATCCAGCCGGCGCTGTTCGGCCGCTTCCCGCCGCGCCACTTCTTCTTTCAGCGTCGTCGCCAGTTCCACCTGAATCCCCAACACCCACACCAGGACCAGCACAAACACGCCGACCAGGCCCGACATCAGATCGCCGAAGATGGCCCAGATCGGTGTGCCGCCGCCGAGTTCGCTGTCGTATTCCCGCATCAGACAACCTCTTCCGCTTCGGGCTGGCGCTGGGGTTGCAGACGACGCAATTCTTCAAAGATTTCCTTCTGCGACAGCATCGACAGATCGATGATTTCCCGCGCCTGGGTCACGTAATAGGCCAGCTGCTCATCACTGCGGGTCGCGGAATTGGCCAAGGCTTCTTCGATGCGTCCCAGGTTGTCCAGCAGCTGGTTGTTGGCATCCTGATAGGTGGCGACAGCAACACCGAACGCTTCACCCAGACTGGCCACTTCGGTACTGCTGACGCCCAGTTGGGCTGCGAGGCCCGACAGTTTTTCCGTTTCGCTGCTGACCTTGTCGGCAAATCCGGCGGTAGTCTGATCCAGCAGCGTCCGCGATGCAGTCACCAGGGATTCAACCGCCTGCTGCTGGGCGCTGGCAGAGGTTTGCATTCCGTCCAGCAGACCGGTGAGCTGCACGATCAGGCGATTGCGCTCTTCGATCAGGGCGTTGTCACGTTCGAGATTGGCACTGATGTCGCGGCGCAACTGGGCAATCACGTCAGCGGCTGCCCTGGGCGCTTCCGAAGCGGTTTCAATCAGCCGTGCCATGGGTTGCTCCAGGGTCTGCCCGAGGCTCGCCAGCTGTTGTGCCACGACGGTTTCCAGCTGGGCAAGGCGATCCACCGCCGCCGCCGCGCGCCCGGCTTCGGCATCACGCAGCGCAACCAGCTCTATGCGCATCTGCTCTGCCACCTGCTGCATGCGCTCGCGGGATTCCGCCAGCCATTGCTGTTCCGACGCGATACGGCTTTGCACCAGCGCTTCGGCTTCGCCGAATACCCGCTCAATCTGCGCCAGCAGCGCGGTGGCCCGACTGTCGGTCTGCTCTGCGGTAACCTTCCACAAGGCCTGCAGCGCATCATTCTGTTGCTTTTGCTGGGCCGTCAGTTGCTGCTGCAGTGCTTCCCACTTGACGGCGTGAGCGTCGCTTTGCTGGCTGAACTGGTCAGCAAGGGAGCGGGTCACGTCATCCAGCGCGCCTTTCCACTGCTGCAAACGTTCGCCATCCTGACGGGCCTGATCCGCCAGCAGCGTCGACGCAGTGGTGCCCAGCGCCGTCAGCTGTTCCTGGGTGGCTGTGCGCAGATCTTCCTGAGTCGACCGCGCCTGCTGGGTGATGTCCTGCATCGCTGCCGCGAGAATCGGTGCCAGGCTTTCGCCTGCCATTCGGCCGCTATCGGCCAGCGTCTGTTTGAGCGAACCATCCACCGAACGGGCCAGTTCCGTCATCGCACCCTGCACCCCCTGATGAAACTGCTGCTGGTTATCGATCAGGGCATGGCTGATCTGCTGCCCCATGCTCGCCAGCTGTTCACCCATCTGCTGCAGGCGATCCACCAGCAACGGCAGGGCCTGGGCCTGCTGCTGCAGTGCCTTGTACGTTTCCTGGCGATTGTGCACCAGGGAAAACGGCCGGAAGGTGGTGGCGATCTGATGATCCAGTTCGCGAGTCGCATGAACCCGCTCGCGCCGGCTCAGGGTGGACATCAGGCCCAGCATGGCCGACGCCGCCACACCGGCAACCGACGTACCAAACGCCAGCCCCAGGCCTTTGATCGGTGCCGCCAGCCCTTCGCGAATGGCATGCAGTTCGGTGGTGGATTCCAGCGCCAGCACGGCGCCGTTGAGTGTCACCACCATGCCGACAAAGGTGCCGAGCAAACCAAGCATCACCAGCAGGCCTACCAGATAAGGCGTGAACACCGGGCCCGGCAGTGCCACCCGCTCGCCTTCGATACGCAGACGGACTGCGTTCTGCAGTGACAGATCGAGCCGGTTCAGCCAGTCACTGAGTTCCGTCAATCCGGGCGGCACTGTGGCCAGTGCCTGCTCCAGCGACACCGTTGCCCGACGGTACTGCCGCAGTTCGATCCAGCCGAGCACATAAACGGCGCCGATCACTGCGGTGACAGTAAAGGCCATGACATCGCTGCCGACGAATCCGGCAGCCATCCATACAACAGCAGCGGCGCCCAGCAGGAACGCGGCGCCAAAGGAAAGTTTATTCATTGATGATGTGTTGCCTCTTGTTCGAATGCTTCGATCAGGCCCATGACGGGTTGCAGACGGGTTTCCAGTTCCGCGAGCAGCAGACTCTGGGTTTCGCGACGAAACTGGTGGAGCATCGGTGCAGTCACCGACTCCCCCATTAAATGGTTGAAACGTTGTTGCAGAAAACGGGGAATCACCGCAAAAAAACGCCGGGAATGATCCCACAGGACATCTTCCATCACCCCATCCAGTGACGCCAGTTGTGCCAGCGGTGCCGATACCGTCCGCAAGGCATCCCTGACCTGCTGGCGCAAGGCACGCACCCCCAGATCGAGTTCACGCTGGTGCGCCACATAGAAACGCTGATAAAGATCGAATACCGGCGCCGTACCCGGCTGCAGCGTTGGCCAGCGCAGGCGGTTGCTGACATCGGCGCCGGCACAACTGGCAACCACACTGGACACCAGCGTCGCCTGAGTACGCAGGAACACTGCTTTCAGATCACTGCCATCGGCCTCTGCCAACACCGGTTGTTGTCGGGGCAATGCCTTGAGCGTATCGGCCAGCAGGATGGAATCGGCGAAATTCAGCAGTAGCCCCAGCCGCTCACCAAAATCCCGGTACGACAGATCCTGCTCCGCCAGACGCAGATCAGAAAGGAAACGGATCAGTCGTGAATGATGCTGGGTAACGTGCGGGGAAGCCTGGGTCATACCGCCTTGCTGCTGCCGGGTCACCGCGTGCTGCGCTGAATAAGGGCAAGCGATGCCCGGCGTTCTATTGTTTTGGACGAATCGCGCATTATGGCGATTCCGGGGGAATATTCAAGAAAGCGACTTTTGGCGCTATAAGTCACTTAGTTATCAATATCTTATATATCTATGTCCCGATTACGGGAACGGACCACAGCGCCTGGTATTCGGATCCACCCGGCTTCAGGGTGCTTTGGTACAGCGTCACCTGCGTCACCGGCCATTCGACCTCACACGCTACAGGACGCAGGTGCAGGCGCCTGTCGCGTCCTGCCCGGCCCAGGGTCACGTGGGGGCGGAAGCTGGGCTGGTCGGATTGCCAGCCGAGTGCCTGCAGAACCTGATCCAGCTGCTGTTTCAACTGAACCAGCGTGGAACTGTCATCGAACTCCAGCGCGACGATGCGGGATTTTGCATCGGGAAACCCGGAAATCCGCCGCCCCCGCAGCAGAATCGGCAGCGATCCAGTGACAGCGGGTGGCCGACTACCGAGTGCCTGCTGCAAGGTGCTGATCCACGACGCAGAGCGATCACCGAGAAACGCCAGGGTAAGGTGCCAGTTGCGTGGCGCCACCCAGCGTACGGGCCCCAGGGATTGCTGAGCCCTCGCTGTCACCAGCGCATTCTGCACACTGTCTTCGATACTGACGGGCATGGGTGCTGCCAGAAAGCAGCGCACGGTGGATTCGTTCATTGCAGGAGTGTCATACATGCCGGAAACAGGAACGGTGCCGATAATCTGCCGGCATCACATCCCGATTACCAGTATCCAGAACGAAAAAAGCCCCTCGCGAGAGGGGCTCAACCTGGCGGGATAACATCCCAAACTGAAAAACAGACAAGTCAGAGTGCGACTAAATCAGAATTTGTAACCAACGCCTACCATGTAAACCATGGGATCGATATCGACGTCGGCTTCGATCTTGTTACCGCCGGCATACGAGAATGTCGCGGTAGTGCTGATATCAATTTTACGCACAGCAGCATTGATCATCAGCGTGTCAGATACCATGAAATCACAGCCTACCTGGAACGCCAGACCGAAGGAATCGTCCAGATCCAGGCCGCGGGCTTCACCGAGGCCCAGATCGGTTGTCACTGCATCCAGTTCGCTCGAAACTTCCTCATCAAAGAAGGTGGTATAGTTGATACCGATACCAACATAAGGCTGGAAGGCAGAGTCTGCGGCCATCGGGTAGTAGACAGCGCTCACGGTCGGCGGCAGATGTTTGATGTCAGCAGCCTCAACAGTGGTACCACCCAGATTTGCAGTTACTGTGTGAGAAAACGGAGTCGCCGCCAACACTTCGATACCAATGTTGTTGCTGACCATATAGGTAAACGTCAGACCCAACTGGGTATTGCTGTCAACTCCAGCAGATGTCTGGATACCGAGAGCATCCTGCAGTGTGGTGCCGTTTAGCGAAAGCTGGCTGCTATCTTCTCGCGGATCAACCGCTGCTGCACCTGCACGAACAAACATTTCACCCTGCTGGAACGCCATGGCAGAACCTGATGCCAGTGCAACACCCAATGCCAATGCAGATACTGAAGCCTTCATTTTCATCTTGACCTTCCTCTTCTTGAACAAACAAAAAACTACAAATTCAAATCTTGTTAGGGGCTAGTCTAGAGTGGAAAAAATTGGCAATAATGACGTGGATCAATTAGGTACAACCATGACTACATAAGGGATATATGAGATGACATGCATCAACATTTCACGCTTTGCTGCCGTTTTGGCATTGACGACCGTTGCTTTTTCAAGCGGTTGTGCATCGACCACTGTGGCGCGGGGTGTGACAGGGGGACAACTGGGGCCATGCCTGAGCAAACCCAACTGCGTGAGCACCCAGAACATCGATGAACAACACGGGATCAAACCGTTCCAGTTCAGCGGTGACAAGGCCGTAGCCAAGGAAAAACTGCGTGGAATCCTGACCGCCCGCAGCGACACCCGCATCATCACCAACGACGGCGATTATCTGCGGGTGGAGTTCACCACCCCCATCATGCGCTTCGTGGATGATGGCGAGTTTCTGGTGAAAGAGGGAACGATCGATCTGCGCTCAGGCTCCCGTGTCGGCTACAGCGACCTGGGCAAGAACCGGCGCCGGCTGGAAGATCTCCGCGAAGCATTCGAACCCTGCTGTGAATAAGTCTGCGAGGGTTTAATTTCCCCGCGGATACTTGGCCCGATAAGCCTTGATGCGATCCTGGACAACGGTCGCGAGTTTATCGGGCTCAAACTTTGACAGGAACTCATCACACCCCACCTTCTGCACCATGGCCTTGTTGAAGCTGCCACTCAACGAGGTATGCAGAATCACAAACAGGTCTTTCAGGCGAGAGTCTTCACGGATTTCGCGGGTCAGCCGATAACCGTCCATTTCGGGCATCTCGGCATCGGTGATGACCATCACCAGCTTGCGCGGCACATCAATACCCTCATCAGCCCATTTCTTCAGCATGCGCAACGCGGTGGCACCATCGCGGGCGCTCAGAATACGCAGGCCCAGCTGGCCTACGGTTTCCTGCACCTGGGACAAGCCTACCGAGGAATCATCCACCGCCAGAATTTCCAGCCCTTCCGCCTCTGTCCTGACGTTGTTATCCAGCACAGCGGGGTCGACGGTGGTATTGCTCGGGGTAATTTCCTGCAGCACTTTTTCCACGTCGATGATCTCGACGATCTCCTTGTCCAGCTTGGTGATGGCGGTCAGGTAGTGGCTGCGACCGGCGCCCTTGGGGGGCGGCATGATCTCTTCCCAGTTCATGTTGACGATACGGTCGACGGACTTGACCATAAACGCCTGTATGGTCATGTTGTACTCGGAAATGATGATGTTGCACTGGGTGCGGTCCTGCAGCGGACCAAGACCGATGGCTGCGCTGAGATCGATGACCGGAATGGTACGGCCGCGGGCATGGGTCACGCCCACCACGTTGGGATGGCTCTGGGGCATCACGGTCAGGCGCGGCATGGTCTGCACCTCCTGCACCTTGAACACATTGATTGCAAAGAGCTTTCCCCTCTGGAGGCGGAACGTCAGCAGCTCCAGCCGGTTTTCACCCACCAATTGGGTGCGCTGATCCACTGAATCCAGAATACTTGCCATGACTGCCCCGATCTAGCCGCGAAAACGATTCTTTGAGTGTAGCTGAATCTGATGCGGTTGCCGGTCACGCCCCACCGAGGGTGGGCTACACTGAAAGCAGACTTGTACAGCCCGTTGCAGGAACCGGATTCGATGGATTCATCCAACATTTTGCTAGCCCGCCAGCCCATCTACGATTGCCAGCTGAATGTTGCTGCCTATGAACTACTGTTCCGGCCACCCCAGGGCGCCGCATGGGAGTGGGATGGCGACATGGCAACATCCCAACTGGTGCTCAATGCCTTTGCCGAGATCGGCTTCGACCGGGCTACTGACGGCAAACGGGCCTTCATCAACTTCACCCGGCGCTGGCTGCTGGAACCACCACCGTTTGACCCGGCCCAGGTCACCATCGAAATTCTGGAAACCGTCGAACCGGACGCCGAGGTGGTCGCTGCAGTGCGGGCACTGGCCAAAAAGGGGTTCGTGATCGCACTGGATGATTTTGTGTTTGCGGAAAAATGGCATCCCCTGCTGCAGCTGGCCAGTATCGTCAAGGTCGATGTTCTGGAACACCACGGCGCCGCACTCGAACAGATGGTGCAACAGCTGTCCCCGTACAACGTGACATTGCTGGCGGAAAAAGTCGAAACCTACGGCGTGTTCGAGCATTGCAAGGTGCTGGGATTCAAGCTGTTTCAGGGCTATTTCCTGTGCCGCCCGCAGAATATCAAGGGGGACGCCCTGCCCTCCAACAAGATGGTGGTCATGCGCTTTCTGGCGGAGCTGCAGAACCCGGATGTGGACATGGGATCACTCGAGCAGCTGATTTCCCACGACATCTCCCTCAGCACCCGACTGCTGCGCATCTGTAACTCCGCCCGCTACGGCGCCCGGACCAAGATCGACAGTATCCGTCGGGCAATGGTATTGATCGGTCTGCAGGCACTGAAACAGTGGGCTGGCATCATTGCGCTGTCGCGCATGGCGGACAAACCCAGTGAACTGATCACCCTGACCCTCACCCGCGCCCGCATGATGGAGTTGCTGGGGGAACAATACAACCTGCCAGAACGGGAAACCTATTTCACCGTGGGCATGTTCTCGCTGATTGACGCGTTTTTCGATCAGACCAAGCAAACCATTCTGGGGGGGCTGCCTTTCAGCGATGCTGTCAATGCGGCGCTATTACATTACGACGGCCCTGCCGGTAAAATCCTGCACGCCGTGGAAGCACATGAACAGGGGCACTGGAGCGACATCGACTGGAACGCACTCCATGCCATCGGAATTGAGCAACCGGGCTTTGAACAGGCCTACCTGGATGCGCTGGTGTGGGCCGCTGACATCATGCAATCCCTGCTGGAATGAACTGTGAGCAACACCTGGGTAGACATCGGCATCAACCTGACTGACCACGCCTTTGCCAACGATCTGGACAACGTCGTAGCCGATGCCCGATCCGCGGGTGTGGAGAGCCTGATCATCACGGGAACCGACCTGACCCAGTCGTGCCGGGCCCTCGACCTTTGCCAGCAGTTGGGTGAAGGGACTTACTGCACCGCAGGCGTTCATCCCCACTACGCAAAGGAGTGGACCGATGAACACGAGTCCCGCATCAGGGATCTCATCAGGAATCCTGCCGTGGTAGCCGTGGGCGAGACCGGTCTGGATTTCAATCGCAATCTGTCGCCACCGGATGTGCAGAAAGCGGTTTTCGAACACCAGCTGCGCATCGCTGCCGACAGTGAGCGGCCGCTGTTTCTGCATGAGCGGGATGCACTGGACGATCAGATCGCGCTGCTGCGCCGGTATCGTGATCGCATCCGGGGTGGTGTCGCCCATTGTTTTACCGGTGAACGCCATGCCCTGCAGGCTTATCTGGCGCTGGATCTGTATATCGGGATCACCGGCTGGATCTGCGACGAGCGGCGGGGCCTGCATCTGCGGGAACTGGTGCAAGAGATTCCGCTGGATCGCCTGCTACTGGAAACCGACGGCCCCTACCTGTTACCGCGGGATCTGCAACCCAAGCCGAAATCCCGCCGCAACGAACCCCGCTACCTGCCCCATATTGCGCAAACCGTGGCGCAGTGTCTGCAACTACCGGTGGACGAACTGGCCACGATCACAACGGACAATGCCCGCCGGCTGTTCGGCATATCCTGACCGGCCGCGTCATTCAGTCAGAAAGCCAATCAGCTGCTCCACATCGAACGGCCAGTTGAGTTCCGCGCCGTTGCGTCTGCGCTGCAGCACGGGAATGCGGACGCCGTAGCGTTCGATCAGCTCGTCGCTATCCGCAATATCCACCTTTTCCACCACGAAGAACGCGGGATTCAACGTGGCGTCGAGGATTTCCTGCGCCAGCTCGCACAGATGACAGGCCGACGTGCCATACAGAACGACTGTTTCTTTCATGAGTCCTGCGTCGCCTCCGGCCGGGTGATGCGATCACTGCGCCAGTAACCTTCGTGGGTAAAGGCGAGCCAGCCCCATTTCAGCCAGCCCAGCAGTTTCAGTGCCAGCCAGAGCGACCACACCAGCATCAATGCACGGTAAATCCACAGCGGGATGGATATCATCCAGGCCTGGGTCAGCGCGCTATCACCACGGTCGACAAACCAGTTCAGCTGATAGGCACTGGAACCGTTTCCAGTCACACCCATATCAGGACTGCCCAGCAGGCCATTCGGAATGGCGGCGATCAGTGCCAGCAGCGTGAACAGGCTCAGCGCCGCCAGTGCCAGCTGCAACAAATTGAAGCGGATTCGCGACAGACGCTGGGGATCCAGCTGGCTGCGCCACTGTAGCAGCACGAACCATGCGACCAGCGGAATCATCAGCTGGATCCAGCCGGCACACAAACCCAGTACCAGCAGTAGCCAATGCCCGGTGTTCAGCGGCAAATGGCGCAAGCGTCCCAGACCCACTGCGATAATCAGGGTGACAATCAGCACGCCCCAGAACAGTACGGCCGGCCCCATCGCCGGGCCACCGGCAAACAGCACCCAGCGCCCCGCTGGCACCTGCAGGCGAATACTGTGATTGACATACGGCGCATTGAGATCCACCGCCGGCGTGCGCACCCGCGTGCCCATGTCCGCCGTTTCGCGCCATTCCACCTCGACCCAATGCTGGCCGGGATTCACCGGCATGATGATGCGCTGACTGTCTTCGTCCACCGCCCGTGCTTCACCGTCCACCAGCACGCTTTTTACCCGGGCACCCGCCGGCAGATCGATGCGCTGTTCGCTGCCCTTGCTGCTGATCAGGTGGAAGCGTAACTGTTGCTGGGTTTCGCGCTGCCCCGGTGTCACTGTCTGAATGACTTGATCGATGGTCGTGGTTGCGCCGGCAACCGCTTCAGGGCGCTGGATGTGCAGGGTGAGTTGCTCGCCGGGATAGGGACGCCACTGCGGCTTCCATTGCGATACGACACCGGTTTCCTTCACCGGGGCAATGCCGTCCATTTCCACATGCCACAGTGGCGAGGGATCGAGAATCCAGTGTTCGCTCCACTGCCCACTGCTGTCGGCCTGCAGCTGCAACTGGCTGGATTTGTCGAGCGCTGAAAACCATTGCAGGGACTGCTGGCCAGGTTTGAGGTTTACGCGCGCCTTGCCGGCAACGACCTCGAGAGTCTGGCTGGTAACGGATTCCCCAGGCAATAGCGGAATATCCAGGGTAATGCCACCCTGCTGCGGCGCCACCCTTTCCACCCGCGTTTCCAGATACCAGTTCAGGCCCAGGCGCAATTCCCGTTGGACCCGCACGAAGGCAGGCACCGGATCTGCCGTCAGCTGCTGTTCGGCGGTCGCCGGCTGTGCGGAGGCTGCGCTGGCTTGCGGTTCAAAGTAAATACCGTTTGCCAGCAAACGTCCGTTGTCGATACCGCGCACCTCCCAGCCTGGCGCCTGCACGCTGATATTGTGGGGCATGACCGGAAACGTCAGCTGGAATCCACGCTGGCTCACGGCGCCGGTGATCTGCAGATCATGCTGGCCCGCCGGCACGGTGATCTGCAATTGCCCGTCGGCCTTTTCCGGTTTGCGCAGAGTGTGGCTTTCGCCGTTCAGCAGCACGGCATCGATTTGCCACTGATGCTGGCTGTCCGGTAACGGCCAATAGACCTGTTCGCGGCTGTGCAGGCGATAGCGCAGGGTCAGGCGCTGACCCGCCACATCAATATGCAGCCGCTCGATCCCCAGACAGGCGGGTGTGCAATCCCGTTCCTGCAGCAGACGTTGTTGCAGTTCGGTCAGCAGTTCCTTGTCAGGCATAGCAGCCTGCGCGTCGTTCATGGAACCGCCCCACCCGATCAGCAACGCCAGCAGCAACACTGCGGGTTGCGCAATCCGACGACGCCAGGACTGCAGTTGCCAGCGCCCATCCTGTTTGCGGATTCCTACCACACTCAGCAGCATGAGCACTCCCAGCAGCACCCGCAGCCAGGCCAGCAGGCGGTTTTCCAGCGGTGTCAGCAGGTATAGGTCAAACGATTCGTTCTGGGTTACTGGCCCACTCCAGTGCAAGCAGGTTTCCACCCACTCCCAGTTGGGTTTGCCTGGGCCGGTCTGGGCGGCCAGATTCGGGTCCATGCGCTCAATCCGCGGCGCGGCCACCTGGGCGGCGGAACCCACAGCCGTGCTCGTCAGCTTGCGGCGCTCCACCGGTGCCGCTTCCTGTTGCAGATCCATCATCGGGGCCGCCGCTGCTGCCGGATAGGTTTCTTCCACGCTGGAATAGTAATAATCGTCGGCACCCATCTGTTTCCAGGATTGATACAGCTGCGGATACAGACCCAGCCGCGCCTGCTCCACCATGAAACCGATCAGCCACAGCGCCAGCACCAGCGCTGCGCCAGTGCCATACAGATTGAAGAAACGCCGCAACTTGCCTTCCGGCAGCAGGAACAGCAGCGCCATCACTGCGATCACATTCAACCATAAATACAGGAACGCCGGCGCCTCGGGATAGATAAGCAGCAGGGCCAGCGCGCAGATGATGCCCGCCACAATGCCCCGCAGCCGCACCACGGCCGCAATGGCAATCAGCACGATAAAGATATCCCACACGCTCCAGGTGCCGGTCCAGGTGTTGTCGGCAATGTCCACCCCAGCCACCGTAAACACGCGCCAGCCGGGTGGCAGCTGGACACGGGCACTGAGGCTGTCCACATCATGCAGCCAGCCGGTGGATGACAGTGTTCGCCGATGCACGGAATCACCCGCGACAATCCGGCTCAGGGCCCGTGCATCCAGCTGCCCCTGCCGCACTTCCACCCCCTGGGTGTCCCCCTGACGGGTGATGACCTGGGCCTGACCATTCAGCTGCAGACTGCCCAGCGCCAGCGCCGGGCTTGCTGTCAGGCGCCAGTCCCGATACAGAAAACCGTGCAGATGATCTTCCACCGTCATGCCACCACCAGCGAAATCCAGCCAGAAAGTACGACTGAGCTGCAGCTGATTGGGTGACGGCTGCGGGTCGCCGCGGCGCAGTTCTGCCACCTGCAATTGATCCCCGTTCTGCAGACGATAGGCGGGATAGGATCGCCACTCGGCGGGTAGCGCAGTTTGATTGGGATCGATACTTTCGGCACCCTCGATGCGCACCTGCCGCAACGACGGGATCGGTTCGAACACCCACACCTCTTCTTCCGGCCAGAATCCATCACCGCCTTTTTCCAGCGCGACCTCGGTGACGCTGCCATTGCGGTGCGCCTGCAAACGCACGGTCCACTGACCCGGACGCAACTGCACCCGCAGACGCCCGTCCGCCTCGATCCGTGCTGGTAACGGGCTGTCGAACAATTCCGGTACAAACTGATCGAACAGCACTTTTCCCAGCAGCATTTCCCGCGGTTTGCCGCTCACTTCAAGTTCGACCCGGGTTTCCATGCGAAACGGAATATCATCCTGCAGATAACGGAACACCCGCAGACTGAGTTTGTCTTCACTGGTCGCACCGGTATCGGATTCCACCACCGGCTGGCGAGCCACCAGCCACAAGCGGCCATCGGCATCCAGTTGCGGACGATTGTCCAGCACGCCATTGCGCCACAACTTGATCAGGGCGGTCTGGCGCGGAATCAGCAGCGACTCCGGCACCTGCTGAAAGGGAATCGTGCCACTCACCGCATAACGGCCCGGTTTCAGGTGCACGATCGGACGCCCGTCCCGTGCAACCACCGGCACGCTCACGCCGGACGCGCTCACATCCACCGGCCAGAAGCCATCGGAACCGGGCAATGGCAATTCACCTTCAGCATACAGATCCCAGGTCTGGGTGAAGGTCATGCCCGCAGCATCCACCCGCAGCGACAGCAGGCCCGGCCACGCGCACTGGGTGTATTTGAAATTCTGGAAATAAAAGGGGCAGGCAGATTCGTTGGCATCGTGCAGCACCCAATCCTGCCAGGGTTTGAGTGGATCGGGCACGGCCACCGCCGCCCACAGCGTCGGTATCCATCCCCACAACAACAGACACGCCAATACACGCAATGCCATTTGCGAACTCCCCGATTCAGATTGCTACTCGTGAGTGGAACCGGGCGATCATAGCAAAAAAGCATCACCCTTCCTGATTGTTGAGCCCAGGAAAAGATGATGCCAGCGCTGATTGTCGTTTATTTGAACAGGTTCTCAGGGATGCTCAGCCGACCAGACGATTGGCAAAACGCTGGAACGCATCGCCATTGCCCCGGGCACGGCCCTGCTCCGACGGCAAACGCCCGATCAGATCGGCGTACAGCGATTGCATGTTGGCGGGACGTCCCGGCCGGCTCAGCAGTGCGTCGGCACCCTGCTGCACCCGCTCGGCAAATTTGCCCAGCCGCTCGAACAGATTCTGGTAAGGATTTTCCCGTGTCAGACCCGCCATATTCTGGACGGCAACGTAGGTTTCCCGCACGGCCACACTTTCTGACTGATTGATATTCACTGCAAAACTTGCCAGCTGCTCGGCATCCATACCCACATCCATGGCCTGATTGAACGCCTGCTCCACGTTGCCGCCGTAGAAGGTTTCCGCCACGCTGTTCACCTGACTGAACAGATCATTCAGTGCTGCCAGCTCGTTTTCATTCAGATCACCTTCGACACTGAACGCCAGATTGTCATAACTGCTGAAGCTGGCCTCGAAACCGTTGATGCTGGTGTTTGCATCCTGATAACGCAGCTGGTCGCTGGCAAACGACTGGCCGGAATTCACCATGATTTTTACGCGATCGCCTTCCTGGGTGACGACTTCCATTTCGAACGAACGACTGCGCTCGATCTGCACCTGACTGCGGCTGGCTTCAAAGCTGCTGGACACCGTCGGTGTCGTGGCGGCCGGTGCATCGAGGTCGGTACCGAACAGCTCCTCGCCCAACTGCTGCAGGCCATCAGCCACCCGGTTCACAGTCTGATAGAACGTATCCTTCGTATCGCCGGAAAACAGGCCCTGATCATCAATGATGTCGCGACCCTCGCGCAGGCCCTGCTCTACACCCTTGAGCGCCTGCTGATAGAGTTCCTGCAAGCGCTCCTGACTGGCGCCACCGGCCTTCTCCTGGGCCAGACGATCTGCAATGAAGCCGACAATACGGTCAGCCACCGCCTGCGGTGAGTAATCCTGGGTATCCGTGTTGGGTGCGCTGGCGGCGGTGCCCGCTTCGGCAACAGCCGGGAAGCGGCTCTGCACCGCTGCCTGCATGCGGTCATACGCCCGCGCCAGCGTGGATTCCACCGACACATTGACGTTGACGGTGGGTGCCTGGCGCTCGGCCGGTCCACGGAACTTTTCCATGCCGGGCCGCTGAAAGGCCTGCGCGCCAGAGAAAAAATCACGCTGAAACAAGGGCTTGAACGCTAACATGTGGAGTGCTCCTGCCTGCCGCCTGCAGACTTGCCAACCGATTGAGACCGTCCCGACAGCAGGATGAGACTGGTGTAAATGGTTATCGGCTGGAAGCACGAAAGCTTTAATCGAAATATCCGGCCACATTTCAACACCTTAGCCGTGCAGAACCGCAATAATCAGCCATACTTCTGAAATCGAGGTTTCAGACGGAATGATGCACGCCCTCCATGTCTACTGAAGTTCTGATCGGCATACAGCTACTGGTGATCATGTCGCTGGGAATCGGCATGCTGATTTTTCTTGTGCGCCGCCAGCGTAAAACCATCAACCAGCTCCAGCGCATCCTTACCGAGGTCAAAGCAGAGATCAGTGGCGACAGTCTGGTGCGTCACCTGCAACTGGAAATCGACAATACGACGGCTCACTGCAAGCAGGACACCATTGCCCTGCGACCTGACCTTGAACCCGAGGACATGGCGCTGTCGCTGCGCTTCACTGCCCTGCAGGCGGAACTCGCCCTGATTCAGGACACCATCGGTAGCAAGGCCCCGTGGCGTGAACAGATCAAACGCTACGAAGAACTGGCCCACACACTGCAGGAACTCACGAAAACCCGCATCGAACAGACAACCCGTATTCTCAAGGAAGCCCACAGCGAAGAAATCGCCGCCCGGGATACCGCATTGGCCGATCTGGACACTCAGCTGACCAGACTCAATTCCCAGCTGAAAAGTCTTAAACCGTTACAGGATTTCGTCGCCAATACCAGCGGTGTCGACATCACGCCAGCCGAGGCAGAACAAAAGCTGCACCGCGCCCTGCTCGATCTGTGCGAAAACTTCCCCAACACCGAGAAGACCCGGGAACTGGTTTATCTGCTCCACGAAGCCTTCAACGATATGGGTGCCCGCAACGATGCCACCATGATGCACTATGACGCGTCCGACGAACCGGAACGCAGTCCAGTGGGCATCGACCCGACCCAGAATATCGAAATCCTGAACAACATCATCAACAACCAGAACGAAACCATCCGCGACCTTCGCAAACAGATCGACGCGCTGGCCGACGAGCACGGGCGGGCAGACATCCATCACGCCATCGACACCCTGCAACAGAACGTCGACTCCACCAGTGATGCCCTGCATCAGCTGGAAAACGGCATTGAATTCAGCCCTCCGGTACTCAGTGGTGATGCAGAAGAGATGTACAAGATCATCGCCAAGTTTACCGAAGAAAGCGCCCAGATGGTGGAACGCATTCACCTGCTCAGCAACGAGAACAAACAGCTGATGCTGGAAAACGAAAAACTGCGCGTTGCGCTGGAAGGCAACAGCGAGCAGGAAGAACCCATGGTGGCGGGACTGAAACTGAAGATCGAAAAGCAGACCGAAGAAATCATCAACCTGCAGAAAAACCTCAAGGAACTCGAGGAAAACTTCCTGGCACTTTACGAAGAAAAGTCCACCAGTTAAGCATCGCCGCCTTTCTGTCTGGTTAGAATACCCTGGGCAACCTTGGAGATATTTTTTGCGAACGCAGGATCAACCAGTTCCTGAATCCTGAACACCTCACGCAATGCATCTTCCATCTTCTTCAGGTCCATGCTCAGGCGAATACTCTTCTGGTCACCCGGCGCGATGCCCAGATTGCGCCGCATATCCTGTGACAGCGTATTGATGAGCCGGGAAAGCCGCTCCTGCTGCCGCAACACGTTCTTGTCGAGTCCCTGCAGCACATCATAACTGCGCAAAATCAGCTGCTCGACCTGGTTTTTCTGGCGTTGCACCGCCTGCGCTGCCTCGATCGCCTCGAGTCTGGCCTCGGCACCTTTCAGCAACGTACCCACATTGTTCTTGATGCGCTCGTAACGGTTCATATCCGTTCGCGGTGGATCCTGAATCAACAGACAGCAACCAGGCTGATACAGCATCAGGTGATTGGCATCGGCCTGCGCTCCTTTGCCCCGATGCAGTTCAAGCAGGGATTTCAGTTGCAGATCGGCACCGCTGGAAGCCACATAATGGTACCCGGCCCCCTTGCGCACACCGACCACCGTTTTCAGCCCGAAGGTCGACACAGAACGGGACATGTCATGGGCCAGCCGCTCCACCGAATCGCAGTTGAAGCTGCTCAGCATGAACAGGATGACGATGCCCAGATCCGAACTGGACATGAACGCGTCATAGGCAGAATCCGAGGCGACGGCCAGTTCCTTTTCGAGCGTCATGATACGCATCTGCAACTGTTCGGTTTCCGTGCCATCGCTGAACAATTCCGGTGCTGCGGTAACGTCCTGCCCCCGTTGCTGGCGCGCCGCTGCATCCTTCGCCAGCTTGTGATGTACCAGCTCTTCTTCCAGCTGCAGGACCTGCCGACGCAGGCGCCCGATGTCATCGTTCTTTTCATGCAGGGTATCTTTGAGATACAGGATTTCTTCATTGGCCTTGCTGAGCAGGGCCTCCTGCTGGCTGTACTGCTGCTCCCGGTCGCGCAACTGCTTTTCCAGCCCCTTCAATACATTGCCCTGGATCTGCGCGGTATCGTCGGACGTTTTGTAGTGATTGAGGTTGGCGTGCATTGCAGGAATGGCATCGGGCGCGGCCTTTTCCAGCCGCTCCGTCAGTTCGAAAAAGAATTGCCGGAAACGATCCGAATTATCGAGACGGTCGCGATAGACTTCGGTCAGCGCATCAGGACGCAGCGCCAGCTGTTCCTTGTCCAGGGTCTGCACAAAGCGCTCATGGGTCAGATAGGCCAGCACGATCGGCTGCAGCCGTGCCCGCAGAATCTGCCAGAAATTGGCGTCCCGGGGATCAAACGGCAGCGCCGTCTGTTCCGCCGTCAAAAACAGATCCCGCAGAATGACGATCTGCTGATCGATGGACTCTTCGGGGTCCAGCAGCGCATCGTCGGCCAGCCCGAGCGCCTGTTTGCGGCGGGCATTATGGGCAAGCCCCTGCTCGATGAATTCGTTGAGCAGGCGCATGCGGTCTGACAGGGGGCCAGCATTCTTGGCCATAGGGTGATGGTCACTCGTTGTGGTGATTCTCTGTTAAAGCGTAGCAAAAAATCCCACAACGTCTGGAAAATCACCTGCCTATGACTGCCCCTTAGGACGGGCCGTTATTTCCCAGCAGTGATGAATGGGGCGACCCTTGCTGGCAAAGTCCGGCGGCAGGCTCGCCTGGGTAATATCTTTGACCTGATACTTTTCGGCTACACTTGGCGCCAGCCTGAAGCCGCGGAAGTTGTTGGAGAAGATCACCAGACCACCTGGCTCCAGCCGTTTCATCACCAGATCCAGCAACTCTTCGTGGGCAGCCTGTACATCAAAGACCCCCTGCATACGCTTGGAATTCGAAAATGTCGGCGGGTCCACAAAGATCAGATCGAACTGGTCGTTGGTTTCCTTCAGCCATTTCAGGCAGTCGGTGCGCACCAGCTGATGGTTGGCCTCGGCAAAGCCGTTCAGATAAAGATTGTTGCGCGCCCATTCCAGATACGTCGCCGACATGTCCACCGACACGGTTTTCTTGGCGCCACCAAAGGCGGCATGGACAGTCGCCGCTGCTGTGTAACAGAACAGGTTCAGAAAACGCTTGCCCTGGGCCAGTTGCTGCAAACGCATACGGGTCGGCCGGTGATCCAGGAACAGCCCGGTATCCAGATAATCATCCAGATTCACCAGCAGCTGCGCGCCACCCTCTTCCACCACAAAGGTGCGCTTCTGATCACCCAGTTTCTGGTATTGCTGGTTGCCTTTCTGTCGCTGACGACTCTTCAGATGGATACGGCTGGGCGCCAGATCGAACACCTGGCGCAAGGTCACCAGCGCATCGTCGAGCCGCTTGGCGGCCTTGTCCGGATCAACGGTTTTCGGTGGCGCATATTCCTGCACGTGCAGATGGCCGTTGTACCAGTCCACCGCAATGTTGTATTCCGGAATATCGGCATCGTACACGCGAAATGCAAACACGTTTTCCCGCAGCGCCCACTTCAGCAGTGTCTTCAGATTCTTGCGCAGACGGTTGGCCAGATCCGGCACCAGCGGCGCATCGATTTCCTCGCGCAGCAGCACGGGAACAGGCTGGAATAGCGCGGTACGGGGAACCACCTGACCACTGCGCACAAAGCAGCGAATCGGTCCATTGAACACCCGATAGGTTTGCGGATGTTCCAGCTGCAGCACATCAGCAAATTCGATCTGGTTGGTGATCAGCGCAACCTGCCACTGCTGACAGTATTTCTGCAACGCACGCGCCAGCGCGCGATACAGATAAATCAGATTGCTGTCCTTATCCAGACGCTCACCGTAGGGCGGATTGCACACCACTACACCGCCAGCGGCCGCAGCTTTTTCATGAAGATGAAACTGCGCCAGTTCGCGCCGCTCCAGATGGATGCAGCCTTCCAGACCAGCGGACTTGATATTGCGCCCCGCCGCCTGGATCGCATGCGGATCGGCATCATAGCCCTTGATGGAAAACGTGATGTGTTCCGACTGATCTGCCAGTGTCGCTGCACTGACAGCCTGTTGCCACTGCTCTGACTGGTGGTAATGCCAGGCTTCAAAACCAAAGCGTCGCCGCAACAGTCCCGGCGCCATTTTCGCCTGCATCATCGCAGCTTCGATCAGCAAGGTACCGGACCCACACATCGGATCGATCAATTGCAGATTCGACACATTGGGCCAGCCCGCCGCCATCAGCAAACCGGCAGCCAGGGTTTCTTTCATCGGCGCATCATTCTGCGCCACCCGATAACCGCGCTTGTGCAACGGCTCACCGGACAGATCCAGTGCCACACTCACCAGCTCCCGATCAAAATGAATGTGGATGCGCATATCCGGATCGCGGGTATTCACGCTGGGGCGCCCGCCAGTGAAATGGCGGAAATGATCCATGATCGCGTCTTTCGCTTTCAGGGTGAGGAACTGGGTGTTGAGGGAAACACTGGCATCGGCCGATGTGGAAATCGCGATGGAATGCTCCACATCGAAATGGTCATGCCACAGTACCGTGCGCAGCTGGTCGTAAAAATCCTGTTCATTGCGATAGGGAAAAGCTGCCAGTGGCAACAAAACTCTGGAAGCGATGCGCGACCATAAGCAAATGTTATAAAGGGCTTCGGCGCTGGCCGGCCCTTCCACTGCACCCCTCAACAGGCTGTATCCTTCGCCCGCAAGCGTTTGAATTTCTTCCAGTAAAAAATTTTCCAGCCCACCGCCGCAGGTCACTACCAGACGCGCCGAGTTCCAATCAAAAGTTGCCATGCTGTTTCGGGTTCCTGCGTTAACTGGCTGAATTCAAACGATTCAGCGATTTTGTGACCAGCCATGTGCTATCGCGGTCACGCATAAAAACATGACCTGCATATGACAAACTATTTATCGACATCGCTGTCCAACTTGGATATTAATGAAAGTCCGGCCACTGAAAAGGAGGAAGACATCGCTGCGATCAAATGGAATGCAAACATAAGAATTCCAATCTCAAAAGCCAAATCATTTCAGGAAAAAGAGGTTGATCTCCTATGAAGAGACAAAAGCGCGACAGAACCAGCAGAGCCTACACCCGCGGTTACCAGGCGGGCCTCGACGGACGGTCAAGAGAAGCATGTCCCTTTACCGATCTCCCAACACGACAGTTCTGGCTAAGCGGCTGGCGCGAAGGACGTTCCGATCAATGGTCGGGCTTCACCGGTGTATCCGGCGTTCACAAGATAGCGAATATCTGACGTCTCTAAACCAAATTCTCACAACCTGGGGAGTTAGTACATTACGCACTCTACGCGTAAACCGGGTCGGAGACTGGGCCGATCCAACTGCAAGACATTCCCGGTCATGACTTTTCAATAGCGAGTGACTCCATCACTCGGGCAGCATCGACTGCCGATCACGCGGGGCTTCCAGATGGAAGCCCCTGCTATTTGCGGCCCTGGTATTTTGCGATTGCCTTGACGCAATCGCGGATCAGGCCCGGCCCTTCATAGATGAATCCTGTATAGACCTGTACCAGCTGCGCGCCGGCACGCAGCTTGTCGGCCGCGTGTTCGCCCTTGCTGATACCACCGACGCCGATGATCGGCAGCTTGCCATCCAGCGCCTGCGCCAGTTGCCGCAGCACTTCGGTGGATTTCTGCCGCACCGGCTCGCCACTCAGACCGCCCTGCTCATTGCCATGGGGCAGATTTTCCACGCCCACCCGGCTCAGGGTCGTGTTGGTGGCAATCACGCCGTCCATGCCGTTTTTTACCAGCTGGCTGGCAATGGTTTCCACATCCTGCGGTTCCAGATCCGGCGCAATCTTCACGACCAGCGGCACGGTCTTGCCAGTGCGGGCCTGCAGTTTCTGCTGCGATTCTTTCAGCCCGCCCAGCAGATGATCCAGCGATTCGCCGTACTGCAGTGAACGCAGTCCCTGGGTATTGGGTGACGAAATATTGATGGTCACATAGCTGGCCAGCTCGTACACCTTTTCCAGGCAGATGCGATAGTCATCCAGCGCGTTTTCCACCGGGGTATCGAAATTCTTGCCGATATTGATCCCCAGTATGCCGTCGTAGCGGGCCTTGCGTACCTGCTGCACCAGATGATCAACGCCCTTGTTGTTGAAACCCATGCGATTGATGATGGCGTGGGCCTGGGGCAGACGGAACAGCCTCGGCTTGGGGTTGCCCGGCTGGGGGCGGGGGGTCACGGTGCCAATTTCAATAAAGCCAAACCCCAGGGCTGCCAGCCCGTCGATACAGTCGCCGTTCTTGTCCAGTCCTGCCGCCAGCCCCACCGGGTTGCGGAACGTCAGCCCCATCACCTCCACCGGCAATGATGGCTGTGGCAGCAGGCACGACGTCACTCGCAAAGCACCGGCAGTAGCAATGCTACCCAGGGCCAGATCGTGGGACACTTCAGTCGGCAGGGAGAACAGCAGCTGACGGGCCAGGGAATACAGCATGGAGGCAACACCTGTAGGGGGAAATTCGGGGCGGCATTATACCCTGCCCCCCGGCAAAAATCCCCTGCCCTCAGGCCAACCGCTCCACCCGCTGCAACTTGTTGTTTTGATCGAAATAAATGGCAAAGGTGCCGTGCACGCCCGAGTGCTGGACGAAGGGTTGCAGGCTGCTGGCGGGAAACTGGACCCGCCGGCCATCCCGGGCCACGGCACTGACCATCCGCGGCCCGCCCTGGTACCAGCGCTGAAACTCGTCAGCGCTCATATGCAGATCCACAATCATGTAGGCCATGGTCTGCATCCACCTCAGTGATCATCCAGATCCTTGTGCAGGGTAGCCTGGGCCAGATCCATCAGCTCCCGCAACGCAACGCCGTACATCGAAAACTCCTTGATGTCCGAATTGTGCAACTCCGCTGCCATCAGCTTCCAGCGGGCGATCATGTCCTGATTGCGCGACGCCCAGACCTGAATCCGCTCATCCACCGTTTGCGCTTCACAGTCCATCTGCAGCACGCCTACCGTCAGCGTACGCTGCTGCCAGTCCAGATCGTCACGGTAGGCTTCCCGCGCCAGCGCCTGCCAGTGGTTCTCAATGTTGAGGCCATTGATCTGCTCACTGAACCAGTACAGATCCAGGTGGGAACCGATGGCGAAGTAGACACTGGCCACATCGGGAATCGGGCGCCGGGTCACTTCGGCCGCCTGGATGATGCCCAGTACCGGCAACATGCTGTCGGCACCCGCAATAAAGGTGGCCAGTCCCGACGGCACACCTTTCTCGACAAAGCGATTATGCCGGGCTTCCCAGACCTCACGCCGGGGTCCACGCAGCACGGCCGGCAGGCTTTCCGCCACAATTTTCACGCCAGGCTGGAAGCGCTTGATGGACTCCTCGACGTTTAGGCCGCAGCGATGATTGCGCAGGAACCAGCGGGTGGCCCGTCGCATCAGCCGGATCAGCATGCGCATCATGTCCAGCTGCTCATCAGTACTCACTCGCAGATCCAGCGCCTCGATCTGTTTCCACCAGCGCTCCAGCTCGAAAATATCCCGAGCTGCAATAAACGACCGTGCAATATCCGCCGTGGTGGAACCGGCCGCATCCCGCATCCGGTACACGAACGTGATACCCATGTAATCCACCATGCCGCTGGCGACCTGGGTGGCAATGATCTCCCGCCGCAACTTATGACGGGTCATGGGTTCACGATAGCGGTCTGCCAGCACCGCCGGAAATGCCTTTTCGATTTCACGGCAGATGTAATCGTCTTCCGGCAAGGTGGAATCGCGCAGCTCATCCTTCATGATGGCCTTGGTGTACGACAGCAGGATTGCCAGTTCCGGCCGCATCAGGCCCTTGCCACTGACGATGCGCTCGTGCAGTTCGTCTTCACCGGGGATAAATTCCAGTTCCCGATCCAATTTGCCGGATGCCACCAGGGTCTGGATATAACGCTTGTATTCCCCCATGCGGTAAACCGATTCACTGCGGGCAATACTGATGGCCTGGGTCTGGCGGTAATTGTTTTCCAACACCAGACGGGATACCTCGTCGGTCATTTCCACCAGCAGCTGATTACGCTGCTTCACCGTAAGATCCCCGTTCTGCACGATGTCGTTGAGCAGAATCTTGATATTCACTTCGTGGTCGGAACAGTCGACACCACCGGCGTTGTCGATAAAATCCGTATTGCACAAACCGCCATTGAGCGCATATTCGATCCGGCCCAGCTGGGTCACCCCCAGATTGCCGCCCTCGCCGATGACTTTCGCCCGCACATCGCGACCATTCACTCGCAACGCATCGTTGGCCTTGTCACCTACGTCGGTGTGTTGTTCCTTGCTGGACTTGATATAGGTGCCGATACCACCGTTCCAGATCAGATCGACCGGCGCCTTGAGCAATGCGGAAATCAGCTCGGTGGGTGTCATGGCATCGACGCTCAGATCGAACCGTTCCTTCATTTGCGGCGTCAGGCGGATCGATTTTGCCGAGCGCAGGAAAATTCCACCACCGGTCGAAATCAGTTCCTGCTTGTAATCAGACCAGCTTGAGCGCGGCAACTGGAACAGTCGATCCCGCTCCGCATAACTCAACTCCGGATCGGGATTCGGATCGATGAAAATATGCTGGTGATTAAACGCCGCCACCAGCTTTACGGTTTTCGAACGCAGCAAGCCATTGCCAAACACATCGCCAGCCATGTCACCGATGCCGATCACGCTAATGGGCTGGGTCTGCACATCGATACCCAGCTCGCGGAAATGCCGCTGCACCGATACCCAGGCGCCACGGGCCGTGATGCCCATTTTCTTGTGGTCGTAACCCATCGACCCACCCGAGGCGAACGCATCCCCCAGCCAGAAGCGATATTCTTCCGACAGGGCGTTGGCGATGTCGGAAAACGAGGCGGTGCCTTTATCCGCCGCCACCACCAGATAGGGATCATCATCATCCTTGCGTTCGACATCCACCGGCGGTGCCACCTTGCCATCCACCAGATTATCGGTAATGTCCAGCAAACCGCGCACGAAGGTCTGATAGCAGGCGATACCTTCCGCCATGATTTCATCCCGGTTGGCAGACTTGGGCAGATTTTTCGGGAAGAATCCGCCCTTTGCACCCACAGGTACGATCACGGCATTTTTCACCTGCTGGGCTTTCACCAGCCCCAATACTTCGGTGCGAAAATCCTCGCGCCGGTCGGACCAGCGTAAGCCGCCCCGGGCCACTTTGCCACCCCGCAGATGCACGCCTTCCACCCGCGGTGAGTAGACGAAGATTTCGTACATCGGCAGCGGCCTCGGCAGATCCGGAATCGTGCGCGGCGACAGCTTGAGCGAGATATACGACTTATACTCGCCCTGGGAATTTTTCTGATAGAAATTGGTACGCAGGGTGCCGGCGATCATGTCGAGATAACGTCGCAAGATGCGGTCTTCATCCAGACTTTCCACCTGATCCAGCCGTTCCAGAATCCGGGTGCGCAATGCCTGCTCACTGCTGTCGCTATGCTCCCCACCAGGGCGGAAACGCAACTCGAACAAGTCCACCAACAGCCGGGTGACCGTGGGATGATTGACCAGGGCATCCTTGATATAGGTCTGGCTGAAGGCGAAGCCGGTCTGCTTGAAGTACTTGGCGTACGCACGCAGCACGGCGACCTCGCGCCATTCCAGCCCCACCGACAATACCAGACGATTGAAACTGTCGTCCTCCGCAGCACCGTTCCAGGTCTGAATGAACGCCTGCTGGAATTTCTGTTTGATCTTTTCCAGTTCGATGGTGCTCTCGCCGTCATAACGCACGCTGAAATCATAGATCCAGACCGTGCAATCCTCCCGCAGTACGATGCGGTAAGGGCGCCCTCCCAGCACCCGCAATCCCAGATGCTCCAGCATGGGCAGCACATCCGACAACGGAATGTTGCGATCAAGCCGGTACAGTTTGAAACGGAGCGCCCGAGGATCATCTTCCAGCGAACGATACAGCGATACTGACAACGGTTTGTCTGCCGTCAGATTTTCAATATGCTCGATATCCGACACTGCAGTGCGGGTAGAAAACTCTTCCCGGTAACTCAACGAAAACGCTTCCGCATAGCGGGTAAACAGCGCACCGGCACGATCCTCACCGGCGGTTTCAATCAGCGTTTCATACAGCCGGTCCGACCAGGTACGC